>CAVTVE010000015.1:0-107127 GCA_963738165.1 uncultured Acidobacteriota bacterium
AAGTATCCAACAATCCCGAAACGAAAACCGTGACAAGGACAACGTCAACAGCCCCACATTAGCCAAAATAGGGCTAATATGGGCCACCCGCCAACTCTGGGATTTGGCATATGCATTATCGGGATTGAAAGGTTCTGACTCGACTTCCACTCCAACATCGGTCGCTTAGGAAATCTTGAACAGTGCTCGGAAGCTCTCGGACAGACGCCGAGACACCCGAGCCCCAGAGTTGGAACTGAACCAACTCTGGGCCACCCACGTGTTTTTCCTGGACGGAATAACAGCGACTAGCATTTACGATGTGGTCATATTATAATGGTCATATTATAATGGTCATATTGGAGAGGTCTTCATGAAGCAGATTGCAGCCGCGCAGTTCAAGGCTCAGTGCCTTGCGATTATGAATCACGTGCAGCAAAGTGGTGAGTCTGTTGTGATTACCAAGCATGGCAAGCCTGTGGTGCAGGTCGTTCCGGCGAAAAAGGACGTGGATGACATTTTCGGCTATATGGCCGGCAAGGCCAAGATTGTTGGCGATGTCATGAACACTGTTCCTGCTGAGGATTGGAATTTGTGATCCTACTCGATACGCATGTTCTAGTTTGGCTGTCCCTTGAGCCGTCAAAACTCTCTAAAAAAGCCGTCGCTGCAATTCGGGAGGCGCGAGCGGGCGATGGGATTGCAATTGCCTCTATCTCAGTTTGGGAGCTGGCGTGGCTGGCTCAAAATGGACGCATCGAGAGCTCTGAATCGGTTCATGATTTTGTGCGTCAGTGCGTTTCCAAGGTGATAGTCCGTTCAATCACGACGAAGATCGCCTCGGTAGCTGTTGGCTTTCCAGATTCCTACCCTCGTGACCCGCAGGAGCGTCTCATCGGCGCGACTTCCATTGCGGAAGGTATGCCGCTCGTCACAGCAGACAGGTTCATTCGCCGCTCGAAATTGGTAAAGACTATCTGGTAGCTCCAGGTCATTTGATCGCTGGCCGAGGCCGCTTGGGGTTAGAACTTGCTTTCGAAGTCGGCGAAGCGACGTTCGAGGCGCCATTGTTCGCGTGCTTTTTCGCTGGCGTTCAGGAATTTGGTGCAGGGGGGATTGGGCAGGGTTGCGGGGCGGTCGGCGGCGCACTCGTGGACGGGAGTGAATTTGCGAGGGTCGCTCCAGAGGCTGGCTCCGGGGAGGAAAGAGTGCTCGAGGCTGGTGCGCGCCATCTTCTTCAGGGTGGCGTAGTCGAGTCCCTGGTCGGTTACGGCACGCTCGTATTCGAGCGTCATCTCGGAGCGGGAGACGCCCTCGTCGTCGGTTGCCAGGGCGACCGGGACGCCTGCCTTCAAGTACATTGCCAGCGGATGCTGGCGACCGCGCACGCCGAGGATCTCATCGTTGGAGGTGAGGCAGATCTCGACCATGATGTTACGGCGGGCCATGGTGGCCAGGAGTTCGTGCGGATGCTCTTCGTACATAACGTCGACACCGTGGCCGATGCGTTCGGCCTTGCCCACCTCGATAGACTCGCGGATGTGGGAGCGCAGGCCATCGGGCGGCACGAGGCCGGGGGCGAGCTCTCCAGCGTGCAGCGTGATATGCACGTCCGGGTACACGCTCTTGAGATAGTTCAGCATCATCATATGGAGATAGAAATCGCGCATCGGCACGTACCAGTCTTCGGGCTGTACCAGGTTGAGGGCGACGACGCGCGGATCGCGGCTGGCCAACTCAAAGCCCATCAGCATCTGGGCGAAGACCTGTGCGGGGGTGGCGGCGCGTGCCACGGAGTAGATGTAGCGGACGTGTACCGAGCAGGCTCCGGCTTGCACTTCGGGCTCATTGGCGCAATGAAGATGGGCATTCTTGCCGCGTTCGATCGCGTCCAGGTTCTTGCGCGCTTCCTCGACGGCGGCGGCAAAATCCGCGTCCAAGAGCTTGTGGCGCATGGTGGCGAATTCGGGATCATAGCCCAGCTTGGCTCCTAGCTCCGAGGCGCGGCCCTGGTCGGGAGAGATCATCAGCTCCAGGTACTGCACATTGCCGTCGGCGGCGCGCTGGGTGACTTCGGCGAGGATTTGCGACAGATGGGCGTGAGCAGCGGGGCCGAACTTGGAAAAGGTTTCGAAGAAATGATCGTGGCCGTCGGTATCAGGGGTGATGTCGCGCATCGACCAGGCATCGATGGCATTGTGGTATAGCTCGGGATCGCTGAGGGCCTGGCGTGCCTCGGCCTGGTTGGGCTGGCACGGGGGCTGCGCCAGCGCGAGCGATTGGCGGTCGATGCACAGGCCGGACTCTGCGGCAAATTGGATGAGGCTCTCGGCGTAAACGGCTCCGGTGAGGTGGTTATGCAGGTCGCCACCCTTGGGCATCTGCTTGAGCAGTGCATAGAGTGCGCCAAGGTTACTGCGCGCCTCGTTGAGAGCTTTTTCTGTGCGCGCCTCCGGGGATGGTTCGGATTGTTGCTGTTGTTGCTGCTCCTTGGCAATTTGCTGAGCTGCGGTGGCCGGGCGTGCCGGTGAGTTTTTGAAGGTCTGGATCTGTGATCCAGAGGCACTGAGGGAAAGAACTGCGACAAGTAAGATGGACGACATTGCCGCGCTGCACCGGCGCATTGCTTCCTCCAGGGCGGACAGGGCCCTTGTAAGTGGAACTCAGCCATCATATCGTGAAAAGGGCTGGAGACGATTCCGGCTGCTTCGGCTTGCAACTTTTGCCGAGAGCATCTACCATCCCCTTTTTCGTTGGCGTTAACGCGGTTTTTGGGAGCGATGCATTGTGCCGGAGCTAAAAGTACTTTTCACACGTGAAGAGATTGGGGCCCGTGTGGCTGAGCTGGGACGACAGATCTCCGAGGATTTTGCCGGAGAATCCGTGATTCTGGTGGGAGTGCTGAAGGGTGCGGCGATTTTTCTCAGCGATCTGGCGCGCCATATCGAGTTGGACTCCACCTTCGATTTCATTTCGGTCTCGAGTTATGGCAACCAGAGGCAGAACAGCGGAGAGGTCAAATTGCTGAAGGATGTCGATTTGTCGATAGAGGGCAAGAACGTCATCCTGGTGGAGGATATTCTCGATACCGGATTGACGATGTCGTATCTGAAGAAGATGATCCTGGCACACCATCCCAAGGCGTTCAGGATCGCGGCCCTGCTGGACAAAAAGTGCCGCCGCGAGCAGCCGATCGAGGCCCATTACGTGGGATATGAGATTCCGGATGAGTTTGTTGTGGGGTACGGGATGGACTATGCCGAACGTTACCGCAACCTTCCTGATATTTGCGTGATTCCGTAGTGGCGGCAAGGCTGGCTTCGCCGTACACTGAGTGCCGCCATTTTAATTTTGCAGGCAGGCCGCGGGGCGGCCGAAGCAGGTAATTAGATGTCTCATACGTTGAATTTGAATCCTGCCGCGGAGGCCATTCGCAACGATTGGCGACTGGCGGCGAAGCTCATTGACCATACGCTGTTAAGTCCTGAGGCCACGCGCGGGCAGGTAACAAAACTCTGCCGCGAGGCCGCGGAATACGGCTTCTACGCGGTGATGGTGAACCCTTGCAACATTGCACAGTGCAAGGCGGAGCTGCGCGGAAGCGATGTGGTGACCGGCACCGTGATCGGCTTTCCTCTGGGCGCTAGCACCTGCAGGTCGAAGCTGGCCGAAGCCAGTGAGTCGCTGCGGCTGGGAGCCACCGAGTTAGACATGGTAATCAATATCGGCGCACTGAAGAGCGGCGACCGGAACTTGGTGCAGATGGAGATGCAGTCGCTGGCGCGCCTCTGCCACGGCTGCGGTGGGTTGCTGAAAGTCATCATAGAGACCGCGCTGTTGAGCACGGAAGAGAAGATTCTGGTCTGCCAGTTGGCGGCGGCGGCAGAGGTGGATTTCGTAAAGACCTCGACCGGCTTTTCCAGCGCCGGGGCGACGGCGGGCGATGTGGCGCTGATGCGCGGTGTGGTGGGCCACAAGATCGGAGTGAAAGCGGCGGGCGGAATCCGCACGGCCGCCACGCTGCTGAGCATGGTGGACGCCGGAGCCACTCGCGTGGGCGCCAGCGCCAGTGTGGGCATTGTGAGAGAGCTGGGAGCGGAGTAAAAAACGAACAAAGAATTCTGCTTGGCGCGGAATCGGCGCGTGGGATAAGCTCGACTCGTCAGGAACTCTCAATCGTGAACTCTCAGCTGTGAACCTCAAACCTCGGGCGACTATGGGAGTCGTCATTAAATTATGAAGCTGCTCGTTTGGGTTCTCTTGGGTCTCTCCGCTGTTGGCATAGCGTTTTGGATCGTGGCATACGCCCAGGTCCCCGAAAACTCACCGTTCATGTTTGTGTCTATTGCATTTTTTTCTGTGCCGCCTCTAGGGTCTCTCTGGATGCTCTACGTATCTATCCGATACGAGAGACACCCGCTCCCGATGATCCTATTGGCTTTCCTTCCATTTACCTTCCTTTGGTACTACTTTGAGCGGGTTCGACCTGGGAAGCACATAAACAAGAGATTCCCGTGATCCTCAGCTCATCGGAAGGAATGGCCTCAGATGCTTTTTGTTGAGCTCATCCGCAAGAAGCGCGATGGCGGAGAACTGTCGCGCGATGAAATTGAATTCATCGTCTCCGGTTATACGCGCAACGAAATTCCCGATTATCAGATGTCGGCGTTTTTGATGGCTGCGGTGCTTCGCGGGCTGAGCCGTATGGAGACTGCTGCGCTCACCAGCGCAATGCTTCACTCGGGCAAGGTGCTGGATTTTTCGGCGATTGCGGGGAGCAAGGTGGATAAGCACTCCACCGGCGGCGTAGGCGACAAGACCTCGCTCATCCTCGCGCCGGTTGTGGCCGCTGGCGGGGTGAATGTGCCGATGATCAGCGGGCGCGGCCTGGGGCACACCGGCGGCACGCTGGATAAACTCGAGGCAATTCCTGGCTTTAACGTTCACCTGGAACTCGATGAGTTCCGCCGCATTCTCGGCAAAGTTGGTTGCGCGATGATCGGACAGACCGAAGAGCTTGCTCCGGCGGACAAAAAGCTCTATGCGTTGCGCGACGTTACGGGAACGGTTGAGAGCCCATCGCTGATCTGCGCCTCCATCATGAGCAAGAAGCTGGCCGAGGGAATCGACGGGCTGGTGCTCGATGTGAAGACCGGCTCGGGAGCATTCATGAAAGAGGCCAAGGACAGCGAGTTGCTGGCCCGGTTGATGGTGGAGACCGGCGAAGTTATGGGAAAGAAGATGGTCGCGCTGATCACGGATATGGATCAGCCGCTGGGGCGGTGCATCGGCAACGCGCTGGAAGTTGTGGAATGTGTCGAGGTTCTGCGCGGGCGTTTTGCGGGTTCTGAAGATCTAGTTGAACTTACGCTTGAACTCTGCGGCTGGATGTTTCTTTTCGGGGGCCGCACGAAAAGTGTGGAGGAGGGGCACGCGCTGGCGCTGGACCTCATTCGCAGTGGCGAGGGGCTGCGAAAGTTTCGCGAACTGGTATGCGAGCAGGGCGGCGACGTGCGAGGTATAGACGATTTCGGGTTGCTGCCGTGCGCCACGCACCGGCAGGAGATACAGGCCACTGCGAGCGGTTATGTTTCGGCAATGGAGTGCGAGCGCATGGGGATGGCCGGGGTGATGCTGGGCGGCGGCAGAGCGACGAAGGACGACGCGATCGATGCCGCGGTTGGGATTGTGCTGCACAAGAAGGTGGGCGACGCGGTTTCCGCGGGCGAGGCGCTATGCACGGTTCATTACAATTCCGCGGAGCGCTTTGCCGAGGCGAGGCCGCTCATCGCCGCTTCTTACTCGATCGGCGCGCACAAGCCGCAAATGCGTAAGTTGATCCAGAAGGTGATTCAGGGCAGCTCTGTTTTGCGCGTGTCCGCTCGGGCTTGAAAGAGGGGGAATGGGACGATTCACTGGAGTGCTGGGGCTGGCGTTGATGCTGGCGGCGGCATGGCTGTTTTCCACCAACCGCAGGGCGATCCGCTGGCGCGTGGTGGCGACGGGAGTCGCGCTGCAGGTGCTTTTTGCCATTCTCGTAACCAAGGTGCGTTTCGGGCAACTGGCGATCGCAAAGGCGGGAGAGGGCGCGAAGCGGTTGCTTGCCTGCTCCTTCGCGGGCTCGCGGTTTGTATTTGGAGAGGCCGGGGCGCAGCACTCCAGCTTGGGCTTTATCTTCGCCTTCCAGGTTCTGCCGGCCATCATCTTCGTCGCAGCTTTTTTCGCTATTCTGTATTACTTCGGGGTGATGCAGTTTCTGATTCGCATCGTCGCCGTGGTGATGGAGAGGGCGATGGGGGCGAGTGGCGCGGAGTCGCTTAACGTGGCGGCCTCGATTGTGATGGGCCAGACCGAAGCGCCGCTCACGATTCGGCCGTTTCTTCCGCGGCTGACGCAATCCGAACTGATGGTGGTTATGACGGCGGGGATGGCGCACGTCTCCGGCAGCATGATGGCCGCCTATATTGCCAACGGCGCGGCGCCGGAGCATCTGCTGGCTGCGGTGATTATGACCGCACCGGGAACTCTGACGGTCGCTAAGATGCTGGTACCGGAGACTGAAGTACCAGAGACTGCGACCGGAGCCAGATTGCCGAAAGAGGAGCGCGCCAGTAACGTGCTGGAGGCGGCGGCCAAGGGGACCAGCGACGGCCTGGTGCTGGCGCTGAACGTGGCCGCCATGCTGATCTCGTTTCTTTCCATCATCTTCCTCATCAACTCACTTTTAGGCGGCACACATAATTTTCTTGCGGCACATGGCGTGAATTGGTTTCCGGCGAGCCTGGAAAGAATTTTCGGCGTTCTTCTCGCCCCTGTGGCCTTTATCATTGGAGTGCCGTGGCATGATTGCACTGCGATCGGGAACTTGCTGGGAACGCGCATGGTGTTGAATGAGCTGGTGGCGTTTACGATGCTCGGGGCAGAGAGGGCCGCACTCGATCCACGCTCGTTTACGATTGCGACTTTTGCGCTCTGCGGCTTCGCAAATTTTGCTTCCATCGGAATTCAGATTGGCGGGCTGAGCGCGTTGGCGCCGTCGCGCCGCGGCGACCTTGCCCGGCTTGGCTTTAAAGCTATGATCGCCGGAACCATGGCGAACCTGATGTCGGCTTGCATTGTGGGAGTTCTGTTATGAGTTCACACGCAGATGTAAAGCACATGGCAATGGATGAGTTCACGCGCGCCGAATCTGCGGCGATGGTGATTCGGATGCAGCTTTCGCAGAAGCCGCACCTGGGAGTGCCTGAAATTGCGGTTGTGCTGGGCTCGGGGCTGGGTGCGTTTGCGGAGGAGCTGAAGGATTCCGTTGCCATTCCTTATGCCGACATTCCAAATTTTCCGCGCTCCACGGCCGTCGGCCATGCCGGACGGCTAGTGATTGGGAAGATCGGCGAGCTCACGGTTGCTGCCATGCAGGGGCGGGTTCACCAATACGAGGGTTACAGCAGCCGCGAAGCTGCTTTTCCGGTGCGCGTGCTGGGCCGTTTGGGAGTAAAGAGCCTGGTGCTGACCAACGCGGCGGGAGGCATTCACCCCGCCTACGACAAGGGCGCGCTGGTTCTGCTCAGTGATCACATCAACCTGCAGTGCAACAACCCGCTCAACGGGCCAAACGATGATCGCTTCGGCCCGCGCTTTCCGGATATGACCGAGGCCTATAGCCGGGAATATCGAGGGCTGGCGCTGGAGGCGGCAGGGGAGCTTGGTATCGATCTAAAGGAAGGGGTGTACGCCGCGCTGGCCGGGCCTAGTTATGAGACTCCTGCGGAGATTCGCTACCTGCGCACAATTGGGGCCGATCTGGTGGGGATGTCCACCGTGCCGGAAGTGATCGTGGCGCGCCACATGGGAATCAGTGTTCTGGCGATCTCTTGCGTGACCAATATGGCCGCGGGACTGTCCGAGGGTACGATCAATCACGACGAGGTGTTGCGGACAGGGGAAAGCGTGCGCGGAACCTTGATGGCCCTGCTGACGGCGGTTCTTCCGAGGATGGTGGCTCAGGGAAGGTGATTTAATCAGGAGAGGTCGTACTTCTTCATCATGTGGCGGAAGCTGCGGTAGCTGAGTTTGAGGATTTCAGCGGCCCGGGTTTGGACGCCATTGGAGCGGCGCAGGGCCGACTGAAGGAGACTCTTTTCCACGTCGGCAATATAGCGTTCAAGGTCGATGCCGTCGGCGGGAAGGACTACGCCGGGTGCCCCGTTACCCGCCGCGGAGGCGGGGATGGCGCTGTGGTGGGAGTTTGGCAACTCGACGTTGAGTTCATCGCCGGAGGACATGGCCACGGCGCGCTCGATGGTGTTTTCAAGGACACGCACGTTGCCGGGCCAATCGTAGCCCCGCATGATGTGGAGGCTCGCGGGTGAGAGGCGGACCACGTTCTTGCCCATCTGTACGGCAAACTTTTTGAGGAAATGATTGGCGAGCAGGACGATGTCATCGCCACGATCGCGGAGCGGAGGCACCTCGACGGGGATGACGCTGAGACGGTAGTAAAGGTCTTCGCGAAAGAGTCCATCCTGAATCTGCTGGAGAAGATTCTTATTGGTGGCGGCGATGACGCGGACATCGACGGGCGTCTCCTGGCCGCCGCCGACGGGACGAATGCAACGCTCTTGCAGGACTCGCAGAAGCTTGACCTGCATGGAGAGCGTGGTTTCACCGATCTCATCGAGGAAGATGGTGCCGCCGCTGGAGAGTTCAAAAAGTCCGCGCTTGTTGGCGCTAGCTCCGGTGAAGGCCCCCTTCACATAGCCGAAGAGCTCGCTCTCCAAAAGGGTTTCGGGGAAGGCTCCACAGTTAATGCTGACGAAAGGATCATTGGAGCGCGGCGAGCAGGTGTGGATGGCGCGGGCGACAAGCTCCTTGCCGGTGCCGCTCTCGCCACTGACGATGACAGTGCTGTTGGTGGTGGCAATGGTGCGGATGGTTTGCTTGAGGCGGCACATGGGCTCGCTCTCGCCGATGAGATTGTCGAGCGAGTTATGCTGCGCGGCGTCACGCTTGAAGGCGGCGTTTTGCTTGCGGAGCTGAGTACGGTCCATGGCCAGCTTGACGGCGTTCTTGACGTCTTCGTGCAGGTCGGGGCTCTTGCGGATGTAGTAGAAAGCTCCGGTGTTGACGGCCTCGATGATGTTTTCCGTGTCATCGACGGCGGTGATGATAATGACCGAGGTGTCTGGCGAGACCTGGCGCGAGTGCTGGAGAACCTCCATCCCGGTGACGCGGGGCATGCGCACGTCGGTAACGACAACGTCGTAGAGTGTGGAGTCAATTTTGCGCAAAGCCTCTTCGCCGGAGGTCACCGTCTCTACACGGTGTCCCTGGTTCTGAAGCTTGATCTGCAACATCTGGCAGATGGAGCGCTCATCATCACAGACCAGGATGTGTCCCATGCTTACCTGCTTTCGTCGCCACGGCTGATGCGGCTGAAGTTGGAAATCTGCGGCAGCGATGCAGCCGGAATGGCCGGAATTTCAGAGATCGACTGACGGAAGAGCAATGTAAATTCGCTTCCCTTGCCGGGCTGGGAGCGGACGTTGATCTGAGCTCCGTGGGCCTGGACGATGCGGTAGACGATGGCGAGGCCGAGACCGGTTCCGCCTTCAAAGCCGGACTGGAATGGCTCGAAAATTTTTTCGATGAGTTGTGGCGAGATGCCGGCTCCGGTGTCTCGAAAACGAATGCGCCAATAGCTCTCGAATGGATCAAGCGTGACGGTGAGCACTCCGCCGCCGGCCATGGCGCGGATGGCATTGCTGGAGAGGTTCCAGAAAACCTGCTTGAGTTTGTCGCCATCGCCTTCGACCATGGCCACGGGATGAGAGAATCGGTGCTCGATGGTGATGGCGGACGAGCGGTTTTCCTGCAGCGTGAGCGTGTCAGAAAGAAGCTGGCAGAGATCAACGCGCATGCTCTGAAATTTTCGGTCTCGCGAGTAGGCGAGGAAATCCGAGATGATGGCATCAAGGCGCTCGGATTCGCGGGTGACGATACCGACGAGGGCTCGCTGATCGTCGGTGAGAGCAGCGATGCCTGAGAGCATCTTGACCGAACCGGCAATGGACGTGAGCGGATTGCGAATCTCATGGGCGATGCCGGAGGCAAGGCGACCGACGGCAGCAAGGCGGTCGCGAAGACGGAGTTCGCGTTCGAGATGGCGAATCTCAGTAAGGTCGGTAAAAGTGTAGATGTAGCCGATGGTTTCGCCATCGGGGCCGAGGAGGGCGCTGCAGCCGACGCCAATCAGCTTTTCAATGCCGCTGGGAGTGTGCGCCCGCACCTCGATACGCGGTGCGCTGGGTTTGGGAAGGGGGTCGGAGAAGAGCTCCTGCACACTGTGCCCGACGAGATCCTGGAGGCCGCGGCCGAGTAAATGTTTGGCGGCCGGGTTGACCAGCTTGATGGTATGGGCCAGGTCGGTGGTGATCAGCCCGCTGGAGATGGAGCGCACGATGATCTCATGCAGGAACTGAAGGTTCTCCAACTCAAACGTTTTATCCTTCAAAGCAACATCGGCCTGGCGCATGCGGTTCGCCAGCTTGTTGGCGAGGTAGGCGATGGCAAGGTAGGCGAAGAGGTTGATGAAGATGACCGCCTGCAGCGACTTGAGATCAGGACGACTGTTGGAGTAGGAGCGAATCACATCGAAGTACGAGAGTTCAAGGAGTCCGCCCAGCAGGACGAAAGACAAGCCGGCGGTGAGATAGGCCCAGGCTTCCGAGACCAAGGTACTGGCGACGATGATGATGATGGGATAGAGAAAGTTGAAGGAGGTATCTATGCCGCCAGTGATGTAGATGACCGCGGTGGCGAAGAACAGATCGGCCATGACCTGCAGCTTGGACTGCATTCGCCAGTCATGCTCGCGGAAGGTGAAGAGAAACAGATGGAGCGCGGCGACGGCATACCAGGCCAGGATGACCAGCACAAACAGACGCCGGTTGACGTTGGTGGCAGTAAGACTGACGATCGCAAGCTCGATTGCGAGCAGGATCGTGATGATAATAACGCGGACCTTGACCAACCACTGCAACCAGATCCGCTCAATCGCTCCCGCAGCCATCCCGACGTCCTTCCTAGCCCGCGAGTTTCGAGATCATGGAGAACAAGGGCATGTAGAGCGAGATGACGATTCCGCCGACGGCAACGCCGAGAAAGCTGATCAACATCGGCTCCATCAGGGCGAGCATGTCCTTGGTGGCCGCATCGACTTCATCTTCGTAAAAGTCGGCGATCTTCTGGAGCATGTTGTCCATGGCGCCGGTGGCTTCGCCGACGCCGATCATCTGCGTGACCATGCTTGGAAAGACGCCGCACTCGCGCAAAGGATCAACGATGGTGCGGCCTTCTTCGATGGACTTGCGCACGTTCATGAGAGCGCGCTCAAGAACGGCATTGCCGGCGGTGCGAGCGGTGATCGAAAGACCGTCGAGAATGGGCACGCCAGAGGAGATCAGCGTTCCCAGCGTGCGGGTGAAGCGGGCGACGGCGATCTTTCGGAGAACCTGGCCAAAGACGGGCAGACCGAGCAGCGCCTTGTCCGTATAGAACAGCCCCTGCGGCGTCTTGCGAATGAACTTGAGGCCGACGACGATCAATCCGATGGTAAGAAAGATGAGCCACCAGAAGTTGCTGACGAAAGCCGAGAGGTTAATCACAAACTGGGTGGATGCGGGCAGAGCCACACCGAGCCCGACGAAAAGATTTGCAAAGATGGGCACGACAAACTTGAGCAGGCAACCGACCACGAGCAAGGCAATCACGATGACTGAGACCGGATAGACGAGGGCGGACTTGACCGCAGCCTTCATCTTGACGCTTTTTTCGACGTACTGAGAGATGCGCTGGAGGATGAGGTCCAGAATACCGCCGGTCTCGCCAGCTTCGATCATGTTGGTGGTGAGATCGTCGAAGATCTTGGGATAGGCTCGTAAGGCGTTGGCCAGAGATGAGCCGCCTTCCACCGAAGCACGGACGCCGAGAAGAGCCTTCTTGAAAAACAGGTTCAGCTGGTTGTTGGCGAGGATTTCCAGACACTGCACCAGGGGAAGGCCGGCGTCAATCATAACTGAGAACTGGCGGAAGAAAATGGCCAGTTCCTTGGACTTAACCGAGCCGCCTAACTGCAGGTTGAAGCCGGCTCCAGAGCCTTTCTCCTTGATTACGTTTGCCTGAATTCGCTCGCGCGCCAGCGCGGCGCGGAGCACCTGTTTATTTTCAGCGGCGCGCTCGCCCTGTACCTTTTCACCCGCTGCGTTGCTTCCTTGATATGTGAAAACCGGCATTGTGCCCTCTCTGCTTTGCCTGGCTTAATTACTTGCGCGCAGCCATACTGCTGTTCGATTTGGCGTTATTCAGCGCGCGATTAATCATGTCCTGAAGTTCATCGGGGTTGGAGGAGCGCAACAGCGCCGTCTCGATGGTAATCGACTTTTGCAAGTACAACGTCATCAATGACTGATTGAAGGTCTGCATTCCGAACTTATCCTGGCCGGTCTGCATGGAGGAGTAGATCTGATGGATTTTGTCTTCGCGGATCAGGTTACGAATGGCCGGATTGGGGACGAGAATCTCCATGGCCATGGCCCGGCCCTGACCACCGGCCTTGGGCAACAGCGCCTGGCAGAGCACACCCTCGAGCACGAGCGACAACTGTGCGCGAATCTGCGGTTGTTGATGCGCCGGGAAGACGTCAATGACACGGTTGATGGTGGAGGAAGCGGAGTTGGTGTGCAGGGTTCCGAAGGTCAAGTGACCGGTTTCGGCGATGCGCAGAGCCGACTCGATGGTCTCCAGGTCACGCATTTCGCCGATGAGCACGACGTCGGGATCTTCGCGGAGAGCAGCACGGAGAGCACCGCTGAAGCTCTTGGTGTCCTGGTGAACTTCGCGCTGGTTGACGAGACAGTTCTTGTGCGGATGCACGAACTCGATGGGATCTTCAATGGTGATGATGTGCTCGTGGCGCTCGCTGTTGATCTTATCCAGCATGGCCGCCAGCGTGGTGGACTTGCCGGAGCCGGTAGGACCGGTGACCAGGATGAGTCCGCGCGGACGGTCGCACAATTTGGCGACCACCGGGGGAAGATTGAGTTGGGCGAAGCTTTTGATCTCGAAGGGAATCACGCGGAAGACCGCTGCCACGGCACCGCGCTGATTGAAAATGTTGGCGCGGAAGCGGGCCAGGCCTTTGAGTCCGAACGAGAAATCGAGTTCGAGATCCTCTTCAAAGTGATGCTTCTGAGCATCGGCCATGACGGAGTAGGCCAACTGCTTGGTGTCGGCTGGCCCCAAGGGGGGCATGTCCAGTGGCTGCAAGTGGCCGTGGACGCGAACCTGCGGCGGCGAATTGGTGGTGATGTGAAGATCGCTGCCGTTTAATTCGAGCAGCTTCTTCAACAGATCGCTCAGGGTTACCGCCATTCCATCTCCTTACAAACGAGGCGCGCCGAAAGAACTGCGGCCGGTGCTTACTTCACGGTTTCGCGCACAACTTCTTCCATGCTGGTTTGGCCGAGCATGATCTTTCGGAGGCCGCTGCGGCGCAGCGTGATCATTCCATTCTCGACGGCTTTCTTCTTCAATTCGAGCGAGGAGGCTCCGATGAGGATCAACTCGCGGAGAGAGTCATCGACCTCCATAACCTCGTACAAGGCGGTACGGCCTTTGTAGCCGGTACTCTTGCACTTTTCGCAGCCGCGGCCCTTCATCACTTTGACGGTGCGGGCTTCCTGCTGGGTGAATCCGACCTGGAGAAGCGTCTTTTCTGGAACCTCGACCGGCTGTGCGCAGCTAGTGCAGACGCGACGAATGAGGCGCTGAGCCACGATCAGATGGACGGAGGTTGCGACCAGAAAGGGTTCGATGCCCATGTTCATAAGGCGGGAGACGGTCTCCGGGGCTCCGTTGGTGTGAAGCGTGCTCAGCACGAGGTGGCCGGTAAGGGCGGCCTTGATGGCGATTTCGGCGGTTTCAAAATCACGGATTTCGCCGACGAGGATGATGTTGGGATCCTGGCGCAGGAACGAGCGCAGGGCGGCGGCAAAGTTGAGGCCGATCTGCTCCTTCATCTGAACCTGATTGACGCCCTGCAACTGAAACTCGACCGGGTCTTCGGCGGTCATGATGTTCGTGTCCGGCTTATTCAGCAGAGAGATGGCCGAGTATAGGGTGTTGGTTTTGCCGGAGCCGGTGGGGCCGGTGACCAGCACCATTCCGAAGGGTTTAAGGATCGCTGCCTGAAATTTCTCCAGCGACTCGGGCTCGAAGCCGAGCTGGGTCATATCGAGGCGGAGATTATCCTTGTCCAGCAAGCGCATTACGATCTTTTCGCCCCAGAGGGTGGGCAGGGTGCTGACACGCCAATCGAGTTGGCGGCGGCGGCCATTGATCCTCATGCGGATCATGATGCGGCCATCCTGCGGCAGACGCTTTTCGCTGATGTCGAGGCGGGCGAGGATTTTAATGCGGGAGATGATGGCGTCGCGCAATTTTTGCGGAGGCTTCATCAGTTCCTGAAGAATGCCATCAACGCGAAGGCGGACGCGGTATTCCTTTTCGTATGGCTCCAGGTGAACGTCGCTGGCTCCGGCCTTGACGGCCTCGGAGAGGACCACGTTGACGAGGCGCACGATTGGTTGGCCTTCTGCGGCCGCTTCCAGGTCAGCCAGCGAAGCCTCTTCTTCTCCGCTCCCCTCATCGTCTTCAGCATCGAAATCGTCAGCAAAGGCCCCCAGCGCCTGGGTTATGTCCTCGCCGCCTTCGTTGCTTGAGCCTGGCTCAGGGATGTTGTAGGCGTATTCGATGGCTTCCAGGATGGCGGCTTCATCGCCCTTGAGCGGTTCGATGTCAAAGCCGGTGATGAACTTCAGGTCGTCGCGAGCACGATAGTTGCTCGGGTCCACCATGGCGACCTGCAGTGAGGTGCCAACCCGCCCGAGCGCCAGAACCTTGTACTTCCGTGCAATGTCGATCGCAACCAATTTGACGATCTTTGGATCGATGGCATAGTTTGCAGGATCGAACGCCGCGATTTGTGGGCCTTTCGGTGTAGTCGACAATTCCATCCTCAATTCGGACATTTCATTGGTGTATGCCGGATCGGCACACCTCCAGGAAAGCCGCTACGCAGGGAACGAGGCGAGACGCAAGCTTTGCCCGGAGCAATAATTGCAGAGTAGCAGTTTGACATTAATTGTCAATCGATAGGAAACAGGAAAGTCATGACCAAGGGACTACACCCGAAGAGCGGGAGAGCGGAATGTTCGCTACACTTTCGGGATGAGGACAACGAGCTCACAATCGGAGAAGATTCGGGAGCTTTTCCGTACTCTGGAAGGCGCGATGGGAGCGCAACACTGGTGGCCGGCGGAGTCGCCGTTCGAGGTGGTGGTCGGGGCGTACCTGACCCAGAACACGGCCTGGACGAATGTGGAACGCGCGATGGGAAATCTGCGCCGGGCTGGGGTGCTCTCCATTTCCGGAATCCGCCATGCGCCGCTGGAAGAGCTGGAGCAATTGGTTCGCCCGGCTGGGTACTTCCGGCAGAAGGCGGCGCGACTGAAGCGCTTTGTCGCGCATCTGGACGCAAATTATGGCGGATCGCTTGAGGAGATGTTCGCCCGTCCGGTGGCGGCGCTGCGCGAGGAGTTGTTGGGGCTGCCGGGGATTGGCCCGGAAACCGCCGATTCGATCCTGCTGTATGCGGCAAGCGGCGAAGTGTTTGTAGTCGACAGCTATACGCGACGCATCTTTGAACGCCATGAGCTGGCGGGGGCAGATGCTCGCTATGACGAGATACGGCTGAAGGTGGAACGGGCACTGGCCAACGACGCCGCTCCGGGAGCCGCCCAGCTAAACGGCGGCAGCCGGAAGGCAGCAAACGAGGCGAAAGACGAAGAGGGGCGGGGCGAAGCGGCGAGCGTTGAAGAGGCGCGGGATTTGGCGTGGGTGCCCGTGGCTCACAGGCCGTCAGTGGCCTCGGCTATGGAACGCAGCGAACTTTCGCGGCGCTACAACGAGTTCCATGCCCTCATGGTGCAGACGGCAAAACATTATTGCGTGAAAGGGACGCCAAGGTGCGAGAAGTGCCCACTGCGGAAGCTGCTGCCGCGGGGCAGCGGATCTTGACGACCACGTCTTAGATAAGAGCAACATCGAAACGGTACACGTTCAAAATGGGAAAGCTTTCCACATCGAATTCATGGATTTTTCGCGACGGGATCTGCTGCGATTCATCCTACTACTTGGAATTATACCGACCTCCTGCCGTCAGAAGAGGATAGGAGAGTGCGATGCCAGCGAAAAGGATCTTATTCGTAGATGATGAATACAGTCTCCGGCTCACGCTTCCACAGATTCTGAAATTGCACGGATTCGAGGTTTGCGCGGCTGGGACGGTTGCGCAGGCCCTCACCGAGATCACTACCCATCCCTATGACATTCTGATCTCCGATCTCAACATCGGGGAAGCAGGCGACGGTTTTACTGTGGTCAGCGCAATGCGGCGGACGCAACCGGAGTGTCTCAGTATCATTCTGACCGGCTACCCGGCCTTTGAGTCCGCGTTGGCGGCGATCGAAGGCCAAGTGGATGATTACATGGTCAAACCAGCCCGGGTGGCGAATCTGGTCAGCCTGATCCAGGAAAGAATGGAGAACCGTCGCCCGCGACGCCCAGTGCAGCCGAAACGGCTTTCGGAGCTGCTGCGCGAAATGGTGTGTGAGATTCGAGAGGACACGCTGGCGAGAATGAAGGCACACGCCGTCCTGAGCTCAATCGTAATGGGCGATGAAGCGCGTGTCGGCTTTCTTCCCCGGATCGTAATCGAGATCGCAGAGCAGATGGATTCGGCGGGGCCGGATGAGCCGGTGAATTTCGACGTCGAAGCAGGCCGTGAGCATGGCTTGCAACGAGTGTCGGCCGGCTACACGATCTCCATGCTGGTGCTGGATTCGGCGATTCTGGATGCGGTGGTCTTTGACTTGGTCCAGAAGCACTTGCTGCTCCTGGATATCAGCAACGTGGTGCTCGATCTGAAGCGCTTCAGCCTCGCACTGAATGCCTATGTAGGGCATTCAGTGCAGGCCTTTTGCGAGGCGTCACGGTCGTGCGGCGCGGGACAGGCTGGGTAGAAAGATAGATGGCCGGGCG
Source organism: uncultured Acidobacteriota bacterium (assembly GCA_963738165.1). Lineage (GTDB taxonomy): Bacteria > Acidobacteriota > Terriglobia > Terriglobales > Acidobacteriaceae > TOLSYN. The sequence continues at coordinate 17,137 of CAVTVE010000015.1, forward strand.
GAAGATCCGCGACGCCTACGCGCAGACCGACCACATGAGAGGCGCAAGGCGACCCCTGCGCGGAAGAGGCGCGCACTTGTTCTTTGGGCCGCGGTGCGTGTTGCAATCGCCCGGATTTTTGTGTCTTTCCTGCACTTAGAACCGGTACCTGCACTAGAATCGGTGTGGGACTGCTTTGAACACACCGGCTCCAACCCGCTCACGACGCCGCAAACTCCTCCTGCTTGGCGCTGGCATTGCGCTGCTGGTCTTCATCATCTTTTCGCAGGCGGCGTTCAATCTGAAATTTCTGCGGCCCGACTCGCTGGTGCAGACGTTTGTCTTCGCGGCACTTTCGGCGCTGATCTTCATGGCGCTGGTGGCGCTGATCTTCGTGCTGCTGCGCACCCTTCTGAAGCTCTACCTGGAGCGGCAGGCTGGGACGGTGGGATCGCACTTCCGGAGCAGGATGGTGCTGGGCGCGCTGATGCTCTCGTTCGGGCCGGTGATCGCCATGTTCCTGTTTTCCTATGGGCTGATGAACCGGTCGATCGACAAGTGGTTCTCGCAACCGATTGAGCAGGTACACGGGCGTAGCGCGGCGGTGACCGATCTGCTGAGTAGCTACGCGGGACAGAATGCGTCGGCTGAGGCGCGGGCAATTGCGACCGACCGGGAGGCAGTGAAGGCCTTTCGCACGGGCAAGTTCGGTTCGCTGATGGAGGAGTTCCGGGCCCATGAGATTACGTTGCAGGGCGGCTTTGTGCTGGCGTTTTACAAGGGGCAGTTCGAGGCCAGCTACGGTGCTCCGCTGCCCTGGAGCGTTCTGCGCACGGTGGTTCCGAGCCTGGAGAACCTGCAGAGCAAGCCGCGCCAGATCACGCTGAATCATCGCGAATACATGGTGGGAACCGCCCCGGTGAAAGATTTGGGCCATGTGGCGGTGGCGCTGCCACTGCCGGAAAAATACATTGACGCGCTGAATCAACTGGACCAGAGCGAGCGGCGATATCAGGAGCTGCGGCGTAACAACAAGCTGATCCGGCAGACCTACATGCAGGCTCTGCTGCTCATTACACTGCTGGTGCTGTTTGGCACCACCTGGTCGGCACTGGCGTTGAGCAAGATGGTGACGCGTCCGGTGACGGCACTGGCGGCGGGCACGCAGGCCATTTCAGAGGGAAGGCTGGATTACCGCGTGGAGGTGAGCGCGGGCGACGAGTTGGGGCAGCTGGTGGAGTCATTCAACAGTATGGCTGCCGAGTTGGAGAGCAATCGCAGTCAGTTGCAGGAGGCCAACGTTCGGCTGGAAGAGCGCAGACTGCACATGGAGACGATCCTGGAGAGTATTCCCTCGGGTGTGCTCTCGATGGACGGGGCGGGACAGGTGACGCGGGTGAACGCAGCACTGATAAGGATGTTCCAGCCGCCGGGAGTAACGCAGCCCGGGCCGCAGAACGGGCTCCGGCTGACCGACCTGTTCCCCGTCGACAGCGCGCCTGAGGTGGCCGAAGATATACGGCGGCTGACGCGCAAGGCAGACCGAATGGGCACCACAAGCTTGCAGATGGAGATTCCGAACGGGGGGACGGCACTGGAGGTTGGGGTGACGGTGGCTTCGATGACCGGCTTGCAACAGCGGCGGCTTGGATACGTGATCGTTTTCGAGGATCTGAGCGATCTGCTGAAGGCGCAAAAGCAAGCCGCCTGGCGAGAGGTTGCGCGCCGGGTTGCGCACGAGATCAAGAATCCGCTGACGCCGATTGCGCTCTCGGCTGAGCGCATCAAGCGGCACATGGAGCGTGGAACGCGCGGCGAAAGCACGTCGCGGGCGATCATCGAGCGCTGCGCGGATACGATCAGCGGCGCGGTGCAGACGGTGCGCGGGCTGGTGGACGAGTTTGCGACCCTGGCGCGCTTTCCGCAGTCGCAGCCACGGGCGGCGGAGCTGAACCACATTATTTTGTCTGCGATGGCGCTGTTTGAAGGACGGCTTGGGGGAGTGACCGTACAGATGGCGCTGGCGGACGACCTGCCGCGCGTGATGGCCGATCCGGAGGCGATCAAGAGGGTCGTCGCCAACCTGGTGGACAACGCGGCGGAGAGCCTGAAGGATTCGATGGTCCGCGAGATTCGCATCAGCACAGCCCTGCTGGAGACGCGCGACACGGTGGAGATCGAGGTGAGCGATACGGGCGAGGGCGTGACGGCCGAGACGAAAGAAAAACTGTTCCTGCCGTATTTTTCAACCAAGGCGCGAGGCACGGGACTGGGGCTGGCGATCGTGGCGCGAATCCTGGAAGAGCACGGCGGCACGATACGAGTGGAGCAAAACGAGCCTGTCGGTACGCGCTTTGTGGTTGAGCTGCCGGTCGCTAACGGCGGCGAGCCGGGACAGACGCAGGCGGCCGAGACGCGGGAAAAAGCTTGATGCGGAAGAAAGGTGAACGATGACCCACATTCTTGTGGTGGACGACGAGCCCAGCATTCGCGAGGCGCTGGGCGGGATTCTGGAGGACGAGGGCTATAGCGTGACTCCCGCCGAAGATGGCGAGAGCGGGCTGATTCTGCTTCGCGATCAGCACTTTGATGTGGTGCTGCTGGACATCTGGCTGCCGCAGATGGACGGGCTGGCGGTGCTGCAACAGGTGAGGGATCTGGAGGACCGGCCCGAGGTGGTGATGATCTCCGGACACGGCACGGTGGAGACCGCGGTGCGGGCGACCAAACTGGGAGCTTACGACTTCTTGGAAAAGCCGCTGTCGTTGGAGAAGACCCTGATCGTGGTGAAGAACGCCGCCGAGGCGCGGCGGCTGCGCTCGGAGAATCAGGAGCTGAAGCGGCAGGCTTCGCACGCGGAGATTGTGGGCAGCAGCATTCCGATGAAGGCGTTGCGGCAGCAGATCGGGCTGATGGCGCCGACCAATGGGCGAGTGCTGATCTACGGCGAGAGCGGTACGGGCAAAGAGCTGGTGGCGCGCGCCATCCATGCGCAGAGCCTGCGCAAGGAAGAGATGTTCGTGGAGGTAAACTGCGCGGCGATTCCCGAAGACCTGATCGAGAGCGAACTGTTCGGGTATTGCCGGGGTGCGTTTCCGGGAGCCGACAGCGAGAAGGAGGGCAAGCTTCGCAAAGCCGATGGCGGGACGCTCTTTCTGGACGAAGTGGGCGATATGAGTTTGAAGACCCAATCGAAGGTTCTGCGGATGTTGGACGAGGGGCGCTTTGCTCCGGTGGGGATGGAGGAGCCGGTCACGGTAGATGTGCGGGTGATTGCGGCGACCAACAAGGATCTGGAAGAAGAGATTGGGCGCGGCAACTTCCGCGAGGATTTGTTTTACCGGCTGAACGTGGTTCCCTTCGTGGTGCCTCCGCTGCGCGAGCGGAAGGAAGATATCGCGGTGCTGGCGCGGCATTTTCTAAAGGAGTTCTCCAGCCAGTACAGCCGCCGGACGAAAGAGATTACCGACGAGGGTTTGGAGGTTCTGGCGCGCTACTCGTGGCCGGGAAATGTGCGCGAGTTGCGCAACGTGATCGAACGGATCGTGATCATGAATCCGACGGTGCAACGGTTGGAGCGCAAGCATCTGCCCTCGGTGCTGTATCGCGAGGGGAGCAGGCGGTCGCTGGGCGAGTTTACGACCTTGCACCAGGCACGCGCGGCCTATGAACGCGATTACATCCTGAAGAAGCTCGACGAGAACAACGGCAACGTGAGCCGCACGGCAGAGGTGCTGGGGCTGGAACGAAGCCATCTGTACCGCAAGATGAAGACCCTGGGCATCGCCGTGAAAGAGTAGCTTCCGGCGAGAAGAAAGTTCCTGGTTGCGGGAGGCTTACGGCGCGGCGGATGGCGCACTCTGGGGAGTGCGTTGCATCTTGGCGGGCACGAGGGCTTCGAGTTTACGGATGACCTTAAGCGTGTCGCTTAGAACGGTCTTTCCGATCTCCTTTTCGAACTCGGCCTGCAACTTGTCAAAGGCGCGTATGACGCGTAGAGCACATTTTTTGCCGGGCGGCTTCAAGGCAAGAAAATAAGACCGCGCATCCATCGGGTCGATCATTCTCTGCAGAAGCCCCTTTGCTTCCAGGGAGGAAACACAGTGGCTGACGTTGCCTCGCGTGGTACCAAAGGTCTCGGCCAATTGAGACGGCTTTGTGAGCTCCTGCTCATCGAAGAAGATCGCCGCGAGCACGAGACCCTCCAGAAAGCTGAGTCCATCGGATGCAAGCGCGTGAGCGGCGAGGGAATCAAAGCGGCGCGCCGCACGGTTGATGGTGAACATCGGGCTTTCATGGAGGAAGGCGTTGATGCGCATCATTCCATTGTACATAATTGAATGACTTAACTATCAAAGACAATATGAAACCATGATTGCGGGAGTAGCGCAGGGCGGGTGAGAATGAGCCAGAGTCAGAATTAGCAATCCAGAAGCACTCCATCGCCTGCGGGAATATCGGCAAAAGACCCGGCCTGTTGTGCCGGCTGGTTATTCCGGTCGCCTCCGCTTTCGCGCATGTAAATCTATTGTTGACGAACCGGCTCCGCTGCACGAGAGAGCCTGGGAAAAAGGTATCTATGAGAAATGTTTTCTTTGTTTTGGTATTGAGTTGCGCGGCTTTTGCGCAGAGTACTCCGGAGCAGCAACCTGCTCCCGGGAAGTCTGCCGACCCGGCAAGAGCAGGTGGTGGTGACGGGCAGCTATGGCGCGGTGCCGCTGGAGGAGACCGACCGCAGCGTAGACGTGATCGATGTGGGGCAATCGACGTCAGAGTACCGCAGTGTGCTGGATGCGATGGAGCAGGACTCCTCGCTTGACGTGCAGCAGCGAGTTCCGGGAACCGAGGCAGATCTTTCGATCCGCGGCACGACCTTTGAAGAAACATTGATACTTGTGAATGGACTGCGGCTGAACGACGTGCAGACCGGACACAATAATCTGGATGTTCCGTTCCCGTTCGAATCAGTGCAGCGGATTGAAGTGCTGAAGGGCGCGGGTTCGACGCTGTACGGGTCGGATGCGATGGGCGGCGCCGTAAATTTATTACCGCTGTGCCGCAGACGAGCGAAATTCGACTTGGCGCGGGAGTCGGCAACTTTGGGACGAATCAGCAGAACGGAGCGCTGACCCTGGCTCGCAAACGCTTCAGTGAAGAGTTGACGTTTGTGCGCGAGCTTTCGACGGGCTTCATTCCGGATCGCGATTACCGCAACCTGGCGATCGCCTCCGAGAGCCGGATCAATACTGCGCTGGGGGCCAGCGATGTGCTGTTGGGAATCAGCGATCGTCCGTACGGTGCAGCGGGATTCTATGGAGTTCCTGCAACGATCCCAAGCTGGGAGCGCGACAAAGGCTGGCTGGCCGCGTGGACGCAGCCGTTTGGAAAGCAGACGAGCGCAGACTTTGCCTATCGGCGGCACACCGATGAGTACATCTACATCAAGAACCTTCCGTCGATCTACGAGAACAACCACGTGATGGAGGATTACCAGGCGGCGCTGCGCCGGTTTGAAAAGATCGGCCAGGACATGCGCGTCTACTACGGCGTGGACGGACTGCGGGAGCACATCGACAGCAACAACCTGGGAATCCACACGAGGGATCAGGGCGGCGTCTATGCGAGCTTCGACGCGCTGGCGCTGAAGCGTTTCTCGTTCAATGCGGGAGTGCGCGAGGAGTTGTACACGGCCGGCAACCAGGTCTTCAGCCCGTCGGTCTCCGGCGCCTACTGGGTGAGCAGCCGGATCAAGCTGCGGGCTTCGGTGTCGCACGCCTTCCGCTTGCCGGATTTTACCGAGCTGTACTATAGCGCTCCGGGAACTCTTGGCAATCCAAATCTGAAAGCTGAAACCTCATGGAGCTATGAGGGTGGAGTTCAGGCGCTGCTCGGCCATGGGATGGTCGTGGATGCAGACGTATTCCATCACCATGATCATGATGTGATCGATTACGCGCTCTCCGCGTCTGCCGCACCGGGCACCCCGGCTGTGGCGGAGAACCTGCAGACACTCAGCTTCACGGGTGCGGAAGTTTCGCTGCGCGGCCAACTGCCCCACCGGCAACGCTTCGAGCTGAGCTATACCGGAATATATGGCTCTGGGGCACCGCTGCCCGGCGTGATCTATCGTTACGTCTTCAATTACCCGGTGAACGAAGGCGTGGCGACGTGGTGGAGCAGGCTTCCGGGCGGCGAGGAATCGCGATTCCGTGTGATGGCCGTGCAGAGATACCAGGCCTCGACCAATCCACCACAGGGGACTTATCCGCTGGTGGATTGGACGGTCGGACGGCAGTTCCAATATCTGAAGCCATACCTGCAATTGACCAACCTGACCAACACCAAGTACTACGATTTACTTACCGTCAACGCGGCCGGAGCGCCGGTTGGACTGGCGATGCCGGGACGAGGATTTATCGCCGGGATGGAAGTGCGGTGGAAGGAGAAGTAGGGCGGTGAAACTATGCCGAGCAGCACGGACATTACTTTGGTCATGGAGCTGTGATCGAGGTGGAATTCTGTTGTACTATACGGGATCAACAAACATTTTAATACCCGTTTTAATACTCAATGAATGGCACGACCCTTCGGTATTTTTCCAAAGGAGAGCAGTATGTACACGACAGTGCGACGGTATGATGGCGTCACCGATTCACAGGAAGCAATGAAGCGGGTCAAGGAAGGGTTTGTGCCATTCATCTCAGGATTCCCGGATTCATCGAATACCATTGGGTTGAGGTTGGCCAGGGAGCGATGCTCTCCATCAGTGTTTTCGATACTCTTCCGAATGCAATCGAGGGGAATCAGAAGGCGGTGGGCTGGGTAAGAAGTAACCTGCATTCGGTGTCTGACGCAAAATCCGCGGGTTGAGAGCGGCAAGGTCGTAGCCCACAAGAACATGAGCCGGGTCAGCCATCGATAGCGAGACCGCAACGCTGAGTCACGTCAAGAACCGAAAAAAGGTCGATAGAAACTGAAGCGGGGCAGCGAGATGCTGCCCCGCTTCTTTTCATCTGCAACCATGGGCGATGTCCTCGCGGGCCGCTCTCACCCAGGCATGAGTTGTTGGACGCGCTCCGGCTCTTCACCCAGCCACGCCGGGTTCTGCGCGGTAGAGTCGAAGATCGAGGTCGTCTTGAAGGGCTCGAATGCGCCGCCCTCTGCGGCTTTCTCCGTCTTCGTCAGCAACGCCTTCACCTCCGCCGCGCTGAGTGGATGGAAGGTGCGCCAAGCCTCAACGGCCTGTTCAAGAATCTCCATGCTATCGACGCCGGTAATGACGACTGACGTCGGCAGGTTCATTGCATAGTGCAAACACTCGATCGGCGTAACGGTGTTCGACTTCAAAATAATCCCGTTTGCCATGGACTTCATGCCGAGCACGCCCATCTTCTTCTTCACCAGTTCGGGGACAACCAACTTCTCGAAGCTGCGGTAATGCCCATCCATGACGTTCAGCGGCATCTGCGCCGTATCGAACTTAAACCCGTGATCGTTGGCGACCTCGAGCATGTGTAGATGGATGTGCGGATCTTTGTGTCCGGTGAAGCCGATGTAGCGAATTTTCCCGGCTTTTTGTGCCTCGACCAGTGCGGCATTCGCGCCCTCTGGATCAAAGATGCGATGAGGATCTTCAAAGCGCAGGATCTCATGATGCTGTACCAAATCGATGTGATCCGTATCGAGCCGCTGCAGTGATTCGTCCAGTTGCTTTGCCGCAGCCTTCTTCGATCGCCCGTCAATCTTCGTCATCAGGAAGACGCGCTGGCGGTAGCCGTCGCGCAATGCTTTGCCCATGCGAATTTCGCTGATGCCATTGTTGTAGTCCCAGGAGTTGTCCATGAAGTTGACGCCGAGATCGATCGCAGTGCGAACAATTCGGCGGCTCAACTGCTCATCCACATTGGGCAGGCCGAGATGCCATCCCCCAATACCGATCGCGGAGACCTTCTCTCCGGTTGCACCAAGCACCCGATACTGCAGCCCCTCTGAACCTGCTTCCATAGACCCACGCTCCAAAGCATTTATGCGTAGTTATGGATGCATCCCGCGTGCTCCTGTTGCCCCCGTTTATGAATTGTCCACAACAGCCATAGCCGGTGCGACTACCTCATGAGCGGCGATGAGGTCCCGCCATTTCTGCGGAATCACGATTGAGCTTTTGGTTTCATAGTTGAATGCAACCATGATCGAATGACAGTGTGCGGCACGCTGTCCGGAGGTCTCGCTCCAAATCTCAGAGAGGAAATCGAAAGACTTGTTGCCGATCCGCGTCACCCTGCAACCGATGGCAACGTGCTCCCGGTATTCGAGCGTGCGCTCATAGTTGACTTCGAGCTTGGCCAGAATGATGCCGTTCGCCCCGGTCAGAGATTCCCCGAGCACCTCATCGAAGTAAACACATCGGGCGGTTTCTGCCCATACTACATAGGCGGCGTTGTTCACGTGCTGCAACATGTCAATGTCGCAAAACGGAACACGAAAGCGAGTGATGCTGGTAAATTCGTCGAGTGCCAATCTCTTACTCCTCTGATCTTCGTTCTTTCGCAAGTGCAAACATGCAGATCTGAAGCCGAAGTTCGGTTGTTATTCTTTTAGCTTCAGCTTGTCTTTGTTTGCGTCCAAAAACTCGCGCAGTTCCTGAGCCTTGTCCAGCAGGCGGGTCCACTGCTCGTAGTACAGGGTAACCGGAAAGCGGCCAAGCCCATAGACGCTGACTCCTCCCTTGTCGCTGACTTTGAAGCTCATGGCGCCACCGCGTTGCTCTTTGGCCTTAAGCGCGGCAAGTTGTGCTTTCAGTTCTTCGTAAGTTGGTTCGGTCATTTTGGCTCCCAGAGTTGACAGTCTAATCCTTCTCCCTGAAATCAGCCCATCTGTTTCCGCAGGATACTCGAGAGCTCGCCTGATTGCGAATGAGTCGATTCGCGGGCGGCAGCGTCGCAGCTATCTTGCGGAGCGTTGACTCACGGTTTTCATTTTACTAAGGTTGTTCTGAGCATCTGCATATCCCTGTGCGGAACCCTTGCGAAACCAGCGAACCGCTTCGGACGCGCTTTTCGGGACACCTTTGCCGGTGGCATAGGCCACGCCAAGATCGTTCTGAGCCTGTGCGTTCCCCTGCTCGGCGGCACTGCGGTACCAGCGTACGGCCTCGGCATCGCTTTTCGGAACGCCTTCCCCATTCATGTACATCAGGCCAAGATGAGTCTGGGCGTCTGCGTCTCCCTGCTCGGCGGCCTTGCGGTACCAGCGAACGGCTTCGGGCGCATTTTTTGCGACACCGAGGCCGAATTGATAGGTGAGGCCAAGGCTGAATTGCGCGCCTGCATTTCCCTGTTCGGCGGCTTTGCGATACCAATCGACAGCTTGCGAATCGTCCTTCGGAACACCTTGCCCGGTCGCATACATCACGCCGAGGATGAACTGAGCCTTTGCGTATCCTTGCTCGGCGGCTTTGGCGTACCAGCGCGCGGCCTCGGCTTCATCCTTCGGAACGATTTGCCCACTGTCATAGATCGAGCCGACATTGAACTGCGCGCATGCGTTCCCCTGCTCGGCGGCGGCGCGGTACCAATGCAGAGCCTCTACGTCATCCTTCGGAACACCTTGTCCGGTAGCATACGCATTCGCAAGGTTGGACTGCGCACCTGCATTCCCCTGCTCCGCGGCTTTGCGATACCAGCGGACGGCTTCGGCCTTGTCCGCCGGGACACCTCGCCCACTCTCATAAATCATTCCAAGGTTGTTTTGCGCGTTTACGTTTCCCTGCCCGGCCGCCTTAAGGTACCAGCGTATCGCTTCCACCTCATTTTTCGTTACGCCCTGGCCAATGTCATACATTGAGCCAAGTAAGAACTGAGCCTCTGCGTGCCCATCTTCGGCAGCCCGGCGGTACCAGCGAGCCGCTTCGCCTTCATTCTTCGGAACCCCTTCACCCGTTGCATACATCAGGCCGATGTAGACCTGAGCCTGTGCATCTCCTTGCGCGGCTTGCTTAAGAAGTGCGGCAACGTCGACAGGAGCCGAGCGAGTTGTGGCGATTGCCTGAGCTACCGAGTGCGGGGCGAACGGAAAAATCAATAGCAAACACCACCCAAGAAATCGTCCAGAGAAACGCATCACAGCACCTCATGCGCACTTCTGTTCTGATGGTGCCACCCAACCAGCAGGTCAGGCAATATTCACTGTGATTCTCTCGGTGTAGACAGTGATATCCCAGATCGGATAGTTTTCAGAAATTCTTGCGGGGTGATCACAGAGATCGGCGCACTGGCTTTGCTGCGAATCGAACTCGAAGCTACGGAGGTGATCGATCCGACAACCGCCGGGTAAACGTCTGGCCGGTCCGGTGACTGGCCAGACGTTCTATCTTCGATTGTGTGTGTACTGTTTCCCAGATTCGCCAAAAGAAGGCGGATGTGGGCCACCCGTCAGCGATTCTATCTGTCAGGTCGAATGCTTACGCGGCACGGCGTGGCTTATGGCTAGTGCGCTCGTCCTGTTGCACCTCCTCATGACTACCGGATTCCAGATGCTCCGGCTCCTCTATATTCTCGGGTTTGAGCTTCGCTGAAAGGGTCATCAACTTTTTTAGAGTTTGTTCCTCTTCCCTCAAATTCTGCTTTAGCAGCCGTACGATTTTCGTTTCGTCCATCAGTTCGGCTAACCTGATCAGGGACTCGTAGGAGGAGATCTCATAACGCTCTACTTTGATGCCTGCGCCAACGTTGAAGACGTCCAGAATGTCTGGCGAAGGGTCTTCGTCGACAAAGCTGTCATGCTCTTCCCGTAGTCCTTTGATGCCGGCACATTCCGCCTCTTCCGCCTCTTCATTCCAGCAGTTTGAAGCACTGCTCGAGCCGGCCTACCTGGCCTTCCGTCTGTTTATGATGGGTCTGAAACGCGCTTTGCAATGTGGAGTTGCTGGATTCCTGGCTCTGGTCAGAGAGCGCCTCCAGAATCTTTTTCTCCGCATCCAGCATATCGCTGAGCTCGTGCCGGAAAAATTCGTGTGCTGATTGCATCTCCTTCTCCTTTTTTTGTGTGGGATGCGGTCATTCGATCGTTGGTCTACTAAAATCCACAACTGGTGAGTACAGTCCCTGTGGCAACGAATTGGGGAGCCATCAGGCTCCCCAATCCTTCATACCAGCGAGGCTTACTCGTGTGAGCTTACTGGTGCGAGCTCATTGCACCTGCGCTCTTACTGGTATTCTCAACGCCAACTTCTGCGGAGACCTGCTTTGCCATTGACAGATGCTGCTCAAGTGTCGGCAGCGTCTGCTGTGCCCAGGCCTTCACTGCGGGATCTTTGCCGTTCTCGGCCTCTTTGCGAAACTCCGCAATATCCGCTTCATGGTCCTTTACCATGTCGCGGGTATAAGCTTTGTCAAAGGCCGGCCCCTTTTTGGATTCAAGCAGCTTGCTTGTTTGTTTATCCTTGGCGTCCATGTGAGAAGGAAGGGTAATTCCCTTCTCGTCGGCAATCTTACGTAACTGGTCATTCGCCTTTGAGTGGTCGGTCACCATCCTGCTGCCGAATTGCTTTACAGCATCATTGGAGGCGTTCTGTTCCGCCAGGTTTCCTAGCGTAACCTCAGCCAAGCCTCCCTGTGCCGCTTTCTTCATGAACGCCTCGTCGGGGCTCTTTTGCTGGCTATTGCTCGCATTATCACTCATGCTGGATGGCGTACCTGTCTCGCCCTGCCGCATAGTCCCCTGCTGGTTGCTCTGGTGCTGTCCCATTCCTTGCTGTTGTTGTCCCATGCTGCTGCCCTGGCCGGTGCTGCTCTGCGCGATACACATGGCCCCCAGCGCGGCAAAAACTGCGGCATGGATCATCATTCGTACTGCCCTCATTCTGTTCTCCTTTTCTATTCTCGACGAGGTGGACATTAGTTTAGAAAGAGTTGCGATTCCGGGTGTTGCCATCTAGCGGATGCCAGCCGGCACAGACAGCGGCAGGCTGTTTGGCAGGTATGCGCGCGAGCCTTGGCGCAAATACCGGATTCCTGATTTCATATTCGAAACTCGACTGCAACAGCACTCGGCGGCAGGGAATCCTAAAGTGCGGAGGGAACCATGAAATTTCCGTTCGCGCTGGGCCGTATGATTTTCGGCGGATTCTTTCTTTACAACGGGATCAACCACTTCAAACAGTACGAAATGCTGGCGCAGTACGCCGCAGCGAAACACGTCCCAGTTCCGAAAGCTGCCGTCCTGGGCGCAGGCGCTTTGCTTACCGTGGGCGGCGCGAGTTTGCTGCTTGGCATACGTCCGAGGCTGGGGGCAACCGCGGTCATCGCGTTTCTGGCGGGAGTTTCTCCCGTGATGCACGATTTCTGGAATGACGAATCGCCGGAGATGCGTCAGATGAACCAGATCAATTTCATGAAGAACGCGGCAATGCTCGGAGCAGCCCTGGCGTTGGCTTCGGTTGAAGAGACCAGGCGCGCGAGCATGCGCCACGAGAAGCACGAAAAACCGTCGCGCATTGCAGCCTGAGCCTCGACTATTCGAGGCTCCTGGCCAGGCGTTGGGCGGTGTGCTCCACCTTGATGTTGCAATTGCGCTTGTCGAGGCCGCCGCGGATCTGCATCACGCAACCGGGGCAGTCGATGAGCAACAGCGGCGCGCCTGTCTGCTCGATATTCACCAGCTTGCGTTCGAGGATGGGCGCGGAAAGCTCCGGTAGCTTGAGTGTGTAGGAGCCGCCCATGCCGCAGCACATATCGGACTCCTGCATCTCCACCAATTCGTATCCGGCCTGCTGCATCAGTTGGCGCGGCGCCTGCTCGGCTCGCAATGTGCGCTTCAGATGGCAGGAGTCATGGTAGGTGAACTTCGTCGGCTGAATGCCGGGCTTGAACTTCAGACGGCCCTGCTCCACGAGCTGGCGGGCAAGGGTTGAGAAGTCCACAACCTTTTCTGCCAGCCGGCGTGCGGCGGGCAACTCTGCATCGCGTCCTACGGCCTCAAGGTTGGCAATGAAGTCCTGCTTCAGAGCAACGGTGCAAGTGGGGCAGGCGGAGACAACATACTTGACGTCGTTATTCGCAAGCAGCGCGCGAATGTTATCGGCGGCATTCTGCGCCGCCACCTCATAGGCTCCGCTGTAGCGCGCAGGAGCGCCGCAACAGGTCTGCTCCTCGGGGAAGATCACCTCGATGCCTGCTTTGTTGAGCACCTCGACGACTGACTCGCCCATCTCCGGATAGGCGAAGTCCACCAGGCAGCCGCCGAAGAATGCGGCTTTCTCCGCGCACTTCGGCTGTTTGATTTTCTTCACGCGGTCGCGGAACGGTTCTTCGGCAATTGCTGGGAGCGAGCGGAACTCGGTCATGCCGCTGAGGAACATCGGAAGATGACGGATGAAGCCCTGCTCGGCAAATGGCTTCTGCCCGATCGACGCGGCGCGCAACATGGTGTGAAACATGCGCCGGTTGTTGACCACCGAAAACATCGCCTTCTGCAGCATGGGCTGTCCCTGTTCAACCACAAGGCGGCGGCGCAGTTCGAGAATGAGATCCGGAATATCGATCTTGCCGGGGCAAACCTCGGTGCAGTTGCCGCACTGAATGCAAAGGCTCTGGATCTCGTCGGATTCCTTCAACGCATCAAACCACGCGGTGAGGATAGTGCCGATGCCGCCGGTGTAGACCTTGCCGAAGACGTGTCCGCCGACCAGACGGAAGACGGGGCAGACGTTGAGGCACGAGGCGCAACGTACGCACTGCAGCGCCTGCTTGAAGCGCGGGTCGCGCGCCATCTCATTGCGACGGTTGTCCATCAGAATGATGTGCAGCTCTTTCGGCGTGCCGTCGGTGTTGGGTACGGGGCCGCTGATGATGGAGACGTAGCTGGTAAGCAGTTGCCCGGTGGCGCTCTTCGGCAGGGCCGTAAGAATGGGCGCGATGTCCTGAAATTGCTCGATCAGTTTTTCCAGCCCGACAATCGCAACGTGAATGCGCGGCAAGGTAGTCACCAGACGCGCATTGCCTTCATTGGTAATGATGACGATGCTGCCGGTCTCGGCGACGGCAATGTTTGCGCCGGTAATGCCCATGTCGGCCTCGAGAAACTTTGGGCGCAGCTTGCCGCGGGCGAACTTCACCAGCTTCGGGATGTCGGGTTGCTGACCTTGCTCGACATTGGCGCTGAAAACGTCGGCAACCTCCTCCTTGGTCATGTGAATGGCGGGCATGACCATGTGCGAGGGGCGCTGGCCGGCGAGTTGAATGATCCACTCGCCCAGGTCGGTCTCCTTTACGTCGATTCCTGCCTTTTCCAGATGCTCGTTGAGATGAATCTCCTCCGAGGCCATCGACTTCGACTTGACGACGCGGGTGACGCCACGATCCTGCGCGAGGCGGAGAATGTAGTCCTTAACGGCCTGCGGATCGCTGGTGCGGAAGACCTTGGTGCCGCGCGCCTCGGCAACGCTGGCAAATTGGTCTGCAAGTTCGTCGAAGTGTGAAGCCGCGGAGGACTTGATCGCGGCAATCTGGGTGCGCACCGCCTCGAAGTCAATACCTTCATAGGCCTTGGCCCGGCTGCCTCGATAGGCCTCGGAGAATCTGCCCAGCGCCCCAGAAAGATTTGGATTGGCGAGTGCGTCGAGAATGGACTGCTTGAATTCCTTGTTCATGCCGGTACCTCAAGATCGTCCACCACAACAATGATCAACCGCTCGGGACCGTGTACGCCGATGGTCAGCACGCGTTCGATATCGGCGGTGCGGCTGGGCCCGGTGATGAACGAAAGGTAAGCGGAATTGCGTGGATCAACGCGGCTAAGCAGCGCGGGAAGATCCGGCAAAATCGCCGCGCTTGAAACGAGAGCAATGTGCAACGGCGGCAGGGTGGAAACCAGGCGCTTGTCCACCTCATCTGCGTGCTGCACCAGCGTGCCGGTGTTGGCGAGCGCCCAATCCATCTGGCTGATGCCGACCTTGGCCTCAGCCGCCAGCTCGCGGGTAACCGCGAACGTCAGGCCCGGTACTGCACTCTCCAGTTGCAGCTTCGCGGCTTTGCCAATCATCATTGAACTTTCAGCCCATACGGCACGCGAGTTGAGCTTGTCTCCTACACCCTCCCGGTGCAGCAGGCGGACGATCAACTCCATCGCCAACTCCAGAGTTGCAACTCTCTCGACCTGAGCGCTGACGGCTTCAGCACGCGTTTTAAAGGATTCAAAACTTGCGGATGACTCTATTACTGCGCTCATACTGCCCTCATCTCGGCGGACGGCCGAGGCCGTCCGCCGAACAGCTTTTTCAATGAATCGCACCAGGACTGCGGCCGATGCTTAGTGAACCACCAGCTGCGTAAATGGATAGACGTACGCGATCATGAAGATGAAGGCGCCAACCAAGGCCGCCAGCGCCAGTGAGTGCAGGAAGACGTAGCGCAGAATATCGCCCTCATGTCCGTACCACTGAGTAGCGGTGGACGCCACCACGATGCTTTGCGCGTCAATCATCTTGCCCATCACTCCACCCGCGCTGTTGGCCGATGCCATCAACACGGGAGAAACGTTGACCTGCTGCGCGGTGATCTTCTGCAGGCTTCCGAAGAGCACGTTGGAAGATGTGTCCGACCCGGTGAGCGCCACGCCCAGCCAGCCCAGCAGCGTGCCGAAGAACGGATAAAAGTGTCCTGTGCGCGCAAATGCCAATCCCATCGTGGCATCCAGCCCGGAGTAGCGTGTGAGCATGCCCACCCCCAACATGGCCGCGATGGTCAGCAGTGAAAATCGCACTTTCATGATGGTCTTGAGGAAGATTGAAAATATCTTGCCCAGTCCCTGCCCCATGATCAGTCCAGAGAGGATGGCTGCGATCAGAATTCCAGTTCCGGTTGCGCTTAACCAGTTCAGCCCGAATACCGCACCCTCCTTGGTGGGCTTCGGCACCACGGGTTGAACGCGCTCGACAAGGTTGTGCAGAGTTGTTACCGGGAACTGCGGATTGGTGATCTTGCTTGGCTTGGTAGCCCAGCTTGCAGTGGAGGGGAAGACCTTCTCCGGCGTGTTCATCCACTTTTTGCCGGTCTGTGTGCCCCACATAAAGACGATGATGCTGAGGACCGCCCACGGAATCCAGGCCCGGGTGATCTCACTGCGCGTGTAGCTCTGCTTCTCTTCGCCGCGGGCGAGCGCCGCCGTCTCTTCTTCCTCTTGTCCATCGAATTTCCAGATTTTCTTGGGATGCCAGATCAGCAGGAAACCAATCAGGCAGATCATGGAGACAACCGAAGCCACGACGTTGACGACCCATGGGCCGTGCATATTCGAGATCAATATCTGCGGAATCGTAAAGGAAATTCCGGCGACAAGAATCGCGGGCCACACTTCAGCCATGCCGCTGAAGCCGGCAAAGGCCCAGATCAGCCAGAACGGAACCAGGATGCAGAACGGAGCCAGAATCCGGCCGGTCATCGCGGCAAGCACCGTCTCGCTCATGCCGGTGACCTTGGCGAGCGCAATGATCGGCGTACCCAACGCGCCGAAGGCGACTGGGGCGGTGTTGGCGATCAGCGACAGTCCCGAGGCCTGTAGCGGCTTGAAGCCCAGGCCGATCAGCAGCGCGGCAGTCACAGCCACAGGAGTGCCGAAGCCAGCCGCACCTTCAAAAAACGCGCCAAAACAGAAAGCAATCAGCAACAGTTGCAGGCGGCGATCCTTGGTGATACCCGTGAGGCTGTGCTGCAGCACCGTGAAGCGCCCCGATTCCACGGTCAACTGATACATGAAAATGACGTTGAGGACGATCCAGCCGATGGGAAACAGGCCATAGCCGGCGCCGTAGATCGCTGTGGAGGCCGCTAATCGAGCGGGCATGTGGAAGCCGAAAATCGCGGTCAATAAGGCGGCGGCTAGTCCGGCCAGCGCGGCGTAGTGTGCCTTGACATGGCCAAAAGCGAGAGTCCCCAGCAGCACAGCAACAGGAATTGCTGCAACGAGCGCAGAAAGAAGCCAATGCCCGGTCGGATTGTAGTCTTGCTGCCAAGGTGTGGAGAGTTGCGGCAGCTTGAGAATTACGATTGCGGCGATCACACCGGCTACAACCACGAGCCCAGATGCGAGGTAGTTGGGGCTAGGCTGAGAAATTGGTGTGGGGGGCTTGCTTGCGGGTGAAGAAACAGTGTGCGAGCTCAAGTAGAACCTCCATCGCAGTCCATCGGATCAGGCAATCTTTTTTTGGGGCGCTGCGGTCGCGCGTGCCACTCATCTGGCTGCTGAGTTGAGAAACATTACTATAGGTCAGGTTGTCAGACAAGCGGATAATACGATTGACCGAATGAATTTTCTTGCCTATCCTGACTCTGTTGAAAAAACTATTGGCTGATATCGATCCGGTTCCCCGAGCTACTTTGAGTGAACAAGTGGCGAAGCGGCTTGCCGCGCGAATCACCGCGGGGGACTGGCAACCCGGTGCGAAGCTCCCCTCCGAGGCAGAGCTCTGCAAGGCGTTTCATGTCGGACGTTCCAGCCTGCGCGAGGCGCTTACCTCGCTGGCTTTCATTGGCTTGATTCGGGTGCGGGCGGGCGGCGGAAGCTATGTTGCCGATCAGCCTTCGGCCTACTTCACCAGCCCCTGGCTGAAGAGCGGACTGCTTACCAGCGCAAAGGCCCTGGGCGAATTCGTCGAGGCTCGTCTGATTCTTGAGACTGAGCTCGCCGCTTTGTGCGCCGAACGCATCACGCAAAAAGAATTAAAGCAGATGGAAGTCCTGGTGGATCGGATGAAACGATCGATCCAGGACGACGCGGATGAGTTCTGGAAGCTCGACCTTTCATTCCATCTCTCGATGGGAATCGCCGCAAAGAACGATGTCCTCAACAACATTCTCAAGGGCGTGCGCGAGCAGATGATGGACCTGATCAGCAAGAGTCTGCTTTTAAAAGAGGGAATGGAGCAGGCTGTCATTCAGCACACAAAGGTTCTTGAGGCAATCCGGAGTCACAATCCCACCAAAGCGCGCGAGGCGATGCGAAACCACTTGCAATCGTTCCAGCGCGGCTACAAAGTTCTCTTCGAACAACACCTCATGAACGGAAAAGGTTGAGTTAAAGACTCCCGCCTTACTTCCTTGGCGCGCGGCAAAGCCTGGGGCGGCCTTCACGCCCGGCAAGACCTTAATTCACCCTACACACAGAACCGACGTAATCTGCGTGTTTTGTCCTATCGAAAAAGGAATTCCAGCACTGCATAGTAAAGAAGCCACGACAAAGCCATAAACCAAGGCTCCGCCGCCACTTCTATGCATTGGACAAGACGTGAATTTCTGCGCTCGTGCCTGACAGGCACCGCAGTTCTTTCGCTCAGCCACAACCCATTCGCCTCGGTCCTGCCGCTTCACCATGAAAGCCGTGAAGGGGTGAGTGACGCGATGCTGCTCTACGAGTTGCAGCGCGCCTCGTTCGATTTCTTTTGGCACGAGGCCGACCCGGACAGCGGACTTGTGCGGGACCGGGCCAAGGCCGATGGCGGCGATACCCGACGAATGAGCAGCATCGCGGCTACCGGTTTCGGCCTCACCGCAATGTGCATTGCGCATCGTCGCAAGTACATGCCTGAGGACGAGATCGTAAAACGCGTGCGCCGCACCCTTCACTTCCTCGCCTACGATGCTCCCCATATCCACGGTTTTCTCTATCACTACACGGACCTGTGCGATGGCAAGCGCTTTAATGGGTCGGAAATATCCCCCATCGACATGGCCATCCTGCTCTGTGGTGTGCTGACCTGTCGCGAGTACTTCCAGGATGATACGATTTCGATGGATGCGACCCGCATCTACGAGCGCGTCGAGTGGCCATGGATGCTCGATGGCGGCGACACTCTCGCATTGTCGTGGACACCGGAATTCGGATTTACTTCGCTGCACTGGGACTCGTTCAGCGAGGGCATATTGCTCTACCTGCTGGCGATCGGATCACCGACCTATCCTATTTCTCCTCGTTGCTGGGACGCGGTTGAACGGCCTGTGCTTGTCTATCAGAACTATCGTTTTGTTTCTTCGCCGGCGCCATTGTTCGTGCACCAGTTTCCGCATGCCTGGTTTGATTTTCGGTACAAAAAGGATGAGTACCTCAACTATTTTGAGAATTCCGTGGCGGCGACCCGCGCGCATCGGCAATTCTGCCTGAACCTGAAACCGCGGTTCGGTTGCTACTCGGAGAATCTGTGGGGCATTACGGCCTCGGACTCCTGTGATGGCTATGTTGCCTGGGGCGGTCCGCCGTTGCAAGGTCCCGTCGATGGCACGATTGTTCCCGCCGCGGCTGCAGGCTCATTGCCATTTCTGTTTCGAGAATCCATGGCAGTGCTGCGGAACCTTCGCCTGCAATACGGAGAGCGGATCTGGAAGCGCTATGGCTTTGTCGATGCCTTCAATCCCTTAACCGGGTGGGTGGACGGCGATGTTGTCGGGATCGATGCGGGAATCAGCATTGTGATGGCAGAGAATGCGCAGAGCCAATTTGTATGGGAGACGTTCATGCGAAACCGCGAAGCACATACAGCCATGCAGAAGTGCGGCTTTCGCTCACGCCTCCATTTGTAGTACGCGCAGGAGAACTTGCGAGTTAAACCGGAATCTTTGAAACCCATCCAATGGCTTGCACGTATGCGGTGCTCAATTCGGCCTCGCCAAGGTTTAACGTTTTCGCAAGAGCCTCACATTGCTCCCACTCAGAGCGCTCATAGCTGATCACAACTTCGAGAAGTTTATGAAGGCGCCCCTGCTTACCTGCCAGCGCGGCACTTACCGTGACAGGAATCTCAAGGCGGTTCGCAATCGAAGGGGAATCGAGAATCACCGCCATCAGGGAAAACAGTCCTAACAGAAAGCCCTCATATTCGCTGCATGCTGCACATGGCGCAATCAGTTCCATCAGCTTTGCCCGAAGCAGCGCACACCGCAGAAGCTCCCGCGGCTTGTCGTCGGCCGACAGAACCGTGCATGTCAACAATGCCCAGCGGCGAGTGTTGCGCTCTCCCATCAGCGCAAACGCATGGCGGATCGATTGCACGCTGGAGCGGAGACAGAATTCCACCGAGTTCACGAACCTCAAAAGCCGGAAGCACAGAGCTGCGTCTTCCTTGATAATCGCTTCCAATTCGGAGTACTTCAGATCTTCGTTAACGGTCGCCTGCAACAGACGCAGATTACTGATTCGCGAGGGGCATAATTCCTTGGTTGCCATCACCTGCGGCTTGCAGAAATAGAAGCCCTGGAAGAGTTCGAAGCCAAGGCGGCGGGCTATCTCAAATTCATCCCTGGTCTCAACACGCTCCGCAAGCAGCTTTGCTCCAGGGCTAATTCGCGCCAGGACAAAGTCCACAAGTTCCGGAGTAATCGAGTGCATTTCAATCTTGACGATATCCGCCAGCGGGAGGAATGCGTTGCAGGCATCGTCGGGAACGAAGTCATCCAGCGCAATGGTATAGCCGGAGTTCTTGAGCCTCGCGCAAGCCTTCAGCACATCTGGATCAGGTACAACCGTCTCAAGAATTTCCAGAACAGTACGTGCCGGCTGTAGCACGTTGATGAAGTCGCTGAGAAGGGTTTCGCGCGTGCAATTCACAAATGCCTTGGATTCTCCGCACAAGGTCTCAATGCCGAAAAGATAGGCGCTGTCAAAGACCTGCATCGAAGCCTGGCCGGCGTCCTCGAAAACTGCGCGCTCCATATTGTTGACATCACGGAAGAGCAGTTCATAGCCAATGCACTGCGACTGGCTGTCCAGGATAGCCTGTCGCGCGATAAACCGATTGTTGAGTTCCACATGTTCCACAGCAGTGCCCACCGTTGAAGATATCGGCAGTGCGCTCGTATTCCATTAAGGAATTGCGCCTATAGAACTGGAAACCCAATCTGCGCGTTCAAGTTTCGCAAGGCTCTGGACGATATTTTCCAAAGAAGCATTGGAACTTTGAGGAAGGCAAAATGGCCCTACTGAGCTGGAGCGGAGAATATTCGGTCGAGGTCCAATCGATCGATAAGGAGCATCAAAAACTGTTCGACATGTTGAACGAACTGCACGATGCCATGAAGGTTGGCAAGGGGAGCGCGGTCGTCCCGGAGGTCCTCAAGCGTCTTGTGGCGTACACTTGCGAGCACTTTGCCAACGAGGAAGGCATCATGGTCCGGACTCGCTATCCGGATTATGCCAGGCACAAAGTTGAGCATGACAAGCTGACCAGCGAAGTCATAAGCATCGTGCATGATTTTGAAGCGGGGAATGTGGTACTGAGTATGAAGCTGCAGGACTTTCTGCGCGCCTGGCTGCAGGCGCACATTCTTGGCTGCGACAAGAAATACAGCAGGCATCTGCAAGCCGCGGGCGTTCACTAGGAGCAAGAGCGGCGGACTACTTCTGGAGCACCGACTCCTCGACTCTCCATCCCCGGCCATGTTTCCGTGGCCGGGATCCCCTTCCAGCAGCGATTAGATTTCAGTTCACCCGCTGCGGGGGGCACGACTGTGCAACGTTCTCCGCCGCCAGCACCGGGTCATTCGACAAGGAGGCGGTCTCTGCGGGCAAGGGAATGTTCTTCGAGAGTCGCACCGTGACCGTGTCGCCGGTGACTTCGACCTTTGGATGCATCTGCTGAGCGCAACGGGCGCACAGCCATATGTACTCCGTTTTGCGCTCCTTCCCGCCAGCCCTATTTCCCAGGTTGATATCTAAACGGAAAAGCTTTCCCGCGTCGTTATGGCGGGTTGTGGGACACCAGCTGTTGGCACATTTTGCGACCATGGCACATCCTGCGTTGGCGGGTTCGATTCCTCCCACACTAAAGCAAAGCAGTGCACGGAATCTGTTCACCGTGACCAGACCAGAAGTGAGCTTGCTCACAGCTAAGTTCCGCCCCGAGGATTCTTTGCCGACGCCATCGCCGGAAGGAAACAGAACATCACAGAGCTGTCAGCCTCACCTTGTCCACAGGAGATGACAGTTTATGCCGCAGAAGATGGCCAGCACTTCACGACGGGAGTTCTTTCGAAATGCCGCAGCAGCAAGCTTTGCCTCCACGCTCGCCGGCGGGGCCACGGCGGACGCGCAAAGCCCCGCCGAATCCAGCGCCAACTTGACGATGATGACAATCTTTCTGAGGCATGACGAAACCAAGACACTGGATGAGATCAACGCGCATCTGGAGAAGACAGGATTTCAGCAGAACTTTCCACCTCAAGGCGTTGAGGTGGTTTCGTGGTACGTAATGATGGGAATCGGACAGGTTGTAACCTTGCGCTTTCCCCCTTCTAAACTTCGCGAGATCAATCTCCAGATAGAACACGGCGCCTGGGGCGCCTTCCGGACGGAATTCTATCCAACTTACGACTATCGTCCGGTGTGGGAGGCTTCGCGGAAGAATACCCATTGAGTAAAAAAGAATGTGGAAATTTCTCCGTTACATTACCAACAACGAAGTTCAATCGAGACAGAAGAATCTCGATGTGATCTTTTGGATGATAGAAACCGTCGCTTTAATTTTCGGCACAGGAATTCTCATTACCCGGCACTCAACCAAGTGGATACCATTTCTCGTAATTGAGTACTGCTGGGCGATGGACAATCTTCGCCACAATCGCCCTTAGCGCGCTTGGGTTCGGAAATCTGCTTGGGTATTCCTAAGCTGCTCTCGCCGTCCTTGCCCTGTACGTCGTTTCCGGTTCGGCACCGATCACAACATCCATCGCGCTCTCTATCGAATCCACAGGCTCCTGGGCTCGCCGCTTGCTACGCTCAGCCCGAAACACAAGGAGATTTGTAGCTGGACTCTGCCGCCCAACAGATTCGAAGCAAAGCGCGAATGATCGCTGCACCAGCTCCCAAGGAAAGACATACATCGCAGGAAGATTCCAAAACACACCTTGGTATGTCTTCAGAATCTCCGAATTGCACTCCCGTACCATCCGCAACCATGCCTCACAGGGCGCAAACATCGCATCGATTACCGCATCGGAGAGCAGCGTGCACTCACCCGGACGGCCCTGCCCGACGGCCTCATGCATTTCATCGTGCAAGGACTGATCTGTTTTTTTATCATTGCTCGCCTGACTGCTTACGTTCACGTTATGAATGCGGGGATCTCTCGACATAACACCTCTCTCATCGCACGGCTCGTTCGCCTTTGACTGTCAGGAATACCATGCAAGCCTTGCAGCCTCAAGTTGCAAAGCGCATAAATCGAATGAAATTGTTTTATGACGATCATTAGCGTCGCTTATGGATAACGTCGCTGTTGGCCCTGAATTGGCACAGGACGGTTAACCTGTTATGGCTGGCAGGATTAGCACTGCGCTGCTGGCCGTTAGGCTAACGAGCAGAGCAGCGTCGATGTAAGGGGGTGTAAGTGAACGAAGTAAGTAGTGTAAATAAGTAGCGCGAGAAAAGCCCCGAAGACAAGTCTCCGGGGCATAGGTAAACGGGTCTGGCTAGTCGCTGGTGTAGTAGTCCACCGCGACGGGGCTCTCGAAGAGCGAGTAGTCGCGGGTGACGACAGTGATGCCGCTCTCGGTGACAAAGTATTTCTGGCGGTCGGCTTCGGTATCGTAGCCGATGACGGTTCCTTCCGGGAGTTGCACATCGCGATCGATGATGGTTTTGCGAATGCGGCAGTGGCGGCCGATACCGACGTGGCTGAACAAGATGCTGGAATCGACCTCGGCGTAGGAGTTCACGCGCACGTCGGGCGAGAGCACGCTGTTGCGCACCGAACCGCCAGAGATGATGCATCCCTGGCTGATGACTGAATCCACCGCAGTGCCGGTGCGGCCCGGCTCGGCGAAGACGAACTTTGCCGGCGGATACTGCCGCTGATAACCGCGAATCGGCCAGCTCTGATCGTAGAGGTTGAAGACCGGAGAGACCGAGGCCACGTCCATATTGGCTTCGTAGTAGGCCTCAAGGGTGCCTACGTCGCGCCAGTACAATGCTTCCTTGTGGTTCTCATCGACAAAGTTGAACGAGTACACCTTGTAGTCGTCGATCATGCGCGGAAGCACGTTATAGCCGAAGTCGTGGCGCGACTCCATATCCTCGGCGTCCTTGAGCAGGGCGGGGATGAGCACGTCGGTGTTGAAGAGGTAGATGCCCATGGAGGCCGAGATCATGTTCGGGTTATAGGGCGAACGCAGATCCGTCTTCTTGGGCTTTTCCTGGAATCCGGTGACCCGCCCATCCCGGGCCAGTTCAACCACGCCGAACTGACGCGACTCGCTGGGATCGATCAGGATGGTGGCAAGCGTGACGTCGGCGCCTGACTGCTGGTGCTGCTCGAGCATGAGCTCGTAGTTCATTTTGTAGATGTGATCGCCGGAGAGAATGATCACGTACTTGGAACGCTCGCTGCCGATGGAATAAATGTTCTGGTAGACGGCATCAGCGGTTCCCTTGTACCAATCCTCGCTGACCCGCTTCATCGGCGGCAGTATTTCAATGAACTCTCCGAGTTCGCTGGCCACAATCTGCCAGGATTCGCGGATATGGCGATTGAGCGACAGCGCCTTGTACTGCGTCAGGATATAAACCTTGCGCAGATTCGAGTTGATGCAGTTGGAGAGGGTTACGTCAATGATGCGGTAGATGCCACCGAACGTGACAGCCGGTTTGGCGCGGTCGCGGGTGAGCGGATAAAGCCGCTCGCCTGCACCGCCCGCTAGCAAGACTCCCAGAGTATCCTTCATCTTCTATCCTGAGCGAAGAGTTTTCAGCTGAAGAGTGCACAAGTGCAGCACAACGCCTGGGCTGCCGGACGGAGCAAAACAATTACAAAGTCAGTCACAACATAGAACTAGAGGATGGTAGCACAGGAAGCCGCAAGCGTCTGAAGCTGAACCGTGCTCGAGGCTCAGGCGGCTTTCGATCCCGGTTTAGGCTCGACGGAGATCCGGAGCGACTTTAGAAAGCGGGCATCCTGGGCGCTGATGCGCAACTCGGGTTCGGCCTCACGCGAGGCAGGGGCAACGGACGGTTCGTCCTCCCGGCGATTGAATCCAACCGTGGCCTCAACCACCACAAAAATGTCATAGCCATCGTTCTTGATGCGTGAAATCACTTCACCAATCTGCTCAGAGCCGGAGATGGAGTCATTGATGGCTTCGCCGAGTTGTTTCATAAGCCTTTCGAGTTTTTGGTCCACGTGATTCTCCAAAGAGCCTTAACAGTAGGATGCCGGGGGGAGGGAATGGAGTTTTCGCCCCGCCGCGTGAGCTGCAAAAAGCCAAGCGGAATTCTTTGTGATCCATATTACCCGTGCCGTGTTTAGCTGTCACAAGTTGGGCTGCGCAATGTCAGTGGTCCCAGGGCAGCGCGACGTTAGGCGTCGCAAGAAAGCGGCGTTACAATAAATTCCATGGCAAACACACGATCGTCGCTGGGCGGAATGTTGGGCGCGGGTGCCGGAACAGCCTTCCGCAAATTACGCGGCGAACCAGGGCGCAACCGGCGAATCTTTCGCGGACTCCGCTCCGGCTGGGCGGTCTTCTGGAAGACCGCGATGGGCACTCTGCACGTGTTGTTTTTAGAAGTCAGCGGATTGATCTTTCTCAGCTTTACGGTCATGATCGTCGCTGCTTTCCTCCGCGAATACCGGAAATACGCGCTGCACCAGGTTGGAGTGGAGCGCGTGATCCTTGCGGGAGCGATTAGCACAATGTTCTTGTACTTTGGGTTGAGTTCCTTCTGGCGGGCACGCCGGAAGCGAACAGGAGTTTAAACCAAAAGAGGCCCGCCAATGGCAGACAACGCAGGAGCGAAGAAGTCCGATAAGCTCTTCCAAACTACGTCTCACATCGTCATCAACCCGTTTTACATTCCCGCGGATCTCTCTGGCTTCAACTACGAAGAGGAATTGAACGCGCCCGGAAGCTTTCCCTTTACCCGTGGCGTGCAGCCGACCATGTACCGGGGACGGCTGTGGACGATGCGCCAATATGCCGGCATGGGCGATGCCGAAGAGAGCAACAAGCGCTACCGTTTTCTGCTCAGCCAAGGAACGATGGGCCTCTCGGTCGCCTTCGATCTGCCGACCCAGATCGGATACGACAGCGACAATCCGTTTGCCCTGGGCGAGGTCGGCAAGGTCGGCGTTGCCATTGACACCATTGAAGACATGCAGCGCCTCTTCGACGGCATCGATCTCGAAAAAGTTTCCACCTCGATGACCATCAACGCCTCGGCATCGGTGCTGCTGTCGCTCTACATAGCGGTGGCCAGGCGCAACGGATTCGATCCGAAGAAATTGAGCGGCACCATTCAGAATGACGTGCTGAAGGAATACATCGCGCGCGGCACCTACATTTATCCGCCGACCGCGGCGATGCGGCTGATCACCGATATCTTTGCCTACTGCCACCAGAACGTGCCGGAGTGGAACACCATCTCGATCAGCGGCTATCACATGCGCGAGGCGGGTTCGACCGCGGTGCAGGAGGTCGCATTCACCTTGGCCGATGGCATCACCTACGTGAAAGCCGCGGTTGAGGCGGGATTGGATGTGAACGAGTTTGCTCCGCGACTCTCCTTCTTCTTCGCCTGCCACAACAATTTTTTGGAAGAGGTTGCAAAGTTTCGCGCTGCCCGCCGCATGTGGGCCAAAATCATGCGCGAGGACTTCCGCGCCACCTCGCCCAAGGCGCAGATGCTGCGCTTCCATACCCAGACCGGTGGCTCGACCTTAACGGCGCAGCAGCCCCAGAACAATATCGTGCGCACCGCCCTGCAAGCCATGTCGGCGGTGCTGGGCGGAACCCAGTCGCTGCATACAAACTCCTTCGACGAAGCCCTGGCGCTGCCGACCGAGGAGTCGGCGCGGATCGCCCTGCGAACCCAGCAGATCATTGGATACGAGAGCGGCGTGACGGCAGCCATCGACCCCCTGGCAGGCTCGTATTACGTCGAGACACTGACCAACGAGATCGAGAAGCGCGCCACCGAGTACCTCGGAAAGATCGATGCTATGGGTGGAATGCTGAAGGCCATCGAGCGCGGATTTGTGCAGCAGGAGATTCAGAACGCCGCCTACGAGTTCCAGAAATCGGTGGACAGCAAGGAGCAGTTGCTGGTGGGCGTGAACGCCTTCCAGGTGGAGCAGGAACAGCCGGTCGCGTTGCAGAAGATCGACCCTGAGTTGGAGCGCCGCCAGGTGGAGCGCCTGCGCGCCTTCCGCGCCCGCCGCGACCAGGAAAAGGCCGCCAGCGCCATACGTAAGGTGAACGAGACCGCGCGCGATGGCGGGAACTTGATGCCGGTCATCGTGGAAGCCGTGGAGAGCAACGCGACGGTCGGTGAAATCTGCGATTCGATGCGCACCGTCTTCGGCGAGTACAAAGAAGTGATGGTGATCTGAGTCCGCTTGGGTCAGCGGGAAGCCTCGTCTTCCGCGCAGGAGAATTCCGTACCGGATTCGTCGTAGCAGCCGGAGGGATAATGGCGGATGGGACGGTTGTTGCGCTCCCATTCCTTTTCCTGCTCCCGTTTCTCCTGTTCCGAGCGAAGGGTCATAGAGCGCACGTCGCAGTGAATCTCTTTTGCCGCGCCGCCGGTCTGCAGGATGAGTTGCTTGCCGGCCAGCTTGATGGAGACTTCGCCGCCCACCTCCAGCAGAACCGCGTGGTGTGGATGGACGATATAGCTGACCTTTCCGGTGCGCAGTTCGTACTCGATACATTCCCCAGTGATCGGGCCGCCGGTTGCCACCGGGCCGCCATCTGGAGCGGCGCTTACGGCGAGAGTTTCCCCGCTGCCAGGCAGTTGGGCCTCGATGCACGGAACCTTTCGCATTGCATGGACGGTCGCTCGTTCCATGTTGCCGTTCAGCGCAAGGGCAGGGGCCGTCGAGCAGATCAGGGCGAAAATGCAGCCGAACCTAATGCGGAACAGGGCAGGAATCCAACCGGTCTTCATACGATGTCTCTCCAGTGGTGGGATCATCGGCAATCGGGCGGAAAACTCCATTGAGGCGACGGCTCAGCGGCTGTTGGGCTTGACAACCCAGGGCGAATCCTGTAAAAACACAAAACGATGTTAAACGCGCTCCTCATCACGGCCATGGCCATGTGCATGCACATGATGTGCATGCGTACGCCCGTGGGCGCGCTCGAGAGTTCGCGAAAAGCTTAGATCGACCCTAGCCAAGCGACATCAAGAGTTTCCAAACGACCCACGGCAAAGAGCCTGGGTCGTTTTCGTTTGTACACGATATTATTAAAGGGAGCAGATACAATGCCGGAAAACGAGAAAAAACAGCACCTAGCCACACTGGCGGTTCACGGTGGCCAAAGCGTAGACAAGACCACAAAGGCACGTGCCGTGCCCATCTACCAGACCACCAGCTACGTCTTTGATGATAGCGATCACGCCGGCCGCCTCTTTGGGCTGCAGGAATTCGGCAATATCTACACCCGCATCATGAATCCCACGACCGACGTCTTTGAGAACCGCATTGCGGCCCTGGAAGGCGGCGTGGCCGCACTGGCGACGGCCTCGGGACAGGCGGCCGAGACCCTGACAATCACTACACTGGCGGGCGCGGGCGATGAGATCGTCTCCACCACCTCGCTCTACGGCGGCACCTACAACCTCTTCCATTACACCCTGCCGCGCCTGGGCATCACGGTCAAGTTTGTGGATGCCGACGACTTCGACGGATTGCGCGCCGCCATCAATGAGAAGACCAAGGCGCTGTACACCGAGACCCTGGGCAATCCCAAGCTGGATGTCGCCGACATTGAAACGCTGGCGAAGATCGCGCACGATGCCGGAATCCCGCTGGTGATCGACAACACCTCGGCCTCACCGGCCTTGACGCGTCCCATCGAATGGGGCGCCGACATTGTCGTGGAATCAGCGACCAAGTTCATCGGCGGGCACGGAACCACCATCGGCGGCGTGATCGTAGACGCGGGACGTTTTGACTGGACGGCTTCGCCGCGCTTCAAGCGCGACTTTGTCGATCCCGACCCCAGCTATCACGGCATCAGCTACACCACCGCCTTCGGCAATCTGGCGTTTATCCTCAAGGCGCGCGTGCAGGGCTTGCGCGATACCGGCGCGGCACTCTCGCCCTTCAACTCCTTCCTGCTGCTGCAGGGCGCAGAGACGCTGCACCTGCGCCTGGAGCGCCACTCGGAGAATGCCCTGAAGGTTGCCACTTACCTCGAGAGCCATCCCGGCGTGGAGTGGGTGAATTATCCGGGGCTGGAATCCAGCAAGTACTACAAGCGCGCAGCCAAGTACCTCCCCAACGGACGCGGCGCCCTAGTGACCTTCGGCATCAAGGGCGGCTATGAGGCCGGACGCAAGCTGATCGACTCGGTGAAGCTGTTCAGCCACGTTGCCAATATCGGCGATGCAAAGTCGCTGATCATTCATCCCTCCTCCACCACCCACCAGCAACTCAGCGCAGCCGAACAACTGGACACCGGCGTTACGCCGGAGCTGGTGCGTCTCTCGGTGGGCATTGAAGACGTGCGTGACATTATAGGCGACCTTGCGCAGGCCATTGAAGCGGCGAGTGGCACCACCCATACGCAGCCCGAGCGCGCAGGCCAGAGAGCAGGAAAATAGCTATGGCAGCAAACCTTCATCTAACGCAGGGCACTCTATCGATCACCAAACATGGTCCGTTCGAATTGGAGAGCGGACAAACGCTGGAGAGCGTCAACCTGCGATATGCCATCTACGGCGAGCCCAATCCGGAGTGCAGCAATGTGAGCCTGGTCTGCCATGCTCTCTCCGGATCGGCCCGCGTAGACCAGTGGTGGCCGGATCTTCTGCCGCGGGTCTTCGATGTGGAGCGCGAATGCGTGATCTGTTTCAACGTGATCGGCGGCTGCTATGGATCTACGAGCCCGGCCTCGCTGAATCCGGAGACCGGCAAGCCTTACGGCGCAAGCTTTCCGCAGGTCACCGTGCGCGACTGGGTGCGTTCGCAGAGGATTGCGCTTCAGGAGCTGGGAATTCGGCACATCAGGCTGGCAATTGGTCCATCAATCGGCGGAATGCAGGCGATCCAGTGGGCGGTCGAGTATCCGGAGTTTGTGGATCGCGTGGTGGCCATGGGCGCCACGCCACTGAACGCGCTTGGCCTGGGCATCAATCACCTGCAGCGTGAGGTTGTACGGCTTGACCCGGAATGGCGCGGCGGAGACTACTACGACGGGCCGGGACCGCGCACCGGCTTGGCGCAAGCTCGTGCCATTGCGATGTGTACCTACAAGTCGGCGGAGCTTTTCCACGAACGCCACGGACGCAAGGCCGACCGCAAGGGCGAAGCTCCGTGGAAGAACTGCCAAGGCAGGTTCGATATCGCAGGCTATCTCGACTACCAGGGCAAGCTGTTCTGGCAGCGCTTCGACGCCAACGCCTACCTGACGATTACCCGCGCCATGGACCTCTTCGATCCACAGCGCGACTGGAATGGAGAGGCGTGGGCGCGCATTCGCGCCAGGGTGCTGCTCTTCGGAATCTCCAGCGACGTGCTCTTTCCCGAGAGCGATGTACGCGAATTGGCCGCACAGATGCGCGGTGCGGGCGTGGATTGCACCTATGAGTGCATTGACTCCTCGCACGGCCACGATTCGTTCCTGGCCGAGCCTGACAAACTCGAAGGAATCCTCAGGGAGTTCATCCAAACCGAGGTTCCCGCACCGGATACCTTTCGTACAGTCGGGGTCGGAGAGCAGGACGGCGAAATCGCCTAGGCTCATTCGCGCGACTGGGGTGAAACCGCGGCTCGTGCTGCGTAGGAGCTTCCTGACAGCTCATCTGATGGAAAGCCGCAACGATCACCCCCGCAGGAACCGGGGGTTTTGCTGTGAGCCGTTCTTGCATTCGAGGTCGAAAGAAGCATCTTTCCGCTAGAAAATGCTTTACTTCACGTGGAAATCTTCGTACTCTCGCTGGCTTATGGCACTGCGCTCCGTGTAGACGAGCACCATGCATTGCCATATTTCAAATGTTGACGGTTGCTGGCCACCCATGCGAGATGCAAGTAGCATCTAAGCACCAGCACCGGCGGCACCGCTCTCTGCTGTCAGGACCGCATCTGTATGTGTGGAGGCAATTATGGCCACGAAGCCGAATCCGCCTACTCCAATCAACAAAATCAACAAAGCCGCCGCCGCACCCGAGTCCGGGTTGGCGCGCTTCGGACTGGCGCTGGCCAGTTGGAGCGAGCGCTGGTTTCCCGACCCCCTGATCTTCGCCTTCGCCGGAGTCATCATCGTCTTCCTCTTCGGACTGATCATCCATCAACCGGCGAGTAAGCTGGCCATCGCCGGGGGTAAGAGCTTCTGGTCACTGGTGCCATTCACGATGCAGATGGTGATGATCATCATCGGCGGATACGTAATGGCCACTACGCCGATAGTGAACCGCTTCATCCGCTGGCTTGCGACCCTCCCCAAAAACGGGCGTACCGCGGTGGCAGTGATCGCTCTGTTCTCGATGCTTACTTCGTTGATCTCCTGGGGCCTGAGCCTGATCTTCAGCGGGCTATTGGCGCGCGAGATGGCGCGGCAGGTCAAGGGGATGGACTATCGCGCCGCCGGCGGTGCGGCTTACCTGGGACTCGGCGCCACGTGGGCGCTCGGGCTCTCCTCTTCGGCGGCGATGCTGATGGCCACCAAGAGCGCAATTCCGCCCTCTCTGCTCGCCATCAGCGGACTGATTCCGCTATCGCAGTCGATCTTCCTCTGGCAGGGAATCGTCACCGCGGCCATCCTGATCGTGGTCTCCGTCGCCATTGCCTACCTCTCGGCGCCCACGGCGCAGAACGCCCGCACCGCCGAGGATTATGGAATCCAGTACGAGCCTACCGACCGACCGCTGGAGCCGCCAACCAAGCCCGGCGAGTGGCTCGAATACAGTCCGCTGCTGAGCATCCTGGTGTCCGTGTACCTGGGCTGGTACCTGGTCGATTTCTTCCGCAGTTCGCCCCAGGGTGCTTTGTCGGTGCTGGACCTGAACACCTACAACCTGCTCTTCATCACCGTGGGACTGCTGCTGCACTGGCGTCCCAAGCGCTTCATGCGCGCGGTCTCAGAGTGCATTCCCGCCACCGGCGGCGTGCTGATTCAGTTCCCTTTCTATGCCGTCATCTTTGGCATGATCGTGGGCACGGGCATGGCCGGATGGCTGGCCAGCCTCTTTGCCCGCATCAGCAGCCAGCAGACCTATCCTCTACTGGTGGCGTTTTACTCGGCCCTGCTTGGTATCTTCGTCCCTTCGGGCGGCAGCAAGTGGATCATTGAAGCGCCTTACATTCTGCAGGCTGCCAATCTTCACCACGTCCACCTGGGATGGGTGGTGCAGATCTACAACGCCGCGGAGGCGCTGCCCAACCTGATCAACCCATTCTGGATGCTGCCCTTGCTGGGGATTCTGAAGCTGAAGGCGCGTGACATAGTCGGCTATGGCGTGCTGCAGATGATCGTGCACATCCCGATCGTGTTCTTTCTGTGCTGGTTCTTTGCCCGCACCATCCCTTACATTCCCCCGCTTCACTGAGGACGCTCGGTTCGGGATGTCATGTTGAAGGGACATATCGCAGTTGTCACTGGCTCGACCAGCGGCATCGGGCTGGGCATCGCACGCGCACTGGCCGCCGCCGGCTGCAACATCATGATGAACGGCTTCGGCGATCCAGGCGCCATTGAAGAGCTGCGCTGTGGTATCGAGAATGAGTTCGGTGTCCAAGCGCACTTCCATGGCGCCGACCTCTCCCTAGCCGTGCAGTGTGCCGATCTCATCACGGATGCCCAAACACGCTTCGGGAAAGTCGACATCCTGGTCAACAACGCGGGCATCCAGCACGTTTCGCCGATTGAGAGTTTTCCGGTCGAGCGTTGGGATGCGATTCTCGCCGTTAATCTCAGCTCTGCGTTCCATACGATTCGCGCGGCGCTGCCCGGCATGAAGCGTGCCGGATGGGGACGCATCATCAACATCGCATCCACGCACGGGGTGGTCGCTTCTGTGAACAAGTCGGCCTACGTTGCGGCTAAGCACGGCATCATGGGACTGACTAAAACGGCAGCGTTGGAGTTGGCAGGCTCCGGCGTAACCTGCAACGCGATCTGCCCAGGATGGGTGCTCACTCCGCTGGTGCAGAAGCAGATTGAAGCGCGCGCCGAACGCGAGCAAATTTCCCTCGCGCAAGCCTCCGAGGAACTGCTGCGCGAAAAACAGCCATCCGGCAAGTTCACCACGGTCGAACAACTGGGCGCACTCGCTGTCTTCCTGTGCAGTCCCGCAGCCGACAACATTACCGGCGCTCCGCTGCCTGTGGATGGCGGCTGGACGGCACAATAAGCAGCTGTGTCATCGCTAGTGTGCTATCTCCAACGTGCTCTCGAATGGTGTTACACTTCCGCTCGTCATACGAGGGGCAAATGCCGCGAGTAGGTCTCTTCATTCCCTGCTACGTCGATCAGCTCTATCCGCACGTCGCCCTTGCCACGCTGCGGGTGCTCAGGCAGCTCGGTGTTGACGTCGAGTTCCCCGAAGAGCAGACCTGCTGCGGCCAGCCGATGGCCAACTCCGGTTGTGCCGAAGCAGCACGACCGCTTGCGGAGAGGTTCCTCAAGATCTTCGGCAACTACGATCACGTCGTCGCCCCTTCGGGAAGCTGCGTATCCATGGTGCGCAATCATTACTCGCAATGGCTGGAGGGCAAGCCGGGATTCGACCACCTGCGCGCCAACACCTTTGAACTTTGCGAGTATCTCGTCGATGTCGCCAAGGTCACGAAGGTTGATGGCGACTTCCCGCTGAAAGTGGGATTACACATGAGCTGTCACGGTCTGCGCGAACTGCGGATGGCGCGCTCTTCCGAGCGCATGGTGCCCGCCTTCAATAAGGTGCAGCAGCTCTTATCCCAGCTCAAAGGGATCGAGCTGATCGAGCTCACTCGGCCCGACGAGTGTTGCGGCTTCGGAGGCACATTTGCGGTCGATGAAGAGGCCGTCTCCTGCCTGATGGGCAGAGACCGCATCGCCGACCACATCCATGGCGGGGCCGAGGTCATTACGGGCTTCGACGTCTCCTGCCTGATGCATCTGGAAGGCATCATTCGCCGCGAAAAGACGCCCGTGCGCGTCATGCACGTAGCACAAATCCTGGAAACTGCGAGGCTCTCATAAGCACACACTCTGAAAAGGCGGCGCTCTTTGTCCTCGATGATGAGCGGGTTCACTGGCACGATGATTCGCTGTGGTTTGTCCGCCTTAAGCGCGACCGACAGGCGGCCAGCATCCCCGAGTGGGAGATGCTGCGCGACGCCGCGGCTGCGATCAAAATGCACACGCTCTCACACCTCGCCGACTACCTCGAGGAGTTCGAGCGCAATGCCGTCGCCAATGGAATTCAGGTCCACTGGGCGCGCAACGCCGCCGAACACAACACCATTGTTCATCGCATCCTCTCGGAGCGCGGCATCACTCGCCTCGTGAAGTCCAAGTCGATGTTGACCGAGGAGTGCCACCTGAATCCGTACTTAGAGGAGCGTGGCATCGAGGTGACCGACACCGATCTAGGCGAACGCATCGTGCAGCTCCGCCATGAACCGCCCAGTCACATCGTCTTCCCTGCCATTCACTTGAAGAAGAAAGACATCGGCGAGCTCTTCCACGAGAAACTTGGAACCGAAAAAGGCGCATCCGATCCCAAGTACCTCACCGAGGCGGCGCGCGTCCACCTTCGCGAAAAGTTCCTGGCCGCCCAGGCCGGACTGACCGGCGTCAACTTCGCCATCGCCGAAACCGGCGGATTCGTCGTCTGTACCAACGAAGGCAACGCCGATATGGGCACCAGCCTTCCCCCCATCCACATCGCCTGCATGGGCGTCGAAAAGCTTTTGCCCCGCGCACAAGATCTCGGCATCTTTCTCCGCCTGCTGGCGCGTAGCGCCACCGGGCAGCCGGTCACCACTTACAGTACCCACTTCCACGGCCCGATGCACGGCGGCGAGTTGCACGTCGTCATCGTCGACAACGGGCGAAGCGCAATTCTTGCGCAGCCGACCTTCCGGCGCTCGCTGAGCTGCATCCGCTGCGGCGCCTGCATGAACACATGCCCGGTCTTCCGGCGCTCGGGCGGATACAGCTATGGCTACACCGTTCCTGGCCCCATCGGCTCGCTGCTCGGCCCACAGCGCGACCCGAAGAAATACGTAGGCCTGCCGTTCGCCTCCAGCCTGTGCGGCTCCTGCTCGGACGTCTGCCCGGTCAAGATTGACATCCATCACGAGCTATATGCCTTTCGGCAGGAGCTTGTCCGTAAGAAGGTCGTGCCGCTCCGTAAGCGAGTCGGCATGGCCGTGCTGGGATTCGTGCTGGCCCGGCCCTGGCTGTACCGCCTTGCCGGAAAGCTGGTGCGCTGGCTGGTGCCGCGCCTGCCGCGTGCGGTCGTTTATGGGCCCTGGAACGCGTGGGGAGTCCATCGCGAGCTGCCGCCCATGCCACGCGAGAGCTTTCGCGAGCTCATGAAACGCGAGCCGCCCACCACGCGACTCAGCGTGCGTGTGCCCATCGAGATTGAAGCTGGCCCCAAACCAGACGACGCCAAAACCGATGCAGTAGAGAAGGAGACGCCGTGAACAGCCGCGACGCTATCCTCAGCGCCCTTCGCCGCAATGCGCCTCCGCCATCGCCCTTGCCTGAGCCACCCGCGCCCGTCACCTACGCGAATATCGAGGAGCAGTTTACAGAATCCTTCACCTCCGTGGGCGGCAAGCTCCTTCGTGCCGCAAACCTTTCCGCGCTCGACTCCGAGTTGCGCAGTCTCGAACTGTATGGGAAGGCGCGTAAACTCGTCTCGCTTGTCCCCGGCGCAGGGATTTCCAACGTAGATGTCTCGGCCATGCAGCGCCCGCACGAACTTGAGGGCGTCGATCTTGCAATCCTGCCCGGCGAATTTGGCGTCGCCGAGAACGGTGCGGTATGGGTGTCCGGCAGCACCTTGGGGCCGCATCGCGCCATCTTCGTCATCGCCGAGCACCTGGTGCTGGTCGTTGCCGCAACTCAGCTCGTCCATACCATGCAGCATGCATATCAGCGCATTCGCTTCGAGCGCCCCGGCTTCGGCCTCTTCATCTCCGGCCCGTCGAAGACCGCCGACATCGAGCAGTCGCTCGTGATCGGCGCCCACGGCCCGCGTAGCTGCACGCTCTTCCTGGTCGGTTGACTCGAATCTTATTTCCCTAACCGATGCGCCAGTTTATCGTGCCCATTCGCCGCCTTGTTCCCCCAGGTCTGATACAGCCCCAAGTAGCCGTAATTCTCAGTCTGCCCAATCACCGAATGTCCGTAGGCAAAGAGCAGTTGAAGCCCTTCTTTCTTGATCTGGTAATATCCACCCACGTCCAGCATGGTTGAAGATTTCGTCTGAGGCGTCGCAAAGCCCTCCTTTTGATGGAAGAAGACCTCGCTTGCCAGCGTGAGTTTTTTGCCGACGCTCCGTTGTACAAGCCATCCCGTGTAGAAGAAGTTTTGATACTGAGTCTGCGGCACCACCTGATATCCCGCGCCACCGTAAGCCGTCCATTCTCTCCAGCTCTTCTGAATCCAAACCGGCAGCTTATACCAGACCTTCCCCACTCCCAGCCCTTTGCTGGAGCTGCCGGTCGGCAGCTCCAGCATGGTGAAGGTTCCAATCTGGGGCCTGTGCTTGGTCTCCTGCACAAACCTGTACTTCACGCCGACTTCCATATCGGTTAAACCGTAGGCGCTAGGCCCCGCTCCGCTGGGTAGGTACTTCGGATTGTTGGAAGGAATTACAGCGCCTAAGGGCAGAATCACATGAATCTGTACGTTGGGAGCCGCGCCCCAGTTGAATTCCAAGGCCGGCCCAGTCGGGTCAGTTTCTACCGGAGTACTCGACACCGTGCCGAACTGATAGAGCTCGTAATGCCGGAACTCAACCGGCTCCGGATCGTCGGTCTGGAATGGAGGTCCTGCCCACAGCTCGGTCGCTACCAGCACGACCAACAGCAACAAGACCACCTTTGGGCCGTTGCGAGCGGCGTTCATCCATGCTCCTTGAGGCAAGCGGTTTCTCGAAAGCTAGGTATACAAAAAGCAGCCCCGCCGTGCAACTAAGCAGGATAGATTATTTGAGTACCTTTTATCTGCGCGAAAGGCGTAAGGGTATGAAGTCGTGTGCCGGTTGAACTTGTGACTTCCCGCACTTCGATTCCCCGCACCAGCAGCGCATCAGCAATCAGTGAGCGGTGACATCGCCAAGGCACGGCCTCGGCACACATCACAGCGATCCTCTCTTGCTTTGCGAGTTCAATCAACTCTTCCAGATGCTCCTGGAATTCAGGGGTCTGCATGTAATCGGCATAGCCGCGAAAGCTAGTATTCCGCCAGCCAGTGTTGATCGAATCATGACGCGCACGACGGAAGCCGCCCAGGCCAGGCATGTAGGAGTAGTGGATGCGTGCCGAATGCAGAGCGGGAGGATAGTTGCTCGCGATTGAATTGCGGGTTGTGGCGCGAGCGAGGCACGGTGCGCACATCCACCAATCTCTGCACGCCATGCGACCTGAGCAGCTGAATGAACTCATCCATCGGACGGGTCGAGTGCCCAATGGTCATAACTACCAAGGTTGATGCACTTGTGCGCTGGCGCTCCATTCCAAAGCTCCGATTACTCTCGGCTTTGATGGGCAAGACAACGCAGTGGACGCCCGATCATCGTCGAGCAACAAACATGGCGCTTGCAGTTAGGTTGTTTACTTAAGCTGTTATTTTTCGGCTTGGGCGATGACCGACTTTTGGTGCCGGATCTCCTGAATCGGTGCAGCGCTCCCAGGTAACGGCACGACACGCCGGGTGGCTTTTCCTTCGGCGTCGAGGGTCATGGCGAGGGCGCCCTGGTCGTCGGGGGGAAGCTCGCCGAGGGCGGCGTATTCGGCGGTGCCGTCGAGGTAGAGGCTGAGCTCGGGAACGTAGGCCACGGCGTGGTTGAACAACTGCACCGAGAAGGCATCCGGGTCCACGTCGCCCGCCGAGCGGGTGCGCATCATGGCAAACTCGGCCGGCACGCCGACGGCGCGCAGCAAGGCCACGATCATCGCCGCCTTGTCCTTGCAGTC
This sequence comes from uncultured Acidobacteriota bacterium, assembly GCA_963738165.1. Taxonomy (GTDB): domain Bacteria; phylum Acidobacteriota; class Terriglobia; order Terriglobales; family Acidobacteriaceae; genus TOLSYN. The sequence continues at coordinate 55,232 of CAVTVE010000015.1, forward strand.
GCCAAAGCCGCGCCGCTCTACCATGGCCAGCGGATAAGGCTGGTAGCTGTGTACGCCGAACTCGAAGGCAACGTACTTGGTGCCGCGCTGCACGCTCTCATACACCGCCTGCACCTTGCCCTGCGTGCTCAGGTTGCGCGCCAGAATCTGATCGGCGATGGCTTGCAGTTTGTCGTCCAGCTTCAGGCTTGGCTCGAGCAGGCTGCTGTACCAGCGGCCAAAATCTTCGATGGAGCCGATGCTGGAGACATGCAGGTAGGGACCGCTGACGCTGGCTCCCGGCGAAAGCGCCTCATAGGGCTGCGCGGCGATATCGTGCATCTCCCAAACTTGTGTGGTCTCCTCGGCCGTCTGCCGCACCGTGGCCGCCGGTAATCCGTGCTCGACCGCATAGAGCTTCATTGCCGTGGGCGCGATCAGCACGCGCCGCCGCAGCCGGGTCTGATACCCATCGCGGAACAGATCCATGCGCGCGTAATAGCCGCCCCAGGGGTTGACCGCCGAGGCGGGCAGCAGGCGATATTCGAGCTCGACCAGGTCGCCCGGCTGCAGCTGCGGAAAGCGCAGATCGCGCGAGCGTGAGTCAAAGTACATCGCCGAGGCCCGCTCTTCGACCGGCTGGTCGGCGGAGACGATGGCGGCAAGTTCGCTGCCATTGCGCTTGAGCACCCGCGCCCGCACGATGCAGAGCGTCTCGCTCATGGCGGCATACATCACCGAATGGGTGGAAAAGTTTCGTGCGCCCTGCGCGGTGTTGATTCGCCACACCTGCTGCACGTGCGCCGAGGTCAGGCCGTCGCGCCCCAGGCTGTCTTTACGCAGGCGATCGATGCGAATGTCGGCGAGGGCCTCGATGTCTCCGCTGGCGTGCTTTGCCGCCTGGGCGGCGTGTCGGGCATCGACCAGGAACTCGCTGTCATCGGGCAGCTCGGGCGCGCCCGCAAGGCGTCCGACGGGATGGGCGGCGGCGATCTGCATCAGCAATTCGGCCTGCTGCGGGGAGTCGGAGGCGGGAAGCATGGCGGAGACTGCCGCGTTGAGGGCGGCAGCGTCGTTATCGGTGCCGTCGGCAGCCAAGGCCTTCAGCTCGCCGACAAATTGCTTGCGCTGCTCCGGATTCCGGCTGGCGAGAAACTGCAGTGAGAGGCTTTCAAAATTGTGCGCGCCGGAGTTCGCAACTGCAGATTCTGTGACTTCAGATTGTGTGACGGCAGATTGGGTAATAGCAGATTGGGTAATAGCAGATTGCGTGATTGGAGACGAAGTGCTGGGCGCCGCGGCAGCGAAGACCGATGCTGGCCAAAGTGACGATAGCAATAATCCGGCGAGTACGTGGCGGCGCGTCATGACTCCTGCTGAAATTTTTGGCTCAAACGATGGGATGGAAAAGCTTGGGAGAAACCTTAGCATTGAAGCCGGCTGAGCTCTGTGCTCGGCGTCACACAAAATACCTGAATTTCTGTGCGTTTTGTCACACGAGTGTCTCACCTGAAACGAGAATACCAATATGATTTCCCTTGGCTAACATCTAAGTAACCACGCAGCTGAGCGCAGATATCTGCGCGTATCATCACAGGTGAAGATGGCAGGTGAAGATGGCTGAGCGATTCGCGTTTTCCGGTCTTCGCGAGATACTCGCCAAGGCAAACGAGGAAAAATCCGGAGATCAGTTGGCGGGGATTGCGGCGCGCTCTGAAGGCGAGCGCGTGGCCGCGAAATGTGTGCTGGCTGATCTTCCACTGCGAGAAATCATCGATCAGCCTCTCGTCGCCCCCGAAAGCGACGAGGTCTCACGCCTGATTCGTGAGAGCTGGGATGAGGCTGCGTTCCAGCCCATCTCTGCTTTAACGGTTGGCGAGTTTCGCGAATATCTCCTCCATGAAGCGACCGATGAGGGCACGTTAAAGTCGCTGCAGTGGGCGATTACGCCCGAGATGGCGGCTGCTGTTGCCAAGCTCATGAGCAACCGCGACCTTGTTCTTGCCGCCTCTAAAATTCGCAACGTCACGCGATGCCGCAACACGATGGGTGAGCGCGGGGTGATTGGCATAAGGCTCCAGCCGAATCATCCCGCTGACGATCTCACCGGCATCCTGCTCTCTACGGTGGAGGGGCTGTTCTACGGCTGTGGAGACGCAGTCATCGGAGTCAACCCTGCCACTGACTCGGTCGAGACTGTCTCCGCGATTCTGAATGCGCTCATGCGCCTGATCGAGAGCTATCAGATTCCAACGCAGGCCTGCTGCCTCGCCCACATCACCACGCAACTGGCAGCTCTGGAGCGTGGGACTCCTGTCGATTTGTTGTTCCAGTCCATCGCCGGCACGGAGCTCGCCAATCGAAGCTTTGGTATCTCACTGGCCACCTTGCGAGAGGGGCGCGAGCGCGTGCTTGAACAGCACGCACGCCGCAACGTGCCCTGGGCGGGAACGCAGGTGATGTACTTTGAAACCGGACAAGGCAGCGCGCTTTCGGCTGGAGCGCATCACGGCATCGACCAGCTCACGCTGGAGGCGCGCGCCTACGGGGTGGCTCGCGCATTCGACCCATTCCTGGTTAACACCGTCGTCGGCTTCATCGGGCCGGAATACCTGTATGACGAGCGGCAGATCATCCGAGCCGGGTTGGAAGATCACTTCATGGGCAAACTGCTGGGCCTACCCATGGGCTGCGACGTCTGTTATACCAACCACGCCAACGCAGACCAGAACTCCGCAGACAATCTTATGCTGCTTCTGGCCGCCGCCGGATGCAACTATTTCATGGGCGTACCCTGCTCCGACGATGTGATGCTCAACTACCAATCGACCAGCTATCACGATGCGTTGGCGGTCCGGAAGCTTTTCAACCTGCGCCCCGCGCCAGAGTTTCTACGATGGCTGCAGCAGATGGGGATTTACATTGGCCTTGAAGCCGCCGCGCAAACCGGGGAGATCCATCGGCAATTCGCAAGCGGAATCGAGTTGGCGCTGAAAGGTGCGGCCCAGAATGCCATCTGAGGACATCGTTCGGCAAGGCGCCGATTGGCTGGAACTTGAGAGCAGAATCCGAGAACGAACCCCCGCGCGCCTGATGCAGGGCCGCTCCGGCGCATCGTATCGCACGGCGACGCAACTGCAGTTGCGGGCCGACCACGCCGCAGCGCGAGACGCCGTGCAAGCAGAACTCGACTTGCGTGCAAACCTTGGCCAGGAATTCATCGAGCGCTGGCAGCTCTTCGAGGTTTCAACCAGGGCCAGCTCCAAGGCAGAGTATCTGCTGCGTCCCGACTTGGGGCGGACGTTTGACGAGACGGCGCGCTGCGCGATTCGAGAGCAGTGCCCGCACTCATGCGAGCTGCAGATCGTCATCGGCGATGGACTTTCGGTGAGGGCAGTTTCCGCACAACTTCCGGGATTGTTGCCGCTGCTGTTTGAAGGCGCACGCGAACGAGAATGGTCGGTGGGCCGCTGTTTCGCAATTCGGCACTGCCGGGTAGGGATCATGAACGAGATCGGTGAGGTGCTGTCTCCCTCAGCCGTAGTGTTGCTCGTCGGCGAGCGTCCGGGACTGGCAACGGCCGAGAGCCTCTCTGCCTATCTTGCCTATCGTCCGCGTCACGGGCATACCGACGCCGACCGCAATCTCGTCTCCAACATTCATCAGAACGGCGTGCAAATCGCCGAGGCTGCCGCGCGCATCCTTGGTCTCGTCAGCGCCATGTTGAAGGAGCGCACCAGCGGCGTGCATCTGAAGGAAGTCCTGCAAACATCGCGGCCGATTCTGGATTAAAGCCGTCCTGCGGCAAGGAACAAAGAACTGTTACGGCAATAAGGGAAATCTCCACACCTTAGGGGAGATATGGCACACCCTGGCACCGTCCCATTTCTATCGTGCTCTGGAATCGCCCTCACAACCGGATCGAAGGTACTTGCTTCAAACTATTTTAGGGATGGCCCTCTGCTTGCAATTTAGCTTCGCAGGCGAATTGGGCTATGTCTTAGATGATGCGAATCGCAATATTTTGGGTCTTTTGTTTTCTGCTATTGGCTGCTTGCGAGGCCTTGTGCCAGAAACGTCCTTCAGCGGACTTGAGTCCGGGATCACAGCCGGCCAGCTCCAACTCCGCCGAAGCGCGGCGCCAGCGTACATGGAACTCGCTTCCTGATGCTCCGACGCCGGTGCAGCCGTTACCTGAAGCACAGAGATTTGATGCCTTCAACAAGGAAACAAGCTCGCCGACAAGTGGCACGCGTGATGTTAGCGCGGGCGAAAAGCGCGAAACAGAACCGGGCGATGTCAGTCAGCTATTACAGACCCGCTTAGCATTTTTTCAATCTGTGCCTCTTCAAAGAGAGTCTGCCGTTAGCGCCTTTTTGGGCAAGTACCTGTATCCGCCATTGATCAACCAGGACTCACGAAATTGCTTTTCAATGAACGGCAGTTTTATGGACCGGGCCTCCTGCGCAGCATCCCGCGTTTTTGTGACGCGTGACGAGTCCGGAAAGATGAAACTGAACACTTCGTTTTTCCTCAGGGCATTGACTTTGGCCACGATCCACTTTGCTTACCATCCGTATTGGGATCAACCCGTTCCGGCGAGATCCAACAATTTTGCTTCGACGGTTGGCGGTGAAGTGGGTACGAACGTTCTTCATCAGTTTGCGCCCGACATCGGGCAAATCGTGAGGGGACACACCGCGAAGTTCGTGTCTGGAATGGGAGAGCACATCACCCGTGCCCACACCTGGAAGGACGTTCCCTCCGGCCCGTTAAGATAGTCTTCTGTCCCTATTCCGTATTGACCTTGTGCAGCAGCCACAGATTGCACTTGAAGATGAACGAACCGGTTACGCCGTCGGGCACAATCGGCGCGAGTTCGTGGGCCAGCCAATCGGCAATAGCCTGTTGCGTCTCCCCGCCGCGCTCAATCGCCGCCAGCGTATTGCTGCGGGTCAGCAGGTAGCCGATAAACTCTTCGCGAGAAAACGGCACGAGATGGCTGAACGACGCACGGTGGGAGACTCTAAATCCACACTCGCCAGCTTTGATTTCGTCGATATCTCTCATGCCCCGCCGGGACGCTGGAAATCGTTTCGCAAAGCGCGTACGCACCCAACGCTTGCAGGCGGTTACGTCCTGCATGTGTGCGGTGAAGTGGTCGTTGTAAACCGCCAGCGTTCCCGCCGGGGCCAGCACCTTCCGGCACTGCGCAAAAAAGCGATCCTGATCAAACCAGTGCAGCGCCGATCCGACTGAGATCAGGTCGAACTCTGCTGAATTGAAATCGAGTTGCTCGGCAAACCCGTGCTGATAGGCAATGTTCGGTCGCAGCTGCGCATGCTTCAACATTCCCTCTGAGGCATCGATGGCCGCCACGTGGTCGGTGACCGCAGCCAGCGCAATTGAGGACTGTCCGGTTCCGCAGCCTACGTCCAGAGCCCTCCGGAAGCGCTCGACTCCGGCAAATTTTCGAAGCCGCTCCACCACCTCATCATGGAAGAATGGGCGGACCGTTGCATAGCGCTCCGCAACATCGGCGCTTTTGAAATAGTTCGGAAGGGCTGGCGTCAGCGGGTGCGGCTTCACGCTTGGCTGAGCTCTGGACGGAGCGGACATCACTCAGTCTTACCACATTCTTCGTCGGCGGGGCCCTTTGCCGGGGTGAGCCATATCTCTCCTCAGGTGTGTGATTTCCCGGTTTTCTACCTTTCATACTCCAGATAGATCGCTTGGCCATAATACCGGGAAGCCGCTGAATGCAAACCATTTGTCACAGTGATCCCCAATTCAGTACAGATTGGCCCTCGGCTTGCATTTTGATACGCAAGGCTAATTGGGCCGCGGTTTTTGGGGGAGCTTCACAAATGAATGAGTCAAGCGCGTTGAGGACTGTATCCGCCGTCGGGGCTGCGCCTCAAACGGGTGCAGCAGCACCGAAACGGATTAAGATCGGAGCGGTGGCCCGACATTTCGGGGTTTCCGTGGATTTACTTCGGCTGTATGAGCGCGAGGGACTGCTGATTCCCCTGAAGTCGGCCAAAGGCACGCGATACTTTACCGAACTCGATTACCCCTGGATTGAAACTCTGCTGCGCCTGGTTCGCGAAGCGCGCCTGAATTTTGCCGGAATTCGCCATCTGCTTGCGCTGCTTCCGTGCTGGGAGATTCGCGGCTGCGGCGAAAACCGAAAGCAGGAGTGCAACATCGCCGCCGACGCCTCCGCGCCTTGCTGGACGCTTCAAGGCTGCTGCCGGCGGGAAGAATGTTACAGCTGTGCGGTCTACCGCGCGGCGTCACAATGCAAAAATCTCAGGGCGTTCGTCGTACACGCCCCGGTCGAAACGGGCGTATCTCCGCATTCATAGCTGTTTGTGAGAAGAATCACAAAGGCCCCGGATTCGGGGCCTTGTTCATGCGTAGAATCATTCGTCAGCGACTGCGGGGCGCATCCGAATCCGGTTCCTGAGTGAAGCGCACATTGTGCCGGACGTCGGCGCCACTCACCCAGAAGATCACATCCTCGGCGATGTTGGTCGCATGATCGGAGATGCGTTCCAGGCTCCGGGTAATCAGCAAAACATCCAGATAGGCACGGACGCGATCGGGATCGGACCTCATCTGCCCAACCAGATTCACGAATGCCTCATCCTTCATGCGGTCTACGATGTTGTCCATCTCGAGCACCGCTTGGGCAACATCGGCTTTGGCCGAAAGGAAGGATTCCAGTGCCCGCCTCACCATAGTAGAAACCGCCGTGGTCATGCGCGCGATATCGACCGAAACCTCGATCTCGGTCTCCTGGATGAGATCCAGTGATCGTTGCGCGATATTGACCGCCAGATCGCCCACTCGTTCCAGGTCAGAATTGATCTTCAGCACCGCGAGCACGAATCTTAGATCAGTCGCCATGGGCTGCTGCATTGCGAGCAGATCCACCGCCATTTCATCAATGATCCGCTCACTCTGGTTGATCGCCTTTTCCCGCTCGAAGACCTGCTGAGCCAGGCGAGCATCGCGCTTGCGATAGGAGTCTGCCGCCAGTTCAATGGCAGATTCAGCCATTCCGCCCATCTCGAGCAGGCGTTCCTTCAGTTCGTCCAGTCCATGCTGGAAGCGGCTTCGCATTATCATCATCATCCAAACCTGCCCGTAATGTAGTCTTCCGTACGCTTGTCGGAAGGTGTGGTGAAGATCTTCTCCGTCTTGTCAAACTCAATCAACTTGCCCATTAGGAAGAAGCCGGTACGGTCGGCGACCCGGGCCGCCTGCTGCATATTATGCGTCACAATCACGACGGTGTACTGGGCTTTTAGTTGAAAGATCAGCTCCTCGATCTTTCCGGTCGAAATCGGATCCAGCGCGCTGGCCGGCTCGTCCATCAAAAGCAACTCGGGCTGCACCGCCAGGGCACGCGCAATGCACAGTCTCTGCTGCTGTCCGCCAGAGAGCGATGCGCCCGACTTCTTCTTCAGAACGTCTTTCACTTCATCCCAAAGCGCCGCCATGCGCAGCGAGTATTCCACCGAAGCATCCAGTTCGCGCCGCTTGTTATACCCGTTCAGTTTCAGCCCGGCTGCCACATTGTCATAGATCGACATGGTCGGAAATGGATTCGGCTTCTGGAAGACCATGCCGATGCGCCGGCGTACATCCACCGCATCCTGACCGGACGCGTATATATCCATGTCGCCGACCTGCACGGTACCAGTGAGGCGCGCATCCGGCACGATCTCGTGCATCCGGTTCAAACAGCGAATAAACGTAGACTTACCGCAGCCCGACGGACCGATTACGGCCGTCACCTCATTGGCGCACACGTTAATATTGATTTCCTTCAGAACCTGCGCCTTTCCAAACCAGGCGTTCAGATCCTTCACTTCAATCGCAACACCCATCGAATGAGGGCTCCTTACAAGCTAGGCGCTGTGTTTCATGGTTCCACGACTGGTCACGTACCGCACCGCGGAGACCGAGACAACAATCAAGATGATCAGTATTAATGCTCCTGCCCAGGCTTGGCGATGCCATTCGGCAAAGGGCGAAATAGCATACGCGAAAATTTGGAGAGGCAGAGCTGCGGTGGGTTGGTTGGGATCCAAATTCCAGAACTGGTTTCCAAACGCAGTGAACAGCAGCGGAGCGGTCTCTCCCGCAACCCGGGCAAAGGCCAGCATCGCACCGGTAATTACGCCCTTGGACGCGGTCCGCAAGGTCACCTGCAACATCACCCGCCACTGGGGAATCCCAAGCCCCAGCGCGGCTTCGCGAATGGTATTTGGCACCATCCGCAGCATCTCTTCTGTGGTGCGTGCAATCGTCGGAATCATCATGACGCCCAGCGCTACGCCGCCGGAGAGCGCCGAGAAATGCTGCTGGGGCAATACGACCAGTGCATACACCGCAATGCCTACAACAATCGAAGGTATGCCGTTCAAGACATCGGCCGTGAAGCGCACGAACGTGACATAACGACCGCGCCCCAACTCCGCCATATAGAGGCCGGCGCCAATCCCCAGCGGCACGCCAATGATCGAGCCTATACCGAGAATCATGGCCGAACCGACGATGGCGTTGGCCATGCCGCCACCCGGCTCACCTACCGGGCGCGGGGTATTCGTCAGGAAAGCCCAGTTAATGGAACCGATTCCCTTATACACCAGGTAGCCGAAGATCAATGCCAGAGGCGCCAGCACTAGGACTGAAGCCAGTCCGGCGAGACCGATAAAAGCCAGATTGCTCAGTCGGCGGCGAAGACTGAGCGGAGTTGTGACGCTATGCATTGGACCTCGCAGAGTACCCGCGGGTGATCGACCAGATCAGCAGACGCGCGCAGGCATTCACAATCACGGTCACAATCAGCAGAACCAATCCGATCTCCACCAGCGCGCTCAGGTACAGGTCGCCGGTGGCCTCGGAAAACTCATTTGCAATTACCGAAGCCATTGTATAGCCGGGCGCAAACAGCGATTTGGCGATCTCCGGACGATTGCCGATCAGCATTGTCACGGCCATGGTCTCGCCAATCGCGCGGCCCAGGCCCAGGATGATTCCACCCGCGATGCCGACCCGGGCATTGCGCAACACCGCCATCCGCACCATCTCCCAGCGCGTCGCGCCCAGCGCCAGCACGGCTTCGCGCTGGCTCTGCGGAACCGCCACCAGCACCTCCCGCGTGATCGAGGCAATGATCGGAACAATCATGATGGCCAAAATGACTGAGGCCGCCAGCATGCCGATGCCATAGGCTGGCCCCTCGAAAAAGCCCGTCCATCCGAGATACGCTCTGAGCCAGGGCTCTACATAATTGCGCAGGATCGGCGCGAGAACAAAGATTCCCCACAGGCCGTAGATCACCGAAGGAATCGCGGCCAGCAGTTCCACAGTGAACGAGATAATGCCGCGCAAAGCTCGCGGACACAGCTCGGTCACAAAGACCGCAACTCCCACTGCCAGCGGAACCGCCATGAGCAGCGCCACGAACGAAGACAGCAGCGTCCCATAGATGAAAGGCCACGCACCGAAGTCGCCGGACACTGGATCCCAGGTGGTCCCGGTAAAGAAACCGAGGCCGAATTTTGCGATCGAAAGATTTGAGCGCGCAGTCAGCTCATAGAAAAATAAGACCAATACGAGAATGACAGAAAGCGAGCAGATCAATAGGGAATAGCGGAATATCACGTCCAGGTACTTGCTGATCCTGCTGGTGCGCAACTCAATGTGAGGTGCGATCGCTTCCGTCACTTGAACCGGCTTCTCCTCACCCGCTCTGGCGGCCGGCATCTGGAAGCGAAGCATAGGGCGGAACTCTGAATTCTCTCCGAGGCTCACCTTATTACGCTATCAGAGAATTGTTAACAAGAGATGAATGGCAAGGATTTGCAGGGTTGGCGGCTGCTCCGGACATAGGTGGCAAAAAACCAGCGCGAACCAAATTGGCTCGCGCTGGTCGGTCTGTCTTTGCCGAGCCCTCGCCTTCGCAGCTGAGGAACTCTGTGTGAGTTTAGTGGACAGTGCTGATCGTCGCCTGAAGTTTCTTCACGACTTCCTTCGGCAGCGGAGCATAGGTCAGCTCGGCGGTTTCGCGTTGGCCGTCTTTCAGCATCCATACCAGGAACTCATGCAGCACCTTCCCTTTGGCCGCATCCTTGGACTGCTGCGGAATCAGCAGCCAGGTGAAGCTCGAAATCGGGTATGCATTCTTACCATCCGGGTTGGTGATCGAAACACGGTAATCTTCAGGCATATTGGCAGCGGCGGCAGCGGCAGCGGCCGTGGTGGATTCCAGCGACGCCCTCACAAAGTTGCCGCTCTTGTTGCGAACCATGCCGTAGCTGATATTGTTCTGTACGGCGTAAACGAGCTCAACATAGCCGATCGAGCCTTCAATCTGGCTGATCTGTCCCGCAACGCCCTCATTGCCCTTGCCGCCAAGGCCAACCGGCCACTTTACGCTGGTGCCCTTACCAACTTTGGAGTTCCATTCCGGACTAATTTTGGAGAGGTAGTCGGTGAAAACGTACGTGGTACCCGACCCATCCGAGCGGTGGATCACTACGATATCCTTGCTGGGAAACTTCACGCCCGGATTGACCTTGGCAATCTCCGGATCGTTCCAGTTTGTGACTTTGCCGAGAAAAATTCCGGCCAGAAGCTCCGGGGTAAACTTCAATTCTTTCTTTACGCCAGGGATGTTGTAGGCCGGAACATCGGCGCCAAGCACGGTCGGAATGTGCAGAATCTTTGTCGGACACTGAGCCAGCTGTTCATTCGTCATAGGACCGTCGGAAGCACCGAAATCAACCGTGCCTGCGATAACCTGACGAATGCCAGCGCCGGAACCGAGCGACTGATAGTTCAACTGCACGCCTTTATGAGAGGCGCTGTATTCCGTGAACCACTTCTGATAGATCGGATTCGGAAAGGTGGCACCCGCGCCATTCAAAGACTGCGCGAAAGCGGTGACGCACAGCAGCAGAGCGCAGAACATCAGCTTCAAAGTACGATTCACAGTTTCATTCCTCCAGAGTTTCTCATTAGACGAGTATCTGTTCCGAAGCATTACGCTTCCATTACGGGAATGTAAATTTCGGGTTACAGAGCTTGTTATGAATGGAAAAGTTCAGCGCCGTTCACGCGCGCCAGTTTCGCAAAACAGTGAAGACCAACCACAGTTGCAGAACAAGCTCATTCCTTGTTCTTCACGTGATCAAGGAAGAGTTGCTCGACCGGGCGATCATAGGCGCGCAGCACATGGCGAACCGTCCGCCCGCTGACCAGATGACAAACTTCTTCCGCCATGTTCTTGACGTGGTCGCCGGCGCGCTCAATCTCCTGCGCCATAAATAGTATATGAAAGCTGTCGAATCGCCGAAGACCCTCAGCCGGTTCGAGATGACGGAAGGTAATGACATTGCGGAGGCGGTCAATTTCCGTATCCGCACGGAGTACACTGACGGCTTTGTCCAGCGAACGGTCGCGGAAGGCCGTTTCAATGTCAGCCAGCATTCGTTCCAACTGCGAGATCATTACGATCAGGTCGCGCACGTCATCGTGGCTCATGTGAGGGGCCACGGCTTCTGCGCGGTTGACAAAGCTCAGCAGAAGATCGCCGATCCGTTCCAGGGATATTCCGAATTTCATGCAAGCCAGCAGGGTTCTGGCTTCCTGCTCGGGAACCTGCGTGATCGTCGTGGTCACAAGGTCGTCGATATCGCGGTCCAGCGAGTCCAACTCGCGCTCACGATCCCGAACCTCGGCGAGCAATGCTTTAGAGGACGTTGCGATCCCTTCTGCGGCGGCCGTCGAGGCGAGATGCGCAACCCGGAACGCATCCAGCGTGAGCTCGAGAAGGTGCGATCCGTAGCCCGGTAGCACGTTCGGCTCGCCCATAGCAGCAGCTCCTGAGTAGAAGTGAATCGGAATTAAAATGCTGAGAGGCCACCTTTGCAGTCCAGCTTCGGAGCCGCATTTCGGCGGCCTCTCAAGCCCCCAAACGAATGTTGATTTAATCCTATAGAGGCTTGATTTCGATTAGATTAGTCCCGCGTTAATATCGCGTCAATAATCATTCTGCTAATCGGAGCTGATGCGCGCCTCCGGAATGGAAAACACAAACGTGCAGCCGTGGTTTAGTTCGCTCTCCGCGGTAATGATGCCGCCGTGAGCCAGAATAATGTGCTTGGCAATGGCCAGCCCCAAACCAGTCCCTCCGCTATCCCGAGAGCGGGCCTTGTCCACCCGGTAGAAGCGCTCAAACAGCCGCGGCAAATGTTCACTCGCGATACCCGGACCGAAGTCCCGCACATAGAACTGCACAAAGCCTTCCACGTCATGCGCACCGATCAGGAGTCGTCCGCCTTGACACGCATACTTATTCGCGTTCTCTATGAGGTTGGAGAATACCTGGAAGACGGCATCGCGATCCGCTGAAACCATCTTCAGTGCCTCGTTCACCACGTCCAACCTCATGCCGGAGTCGGAGCTATGATCGCAAAAATATTCCGCGGCATCATGTAGAAGTTCGGCGGCCGAGACCGGATGCAATTTCAGCTTCTTGTCGCCCGACTCGACACGTGCCAGCACCAGCAAGTCCTCGGTTAAGCGCGCCATACGCGAGGCATTCTTTCGAATGATCTCCAGAAAATCACGCAGCGTCTCCTCCGAGTTCACCCCGTCCAGAAGCGTCTCTGCATACCCCTGAATGGAAGTCAGCGGCGTGCGCAGCTCGTGCGAGACATTCGCGATGAAGTCGCGGCGCGTCTTCTCCGTGTTTTCCACCTCGGTCAAGTCATGCAGTACGGCGACCAAACCGCCTGAGGGCATGGGTGCAACCGTGGCCGCAAAAATCCGCCCCGGAACAAAGTTGGTGACGCGTGCCGTGACCAGTTTGCGGTGTTGCGCTGCCTCCTGCACCGTAGCCAGAAAAACCGGATCGCGCACCGTCTGTACGACGGGCTGGCCCAGGCGGACGCCTGTGGGAGTGAGGGTCTCCATGCGCCGGTTCGCCCACTGCGCATGGCCGTCGCGGGAGATCGCAATCACCGGCTCCTGCATACTGTTCAGCACGGCTTCCAACTCGCTGCGGCTGTCCTCCAGCTCCTGGAAGCTGGTTTCCAGCTTACGCGCGGTTGCATCCAGGGCGCCGGCAACCTGGCCGATCTCGTCGTTCTGACGGTCGAAGAGCCGCGCCGAAAAATCGCCTTCCGCCATCTTGCCTGTAAAATCCAGAATTCGTTGCAGTCGCGCACCTACATCTCTGGACGCCCAGGCTGCCAGAAGAATTGCGAGGATGCAAGAGAGCGCGGAGGCAAAGACAAGCGAACGCCACATTGTCCTGCTTGCCTCGGCAATAACAGTGAGTGGAACTGCAAGCCGGACGGCGCCGCCCGGAACAGGTTGCGCCACGTAGAGCATGTCCACGCCCAGAGTGCGACTGCGTCGGCTATCGACCCCAATCTTCCCCTCCAGCGCAGCCTGAAATTCCAGACGGCGCGCGTGGTTCTCCATCGTCTCCGGCGCCGCATTGCTGTCGGCCAGGACTTTCCCTTGGCTGTCGATGACGGTGGCGCGCGCGCCTGAGGCCTCGGCGATGCGCTTTACAGTTTTTGGTAGATCGCTTCCTGCTAGATCGTTGCCTGCAGAGGTGACCTGCAAGGCAAACATTGCGGTCTGCTGCCGGAGACTCGTTTGAATATGCTGCCGGAGAAAACCTTGCCACGCCTGCTTAACCACAAAATCCAGCGTCAAAGTTGCTGTGGCAATTACCAGCGCAAAGACGAGAACCAGCTTGACGAAAATCCGACTCCTCACTTCAAGGCCTCAAACCTGTATCCCGCTCCACGCACGGTGCGCAGATATTGCGGCTCCTCGGCATCCTTCTCGATCTTCTCCCGGATTCGCCGAACGTAAACATCCACCGAGCGGGGCGTGACATAGGCGGTATCGCGCCAAACTGCGTCGAGCAGCTGGTCACGCGTAAAGACACGGCCCGGATGCCGCGCCATGTACTCCAATAACCGGAACTCGGTGGCGGTCGTCGCCACCTCCTTGCCACGCACCTTCAGCGTCATCGCGCCGCTATCGATCTCGATCTCACCCGTGGTGATAATTTCGGGAACCAGTGGCCGCTCGAAACGGCGCAGCACCGCCTTGATGCGCGCGATCAGCTCCCGTGGACTGAATGGCTTGCCAACGTAGTCATCGGCGCCAAGTTCCAGCCCCAGAACGCGGTCGCTTTCACTGCTCTTGGCCGTGAGAAAAATAACCGGCGTCATCGCAATTGCCTGGTGCTGCCGAATGCGGCGGCAGAGCTCGAAACCATCGCCCCCGGGGATCATAATGTCGAGGAGGAACAGAGCCGGCTTCTCGCGCTCGGCCTCCTGAAGTACAAGCGAGGCGCTCGCGAAGACACGAACGTTGAATCCGGCAGCTTCCAGATGATGCTTCACCAGGCGGGCAATGTCAGCTTCATCTTCCACGACGAATATTAAAGTTTTCATCGTCTTTATTGTATTCAGGTACGGCATCGCCGGGAACTACGAAGGAATTGTTTTCACAACGCTGTAACATTTCAGTCGTTCGGGGACAGAGATGCCTCAGAGCTCGAATCTGGCAATCGCAAAGGAATTCCGCAATGGCAAAGGAGAGAGCCGTTGCCCTCCACTTGAAAATCGCGCATGTTCCTGACCAATTCTAGTACGTGCCCCAACCCCGGGTCAGGTAATCGGAAAGTGTGAGCCCCGACAGCACAAAAAGGAAGAAGATGGCCGTAATTGCCGCAACCTTGGTAAGCGAACTCGAGTAGCGCAGTTCCATGAAGAACAACACCACCAGCAACGCTTTTATAGTTGCAATCGTCAGCGCCACAAGGGCGTTGAAGGGGCCAAGTTCCAGCGTCGAGGCGAACACCGTCAGCGCCGTAAGCATCAGCAGAGCGGCCCATACGGCAATGAACGTCTTGACGTGGGTTTCTGCATGCTGAGTCAGATGTGTCTGCTTAGCCATGTCTGCCTGCTTAGTCATTTCTCTCTGCTGACTCATTTCTCTCTCCTACCCTCCGGGATGATGGTGGCTAATCAGGTAGAGCAGCGGGAAAAGATAGATCCAGATGATGTCGACAAAGTGCCAGTACAGCCCAACGACCTCTACCGGTGAATTGTACTCAGCGCTGAAACGCCCCCGCGCATTTGCAATCAGCAACCAGCTCAAGAGACCCGCGCCGATCACCATGTGGAGCGCGTGCATTCCCGTCATCGCAAAATACAGCGAGAAAAAGATTGCGACTTGGCGGGGGTCATAGTTGCCCTCGTGCTCGAAATGGAAGTTCGGGCCTGGGACCTCATGATGAACCCAGTGCTCGTGATACTCCACCCCCTTGAGTCCGAGGAAGCCGAGCCCCAAAACCAGCGTCAGCACAAGGAAGAGCGCCGTCAATTTGCGATTGCCCAGCTTCGCAAAGTGAACCGCCATGACCATGGTCAGCGATGAGCAGATCAGTACCATGGTGTTGGCGGTGCCGTATACGATCTCCATCGTCTGGCTGCCCGCGACCCAGGCGTTGTAGTAAAGCAGCCGGTAAATCAGATATGAGGCGAACATGCCTCCAAAAAACATGACCTCGGTGATCAGGAAAATCCACATGCCAAACATCGAGGTCGCCTTCTGCTGCTCCATGTCGGCGAAATGATGTCTCAGGTTGTGAACCGCGGTCTCGCTATCCGGCAACTTCAACCCCCTTGGGGAGTCCGTGGTCGGGTGCGTCGATCTCGTCATAGTTGTAAGCCTCCCAGGTCACAACAGGCGTTTCGTCGAAATTAAACGTAGGTGGCGGGGAAGGCGTCATCCACTCCAGTCCAGCGGCGCGATAAGGATTCGGCCCCGCATCCTTGCCATATTGCAGGCTCCAGACGAAGTAAATCATCGGCATAAGGAATCCCACGGCAAGAATCGAGGCGCCGGCCGTTGACAGGACATTCAGCACCTGGAACTCCGGCGGATAGGCGTGGTAGCGGCGGGGCATGCCCATGTAGCCCAGCAGAAACTGCGGAAAGAATGTGAGGTTGAAGCCGATAAAGACCAGAATTGCGCTCAGCTTGGCGAAGGCTTCGGGATACATCTTTCCGGTAATCTTCGGCCACCAGAAATGCAACCCGCCCATGAACGCCGTGACCATGCCTCCCACCATGATGTAGTGGAAGTGTGCCACCACAAAGTAGGTATCGGTCACGTGCAGGTCAATTCCCACTGCGGCCAAAAACAATCCAGTCAGTCCGCCAACGGTGAACAGTCCGATAAAGGCGAAGGCATATAGAAGCGGGGTTTCAAAGGTGATCGATCCCTTATAGAGCGTCGCCGTCCAGTTAAACACCTTCACAGCCGAAGGAATCGCCACAAAGAAACTCAACATGGAGAAGATCAACGCGGCGTACACCGAGATCCCCGCCACAAACATATGGTGAGCCCACACCAGGAACCCCAGCACCGCAATCGCGATGGATGACATTGCGATGAACTCATATCCAAATGGGCGCTTTCGGGAGAAGCACGGAACGATTTCGCTTACAACGCCCATGCCCGGCAGAATCATAATGTACACGGCAGGGTGCGAATAGAACCAGAAAAGATGCTGGAAGAGCAGCGGGTCGCCGCCCAACCGCGCGTCAAAAATGCCGATATGGAACACTCGTTCCAGCGCCACCAGCACCAGTGTGATCGCCAGCACCGGCGTACCCAGCACCATGATCACCGAAGTCGCATACGTGCTCCATACGAACAGTGGCAGCCGACTCCACGTCATCCCCGGCGCGCGCATACGGTGGATTGTGACAATGAAATTTAACCCAGTAAAAATCGACGAGAACCCGACGACAAAAACTCCCAGAGCCGCCGTCACCACATTGGTATTCGAGTAGGTGGTTGAAAACGGTGTGTAGAAGGTCCAGCCCGTGTCCACGCCGCCGGTCAGAATCGCATATACGATCAAGCCAGCCCCGGTCATGTACATGTACCAGCTCGCCAGATTCAGCCTTGGGAAGGCCAGATCCTTGGCGCCGATCATCATCGGAATCAGGAAGTTCCCCAGCGTCGCCGGAACCGACGGGATCAGAAAGAGAAAGACCATCACGATGCCGTGCATGGTGAACAGCTTGTTGTACGTATCAGACAACACCAGGTCGCCCGCCGGGGTCAGCAACTCCAGGCGGATCAGCATCGCGAAGAATCCGCCCAGGAAGAAGAACGCCGTGATCGAGGCCAGGAACAGAAGCCCAATGCGCTTGTGGTCCGTGGTCAGCAACCATGATTTGATCCCGTAATCTGCGTTCAGGTAATTCGTCTTCGGTTGCGTGGCAACGATAGCTGTTTCCATAATTCGTCCTCTACTGCTTTGGCGCTGGCTGGTTTGGGTTCACCGGCGTTGATTGCGTTGCCTTTGCTGCCGGATGCGCCCCGGCGTCGCTCTTGGCGCCCGATGGTTCAGGCTTGGGAGCGACTGGATAATTTCCCGAGTCCGGATCGCTGACCGGTAGCGGCAGGGCTGCCGAACCATTGCCCAGGGCCTTAACGTAGGAAACCAGTCCAATGACTTCCTCTTCGCTAAGAATCCCCTGGAAGGTCGGCATGATGTTCTTAAATCCGCTTACGACCTTCACCCCTGGATTCAGAATCGACTCGCGAACATAACTCTCGTCGGCAGTGATTGTGCGTCCGTCATCCAGCAGAACCGGCCTGCCGAAGAGTCCGACCAAGTTTGGTCCGCGTCCGGCTACATCGGCGCGGTGGCACATCGAGCAGCCGTATTGCTGAAAGCTCTTTTCACCCCCCGAGGCAAGCGATCCGTCCACCCCGCTTGCGGCCCAGCGGTCATAATCCGATGGGTCCATCACAATCACCTCGCCCACCATGCCCGAGTGCTGCGTACCGCAATACTCCGCACAGAACAGGTGATAGCGTCCCGGTACGGTGGCGTGGAACCAGGTCGAGGTATAGCGCCCCGGCAGCACATCCGCTTTGATGCGGAAGGCAGGAACGTAAAAGCTGTGAATCACATCCTGCGAGGTCATGATCATGCGCACATTGCGCCCCACCGGAACGTGCAGCTGATTGATCTCGCGCTGCCCCTCCGTGTGCTCGAACTTCCACATCCACTGCTTGCCGACGCAGTAAATCTCCATCGAGTCTCTGGGCGGACGCGTCTGGATATAAAAAAGCACCGCCGACCAGACGAAGATGACCATCACGATCAACAGCGGGATACCCGTCCAGATCAGTTCCAGCGGCGTCGATCCGTGAATCTGCGTCGCCTGCGGATTGCGACTCTTGCGGTAACGCACCGAAAAATACAGGATCGTCACGGAGATCAGACAGGTAAAGAAGGCAGTAATCGCCACGAGGGCGAAGTACAGCGTGTCAATGTGCCCTGACATGTTGCTGGCGCTCGGCGGAAATAGTGGAAAGTAAGACGACATTTTGATTTATGCCCGTCCTGTTCCGATCACTTGATCGTGCTTCTCTTTGCGTAACAGCAGTACGATAACGCCGCCCAGCACAATGACCGTCGTGACTCCGGCAAGCCGGATGATGTTGGTGATCGTGGCGCCGTAGCGCCCGGTGCTCGGGTCGTAGTGATAGCAGTAGAGCAGCACCTGATCGGCGAGCGACCCGATCTTGTTCTGCGAAGCCTCGATGATGCCCAGCCGCATGTCCTTCGCCGAATACTCAACGCCGTAGTAATACTGTGCGATCTTGCCACCGGGCGTTATCAGCAGGATGCCGGCCGCATGTGCAAACTGGTCCAGTTTGGGGTCGTAGCGATAATGCCAGCCCACCGCGTCTGCCAGCGATGCAATCTGTGGCTGCTCGCCGGTGAGGAAGTGCCAGCCCTTGCCCGCCTCAGCATTCCCAAGCCTCTTCAGGTACATCTCTTTCTTGTTGGCCGCCAGCTGCGGAGTCTCACGTGGATCGATGCTCAGCGTGACAATTTCAAATTGCTTGCCCGGCTCAAACCCGATCACCTTCAGCGCCGAAGTTAATCCATTCAATACTTCCGTGCACAGCATCGGACATTGGTAGTACACCAGATTCAGAATGACCGGACGGCCGTCATGAAAGTAGTCGCCCAGCTTCACCGTCTTACCCTGCTCATCCTTGAAGGTAAGATTCAGCGGCACCTGTTCATTCAGCCGCTGGTCGATCCCCACTCCCTCCAGCCCCGGAGGAGCGACCGTCTTCGTCTCCGGCGGAGTGAACAGTTGCGCCGTGGCAACACCGCACAGCGCTGTGGTCAGCGCCAGGCTCGCCATGATTCTCCGAATTGTTCTCTGTCCCAACATCATCTTCCTTCCCCGCTCTTCTCCTGTGAAGCTGGCGCCGGGGCCGCCTCGCGCGTCATCTGCCCCGCATCATCGCTTTCGGACGCAGTTGCGCTCTGCAGCGCCGAGCTTTCGTACGGCGGCACTGGATGCGAGTAGTCCTGTCCTGCGCCCGGATAGTTCGGCAATTCTTCCCCACCCGCGCGCACCGGAAGCCGCGGCACTACCATCTTCATCGCCTCTTCAATGGGCAGGTGTACATTGCCCTCTGCGTCCTTCCACGGCGGTGCCATCAGTGCTGACGTTTCCTGCTGCAGAAATTTCGACATCTCTCCCGCCGGGCCTCGGATATGCGTCAGCAGCCGTGGCTGCGGAAATTGTTCAATGTTTACATTGAGCGTATTCGTCAGGATTTCGGCCCGTGGCGTAAATGTCTTCGTCGCCAGCGGACTTATCTCCGGAGCGTGCTCGTCGGCGTACTTTGTCATGCCAACATATAACCCGAGAACGCACAGATGGATCGCAATGGCGGAAACCAGCAGCACGAGAAAGAAGATGAGGATGCCGCGTGCTCCAAGATCGCTCTTGTCGTACTTGACACTTAGATTCCGCGCCTCGCCGCTCTCGTATTCGTGATCAATGTTCATGTCTTGGCTCCCACAAGCGTGACAGCATCGGCTCGGTAACCACCAGCAAAGGACGTCCCCCGAACTGCCGGTAGAACATACCTAGCCAGATGCTCACCAATGCCAGCGGTGCTGCAAAATATTGCCAGTGATAAACAAGGTGTCGCGCCTCGCTGCCCCCGGGAAATGGATTCGGTGCCACCAGCCAGTACATATCGACATAGCGCATCACCAGCACCAGCAACGCAACCGGAACCAGCTTTCGCGGATCACGCTTGAGATCACGCGAGAGCAGCAGCAGGAATGGCAACGAAAATTGCGCAATCACCAGCGACAACGCCACCGCCTGCCAGCCGCCGTGAATGCGGTCCAGATACCAGGTGATCTCTTCCGGGAGATTGCCCGCCCAGATGATCAGCCACTGCGAAAAGCTGAAGTACGCCCAGACCATCGTGAAGGTCAGCATCAGATTGCCGTAATCGTGTATTCGGTCTGGCCTCAGGACCGTGTCGTACGGGGGGAACTCACGCACCGAGCAGAGAATCACGATCAGCAGCGCCATGGCCGACAGCGTTTCGCTGATCATGAAAAACATGCCGAAGATTGTCGAGTACCACGTCGGATCCAGGGACATGATCCAGTCTGTGCAAGCCAGCGTGATGGTCAGGGCGTAAACCAGAATTCCCGGTGCGGACCATACCTTCAGCGTCTGCCACACACGGGGCGAAGCATCGCCATCCTGCTTCAGCGAACCCTTGCGCAGCGCCATCGCCCACAGGTTCCAGATCGCAAAGTAGATAGCCGCGCGCACGGTCCAGAAGTGCTCGTTCAAGTACCAGCTCTTTGTCTCCACCGCGCCATGCCTTGCCACATACGCCGAGTCAAGCCAGATGTACAGACCATGGCGCCCCAGCCAGATCGGCAGGAATAGAATCGTAAGCAGTGGAATGTTTCCCACCGCGGCTTCCATTACGCGCCGGCCGATCATCCACCAGTTGCCGCCCGTCAGATGGCCCAGCATTAGCAGCGCCATCGAGCCCAGCGAAAAACCCAGCACCAGCATGTAACCCATCAGGTAGCCGCGGAAGAATTGCTGCCCCGATGCGAAACCTCCGGCGATCGCCGCAAATGTCGCTGCCAGCCCAATCGCGAGCCATCGCTTTGAGAGCGATGCGAACGCTGCCGGTGGATCAAAACGGTAGGAAGCGGGATAGGTCGTGGTGCTCATCGTGCTACGTCGCCTCCTTGATTTTCGTTCTTATTCCCAGCGCCGCCTCCAGCCTCATTCGCGTCACCCTGCTCCCGTTCAGACCTCACCAGCCGTCCCGCCGCAACGTCGCCCGGGTTAGCCGTCTGTGCCAGTTGCAGGGCGCGGATGTAGGCCGCGATACGCCACCGGTCGGCCACAGGAACCTGTGCCGAGTAATCGCCCATAGCGCCCCAACCATTGGTCATGACGTTGAAGAAGTGTCCCACCGGAGCCTTCAGCAGACGCGGGTCGGAATAGTTAGGAGGCTTCTTGAAACCGCGCTGCACGATCATCCCGTTACCGTCTCCCAACTGCGAATGGCACGGCGAGCAGTAGATGTTGAACCGCTCGCGGCCCCGCGCCAGATCTTTTTCGGTGATCGGAAACGGAAACTCGTCGGCCTCCTTCCCATTCACCTTTCCGGTATAGAGCAGGGAATCATCCTGCAACTGTCCACGCGCGATGGTGCCCGGAATAATCGGGCGCGCTGAACGGTGATCGGCATAAAAATCGTTTTCACGCAGCGGAATGAACTTGGGCTGCACCTGCATGTCTAATCTGCAGGAGCCAAGCAGCAGCATGCCGAATGCCGCCAGCAACGCAATCGCAG
This sequence comes from uncultured Acidobacteriota bacterium, assembly GCA_963738165.1. Classification (GTDB taxonomy): domain Bacteria; phylum Acidobacteriota; class Terriglobia; order Terriglobales; family Acidobacteriaceae; genus TOLSYN. Next base: position 77,006 of record CAVTVE010000015.1, read on the forward strand.
CCCGCCGCAATGCCGCTTTGCCCACCATCTTTCTCCCGCTGGCTTTCGGCTGCATCGATTTCCGCTCCCATGCCTGGTATGCCATAGGCTAGTCCGCAACCTCGGCGACATCGATCGCTTCTGTCGCCTGCAAAAACCGCGTTGTCTCTTCCAACTCAAACTGCGGATCGGCCGCCTCGATACAAAGAAAGAACCCATCGCGACTGGCGGCGCTGAAACGCGGATGATTGAAGACCGGGTGGTAGGGCTGCGGCAGTCCATTTAAGGCCAACATGCCAACCACCGCCGAGATGCCGGCAAACAGAATTGTCAACTCAAACGTAACCACGATGAATGCCGGCCACGAGTTCAGCGGGCGCCCACCAACGTTGAGTGGATAGGCCAGGACGTGAATCCAATATTGCAGTCCGAAGCCGCTCACCCCGCCCAGAATGCCGCCCATCAACGTCAGCAGCGGCACCCGAGTCTTCTCAAAGCCGATGGCCTCGGCAGCCTCTTCCAGCGGAAACGGCGTGTAGGCGTCCATGCGCCGGTACCCGGCATCGTGAGCTTTTCTGCACGCCTTTACCAGCCCATCAGGCGTGTTGAATTCAGCGATCACCCCATATAGCGCGGGACTACTCATGGGCGGCCACCTCCTCGCTGAGTTTTGCCTGCGGCAACAACATGCGAATTTCAAAGATGGTGATCATGGGCATCAGTCGCACAAACAGGAACATGGCGGAGAAGAACAGTCCCAGAGTGCCGGCAAAGATCGCATAATCCCAGCGCGTGGCCACGTACATGCCCCATGAGGATGGCAGGAAGTCACGGGAGAGGCTGATGACAATGATGACGAAGCGCTCCAGCCACATGCCGAACAGAACGATCAGCGATGTGGCAAACAGCATCACCGGATTCATCCGCACCTTGCGAATCCAGAGCACTTGCGGAGTCAGCACATTGAACAGGATCAGGCACCAGTACGACCAGGCCAACGGCCCCATCATGCGATTCCTCGCCACATATATCTCGAAGACGTTGCCCGAGTAATACGCGTAAAACAATTCCATCATGTAGCCATAGGCGACGATCAATCCCGTGCCCAGCATGATCTTGGCCGAGTTATCCAGGTGGCGCAGCGTGATCATGTCCTCCACCCCGTAGAAGTGCCGGATGGGAATCGCCAGCACCAGCACCATGGCAAAGCCCGAGTAGATTGCGCCGGCCACAAAATAGGGTGGGAAGATGGTGGTATGCCAGCCCGGCAAAATCGAAATTGCGAAATCGAAGGACACCACGGTATGTACCGAGAGCACTAGCGGCGTCGCCAGTCCGGCCAGCAGGAGGTATGCGCTTTCGTAGCGCTTCCAGTGCCGCGCCGAGCCGCGCCATCCCATCGCCAGCAATCCGTAAATCGCCTTCGCTACCGGGTCGGTCGCCGTGTCCCGGAAGGTCGCCAGATCGGGAATCAGCCCAATAAACCAGAACAGCGCAGAGATCGTTGCGTAGGTCGAAACCGCGAAGACGTCCCACAGCAAAGGGCTACGGAACTGCGGCCACACTCCCATCGTGTTCGGATAAGGGAAGAGCCAATATGCCAGCCAGGGACGGCCCGTGTGCATGATCGGGAACAGACCGGCGCAGGCCACAGCGAAGAGCGTCATCGCCTCGGCAAAGCGGTTGATCGAGTTGCGCCAGCCTTGCTTGAGCAGCAGCAGAATCGCCGAAATCAGGGTTCCCGCGTGGCCGATACCGATCCACCACACAAAGTTAACAATGGCGAAGCCCCAGCCTACCGGAATGTTGATACCCCAGATGCCCACGCCGCGGTAGAACAGATACGCTGCGGCAAACAGCAGCAGGTTCAGCAGGCCGAAAAAGAGAGCGAAGCCCCCCAGCCAACCCAGCGTAACCGGACGTCGCAACACCAATGACACGATCTTGTCGGTCACCGTTTCCAGCGTATGGCCAGGTTTTAGAACCGGGGGCTGCCCCGGCAGCAGCTGCTCTTCTAATACCGTCGAAGGGTTCGTCTCTGGAGGCTGTGCCATGATTCTTCTACGACTCCAACTCAGGATTCGGGTTGCGCACCGCGGCCAGGTAAGTGGTCCGCGGACGCGTATTGAGTTCTTCCAGCAACCCGTAGTTCCGCTGCGAGGTTTTCAACTTCACGACGTGGCTGCTCGGGTCATTCAGGTCGCCGAAGATGATCGCCTCCGCCGGACATGCCTGCTGGCACGCCGTCATCACCTCGCCGTCCCGCACCTTCCGGTTCTGCTTTTCGGCGTCGATTCTGCCGTGTGTGATGCGCTGAATGCAGTAAGTACACTTCTCCATCACGCCGCGGCTGCGCACTGTCACCTCGGGATTGCGCTGGAACTTTAACTGCGGCGTTGTGAAATCCGAAAACAGCAGGAAATTGAAGCGCCGCACCTTGTATGGACAGTTGTTCGAGCAATAGCGCGTCCCCACGCAGCGGTTGTAAATCATGTCATTCAGGCCTTCGGAGGAGTGCACGGTCGCGGCCACCGGACACACCAACTCACACGGCGCATTCTCGCACTGCATGCACGGAACCGGCTGGAAGTACGTCTTCGGATTCTCCGGCGAGCCCTCATGGTAGTTATCGATACGCAGCCAGTGCATAATGCGGCCGCGCTTCACTTCGAGCTTGCCTACAACGGCAATATTGTTCTCGGCCTGGCAGGCCACCTCGCAGGCCTTGCACCCGATACAGGAATTCAGATCGATAGCCATCCCCCACTTGTGATCCTTGTACTCGTAGGGCTCATAGAGCGTCAGCCCAGGCGGCGGAGCTTCGACCTTCTCGTGCGCAAAGCCCGGGTTCTTCATGAACTCTTCCAGGGTCGCCACGCGCACAATCTCCCTGCCCTCCATCGACTGGTGTCCCTGTGGAGCCGCCAACCCGTAGTGCCCGCCTGTCGCCTGCAATCGCAGTCCATCGGCAAACCACATTGCGTTCGAGTTGCGCAGGCTGTACGCGTTGATACCGAGCCCCGAGCCAACCCTGCCCGCGTTCTGGCGGCCATAGCCCAGGTTCACCGTAACCGCGTCGTCCGGATGCCCCGGCATGAGCCAGATTGCGCCCCTCACCTTTCGGCCATTCAGTTCCAGCTCGACTTCGTCTTCGCTCTTCAGCTTCAGCTTCTTCGCCGTGGCCACGCTCATCAGCACGGGATTGTCCCAGCAGATCTGAATCATCGGCTTCGGAGTCTCTTGCAGCCAGGCGTTGTTCGCGAAGCGTCCATCGTAAATCGTGGGGTCGCGGCGGAAGATGATCTCCAGCCCGCCCGCCTGCGACGGCGCTGACGCGGCCGCAAGCGTGCCAATCTTGGCGCTCACCGCCTTCGGCGCAAAGGCTGAGCCCGCCATGAATCCATCGCAGAGCGAACGATCCCACCAGCTCTTGAAATCCGCACCCGTGTGCTGTATCTGCCAGTAACGCTGCGTCAGCTCATAGCTGGATGCTTCGTTTTCATTGATCAGGAATTGAATCAGCTCGCTTTCGCTGTGCCCGCTATAAAGAGGCGCAATCAGCGGCTGCATCAAGCTCACCGTGCCATCAAAGCAGCGCGTATCACCCCACTGCTCCAGGTAGTGCGTTCCGTTCACGTGCCAATGACAATACTTCGCGGTCTCGTCCTGATAGAGCCCCAGATGCACCCGCAGCCCAACCTTGTTGAGCGCGTCAAGAAAACCAAGGTCCGGCGGTGCGTCGTACACCGGATTCGTGTTCAGCACCACCAGCATGTCCACCTTGCCGCTGCGCATCTCAGACGTAAGCTGGCGAAGCTGCTCGAGCTTCGCGGTCGCCGCCATGGGATCCACCGGCTCGGTGTAACTTACCGTCTTGCCAACCGCAGAGAGCGATGCATTGATCGCGTGGGCCAACGCGTGGGTCGCCGGAGTCTGCGTGTCGCCCACTACTACCAGTGCCGCGCCCTTGTTCGCTTGCAAATCCTTCACCAGCGCGGCGGCAAACTTTTTCTGCGCTCCCGAAAACTGCCCACCTGCGCCTGACGAAGCGCCCAATGCCGTGGCCAGCGCGCGTGCAAAACCCTCCACCTCGCTTGCCTTCATCGGCAGCCGATGGTCGGCCTTGCCTCCCGTGTTTGTCGGCGCGCTCTCCACGGCATAAAAGCGCAACATCTCTTCCTTCAGCTCAGGACGCCGACGCCTGGAGAACTCCCGTGTGTACTTCTGGAATCCCGGGTAGCCCGAGGAGAGGAAATCGCAGTCCAGCGAGAGCAGAACTTTCGTCTTCGAGAAGTCGTAGATCGTCTCCACAGGCTGACCAAAGGCAAGCTGCGCCCCCGCGTACACGTTGTCGCGGTTGACCGCCTCCCACTGATACCATTTGGCCTGCGGATAGCTCTTCAGAAAATCCTGCATCTGCGCCACGAACGACGGCGAGGAGGTCGCCCCGCTCAGCACTCGCAGCCCTGCTCCACCCTTCTCCTTTTCCGCACGAATCGAGACACGCAGGCTCGACAGCACATCCGGCCAGCTACGGGTCTGTCCAATGTGAGTATTGACCTGCGAGCGGTCCGGATCGTACATGGTCAGCACGCTCGCCTGATTGAAAACATCGGTCCCTCCCAGCGACGAGGGATGCTGCGGGTTGCCCTCAATCTTGGTCGGGCGCCCTTCGTGGCTCTCCACCAGCAAGCCGGTGCCATAGGCTCCCAGCGGCATCGCCGTTGCGTAGAAGAGAGGCTTGCCGAGCACTAAATTGTTCGGCTGCCTGACGTAGGGCACAATGGATTCCAGCGGAAGCTTGGTGCAGGCGCTCAAACCGGCCAGCGCCAGCGATGCACCCATGATCTTCATGAAGTCGCGGCGTGAACTGTTATCCGTCCATTCCGAGGCGTGCTTCGGAAACTCGCGATGCAGCATCTCCTCAAACTCAGGAGTCTGCGCCAGTTCATCCAGGGTGCGCCAATACTTCGGCCCGCGAGCTTCGCTCAGCTTCTCGCGAACCTCGGCCAGCTCCAGCTTGTTTTTCTTGCTGGGACACACATCCCCACTTCCACTCTTCCGCACGTTATCCATTCGCTTCGATCCCACTCATCAGACTCTCTCCGCTTCGATTTCAGGCCAGCCATAGCGCCTCTCAGCGATGGCAGGTGTTGCAACTGGTAATGTCGCGCGGTGAGCGTACATGGTTCACCTTTGCCAGGTAGGTCCCCAGTCCGTCTGGCCCTGTCTGGCTGGTAAATGTCTTGTACGTTTCACCCTCGCGAATTGTGACCGGATGCGTCGGCGAAGGTTCTTGGTACCGCATGTTGAAAATCTGGTCGCCTATCGTAGAAGGCCGCTTCGGGTCCTCCTTCACGTAGTGCGGACGCAGGTTCTTCTCCGGATAGCGATGGCAGTTCAAGCACCACTCCATCTGCAGGGAAGCCTGGTTGTACATCAATGGCATCTCGTCCACGCGGCCGTGGCAGCTGTTGCAGCCAACGCCTTTGTTTATATGAATGCTGTGGTCGAAGTAGACAAAGTCCGGCAGGTCGTTGGTCCGCGTCCACATCAGGCTCTGCCCCGTCCGATAGCTTTCGCGCACCGGCTCCAGCATTTGCGCCGCCGTCCACATCTGCGAATGGCAGTTCATGCAGGTCTTCGTCGGCGGTATGCCCGCGTAGCTGGAGACCTCAACCGAGGTGTGGCAGTAGCGGCAATCGATGCCCAATCCCGCCACGTGATGCTCATGAGGGAACGGAACCGGCTGTGGACGCGCTACGCCCGCATATGTGAAGTAAGGAGAACGCTGCAACTGCAACGCCGCCCACAGAAGGCCAACCACCAGGATCACTCCGCCCAGAATGGATACCTTTGCAATCGTGTTGGCACCGCGATGAAAAATCTGCGCCATGTTTTGGATTTCTATCCGTTATGTCTCTGTCCGCGCCGCAAAACGCGGATTGAAGCCACGCAATCAGGGCTACGCTTTGGAGCCTTTTCCACTCTCTCCAGAAATATTTCGCCCTTCATTGCCCTATGTGATCGATTACGCATCAGTCGAGTGACGCACGTCACGAGAACCTCGGATTATAGCAGCAGCCTCGGAGCTGTCCCCTTTGTGGATGCGAAAAACAAATTCGAGGTCTGATCACAGTCTATGAAATCTTGCGCGAATCAAATTTCAACTCCAGGATCACTGATTGTCTTGCGGCTATCCCGCACATACCGGCAGAAACAATCCCGCCAAGTGCTAAGGGTCAGATGCACCTACAAGGGATTTGAATTCAGATTTTTCACTCTGATGAAGCGGCGCGCCTGTGCGCGGTCCATTTCGAAACAAGTATCCGGGGGATGGGGCAGGAATGACGGAGAAAAACGGTTCAATGCTGAAAAGGCGAAGCGCGCCTGAAGGTCTTGCAGCGACCGGCGGCGCGCCAAACTAGGAGATCACAAGCAGCTTCGGCTCGGTCATCTCCTCAATCGCATAACGGATGCCTTCACGTCCGTTGCCGGAGTCCTTCACGCCTCCGTACGGCATCTGGTCGATGCGGAAGGTCGGCACGTCGCCGCCAATGACTCCTCCGACCTCCAGTTCCTCGTAAGCGAGCATCAGGCGCTTGATGTCGCGGGTAAACACGCCTGCCTGCAGCCCATACGGGGAGCGGTTCACGCGGGCAACGGCCTCGCCGAAATCGTCATAGGCTTCCACCGTCACCACCGGCGCAAAGACCTCCTGGCAATTCACGCGTTGCGCCTCCGTCGTCCCGGTCAGTACCGTAGGGGCCAGCATCGTGCCGTTGCGCTTGCCTCCGCAGACAACCTTTGCACCCTGCGCGGCCGCTTCGGCAATCCATTTATCGGCGCGCTCTGCATCACTCAGCCGGATCATCGGGCCAACGTCGGTCGACTCCTCCCCGGGATCGCCAACTCTGAGCTTCTGCACCGCCGCCGCCAGCTTTCCGAGGAACCCTTCGAAGACCGTGCGCTCCACAAAAATGCGCTGCACGCTGATGCAGCTTTGTCCGGCAAAGGCAAAGCCCCCGGTCACGCAGCGCGCCACAGCGTGATCTATATCAGCATCGCTATGAACGATGCATCCGGCGTTGCCGCCCAGCTCCAGCGCGACCCGCTTCTTGCCCGAGCGCGCCTTCAGCGCCCAGCCCACGGCAGCCGACCCGGTGAAGGTGAACAGCTTGAAGCGTTCGTCCTCGACCAACTGTGCGGAGTCTTCTCCCTTCATCGGAAGAATGCTGAGAGCCTCCCTCGGATAGCCTGAGCGAGCCACCACATCGGCCAGCATCAGCGCCACCATCGGAGTGTTTGTCGCCGGCTTCAGCACGATCGAGCATCCAGCCGCCAGCGCGGGCGCAATCTTGTGCGCTACCAGATTTAACGGAAAATTAAACGGTGTAATCGCCGACACCGGCCCCAGTGGAAATCGGCGCAGCATCCCTAGACGATTGGCGCCCGCCGGCATCGTGTCCATCGGCAGCAGCTCGCCATGCAGCCGCGTCGTTTCTTCGGCCGCGTACTGGAAGCAGAATGCCGCTCGCTCCACCTCAGCGCGCGCGGTGCGAATCGGCTTGCCTGCCTCGGCCGAGATGCATTGCGCAAACTCTTCGGCGCGTCCGGTCAGCTCACTTGCGATTGCGGCCAGTGCCTTCTGGCGCTCATAAGCAGCCAGCTTGCGGGTCACCGCGAATGCTTTCTCCGCAGCCGCAATCGCCGCTTCCACATGCTCCGGCCCTGCCAGCGAAACGCGCCCTACTACCCGCTGATCAAATGGCGAGGTCACATCTACAACCTGCGATGAGGTAAGCCATTGCCCGGCAAGATAGAAGGAATAAATACCGGTGCTGGAGGCCGAGTGCGGTTCGACAGTGCTCACGTCAGATTGATTGCGGCTCATGGCATGTATGGTACACCAGCCCGGCGGCGGTAGCAGAACTGGAGGTAGCGATATCAATACGTGGCGAGAGTCGGCAAGTATTTACCTTTCCCATTTCGGGATCGTAAGCGTGAGGGCCTGATTGCAGGTGCCCCACATCTGCTGTACTTAGCAGATGTGGATCTTGCGCCACCCAGCGGTAACCCCAGCCGCAAGTTTTGCCACAATCTCTCCTTCCCAGATTGGGCAGGTGCGCCAACCGAGAGCAGCTTTCAGAGTTAGCGCGCGCCGCTGTCCCTGATCTGCAGAAATGAAGGAATGTCGCGAGCTCCTTGAGTGACAGCCACAATCTCAATCCGCTCATTTTGGACACGATAAAGAATCACATATGCGCCCACCGGCCAGAAGAGGACCGGAAATGAAGTGAGATCCTCACGCTTGTGCCCTATGCCGGGGGCTCGTTCAAGTGCCTCGAACTCGTCGCACAGTTTGCTGATCCAGTGATTGGCCGCGTCAATGTTGTCCTGAGCGATGTAATCCCAAATAGCTTCCAAATCAAGTTCAGCGGCAGCACTGAGGACGTACTTCTTCACGCAGTTCGCCTTTTCCGCTCCGCGGACCTGCGTTGTAGCCGTTTGCGCGCCGCCGTCGGATCAACATACTCCCCACGATCCAGCGCAGCGATTCGTTGGCCGAGTTCCTGATTAAAGGCAGCAATCTGGGCACTGCGGGCCTGATCGTGTTCTTCGAGAAGCCGCAAAGCTTCGCGCATCACTTCACTTGCCGAGTTGTAGCGGCCCGTTGCTACCTTGCTGGCAACAAATCTTTCCAGTTCGGGGGTAAGGGAAACATTCATGGAAAGCATCTCCTGTCCACGATGTTGATGCCAATAACAATCATTGTCAATGCTTAGCATCCCGATTTTTTCGTGAGAAATGCCGCGACGACAGATTTGCAGATGACGCAGCATGAGCGCCCAACAAAAATGCGCACCCGAAGGCGCGCATGATTGCGTGCGTCCGCCCCTCGGCCCGCAGGCTGAAGAGGTGGGCGCGGAAAATGAAACTAAGCTGTCGGCTCTTCGCCGCCCTCACCCTGCTGGGCCTGGGATTCTTCCATCGCCTTACGCGTCTCTTCGGCGCGCTTGGCACGGAGTTCGGCGCGCTTTTCGCGCTTTTCATCGACAACCTTCTCGCTGCCGAGAATCTCGATGAACGCCTTCTCCCCGCCGTCGCCCTTGCGGAAGCCGGTGAGAATGATGCGCGTATAACCGCCGTTCCGGTCGCCGAAGCGCGGGCCGATGGTCGCAAACAACTTATCGACCGCCTCCGGAGTCATCAGGAACGACGCGGCCAGGCGGCGCTCTGCAACCCCGCCTTTTTTGCCGAGCGTAATCATCTTCTCGACGTGGGACTTCATGAACTTGGCCTTGGTGACGGTGGTCTCAATGCGCTCCTCGATGATCAGAGAGGTGACGAGATTCCGCAGCAAAGCGCGCCGGTGGGAGGTGTTCCGGCCTAATTTCCAACCTGCTACACGATGACGCATGACTCAATCCTTGATATCGCCGGAGCCGCTGAAAATCCGGCTGAACTTGACTCCTCGGCATTGCCGGGAGAATTGCGGACGGCGTTTTCAGTCGCCGCCCGCGGAAACCGAGCGCAACGGCCGGAGCGGCGGCATCTGCCGCGTATCCGACCGCAAGCTCACTTAATAGCCCGTGTTACCACTGTCGCCAGCGCCGTACGAAGGCGGCAAACCGCCGCTCATCGTCGACTGGCTGGTGGCGACGGCGTTACCGTGCTCGTCGATCTTCATGCCAAGGCCCAGCCCCATCGAGCCAAGAATTTCCTTGATCTCGTTGAGCGACTTGCGGCCAAAGTTCTTGGTCTTCAGCATTTCGGCTTCCGTCTTGCAAACCAGCTCGCCGATCGTCTGAATGTTGGCGTTCTTCAGGCAGTTGTAGCTGCGAACGCTCAACTCGAGTTCTTCCACCGAGCGATTGAGATTCTCGTTGCGAATCTCCGGCTTGTCGGCGGTCGAAACTCCGGTGGCTTCAACCTCTTCTTCGAAGTTGATGAAGATGTTCATGTGGTCTTTGAGCAGCTTGGCCGCCAGCCCGATTGCATCCGGAGGCGTCACCGAACCGTTGGTCCACACTTCCAGGGCAAGCTTGTCGTAATCGGTGATCTGACCCAAACGCGCTGCCTCCACCGAGTAGTTCACCTTGCGCACCGGCGAGTGAACGGAGTCGATGGGAATGAAACCCAGCCCAAGGTCCTCGTCGAAATTCTTATCCGCCGAAACGTAGCCCCGGCCTTTTTTCAGGCGAAGCTCCATCTCCAGCTTGCCGCCTTCGCTCACCGTGGCAATGTAAACGTCCTTGTCCAGAACCTCGACATCACCATCTGCCTCGATCATGCCGCTGGTGATAACACCCGGCTGATCGGCGCGAAGATAAATCATCTTCGGCGCATCGCCGGAAAGCTTGAACGGAACCTGCTTCAAGTTAAGAATAATGTCGGTAGCGTCCTCGACCACGCCGGGGATCGACTGGAATTCGTGCAGCACGCCTTCGATCTTGACTGCGGTGATGGCCGCGCCCTCAATCGAGGAAAGCAGCACGCGCCGCAGCGCATTCCCAATCGTGGTGCCGAATCCGCGCTCGAACGGCTGCGCCCAGAAGTGACCGTACTTTTCAGTCAGCGATTCAGAGTCCATCGCCAGGCGCTTAGGTTTTTGAAATCCCTTCCAGAGCATTTGTTTCTCCTCTTTCTTCGGCCCGTTTGGCTTTGCGGCAAAACGCCGCAAGCGGATCTGGTCCGAGATAGGGTGATGCGGCACGGGCTTTCAGGGCCGTGCCGCGGTAAATAGTTGCTCGACAGCATCAGAGCATACAGAAAGCAGATGGAGCGGGCGTGAGGCCTCGCCGCGCTACTTGCTGTACAGTTCGACGATGAGCTGCTCGTTGACCGGCAGGTTGATATCTTCGCGACGGGGGAGCGACAGAACCCGCCCCTTATAGTTGTCGCGATCTATCTCCAGCCAGTTCGGAGCAGTCTGGTGCGAAGCAAAATCCTTCGCCGCCTCCAAAACCACAAGTTTACGGCTGCCCTCGCGAACCGCGATCTCCTCGCCCACATTCACCTGGAACGAAGGAATGTTCACCTTGCGGCCGTTCACCGCGATGTGGCCGTGGCGCACCAGTTGGCGGGCCTGACGGCGCGCAACCGCGAAGCCAAGGCGGTAGACAACCGAGTCGAGACGACGCTCCAGCTGCTGAAGCAAAAGTTCGCCGGTGACACCCTTGGCGCGGGCGGCCTTCTCAAAGTAATTGCGGAACTGGCTCTCCTGCGCAAAGTACATGCGCTTGGCCTTCTGCTTTTCGCGGAGTTGGAGACCGTAACCGACGATCTTCGCTTTGCGATCCTTACCGTGCTGGCCAGGCGCGAAGTTGCGCTTCTCCACCGGGCATTTTTCCATAAAGCACTTTGCGCCCTTGAGGAAAAGCTTGGTTCCCTCGCGGCGGCAAAGGCGGCATACTGCGTCTTTATAACGAGCCAACTTATATCTCCTTCAGTCTGGGAGCGGTTTACAGGAGTTGGAATCCCTTCCATCCCGCTCGAATCTTTGTCAGCCGGCACTGGCCTTGTTCATGAGAAAAGCCATGAGCAGATGCTGCATGAGCAATCCATGCCGGGGCGCCGCCACAGAGGGGCGGCTACGGTGTTGCAATCAAACCCGGCGCTTCTTCGGCGGACGGCAGCCGTTGTGCGGAACCGGGGTAACGTCCTTGATCGTGCGTACTTCGATTCCCGCCGCGGCCAGCGCGCGGATTGCCGACTCACGCCCCGAGCCTGGGCCCGAAACGCGAACATCCACGGAGCGCAGGCCGTGATCGCGCGCCGTGGTGGCGGCGTTCATTGCGGCTTGCTGCGCGGCAAATGGCGTGCCCTTGCGGGAGCCGCGGAAACCTAGCGAGCCGGAGCTCTTCCAGGAAATCACATTGCCCGACGGGTCGCTGATGGTAACGATGGTGTTGTTGAAAGACGCGCTGATCATCACAAGCCCGTGAGGAATGTGCTTGCGCTCTTTCTTCTTGAACTTCTTGTTCTTGTTCTTCTTGTCCGCTCCGGCGGCGCTCGCTGCTTTTGCCATATTCCGTTCTCTATTCCTGTTCTGGGGTTACCAGTAAGCGCTTTCCCTGCTTGCCGACGGAAGCTGCCGACGGAGGCGGTTTGCGGAAAGACGCGACCTTGCGGCCCGGCGAAACTACTTCGTCGCCTTCTTCTTGCCGGCCACTGTGCCCTTGCGCGGACCCTTCCGGGTACGGGCGTTGGTATGCGTGCGTTGTCCGCGGACAGGCAAGCTGCGACGGTGACGGTTGCCGCGATAAGAGCCAATTTCAATGAGCCGCTTGATGTGAAGCGAGATCTCTTTGCGCAGATCGCCTTCGACCTGGCCTTCGTTCTCGATCACCTGACGAATGCGATTCACTTCTTCTTCGCTCAGGTCCTGGATCTTCTTGATCGGATCGACCGTGGCGGCGCCGAGAATCTTGATGGCGCGGGGCTGGCCAATTCCGTAGATGTAAGTGAGCGCGATGCGTGCCTGTTTGTTGCGGGGCAGATCGACGCCTGCAATACGTGCCATGTGAATGTCCTACTCTGGGTTCCTACCTTGTTGAGCAGTCCGCGGGATTAACCCTGGCGCTGCTTGTGTTTCGAGTTTTCGCAAATCACCCGCACCACCCCATGGCGGTGAATGACCTTGCACTTATCACAAATCTTCTTCACTGAAGCTCGTACCTTCATTGTGCCACTTCCTTGTTCAGCTCGCCCGGCATTCAACTCACCGGATTCGCCTTTTTCCTGCAAACACGCAAATGCCCGCTAGTCCCTTTGGACCATTGCGGGTTGCGCGAACTTTGCCGCTACTTGTAGCGGTACACAATGCGGCCGCGATTCAGGTCGTAAGGGGACAGCTCAACGGCCACGCGGTCGCCTGGAAGAATTCGAATGAAGTTCTTGCGCATCTTGCCCGATACGTGCGCAAGCACCTCGTGATCATTCTCAAGCTTAACCCTGAACATCGCATTGGGCAGCGGCTCAATCACCATTGCCATTACTTCAATTGCGTCTTCCTTACTCATCCAACCTCAATTTCAATTTCCAGCTTCCGACCACAGGGGCCTTAAGTCTGGAACTATTCGGTCAGGATCACTGGACCGTCTTTTGTAATGGCAACACAGTGCTCAAAATGGGCGCTGGGCCTTCCGTCCTGGGTTACTGCCGTCCACTTGTCGTCCAACACCCGAACCGACGCGCCCCCAGCATTCACCATCGGCTCAATCGCGATCACCATGCCTTCGCGCAGCTTCAGTCCGTGGTCGCGCACACCGTAGTTGGGCACCTGCGGGTCCTCGTGCAACTTGGTCCCGATGCCGTGCCCTACAAACTCGCGAACCACGCTGAATCCGGCGGCCTCCACATGCTCCTGCACCGCCGCCCCGATGTCGCCCAACCGGTTTCCCGCCCGGGCTGCGTCAATTCCCTTGTGCAGCGACTGCTCGGTCACATCCACCAGGGTGCGCACTTCATTGCTGATCGCGCCCACCGGTACGGTCACTGCCGAATCGCCGTAATAACCGTCCAGCACAACTCCGCAGTCAATGGAGACAATATCTCCCTCGGCGAGCTTGCGCGTCTCCGAGGGTATACCGTGCACCACTTCCTGGTTAATCGAGGTGCAAAGCACGCAGGGATAATCGTAGTACCCCTTGAATGCGGGCTTTGCACCCAGATCGCGAATCTTTCTTTCTGCCGCCCGCTCCAGCTCCATCGTGCTCACGCCAGGAGCGACCATGGCTCGTACGGCATCCAATACCTGGCGAACGATGCGGCCACTTCGCCGCATTTTTTCAATTTCGCCGGCAGACTTACAAACGATCGCCATCTTCGATTGCCTTGAAGGTATCGGCCGTGATCCTGTCCACAGCCCCCCCACCATCGACCTCTCGCAGGCGATTCCGCTGCCTGTAATAATTCACCAGCGGCAGGGTCTGCAACTCGTAGGTCCGCAAACGCTCCAGAATGACATCGTCGCGATCATCCTTGCGCGTGACCAGAGCCGAGCCGTCGATATCGCAGACGCCTTCTTTCAACGGTGGCTGAGTATGAACGTTGTAGATCCGCCCGCAGGTGGGACAAGTCCGGCGCCCGGTAAGCCTTTGCAGTAGCTGATTATACTCCACCGCAAATTGGATCACAACCGGCGCGCTGCTGCCGTTTTTTCTGTCAAAGATATGATTCCCGGCCAGATGCTTGTCCAGCCACTCAGCCTGCGCTACGGTTCGCGGAAAGCCGTCAAGAATAAATCCCCGTGCACAATCCGGTTGAGCAAGACGGTCGGCGACCATCTTGCAAACTAATTCGTCGGGGACAAGTTCACCGCGCTCCATCCGGCTCCGCGCTTCCATGCCCAGCTGGGTGCCACGGCTGATGTTCTCCCGCAGCAGATCTCCCGTCGAGATCTGCGGAATCCCGTAACGCTCCGAGATCCGCTTGGCTTGTGTTCCCTTGCCGGCCCCCGGCGCTCCTAGAAGGATCACCGGGCCGACAATCTTGAGGTTAGACTGCTCTACAGGTATCTCGGAGATGGTAGCACTCTCCATCGTTCTCGCCTCCAATAGAGGGTTAGGTATATATACGGCGAACTACTTTACCACGCTCTACGCCCTCGCACGCGGCCACTTTTCGGAGTAAATCCCTCATAGTGACGCATAATGAGCTGAGACTCGATCTGGTTCACCGTATCCATTGCCACACCCACCACGATCAGCAGCGAGGTTCCACCAAAGTAGAAGTTGACGTTCAGACCGTGCAAGATCCAGTTGGGCAGGCGATCGAAGAGCGAACCACCCAGCCAGACCGGCAGATTGTTGAGGTGAATACCCGCAATCATCCACTCTGGAATCAGCGAGATAATGATCAGGTACAATGCGCCGACCAGCGTAATCCGGGTCAATACGTCATTGATGTAGCTGCTGGTGCGAACGCCCGGCCGGATTCCCGGAATAAATCCACCATACTTCTGCATGTTGTCGCTGACGTCCTTGGGATTGAAGACGATGGACACATAGAAGTAGGCAAAGAACAGGATTCCCACGGCATAGAGGAACGTGTGCAGCGGCTCACCCCAGCCCAGGGCCTTGCTCAATCCCGCAAAGAAGGAGCCGAAGTAGCGGTTATTCTGCATCGCATATCCAAGCGTCTGCGGCAGGGTGAGCACCGAGCTGGCAAAGATGACCGGCATCACGCCGCCGGAGTTCACTCGTAACGGCAGGTGCGTCGACTGACCGCCCATCACCTTCCGTCCTACAACGCGTTTGGCATACTGCACCGGAATCCGGCGCTCCGAGCGCTCCACATACACGATGAACGCAACCACCGCAATCATCGCCGCCAGCAGAAGCACAATGCCGATCGGATTGAGTGCGCCGCCGCTGCTCGCCTTCTGGAACAACTCCACTACCGCGCGCGGCAGTCCCACCACAATGCCGGTGAAGATGATCAGCGACATGCCGTTGCCAATGCCGCGTTCGGTGATCTGCTCACCGAGCCACATAATGAACGTGGTACCCGTGGTCAAAGTCAGCACCGTCATCAGCACAAAGCCAACTCCGGGATTGCGTACGAGTTGCTCGCCGCCCACGCCGCGTTGCAACGTCATGGCAATGCCAAACGACTGCATGGCAGACAAAATGACCGTCAGGTAGCGAGTCCACTGGGTAATTTTCTTCCGGCCAAGCTCGCCTTCTTTTTGCAGCCGCGCCAGCGGCTCGTAAACCACGGTCAGCAACTGCAAAATAATCGAGGCGGTAATGTAGGGCATGATGCCCAGGGCGAAGATCGTCAACCGGCGCAGGTTGCCGCCGCTGAACAGATCGACGAAGCCGAGCAATCCACCGCTGGCGCCGGCAAACAAGCGTGCCAGGGCCGCGGGATCGACACCCGGTGTCGGAAGGTGGCCGCCGATGCGGTAGACGGCAAGCAGCCCAAGCGTGAACATTACACGCCTGCGCAGGTCCGGAATTCTAAAAATGTTCGCCAGCTTCTCGAACATGGTAAGAGGGCCTCGATACCTATGCTGTTCGGGCCGCGACTCCGCAAACTACCGCAGGGCCGGACCCAGCCCGCCTGTTCGCTGCAGGCGGGCTTCGGGTGATCTTACTTCTTACCGCGCTTGATGGGCGCAGGCTGCTTGACTTCAATAACCTCAGCCCTGCCTCCGGCAGCGGTGATTTTCTGCTGTGCCGTCTCGCTGAATTTATGAGCGTACACGGTAATGGCCGTGGTCAGATTGCCCACACCCAGTACCTTGACGAGTCCGCCCTTTTTGCCGATGACGCGCAGCTCATAGAGAACTTCCGGGGTCAACTCGGTCACGCCCAGCTCCGCCAGCCGCGACAGGTTCACCACCTGGAATTCCTTCTTGAAGATGTTGACGAAGCCGCGCTTGGGCAAACGCCGGTGCAGCGGCATCTGGCCGCCCTCAAATCCACGCATGCTGCGCGAACCGGAGCGCGAACGCTGCCCCTTGTGTCCGCGGGTCGAAGTCTTGCCCATGCCTGAGCCCATACCACGGCCCACCCGCTTGCGCTTCTCATTCGCCTTGGCCGGCTTGCGAATCGTTGTCAGATTCATTGTTCTTATCCTTGCATGATGCCAAACATGCCGATGGGCGGTCTATGACAGCCGAACGTCTCCTCAAATCCGAAGCGTTCCCCGTGGCGAGCGGGCTGTTTCCTAACGCCGCCTGGCTTCTGCCCAGCGACTCGGTTTGTAAGCGTCCCGAGCGGCGTCATTGCCGCCTACCACAGGACGCACGATCCGGCCTATTCGCCGACGATCTCGATCAGGTGCGGCACCTTGGCCACCATGCCGCGAATCGAGAGCGTATCCTCGCGCTCGATCACCTGGTTCAGGCGGGTAAAGCCCAGGCCCTTGATCACCAGCCGCTGCTTGTACGGCGTGCTGTTGCCCGAGATCACCCACTTCAGCTTCATCCGCGTACCCGCCGCAGCCGGCACCTTCGGGGTCTTTGTACGTATACGAGCCATGGCTTAGAGCTCCTCCACGGACTTGCCGCGATTGGACGCCACTTCGGCACGGTCGCGCAGCTTCTTCAGCGCATCAAACGTGGCCTTAATGACATTATGCGGGTTAGTGGTGCCGATCGATTTGGTCAGCACATTCTGAATTCCCACCGAATTCATCACCGCGCGAACCGCGCCGCCGGCGATGACGCCGGTGCCTTCCGGAGCCGGCTTCAGCAGCACCCGCCCCGAGCCATAGCGGCCCAGCGAGATGTGCGGAATCGAGGTGTGAGTCAGGTTCACCTTGATCAAGTTCTTTTTGGCCGATTCAATTCCCTTGCGAATCGCCTGCGGAACTTCCTTGGCTTTACCGGATCCGTAGCCAACCACTCCAGTCGCCGGATCGCCGATCACGACCAGGGCCGCGAACGACATGTTCTTGCCGCCCTTGACCACTTTGGTCACGCGATTGATGTTGACAACCTGATCTTTCAGATTGTAATTCCCGGCATCGAGCTTTTTCTTGACGATTGCCATTTGCTATCGATTCTCCTGGAGACCGCGCCTGCGATCTCCGAAATCATGCGGACTAACGGTTTGCACCTCGCCCGCTCTCTGTCGCGCCCCCTGCATCAAGGGACTAGAACTTCAGGCCGCCTTCACGCGCTGCATCCGCAATCGCCTTGATGCGCCCGTGATACAGATAGCCGCCGCGGTCAAATACCACCGATTCGATCCCTTTGGTCTTGGCCCGCTCCGCAATCAACTTGCCGACCTGCTTGGCGGCGGCGATGTTGCCCCCGGCAATGTGCTTCTTGCCATCCTTGCCCTGTTCCAGCGAACTGGCCGAGACGATCGTGGCATGCTTGGCGTCGTCGATAAGCTGCACGTAAATGTGGTTGACCGAACGGTAAACGTTCAGGCGTGGGCGCTCAGTAGTTCCGGCGAGCTTCTTGCGGATCCGGGTATGAATCTTCTCGCGCGTCGCGTTTTTCGAACTCTTGATCAGCATTCTTCTGTCCTTCGCTCCGGCCTTTTTCCCGGGTTGCAGTGCCGGGAACCGGTCTGTCCCAGCGAACTCCTTCGCCAGGGTTGTGCGGACACCCGTCGGATTCTCGTCCGGCGGGCACCTTGCATGCTTGGTGCCCCACATCTGCCGCATTTAGCAGACGTAGGATGTACACGTTACCTCAAATTTACTTCGCGCCGGTCTTGCCGACCTTCTTCTTCAGCTTCTCGCCGACATAGCGCACGCCCTTCTGCTTGTACGGGTCGGGCGGACGCAGCGAGCGCATTTCGGCGGCAACCTGGCCAAGCTTCTGACGGTCGATGCCGCTAAGGCTCAACTTGGTCATCTTGGGATCGATTGCGACTTCGACACCGGTAGGCAGCGGGTACTCGATCGGGTGCGAAAAGCCCAGGCTGAAAACCACAATGCCCTTGCCCTTCAACTCCGCGCGATATCCGATACCGACGATCTCCAACTCGCGGGTCCATCCGGTGGTGACGCCGACTACGGCGTTGTTCACCAGCGCGCGCACCAGGCCATGCACCGCAGCCTTGGAATCGTCCTCGCGCTTGACCAGCAGAACCCCGTCTTCGGTGGTCAGGGTTACTCCACCCGGAAGGTGATTGGTAACCGTTCCCTTCGGACCCTTCACCGTGATGACGTTGCCTTCTACAGTGTACGTGACGCCCTTGGGCAACGGGATGGGCTTCTTTCCAATTCTTGACATCGCTCTCTCCTGCACCGCCGTGAAGCTTTGTTCACGGTGGGCTTCCGGGCTAGACTTCCCTAGCCGCGTCTGCTCGCGCGCTCCCGCCAAGGGAGCGCGCTGCGTTCGTTAGTAAACTTCGCAGATCACTTCGCCGCCCACGCCTTCTCTGCGGGCCTGCTTGCCACTGCGAACCCCCTTCGGAGTGGTCAGGATCGTAATCCCAAGGCCGCCCAGTACGCGGGGAATCTCATTGCGGTTGACGTACACACGGCAACCAGGGCGCGAAATTCGCGTGATATTGGTGATCGCGGCAACATTGTCGGTGTTGTACTTGATGTACACCCGAACCACCTTCTTGCCGTCCTCCTCGGTCGCCTTGTAGTTGGCGATGTAGCCTTCCTCTTTCAGAACGCGGGCGATCTCCAGCTTCAGTTTGGAAACCGGGGCATCGACCTTCTGGTGCCGGGCCTTGATGCCATTGCGGATCCTGGTCAGGAAATCTGCCACCGGATCGGTAAAGCTCATCTTCTGTTCTCCTGAATTCGTTCGCCCGTTCTCTTTCTTGCGCGTGCTGGCCTTGCGCAATACTGCACCGGCTTATACCGGCTGCTCTCCTAGCTTCAAGAGCTGCAGTGGAAAGAACCTGCGGCGACGTTCTGTTCCCACTTGCGTGGGACGGTCCGGCGTGCGGACCACGTGCCAGCCATTGCGGGGTTCACCCCCGCGCGTTTCAGGGTCTTACTTCGCCTACCAGGACGACTTCATAACCCCAGGAATCTCGCCGCGCAGTGCCAGTCCGCGGAAGCACAGCCTGCAAAGGCCGAACTTGCGCAGATAAGCGCGCGGGCGTCCGCACAGCTTGCAGCGATTGTGCTGACGCGAAGAGAACTTGGGCTTCTTATTGTCCTTAGCGATGCTGGATGTTCTGGCCATCGTTTCCTTTGTCTCTCACACCTTCTCAGGTGCTTTGTACTTCTTTGTTATGCAACTTCAACTTACAACTCTAGTTTGCAACCGTCCCCCGCCGGCGTCTCCGCCAGCGGGAGGCAGAAACCTTTTAGCTCGCGCCCGGAATCCGGAACGGCATGCCCATCGCCTTCAGCAGCGCGCGCGCGTGTTCATCGCTGGTGGCCGTGGTGACGATGGTGATGTTCATACCCTTCTGGTGTTCCACCTTGGCGTAGTCGATCTCCGGAAAGATCAACTGATCGCGCAGGCCGAGCGTGTAATTGCCGCGTCCATCGAAGGACTTCGTAGGCACGCCGCGGAAATCGCGAACCCGGGGCAGCGCCACATTCAGCAGGCGATCGACAAATTCGTACATGCGGTCGCCGCGCAGGGTGACCATGCAGCCGATCGGCATTCCTTCGCGCACCTTGAAGGCGGCGATCGACTTCTTTGCGCGGGTCACAACCGGCTTCTGGCCGGTGATCTGGGCCAACTCCGCCACTGCGGGGTCGAGCACCTTGGCGTTCTGCGTTGCTTCGCCCACGCCCATGTTGATGACGACCTTCTCCAGCCTCGGAACCGCCATGTGGTTCTTCAGTCCCAGTTCCTTCTGCAGCGCCGGACGCAGCTCTTCAAAATACTTCATGCGCAGGCGGGCCGAAGCGGCGTTATTCGCCTTCGGACGGGCAGGCTTCGAACCCTGCTCGGGAGCCTCGGCTACCTCTGCCTTGGCCTTCTTGGGCTGCTGTTTCGCTTTCGCGTCTTTTACTTCTTTTGCTGCCATGCTTCTATTCGCTTTCTCTCACGGTCCCGGAGTGGATACCGTTACGTGAGGCGGTCAATTGAAGCAGCCGTAGCCGCTTCGTCTGTGGTTACTACTTCTCTTTGTCGAGCGCCGTGTCGCACTTGGCGCAGACGCGAACCTTCTTGTCGCCGCGAAGCTCGTGACGAACCCGCACCGGACCGCAGCTGCCGCAGACCAGCATTACATTGCTGATCGCAATCGGCGCTTCCTGCTCGGCGATGCCGCCCTTGATCTGCTTCTGCGGATTCGGGCGCACATTCTTCTTCACGACGCTGACGTGTTCGATCAGCACTTTGCCTACTCCGGGGAGCACGCGCAGCACCCGGCCTTCCTTGCCCTTATCCCGGCCGGCGATCACCTTCACGGTATCGTTCTGGTGGATGTCAACGGTTGCCATGTCTTCCTCTCAAAACTCTCAAAACTTTTCAGCGCTCTTGGGGCCGCTCCGAATCGGAGCTCTCCCGAGGGCGGCCGCTGAAGCCGCCCAGGGAGCTAGATAACTTCCGGGGCCAGAGAAACAATCTTCAAGAACTTCTTTTCACGAAGTTCGCGGGCAACGGGACCAAACACGCGGGTTCCCACCGGTTCGCCATCGGCGTTGATCAGCACCGCCGCGTTGGTATCGAAACGGATGTAGGAGCCGTCGCGGCGGCGCGTCTCCTTGCGGGTCCGGACAATCACGCACTTCACAACCGTTCCCTTTTTCACGCTGCCGTCGGGCGAGGCTTCCTTCACCGCAGCCGTAACCACATCGCCAATCCGGGCGCGAACGCCGGTCGATCCGCCGATCGGCAGAATCATCTGCAGCTTGCGCGCTCCGCTGTTGTCGGCCACCTCGAGGATGGACCTCATAAACACTGCCATGGTGCAATCTCCTTCAGTCGTCTCTCATGGTCGTCGGCCTGGGCTGGGAATCCCCAGCCCGGGAATGACGACTGCGTCTAGCTGGCCTGCTCCGGTGTTTCCTTGGCAGCAGCGGTCTCGGCGGCAATGGCGGCGGCGGCAAGCGCCGAGCGCTTCACGATCTCCTTCAGCGTCCAGCGCTTCAGGCGAGATAGCGGGCGCGTTTCTTCAATCTTCACAAAATCCCCGGTGCGCGCCGTCTGCTCTTCATCGTGTGCATAAAACTTCTTGGTGCGCTTGACCACGCGCCGGTAGAGAGGGTGGGCCTTCTGGCGATGCACCTCGACCACAATCGTCTTCGCCATCTTGGTCGAAACGACCTGGCCAACCAGAACTTTACGCTGTCCGGCGGTCTTCTCGGTATTCGTCGCTTCTGCCATGGCTACTTCTTCTCCGTTCCGCTCTTCGCAGCGGCCAATTGCTTTTCGCGCTGAATCGTCAGCACGCGCGCGATGTCTTTCTTCAACCCGCGCATCTTCTTCAAGCTCTCCGTCTGTCCCATCTTCAACTGGAACTTCAGCTTGAAGAGCTCCTGGCTGAGTTCGGTCCGTTGGTGGGCCAACTCAGCGTCTGTAAGGTTACGAATCTTTTCCGAAGTCATTGCTCTCTTCTCTTCACCCCCGGCGGACTGCGCCGCCGGCGCCGGATCCCGGAATACCGGAATCTCGGAATCTATGCGAAACGCGGCTCCGGCTCTTAGTGCGCCAGAACCTCGCGCTTCACGAACTTGGTAATCAAAGGCAGTTTGTGCGAAGCCAGGCGCATTGCTTCCTGCGCATCGGCCACACTCACGCCCTCCATCTCAAACAGCAGCTTGCCTGGACGGACAACGGCAACCCAGTGGTCCGGTGCGCCCTTGCCTTTACCCATACGGGTTTCGGCCGGCTTCTTGGTGACCGGCTTGTCGGGGAAGACGCGGATCCAGATCTTGCCGCCGCGCTTGATGAAACGGGTCATCGCCACGCGAGCCGCTTCAATCTGGCGGTCGGTGATCCAGCCCGGCTCCATGACCTTCAAGCCAAAATCGCCAAACGACAGCTCGGAGCCGCGCCAGGCTTTGCCGCACATACGACCGCGTTGCTGCTTGCGGTACTTTACTTTCTTCGGCATCAACATAAGCAGTTTCCAATTGCCAGTTTCAAGTTCTGGCCGCCCCTTGCTGCGGGCGCGCCTGCCGGCTTTCTGCGAATCCTCCTCCAGGAACTGGCGTCTGGAGGAGCGGGCCGGCTTGCTTGCTTAAAGTCCAGCCGTTGCCGTCTGCGGCTCGCGGCGTTTCTGGGGAAGGATTTCGCCCTTGTACACCCAGGTCTTCACCCCGATCAGCCCGTAGGTCGTGTGCGCCTCGGCAAAGCCGTAATCGATGTCGGCGCGCAGCGTATGCAGCGGCAGACGCCCCTGCAGATACCACTCCGAACGCGCGATTTCGTTGCCGTTCAATCGCCCCGAAACCCGGACCTTGATCCCCTTGCAGCCAAAGCGCAGCGCGCTGTCCACGCTCTTGCGCATCGCGCGGCGGAAGCCGACGCGCTTTTCCAGCTGCAGCGCAATCGACTCGGCCACCAGCTGCGCATCCAGCTCCGGCTTGTGGACTTCCAGAATATCGACGAAGACATCGCGGTTGGTCTGCTTCTGCAGATCAGCCTTCAGCTTGTCGATCTCGGCGCCCTTGCGGCCGATGATGATGCCCGGACGGGCGGTGCGGATGATGATCCGCAGCTTGTTGCCCGGACGTTCGATCTCAATCGAGCTCACTCCCGCCGACTTGAGCTTGTCCTTCAGCTCGTCCTTCAGCTTGATGTCCTCGATCAGGAACTTGTCATAGTCGCGATCCATGTACCAGCGCGACTTCCACGGCTTGGTGTAGCCGAGTCGGAATCCGTAAGGATGGACTTTCTGTCCCATAGTTGCTTCGTCTCTCTGCCGGTGGCTTACTCGGGCCTAAGCCCTGGCGCCGCCGCTGAATTGGATCTCGCTCGATCCCGTGAACCTGAAGCTCCGCGTGTCGATAAAGCGACCGCGCCGGAGCCGATGGCTACTTCTTTGCCTTCGGCGCCGTCTTCTTGGCCGCCGTTTTCTTGGCCGCTGTCTTACCGCGGCCTTCTTCGCCGGAGCCTTCTTCGCTGCCGGCTTGCGAACGGGCTTCTTCGCCGGTGCACGTGCGTCGCCTCGGCATCGGTCGAAACCGCCGCCTTGTTCTTCTCGGCCAGCTCGATTTCGATGTGCGCCATGCGACGCTGATAGCGGTAGGCGCGGCCCATCGGAGCCGGACGAATCCGCTTCATCCGCGGACCTTCGTTGGCGATGGCGTTCTTGACATACAGATTGTCCAGATCGACATCGAGCCCCTTTTCGGCGCTCAGGTAATTGGCGTTTTCCACGGCCGAGCGCAACAGCTTCAGGACCGCAGGCGCAATGCCTTTGTTGGTGAACGCCAGCGTGTTCAGCGCCGCTTCAACGCGCTTGCCCTTGATCAGGCCGAGCACCAGGCGCGCCTTCTGCGGAGATACCCGCATGTACCGGGCTTTCGCTGTGAATTCCATGTTCTCTTCCCTTCAGATCTCATTCGCGGACGCCCTCAGCGGACGCCCATACTTTTCATGTAACCGGTGAACCCGAACCCGCCTGGCCGCTATCGTGCCGGCTTGGCCGAGGTCTCCGCGGCGGACTTCACCGAGTGCCCTTTGAAGGTACGGGTGAAGCTGAATTCGCCGAGCTTGTGTCCCACCATGTTCTCCGATACATACACCGGAATGAACTTGCGCCCGTTGTGTACCGCAATGGTGTGCCCCAGCATCTCCGGAGTAATGGTCGAACGCCGCGACCAGGTGCGCAGCACCTTCTTTTCGTTGCGCGCGTTCATCCCCTCGATCTTTACGATCAGGTGCGAATCTACAAACGGCCCTTTTTTCGTAGAACGTGCCATGATTCCCTTCCCTACTTGCCGCGACGCGACACGATAAACTTGTCGGTCCGTTTGTTGTTACGCGTCTTGTAGCCGCGCGTCGGTTGTCCCCACGGAGTCACCGGATGACGGCCGCCCGAGGTCTTGCCCTCACCACCGCCGTGCGGGTGATCCACCGGGTTCATCACCACGCCGCGGTTGGTCGGCTTGATGCCCAGCCAACGGCTGCGGCCAGCCTTACCGAGCGAGATGTTCTCGTGATCGGTATTGCCCACCTGTCCGATGGTCGCCATGCACTCCACCAGCACCTTGCGGGTTTCGCCCGAAGGCAGCTTCAGCAGGGCGTATTCGCCCTCCTTGGCCACCAATTGCGCCTGCGCCCCGGCCGAACGCGCCATCTGCGCGCCCTTGCCCGGCTTCAGCTCAATGTTGTGCACAATCGTGCCCGCCGGAATGTTCTTCAGCGGCAGCGCGTTGCCCACCAGGATGTCGGCATCGGCTCCGCTGATGATCTTGGCCCCCACCTTCAGCCCAACCGGCTGCAGGATGTAGCGCTTTTCGCCATCGGCGTAGCTGAGCAGCGCGATGCGCGCCGAACGGTTCGGATCGTATTCGATCGTCGCCACGGTAGCCGGAATCCCCGCCTTATCGCGCTTGAAGTCGATCACGCGAATCTTGCGCTTGTGACCGCCACCGCGATGCCAGATCGTCAGGTCGCCGGAGTTGCGGCGGCCGCCGGTGCGCTTCTTCGGTTCCGTCAGCGGCTTATGCGGCCGGTTCGTCGTCAGATCGTCGTTGACCTGCGAGGACTTGAAACGCAGTGTCGGTGTGATCGGTCTGTAAGTCTTGATCGCCATAGTTCTTCTCTTCCAGATCCCAACCGTGCTTCTGGCGGGATCGCTTTGGCCGGACAGATAGGGTTTCGTTCTCCCGTCCGGCGGTGCCGCGCTACAATTTGCGGCCGCTTCGACTCATGCCGCGCAACAACTAAATGTTCTGCGCGTACTCGGGCATCTTTTCGCCCTCGGCGAGCCGTACATAGGCCTTCTTCCAGTCAGGACGGAAGCCGGTAAACTTGCCCCGGCGGCGTTCCTTGCCCAGAAAATTAGCCGTGCGGACGCCGGCGACCTTCACCTTGAAGGCCTTCTGCACCGCTTCCTTGATCTCCGTCTTGGTCGCATCCGCGGCTACCTGGAACACCAGTGTGTTCTCGGTCTCCTTGACGCCCAATCCCTTTTCCGTGATTACCGGCTTGCGGACGATCTGGTAAGGGGACTTAGACATTCTCCACCTCCGCCTTACGCTTTGGCGCCGAGGCCTTCAGCGAGCTTTGCAGCTTTTCCAATGCCGCCTGCGAAAACACCGCCAGTTCATGGCGAAGCAGGTGATAGGGGTGAACCTCGGGACCATACAGCATCTCAACTCCGGCAATATTGCGGGTCGAAAGCTCCAGGTTCGGATTCAGGTTCGCGCCGGCTTCCACCACCAGTGCGGTCTTGTTGAACTTCAGTCCGACCAGCGCCTGGCGGAAGGTTTTCGTCTTCGCCTCTTTCAGTTCCAGCGAATCGATCACCACCAGCTTGCCATCCTGCAGCTTCGCCGCCAGCGCCGAGCGCAGCGCGCCCAGCAGCTTCTTGCGCGGGAACGCATAATCATACGAACGCGGCTGAGGTCCGTGGACCGTTCCGCCATGACGCCAGATCGGCGAACGGACGCTGCCCACGCGGGCGCGGCCCGTTCCCTTCTGCCGCCAAAGCTTCTTGCCAGAACCAGAAACCAGCTTCTTGTTCTTGGTGGCGTGCGTGCCCGCTCGCAGAGCGGCACGATAGTGCTGGACGGATTCCCAGAGCAGGTCCTCGTTCACCTAGCCGAAAACTTCCTCGGCAAGTTCGAGCGATCCCACTTTCTGGCCGGCCAAGTTCAACACATCAATGGTAGCCATTTCTTTTCCTTTGCCAGTTCCGCATCTTCGGCGGAACTTTCAGTTGCCTTCCGTCAATATGCAGCCGCGGAAGGTTTCGTTTTGTTCAGGCTCGCCGGCGGCAATCTTCCACCGGGGAAGCGAATCTAATTCCTGTTTACTTGCCCTTGGCAGCGCGCTTGGAGGCCTTCAACGGGTTGATCGCCGTACCCTCGCCGCTGAATCCGCGACGCTCTCTCGGCGGCTTCTTGGCCTTGGTGATCACCAGATAGCCGTCTCTGTGTCCCGGCACCGCGCCTTCCACCACAAGCAGATTCTCTTCCTTGTCAACGCCCAGAACGCGCAGGTTGCGCACCGTCACCGTAACGTCGCCCATGTGGCCGCTCATGCGAGTGCCGGGAAAACGCGCGAGGGGAACGACGAAGCTCCGATCGAACCCTGCACCTGGAACATATGACCGTGAGCCCCCGGACCGCCGGCGAACTTGTGCCGCTTTACTACGCCCGCAAAGCCGCGTCCCTTGCTGGTGCCCGCGATGTCCACAAACTTCGTGCCGTCGAACAGATCGACCAGCACCTTGTCGCCAACCTTCACGCTCCGTCGGCGCCCTCCTCGTCCTCCACCACGGCGAATTCCTTCATGAACTTAACCGGCGGAAGATTGTGCTTCTCGAAGTGGCCCTTCATCGCCTTGGTCAGGCGCGAGTCCTTCACAAACTCAACCAGGCCGACCTGGGCGGCGTCGTAGCCGTCCGTCAGCGCCGTCTTGAGCTGGGTAATTACGCAGGGACCGGCCTGCAGCACCGTGACCGGGCGAACATCGCCCTTGTCGTCGAACAGCTGCGTCATGCCCACTTTCCTGCCCAGAATTCCGTTTACCGACATTTCTTCTTCTCCATCATGCCCGCGCTTAAGTCGCGCTAGGGCACTGTGAGGACTTCGGCGCTCAACGCGCCAAGCCACTGTTATTTATGTTCTTTTCCGTAAGCCTTGATTTCGACGTCGACACCGGCGGGAAGATCAAGCTTCATCAATGCGTCGACCGTCTGCTGCGTCGGCTCCAGAATATCAAGAAGACGCTTGTGCGTGCGAATCTCAAACTGCTCGCGAGACTTTTTGTCGACGTGCGGCGAACGCAGCGCGCAATATTGTTCTTCACCGTCGGCAGTGGAATCGGGCCGGCAATCTGTGCGCCGGTCCGGCGCGCCGTTTCGACGATTTCGCCGGTGGACTGATCCAGAACGCGATAATCGTATGCCTTCAGCCGAATGCGTATTCTTTCTTTGCCAATCACTGTATTAGCCCTCAAAGATCGTGCGGTCTTCTAGTCGCCGCGACTTCTTTTTTCTATGCAGAGTGAAAGTTATCGGAAAGCACTGGTGCCCCAATCCTCAGTTAGCGGTGGCGCCCGTGATTCCTTACAGAATTTCCGAAATCGTACCCGCGCCCACAGTGCGGCCGCCTTCGCGGATGGCAAAGCGCAGACCCTTTTCCATGGCCACCGGGGTGATCAGTTCGATCTCCAGCGTAACGTTGTCGCCCGGCATCACCATCTCCACGCCTTCCGGAAGCTTGGCAACTCCGGTCACGTCGGTGGTCCGGAAGTAGAACTGCGGACGGTAGCCGTTGAAGAACGGAGTGTGACGTCCGCCCTCTTCCTTCGACAGAATGTAGACCTCGCCCTTGATCTTGGTGTGCGGCGTGATCGATCCGGTCTTGGCCAACACCATGCCGCGCTCCACGTCGTCCTTGCCGATGCCGCGCAGCAGCAGGCCCGCGTTGTCGCCCGCCAGACCTTCGTCGAGCTGCTTCTTGAACATTTCCACGCCGGTCACAACCGTCTTGCGGGTGTCGCGGAAGCCCACGATCTCGACTTCCTCGCCCACCTTCACCTTGCCGCGCTCGATACGGCCGGTAACCACCGTGCCGCGTCCCGAGATCGAGAAGATGTCTTCAATCGGCATCAGGAACGGCTGGTCGATCGCACGCGCCGGCAGCGGAACATAAGTGTCGACCGCCGTCCATCAGCTCGTCCACGCTCTTTTCCCACTCGGGCTCGCCGTTGAGGGCGCCCAAGGCCGAGCCGCGAATCACCGGCAGATCGTCGCCCGGGAACTTGTACTTCGACAGCAGCTCGCGGACTTCCATCTCCACCAGGTCGATCAGCTCCGGGTCTTCGACCGCGTCGCACTTATTCAGGAAAACCACGACGCAGGGAACGCCAACCTGGCGCGCCAGCAGCACGTGCTCCTTGGTCTGCGGCATCGGACCATCGGTGGCCGCAACCACCAGAATCGCGCCATCCATCTGCGCCGCGCCGGTGATCATGTTCTTGATGTAGTCGGCGTGACCAGGGCAATCGACGTGGGCGTAGTGACGGTTGCCCGTCTCATACTCCACGTGCGCCGTGGCAATCGTGATGCCGCGCTCGCGCTCTTCCGGCGCATTGTCGATCGAGTCGAACGAGCGGAACTTGATGTTGGGATTGTGCTTTGCCAGCACCTTCGTGATCGCCGCCGTCAACGTCGTCTTGCCGTGGTCAATGTGCCCGATCGTGCCAACGTTCACGTGCGGCTTGCTGCGGTCAAATTTCTCTTTCGCCATTGCTCTCAAGCTCCGTCTTATTTATCGCGCTGGCCGCTGCCCGGCCTCGCGTTGTGGCCCATGACATCAGGCGCTGTGCGCCGCGCATTCCTGCCACGCGGCGCGGTTGAACTTTATCTGGCCTTCGTGCCCTGCACCTTGGCCACGATCTCTTCCGCCACCGAACGGGGGGCTTCTTCGTAGCGCGCAAAGTGCATCGAGAACGTCGCACGCCCCTGCGTATTGGAGCGCATGTTAGTCGCATAGCCGAACATTTCAGCCAGCGGAACCATCGACTTGATGACCTGCGAACCAGCGCGATGCTCGATACCCTCGATGCGTCCGCGGCGGCTATTCAGATCGCCAATGATGGTGCCCATGTACTCTTCCGGAACCACCACTTCGACCGACATCACCGGCTCCAGCAGAACCGGACTGGCCTTGCGCGCCGCTTCCTTGAAGGCCATCGACGCCGCAATCTTAAACGCCAATTCGTTCGAATCGACATCGTGATAGCTGCCGTCATACAGCACGGCCTTAACATCCACCATCGGATAGCCGGCCAACACGCCGCCTTCCATGGCTTCCTTGATGCCCATCTCGATCGGCTTGATGAATTCCTTCGGAATCGATCCGCCCGTGGTTCCGTTCTCGAACTCAAAGCCCTTGCCGGGCTCATTCGGATACAGGCGAAGCTTTACGTGACCGTACTGGCCGCTGCCGCCCGTCTGACGAATGTACTTGCCCTCGGCCTCCGAGTTCTTGCGCAGCGTCTCGCGATAAGCCACCTGCGGCTTACCAACGTTGGCCTGCACGTTGAACTCGCGCATCATGCGATCCACGATGATCTCCAAGTGAAGTTCACCCATGCCGCTGATGATCGTCTGCGAGCTGTCCTCATCGGTGTGCACGCGGAAGGTCGGATCTTCCTGGGCCAGCTTGTGCAGCGCCACGCCCATCTTTTCCTGATCCGTCTTGGTCTTCGGCTCCACCGCAACATGAATCACCGGCTCCGGAAATTCAATCGTCTCCAGCAGGATCGGCTTGTCCTCGTTGCAGATCGTGTCGCCCGTGGTGACGTTCTTCAGTCCCACGCAAGCGCAGATGTCGCCGGCTCGAACTTCGACGATCTCCTCGCGCTTGTTGGCGTGCATGCGCAGCAGGCGTCCGATGCGCTCGTGCTTCATGCGGTTGGCGTTGTAGGCCATATCGCCCTGCTTCAGCACTCCCGAGTACACCCGGATGAACGTCAACTGGCCGACGAACGGGTCGGTCATGATCTTGAACGCCAGCGCCGCAAACGGATCGTCGTCATTCGCATGACGCTGTTCTTCCTTGCCGTTGTCGGGATTCTTTCCCGTCACCGGAGGAACATCCAGCGGCGAAGGCAGGAA
>CAVTVE010000016.1:0-290000 GCA_963738165.1 uncultured Acidobacteriota bacterium
GTTGGTCGGCTTAACGCCCGGCCCAGCGGTTGCGGCCAGCCTTACCGAGCGAGATGTTCTCATGATCGGTATTGCCAACCTGCCCAATGGTCGCCATGCCGTCCACCAGCACCTTGCGGGTTTCGCCGGAGGAGCTTCAGCAAGGCGTATTCGCCTTCCTTGGCCACCAACTGCGCCTGCGCTCCGGCCGAACGCGCCATCTGCGCGCCCTTGCCCGGCTTCAGTTCAATGTTGTGCACAGTCGTGCCCGCAGGAATGTTCTTCAGCGGCAGCGCGTTGCCCACCAGGATGTCGGCATCGGCTCCGCTGATAATCTTGGCCCCCACCTTCAGCCCAACCGGCTGCAGGATGTAGCGCTTTTCGCCATCGGCATAGCTGAGCAGCGCGATGCGCGCCGAACGGTTCGGATCGTATTCGATCGTCGCCACGGTAGCCGGAATCCCCTGCTTGTCGCGCTTGAAGTCGATCACGCGAATCTTCCGCTTGTGACCGCCGCCGCGATGCCAGATCGTCAGGTCGCCCGAGTTGCGGCGGCCGCCGGTGCGCTTCTTCGGTTCCGTCAGCGGCTTGTGCGGCCGGTTCGTCGTCAGATCGTCGTTGACCTGCGAGGACTTGAAACGCAGTGTCGGTGTGATCGGTCTGTAAGTCTTGATCGCCATAGTTCTTCTCTTCCAGATCCCGGCCGTTCTTCCGGCGGGATCGCTTTGGCCGGACAGATAGGGTTTCGTTCTCCCATCCGGCGGTGCCGCGCTTCAATTTGCGGCCGCTTCGGCCTTCATGCGACGCAGAAACTACAGGTTCTGCGCGTACTCGGGCATCTTTTCGCCCTCGGCGAGCCGTACATAGGCCTTCTTCCAGTCCGGGCGGAAGCCGGTAAACTTGCCCCGGCGGCGCTCCTTGCCCAGAAAATTGGCAGTGCGGACGCCGGCAACCTTCACCTTGAAGGCCTTCTGCACCGCTTCCTTGATCTCCGTCTTGGTCGCATCCGCGGCTACCTGGAACACCAGCGTGTTCTCGGTCTCCTTGACGCCCAATCCCTTTTCCGTGATGACCGGCTTACGGACGATCTGGTAAGGGGACTTAGACATTCTCCACCTCCGCCTTACGCTTCGGCGCCGAGGCCTTCAGCGAGCTCTGCAGCTTTTCCAACGCCGCCTGCGAGAACACCGCCAGTTCGTGGCGAAGCAGGTGATAAGGGTGAACCTCGGGACCATACAGCATCTCAACCCCGGCAATATTCCGGGTTGAAAGCTCCAGGTTCGGATTCAGATTCGCGCCGGCTTCCACCACCAGTGCGGTCTTGTTGAACTTCAGTCCGACCAGCGCCTGGCGGAAGGCTTTCGTCTTCGCTTCTTTCAGTTCCAGCGAATCGATCACCACCAGCTTGCCATCCTGCAGCTTCGCCGCCAGTGCCGAGCGCAGCGCGCCCAGCAGCTTCTTGCGTGGGAACGCATAATCATAGGAACGCGGCTGAGGTCCGTGGACCGTGCCGCCGTGACGCCAGATCGGCGAACGGACGCTGCCCACGCGGGCGCGCCCCGTTCCCTTCTGCCGCCAAAGCTTCTTGCCAGAACCAGAGACCAGCTTCTTGTTCTTGGTGGCGTGCGTGCCCGCTCGCTGCGCGGCACGATAGTGCTGGACGGATTCCCAGAGCAGGTCCTCGTTCACCGAGCCGAAAACTTCCTCGGCGAGTTCGAGCGATCCCACTTTCTGGCCGGCCAGGTTCAACACATCAATGGTAGCCATTTCTTTTCCTTTGCCAGGTCCGCATCTTCGGCGAACCTTTTCAGTTGCCTTCCGTCAATATGCAGCCGCGGAAGGTATCGTTTTATTCAGGCTCCCCGGCGGCAATCTTCCGCCGGGGAAGCGAATCTAATTGCCTGGTTTACTTGCCCTTCGCAGCGCGCTTGGAGGCCTTCAACGGGTTGATCGCCGTACCCTCGCCGCTGAATCCACGACGCTCTCTCGGCGGCTTCTTGGCCTTGGTGATCACCAGGTAGCCGTCTCTGTGTCCCGGCACCGCGCCTTCCACCACCAGCAGATTCTCTTCCTTGTCCACGCCCAGAACACGCAGGTTGCGCACCGTCACCGTCACGTCGCCCATGTGGCCGCTCATGCGGGTGCCAGGAAAGACGCGCGACGGGAACGACGAGGCTCCGATCGAGCCCTGCACCTGGAACATGTGACCGTGGGCCGCCGGACCGCCGGCGAACTTGTGGCGCTTCACCACGCCCGCAAAGCCGCGTCCCTTGCTGGTGCCTGCAATGTCAACGAACTTCGTGCCGTCAAACAGATCGACCAGCACCTTGTCGCCAACCTTCACGCGTCCGTCGGCGCCCTCCTCGTCCTCCACCACGGCGAACTTCCTTCATGAACTTCACCGGCGGAAGATTGTGCTTCTCGAAGTGGCCCTTCATCGCCTTGGTCAGGCGCGAGTCCTTCACAAACTCAACCAAGCCGACCTGGGCGGCGTCGTAGCCGTCCGTCATCGCCGTCTTGAGCTGGGTAATTACGCAGGGACCTGCCTGCAGCACCGTGACCGGGCGAACATCGCCCTTGTCGTCGAACAGCTGCGTCATGCCCACTTTCCTGCCTAGAATTCCGTTTACTGACATTTTTTCTTCTCCATCATGCCCGCGCTTAAACCGCGCTGGGGCACTGTGAGGACTTCGCGCTCAACGCGCCAAGCCGCTGTTATTTATGTTCTTTACCGTAAGCCTTGATTTCGACGTCGACACCGGCGGGAAGATCAAGCTTCATCAATGCGTCGACCGTCTGCTGCGTCGGCTCCAGAATATCAAGAAGACGCTTGTGCGTGCGAATCTCAAACTGCTCGCGCGACTTTTTGTCGACGTGCGGCGAACGCAGCACGCAATATTTGTTCTTCACCGTCGGCAGTGGAATCGGGCCGGCAATCTGTGCGCCGGTGCGGCGCGCCGTATCGACGATTTCGCCGGTCGACTGGTCCAGAACGCGATAATCGTATGCCTTCAACCGAATGCGGATTCTTTCTTTGCCAATCACAGTATGAACCCCTCAAAGATCGTGCGGTCTTCTAGTCGCCGCGACTTCTTTATCTATGCAGAGTGAAAGTTATCGGAAAGCAACTGGTGCCCCACATCTGCCGTAGTTAGCAGATGTGGGGCTTCAGTGCTTCCCTTACAGAATTTCCGTAATCGTACCGGCGCCCACCGTGCGGCCGCCTTCGCGGATCGCAAAGCGCAGGCCTTTTTCCATCGCCACCGGCGTGATCAGTTCGATCTCCAGGGTCACGTTGTCGCCCGGCATCACCATCTCCACGCCTTCCGGAAGCTTCGCAACTCCGGTCACGTCCGTGGTGCGGAAGTAGAACTGCGGACGGTAGCCGTTGAAGAACGGAGTGTGACGTCCGCCCTCTTCCTTCGACAGAATGTAGACCTCGCCCTTGATCTTGGTGTGCGGCGTAATCGAGCCGGTCTTCGCCAGCACCATGCCGCGCTCCACGTCGTCCTTGCCGATACCGCGCAGCAGCAGACCCGCGTTGTCGCCCGCCAGGCCCTCGTCGAGCTGCTTCTTGAACATTTCCACGCCGGTCACAACCGTCTTGCGGGTGTCGCGGAAGCCCACAATCTCGACTTCCTCGCCGACCTTCACCTTGCCGCGCTCGATACGGCCCGTAACCACCGTGCCGCGTCCCGAGATCGAGAAGATGTCTTCAATTGGCATCAGGAACGGCTGATCGATCGCACGCGCCGGCAGCGGAACGTACTTGTCCACCGCGTCCATCAGCTCATCGAGCTTGGCTTCCCACTCCGGCTCGCCGTTCAGCGCGCCCAAGGCCGAGCCGCGGATCACCGGCACATCGTCGCCCGGGAACTTGTACTTCGACAGCAGTTCGCGGACTTCCATCTCCACCAGGTCGATCAGCTCGGGGTCTTCCACCGCGTCGCACTTATTCAGGAAGACCACGATGCAGGGAACGCCAACCTGGCGCGCCAGCAGCACGTGCTCCTTGGTCTGCGGCATCGGACCGTCGGTGGCCGCAACCACCAGAATCGCGCCATCCATCTGCGCCGCGCCGGTGATCATGTTCTTGATGTAGTCGGCGTGCCCCGGGCAGTCCACGTGAGCGTAGTGACGGTTGCCCGTCTCATACTCCACGTGCGCCGTGGCAATCGTAATGCCGCGCTCGCGCTCTTCCGGCGCATTGTCAATCGAGTCAAACGAGCGGAACTTGATGTTCGGATTGTGCTTTGCCAGCACCTTCGTGATCGCCGCCGTCAACGTCGTCTTGCCGTGATCAATATGCCCAATCGTTCCAACGTTCACGTGCGGCTTGCTGCGGTCAAATTTCTCTTTCGCCATTGCTTTCAAGCTCCGTCTTAGTAATCGCTGCCGGCCGCTGTCCGGCCCGCTTCTGGCCCATGAATTCAGGGCGCTGTGCTCCGCGCATTGCAGCCACGCGGAGCGGTTGAACTTTATCTGGCCTTCGTGCCCTGCGTTTTGGCCACAATCTCTTCGGCCACCGAACGGGGGGCTTCCTCGTAACGCGCAAAGTGCATCGAGAATGTCGCACGCCCCTGCGTGTTGGAGCGCATGTTGGTCGCGTATCCGAACATCTCAGCCAGCGGAACCATCGACTTGATCACCTGCGAACCGGCGCGATGCTCAATTCCCTCGATGCGTCCGCGACGGCTGTTCAGGTCGCCAATGATGGTGCCCATGTACTCTTCCGGAACCACAACTTCAACCGACATCACCGGCTCCAGCAGAACCGGGCTGGCCTTGCGCGCCGCTTCCTTGAAGGCCATCGACGCCGCAATCTTAAACGCCAGTTCGTTCGAATCGACATCATGATAGCTGCCGTCATACGACCGTGGCCTTGATGTCCACCATCGGATAGCCGGCCAGTACGCCGCCCTCCATGGCTTCCTTAATGCCCATCTCGATCGGCTTGATGTATTCCTTCGGAATCGAACCACCCGTCGTCGCGTTCTCGAACTCAAAGCCCTTGCCGGGCTCATTCGGCGCCAGACGCAGCTTAACGTGACCGTACTGACCGCTGCCGCCCGTCTGACGGATGTACTTGCCCTCCGCCTCCGAGTTCTTGCGCAGCGTCTCGCGGTAGGCTACCTGCGGCTTACCCACATTCGCCTGCACGTTGAACTCGCGCATCATGCGGTCCACGATGATCTCCAGATGAAGCTCACCCATTCCGCTGATGATCGTCTGCGAGCTGTCCTCGTCAGTGTGCACGCGGAAGGTCGGATCTTCCTGGGCCAGCTTGTGCAGTGCCACGCCCATCTTTTCCTGGTCCGTCTTGGTCTTCGGCTCCACCGCAACGTGAATCACCGGCTCTGGAAATTCAATCGTCTCCAGCAGGATCGGCTTGTCTTCGTTGCAGATCGTGTCGCCCGTGGTGACGTTCTTCAGTCCCACGCAGGCGCAGATATCGCCCGCCCGGACTTCGATGATTTCCTCGCGCTTATTGGCGTGCATGCGCAGCAGGCGGCCAATGCGCTCGTGCTTCAGACGGTTGGCGTTGTAAGCCATGTCGCCCTGCTTCAGAACTCCCGAGTACACCCGGATAAACGTCAACTGGCCCACGAACGGATCGGTCATGATCTTGAACGCCAAGGCCGCGAACGGCTCGTCGTCCTTTGCATGACGCACTTCTTCCTTGTCGTTGTCGGGATTCTTGCCCGTCACCGGAGGAACGTCCAGCGGCGAAGGCAGGAAGTCGACCACCGCATCCAGCAGCGGCTGCACGCCCTTGTTCTTGAACGCCGTGCCCAGAATCACCGGGAAGATCTTGATCGCGATTACCGACCTGCGCAGCGACGCTTTCAACGCCTCCACCGAGATCTCATCGCCTTCAATCCACTTCGACATCAACTCGTCGCCATCGTCGTTTTCCACGATGGTTTCCACCATCAACTGGCGCATCGCCTGGGCCTTCTTCATCAACTCGGCTGGAATTTCTTCCACCACGTAGTCGGCGCCCATGGTTTCGTCGTGCCAGTAAATGGCCTTCATGTTGAACAGATCGATGCAGCCCTTGAACTTCTCCGCCTGCCCGACCGGCATCTGGATCGGCACCGGCTTGGCCGACAGGCGCTTTCGGATGGTGTCCACCGCGTGATCGAAATCTGCGCCCATCTTGTCCATCTTGTTGATGAAACAGATACGCGGCACGGCGTACTTATCGGCCTGCCGCCACACCGTCTCCGACTGGGGCTCCACGCCATGCACCGCGTCAAACACCGCTACCGCGCCGTCCAGCACTCGCAGCGAGCGCTCTACTTCCGCAGTGAAATCGACGTGACCCGGTGTGTCAATAATGTTGATCGTGATGTCTTTCCAGGCACAGGTCGTCGCGGCAGACGTGATCGTGATGCCACGCTCCTGCTCCTGCGCCATCCAGTCCATCGTCGCCGTGCCTTCATGCACTTCGCCAATGCGGTGCAGGCGCCCGGTATAGAACAGAATGCGCTCGGTCGTTGTCGTCTTGCCGGCATCGATGTGCGCCATGATGCCGATGTTCCTGCAACGTTCTAATGGAACTTGTCGCGCCAAAGCTTCTACCTATTCCCTTTAAGTCATCGCACCGGCGCTGGGGTAGCCCGTGCTGGTTTCTTGTTGATGGCAGCTCTTACGCTGCTGCTGCCGCAATCCGGCTTCGCCCTCGCTGAAAGCCCGCGGGAAATCGCCCGCGGGACGATCCTTACCAGCGATAGTGCGCAAAGGCCTTGTTGGCCTCGGCCATGCGGTGTACGTCTTCCTTCTTTTTCATCGCCGCGCCCTTGCCGTTGGCCGCATCCAGCAGTTCGTTGGCAAGCTTGTCGATCATGCCCTTCTCCGGACGGCTGCGCGAATACGAGATCAGCCAGCGAATCGCCAGCGAGGTGCGCCGCTCCGCATTGACTTCCACCGGAACCTGATAGTTGGCGCCGCCCACACGCCGGGTCTTCACTTCCAGCAGCGGCTTGCAGTTCTCAACCGCCTTCTTGAACAGCTTCAGGGCCTCGTCTCCGCCCTTCTGTTCCAGCTGCGTCATTGCCTTGTAGAAGATGCCCTGCGCCGTGCTCTTCTTGCCATCCCACATCAGGTTGTTGACAAACTTATTGGCCAGCGTCGAGCCGTAAATCGGATCCGGCATCGGTTCGCGCTTGGCAATATGACCTTTTCTCGGCATTCAAACTCCTCTTCCCTGCCTCTTCGGCGG
This sequence comes from uncultured Acidobacteriota bacterium, assembly GCA_963738165.1. Classification (GTDB taxonomy): domain Bacteria; phylum Acidobacteriota; class Terriglobia; order Terriglobales; family Acidobacteriaceae; genus TOLSYN. Next base: position 7,205 of record CAVTVE010000016.1, read on the forward strand.
TACTCCCGGCCGTCTCCCAATTGAGTCGCCGGGTGAACAGCGTCAGCGACCGGAGGGCCGTCGTCTGGCCCATACCCGCCGCTCACGCGAAAAATCGTTTACGACTTCGGCCGCTTGGCTCCGTACTTGGAGCGGCTCTGTCTGCGGTTGGCAACCCCCACCGAGTCCAGCGTTCCACGAATCACGTGATAGCGCACACCCGGAAGATCCTTCACGCGGCCCCCGCGAATGAGCACAATCGAGTGCTCCTGCAGGTTGTGGCCGACGCCAGGAATGTAGGTCGTCACCTCGATCCCATTCGTCAGGCGCACACGCGCAACCTTCCGAAGAGCCGAGTTCGGTTTCTTTGGCGTCTGGGTATAGACGCGGGTGCAGACTCCACGCTTCTGCGGGCATGCCTGCAGAGCAGGACTGGCCGTCTTGTAGCGGGGCGACTTGCGGCCCTTACGCACCAACTGATTAAACGTAGGCACTCTTGCAGCTCCTTTATTCGCACGCACTCTGGCGCCACTGGCGGACACACCGCACGAAACGCCGGCGCATGTCCGCTCAGAACCCTTTGTTTTCCACTCAGGGCTGATCAAGCGAGCCCGCTCGCGCGGCGCTCAACCATACTCTCCGCAATTACAACACGCGGGGAAGGTTCACGTTTCCTGGATAGAGGCAACGACGGTGATGCTTGAATCCCCGGTCAATTGCCAAAGCCTTGAGCTAAGGTCTCCGCCGGGAGCATTCCGTTTCGCAGCCCGAATCTGCATACCCTGCAGCCAAGCGCCACAGGCAGCGCAGATTCATTTCAGCGAGGAAGCCCATTACAAGCAGGCGCCGTGAAGCGCCATCGGGCTGATCTTACATAACAGCTCGACCAGTAATACAAACCAAGCCAGACAGACTCGCAGAACCCCTAAAATATATCAACATCATTGCCAAGCGGTCAACCAGCCCCCAAAGACTTTTTCCAGCCCCGAATTTCTTAGCCTGGACACGGCCGCGTCTGATCGTCATCATCATTTCTTTCTATTGGGAACCACGAGGCTCTCTGAATAGAATCAGCAGATGTATAGCCGCTTGGACAGAGCCCATCGGATGATCGCGGTGATTAGTGGCGTTTTCACGCTCATAGGTTGCGGAGTGCTGCTGATATGGGACGCCTTTCCTGGGCGCTTCCCCGCAAACGCACACGACTATCTCGGAGCATTTCCGCTGGCCATGATCGCCGCCGCCTATCTGGTTTACCAGGCTGCGCACCGCCCCCCGGTACGAGAGTTCTTTAAGGCGATCATGCTGGCGATCGCCTTCCTGTTCTGGGCCGCTAATCAACTCTGGCCCGGCCTTCCTCAGGCAACACTGTTCAACGACATTGCGATTGCGCTCTTTGTGCTCGATGTGTTTCTAGTCATCGTCGGCTGGCCTCCGAGTTCGCCAGACGAGTCCTTTGCCGAGACCTATAGCGAATCCGATCCATCCGAATAGAACCGCGTCGAGCCCTGCCAGGACTGGATGACGATCATCGATTGGAGTCTTGAACGTTTAACTTGCCTGATCGCCGAGTGCCGCCACCGCGTCCCGGCGCGCTCGCTCCAGCGACTCCTGCATCTGGCGATGACACTCGTTCATCTGCTCGTCGTTCGCCTCCGGCGGCAGATGAATCTGCTTGGTCCAGCGCACATGCACCTTCGAGAAAGGACGCGGAATCATCAGCGCATCCCACGAGCGCAGGATCCACGGACGCTCGGCCGCCAGATAGAAACACAGGATCGGAGCGCCGCTCATCCGCGCCAGCATCACCGGCCCAGGCTTAGCCACAAAGCGCGGCCCGCGCGGCCCGTCGATCGTGAACGCCGCGATGTGTCCACTGGCCAGCGCGCGTTTCATCCCGAGCAGCGCACCGGAGCCGCCGCGCGAACTCGAGCCGCGCACCGCCACAAAACCAAAGCGCTCGATGATGCGGGCAATGTATTCGCCATCAAAGCTGCGGCTGGTCATCACCGCGATGCCACGTCCGCGGAAGTACCAGGTCGCGAGGATCACCGAGCGGTGCCAGAACGGGCCAATCACAAATGGCGGAGGGTATTCGCCCTCCGGCACCCCGCCCGGCTCTGACGAGGACTCAAAGCGAAGCGTGCAGCCGATCAGCGAGATCAGCAGATACCCTGCCCAGGAGATGCACCACAAGGCAAGCCGCTGTCCCAGCCTGAACCGCGGCTCCGCGTCGGTCTTTTGAGATACGGATGTGGTGCTCACCTGGAAATTGTATCCTGCCGCCGAGGCGCCCGCCGCAAATCGGCCGCCTAGGTTCCTGGCCGGTGCGAAGCAGCCCAGGCCAGCGCCGCATCGATCCGACGCGCAGTTGCAGGGTGCGAGTAAAACAGAACCTCCACCCACCGAGAAGGCGGTTCGCGCTCGGAGAGATTTTGCGCCGCAAGTTTTTCCATCGCCGAGCAGAACGGCAGCACCGACCCGAGCGACTTCCATGCATACAGATCAGCCTGGCGCTCATTGAAGCGCGAGTAGACGTTCATCACCGGAACGAGGAGTACCGAGACTGCAGTCGCAACCAGGATCATCAGCGGAAGGTTGGCAAAGTCGATCTGGTCGTAACGCTTCCAGTCGAAAGCAGCCCAGCGAATCGCGAGCTTCAGGCACCAGAATCCGAAGAAGGCAACCACTCCTTGCACCACGATTCCCTTCACCATGTGCCGGTACACATGATGCCCCAGTTCGTGCGCCAGAACGGCCTCAATCTCATCATGATTGCAGGTCGAAAGCAGCGTGTCTGAGATTACAATCCGGCGGGTGCGTCCCAAGCCCATCAGAGCCGCATTTGCTTTCTTCGTTTTTTCCGAGAGCATCCACTCGTAGACGCCGCGTACCTTCGCTCCCGCTTTTTCGCTCATCCGTGTCAATCGAGCGGTCAGATCTTCATCGCCGAGCGCACGGAAGCGGAAGAAAAGCGGAAACAGCAGCACCGGTGCAATATGCGCCATTAGCACGCTGAACAGCATGAATATCGCCCATCCTGTCACCCACCACCAACGCGGCTGCAGCCGGATCAGAAGGTAGACCATCTGCACCAGAAGCTGGCTGAACAGGAACGTCAGGACAAAGCCCTTGGCCTGGTCCCATGCCCAGTTGCGAACGCGCTGATTGCTGAGGTGGTATCGATGCTCGATACGGAAGCCATAGTAGTCCAGGCCAAGACTGAGAAATTTTGTGAGCAGCAGCAGGATTGACGTATAGAAGAAAAGCGCGAGGGCGTGATGGTCACCGGCTACCCGCACTGCAAAATTGCGGAAGTCGCTTGTCCAGTCGGCGGCCAAAATCACGCCCATCAGCATGAGTCCCAAGGCCACGTCGACAACGCCGATACGCCGCAAAAGCCGATGATAGCGGCGAGCCTCTGCTGATCCCGCAGGCGTGCCGCCGTCGCCGGTAAACAATGGTGGAGTGATGGGATGCATGCAGTCTACCTACTGTACAAGAGCCGGATGCGCTCCCGAAGTGCCGTCGAGAGCGCGCGACACAGCCGAATGGATTCTATTTCAGCTCCGTAACCGTTGCGCCCGGCGGCACTTCCAGCTGAAATTGTTCAGGTTTCAGTGGCTCATTTAAAACCAGCTTAACCATCTTGATCCCAATGTTGTACTCCTCCTGCGGCCGCTCGATTTCAATCAGCGAGGGAAATTGCACGCCGTTGTAGAGCTGCCAGTCGGAGTAATTCACATCGGTCGCGATCGCACCCTGCTCGTCATAGATGGTCTGGCGATAGGGCAACAGATCGGCGCGATTGAAATAGAGTTTGCGTTGAAGGTGCCAGGTATTGTTAGCATCGCGTCGAATCACCACAAGGTGATAGCTCGGCTGAGTCACGGATTTATGCGTCTTCTCGTCCACAACTTCTTGCTTGCCATGTTCAATCACCGCAATTTCATTCGTTGGATCGATCGCGGGAATGAGCAGGGCTTCGTAAATTATCTGCGGGCGTAGATTCTCAAGCGCGTTGCCGCTGATCTTTTTCAACTGGGTGCTACCGGTTATGAAGCGGTTCTTGGGCGGAATCCACAACTCAAAACGGTCCCCATTGCTGACCATGTCAAATGCGCGGTTGCGAACGATGGGTAGCAGGCCAATCATGCGGAGCATCGCCGGTTTCTCCGCCAGGATGTAGCCCCTAATCTGCTGGTACTCGACGACCTTACCCTTCTTCTCTCCACCCACCGTGGTGTCGATATCGACTGTGGCGTTCATAGTCCGAACGCTGGCGGCCAACAGATCGAGCCTTACGATTAAGTCTTCCTGCGTGGCGCTCTTCAGGGGCGCGGCAGAGCGTTTCACTTGCACCTTATGCGAGCGAAAGAGGCAGCCGGTTGTGCTGCACAAACACAAGGCCAGTAGAGCTATTGTCAGACGCGCTCGTTCCATTGCTTACGAAATCTACTCCGATTCAATTAGGCCTCAGTATATAGGCTGGCGAACAATTAAGCGCGGCGCAATGCTTCCCGCAGCGTAACTGAGCGTAGTCCAAAGCAGCGCCGAGACATATGAGCAGGTTGAATCAATGAGATTCGACGTCTGAATCGCCGATTTTTCCGGCCTCGCCCTTGCGCCCCGCCAGCACCTCCGGCGGTGGCTCGGGAAACTGCTCGTCACTTTTACCGGCGATTGCAGCTTTCATAAAGTCCATCCAAATCGGCAGTGCGGCGTGCGCCCCTGTTTCCTTCTCGCCAAGCGTCTTCTTTTCGTCGTACCCTACCCAAACGCCACAACTGATGGATGGCGAAAATCCAACAAACCATGCGTCGGTGAAATCGTTGGTCGTTCCCGTCTTGCCCGCCAGTGGATGATTCAACTTACTCGCGGCGAATCCGGTGCCGTGCAGCACAACACCTTGCAGCAATTCGACCATCACTCGCGCTGAATGCGCGCTGATCACATCGCGCACATCGGCAAAGTCCTCCTCCAGAATGTGCCCGTCGTAATCGGTGACCTTGCGGATGGAGTGTGGACTCAGCCGCACTCCATCGTTGGGAAAAGTCGAGTAAGCCGCGGTGTGCTCCAACAATGTGACTTCGGCCGCCCCCAGCGCGACCGGAAGAAACGGCTGTATCTCCGAGGTGATCCCGAACTTGCGTACGTATTCAATCACCGTCTTGATGCCGACCCTTTGGGCAAGTTTGATCGCCGGAATATTGCGCGATGTCGCCAGAGCGTGGCGCAGTGAGATCGTCCCCTCATACCTGCCGTCATAATTGTGCGGGGACCAGGTACCGGAGACGCCCGGAAAGCTGATCGGAGCATCGATGATGGTGTCATCCGGCATGGCCCCCTGCTCCACGGCCGCCGAGTAAACGTAGGGTTTAAAGGACGAGCCTGTCTGCCGCAACGCTTGGGTAGCCCGATTGAATTTCGATTCGTCGAAGTCACGGCCTCCCACCATCGCGCGGATTTCGCCAGTGTTGTTGTCAATAGCGACAAGCGCTGCCTGGGCTCCGGAGTCCTGTTCCAGCGCCAGTTGCAGTTTATGATCCGGCTCAACGGCGATCACTCGCACATACACGATGTCGCCCGTTGCCAGGATCTCATTTGGCGAGTGATGGCCGGTCCAGGCCATCTCGGCCGCACGAATCTGGCCGTGATATTTGCCAATCTTGATCTCGGCTTCGGCCTGCGATACGCCGGTAACCAGAGCGTGGAAGTAACTGCCGGGCTCCGGCGCATGATTCCAGTCGGGGTGCTCATAAACCGAAAGATCATCTCCGGCCGCAACGAGGTTGCGAACCTGCCCCTTCCATCCATGGCGCCGCTCGTAGGCGGCAAGGCCATCCAACACGGCGCGGGTCGCGGCCCTTTGCAATTCCATATCAAGCGAGGTGTAGACCCGCAATCCCCCCTCGTGTACCTGATCGGTGCCGTATTTTCTCTCAAGATAGCGCCGCGTATCCTCGATGAAGTACGGTGCCAGATTGTTGGGGTCGGACTGGAGATGAAGGTTCAGCGGCCGGCCCTTCGCCTCCTGCGCCTGCTGCGCGGTTATACGCCCGTCCTCCATCATGTTGTTGATGACCAGATTGCGGCGGCGCAAAGCTTTCTCGGGACTATTGATTGGAGAGTAAGCGCTCGGTCCTTTTGGCAGCCCCGCCAGCAGAGCCGATTCCTCGATGGTCAGATCCCTGGCGGGTTTGTTGAAGTAGAACTCCGAGCCCGCTTCAAAGCCGTATACTCCGTGCCCAAGAAATATCTGGTTGGCGTAGAGCGTGAATATCTGTTCCTTGGTGAAGCGGCGTTCAATCTGGATCGACAACAGAATCTCTTGCACCTTGCGCCCGAACTTGCGATCCGGACTGAGGAACAGGTTGCGCGAGAGTTGCATCGTCAGCGTGGAGGCGCCTTGCGCCCGCGATCCGCTGGCCAGGTCGCGGTAGGCCGCGCCCAGAATGCGCCATATATTAATGCCCCAATGCCGCTCAAAATCCTTGTCTTCAATCGAGATGACGGCATCGCGCAGCACCTTGGGATAGTCCTCGTATTTGGCGATGACGCGGCGCTGCAGGGCAAAGGTGCCGATGACATTGCCCTTCTCGTCGTAGAGTTCGGTGATCGAACTGGGACGGTAACGCTCAAGTTCTGTGACCTGCGGAAGATCCGCAGAATAGACAAACAGAAGCCCCGCCAAGGCGCCGAACAGCGCCGCGGCAACAATTGCCAGAGCGAAGACCACACCATGAACCGCGCGCGTACGGCTCGCATGAAGACTCGGCGGCGGCTGATGATTAAGAAGCGTGGTCATCTCAGGTGAGGGTCAGGGCAAGCATAACATCACCGGCAGCCCTCCCGCGGCGAATGCACCACAGAAGACATCCCGAATGGGCCCCGGACTCAAGGTTCCGTGGGATGGTGGCGCGCCTCCATCCAATTCTGCAGAATGAGCACGGCGGCTAATTGATCGACCACGGCGGCGCGTTTCTTGATCGACATGTCCGTTTCGCGCAAGACGCGGTTGGCTTGCACCGAAGTCAGCCGTTCGTCCCAGAGATGGATCGGAAGGTCAAAGTGCTGTTTAAGAACATCGACAAATTCACGCATCCGCTCGGATTGCCGGCCCTCCGCGCCGCTCATGCGCAATGGCAAGCCCACGACTAGTTCCACCACACCGTATTCGCGAATGACCGCCTCCAGGGCTGCCAGATCCGTGCGTTTGTTCTTGCGCCGAATCGTGATCAGGCCCTGGGCGGTAAAACCCAGAGGGTCTGTGACAGCCAGACCAATGGTTCTGGAACCAACGTCCAAGGCCAGGATGCGTCCTGACGGATTTTCGTTTTCGTTTGGCGACACAAGGCAAGTATAGTTCGAAGAGGCTTGCATAGAGCGGGGGAACAGCGAATGGAGCAGACAACGGGCAGGTTCAAGGGCGAAGCCGGCGATAACGGAGTACCGCAAGAGCCGATTCCGGCCCTGGACAGCAGCGCCATCTCCGTTGTGCTCAGCGACGCCGAACGTCGGCGCCATATTCGTATCCAGAGTGGATCGATGGCGGTCATCGCGGTAGGCGGCGTGCTCACCATGATGTACCTCGCCAAGACCGTGCTTATTCTCACGCTCGTCTCCGTCCTGATCGCGTTCATGCTTGCACCTATCGTCGAACTCTGTCTGCGCATCCGCCTGCCGCGCTCCGTCGGCTCGGCGATTGCCGTACTGGTCATGTGCGCTACGCTGTATGGAGTTTTTTATGTCACCTACAATCAGGCCGACGAATTCATCTCCCAACTTCCAAAGTATTCCGGACGCATTCGCAACGTATTGAACGAGGTGCGGAACCGCGCCGAACGCGTGCGCCAGACGACGCGGAACGTGCTGCCGGAGGAGAAGGCCGAAAAGGATACGCTGACCATCCGTCAGTCCAGCAACTGGATGGAAGACCTGACCAGCGGGGCACTCGGAGCTACGCAAGTCGTGCTGATGTCAGCCTTTGTCCCGTTCCTGGTGTTTTTCATGCTGAGCTGGCAGGATCACGTTCGATCCTCGACCGTGATGCTCTTCAGTCCGGAAAACCACAACACCGCCTATGCGACCCTGGGCCTGATTTCTCAGATGATTCGCGGCTTCATTGTCGGTAACGTCGTCATTGGAATCATCCTGGGAATCACCAGCACGATTGCATTCTGGATTCTCGGCGTGCCGTACTTCTACGTGATCGGGATGATCAGCGGCTTGGTCAGTCTGCTCCCCTATCTCGGCATCGTGCTGGCAGTTCTTCCGCCGGTCGTGGTTAGCATGGGCTTGCTCTCGCTCAAGGGCTTCGTTGCAATTGTGAGCGTGGTCGCTATCAGCCACCTGATCGCGTTAAACGTGCTCTATCCCAAAATCATCGGCCGCCGCCTACAGTTGAATCCCCTGGCGGTGACCCTGGCCTTGCTCTTCTGGGGATGGCTCTGGGGAGCTATGGGATTGATTCTGGCCGTGCCGCTAACAGCCGCCATCAAGATTATCTTCGACCATGTCGAAAGCCTGCGTTCATGGGGAAACTGGCTCGGAGAATAGACCATCACGGCAGCAATAAATTTGCGCAGCCCGCAGGCTGCGCTCGCAAACTCACAGACGATCTTATACCTCAATAATTGCGGCTTCGGGCCAGCGCAGGCTGCACTTTCCTAAAGCCTTGCGCAGTTCCTCTTCCACTTCTTCTTCTTCGCGACCCCGCGCCATCGCCATTTCACTGATGAGCAGGAAACGCGCCCGCTCGAGCATTTTCTTCTCCCGGAAACTGAGCGGCTTCTGAGCCGCAAGAATCAGCAGCCCCTTTAGCACGATCGCCACATCTAGTAACGAGCCGGTACGCATCTTGTCCGAGTTTTCCTTAAACCGGTTCTTCCAATCTGAGCTGCTCTCGCATTTTCCGTCCGACAAATACTCAAGGATCTTTTGAGCTTCCGAATTCTTCACGACGCGGCGCAAACCGACCGCCTCGGCGTTTTGAAACGGAACCATGACCTTCAGGCTGCTGGAGCGAATACGAAGCAGGTAAAAGCGCTCGACCGAGCTGCCGATCGTGCGGCTGGAAATCTGCTCAATAACGCCTACCCCGTGATTCGGGTAGACCACTTTTTCGCCGACGCTAAATTGTGTTGTGCTCATTCATAGACCCGGGTCGCCGGGGAATTACATCCTTGATTATACGTTGCGCGCCAAAGCAAGGTCAAAGGTGGAATCACTGCCCTGCGAGCGCGCTATAATAAGCCCTTGCACTTCCCTGCGCGGTCGCCGCGCTCAAAGGTTTTCAGGAATGCCAGAACACGTTAAGAAGAAACTGCAGGAAGAAATCGACCTGCTCGAACATGAGCTGAATCATGAACTTCCCGCCGAGCTCAAGAAAGCCGTGGCGCTCGGCGATCTCTCTGAAAATGCCGAGTACCACATGGCAAAGCAGCGTCAGGAGTTTGTCCGTGCGCGCCTGGGAATGATGAAGAAGCGTATGGCCGAGCTGTCGCTGATGAATCTCGCCAACATCCCCCGTGACCGGGCCGCGCTGGGCTCAACCCTGCTCGTCTTTGATTCCACAAAAGACGAAGAGATCGTCTACAAGCTGGTGACCAGCGAAGAAAGCGATGTCACAAAGGGAATGGTTTCGACCACCTCTCCAATCGGCCGCTCGTTGATGGGCAAAAAGGTCGGGGACGTTACCACAGTTGTTACTCCCGGAGGCACTCGCGAGCTGGAGGTTTTGAAGCTGACCACCATGCACGACACCGCTGAGAACGGATCGGAATCGCGGGCATGACTTGGACCAGCGCCGTCGGCAAGTATTGCGGAGTTCTGCTCTTTAAGATCGTAGACGGACTTGCACTCACCCGCATCTCGCCCAACATGCTGACGTTTATTGGGTTAGTCATCAACGTTGGGGCGGCGCTATTCTTCGGATTTGCGAGCGCGGATAACAACCAGCCGCGCCGTTTCGTCTATGCCGGACTGGTGATTATCGCAGCAGGCATCTTCGACATGGTGGATGGAAGGGTGGCCCGTGCTACGAACCAGGTCACTGTTTTTGGAGCCTTCTTCGATTCCGTTATCGACCGCTACTCCGATGTGGCGATCTTCTTCGGCCTGCTGGTCTATTATGCCCGGGCTAATCGCTTCTTTTACGTGGTGTTGGTCGCCTTCGTTATGACCACCTCGGTCATGGTCAGCTACACCCGCGCCCGAGCCGAGTCGCTCATCCCGAGCTGCAAGGTCGGATTCATGGAGCGTCCCGAGCGCATTGTGCTGGTGATCATCGGTGCGCTCTCCAACCGAATGGCGCCTGTGTTGTGGGTCCTCGCCGTGCTCTCCACGATCACGGTCATCCACCGCATCCGCTATACCTACGTACGAAGCACCGCCCAAGAGGCCGCGGACCGACAGATCGCCTCCATCTCCTGAATCCCCGCTCTGAATCGAGTCTATCCGGCCGCTTCGCGCAAAGCTCCGGGCGGGTTGCGCCGGCACATGCTGTGCAGGGTAGTAGCACACCGGCACCACCGGAATATTCCCTCCTAATCCAGCGAGCCGTGCAACCCCACCATCTCCATCGCCAACTCAATATTCTGCAAAATCGGCAAAGGAGAACACCGTGAAAAAAATACTTCTGCTCAGCTCGATCCTCTTGCTTTCAGTAACATGGGCATTAGCGCAATACGGCAGCCAGTCCAGCACAAGCCAGTCCAGCACAAGCAGTGAGAGCAGCAACTCTGGTATGAGCAAGACCACCTTACAGGGATGTCTGTCCGGATCGAATGGAAACTATACCTTGACCGACAGCTCGGGCGCGACTTATCAGCTCACTGGAGACACGGCGAAGCTTGAAAAACACATCGGGCACACCATCCAGGTGACCGGAACACCCCAAACCAGTTCGGCTTCAAATACCACGTCAGGAAATCCGTCCGGTTCCATGAGCGGATCTGCTGAGGCGCAGCAAACGTTCGACGTCACTTCGTTCAAGCATGTTTCAGGCAAGTGCAACACGAGTGGTGGGATGATGTCGCACTGAAACATAGACCTGGTGCACCGCCCGGAAACGGTGCACCATTCCCGCCCGACACTCATCCACGTCTCCCCCGAATTCGCCTCCGCCACTGGTTTAGCTCTTCCCCGCGCATTCCGGCGATCTGGTATAAACAGGAATACTGATGTGCCATTGACCACCGATGAGAATTGTCGAAAGAACCCCTCACAACCATGACGGTTGCCGTACCAAGGCGATCTTGAACCAAGACGCGTCCAGAGTCTTTCCTACCCACCGCAGAAGTCTGATTCTGGTTCCGTTGCTGATCCTGGTCTTCGTATTGCAATGCGCATGGTTTATTCGTACGCAATCGTTCACGAATGATGAGCCCGAACACATCGTTGCGGGATTGGATGCGTGGCACTTCGGGGAATTCAAGCGGTGGCACGATCAACCTCCGCTGGGACGCCTGCTCTTCACGCTTCCACTCGTAAATGCGAATGTGCAGTACCGGTATACGGAAGATCAGGTCCGTCCCGTCGCACCCGCGCCTGAGGTATGGCTCTACCGTTCGCGTCCGGTGGTCGTTTTGCTGGGAGTGGCGCTGTTGCTCCTGCTTTGGGGAGCCTCACGCAACCTGTTTTCCGAGACAACGGCCAATTTTGTGCTGGGACTCGCAGTGCTTTCACCGGAGCTGATCGCTCATTTTTCATTGGCAACCATCGATGGCGTGGGCTGCCTATTCGTATTCGCGTGCGTAGTGCAGTGGATGCGGTATTGGCGCAACCCCTCCCGTGCACAGGCTGTGCTCCTGGGAATGTTGCTGGGGGGACTACTGTTAGCCAAATTCAATAGCCCGCCACTGTTGCTGTTGGTGCTGGGCCTGGTTCTTGCGCTCGCTCCGGGAGAATTCAAATTTCACCCACGCGGATTCCAGTGGCGCAGAACGGCGGCGATCTTGCTCGTCGCCTGCATGGTGGTTTGGACTGGATATTTCTTCCATGTCTCCAAGGTGACCTTCGCCGACCAGATGGTCAGCATCCATTTTTCCGGGTACACAAAGCTTCTGCAATACGAGATGCCGACGCTCAAACGGCCTATCACCCTCTTTCTGCCGGCGTGCGAGTGGATGACCGGCCTGGGAATGGTGGTTTTCCATAATATGGAGGGGCATCGGAGCTTTCTCCTGGGTCACTACTCGAACAGTGGATTCAAGCTCTACTTCCCGGCTGCGATTCTGTTGAAATGGCCGCTCATGGTTCTGCTGCTTGGGGCGTCGGGTGCGATAGTCGTCTTCCGGCGTTTGATTCCGGCTTGGCGCGATCTGCTGGTGATGAGTATTCTCCCTGCAGTCTACTTTGTCTTTGCCATCCTCGCGCACATCGACATCGGAGTTCGGCACGTTTTGCCGCTTTATCCTTTTCTCCTGCTCTATGCAGGGGCGGTTGCAGAGTGGGCCCGCGGATGGCGATGGACGAAGTTCGTTCTTGGAATCCTGCTAATTGTGCAGGCCGCCGACATTGCCCGGTACGCGCCGGACTATTTGTCCTATTTCACCGTGCTCGTGAAGCCTGCAAATACGTGGCAGCTACTCAGTGACAGCAACACTGACTGGGGGCAAGGAATGGTAGCGCTTCGCAAGTACCAGTCGGAGCGTCCCGATGAAGCCATTCACCTGGCGTACGTTGGCGAGGTCGATCCTGCTCTGTACGGCATACGATACACGCGGCTGAACGAAGACGACCGCCCGAGCGGCACAGTTGTGGTGAGTGCCGCACATCTCTCTGGACAGTTGTTGAAGAACCACTATGCCTATCGCTGGCTATTGCAATACCCGGTAAAGACGATCCTGAATCACACGCTGTATGTCTTCGAAGTGCCGCAGGCAAGCGCCGCGCACTGACCTAGTTCTGGCCAGCGACTACTGCACCTTGCAGACCTGCGCTGCTTCGTTGCGGTAAGGACACTCCAGCGGCACGGTTGCCGTAACTGGCAAGACTGTCCATGAAACGCCATACCGCACATTGAGCTGGTGGAACTGGGTGCGAGTAAAGCTCTCAACACCCTTTTGCGCGTTTACTTGTTCTCGCCACTCCGGCGCCAGGTCGGGAAAGACAGTCGCCGCTCCAGGATCTTTCTGATTCTCGGCAAGCAAGCTGCGATGGGATAGAGCGCGAATGCCGTAGCCGTCCTCCTCATGCAATTCAAAGTAGTCAGGATCGATTGCGAATATGGCATTCTTGGGGGTGTAAACACTGGACCAGAGGAACGCCTTTGCCCATGGGTTCTTCACTGTTCGGCCGGGCCATTCGATGTGGTTGCTGTACTTGAACGTGTCGCGCTGCACGAAAAACATCGTGCCGGCGAGCGGCAGAAACAGGATGAGCCAGCGCCACGCTCTGCCGCAAAGCAGGAATTGTCCGATGAGTCCGCCTGACATCACCAGGAAGATGAAATAGAAGATATGCAGCCAACGCATCGGCTGGAACGAGGTAAGTTGTTCTGTTGCCGCAGGCATCGTCATGAATGCGGCGACCGCGAACTGGAATACTGCAAAGGCGGTCAAGCGGGTCGCAAGCCGTTCCAGCGTTGCCATTCCGTGGCGGCGGGCAATGTGCGCAAACCACCAGACCAGCAAGACTGGAGCGATCAGTCCCAGCCATTCGTACCAGGTCCAAGCCATTGGGAAGTAATAGCGGCGCGCCATGACCGCCTCTCTCCATGCATCAGAAGGCTTCTGGAAGAGATAGAAGGGCAGAACCATCGCCGTCGCCGAGCGTGCGGTTTGCGTGAACTTCTGACCGGCAGGCCAGGAGAAGAACAGCAGCAGTGAAACTCCGAAGAGCGCCATCAATGGATGCATCAGGAGCGCGAAACACATCCAGGCTGCCGCGCGCAGCCATCGCTTTTCCAGAGATGCGGCTAACGCCAGAATCACTCCTGCAGTGGATGGCGCGCGCGGATGCAGATATGGATCCAGCGGAAAGAGAGCGGTGCCCGCAATTGGAATCGTCAGCAGTACGGTTACGAGCAGAACAGCACACCAGCGCGCACGCTCGTCTTCAAAGCAGGCAGCAGCTAACTTCCAGCAACCCCACAAGATGAGAAAGATGGAGACAATCTGCCACAGGAATAAGGTCCACGCGACCGAGTGAAGGAGGCGAACCGTGGCGGCGACGGCGGGAATGAAATAGGCCAGCTTCGTCTGCTCGGTAAAGAATCGCGCATTAAAAGAGTACGCGGATGGATCCAGAGTCTTGTTGACCGCAGCAAGATAGACTTCCTGATCCTCGACTCCGACGTGATAGCCGTGAATGAGAATCGCGACAAAGGTCAAAAGGACGAGAGCGCCAACGATGCGCCAGTTAAAACCAGCAGACGCACGCTCGCTGCCGTGAGCAGTTTCCATAGGAGCGTTCGCCATTTGGTTCTGAACTTTCATCATTCACACAGCCCTGAGCGGGAGCATTTTTCTCCGGGAGTTTGCCGGCGTACCCTCCCCCTATATTTCCTGGTAAAAATTTGAAAACAGGAGGGTTGAGGGCCAGGTTTCAAAGTTCACAGTTCAAGGTTCAAGGTTACAAAGTTTCAAAGTGGCAAGGTTGAAGTTCAAAAGCCAGCTGGTCTCTAATTTCAGGATAGCAGGATTGGAGGGTGAAACCGTCAGTTGGGCGAGAACTCTATGTGCTTTTAAATCATTCGTTTGAAAGGAAACGGCGGGAATTTTTGCTTGACATGGTGAAAAAAGGGGGCGATTTGGCCCGGATACGCGCGATTTCGCGGTACGAAAGTGCGTTTTGGGGTGCAGGTGGGTTCGGGCGCTTTCGGTTTGTTGCACTATGAGTGTTGCATTTTCGGGGGAACTATTTGCGAGAGAGTGAATCGTTCGGAAGGCGCTGTTTACTGATGCGCTAATCGTTTTGGAAGCGGGCAGCGATTGGCTACCTGGTTCGCTTGAATCCGGCGGAATGCGGTGGCGGTTCTGTTCCGGGATTGTGAGCTATAGGGCGATGTTTCGTCAACAATCGACTCGCCGTTGGTCTCAGGCGGTATTCGCTCCGCGCTGACCTTCAGCAACTGCAAGGAGGGTCGAACGGGCCAATCGATAAGAAACGTTTGAAACAATCAGTTGTCGCAAGTAGAATCCGCATCATGAATTTCCGGTCCATTGCAGCTTCGCTCGCACGGATCACGAGCGCGGTGATTATGATCCTCGTGCTCGCGGTGAGCCTCTTCGTGTGGAGCGAAATGGATTGGTACCCTATCAACGTCCTGACGTGGCACTTACAGCACGGGAACACGGCACGTCTCGGAGAGTTCAATGTGCCGGTGTCCATTTGGGTTCGCCCTGACCCCAACTATCAGGGACTGCGTTTCGATCTCCGCCACGGGAAGTTCGCTTATGTGGATGTTGAACTTGGGCGAAAGATAACCCCAGGAGATAGATGGAAGGAAGCGTTGGAAGCGAACTCCAAGTCCACAGACCCCAGGATCGCGGGGATGGCGAAGAGACTCCTCGCGATGAAGACAACCAGGGTGATGATTGCCGACCAACCGAGCTTCTGTATTGAGGATGTCCTCACGGTTCACTGTTTCGCTGAAAGCAAAGAGAAAGGCTTGACAGTCGACTTTTTGGGCCTCCCGGAGCTTAAGCCATTGTTTTTCCAAACGCTTTCGCGAATCACCCGAATTCACAATAGTTGAACAAAACAGGCCAAATCGCTCACATTCCGAAGCGGGGCCGGTCAGTTGAATCGCCAATAGCGGGTTCACCCATCGGAGTTTCTCGCGCTTAGCCTATCTGCATCCAAAATGCTACAGAGTTGTAATCCGGAGGTCTGAGGAATAGGACCAGGGATGGATTGGTTCTGGAGGAACTATGTTGCGAGCACGTGTTGCGATGCTGGTGTTTGGGCTCATGCTGGCGACCGGTGCAGGCGCCAGAGCACAGGATCACAGCAATTTTTACGATGGAGTTCGCGATGGCGCCCGAGGCGGCAACTATGATCGCGGTCACGACCGACACGATGAAGGGAACCGCGGATATTATGACGATCACGACCGAGACCATGGCGTTGGGCCAGGTACGGGTGCGCTGATTGGCGGAGGGGGCGGAGCGGTTTTAGGTGCGCTGTTCGGTGGACTGAAGGGCTCGATTGTGGGAGGCGCGGCGGGAGCAGGAATCGGTGCGATTTTAGGTAAGGAGCACCAGGAGAACCAGCGGGACAACGGATACCGCAGGTGAGACGTTCAGTAACGTGCGCTAGATTCTCACGAGCGAGAAAGAGATTGAAAGGCGAATTATGAATCTGTTTCGCAGGAGCTTTTGTTTCACGGCTGCATATCTGTTACTTGGAATCAGCATGATCATGGTTGCCACGATCAGCCGCGCTCAGAACGAAGCGCCGATCGCACCGCCTTCCGCGAAAGGCCCGGGGGCCACGCCGAACTGGACAACCGAACAACTGATCACCAGCACCGTACACCAGGCATGGATGTTGAGCGGCAGGAATGAAGCTACATTCTTCGAGATGGTAAAGACGCTGGCTGAGATTTCAGCAAAGAACCGGGGGATTACTCTGCCGAATACGAAGGCGGCGGGGGAGCAAATGGGTGAATACATCAAACGCACGGCAAAGGCCGATACCAACCAATTGCTGTATGCGGTGGTGGACAAGGCGGTGATGAGGACAGCACACAAGGGACCGACGCCAGCAGGGTCCAGAAGCTCAACGGCGAAGTGAAAAGCGGCATGTATCCACTGCGAAGTTCCCGGCAGCCGACGCTAAATCCCCAGAGTTGGAAAATCGCCAACTCTGGGCCACCCGCCAGCCGACGGAGTACACTGTTTGCGGAGGGTTGGTTTGCGCGCACGTGGATTGATTCTTGTTTTGTCATTGCTGTGTTTCTTCGGGTGCAATTCTAAAAGGCCGGCCACCGCAGAGCGCCGGTTTCCTATCGAGGGGCGCGTGGTCGCCGTCGATGCCGCAGCACAGACGATTACGCTCGATCATCACGAGGTCGCCGGATACATGAAGGCGATGACGATGCCTTTTGCTGTGCGCGATCCGTGGGTCTTTAGGGTGGCACATCCGGGGGACACGGTTCACGCAACGCTGGTCGTCGCAGACGATACGCATCTGGAAGACATCTCCATCACCGAGGCTCGCGGGGCTGCGGATCTGTCTGCCACCTCGCCGATACACCTTCCTCAGCGGGGTGAAGATGTTCCCGACTTGCACTTTGTCGACCAGGAGGGGCGCGCGATTCATCTGGCGCAGTTTCGCGGAGAGCCGCTGCTGATCACGTTCTTTTACTCGCGCTGTCCGCTGCCGGAGTACTGCGTCCGGATGAGCAATAACTTTGCCGAGATTGCGAAGAGCCTGCAGACGAGCAACCCCGCGGCCTTTGCCAAGTTGCAGATGCTCTCCATCAGCATTGACCCCGAGTTTGACGATCCCAAGGTTCTGCGCGCCTATGGCAGGAGCTACGCGGCAGGCGTAGACCCGGGGCTGAAGCACTGGCACTTTGCAACAGGGAAGGCCGGCGATATCCGCAAAGCAGCTGATTACTTCGGCCTCTCCTATGAGACGCAGAACGGTCAGATCATTCACGACCTGCGCACCGCGTTGGTGGATAGCGATGGCAAAATCGCGGAGTTCTACACCGGGAACCAGTGGAAGCCTGCCGACCTGGTCGTGCAGATCGCGGCGCTGCAGAAATAGAAGCTGCACGTTTCCGCTGCTGCACAGCCGAAACCGTTGCGGTGACTGTTAATAATTTCTTATATCGCTTATCAAGGGTTCCGCATCCATGTTGGGATGGACCTTGCCTTTTCTGACGCGGCCAAGCACGCGACTCAAGTGGCATCGGAGGTTGCGTCGGGGGTTGCATCAGGAAACCGGGCGAAGGTCGCTCTGCGGCTACTTTTTCCTGTGGCGCTGCTGGAGGTGGCTCTCTGGTCGCCTCTACGGCTTGGCGTGCTGTGCGGCATTTGCGCCTTGTGGTTCATCTCGTGGAATCTGTGGAAGACTGCGGACACCGTCCGTTCCCTGGGACTCGATCTGCGCGGACTGATTCGCGGGTCATGGCTGCTGGGCATCACCGTGGCGTTGTCGCTGGTGATTCTGGCAATCGCGTACTTTTCCGGCTCGCTGCACCGGCTTTGGGGACTCCGGCACCCTTGGTATGCGGTGATTGCTTATTTCTGCTGGGCGTTCGTACAGGAGTTCATGCTGCAGTGCTTCTGCCTGCGGATGTTGCGCGCCCTGGTTTCGCGAGCTAGTTCGCTGATTCTCTCCGGAGTGGTGTTTGCGGTGGCTCACCTGCCCAACCCCAGCCTGACCTTTGTCACGTTCTTTGCCGGAGTAGGCTTTACCGCGATTTATGCGCGCAAGCGGAATCTGTATGTGGTGGCGCTGATCCATGCTGTGCTCGGCCTTACGCTGGCGGTCAGTGCGCCGGAGGCGTGGTTCCACGAGTTGCGCGTGGGCCGGGATTTTCTGCACACGCATTCGACGATTTTGGCGCATATAACGCTTTCCCGATAGCTGTCCTGACCCGCTCGGCAGAGAATCTGTTACGTCAATCCTCTGAACCTACGCTCGTGCTTCTTGCGCCCGCAGCGCCAAGCCGCTGGCTACTGAAGTGAACTCGTTGCCGCTGCGCACACGTGCGGCGGAGAAACGTGTCTCAAAGATCCGCCGCACGGCCGGCACAAACGAGGTTCCTCCGGTGAGAAAGACGCGGTCCACCGTTCGCGAGTCGACTCCGCTGAATGCCAGCAGTCCGTCCACGCACTGCTCGATTTTTTGCAGCTCTTCGGCTATCCAGCCCTCGAACTCAGCCCGCGTTACCGCCCGTCGCAGCTCCAATCCGCCCTCGCGGAAGCGGAATTCGGAGCACTCGCTCTGTGAGAGTTCAAACTTTACCCGCTGCACCGCCTGGTGCAGTTGATATCCGAGGTCTTCGTCCACGAGCATGATGAGCGATTCAATCTTCTCGGGCTCTAAGGCCCTGGCGCGTGCGCTTTTCAACATCTCCATAACGCTACGCGTGCGCAGGAACGAGAGGTAGTGCCAGCGCTCCAGGTTAGCGTAGATCCACGCCGGAAGCGCCGGCAGAATCTTCTTGCCCGAGCGCGCCATGCTGTCAGCCCCAAGCGCCGGTGAAACCAGCTTGCGCACGATCCGTGCATCGAAGGCGTCGCCCGCCACTCCAACCCCGCCGTTGCCGAGCAGGTCTTTGGGCTTGCGCCCACGCCGCCGCACCCCGGGGCCCACGTGCAGCAAAGAGAAATCGCTGGTGCCGCCGCCAAAGTCGCCGATCATAATCAGTTCGTCGTGGTCGAGCGTCGACTCGTAAGCATAGGCGGCGGCCACCGGCTCCATCTCGAACGTCACCTGCTCCCATCCCGCCATTTCAAATGCGTTGCGCAGACGGCCCAGCGCGAAGGCCTCGTCCTCTGCGGTTTCGGCGCCCACAAAGCGCACCGGGCGGCCCACGGTGGCCTGACGCACGGGAAAGCCAAACTGCCGCTCGGCATGCAAGCGCAGATCGGCCAACATGCGCGAGATCAGATCCTCCACGGTGTAGTGCCGCCCCAACACCTCGGTCCCGGTCAGCAGTCGACTGGGCAGGTAGGACTTGAGCGACTGAATCAGCCGGCCTTTGTGCTCGGCATCCAGATACTGCTCGATGGCCCAGGGCCCGGTCCACGACTGGATGTGTCTGCGCCCGGCTTTCTTGTGCTGCTCCAAGTAGAGAACCGAGCGGAATGATTCCGTGCTGCCGCCGTTTGAACAAAAGCGGACCAGCTCCAAGGCAGGGCCGCTCGCCAGCGCTAATGAACTGTTGGTGGTTCCGAAATCGATACCGATGGCAGGAAGGTTCTTTCGCTGTGACTTCACACTCTATTATTCCGCAGATCTGAGCTCGATGCTCATGCGCGGCAGTATGGACCAACATGGAATTGTGCGGAATTCAGAGTTGGCTGGGCGCTGCTTTTGCCGTGCGGGGCTGGCGAGACTTGCTACTTATTGCGAGCAACTCAACCTGCCGCTCGCACCATCTCTGCTCTCACGCTAGAATTCCGCAACGGGGTGGAGCATGGGGTGGAGTGTCCGCAGTTTCCGAATGAAGCTACTTGTCTCGTTAACGCTGTTTCAATCTGCACTTTGTTTCGCCGCTCCGGAGGGGGCACCCCAACAACAACTGACGGTTTCAACCGGCACCGCATTCCGGGTCGAGGTCATGCAACGGACGCGCCTGCAAAAAGACCGCGCAATCCAGGGCCGCCTGCTTGAGCCAATCTACGACGAAAACCGTCTGCTGATTCCGAGCGGCGCGCTGCTGGAAGGGACGATCTCCGAGGTGCGCCCGGCAGCTCACGGTAAGCGTTTGGACGCAAAATTCCATGGCGACTTCACGCCCCTCAACGAGCCGGTCATTCAGTGGACCGAAATTTCACGCAATGATGGCTCGCGGTATCCGCTGCAGGCGGAGAGCGCGGCGGGGGCCGGAAGCACTCTGTATTTCCGCAGCGGGCATGGTGGCCACCAGTCATTGTTCCGACGCGGATGGAGCTCGCTTGTTGGGCGCAAGGACTCGGCAATGAGCACGGTGAAGGCACCGCACAAGTGGGAGCGTCTGCAGAAATACTTCTGGTCGCAGATGCCCTATCATCCGCAATATATAGACGAGGGAACGCAGTACGAGATGGCACTAACGAGCGAGTTGCAACTGCCCGCCGGACCATCTTCCGCACAGACAGAGGCGCAGAAAGAGCTCAATGAGCAGAAGCCGCTGGAGCAGATGGTCTCAGTGCATTCACGGCTGCAGAGCGATCTCAACTCAGCTACGGCCAAGGCCGGAGATCCGGTCGAGGCGGTGGTCACCCAGCCGGTCTTCGATGCGAAAAACGAGCTGATCATTCCGCAGAACAGCATCCTCCACGGCACGGTTCTTCAGGCCGCGGCCTCGCGCCGTTTGGGACATAACGGCACGTTGCGCTTCTCGTTCAATTCGGTGACGTTGCCCTCCGGCTTCCGGAAAGAGGTGGAGGCAACGCCCACGGCGATCGAGTCCAGCCCGGACGCAAAGTTGCAAATCGATCCCGAGGGCGGCGCGACGCCTCAGACCAATCGCAGCATCGCCGCTCCGCTGGTGATGGGCCTGCTCTCAGCGTCGGCCTTAGGCGATGACGATGGCGGCCTCACCAAAGCCACTGTCTCCAGCAATGGCTTTGCACTGGTCGGAAGGTTGGTGGCAATCGCGACTGCTTCGCGTTATGTCGGTGGAAGCATCGGCGCAGTGGCAACCGGACGCACGGTTTACACTCGCTTTCTGGCCCACGGCAAAGACACACATTTCAGCAATGACACGGAAGTGATGCTGGAGATGTCGCCGGCGCGGGCGCATCAGATGGCCCCGGTTCACTGAGCGACGAATTCCGGCTTACTTGAATCGCAGTCCGCGGAACTCCAGATCCGGCAGCACCTGATTCCATTGGCTGGAGATGTGCTCGACCGTGAGCCGCAGAGTACGCTCCTGCCCCGGCCCCAGCGGTGCTAAGGCCAAGTCGGCGGCCTCAGCCTCGCCACCGAGCGGATGAGGAATCAATGCGCGCAAGGGAAGCGTCTCGGTCTGCACGGGCTGTCCCAGCGAATCGCGGAAGACCACCTGCACTGTGCCGCCGACGACGGTGCGATCGCCGGTGTTCTTCACCGTCAGGTCGATGTAGGTGACGGTGGCGCCGATGAAGTTATCCGCCTGGCTGAGTTTGGCCTCCTCGACGAGCAACTTCGGTGCGTAAGGGTCGGCGGTCTTCACCACAACCTTGGGAGTGCGGCCCAGAAACGCGATGACCGCAACGACGGCCAGCACCAGCACGAAGCCCACAATCAGCGGAGTCCAGTTGCGCGGCTCGGCCTGCGTGGAGCGCGAGCCGAATAAAACCGGCTCGGCGGGTGTTGGGTTCTGCGTCGGTTCGTTCGGCTCAGGCATGGCAGGGACATTCTAGCCCAACCGTGGCGACACGAGCGAGAGGGGCTGAGGCGCGCACTTTCTCGCCGGAAACTCCGCATTCGTGCAATGCAAAACGGGAGACCAAATTCGGCCTCCCGTTCTCATTGCATGAACGCTCTACTCGCCTGCGATGGTCATGCCCTCGATGCGCAGCGTGGGGCAGGCGACTGAGCCGCGCCAGATCAGGTCGCTGCCGATCTCGGCCACGTTACTGAACATCTCGGCGAGGTTTCCGGCCACCGTGATCTCCTCCACGGGGTAGGCGAGTTCGCCGTTCTCGATCCAGATGCCGCTGGCGCCACGCGAAAAATCTCCGGTCACAAGGTTCACGCCAAAGCCGAGGAACTCGGTCACCAGCAGCCCTTGCTTTACGCCGCGGATGATCTCCTCCTGCGACTTCTCTCCCGGCTGCAGATAGAAGTTGCCGTTGCCGATTCCCGGCGTTCCGGCCAGTCCGCGCGAGGCATTGCCGGTGGTCGCAAGGCCCAGCTTTTTCGCCGTGTAAGTGTTCAGCAAATAGCTCTTTAGTTCGCCGTTTTCAATGACCGTTGTGCGACGCGTGGGCACGCCTTCGCTATCAAACGGACGCGTTCCGAAGCCGCCCGCGATGGTGCCATCGTCGATCACCGTGAGGTTGCTGCCGAAGGGCTTCTGCCCCAGCTTGCCCGCCAAAAACGAGGCATGGCGATAGATGGCGTCACCGTTGGCGGCGTCGAAGATGTGGTCCAGCAGCGAGCCCGCCGTCTGCCGGTCGAAGACAATCGGAACCTTCTGCGTTTTGATCTTGCGCGCGCCTAGCCGCCGTAGCGTGCGCTCGGCTGCGATGCGTCCCACCTCTTCGGGGGAGTCAAGTTTGGCCAGCGTGCGCGCCACCGAGTACCAATAATCGCGCTGCATGTTGCCCGCCTCATCGCTCGCAATCGGAATCGCCGAGATGGAGCAGTAGGACGAGCGGTACTCGCCCAGAAATCCATGCGAATTCGCCAGCACCTTGTGTCCGACGCTTGCGTCAAAGGTTCCGCCTTCGCTGTTGGTCAGCCGCGAATCCACTTCCAGCGCGGCCCGCTCGGCGCGGCGGGCCTGCTCAATGCGCTCTGGATTCGAGAGTGAATACACGTCATCGTAGTACAGGCCCAGCTCGCCTGGGATCTGCCCTAGTTGCGAGGCCTCGGGAATTCCGCCCATTGGGTCTTCCGAGGTGATTTTGGCCAGCTCGATTGCGGCGCGTACCAGCCGCTCCACACCTTCGGCCGACAAGTCGCTGGTGGTGGTGTTGGCCGCCCGCTGGCCGACAAATACGCGAACTCCAAGCGCGCGCGAGCCTGATTCCTTCAAGGTCTCCACCTCGCCCAGGCGCACCACGGTTGAGAACTCCGAGCCTTCGCTTGCCACGGCCTCTGAGGCGCTTGCGCCCAGCTCCACGGCGCGCTTCACCACTCCGGCCGCCAACTCGCGCAGCTCCGTGTTTGCTGGTGTCACTGTTGTGGACATTACTGTGCGCTCCCCGTTCCGCCTACCGTCATGCGGTCGATCTTCAAGGTTGGAATGCCGACGCCGACCGGGACGCTCTGCCCGTCTTTGCCGCAGGTGCCGATGCCCTCGTCGAGCTTCAGGTCATTGCCCACCATGCTGACGCGGGTCAGCACATCGGGGCCGTTGCCGATCAGGGTCGCGTCCTTCACCGGCGCGGTAATCTTGCCATCCTCGATCAGGTAGGCTTCGCTGGCGGCAAAGACAAACTTGCCATTCGTGATGTCCACCTGCCCGCCGGCAAAGTTCACCGCGTACAGTCCGCGCTTCACGCTCTTGATGATGTCCTCCGGCATGTCGTCGCCCGAGAGCATGTAGGTGTTGGTCATGCGCGGCATCGGAATGTGCTCGTAACTCTCGCGCCGTCCGTTGCCGGTGTTGGGCAGCCCCATCAGGCGCGCCGAGAGCTTGTCGGCCATGTAGCCCTTCAAGATTCCGTTCTCGATCAGCGTGGTGTTGTTGGTGGTGTTGCCTTCGTCGTCCACGTTGAGCGAGCCACGCCGTTCGTTCAGCGTGCCATTGTCCACCACCGTACACTTGTCGCTGGCGACGCGTTTACCGAGCAGGCCAGAGAACGCGGAAGTCTTCTTGCGGTTGAAGTCCGCCTCCAGTCCGTGGCCGATCGCCTCATGCAGCAGCACTCCCGGCCAGCCCGGCCCCAGCACCACTTCCATCTCGCCCGCCGGGCAGGATACGGCACTTAGCTGCAGAATCGCTTGCCGCGCCGCCTCGGTCGCGAAATGCTCCGGCGTCTTCTCGGTCAAGAAGATCTCGAACTTGTTGCGTCCGCCGCCGCCCGAGTTTCCCTTCGCGCTCAGTGCGCCATCGCGCGCAATCACGAAGACACTCATGCGCGATAACGGCTGCACGTCTTCGGCAAAGGTTCCGTCAGAGCCGACCACCAGGATTCGGCGTAGCTCGTCGGCGTAGCTGGCGCGAACTTCCTTGATGCGCGGATCGTAGGCGCGCGCGGCCTTGTCGGCGCGGAAGACAAGCTCCACCTTTTTTGACAGCTCGGCGTCGGATGCCGCGTCGCTCACCGGATAGAGGCTGGGGCGCGCATTTTCCTTCAGGCTAACGACCGGAGTCTTTGCCGGACCTGCGGCGATCAGCGCTGCCGTGCGCGCCGCGTGCAGAATCCTCTCCGGCGCAAGATCGTCGGTGTAGGCATAGCCGGTGCGTTCCCCGCTCACCACGCGCACTCCGCATCCCGCGCTGATTCCCTGCGAGGCTGATTTCACCATCGACTCATCCAGCGAGAGCGCCGTCGAGGTCAGATACTCGAAATAAAGGTCGGCGTATTCGCCCCCCGCGCCGAGCGCCGCAGAAAGATACTTCTCCAGATCGCGCTCGCTGAGTCCATACTTCTCAAAGAAAAACCGCTTGTCCATAAGTTTGCTCACAACTGATTGGATGCCCGTCGCACTGATTGGTAGCAGAAGGCTGAAGCCAAGCTTCGATTATAGAGGTTGGCAGGGGAAGATCGGCGCGAATTGGAGTTCGCGTTTCAGAGAAGATCTGGCGCAGAACCACTCCGCATGGGCCAGTTCGAAAATCGAGCTTTGAAAAAAATCCTGACTAAACGCTCATCGCCTCGGGATGCCCCACGGGCTCGTCGACAGTTGCCAGCTCCCACGACGAGGGATCGCGCATGAGCCGGCTGACCAGAGCGGTGTGCATTGCATGCCCGGCGCGGTCGGCCACCACACGACCTAGAACCTGATGCCCTATCAGGGAGAGATCGCCGATGAGGTCGAGCACTTTGTGCCGCACAAATTCGTCGGTGAAGCGCAGCGGCCCGTTCTTGATCCCTTCGCGGGTGAGCACGATTGCGTTTTCCTCGCTGGCGCCGCGGATCAATCCCATGTTGCGCAGGGCTTCCACTTCGTGGAGGAATCCGAAGGTGCGCGCCGGGGCGATATCACGCGCATAGTCGCCGCGCGATAGATCGACGCATATCGATTCTTCACCGATCAAGGGGTGGGGGAAGTTGATAGTGTAGGAGACCGAAAAGTTTTCCGCCGGATACAAACCGATGAACTTGCCGCCATCGTGCACCTCCACCGGCTTGAGCACGCGTAGATACTGGCGCAGCCGCTTCTGCCGCCGCAGACCCACACGCTGCACCATCTCCACGATGGGCTGTGCGCTGCCATCGAGAATCGGCAGCTCAAGGTTGTCCAGTTCCACCACGGCGTTGTCGAGACCCATTCCGACAAATGCCGAAAGCACGTGCTCTGTGGTTGAGATCAGCACGCCTTTCTTCATCAGGCTGGTGGCGTAGCTCACCTTGGCGACATTGCGCCCGGTGGCCTCTACCTGGAAGCCGTCGAGATCGGTGCGGCGGAAGACGACACCGGAACCCGACAGGGCGGGCGCGATGCGCATCTTCACCGCAACGCCGCTGTGCAGGCCGACGCCGGAACATTCCACCGCTGCCCGGATTGTCTGTTCAAACCTCACCCGACACCCTGTAACCTACAATCTTTTTAGAGGTTACAGCCATTCGAAATAAATAAGTTGTGGGATTTTTGCCACAGGCATGTGGCTTGAAAGACAACATTCCGAAATTTCCGAGCCGTAGATAGATAGCTCTGAACCAGAGATCGTATGTGGCCGATGAGACCATGTGCCCGAACGCGTATCAAATGGTTCGCGAGGACGTTCTTTTCTGTTACCCACAACAGCCGTGCGTTTGCATCGGCGGACACTTCACCGAGCCGTAGGAGCAGAACACGCAGCAATCCCCCGCTTTTGGCCGGAGCACAGCCTTACACGCTTCGCATTGGTAGAAGAACTGGCACGCATCCGTGGGCATTGTTTCGCGTTTCGTGTGCCCGCATTGTGGGCATGTCAGGACAGAATCGAGCACGAGATCCGCCATTGCTTATCTCCTTACGGTTTCCTGGCCTTCGGATTGTACTTCTCGGGATCGTAACTCACGCTCGCGTCAAAGAAGCCGGGCGGGAGCGTAGTGTTGTACTCGACGTGGCTGAGAAATACCTGGCCGTTGATTTCACCGTCACGCGTGCTGGTGATGGTGTAGGGGGTCTCGATCTCCTGCACCTTGCGGTAGTTACCGTAAATCGTCTCATCCTCGACCTTGTACTTGTCGGGATCGCGCCAACTATAGCGCTTATTGATCGGCAGGTGGGTATGAATGTCGATGCCGATGCTGAGCTGGTCGTTGTCTTTATTCAAAATCGTAACCACATCGACCATCTGCTGATCGGCCACCGACTGGCCGTCGTAGAAGAGCACGGTCTTGGGATCTTTCAACCACTCGCGCACCACTACTTCCAGCGAATGCTGACGGCGGCGAACGACATCCTGCATGTTCTTCTCGTCTTCGGCAGCCGTGCCCTTGTATGTCTTCTCGTAACCTTGGTCGCCGTTGTAGATCAGAATGATGTCACGCTGCTTTGTAAGCTCACGCCGCTCCTTGTCGGGATATTGATAGAAGCGCCAGTACAGCGTACCCTCCGAGGTGGGTTGTCCGTGATAGAAGGAGTAGCTGCGTCCCTGCTGCTCGATCGTTTTGTAGTTAAGCCAGGCCTGTCCGCCGAGGGCCTCGACCATCTGATCGAGCAATTGGCGCGCCTTGCGGGCGGAGGGCTGGGCGAGGTTGTCGGCACTGGACGAAGCCATGCCGGGAGCAACAGTGTTGGACGATGACTGAGGCGCCGACGCGGGCGCGGAGTCGCTCTGAGCCACGGCGCAGGCGCATGCAAGCAGCAACACGGAAAACACGTTCTTCATTGTTCTCTCGTCCTCAATGCAAATTGCCACAGCTCGCGGTTTGCCGCCAGTGCCGCGACGGCGTTTCGATGAAAAAGCTCACTCAGGATAAAGCCCGTCAGGCGCGTGCGCACAAACATCTAGCGACGAGTCCTTACGTTCTCGAAGTCGGGCGAG
This sequence comes from uncultured Acidobacteriota bacterium, assembly GCA_963738165.1. Classification (GTDB taxonomy): domain Bacteria; phylum Acidobacteriota; class Terriglobia; order Terriglobales; family Acidobacteriaceae; genus TOLSYN. The sequence continues at coordinate 34,653 of CAVTVE010000016.1, forward strand.
CGGAGCGCGAGGCGCTGGTGCCAGTCGCGTGCTTCGGCAATCAGTTTTTCGAAGATTCGCCGCGACACTTCGTTCTTATCGAAAGTTCGTTCGGGATGCCATTGCACGCCGAGAACCCAATGTTCATCGGCGGTGCCTTCGACGGCTTCGATGATTCCATCCTTGGGAGAGCGGGCCACGACGCGCAGCGCATCTCCGGGAGTGGCCACAGCCTGGTGATGACTGGAGTTGACGGTGAGGTTCTGCTCTCCGGTGAGCGTGGCCAGAGCTGAGTCCGGCGCGACCTCGGCAGCGTGCTGGATCACTTCCGTGCGCGGGGCGCCAGGGGTGCGAGCATGCTGCACGGGCGACTCAATGTGCTGCACCAGGGTGCCGTTGCGCCAGACGTTCAACGATTGCGTGCCGTAGCAGATGGTGAGGATGGGCTTGCGCATGTTGTGCGCGTCCTGCAAGAGAAGCTCATCGACATTGTCGCGCGCCGGATCGGGCGGATTGGTTTTGGGGTGGGGCGCCTCGCCATATTTCTGCGGATCGATGTCGGCGGGAGAGCCGGGGAGCAGAATGCCGTCGCAAGACTTGGCGAGCTGCGCGGCTTCAATGTTGGAGAGGTTGAGCGCGATCACGACGGGCTCGCCGCCGGCGCCGGTCACCGAGTTCACGTATTCGGGCAGAGCACGCGTGGAGTACTCGGGATCAGAGTTGGGAACGGGGATGGCAATGCGCGGCTTCATGGGGTCAATCATAACGCTTATAGAACCGTAGTGAGGCGGTATCCCTTTGCTACCGGTGAAACGATCTTCACCAGACCGTGACCGGGATTTACCTTTTGCTCCGTCCTGACCACTCCAGCGCGCTCCAGTTTCAAAACATCCTTCCTCACCGCGGCTGCGTCCCGCTTTAATGCCCGGGCGAGTTCGGAGATCGACGCGGAATGAGTCCTAACCTGCTGCAGGAGGCGGACACGTTGCACGGTCAGAATTTCGGCCATCGCCAGAGGGTTTTCGAATGTGATTGAGACCTCCGGCTTGATGCGTTCTTTCCTATCCATCTTTCGAGCCCTGGTCAGCGCGCGCTTGGCATATCCGTCAAAGCCGCCCGTGTGAATGACTAGCGTCATAGTTTCACCTTTCATTTCTTGAGTTCGCAAACTTCCGCGAGGAACTTAGACAGCAGATCCTCATAATTAGTGAACTCAAAGACTTCAACCGTGCCCATGTAGTGCCTATGATGTTCGCCGTGATTGCCCCAGAACCCTGCCGTTGTCCTTTTTGCAGAGATGGTGGTTTATGAAAGCTAAGTTGTATTTGGCTACGTTCCCCTTGGAATCCTGCCAAACTTCCTCGCGTATGAGTCCGCGGCTATCTGAGCAGCGGACTTCTGCTGTTTCATCAACAGTCTTAGTCAGCCGCTCAGCTTTCTTCACTAAAGCATCATAGCACAGCTAGGATGTCTAGGACCCTAGCTGATTCGTGCTATAAGCAAGAGCCCACAAAGAACAAAGATCGCCGAGATGGAATAGCATTATGCAGAGGAGAGAACGATGGCTGAGCAGATTTGGAATAGCTTTGCGCGGCTCAACGCGGGAGAGCGCTTCAGGGCACAGTCGGCGGAGATGGGCGCGGCGGTGACGGCGGCGGTGGTGGAAGCAGCTGCAGTTACAGGCCCGGAGATGCACGTGGGCCGAGTACTCGACGTGGCGTGCGGCTCGGGCGAGCCTTCCATCTCGATTGCGGCACTACTCAGGACGAAGGGGCAGGTGGTAGGTATAGACACGTCGGAGGGACCGCTGGAGGTGGCGCGCGAGCGGGCACGCCAGCGCGGCCTGAAGAATGTGGAGTACTTGCAGGCCGATGTTCATGCGCTGCCCTTTGCCGATCAGAGCTTCGATCGCGTGACCAGCCGGTTGGGATTGATGTTTTTCTCCGAACTGCGAAAAGCTTTAAGCGAGATGCATCGGGTGCTGAAGCCGGGCGGACGGGTGGCGCTGCTGACCTGGGGCGCGATGGAGCAGCCCTATTTTGAGTCAACCATTGGGACGGTGCGGCGGGTGAGGCCGGGGCTGGAGATTCCGGCTGCGGCGCGGGCGATGTTCAAGTTTGGCGTGCCGGGAACGCTGACTGCTTTGCTCGCCGAGGCGGGATTCCGCAAAATTGACGAACGTGTGCGTGGACTGCGGTGGGACTGGCACGGAACGCCGGAGGAGATGTGGGACTACTTCCGCAGCGTCACCGTTCCGTTCCGCGCACTGATGGAAAAAGTCGAAGGCGATGCCGAGGTGGACCGGGCGGTTTTGGCAGCGCTGGGTGATCGTTTCGACGGAGAGTACGTGCGCTTTGAGGCCGAGATGGTGGTGGTGACTGCGGCGAGGGAATAGGAATTTTTGCTGGGCGATCAAGAACAAGGGCAAGAACAAGGTCAACTACCCCACGTTAGCCAAAAGAGGGCGAACGTGGGGCACCCGTGCTAACTCGATACTAGATAGTGGTGTTTTCCGGCTGAACTTCTGTTGCGGGCCTAGGGATGTTGGAGTGGGCGTAGAACAGGTCGCTCATCGCCTGGTGGACGCGGGCGGAGAGCGCTTCCATGTCGCGGGAGTGTAGGCCGGTAGTGGGGATTGGGTCGCCGATGATGAGCCGGAACGGCGTCGGGCAGATGACGTAGGAGTTCATCCGCAGAGCCTCATAGGTTCCGATGATGGCCATAGGAATGATGGGGACCTGCGCCTTGATCGCGACATAAAAGGTTCCGCCGAGGAAGGGCTGGATGCGGGCGTCGGTGCTGCGTCCGCCCTCGGGAAAGACGACGAGCGGCATCCCTTCTTTGACGGTTTGCGCGGCGGAAGAGAGCGATCGAAGCGAGTGGCGCGCGTCGCTGCGGTCGATGGGAATTTGGCCGGAGCGTTTGAGATGCCAGCCCAGAAATGGAAGGCGGAAGAGTTCGATTTTGGCAAGAATCCGGAACTGGAAGGGCAAGCCGACGTAAAGCACCGGGATGTCCAGGGCCGAGGAGTGATTGGCGGCGTAGATGGCAGGGGAGCCGGCGGCGATGCGGTCGAGTCCTTCAATGACGAGCGGCGTGGACGAGGTGCGCAGGATGAGCCAGGACCAGAGACGCGCGAATTTGTGCTGGATGCTTCCCGAGTGGTCAAAAAACGAGCTGAGCAGCGAGAGCGTGCCGAGCAATGCGGTGTACAGATAGATGAGCGGGTTGCGCACCAGGTAGGAGGCAAGACGTGTGGAGAGCCTGCATTGCGGGCGCGAACTCATAAGGACAGGATAAATCGCAAGCCGGTGGTTTCAAAATTGAAATAGACGTCATTGATGCGGGGGTGAAAGGCCATAGGCCGGAACGCGTGCTCAGAGGTGACAAGCCGACGTGGTCAAAGGATGGAGCAGTAACGTCTGCGGCGAAATGCTTTGCGAATCCTGCTCCAAATCCAGCTCGCAAATGGTACAAAGTAAAGCAGACCGAAATGTCATCCCAGCGCGCTCCCAAGCCCGTCCGCTCCTACCACCTGATTGCGCTGGTTCTTCTGCTGGCGTTTTTTGTGCAGTGCGCCTGGTTCATATATTCGGTGCCGCTGACCCAGCTTGAGACGGATCAGATTCTTCGCGGTGTTGCGCTCCTGAATCGCGTCCCACTGGACGGCGCGGCTGTCTCATCGCCGATGGTTGCATTGCTTTCGGTGACGGGTATTGTCTTTCATCTGCCGCGGAATCCGGTACTCGATCCGTTCTGGCTTGACCAGCATCGCTGGTTTGTTCGCGCGCCTTTTCTGCTCGCCGGACTGTGCCTCGGGGTCTCGCTCTGGTACGTGGCGCGCAGGCTTTACGGAACCGCAGCCGGCCACATTGTTCTGGCGCTCTATGCCTTCAGCCCCGGAATGGTCGCGTGCTCCTCGCTGGCGGGGCCGCAGATCATTGCCGCCTGGGGAGCGTTTGGGCTCATCTTCACCGCGATCGCCACGGCGCACACACTCTACGCGCCGCGCGAGGTCATTCTGTGGAACTGGAAGCGGATCGCCCTGCTGGGTATCTCCATTACCTTCGCTGCCGGAGCGCAGTGGCCGCTTGCGTGGTTGTTGCTGCCGGCGGCGGCCTTCATGTTGTGGGCGGTTCCGCACCGCCGCGGCGCCGCGCTGCTGATCCTGTTAGCTGCCACTGCAGTTGCGCTGGTCTTGCTGGACGTCTTCTACCTGGCTAACCTTCGGGCATTGGTGGAAGGACTCGCCCATGCGGGCTGGCTTGGCTTTTCGCCGGAATCACTCTCAGTGGCTGTGCTCGGGCGCATTCTGGCGCGCTTCTTCTTTGACGCGGCTCCGGGAACAATGCTTCTTTCGGTCCTCGCTCTGGTGGCTTGGTGCGCGTCGCGCCGCATTCGCTTTTTCGGCAACACCGCCCCGCTCATTGTGTTTCTATTTCTGCTCGGGATGGCGATATTCTTTCCCGGGAACGGCGCGAGCGTGACGCTGTTTACAACGGTGCCGTTTCTGATGCTCTTCAGCGCGGGTGTCTTCGCCGACCTGATCGAGAGCAAACTGCAGGCGCCTGCACTCGCCGTGATCTTCGCGGTGATTGCAGCGCAGGCCGCCTACAGCGTTGGCTCCCTCATCCGCATGTATTCGCGCCTCCCGGGGTCGTAAGCTCGCTTCGATTCAAACGGCACTTTAGAAGTCGGGCCGGGCTGGAAAAGCGGTCAGTGACTTCCGTTGTTCCTTTGATTGATTACCATTTGGCGCAGCTGCAATGCACGATCGTTCATAGGCTCAAGTCGTAAAGCAGCATTGAGCACATATTCCGCATTCTCGTAATCACCTAGCTGGATTGATATTGCGCCGGAATTGATCAGGCTTACGAGTGCAAAGTCCTTGCTGGAAGCATATGTCGCCGCGAGTTCATACTGCTGCAATGCTTCTTGCAGTTGATTTCGACTAAGCAGGATTTGCGCCATATTGAAATGACAGACTGGGAAGGCCGGATTCGCTATGCACGCTTGTGCGGCGTGCTGATAAGCCTCGTCGTATCGTCCGGCAGTTAAGGCGGCATCTGCCAAGCCCTCCTCGATTACGACATTCGGTCGCCCCGCGACGATACTCGCTTGCGTGAACAATTTCGTACCATTCTGCCAGTACTGCAGGTAGTGGGTAGTGGCAACCGCAAAGGCTATGAGGAGGCACGCTCCGGCGACAGTTGGCACAAACGGAGAGAGGATGGTTGCGTCAGTCGCATCTTTTAGCCCCCAGGCGAGGATGATGAATAGACCAATGTATGGAATGTACGCGTAACGGTCGGCCATGGATTGGCTCCCGACCTGAACAATTCCGATTACTGGAATGAGAGTGATGATAAAGAGACCCCAGCCCATAACAAGGTAGCGAGTGCGATGAAAATAAAAAATCGCCACAGTGATCACCACCAGGACAAAAGTGGAGCCGGCGACTTGGAGCCAAGGCAAAGAGTGCTCAGGGAAGGGGTAAAAGACGGCCAGTTTGGCGGGCCAAAACATCTTTCCTATATATTCCGCACAGCAAACAACAGCATTTTCCAGGCGCAGGGAGAGCGGTACTGCCGATATGCCTCCCAGAGAACTGCCAGAACGCTGCGCGATGATGGTTACAGCAGAGCTCGCTGCGCTCAGCAATAACAGTGGAACCTTCTCTATCGATAACCGCAGCCATTTATGACCAAATGGCAGAGTCGCGTACCTTTCTAAAGGCCAGTAGTCGAGAAGCAGCAAGATAACGGGAAGGGTCACGGCCATCGGCTTGGACATCAGAGCCAGCGAGAAGGCGACGACGACGACCAGGTACCTCTTCAGGTCAGGGCGCGAAGCATACCAGCCATAGGCAGCAACGGTGAGTAAGGAAAAAAAGGTACAGAGCAGACTCTTTCTTTCCGCAACCCAGGCGACGGTTTCCACATTCATCGGGTGCACGGCGAAGAGCGCGGCTACGAGAAGGCTGCGCCATGTTGCGCCAGTGGCCTTTCGCAGCAGCAAGAACAGCAACAAGGCATTGGCCGCATGAAAAACCACGTTCACGAGGTGCTGGTATCCGGAATTCAGGCCGAAGAGTTGACAATCGACCATGTGGGAGATCCACGTGAGCGGATGCCAGTTTGACTGATAATAACTGGTAAAGGCCCAAACAACATTGTCGAGCTTCAAACCCGTATTTACATGAATGTTGTTGGTGACATATGGCTCATCGTCAAAGCGGATGAACTCATGATGTGTGACCCCGCGATACACCAGCAAGGTGGCAAAGGCCAGGAGTGCGCATAGCAGTGCCGGGTTCCTGCGCAAGTCGTTAGTCAATCGATGTAGGATTGTAGAGCTTGCCTGTATCATGAGGCAGTGTTTTTACCCAGGTTCTGCAGATTGGCTTCTGTCCGGCAAATGCAGCTTCCACATGCGGCCGGAGACGCTCTGATCTTAGCAAAATCACTATTCAGCGTTCAACGCCAACTGATTCTCGATTAAAAGCTGGGCTGCAGCTCCCCGGGAGGAAAAGATGATAAACGGCAAACACATCACGGTCGTCTTGCCTGGGTACAATGCGGAAAAAACTCTCGAAGCCACGATTCGCGAGGTGCCCGAACTGGTAGACGAGGTAATTCTGGTTGACGATCATAGCTCCGACCGAACCGTAGAGTTGGCCCGCAAGTTAGGCCTCCTCTGCTTCGTTCACGACAGGAACTACGGATATGGCCGGAATCAGCAGACCTGTTACCGCGAAGCCTTAGACGCCGGCGCAGATGTGGTGATCATGCTTCATCCCGACTACCAATACACTCCGAAGCTGATTACCGCCCTGGCCAGCATGATCGCATATGGCGTATACGATGTTACCCTCGGCTCCCGAATCATAGGCGGCACGGCTCTCCGTGGCGGAATGCCCCTCTACAAGTACATAGCAAACCGCTTTCTGACTGCATTTCAAAATTTGTTCCTGGGCGTAAAGCTTTCGGAGTACCACACGGGATATCGCGCGTTCAGCCGCGAGGTATTGCTCAGGCTGCCACTTCTCGAAAACTCGGATGATTTTGTCTTCGATAACCAGATGCTCACGCAGTGCGTTCAATTCGGTTTTCGGATCGGGGAAGTTTCCTGCCCAACCAAGTATTTTGAGGAGGCATCTTCGATCAACGTCCGCCGCAGTGTGGTGTATGGATTGGGCGTGCTTCGAACGACGTTGCAATTCGCCTTGCAAAAGTGGGGCATCGCTCACTTCCAATTCCTCAGTGAGGACGGGCGCACGCTCTTCGCTCACCTCAAGGGGTACTACTCACGCGATGTCTCGGCCAATCGGGACAAAACTAGTTGATACGAGATGCGCCGTTACCTATCCCGAATAGGTACGCCAATTCGAGGTGCGATAATCGTAGCAGCATGACTTCCTATGAATCTGCGGTCGAGCGTCTCTATGCGCTCGGCCATGAACTTCAGCACGGTCCCTCCCGCAAGTTTGATCTGGCGCATATACGCATCCTGTGCCAGGCCCTAGGTGAACCGCAGCGCGCCTACGCCTCGGTGCTGATCGCCGGGACGAACGGCAAAGGCTCAACCGCAGCCACGCTGGCCGCGATCTTGAAAGCTTCCGGGCACCGCGTGGGGCTCTATACCTCGCCCCACCTGCTGCGCATCAATGAGCGCATCCGCGTCCAGGGAGAGCCCATTGCAGACGCGGCTTTGGCCGACTCCTACGATCGCGTCACCGCCGCCGCCACTGAGCTGGTCTCGGCTTCCGCGCTGCCTCATCTGCCCAGCTTCTTTGAGACCGTGACCGCCATGGCCTTCGACTATTTTGCCGCATGCCAGGTCGACATCGCTGTGCTGGAAGTGGGCATGGGCGGGCGACTGGACGCCACCAATATCGTCGAACCGATCGTCTCGGTGATTACGGACATCGACCTCGACCATCAGAAATTTCTGGGCAACACGATCTCAGAGATCGCCGCCGAAAAAGCCGGCATTCTTCGCCCGAATGTACCGGCTATCACGCTGCCACAGCATCCCGAGGCTAACCGGGTTCTCGGCGAACGCATTGCATCGCTTGGGGCGCGGGCGGTTGATGCTTCGCGCAACATGCCTTGTGAAATTGCTCTCGAGGCGATTAAGACCGGGGAAACACGGCAGACGCCGTTCGTATTGAGTGTTCTGGGCAAGGAGGTGGAGATCGTATCTCCTCTGGTGGGGCGTCATCAGCTCCGCAATCTTGCGCTGGCCATTACCGCAGCCAAGGAACTTGCCGGGCAAGGCTTCAGCATTACCACAGAAAGTATTGCCCTAGGCACGCGCCAAACCTGCTGGCCATGCCGTTTCCAACGCTTTGCGGCCACCGCCGCCCGCCCGGAGATCGTCGTCGATGTCGCCCACAATCCTGCCGGAGCCTGCGCCCTGCGCTCTGCGCTGGCGGAACTCGGCGAACGCCCCCTGGTGCTGCTCTTTGGAGCCATGGCCGACAAGGCGGTCGAGCAGATTGCACAAATCCTCTGGCCCGCGATGCGGCACGTGGTGCTCACCCGGATTGCGAACAACTCCCGCGCCACGGCCACCGCCGATCTGGCCGCGCTGGCCCAATCGCTCGGCGTGGAGCACTCGGTTGCGGCAACGGTGCGGGAAGGCGTGGAACTGGCCACGGCACGCGCTCTTGAGCTCGGCCCTGATGCGGCTGTCATCATCGCCGGCTCCATCTACGTCGCCGGAGAGGCCATGCAAGCGCTGCAATGACCTCTCCCGTTTGCTGCTGGATTTCTCCTGCATTGCCGGCGGGAAAACATTATTCTTGAATCGTACTTCAACTTTACTGGGGGTGGGCGTTGAAGTCGCTGCTGGTTCGGCTGATTGTTCTGCTGGTATTTTCCGTTGCCGCTGTCGCCGCATTCATGGCCTTCCGGCACGCCGGCATGGCCGTAGGCGTCGTCGTGGCTTTTGCTTACCTGAGCATTCTCATCGTGGTTATCGCCATCATTCTCAATTACCCCCGCCTGCCGCGCCAGGCAATGGTGAATGACTTTGCCGATGCACTGGAGGCCCGGGGGCTTCTGGCGTGCCGCAGCTTCCGTGCCGACCGAGCTTTCCGCGTGGATGAGTTCAACGAAGAAGGCCCGCATTACTTTCTCGAATTGGAGGGCGGCGACATCCTCCACCTTTGCGGCCAGTACCTGCATGCGTACGAACCCTTCGACGGCTCGCCGCGTCACTTTCCTTGCACTGAGTTCACAGTGCGGCGGCACGCGGAGGTGGGCTACGTTATCGACCTCATCTGTGGCGGGCTCATCATCGAGCCGGAGGTCGAGGCTCCGCCTTATGGCGAGCAGGATTTCAAATTGCGGAGAGTTCCGGAGGATGGCGCCATCCTTCACAATGTCGACTTCAATGAACTCCGCAACGAGCGCACCGCGTTCAGGAGATACCGGCCCTGATTCGCCAGCCGCGCTCAGTGGCCGCCGTGATAGGGATGATTGTTCAGGATGGTAAACGCGCGGTAGAGCTGTTCGGCCAACACCACGCGAGCCAGTTCGTGCGGTAGCGTGATCTTTCCGAGCGAGAGCGTCTGCTGCGCCCGCGCCAGCGCCGCGGAGCTCCAACCATCGGCGGGACCGATGGCAAAGATCAACTCCTGGCTTCCTCGATCCAGATGCTGCTGCACAAATTCAGCAAGCTCCTCGCTGCTGAACTGCTTGCCGCGGGAATCCAGCGCCACCAGCACGGGAGCGGTGCGCCCGGGCCGCTCCAGGCTCTTCAGCATGGCCTCTTCCGTCGGGCTCTCACTCTGTTCCATCGCCGAGTAACGCGACGCGCGCTTGACGTACTCAGCGGTGAGCTCGTCAATGCACGACTGCTTGCTTGATCCCTTGCGTTTCGTGATCGAGAGGAGGCGTATCTTCATCGCGCGGCTACTATCTTGCAAGCAGGCTTCTGGAACGCAGGCGAGAGCGCGGGCCATTTGACCCGCGCTCGATCGCTGTGATCTTTCTTACTTGCGTTTTGCGCCCGCCTTTTTTGCAGCTTTCTTGGCGACGGCTTTCTTCGCAGAGGTCTTCTTCACAGCCGTCTTCTTCGCCGAAGTCTTCCTGACGGCCGTTTTCTTGGCTGCAGCTTTGCGTGGCGCGGCCTTGGCGCCGCGAGCGCTCTGCTTGGCAGCCGCTCTCACGCTGACAGATTTCTTGGCCGCAGCCTTTTTTGCGGACTTCTTCACCCTCGGCGCAGATGGCACAGCCGCAATTTCAGACGAGGCGATCGTCGGTGGGTGCAGCAGCTCCTGCGCGGTGAGCTTATGGGCGGACTTCCACAGCCTTTCAAGGTCATAGTATGCACGCCGCTGGGCATTGAAGATGTGAACCACAAAGTCCACGTAGTCGAGCAGTATCCACTCGGCCATATCGTAGCCTTCGCGCGCGTTGGGTTCTACGCCCATGCCCTTGGAAAGGCGCTCATCGACTTCGTCGGCTATTGCCTGAACCTGCCGCGGATTGCTGCCACTGCAGATCAGGAAATAATCGGTAAAGGTGCTCGATTCTCCGGGGAGTTGGAGCAGCGAAATGTCTTCAGCCTTCTTGTTGTTGACCGCCTCAAGGGCGAGCGCGACTTGGTTTCGAATATCTTCCGTGGGCATCGTTCCTCTTCTCTGCTGCTATTGTGCTGGCCTTCGTCTCCGGATGCAAGTCTGTTGTAGAGCGGACTGCGACAATCCGGTGCGGGATCGTCTGCGAGTGAACGCGAGCGGCTCACAACCTTGGCGGATCGGGCGCTCCCGGCTCTTTTTTCCCGGCGTAAAGCTTCAGCTTGTGGATGTATTCGGCTACGGCGCCGGGCACCAGTTTTTCCAACCCTATGCCCTGACGCGCCGCTTCACGAATCGCCGTGGCGCTGGCCTCCTCGTTCACATCGGGGAGCAAATGCACAGTCGCGCCATGGGTTTCAAGCGATCCCGTTTGCAACAGCCTCTGGGCTCCGGCCTCGTCCGGCCGCAGTTCATCCGGCAGCGCCCGGATCACATCCTTCAGGGGAAAGCCAGGACGGCTGGCGATTATGAACTCCACGGAGCGCAGCAACTCGATGGGCGCGCGCCACTTTGCGATGTGTTGGAATGCATCCATGCCAATCAGAAAGTACAGGCGCGTTGCAGGGGCGAGCCGGGCGCGCATCCGTTGCACCGTATCCACCGTATAGCTGGCCGGCTGGCCCGAGGCGCGCACGATCTCGGGAGCCTCCAGCAGCGATGGCACAAAGCGCTCGTCGCCTTGCAGGGCCAGCGCCAGCATGGCATAACGATGATAGAAATTAGTGACCGGTTGCCGCGCCTTCAACGGCTGCACATCGGCCGGCACAAAGTAGACGCGCTGCAGATTGAATTTCTCCGCAGCCTTGCGCGCCACCACCAGATGACCCAGATGTACGGGGTCGAAGGAGCCTCCATAAAGCGCGACGTTTTGCCTGGGACGGTTCATGGTGTGGGATGGGTCACTGTGTGGATCTTAGGGTGGGAAAAATTGCGGCGCGGACCGTTAGGCCCGCGCCGGCATGATGCATGAGACTAAGCCTTCTTGGCGACGGCCTTCTTTGCGGCCTTCTTTGCGGTCTTCTTTACGGCCTTCTTGGCAACAGCCTTCTTCGCGGCCTTCTTAGCGGTCTTCTTGACGGCGGTCTTCTTAGCAGCCGGCTTCTTTGCGGCGGCCTTCTTTGCAGCTTTCTTTGTAGCAGCCATTGGTATTCTCCCTTTTGTTCGTTTGTTCAATTTGATCTCTGCTTCCGCATCCATAAGCACGGAGTCAGAGACCCCCTCTTCACCGGCAGGATGCCGGCGAACCTCCTCGACATAACGCGCCATTGCCCACGCCAGCTCCGTAATACCGGCTCCGGTGACGGCGGAAATCTCGTAGAACTCGAGACCCAGCTTGCGTGCATATTTGCTGAGCTTTTCCACCTTCGCCGGATTCGCGGCGTCCGTCTTGCTGGCCACCACGATCATGGGTTTGCGTTCCAGTCCTGCGCCGAACTTGGTCAGTTCGCGCAGGATTACGTCGAAATCTTCCTTGGGGTCCGGTCTTCCGCTCGCATCCGAGCAATCGACCAGATGCACCAGGCAACGCGTGCGCTCGATGTGGCGGAGGAACTGAGTGCCCAGTCCCGCGCCACTGCTTGCGCCTTCAATCAATCCAGGAATGTCGGCCACCACGTAGCTGACCACATTCGGCATCTCACCCAGCGCCACAACGCCAAGGTTGGGCTGCAGCGTGGTGAATGGATAATCTGCAATCTTGGGACGTGCCGCCGAGATGCGTGAGATCAGGGTGGACTTGCCCGCATTGGGATAGCCCACCAGTCCTACATCGGCCAACAGCTTCAGCTCCAGCCGTAGCCGCAGCTCTTGTCCCGGCTTTCCATCTTCGTGCTCGCGCGGCGCCTGATGCGTGGGGGTGGCAAAGTTCTGGTTGCCGCGTCCGCCGCGTCCCCCCTTAGCGACCACGATGCTTTCATTAGGCCGCGCAAAATCATGAATCAGTTCCCCGGTCTCGTCGTTATAAACCATGGTGCCGACCGGAACCTTCAGCGTGATGCTCTTGCCCTCCGGGCCGGTGCGGTTGGAGCCTTCACCGTGACGCCCGCGCTGTGCCTTGTATTCGGGATTGAAGCGGAAATGCACCAGCGTGTTGTGTCTCTCGCTGGCTTCCATGATGACGTCGCCACCGCGTCCACCGTCGCCACCGCTGGGGCCTCCGCGCGGCACAAACTTCTCACGGCGGAATGCCATGCAGCCGTTGCCACCGGCTCCGGATGCGACTCGAATTTTTGCTTCATCTACGAACATCGATACTCGCGTCCTTTGTAACTGTGCTATTTCACCACAACTAGTGCAAGAAACATAGATGAGAAATGACGAATGAAGATAGATTGATAAATGTGAATGTTTTGATTTAGCGCTCTTGCGTCGCCGACGATCTCCGTCCACCTGACGGACCGTCTCTGAAAAATCGCATTGCGCCTCTGCTTGCGATGGTTATCGACATATCTTTCGTCCAGTATTCATGCACCTTTGCAGCAATGGATGCTGTATCGCGTGCTGCGCATGACCGGCTGCTTTGAGTGGAAACCTGAACGGTGCGGCTGCTTCCGCGCAGGGTTCGCAAGACGCTGACCATCGGTGTGACGCGACAAAAAATTTCGAGACGCGTTCAGGCATAGCGAGCGATTCAGCCCTTCGGGTTCTCCAAACGAGGCACGCGACGCTTCACCTCGGGTCTTCACGGACGATTGCTGCGGTGCACAAACGCACGAACGCCTCGCGGTAAGGCGAGGCGTGTGGTTTCAACTCTGCGCGATGGTTTGCGTTTTATGCTTGCGCGACGACCGGTTCGATGGCGACGAACTTGCCCATCTGTCCGCGATCGATAAATTTCACTTTGCCGTCCATCTTGGCAAAGAGAGTGTCATCCTTGCCGCGCCCAACGTTGAGGCCGGGCTTGATGCGGGTGCCGCGCTGGCGAACGATGATGGTGCCGCCGGTGACGGTCTCTCCGCCGAAGGCTTTGACGCCAAGACGCTGCGCGTTCGAGTCGCGGCCGTTGCGGGATGTTCCTTGACCTTTTTTGTGTGCCATAACGGAGTTCCTGTTCCTTCAGTCATTCGCCGCTTGAGCCGCGAACCGGAGATTACTTGCTGAATTAAGCCTTCGGCGCCTTGGCGGCAACCGCCGGAGCTTTGAAGGTCTGACCGCCGGCGCTGATCTCGGCGATGCGTACCTGGGTGAACGGCTGACGGTGCCCGTTCAGCTTTTTGTACTGCTTCTTGCGTTTAAAGTGAAAGACCAGAATCTTGTCGGCGCGGCCCTCTCCGAGGATCTCGCCAACCACCTTGGCATCTTCGGCTTTGGCGATCTTGCCCTCTTCGCCGCTGACTGCCAGGACTTCGAATTCAATGTTCTGGTCGCTGGACGTCTTCTCGACCTTTTCGATCTTAACGACGTCACCGGGAGCGACACGATACTGCTTACCGCCTGCGCGGATCACCGCGTACATAGGAAATGCCTCCATACATCTTCCCTCCACCGGCAGACACCGCTTGAGAAAGAGCGGCCGATGGAGTTTTCTCAAGATCAAAACGTGCGCTTGCACTTCCTCGTGAATCGTAACCCGTGGATCGTAAGATCGAAGGCAGCTCCGGCGATTGCAACGCCCCCAGAAACAGGAGCCATGCCAGACCTGATGCGAGGTGCCTCTGACGAGGCGAAGCAGTACAGGCAAACCATCAGATTTTAACGTTTTCCTGAGCCCAAGGTCAAACGGGGTAGAAATTGGGTGGTGTCCTAATTTGAAAACCACTCTCAAACTAGGGCTCCTGACTGTGGCATTCCTCGCAAGTGCGGGTTCAGTCTGCCTTGCCCACGTTCAACGCATCAACGATCTCCAACTGATCTTTCAAAAGGGGGAGATTCCCGACCGGAATGGCGATGGGATTAAGGTCATCCGCCCGATGACCGTTGCCTTCCTTCATCGAGATGTTCCCAGAAAATTGCGTTTTGTAAATTCTGTCAATCTCGCCCGTGGTGGAGCGATACCAGATGCACCCTATGACGGTTGGTTTGATTGTTCCCCTCGTCACGCTTTCATGATCAATTTTCATAGACTGAGGAATGTTATAGGACATCGTGCCGGGGACACTCGTGGCTGGCCAGATGTGCGAACCGCGACTCACCCTGTCGCGATAATCTTTGTCACAAAATGCCTCAATCTTATTAGTCAATGGGTTTCCGTGAACGGGGTATGTAGGAGAGGTAATCACTTTTGTACTGATTTCCACGTAAGCCGGGGAGCGACCAAAATTCTTGAGCGAATAGCGCAACGCGAAGTTCGCAACCAAACGATTATCGCTCACGACACGTTCCCAATTGGAGGTATAAGTGTCGTAGCCGAATTTCATGTCCTCATAAAGAACGATGCCGTTATCCGTGCTGGTGTCGAGGGCGACCCAAGGACGTTGATCCAATACGAGCTGGTTAGCAGCGCTGTCAGCAGCAGACTTGGCGGCGTTAGCCGAGGTTTGGGCAGCAGCAGTCTGCGTTTGAATCTCGATGAAAGTGTCATTCATTGTGTCGAGCTGTTTCCAATAAACACGAAGAGCGACAATGCCTACGACGAGAGCGATTATTTCCAGAACAATCTTCCACCTTGGCGTCTGATCTGGTCGGCAGTGTTGGGTATAGGTCTTTTGAGTTGCGAGGGGTGAGGGCTCAGAACTGAGCGAACCTGCACCCTGCTGTACTTCAGCGCCTTCACCATGGGCGTTATCGTTTGGGGGTGGAGCGTTCACCTTTGGCGGGATTACGGGTTGATCGCCCATTCAGTGAGTGTAGATGAATCCAAATTAGGACACTACCAGAAACTTGGTGGTGATTTGGATCGCGGGCATCTGTGCGTCGAGGCGCGCCATCTCCAAGACAAAGAGTGAATCGATCTCAAGCAGTTGTAACTATGAGTCCCGGCACATCTCCTTGGATTCGTGGACAGTTGTAGATTGCGCTACCGCCGAAGCTCGCCGGCGCTATCGGTTCCCGTCCGCGCATACCGCAGCTTGAGGTAGATGATTGCGCACTGCAGGGCCAGCGTCGCCAGGTTGGCGAGGATCACCGGCCTCTGGTGCGTGGCGATGCCGTAGATCAGCCAGAGGATGATGCCGACGGTGAAGCTCACCAGGGTTCCGATGTGCAGGTCGTCGGCGCGTTTGGTCTTCCAGACGTGCAGCACCTGGGGAACAAAGCAGATCGTAGTCAGTGTGCCGGCCGCGTATCCGACCCAGGTGAACAGCGTTGCCATCTCTCACCTCTGCTTATAGAAAAAGTAAGCGGACATGCCAATGCCGATCGCGATCACAATCCAGCGCACATGCTCCGGCTTCATCCGCTGTGCGTAGTGAGCAGCGTAGTAGCCGCCCAGCACCGATCCCACGAGCATAATTCCCGCGTGCTTCCAGTAGATAACGCCCTTGGCTATGAACGCCACAATTGCGATCCCGTTGCAGGTTGCGTTCTGCACCGTTTTGTAGGCATTGATGCGATGGATGTGGGTCATGCCAAGCAGCGCCAGCAAGGCCATCATCAGAATGCCGGCTCCGGCTCCGAAGTAGCCGATGTAGAAGGCGACAAAAAACTGCGCCGCCGCACCACCCTTGGTGGAGAGTGCAGCTTCGCCGCCTTGTGGCTTGAGCGCCGAGGTGATCTTGCCGCTGAAAGCAAACAGCAACGTTGCCGCCAGCAGCAGGTAGGGAATGAGGTGCAGAAATGTAGTCGGTGGAGTGATGAGAAGGGTCACGGCTCCGAGCAGTCCGCCCAGGAGGCCGGTGACCAGCAAGGGGACGAGCACGTGCCGCGCCTCGGGGCCGCGCAGTTCGTTGCGATAGGCACCGACGCTGCCCAGTATCCCCGGCCATAGGGCGAAGGTGTTGGTGGCATTGGCCTGGATCGGCGGCACGCCGACGAACAGCAGCGCGGGGAAGCTCAGGAAGCTGCCGCCTCCGGCGACCGCGTTCATGGCGCCGCTGACCACGGCGATCGCGAATAGCAAAGCAGCCTGTTGGAATGTCAGCATCGAACGATTGTAAGGGAACTCACCTCGGCGGAGATGAAATTCCGCCGTCTGTTTCTTCCTACGGGAAACCTAATTGTCCGTACACGACCGGGGTCGCGCCCAACGAGATACGCCGTTACAAGAACGTGGCCCATTCTCGCCCGATCGTTCTCATTTCTCTTGATAGCTTCCACGAACGAGTTTAGCTGGAGTGGCATGCCCCGCCTTGTGCCTACTTGCGTATTTTTTATGAACCCTTCTGTGAGCGCTCCTCCGCTTCAACGGAACGCGGGTAACCGGCTTAATCTTGCTCTCGTCTACGACCGTACTGCCCTCTGCTGCAAAGCTGGCACCGGCTGGAACGATCCAGAGCTCGGCTTTTTGTTCATCACCACGGGCCGTACGAGGCTGCACGCGCGCCGGATCGATGCCCTTCTCCTTCGTCAGGTAATCCTTGGTATTGACCGCGCGCTTGGCGGCAAAGCCCGGAACATCCTCGCTGGCTTTCGCAAACCCGACCACTACGCCATTGACCTCTGGTTTTGCAGCCAAGTCATCACCATAACGGTCAAGCAAGCCCTTGGCTTCGTTATCCACCCGGGTCGGGCGCTTCACGTCGCGCTTGAACTCGACCGTGCCGAACTTCGACGGCTGCGGCAGTGCGGACGATGACTGAGCGTTGACCGACACCGGTTGCGCCGAGGTTGTAGTGGCCGTGGTAGCGGCCGCGGTAGACACCGCAGTGTCATCGGATTTCCGTAATTTCTGTGCCACTGTAACCGCCGGGGCCGCCTTTGCGTTCTTCTGAGCATTCCTGCTCTTCAACGGGCTGCGAGTAACCGGCTTGGTCTTGCTTTCCTCGACTACCGCATTGCGCTCTGTTGCAAAGCTGGCGCCTGCGGGAACGATCCAGAGTTCGGTCGTTTTGCCACCGCCACGGCCGATACGAGGCTGGATGCGCGTCGCATCAATGCCCTTCTCCTTAACCAGGTAGTCCTTGGCATCCGCGGCACGCTTTGCGGCGAGGCTGCGAAGCTGCTTGCCTTGCTTGGCCTCTGCATGTGCAACCACTACACCCTTGAGATCCGGCGCTGCAACGAGGGCATCGGCATAATGATCGAGTTCGCCCCGGGCTTCGCTGTCAAGCTGGGTCGGGCGCTTCGGGTCGGGTTTGAACTCAATGGCCCCGAACTTCAGTGGCTTCTGCTGTGCAGACGCTGCTTGAGGAGTGACCGCCACTGGTTGCGCTTTGGCTTTTTCGGCCGTGGTAGTGGCTGTGGTTGGTGCCGCGGTGGGCGCTGTGGTGGTGGCCGCCGTCGTGGGCGCTGCGGTGGTGGCCGCGGTGGACGCCGCGCTATCACCGGACTTCGATGATTCCTGTGCAGAAGCGACCGGCTGAACCGACGGTGGTTTCGTCTCGGCCACTGCGACTGGCGGAGCCGAGGGCGCTTTCGTCTCGGCAACTACGACTGAGGGAGCCGTCTCTGCGTTCACCGTAAATGTCGCGTTGCAGCCCGTCATCTGCTGGTGCTCGCCCCTTCTGTTATCCGTAACACTGGCGCTGACCGTGTAGACACCCGGCTTCAACCCGGTGGTATCCACGGATTCCCTCTCCGTGCTTCCGGCAATTGCGCCGCCGGTGCTCGCATAGGAGTACCTTAACGATCGCTTGCGGGGGAAACCTTTCGTGGTCACGCCAATCTTGACCGCAGTACCGGCCTCCACCTCCAACGGTTCCGCGCTGCAGGATGCCAAGATGACAGCTCCCGGCAAGCGCCCTCCGAGTCTGTAGAGCAAACCGCTCTGCGCGCGAAAGCCGTTGAACTGCTGCGCAGGTGCGGGAAAGATGGTGTAGCTGGAGTTTACGAAAGAGAGCTGAAACGGACGAAATGAAAACCTCGAATTGACCTTTACGTCGATTCCAACGCCAACAATGTACGTTGCTGCGTTGTTGCTGGGAAGACCCTTCGGACTGAAATGCTGAACCCCAGCTAAAACTTCACCGAACGGGGTGAAGTGTCCCATGGGAAGTTGGAGGCGCGGCCCGAATGCCAGATCGAGCGCGCTGGCGGAAGAGTTGTAGTGGCCGTTCACATCCACCAGCAATGCCGTCCAATGGCTCGCGTGAAAAATAAACTGGTTGGCCCACCCCACTGTAAAGTTCGGCACCTTGGTACCGTTCACAGTACCGCCAGATCGATACCACGAGTACCCATTAAACGCTTCGGCCTTGGGTTCACCGGGATACTGTGCGAACAGCCATAATGGCGCGCAGAGGAGAACCGCCGAAACCAGCAGAACGGATAATGAGCGACGCAGAGACAAAGTTTTCTCCCAGAGACGTAGCTTCTCGCCACAGGGGCAGAACTCCCTATGGGGTAGCCTTAATCACAGCCTTAACAATACCTATATGGCAATTATGATACGGGTCGACGTGAATTCCCAAGGAAATTCGGAGGATCGAGATTTTTGGTTCGACGGCTTGTGGCGACCTCTCTTAGCGGCGTACGTCGACAGCATGAAGCAGTTCCTTCATCTGTGAGAACATCGCGTCAGTTAACCGTTCTCCGGTAGACGAAGTAAGCCTGATGTCCGTACCCAGACTGCTTGAAAAACAAAATGCCATCCGAGAAATGCACCACGCCGTAACCTAAGGCATTCAATGGAGCATTTATGCTGCGGAAATCCCTGTCCGGAAACAACGAGTAATAAATAATGTACTCGGGCCGTGCAGCCGCGAACTCGCCGAGATCAACGACGCGGTGCGCGAGCAGCGAACCGTGATGGTAGTAAGCAGTCTGCGTGTTGGAGAGGATGTTGTGGTCAAAATAAGCCTGCACCCCAACCACGCCATCCCAGAGACCGAAGATAGGGCCCCGGGCGCTTGCCCCGACGGATTTCAAGTAGTTAGCCGCGTCTTCTGCGCCGCTGTATGGGTACAAATAATCATTCCGAATGGAAACGGCAGCATCCCATACGTTAACGACAAAAAGGCAAGCGAGCAGCGCAATCATTGCCTGCGTAGCCCGACGCTCTTTAATGAAAGCCTTTTGTTCCTGCTCAGTCGGCCAGGCAATCCATAAGCCAGCAATCACTGCGATAAACAGCGTGCCTTGATGTTGTCCCCGCCCATAAACCATGACATAGAAAGCCACCAGCAGCGCTGTCGGGAGCGCGAGCGTTATCAGTCGGCGGCGCATATAGCACCAAACCCCAGCGAGTAACAAAAAGAGGCTTGACGGAATAACGTGGTCCATCAAAGCGCCAGACAGAACTGATGTGAGCTGGACTAGCTTCGGCGGTTGCCCCGGATCATTCATTGACGCAAGTACTTCTACGTCGGGTGTCGGCTTCAGGATCACGAACAAGAACAACACCAGCAGCAGCATGAAGCTAATGCAAACGACATAGCGCCGACGCAGAGGCAAACTCATCGAGCGCCAGTCTTTGGCTGTTTCCAGCAGGTATGCCACACCGAGCCCGGCGGCGATTAAGATTCCGTGGACGGTGACCAACGACAACAAAGCCAGCACCAGGGTCATGCGCTCTGGACGCTCACGATCACGGAAAAAGTGGGCTGCGGCAAATGCCAGTAGAGGTATCAGCGTGTAGGGTCGCGCGATCACAGCGTACTGGTACACGATAAAGTAGCTGAAGGCCAGCAGGTAACGCAGTGGACGCGGAAACGGCGCCCTCCATAGCATGAAGGCAACGCCAGCGGTTGCGCACGCCAAACCTATCAGCCCGATGTCTGCATAGCGAGCATGGAACCAATGCTGCGCCACCCAGAGTATCGTGTGCCACAATCCCGGACATCCCTCATAACGCAATTCTTTGAACCAGAGCGTCGGCAAATCGAGATCGCGAGCCAGCAGCCAAGCCTGCGCCTCGTCAGCCCATTTTTCATGATGGAGCAGTGTGAAGTAGGTGACCACTATCCACACGCCCAACACTGCCAAGTCGGCAATCGGCCACCATGATGAAGAGACGGACTCACTCGCAACTGTCTGTTCAATGCTCCTAGTGGATGTCGCACTCATTGGCTTGCCTCGAATGCCAGGTTTGCTCGCCATGCCACCGACTTCAGGGACGCGCCCGAGCGCGGAAGCATTCGGACGGATTGACATCGTCCATTCAGAGTAGCTTCGTTCAGAGTAGCTGAATTGTTGGTTCGTCGCGAGAGAAAATTATGTTGGAGTGGCGAATTACTCTTGAATATCTAGGAGCAGCTATGGATGAGAACAAGAATGCGATTTCGATCTGAACAGTTAAGAAGGAAGTGGAAGAGAGGCCTGCACTAGACTTGCTGCCGGATCTGCAAGTAGGCCCCACCAATTCCGGGCTGACGTGTCCCAACTACAAGCCTTCTGTTGGATACAGGCTGTTTTTCGCCCCAGCTCAGTGCGTTGAAATCAACTGGGTGTTTGCATCAATGGCAAAATCCCATACATAAGAATTGAATTCACTTTGGCCGAGCATCTCCACAAGTGCATATTCACCTGGTTCGAGAGCTCCGTCCGGAATGATCTTCAACCAGCCTTCGCTGAAGCTTTCAATGCGCGCCGGCACGAACTGCTGTGACTGGTTCTGTTTTCCCAGCACACTTACCACCACGCTAGCGAGAACACGCGAGTCGTTCTTGGACTCCAGGCGCAAGATGCGGAAACGGTCTGCCAAGGCAATCTGCTGTGCAGGCGGTTTCTCATCAAGGTCAATTTTGGCGAAGATCTCCGGGGCCTGAACATGGGCGCGGACGTGGGCATTTGCTCCTCTCAATTCGAATGTCTCCGTGAGGTAGGCCTTGCGGTTTACAGCCGTACGTAAGTCCTTGTTCACCTTACTTTCGTGCTGTATCAATTCATTGAGCGATGGCTGACCGGTAAGCCTGTCGAGCATGAAGACACCTCCCGAATCCGGGAGTTTCAACCCGGGCGCTACCGCAGGTGTCTTTGCTGCTTCCGCCTTGAGTTCTGCATCCTCTTCGGCGTCTTCGGCGTCGAACTCGCGCAGTTCCGGAGATTCCTGCTTCAGTCCCGCGTTCCATTCCTCCGTAGCCTTCCAGTCAACGAGTGCCTTAGGTACTTCCTCCCACTCCCCTCGCACGGAGCTTACGTAACGCGCGCGATCCCCGCGCACTTCATACTTCGTGATGCCCTGCCAGGTCCCGTCCTTCAAAATAAGACGCTTGCCCGATTGTGCGACGCCGTAGGCGGCCAGCACCACGATCATGAAACTTAGTACGGTGAAAAGCCGGAATCTGCGGACACATTCTCTTCGCGCGGTTTCGGCGTCAGCCATGATCATTGGTTTCAATACCTCGTATGATCAAATTGTAAAATCTTTGAATCTATCCAGTGCTGGTTATTTGCTTAAAGCACCGATGAACTCTCATGTAACTCGGATATTTTGTGAAGCACATCAGCGTCGCCTGCCTGATGGAAATGCCTCGCTCATTGCGCCATTTGCCCCCGCGAGCAGGTAAGCTGGATACTTTTTTTGAGTCGCATCACTCAAGCCATGCATTTGCGAACATCTCTGCAACCCAAGCACAGGGCCAACTAATGCTGCCGGTATAGTTGAGATCGATCAGACCGGCAACTCACGATTTGCGTGAGGCTGGCAACGTAACTGCTCTGCACTATTAGCTGTGGTTAGAACGCGGCACTGAAACGGTTGGAAGGAAGTTGCGGTATGGGCGCGGAAAAGATTCGATGTGTCACTTCAGGGATTTTCAGCTGTGATTTTTCGACGACGATTCCTGTTTTACTTCTGGGGCTAGCACTGCTGACCACAGGTGAGTTGTGTCACGCTCGCAAGTCGCCGGATGCCAGCAAGAATTCGCCGGCAGTTGGAGAGTCGGCAACACCGGTTCGGGCGTTTCCACGAGTGGATCTCGGCTCAGGCTGCCAATTGGAATACGTTGGCGCGTTTTCCGCCGATGGCAAGTACAAACCCCTGACGAAGCTTAGTTTGTTCGTTGACTCCATGGTGACCAGGTCGCTTTCCGACCAACCGCCCACATCCCCCAAGGCTCTACCTGACGTAAAACAACTGAACGAAGAAGATGCAACGAAACAGGTGCCGCCGAGCATAGAGCTTCCTCGCGATGAGCAATTTGTTCAGGACTTTCAGCCACCCGAGCACGCGGTGAAAGTCGTGAAAGGGCACTCTGTGGTTGAAGGGCTTCGCGATTCGATCGTTTCCCTCGCATATGGCCCTGAAAAGGTCTTACAAGAGCCCCGATCGGTGACGACCGACTCGCGGCAGCGCGTGATCGTCACCGATGTCGCTGCCCAGGGACTGCACGTGCTTGCCCCCAATGCCAAAGACTCGTTTCAAATCGTTGGCGGGCAAGGCAAACGCCTCCAATCACCGAACGGAGTTGCCGTGGACGGCGACGACAATATTTATGTCTCGGATTCAGAGCGCGGAGTGGTCTTGGTCTATGCCTCAGACGGTACGTTTGTCCGCACGATCGGGAGCGTCGGGGATGAAGGCCTTTTTGAACGTCCCGGTGGCATCGCAATCGACCGCAAAGCGGGACACCTGTACGTTCTTGATCCCCCTCGGCATGTGCTTTTCATTCTTGACCTGCAGGGCAATGTGTTGGCACGAGTCGGAACAATCGACGGCGGGTCGGGCTTTAGTACAAGAGCCGGAAGCACTGACCCAGGCCGATTCAAGGACCCTGAAGCGGTTTTAGTCCATAACGACGAAGTGATCGTGCTTGATGAAACGCGCATCCATGTTTTGGACTTGCAGGGGAAATTCCTGAGGGAATTCAAAATTACAAAGAACGCCGATTTGAGTAAGTGGCCAGCGCCTGGTCTGTTCATGGACTCTGAAAGTGACATTTACGTGAGTGACCCTGGTAATGGATTGGTTCGAATGTACAACCACGATGGCCAATTCTTACGAACGTTGGGGCGTCCTGGCGTCAGAATGGGAGAGTTCAATGCACCGACTGGAATGTGGGCTGATTCGACTGGCCGCGTATACATTGTCGACGCCCGCCGCATCCAGATCTTTCAGTTCAAAGCTCCCAAATAAGACATTACGTTTACCGGCAATTGTTTCGGGAGCTCGCTTCCACGTTCAGGCCACGTCCGCAGACGTGGCCTTCGTGCGTTCCTGCACGGCATAGCACATCACCGAGCCGTGCTCCTCCCTTGAAACAAAAGACTACTTCGCCACAATCGCGTTCGCTGAATCTTCCAAGCGGGGTTGTTCGAGTCGGTGATGTTGTATCAGGATGTGAAAGGGATTGCTTCAGGCTCGCGAACTCGGCACACCACAGAAAATGGCCGTCGCGACGGAATCGCGACGGCCATTTTTCCTACCAAAACCGATCAGCCAGCGGCATAAGCATGCAGGCCGGGCAGCAGGTAGGTAACGCCGAAGAAGGTGAAGATCACCACGGCAAAACCGAGGATGGCAAACCAGGCAGCGCGGCGTCCTTTCCACCCGCGCGTGATGCGCATGTGCAGATATCCCGCGTATACCAGCCACGTTATGGCCGCCCAGGTTTCTTTCGGATCCCAACTCCAGTAGCTTCCCCAAGTCTGATTGGCCCAGTAAGCGCCAGCGGCGATCATCAAAGTCAGCAGTGGGAAGGCGATGCAGATGATCTTGTAGGTCACGCGGTCCAGGTCATTGGCCGAAGGCATCATTCTCTGCAAGCCTTCGCGTCTCCACAACAGCAGCAAATAAAGCAGACCGGCGACGATTCCGCCCACGATTCCTGCAAGCAGGAATGGGTTTGCCGGAAGCGCGGTGGAGAACAGACCTTCCGCATCGGGCGAACCGTACTGGCCGTTCTTCACCCGTGCGACAAAGATGGCCAAGCCGGCGGCCTGCAGCAACATGGAGATAAACATACCTTTGCTGGCGGCGTCGAGCAGCGAGGAGTCCTTCTTAACTCGTCCGGCGATGTACAACAGCAGGGGGGCAACGGTCGAGAGCAGAACCAGAACGTAGAGCCAGCCCAGGTCCGGAATCTGAATAAAGAGCGGATGCCCACGTGAAATCATTACCTCGGTCTTCTGTTCCAGATCGTAGGCGGTTACGGCAAGCGCGCCGGCGCGGAAGCGGGTCGCCAGGATGCCGAGGTAAACCGCAATCATTCCTCCCGAAGTGATGGCCTGGAAGGTCTCGGTCTTCATGTTGTCCTGAATCAGGAACATCATTGCCAAAGCGAAGCTGACCGCGCAGGCGGCGTAGGAGAGCATCGCCAGTGTCACGTGTACCTGAAGCCAGGTGGACTGCAATGCCGGAACCAGGGGACGGATTTCGCTGGGCAACAGCTGCATCAGGATTACCGAGACCACGGTGATGGGCATGGTGATCGATCCGATGATCTTCACCTTGTAAGCCTTCTCGGCGATCAGGGTAAGCAACGCGAGGGTCCACACAAAGCTCAGCAGCATCTCGTACATATTCGAGAAGGGCGGACGTCCGGCAACGGACCAGCGATGCGCCACCGCAGCGGTATTGGCGGCAAACCCCACGGCGGTCAACAGTGTGGCAGCGTTGACGTAGCGCTCAACACCAGTTACGCCATATCCCATGTACAGCGTTGCCGCGCCGACGTAAAGGACCAAGGCGGCGTACAGCATGTTGGCCTCGCCATAGATAGGACCGGAATGCGTCTTGGCGGCCGCCAAGAGCGCAACCAGCAGCGAGAAGGCGATGCCCAGTCCTACAAAAACCAGCAAGGCGGCTCCGGTGGCTGGCTGCTGCCGTACTACTCGTGCTTCTGACATAACTTTATAGCTCCTGCGCTGGCCTTGGACTTAGGCCTTGGTCAGCGTCTTCTCTTCGATCTTACGGTTGTTATTGGCCGCGGCTTGGCCACTCAATTCCTCTTGCAGGGCGCTCTTGATCTGCTCAAATTTCGTATGGAAGCGGTCGCGATTCTTATTGGTCGTGCCACCCACCCAGAGAAGCTTGCCGCCCTTGCCGTCCTCGGCAATCGTGGCCCAAATGCGGGTGTGCTGCGTGTAGAAGGCAATCACCAGCCCGATCGCCATGAGCACGACGCCGATCCAGACGCCAAACTGCCCGGGATGGTATGAAACCTCCAGCCCCGTAAACTGCGCCCATTGTGCGCCCTTCAGCGCAAATTCAAAGGGCGCGTCCTGGCCTTTGGTGCTGTTCAATTCCCGATAGAGTATCCACATTTTCTTGGTCTCGCCCTTGGCATTGGTCAAGCCAAGCTGGACCGCGGGATTCTCCGGATCGTCGGATTTCTTATAGACCTCGTTGTCCTGAACGTAGTAGTCGGGAACCCAGCGCAACACACTGAGGCTCTCTCCATCTGCGAGCAACGCTTTGCCGCCCAACGGAACCTCAACCATCGCCGCCTCGCCCCCGGCGGTTGGCGTCGCCGCGAAGGTGAGTGTCTTGGGCGTGCTGGACTGGCCCATGCTGGACTGATAAATGCGAATTCCCTTGTACACCAGAGGATCGTTGACCACGATCATCTTGGCGGCAACTTCCTTGCCCTGATCGATGATCGTCAGCTTCGACCACCATTTTTTCGGGCTGCCATCGGCATAGGTCTCTTCCCCAGCGCCGTCACAGCGGATCAGGAACGGAAGCGTCTTTTTGTTGCTCTCACCAGGTTTGTTATCGCGCAGCGAAATCTGGGCGAGCGCCTGTCCCTCCGGCACATTGATGTTGCCGCGATAACCGACGATCCCGTCCACGATGTATCCGGCAAAGATGCAAAGCAGGCTCAGGTGGACCAGGTAGACGGCAAGTACAGAAAAGCGTTGCTTCTCCGCATATAACCCGGTGCCACCGTTCTCAGTCACCCTTTGCGGCTTGAAGCCCAAGCGGCTCAAAACACGATCGGCCACCGACAAGGCGCCAGCCTCGTCCTTTACCGCGATCTGCACCTTCTGGGGCAAGCTCAAGCGGAAGTTCGGCTCGGCAAAGCGGACCGGCTTGGTGTAAACCCTCCACGCATTCGGCATGCGGTCTACCGAGACGAAGATCAGGCAGAGGCAGAACAGGCAGAGCAGCGTGAGGAACCACCAGGTATGGAAGATATCGGTGAGCCCGAGACGGTCGAGCCAGAGCAGGGTCTCCGGCGAGTAAGCGCGCTGCATGTCCTCCGGCTCCGAGGTGGGCCGCTGCAGAATGACCGTACCAACCGCCGAAAAGATACCAACAACAATAATGAGAAAAATGCCCGTTCGCACTGAAGCGAGCGTCTGATATACCTTGGTCCAGAGAGACTTCAAACCCATTTCGGGCTCCTACTTTCCAGGGAAGCTATAGATTGTTTTGCAACTGTTGGGCCAATTGCAGAAATCGAGCAAACAGTTTGTTTTCTAGCGGGATAGGCAGGTTGCAGAATTGCTGGCCGGGGCGATTTCTGGGGCATATCGCGCAGGATTCGCCGTATTTCGGGTCTGTTCACTCATGATTCGAAAGCCAAAGTACAACGCCGCACCTCGAAAACCTTTCCCTCACCGCTAGTGCGAAATCGCTCAGCTTGGCGGCTTCCAGCAGATGCGAGTTCCGCAAACATTCTACCCTCACAGACGCACCCCTCCTGTGACGGAAATCACGACAGTAGGTGTCCGGAGGCATTCTGCCTCCACTCAAAGCGACTTCCGGTCGCTACTTCTCCTTGCTCTCGTGATAATCCGGTTCGGTGTTCACCTCCCAGATATTCTGCTTGTCGCGACGGCCCTCGATGATGTTGTCCACGGCGGTCATTGCCGTCAGCATCGAGTGGTCCTGGTTGTTGTACTTGTGCATTCCATTGCGGCCAATCAGATATAAGTTGGAGATCCCATCGACATAGTCGCGCACCTCCTGAAAGCGGTCATAGACGCCAAAGTACGCAGGATAGGTCTTAGCCATGTGCACCACCACGGTGTCGCGCACGTCCTGGCGCTCGATGATATCGATCTTTGCCAGCTCGTCGGCCGCCAGCTTGGCCATGCTTTCAGGGGAGCGTGTCCACAGCTCGTCGCCCTCATAGCAGAAGTATTCGGCGCCTAGCCAGACCTTCGAACGGTCGGCGACCAGAAACGGACTCCAGTTGTTGAAGACCTGCAGCCTCCCAATCAAAACATCGGGCTCCTGGATGTAGATCCAGTTATCTTTGACCAGCTCCCCGTGCTTGCCGCCGGGCTCGCTCACCTTCAACTTATCCACCAGCAGCCCCACCGCGATGAAGTCCCGGTATTGCAGATTTTCCGCCACTTCGCGCACGTTCTCCGGCACTTGGCTGCCACCCTCCACCATGGCCTGCACCAGTTCCTTCACCGATGTGGTGGAGAAGAAATAGTCACCCGCAAAATGGCGCGTGCTTCCATCGGAGCTATGGCCGCCCACGGCCACCACCTGCCCGTCTTTCACCTCCACGGAAGTGATGTTGAAGTTGGTGATGATCTCGCCGCCCATCTCCTGGATCCGCGTGGCGATCTTCTCCCACATCTGCCCAGGCCCGAGCTTGGGATAGAGAAATTGCTCGATCAGCGAGGTCTCGGTGCCCTTCTGCGCAATGTCTCCGTCCGGTTTGCTGGATTGCTTCAGGAAATGCGCGATGGCCTTGCGGATGGAAAGCCCCTTGATGCGCTGCGCCCCCCACTCCGCGCTGATGTGGTCGCATGGCACTCCCCAGACCTTCTCGGTATAGGACTTAAAAAACGTGAGATACAGCTCTCGCCCAAAGCGGTTGATAAAGAACTGCTCCAGGTTCTCCACCTTGCGATTGGGAAACATCATCGCACGCAAATAACTGAGGCCGATGCGCACCGTACGCGCCGGCCCCAGATTTACGAGTGTCGCTTTACTGAGCTGAATCGGATACTCAAAGAACTTGCGCAGAAAGTAGATGCGCGATTTGCGTCCACGCACCAACATGACATCGTCTTCGTTCTCCGACTGGCCGGGCGCCTCCTGCGGCAACTGCTCCAGCCACCAGTTCATGACGCGGTCGCTCTTGGAAAAGAAGCGGTGGCCGCCGATATCCATGCGGTTGCCCTTGTACTGCACGGTGCGCGAGATGCCGCCCATGTAGTCAAATCGCTCAATCACAATGGGATGAATGTCCGTGCGGGTAAGAAGGTCGTAGGCTGCAGTTAGACCGGCAGGCCCACCGCCAATCATGATGGCTTGTTTTTTCATAATAAGTTCACTTCAAAACGCAAAGCGCAAATCTGCCCAACCTGAGTCGCACGACGGGGGTGAGAGTGAGAACACCTGCCGAACTACAAGCAACTGTAGCTCCATCGTAATCCGTCAGATTGCTAGTGACTACGGTGACCTCAAAGCTGTTGGCAGCAAGCCGATGGCGGCCTCAGCCAAGCCTTGTCCGCGGCACTTACTTATGGGGCAAAACCATCTGAGAAAGCGTCATTTTCCACAAGTCTCTCAATGGACCGACTGCATTTGTTCGCTAAGCATCTATAACATATTGGAAAATAAGGCGAAAATATTTCGTAGTGAAAATTCGCACTTTGGCACGTTGGCTGCGACTAAGAAGTGAGTAGCAGTGTTCTGAGTCTTCTCTCTGTCCTGTCGTCTTCCAAGCGAGAAAACGTAGTCGGGACCGATTTTGCAAGACGTGTCGCTGGAGCAAATGAGTAGTAACAGTTCAAAACCGTCGACGAGGCTTCACGCCACGGTCTGTCTGGGTGTCTTCTGCCACCTGAGACGAGCCGAAATTCCGCTTGGGAGAGATCTCTGTCGCCACCTGCGGCACGGTCAAACAGTGCATGGAATTAGTTAGCTCTCCCCTCAAGTCCGCAGTACTCCGCAGCTCATGGCGTGAATACCTGGAGCGGCCCGGCTGCCCCGAATTCTTGCTGGTGATGCTGACGCTGCTTGTCTATGCCCGCAGTCTAAGCCTGGGGTTCGTGTACGACGATCACTCCATGGTTGACAACCTAGCACTTCTGCGGTGGAAGGATCTTCCGGCGGTTTTCAGTCAAGACGTGATCCTCAATCACGCGTCTAACTTCTACCGTCCCATTGCGCTGTTGTGGGTAGATCTGGTGCACAGGCTGGCAGGGACGAATTCCATCGGGTGGCACTTCAGTGGAATATTCCTACACCTACTTTGTGTGGTGCTGGTTTTTCGTCTGGCATGCAGGTTGCTGAATGATCGTGTTTTCGCGATGCTCGCGGCCGCGGTCTTTGCCTTTCATCCTACGCACGTCGAGGCCGTGACTTGGGTGTCAGATGCCGCTGATCCGCTGATGGCAGCCCTTCTATTGCTTTCCGGGCTCGCCCTATTGCGGTGGCTGCAGAGCGCCAGTCCGGCGTGGTGGGTCGCTTCATGGTTGCTGGCTACCGCCAGTTGCTTCGTGAAAGAGACAGGCGTTGTCATGCCAGCTCTTCTGATGGCGCTGGCTTTCGCTGTGGAGAGTAAGGTAAGTCGGCCCGCAATCCTTTTGACAGGGTCTTCGCTCCTCTTTTCTTCGTGTGCCTTCCTGGTTCTGCGCAGCCAGGTTCTGCATGGCTTTGCCCATCCGCTCTCAAAAGCGGGCGACCATCAAATGGCGCTGACCGTTCCTGCGGCACTTTGGTTTTACCTCTCGCACCTGCTGCTCCCGATCAAACTGGGTCTCTTCTACCCGCTGGCATTTGTTTCAGATTGGCGAAGTTCGGCCTTTTGCGTGCCATTCCTGCTGCTGGCTGCAGTCCTGGTTGCGCTGGGCTGGCTCTTTCAGCGCCTCTCCGATCGCCGGCTCTTCTGCTTCTGCGCGGTGTGGGCAATTGCTCCTTTGATTGCACCGCTGTATCTCAAACTGTTTCCTGATTTTGAATTGGTTCACGACCGTTATCTTTACCTGCCCACAATCGCCCTCGGGATCGCGCTGGCCGCCGGCTTGAAGAAGCTTTCTGGATCTACGGTGCAACGCACCACCAGGAACTCCCTGGCGATAGCGACGGCCGTGCTGCTGACTGCGGCAGTGGTTCAGACCATCTCTTACCAAGGCGTGTGGCGAAACGACATCACCCTCTTCCAGCGTGCCGTTACGCTCACTCCGCGCAATGCCCGCGCGCTTGTCAATCTTGGGGTGAACAAGTTGGAGCAGGGCAATTTGACGGAAGGTACTGCGTTGCTCAAGCGCTCTCTGGAAATCCAACCCGACAATGCTCTCGCGCTCTTTGATCTTGGAAACGCCGCATGGAGCAACGATGATGCCGCTGGTGCCGAGAGCTACATCGACAAGGCAGTAGCACTCGAAGCGCGTCCAAAATGGTTGGTTCTTCTGGCCGCCGCCCAGTTCAAGCAGGGCAAACTGCAGGAGGCAGAATTGGCCGCCCAGCAGGCAATCGCGGTTGACCCTACATGGCCAGGCGCGCACTTGCTGTTGGGCGGAGTGCGCTTGGCGCAAGGTGATTCGGCAACTGCGGTCCGCGAATTCAACACCGAGTTACAACTCAACCCAGGGGACCCTACGGCGCTAAAGGCACTCCAACTCGCACAGGAGGCTCAGCGCCACAACTAATTGAACGCGATTCTGTACCCTTCCACTGCGCACCGGTCGAGCCAGTTAGCCGTAAGAGGGAAGGTATAATAAACCTAAGCACATGTCTTGCGCTGGAAGAGGTAAGCAGCCCGACGCCTTCCTGCAGAGCTGTCCGGCGAAAATCCGGAATGATGTTTCTTATCAAGAGGAGTACCTGCAACAATGAGTGATGACAATCAGAACGTTAAAACCGGCTGGCCCTCAATGCAGGTCTACGCCTTGTCTGCAATTTGCTTGCTAGTTGGCGTAACGGTCGGATTCCTGTTCCGGGGATCGACGGCTTCACAGACGGCCAGCGCCTCAATCTCTGCCGGAGCTCAGCCCGGCACACCCGGCTCGGCGGGCGCATTACCTCCAGGCGTATCACCGGATTCCATAACGCCGGATGCGATGAAGAGGATGACCGACAAGCAGGTTGCGCCGCTGCTGCAAACGCTCAACCAGAATCCGAAAGATGTCGCCACCATGATGAAGGTCGGTGGCTTCTATTACGCAGGCCGGCAGTTTAGCGATTCTGCCAAATACTACGAGATGGCGGCCAACACAGCCCCCACGGCGGATGTGCTGACGAAACTGGCGAACGCCCAGTATTATGCCGGCTCCGGCGACAAGGCGATTGCAACGTTGGACAAGGCACTCCAGATCGATCCCAAATCTGCCAACGCACTTTACAATCTCGGCATGCTGAAATGGCAGGTGAACGGTGATGTGAAGGGCGCCATCGAATGCTGGGAAACGCTCTTGAAGACGAACCCGAACCATCCGGCTCGCTCACAGGTACAAAAGATGATTGCGCAAGCCAAAGAGCATGGAGACAAAATGAAGGCAGGCTCGGGCGCCGCGAAGTAAATCTCAGATTTCAATCGTCTCGTACGTCATCTTTTCGCGGAGCAATATGAAAGTCGCTGGCCGATCCGATCGCGCACCGGTGTTTATCGCCGGTGCAATCATTACGGTAATCGTTACAGCGTTTTTCCTGCTGTTGTTCTGGAACCGCTTTCTGGGTTTGCGATCCGGCGATGGATGCTTCGGTGGAGGACTCGGCATCCTTGGTGGCGGCATTCCTTACCGCGATGGATATGGGGCCACTCCGCCACTATTCCTCCTCCGAACGGCAGCGGTACTCTCCGTCTTCGGAAAGACAATGGTCGCCATACGGGGCGCGGGAATAGTAGAGCGACTCCTGATATCACTGCTGCTCTATGGCTGGCTAGCTCGCTTCTTCAAAGCCAGAAACGCAGCCTTGGCGACCATTGTCACCATGATCGCTTCAACCGGCGACCGGGCCGATCCACTAAGTTCGTACAATCACTTCACGATTCTTTTGGCAATGGCCAGCGGTCTCGTGTCCAGCTATGCGTTGGATGAGAACCGAAGTTTCCGGGCATTGTTCACACTCGGCTGCACTGCGGGAGTGTTCTCTTTCCTTTGCCTATCCTCCAAGCAAACCATCGGGCTCGCAATCACCGTTGCGGTTCCGGTCGTGATCGGCACGTGCTTAATTCGTCTGGAAGGTATTCGCAAGGCCGCAGCATATCTGGGCGGTTATGCCGCAGCATGGCTCGCTCCGTGTTCTCTCCTCGTTGCCTGGTTCGTTCGTATGGGCATCCTCCAGACTTTTCTGCGCCAGATATTCGTGACCGGTCCCGCAGCTAAGTTTTCTCACCCCATGGATTTCTTGACTCGCGCAATCTTCGTGATGAGCTCGATGAAATGGGAGGTGGCGATTGGTATTGCCGTCATTGTTGCTCTGCTGGGGGTCGGTGCATAGAACGGGCATGAACGCGCACGAATCGGATGACGGAGTCCCTTTCCATGCTTCAAATTGGTGGGCGTGCTTTTGCTCGGGAATCAGCGCGATCGGCGTTACCCTCATTGTCCCATCGCCTATTCGATTGGCGAGCTTAAGTTCTGCACCAATCTACCTCGCAGATTTGCAATCCACGTGATGAAGCCCCTCATCTACTTCGTGCTGTTTGGAAGTGGCTTACTGATCGTCTTTGTACTCATGGATTTTTCTGCAAGCAAAATCCTCTCGCGCCGCCAAGTCGCAGTTTCTCTTATTCGCTAGCGTCTCGTTTTCCATTGCGTTCATGCTCTCGCTCTCTTATCCGGCATTTGAGGCGATGATTGTTCCTGGCTTGGGATTATTCCTGGCCGCGCTGCTGGAAGATATTAGGGACTGGCGAAAGTGGGCGATCTACGCAGTATGCGGGGGAATTCTCTTTTTCGAGACTCAGCTAAAAACATTTGCTCCATTTGAATTCTCGGGATTCTGGCAGGAGCCTCCCGTGTCGACGGCAACGCAACAATCTACTTTGCCTGAGTTGAAAGGGATGCTCCTCCCTGCAAACACGGTAGACTTCGTCGACAACACCGTTCGAATCATTAAGGAGAACTCATCTCCAAGCGATACGATATTTACTTATCCGGAACTCAGCTTCTTTTATGGGGCAACGCACCGTGGGCCGCCTACGTTGTCCGGTTCGCACAATATCGACGTAATGCCGGACGCTTTCGCAAAGGAAGAAGCGGCTAGATTGTTAGCTCGGCGTCCAGCAGTGCTGATCTATGGCCCGCAATCTGAAGCATTCCTTGCCGTCGAAGAAAAATTATGGCGTAACGGACACCACAGCGGCCAACGCGACCTGATTGCCGCTGTCGAAACGCTGGCAGGCCAGTACCAACTGGCAGCCACGTTCAGGGTTTATCCGAACGGGCATCCGGTCTATGTATTTGTCCGCCCCGGTTCAGAACGCTCTTTCGGAAACAAGCCCACAGATCAGCAGAGCGCGAACTGATATCGAATACGAGCGAAGGTACTACGGCCTATTGCATTGCGCCGACTCGGGCGAAAATCAAATAGGCTTGGCCATCGTATCTCGACTGCTTATAGATCGACCATCCGTCTGAGTAATGGACCGCCTTATATCCTAGATTAGCGAGGAATGCTTCGAGGTACGGTAGATCCCGATCGGGATAGCCGAGCATCAATACGACATAATCAGGGCCGGCAGCCTGCAGCTCATTCGGATCCAGATGCTGGCCGCGCAAGGGTATCCCCTCATGAAAGAAGGTGGAGGGCTGGTTGGCAAAGATGTTGCGATCGTAGTAGGCCTGTATGGCGTTCATGAAGAAATCATAGCCGTAGATCGACTTACCCTGTGCGACCAGCGGACGAAGGTAGTTGGCAGCATCATGGGCACCCGAATACGGCGCCTTCTGCTCCAAGCGGATGGCGCCCACGGTATCCCAAACATTAAGTCCGAACCAGAGTGCAAGCAAGAGCGAGACCCCTTGCAGGCAGCGCCGCTGAAAGAGATCAAATTTATGCTGCTCAGTTGCTGAAGGCCACGCAATCCAGAGGCTGGCGACCACCGCGACAAATGCAGTCCCGTGATGTTGAGCCATGCCATGCACCTTTACGTACAGGCCCACAATCAAACCAAGCGGAAGCAGGAAGAGGAGAAGCCGTCGGCGCGTGTAGAACCATGCGCCAAGGATTGCGAGGAAGATCGAAGATGGAAGCAGGTAGTCCAGAAACGCGCCGGAGAGGATCGACCTCAATTTTATTAGCGGCGGCGCTTCATAGCGGCCGTACAATTGCGGGTTCTTTTTCACTGCGAACTCGGCCACGTCCGGCGTGGGATTGAGAACGATGAAGAGGAAGAGATTGTCTGCCACCAGAATGGCGGCGCAGATCAGAAACCACCGGCGGGCCCGCTCCGAGAGCGAAGACCAGTTCCGCAGCACATCGATGGCGTAAAAAAGTGCGATGGCATCTGCGATCAGCGAGCCGTGCACGCTCAACTGCGAAAGCAGGATTAGCAGGATCGTTATGCGTTCCGGATGCTCGCGGTCATGAAAGAAAGATGCGGCCCCGAAGAGCAGAAGCGGCAGCAGCGTGTAGGAGCGCGCGATTACCGCATACTGATAAAGAATGAAGTAGCTGAAGAGCAGCAGATAGCGCACCGGCCGCGGGAACGGCGCCTTCCACAAGATGAAGGCGGCACCGGCTGCGGCAAAGCACAGGCCCAGCGGTCCAATGCCGGCGTAGGGCATGTGGAAGATGTGCTGGGCAGTCCAGAGGATTGTGTGCCACAGTCCCGGCGTTCCCTCATAGCGCAGTTCGTAGAACCAGATTCGAGGGAGGCTCAGGTCGCGCGCAATCAACCAGGACTGAGCCTCATCGCCCCACTTCTCGTGATGCGAGAGTACAAACCCGGCGACGCTCAGCCAAAGCAGGTAGACCAAACCATCCACCACGGACAACATGGAGCGCGGCACGGCATAGCTCGCCGCTGGCGCGGGGCAGGCTGCATTCTGGGATGGCGTCTCAGTGCTGATAATACCTGCCATAATACATAGAGTTCGCGATGATTGCAGATTACATTTTCGCCCGAGCAGCTCGCCGGCGAGTGTGATGCCAGTCACCGCGTTGGGTGCTCGCCTTATCTTCGCTTCCCGGTGCGCGGTGGATGTGACCGCAATCACTTCGCGCGGCTTTGCAGAAATTTTATGCTTACAAATATGACCTCGAAGCAGCAGCAGAGGCCCGTGAGGACGGGGAAGCGCGGAAGCACAGTCTCTGGAGCACAACAAGATTCGCATCCAGTCGTAGGCCTACTAAGCGGACTGCGTGAACTGTCGCGCGTGCGAATATTGCAGCTCACCGCGCTTATCGCCGCGCTGAGCGGACTCACCTGGATCGTCTTCACAAGAAGGTACTGCGTCACCGATCTGGATGTGTTCTGGCATCTGGCTGTGGGCAACTGGATCGTGCAGCACGGCAGCGTTCCGCACACCGGCATCCTCTCGGGGACAGCGGCCAACCTGCCCTGGATCGCCTATAGCTGGGGCTCCGAGGTGTTGCTCTCACGCGCCTACGCTTGGCTCGGGCTAATGGGCTTGGGAGTTTTCGGTTCGGCTCTAACCTTCATGGTCGCACTGGTGCTCTTGTGGTCGCTGCTTCGCCTTGCCGCAAGGTTTTGGATCGCGCTGGTGCTCTGGGCAGCAACCTGCTTTGGATCCCTATTCTCACTGGCGCCCCGCCCGGTCTTTTTCTCCATGGCATTTTATGTCGTGGTACTGACGCTGATCTTAGAGGCGGAACGCAGCGGTAACACTCGTCGGCTCTGGTTGCTGCCGCCTCTCTTTCTGCTCTGGGCCAACCTGCACATTCAGTTCATCTATGGACTCTTCCTTATAGGCTTATTGCTGGTACCGCCCGTGATACATGCTCTGGCGAATCTGCATCCGGCGGTAAAGAGATGGATAGAGAACCAAACCACGCCTCCGCGTCTGCGTCTGCCGCGTGTGGCCGCCGTGCTGGCGGCCTGCGTCGCCGCAACCTGCGTGGGGCCATATTCCTATCATCTCTATAACGTAGTCATCAACTACAGCCGCGCCAAGTTGACCTACTCCACAATTCAGGAGCTGCAACCGGTCAGCTACACCGACGCGGCTCAGTACGTCCCATTGCTGATCACCGCAGCTGCTTTTTTTGCCCTCGGCAAACGGACGAAGATCTCTCTATACCAGGCGCTGCTGCTGACCACCGCCACGTTGGTTTCCGTGCGCACAATGCGCGACACATGGTTCATCTGCTTTACAGCCGCTATCATCATTGCCGAGACGCTGGGCGCTTTTCCAGGGCAGGTTGCTGAGCGCACACCGGCCCGGCAGATCTGGCTGGAGGCGACTGGCGCGGGCGCTGCATGGGTGCTGATCATCCTGCTCGTCGCCCAGAGTACGCGCTTCAATTCCCGCGATCTCAACCGCACCATCAGTGCCAACTTTCCCGTAGATGCATGCAACTACCTGCGCCAAACCTTACCGCCGGGACCGATGTACAACAGCTTTAACTGGGGAGGGTTCCTCACATGGTACCTGCCGATGTATCCGGTAGCCGTCGACGGACGCAACGATCTGTATAGCGGGCGGATGGGGGAAATTCTGCTGCGTACCGAATCAGATGCCAATTTCTACCAGCAGAACCCTTACCTGAATGAGTCCGGCTTTGTGCTGGTCAATGCCAAGGAGAGTCTGGCCCGCCAGCTCTCGGTCGATCCCGGCTACCGTCGTACGTATAGCGACGGGCAGGCCGAAATCTACGTCCATAACAGTCAGTGAGCGCACCCGTGAGTACGGAAACAGCCCAAGCGCGCACAGTACGCGAATCATCCGCAGTTCCGGCTGCCTATCGAGATGGAATTGCGGTGATTACCTGTGCCGCTGAATGGTCACTACTGCACCTCCAACACAACCGCCAGCGCGTCCCGATAGACAAGGCGATAGTGCGAGCGAAACTCCGGCTTTGTCAGGAGCGCCGTCGACAACCCGGAGTCGCCAGGCAATAGCAGCGTGCGTGCCTCGATGAAGGCCGGCACGCTGTTCAGCGGCACCTCAGCATCCGCAAGCTTCCGCATCTGCAAATAGTCGGAATCTCCGTAGAGCGCGACTCGATCATCCATCGCGACCGGATACTCTGGAAGAGCGTAAGTGAGATAGCCTCCCCAGGGCGTGAAATTAAAAAGGGGCGCTTGTAGCTTGTGAGTTCGCACATACTCCGCCGCCTGCACGGGGAAGTGCTCGGATATGATCCGTTGCAACTGCGCCGGAGGAGGCAGAAGTAATCCACCCAAGATGACAGCGACAATGGATACTAGCGCTGCGGCCACCAGCTGAGGACGAAGTTGATTCGTCGCGTGCTCATTGTTGTCTTCCTCTGGTTGCCAAAGCAGCGCGAAGGCCGCTGTTGCCGGCAGTAGCGCCATCCATGCATCGCGCTGAATTCGGAAGGCGACAGGCAAGGTCAGCAGCAGGACGAGCGAAAGGAAGAGATCGCGGCGTCGCCCGAGCACAAAGAAGGCACCGAGCAGAAAGAGTGCCGCCGCAAAGTCATGCGGCTGACGGAAGCCAAACGCGTGCATCTGCGGAAAATATTTAAAGGCGGGAAGGCTGTAAAGCTCGGCAAAAAAATTCGTGTAGAGATGATAAGAATAGGGCGCCAGCAGCGGGGCCGCGGCGCACCCAATCACCAGGGCCGCGACCGTGCGCAACGGCAGCCCGCCATGCGCACCACTGTCGAGCACAGGCTTCCAAGCCTGCGCGGCTTCTACGGCGATGAAGATCGAAAGCGGCAGAAAACCGCATACAAACTCCGGCCCCAAGTTCGCCCACAGAAAGAACAGCACAGGCAGCGCGTAGAGAGCTCGAATATCGCCACTCCGGCGCGCGTGCAACAGCATCGCCAATTCGGCCCCATAGAAAACAACGCTCAGCGCAAGCGGTCCGCAGGGCAGCGGCCCCGCCAGCCAGAGCGCGAAGCCCGC
This sequence comes from uncultured Acidobacteriota bacterium, assembly GCA_963738165.1. Classification (GTDB taxonomy): domain Bacteria; phylum Acidobacteriota; class Terriglobia; order Terriglobales; family Acidobacteriaceae; genus TOLSYN. The sequence goes on from CAVTVE010000016.1 coordinate 73,053, forward strand.
TAACAGGATGGCTGGCAGCCACGCCCTTTCGTTTTTCCCGCCAGCCAGCATAAGGAGAACCATCGCCAGAGCGCAGCGCGCCAGCATCACCACCATGGGCAGGGTCGCAATCCCGAAGATGCGGTAGCCGGTGGCGAGCAGCAGATCGAAAAGCCATCCCGACGCGATCCATGGAAGTTCCGCGTAGCGAGTGAAGAGCGCGTGATGGGGCAGTTCGTACATCTGCGCGATCCAGAGACCGGTACGCAGACGCCACCACACATCTCCATCCTGCAGTGCAGTCAATTGGCGAAATTCGGCCCAAGGCCCTGCGGTGAATAACAGCAGCAGCGCGGCGAAACGTGCCGACAGCCGGACAAGGGTTTGCGGCGGTGATTCACTGGCGGTTGCGGACACAATCATTCGCTACCTGCCGACTCCGGTCTGACGGGCCGCAACCCCCGCCGCTATCTTGCCCGTGTGGGTATGGTTGTGACAGACCAGGGTGCAGGAATTGGTGGCCCGGCTGTAACTGATCGGTACACCCTTGCTAGAGCCCACCACATTGACATCGAAGTTCACCAGGCGCTCGCCGGATACAGCACCGCCGCCGCCAACGCCGTGCGACGTGTGGCAGGCAGAGCAGGAGAATCCGTCATTGATATGGCGTGCGTGCTCGCTGAAGCTTCCGCTCATGCTGAGTTTGTTCAGGTCGTGGCACTTGGCGCACAACGCGTAGGGGCTCGCACAGGGCTTGGTTGCGCAGGATGCATCCAGGCTCGGGTTGGGAAACAGGTTCTGAATCGGGCTGCCTGGTCCCGCCGCCGCCACCACTTGACTCATTTCGTACCGGCGCTCAAGGATGTGAGGATAGAGGGAACCATGCGGCCCGCTTGGCCCCGAGCCGCCGGATTCACGGCTGTCGTCGCTATTGTGGCAATCGCTGCAGAGAATACGGTTTCCGACTGGACGCCCGTCGGTTCGGCCATCCAGGTTCTTCAGGCTGACCCGTAGGCTTGGCTGCGGCAGTCCACTGTTGCGATCATGCATTACTGGATGTGACGATTTAGCCGCTTGGCCAAACTGAGAAAGCACGTTCAGCGGATCACCCGAAGTCACAGCGAAGTTGGGCGCATAACCAAACTGCGTAAGCACCGCCTTACCCGAGCTATTGCCATGACAACGCAGGCAGGTTTGATACTGATACTGCGCCGGTTGCAGTACCGTAGTCCCGTCGTTCTCGCTGATGCCGGTGGCACCAGTCTGGGATGGACGCAGCGTCGTCATCGAATAGGAATCGGCCTGCTTGCTGGAGTGAGGGTTATGGCAATCCACGCAGGTGGCATGGCGATTGCTGTCTAGCAGCCCCTTCTCGCCGGTCTGATGCGTGCTCCCGGCGGCCGGCAGCGGGTGGCCTGGCTTGTTGAATTCTGCCAAAATGTTGGGAAGGGCAGGCGCTATACTGTCGCCTCCATCGTGGCACGTCACACAATTCCTGGTGTTCTGGTCCAGGCTAACCGCATCCGTAGCCTGGGACTGGATCAGCAGGGCCGCTCCTTTGGCGGCACTGTGCGCCGTGTGGCATGAACTGCAACCGTTTCGTGACACCGTAGAATATTTGCCAACGAGCGTGCCACGCCTCGTTTTCTGCGTGCCCATTGCGTGCGCGCTAGTCTTCCAGTCATCCAGCCCATTCCTCAGAGTTTGCTTAAGTGCCACACTCATAGCGCTCACCGCATTACTCGTCGTGCTCACCGACCTCGTGACCGAGCGCGCCATAACGCCGCTACCACTAGGAACCGACGGCTGGTGGCAGGCTATGCAGAGCGCCGACGAGGTGTTGTCAACTACCAGGAACATCTGGGTTGTGGAATCGATAAACTGATTGTGCGGTTCGTGGCAGCTAGTGCACTGCACATTCGAATTGATGAGCTTGACCGCCGGGTTTCCTGTACCAGTTCCAGCGATGACGCTGGGGAGCAAGTTAGGCGTGCTCGAATTCAGCGGCAGTGCGAAGTTGAAGGGATGAACGGTCGAGAGATCGGTCCCGAAGACGTCGGTGGTGTTCATCGCTCCCTTCATCGTGACGTTCCCATATGGCGTAGTCTGGCCCGGAGCCACAGTGCCATCGTGGCAACTCAAACACTGGTTGCTCACCGACCCGAGCAGCGGCTGCTGGACTTGGTTCACCGTCCCCGAATAGAGCGTATAAGTGGTTACTGTCGAGAGCTTTTGGCTCCACAACCCCGATGCTCCGGACTTATTTGAGTGTGGCGCGTGGCAATAGAGGCACGCAGGCAGGTTGCCAGAGATGGGAGCCCCACCCTGCAGATTATGACTGCCGAGGATATCGGTCTGCGCAGCCGCGGACGCGCCAAATAGAATGCACAGCGCGGAAATGATCAGCAGCTGTTTCACGGGCGTTCTCCCCGGGCTGGATGCATGGCGTAATAGCGAAAGACCTGTACGCGACGATTATAGGAATCCACAACGAACACGCGGTCGCCTTTGTCGATGAAAATCCCAGATGGCAACTGGAAGCTGCCCAATGCAGTGCCCGGTCCGCCGAACGAGTAGAGCAACTGCCCCTCGCGATCGAAAACCTGCACGTTGTTAAGCATTCCATCCGGAATGTAATAGTGCCCCTCGGAATCAACGGCGATCGCCTTGGGGCGAAAGAACTCCCCGATCCGATCTGTCGGCCGACCAAATGCCGTTCTAAACTCTCCTCCCGGCCCGACGCGCTGGACCCGAAAGTTCATCGCATCCACTACCAGCAAATCCCTTCCTTCGATTCGTAGCTCGGTGGGGTAGTTCAATTGTGAGTCGCCGCTGCCGTTCTGTCCCATAGCACTCAGCACGTTCCCATCCATATCGAGCATAAAGATCTTATGTCGAACAGTATCCGTGACGTAAATACGGCCGGCTTTGCGGTCCACGGCGATGCCGGTCGGCCGCTTGAAATAGCCCTCCCCGCCCCGCAGACTGCCTATCGTACGTTCAAACTTGCCCTCTGGCGAAAACACAAAAACTTTGCCCGATTTCGAGTCGGTCACATAAATAACGTCAAGATCATCGACGGTGACGCACTGCGGCTCGAGCATGGGGTCATGTGCCTTCTCTTTGCGCTCGATAAACTTGTACTTGTGGTGCTCCACGTCAAAGATATGAATACCGGTCGCACCTGGATCGCTGACGATCGCCCTTCCGCGCGAGTCCACCGCTATGCTGTATGGACGCACCATCTGGTGCATTTCCGGCTCACCGGCAACTACGTCCAGCACCTTGCCCCAGAAGCCGGGTTTGCGGATTTCGCGCTCGGAGCTGAAGCTACTCTCGAAACTCAGTTTGCGTCCTCCCTCCAGCAGCAAGTCTGGAGGCGCCGGCACCGGCTGAGGCTTGTTCTTGGCATGCGCGGGGATCAAAAGCGGGGCGATAAAGAACAGGATCGCACAAGTAACCAGCCCAAGCCGGCTGTGCCGCGTACCCCGGATTAGAAGACCTTCAGCCATCGATAAATTCCAAAACTGTACGACGTCGCCGGGATGAGCGGATTCCCAGATGTAAGAACACCCTGCTGCACTCGATTGTATGACGCCTGGAAGTATAGTTTGCGGTATGGATAGCGCAGAAGCATATATTCCACAGTGCTCTTATTCATGATTTCGGGAGAACCGGTCGTGATGCTGCTGCCAGTTTCTTTCGAATAGGCTCCCGTCAGAGTCAGATGGCGGATCAGTTCCACGTTGCCCGAAATGCCATAGTTCGACGAATCGAACGTCGTCGCATTGCCGGCAAGAAAAATGCTAGGCACCGTCGGCGTGATCAGCCCCGCGGAGGTGAGCAACGCGTAGGAATGGGACTGCCCCATAAAGGCGCTCATAGAAATCCTGCGGCGCGAAAACCCTGTAGAGAATCGCTGTGAATTACTTTCGCCGGGACTACCGTTGAAAACGCTGCGGCCGCCGCCAAAGTTCGCATTCCAGTTGGTCCCGCGAAGAATCTTACGGCTGACGCCCACGCCGTAGTTCACTCCGGAGCTTGTCACGAAGGTCGCCAGCGTCTGCATATTTTGGGAGTATCCGAAAAATGCCGAAACGTCAAAGCCGTACATCTTACGGGTGAAGTTTGCATTGCCAAAGAACCCCATCCCTTCATTGCCGTCCTTGGTGGCTGCGTCGTTAAAGCCAAAAGTGAAGAGAAGTGATCCCAAGAGTGGCCGATTGTAAAAATAATTCAGGTTGCCGAAGGCTGCCGTGCTGTCATATTCAACCCCTTCGTAGTATTGCTGAGTACGTATTGCACCCCCGGTGATCACGATTCCGCGAGGCGCATTCCAGCCCATACTGCCGCTAAATAACAGGTTGCGTAGCGGTCCGTTGTTGCTGATGAGGGGCCCCCCGCCAGAGCTAATCTCCTGCTGGGTTATTGTGCCTAGCAGATTGTCATCGTACCCAAACTGCGTATTGGCCGAGACATTTTTTAGCAGCCCCATGTTTAGACCTGCAGTGACGCTGTTCGATTTGTTATTTCCAGTCTCCCCACTTACCTCAGAATCCGGACCCAGATTCTGTGAGTTATACGTATAGTCACTGCGCGTATAGCCAGCGGAAAAACCTCCCTTCAATAACTTCACGTTGTGGTTGGTAAAGAACTGAAGAGTCGAACCGCTCCCGCCATCGGTACTGGCGGTCCCCGTCAGCGTGGCCGGAGTCTCTGACGAAGAGCTTGAACGAGTGTAATTGAGGTTCAGGGGCCAGCCATCCAACTGGTACGACGAACTCACGTTAAAGCCAGTGAAGTTCGACACGTTATTGCCCTGAGTCCCGATAATGTTGGAGTTCGAATTCGTATGGTTGTACCCCACCGAAACATGCGGCAGCCCGAAAAGGTTTTCAGCCCAGTTCACTCCAAAACTATTTGAGTTCACGTTGGTGACCAGAGAGGACGAGCCGGGTATCGCATATTGTCCGGTACCGTTTTCGGTCTTTGCATAGTTGATCGAGCCAGGAAAGCTGCTGCCGGAAAACAGATTGAAGATGGAGCCAATCCCACTGCTGGTGCCTATGCTGACACTATTCGTGGTGTCCTGCGTTCGCCCATAGTAGGGATGCACATTGATATTGAGAAAATTCGGACTGAAATAGTATCCGTTCAGAAAGCCATCTCCATTGATGTTCACGGAGTGGGTGGAACTGAAGGCTTGGTTGGTGTAACTTCCCGCGTAAGCGGTGCCCACGGTGCCCACGAGGCTGAGGTGGGTCATATCGCCGAGTTGCAGTTGAGCGGCCGCTGAGCCTGTTATGCCCAGCAACGTGACCGCAATGAGACACCTCCAAACTGACATGAGCGATACAGACTCCCGAATTTCTTTTTGCAATTCGAAGGCCAGATTTAATTCTCCGCAACAATATGAAATCAGGGCAGTAACATCCATATTCATCCTGCTGGTGCGCTATTCCACGCACAAATCGCAGGAAAATGCCCCACATCTGGAGGCAGTTCACTAGATTTATCGGAAAGTCCCAGAATGCGGTCGCGCAGCAGAGGCGCGACCGCTCACCAATTATAGCTCCTCGATCTTGGCGCCCTTGTGCAGCTTCTGGTTTAGCTGGCTTCGGAATTGCTCGGTCCGTTCTTTGCGCAGATCATCCTTGAGTTTGGCGTGCACTGAGGCCAACGGTTCCTTGCCGGCAGCTTTACGCTCGATCAGGCGAAAGAACGTATAGTTGCTGTCCAACTGAATGAGGGGGCTGACATCGCCATCCTTCATCTTCGCTGCAGCTTGCACGATCGGCGGAGGCAACTTCGCGGACTCCACAAACTTGCGATCGCCCAGCTTTACATGCCAGTCATCATCCGAGAACTTTTCTGCCACCAGCCCGAACTCCTGGTAATTCTTCGCCTTTTTCGCCTCGGCATAGGCCGTCTCAGCCTTCTTCTTCGCCTCTTGCTTCACATCCGGCCCCGCCGTTGCGGGCGGCATGATCGACACTGTCTGAATATGCAAACTGTCGCCGTAGGTGAAGGCTGCGATGTTCTTATTATAGTATGCGCGAATCTGCTCCTCGGTCGGCGTTGCCCTGGCATACACCTCGGTCTTAAACAGCGCCTCGATCAACAACGAGCGACGGATCTTTTGCCGCAACACCTCCCGGCTGCCCTTACACTCCGCCTGCAAATAGGCGTTGAAGCCCTGTGGCCCACCCAGTTGCTGGCGTAGCGATCTCTCGTCGGCGTTAATGCGCTCTGGGGCAATGACGATCTTGCGCCGCTCGGCCTCCTGGTACACCAGTTCCTCAAAGATCAGCATCTGCGTGGCGCCCTTGCGGATCTCGCTCTCCAGCGATTTGGGGAAACCGCTGTGCTGTTCGGCATAAGGAAAGATCGCGTACATCTCGTGGAGCAGGTCACGGTCGGTGAGCACGTTACCGTTGACGCGCAGGATTGGCTTGCCGCTGGCTTCCACCTTCACCAGCGCCATCGTCGCCTGGGAGTCCCCTGCGGCAGGCGGCATAGTCTTTACGGTGGGAGTGTGCGAGGCGACCTGCGCCAACAATGCCGGCGCGATGAGGGCAGGCAACAGAGAGTGGAAGATGGTGCGAAACTTCATGATTCCTCGTTTAAGCCTTTCAGGTTTCGAGTGCCCGTTTTCCAGTGGAGATGACGCTCACTCGAAGGCTGAAACGCCGGGCTGGAAAAAGGGGGGAGGGAAATTCCCCTCCCCCCCAGGTAGTGCGATTGCAATTAGAACGCGGTCGTGACGTTGAAGATTCCCGAACCTTCGTTCGCACCACCCGCGCCGGTGAAGTGGCAGGAGCGGCAGAACTGGGTCGCCGAGCTGGCCTTGGTGCCGTCGTTGACAGCAGACAGGGAGCCCGGGTTGTAAGGAGCAACCAGGAAGAAGTAGGTCGGGTAGGTGCCGCTGGTGCCGGCCCACGTGCCCGTCGCCGAGTACATGGTGTGCGGGGTGTGGCAGGTGGTGCAGAGCACGAACGAAGTGGCAACGGTCTGCGCGGCGGTGACGCCCACAGTGGCGCGGCCCTGGAAGAAGTTGCCGTAGTTGGACACGAACTTGTCATAGTTCGTGTTCACGCCGGAGGCATAGGTCAGGGTGCCACCAGCCGTAACACCGCTGAAAGCGTTGGCATTGGCGCCCAGGATGGCGCCGATGGTGGCATTGACGCCCACTGGGTGATCGTTCTGGTAGTTGCCGGTGGTGGTTCCGTCATTGCCGAGCAGGGTCGGAATGGTGTTCGGACCATACACGCCAGCAGGCAGCTTGCCGATCTTCTGCTCATAGAGCTGGTTCGTCATCATGCCGCCCTTGGCAACGTTGCCGTCGTGGCAGGAGAGGCAGAACATGATACCAGTGACTTCATTGGTGGTGTTCCCGGTTTCTGCGCCAGGCAGAACTTCAACATAGCCGCCGCCGCCAGTGCTGATGGTGTAGCCGAGCAGCGGGGTGGTGTCCTGGCCCCACAGAGCGGTGTTGCCAGAAGCGGCATCAGCGAAAGCAGCCGCGCCGGTAGCAGCGTTGCCGCCGCCGCCCTTGCCGCCGCTGTGAGGAGCGTGGCAACCTGTGCAACCACGGCCGCCGTTCTGGTGAGCGCCCAACTTATCGATGCCGGTGATGCCGGTGCCGCTGGTGTAGGTCGGGTTCTGCGCGACTGCCATGGCGGCGAAGAATACCATGCAGAATACGAGGGTAAGAAGCTTCTTCATTGGGTAAAACCTCCTGATAATGGGTACTTCAATTGAAACAACTTGTATTACGACTTCCTCTTACATCTGGAACCCCTAGGTCCCCGCTTCTGGTCGCCCAAGGGGCGGCCAAACTGTTGGCAGTCTCTGCGCGATAAAACCGACTTCAGGATCTTATTCACGCCTGCCTTCGCCATTCCTAGTGCAATTGTGTCGCCGTTGCTGGACGACTCTGGCCAGCTTCACTGGATAGATTGCTAAGTAATTACAAATACGACACATCTTTGCGAAGCACGAAAGTTCAAGACCAGACTTTTGCGCGCTTTCACCGACTAGGGTGAGGCATCTAGCTGCGGCATCTAGCACAGCTGGCCAGAAAAGCTGCGACATTCCGCTCACCGCCCTTTAGCAGCGGAGCGAATATTGAAGCAGTTTGCTCCAAACGGACCGAAGATAGGACGGAGCTGCCGTGGGGGGATAGTCGTCGGCATAGAAGGTATCGATTGCCGTTGAGTGAGAACTGCCGAGATGCGAGCGATTTGCAGCCAGAGCCGTGGCGCCGTAGGCGCAGAATCCAGGCGGGGATTCAGGAAATAGCGATGCTCAAGTTACCGTGTGAGTGCCTAGGCTTGAAGGGATGCTGATGCTCGGCCAGATGGCGGCCTTGGCAATTCTGTACAGGCGTGCCCTCGGGTTCCCGTCTTCGGTCCCCCAAGGGCGTCCAACCCTTTTTCTATTTCGCAGCTGCCGGGGCGGCGCTGGCCTTATCATCGGCCGCAGCTTGAGCTGGCGTGCTGGGAGCTGCGGGACTGGGGGCTGCCGGATTACGGGCTGCCTCCTTTTCCTTTTCCTTGGTGTCTTGCTCGGCCTTTTGACGATCCAGTTGGGCCTTCGCCTCAGCGTCGGTAAAGTAGCGGAACATCTGCACTCGGCCAGGGTATATGTCGGAGGTGAAGATCCGATTCTTACGATCAACCGTCAGCCCGGCGACCGAAGAAAACTGCCCCGGTAGCTCGCCGTGGGTGCCGATGCGCATCAGGAACTGCCCCTCTGCCGTAAAGACCGAGATTTTATCCTGCACCGCGTCCGCCACCCAGACGTGACCGTCGGAGTCGATCCCAATCCCCTTGGGGCGGGTAAAACGTCCTAGGCCGTCGCCATTCTTGCCAAAGGCGCGGATAAACTCTCCATCCGCGTCAAACACCTCCACGCGGTCATTCCAGGTGTCGGTAACGTAGAGGTTGCCGTCCTTGTCCACAGCCGCGTTGGTAGGCATGCCGAAATTGCCCGGCGAGGTCAGCCGATGCTTCTGGCCTGCAGTCCCAATCTTTCGGATCAGCTTGTGTGAGTCAGCATCGTACACCAGCACTTGGTCCAGCGCGGTGTCCACGACGTAAAGCTGCCGGTTTTCCGTATCCAGCGCCAAACCAGCCGGCTCAGACATCCCCTCGTTGAAGCTGGTCACAAACTTATGCTTGGAATCGTACACCAGTACGCGATGGAAGATGCCGTCGGAGACAAAGAGCGTGTCATCGTCGTCCATCGCCAAGCCGACGATCATCCCGAAACGAACCCCAACGCCGCTCTTGATCAGCTCGCAATCCTTGGTCTCCGGATTGAAGATGAAGATCGCGCCCACCTTACTGTCGGCGACGTAGAGATTGCCCGCCTTATCAACCGCCATGCCGTAGGGATTGGAAAGCACGAAGACCAGCTTGTGCTGTTTCGTATCTACGTCGGTCGCTTCGCCGCCGGCCATCCGCGCCATCCAGGTGCCCGTCTTCTTTTTCTCTTGCTTGACTTCAATCTTCTCCAGCGGCTGGGACGAGAAGTAGTTCAGATACTTGAGCCGCGTGGGAGCCGGGGGATTGGGCCAGATAATCTTGGAATAGTCCAACTGGTCGAGCGTTTTAAACGCGGAAGCCTTCGTATCCGCCGCGGGGGCAGCGGTAGCGTCCTTGCCCTTCTTTTTCTTCTCTCCAAAGGCGCCCGAGGGCGCCAGGGCGATGCATGCGGCCAGCGCCAGCGCGAGCAGATGCCGGATTTTATAGCTCTTCGGAGTTTGGACGATAGCAGACATCTCTACAGCTTCCCTTCTCTTCGCTTCCACTTAGTTCACGCTCTTGTGGCAGGTGGCACAGAACTCAGTGTTATTTTCCTGATCTTTGACCAGCAGGCCCTCATGGCTCGACGAGTGTGGCTGATGACAGGTGGCACAGTTGACAGCCTTGATCAGCTTGCCCGTCTCAGGATTCACAATGTCCTTGACCGGATGGTGCTCCACGGGATGACCGATGCCGTACTTAATCGGAAGCGGATCGATCCTACGGAAGTAATTCTCCGGCAGCTTGACCTTGCCGTTGAAGATGGAGACCAGATGCTCACTCTCCAACTTGACGGGCTGAGCCTCTGGCCCGTGGCACTCCGTGCAAAGTGAATACACGTTGGAAGCCCGCAGCAGATGCTCATTCTGGCTCCCGTGCGGCTCGTGGCAGATGAAGCAGCCCTGTACGAACGCCGGTTGATGAACAACGGCCTTGTGTCCCTGCTCGGCTTGGTCGGTATGACAAGCTAGGCAAACGGAAACCGCGTCCGGCTTCTGGAAGCCTGGCGAGTTGCCGGCGTGCGGGTCGTGGCAATCCGTGCAGTCGCCGGCAGCACCCGGGTGCTGCACTTTAGCCTTCTCAATCTCCTCGCCTTTATCCGAGTGGCAGGTAAGACACACTTCCTTGGCGCTGGCGGCCGTCAGTACGACCTTGCCATCCTTCGGCGCCTGGTGACAGGCATCGCACTGACCACCGGCGAAAGGCGAGTGGGTGAACTTGTTCATCAACTTCTTGCTCGCCGATTGGTGCGGATTGTGGCAGGTCAGGCAGTCGGCGGTTCCAAAGGGCTGCCCCTGGTGCGCCTTCTGCAGTCCGGCATCCTTGGGGTCGTGACAGTCGAGGCACAGCGCCGGAGCGTCCTTGGTCAGATGGAAGTCAAACTCACGCTTGCCGCGCTCGCCGGTCTTATGCGTCACATGGCAGGTATCGCACCCCATGTCCAGCGCAGCGTGGCGACTGCCATCTTTCGGAACATTGACCCCGATATCATGGCAGCTCAAGCAGAGGTTACTGTCCTTGGAGTCGCCGCTGGCCGGCTTAAGCAGCTGATTCTTATTGTCGCTCTCGTGTGGATCGTGGCATTTCACGCAGTCACGCACCGCGGGGGGATGAACCTTGCCCTTGATGTCGGCGGCCTTCTTGTCGGCGTGACAGGTGACGCAGAGCGCAACGGAGGTGGTATTGATCAGCTTGACACGAGTAGTGCTCTTATTGACCCGGATCTGGTGACAGCTGGTACAACCCATTGCGATTGCCGAATGGACCGATTTGCCCTTCGTCCGGTCCTCATGGCATTGAACGCACGTCGCGGGATCTTGCTTCGGTTCGAGGGGTACGGGATGAACCACAGCCAAGGAAGATGCGCCCAGCATTCCCACGATGATCAGAACCTTGACCGACTTCAACCTCTGCACGACTACCTCCGGCGTTGACTAGTGCAATTGCTTGGCCGTTGTTTCTGAAGTGACCAGAGTTTCCCGCAACTTTCTGATAGAAAAACAGTTATGTACATATCCCAACCAGCGTGGACGGGCCGTTTAAGGGAGAGCAGTGCGGCTTCTGACGCAGGCAATGCAGCCTCTTCGGTCAAATACCCCATCTAGATCAATCCTCCGCCATTATGGGTGATTTCACGCATCGCTGTGACCTGCGCTTAATTCCTCGTTCGAGATTGGGATTCCACGTCGCGAGCCTTCTGCTCCGCTTCGGCAGCCAGTGCGGTCTGCCCCAATCTTTCATAGAGCTGCGCAAGTCTGGCCCAGCGACGCGCAATGCTCGGGTTCAGCCGTATCGCTTCAGTCTGGAGCTCCAACGCCTGCGGCCAATGGCCGAGGAGCTGATGGGCTTCCGAACGCCCCTCGGCAATTTGGGCATACAGTTCCGGGGCCAGGGATTCGCCACCATTGCGATACGGACTGCTTCTCTCCGCACCGGCGAATGCCGCTAAGGCCTGTTCGGGATGAGACTGTTCAAGCTCTAGCTGGGCCAGGTACATATAAATATCGAGCGGCTGTGCGGAGCTGCCGGCGGCGCGCTTCAGCGCCTGCACGGCCTCGGCGCCGCGCCCCTCGTAGGCATAAAGTTGGCCAAGTGAAAACCAGGTGCCGCTGCTCTCATTGAGACTTAGGGCGGTCAGAAACTCCTGCTCCTCCGCTGAGAAGTTTTTTTGTCGCTGCAACAGGCCTGCCAACAGAAGGTGCACGTTCGGGTCCGAGGGGAAGAGCTGGCTGGCGCGCCGCAGCGCGAACTCCGCCCCAGAATCGCGACCCAGATTAAAAAACAGCGCCCCAGAGTTGAAATAGAAATCGTAGAGCCTTGAACGCGAAGACTCAGCCGACGGGGTCAAGGCTTGCGTGTCGCAATTGATTTCCAGCCGATCGATCCATGGCCGGTTCTGCGGAACGTTGCGAATGAAAACCAACGCGGTGTCGTCCATGTACACCGGGCGCCAATACAAACTGTGGCAGAACGCCGCAGGGTTCAGCTTCTGCATGCTCCGGAAGCCGGAGACGGCAACCATGAGCACATTCAGATTCCATTGCTCCGCGCTCGTCCGCCAAGTATCTGAATCAGGATCTGCCGTATAGAGCTTGTGCTGTTCCGCCACCAGGTCCGGGCGTAACCGGTCGCTGCGTCCGTCCAGAAAGTCCGGATAGCGCGGACCAAGGCGCCACGCTTCGTAGCCACCCAGCGCATACTCTTCAAAGATGTTCCCGGGCAGGCCTTCACGCTCTATGAAGGCAGCGGCGCGCTCCGGAAACCAGGAAGACTCTCCCGCCCCAAATCGCCAATCCGAGTTGAAGGCCACGTACGTGCGACTGGTTGCGTAATCAACAATGTGCAGGATCGCAACTCCGCAAAGCAGCACCAGCAGCAGAGTCGCCATCGCCTCTGGAACCCGCAGCAATGGTCGTTCGGCCGAGGACGAAGCGTCGTCCGTGGAACTGCCGATATTACCGAGTGCGCCGAGTAATGTGCCGCCGACGGTTACGATCACGATGGCGAACAGCGCCATGTAGCGCGCATGCGCCAGCCCGGCGTAAAGAGCCACCGCCACCAATACCGCTGCGCCAAACTGCTTGCGCCAGATCGCTAAGAAAATCAGGCCAATCGCAATCAGCAACAGCCAGGTGAATCCATTTTCCAGATGGCGCACATCCACAAGTTGTTTCAGGAGGTGCATCGACACCGGAACCCCTTGGTATTCGCCGATAAAACTGGAACTGTTGATCCTCCCGCTCGCATCTGCGCCCGCGCCTGACAGAGTACGTGCGACGCGATAGATTCCAGTTCCCCAGGGATTCAGCAAGGTGACGGCCACGGTTGCGGCCAGGAACGGCCACGCCTTTCGCACCCGCAGCAACACAGCTTCGCGTCTCGCCTGGAACGGCAGATCCGCAGCCTCCACGAGCAGATAAGCAGCGATCACACCCAGGCCGGCGATGAATCCGGGATGCAGATTCACCCACAGAAACATCATGGCCGGAAGAAGCCAAAGGCGTACGCGCAAACCGAGCCTGTACGACCAGAGCTCACCCAGGAACAAGGCGAAAAATACGGTGCTGAACAGATCCGCGCGCGGTGCGCTCCGTGCCGCGATCGACTGCACCGCCAGCATCGCCAGCGCGCAACTGGCGAGATCCCTTCGGCGCATGAGATACGCAACCACTGACACGCAAGCCAACGCCGTCACCCAACTCAGCCCGCTGTATCCGAAGGCGAGAAATATCAGGTAAAACAGCGCCCCTGCGAAGGGCGGATACTCCCAGGGCTTTCCGGCGGAGGTAAACGAAAGAACGTCAGTGCTTGGAATCTTGTGGTGTTGCACGACATAACGGCCAGTGGCGAGATGCCAGCCCATGTCAAAATCGGATACCGTGTGCAGCCCTGCGCAAAGCGCGGTCGCCAGTACCAACAAGATGAAAACCACCTTCAAGACTCGAAGGGTACTTCCGGCACCGGCTTGCGGGGATCGCGTCATAACGTCTGATGGTTTTCTAGTGTTGCAACTGAAGATAACATTGCCGACTATGGTATCAAGTGCTCAGTGCGAAACGGCGTTTGTACGGCTTTTCATTATTCCCGCGCCCGCAGCGGACGCTCCTGTTCACGTATAATCCCGTGCATGCGCCCCCGGTGGATGTTGGCTATTTTGTTGGGAATTGCCTTCCTGACCTTTGGCGCCAGCCTTCGCTTTCCCTTCATGGGGGACGACCTACCCCAGATTGTGCAGAACCCGCGAGTGCAGTCCTGGAGCTCTGTGCCTCAGTACTTCACCACCCATCTCTGGATGCAAATTCCGGGTGCGGCTCCGCGCTTCTATCGCCCGCTCTTCCTTCTCTTGCTGCGGATGATCGATGCCATCTTCGGTCTGTGGACTCCGGGCTGGCACCTGATTCTGGTGCTCTGCCACCTTGCGGCTGCGGCTATGGTGTACTGGCTGGTGCGGCAGTGGAAGGACGAACGATTTGCGCTGCTGGCCGCGGCTCTATTCGCGCTGCATCCTGTGCATGCCGAGGTGGTCTCCTGGGTCTCGGCGATCTCGGAGCCCGCTCTGGCGATAGCACTGATTGGCTCCCTGGTCTTCGCGAGGCGCAATGGCGCATCAAACCTCGTCGCGGCGTTGGCGTTGTTCGTCGCGGGACTGCTGCTGAAGGAAACCGCCGTGGTTTGGCCGGTGGTGATCTTCGCGGCGCTCTACGATGGATTCGGCCGGAGTCTGCGCCGCACCGCGCCCTTCCTCGGAGTCGCCGCTTCATATCTGCTGTTGCGAATTGCGGTGCTGGGCAGCGTGACCACTCCGCTGGTTCGCTCGGTGGAACCGGATGGCTCCTACGTTCCCACAGCGCTAAGCCACTACTTCTTTCATCTGGTGTGGCCGATTGGCCTGAGCACTTATTGCGAACTGCATCCCAGTTGGGTCTATCTGCTCTGCGTACTGCCGCTGCTCGCTGCTCTTGTTTGGGTCGCCCTGCGTGGGCAGTATGAGCGCGCTGCTGTGCTGATTTTGCTTGTGCCGCTATTGCCTGCGCTCAACCTGGGCTCGATGCAGCTTAATGCCTTGGTGCAGGACCGTTACCTGTATCTCCCCAGCGTCGGCTTCGCCATGCTCGCGGCGTTGCTGCTGGAGCATCTGCCCCGGCCAGCCATTGCGCTGCTGCTGATGCTGATGATTGCAGGCTGTGTGGAGGAAACCAGAACCTACAGCGACGGCGAGCACTTCTATGCCCGGGGCCTGCAGGCCGCCCCGCACAATCCGGAGGTGCGGGAGGGATTGGGCAGGATCTATGCCAACCAAGGCAAGTTCCAACAGGCGGTCGAGGTGCTGGAGCCGGTGTTGCAGGCCGCGAATACTCCCGCGGCCCTCCTGGAACCTTCCCTGATCACCCTTGCCTATAGTCACGAGCACATGGGGCACATTCGGGCCGCGGTGGCCTACTACTCAGCTGCCGACAATGTTTCCCCGAGCGCCGACATCGAGCGCCACATCGCGTACCTGCAGTCGCAGTTGAGTGGCGTTCGATGAGCGCGCGGCAGTCGCTACCCTGCTCCGGGCAGCGCATTACATAGCTGGCTTGTCGGTCTTCTGTCCGGGCTTGATGTTGGCGTGTTTCTTGGCCTGCGCCATGTACATCTTGACCTTGTCGGCTTGCTCGTAATTGGGGTTCTGCTTCAACAGCAACTCCCAATCCGCCAAGGCTCCGTTCACGTCCATCTTCGCCTGCCACTTCACAATTCCGCGATTGAAGAGCGCGTTACCGTTCTTCGGGTCATCCTTCAACGCGCGATCAAACTCAGCGATGGCGTGATCAGGGTCGTTCGCATAGGACATGGCGGTTCCCATATCCGTGCGCACAGCCGAGTTCTTCGGGTCGATCGCCAGAGCCTTCTGGTAATAGTCGATAGCCACCGGAAAGATCTGCGTGTCGTAATAGATGTTGCCAACCTGAGCGAGCAGGACCGGATCATTCGGCTTTGACTTGAGCTGTTCGAGGAGCGGTGCCGCCTGCTTATCCGCCATCGCCTTCATCTGCTCAGGGGACGGCTGCTGCTGTCCCTCGCCACCGCCCATACCGGCTGGCGGCATGCCCTGTTGCTGTCCACCTGCCGCAGTCGCGGTCGCCGGTGCTGGAGCGCTGCTGCCCACCGAACCACGCAGCAGATAACCTACTGCGCATCCTACTACGAGGCAGAGAACTGCCATCACATATGCCTGTGTGCTCGTCCACACCTGAGAGCTCTTGCCCGCGTTTGTTTCCGTCATTATGTTCCGTCCTTCTGCTGGTCTGGCAGGCACGGCTCGAAGCCGTAGAATGCCTGCCTTTATTTAAAAACTATATCTTGCTTGTTCAGTCATCCTAATCGTTATGCCGGTAAGCGGCAATGGACTGTGGCGCACAACACTGAACCTGTGCCGCCCGGCATCGAGCAAACGTGGCGCTACCGAAACAAGCGGCAGCGCTGCTTATCGTGAAGCCTCTGTTTTCGATGCAGGCTGGTCCGTGACTTGGAAGACTTGGATGCGGCGGTTTCCCGAGTCTAATACATACAACCTTTCTTTTGAGTCTGTGCATACGCCCTTGGGTTCCTGGAACTCACCTGGTTTCTCGCCGAGTTCGCCGAATCGGAAGAGCAACTGTCCCTGGCGATTGAAAACCTCGACCCAGTTCACGGTCGGAACAAAAATACGCCCCTGCGAATCGAAAGCCATTCCCTGCGCTTCACTCGTTCCCGCGCCCCCCAAATGGAACTCCCGGCGAAACTTCCCGTCAAGATCCAGCACCTGAATACGGAAATTTTGCCTGTCCAAAACAAAAAGTTCTCTCTCGTAGAGCGCAACTTCCATGGGCTGCTTGAATTCAGCCGGGCCATCGCCGCCGCCGCGTTTGCCTATTTGCGCAACAGTTTTGCCATTGGCGTCGAGGATGAGAACGAAGTTGCGTTTAGTATCCGCAAGATAAATACGCCCGGTCTCGCGGTCAATGGCAATGGATCGCGGATCCTCATATAAACCTTCGTCCTTGAAAGTGCCAATATATCTCTTAAACTTGCCGCTTGCGTTATAAACGGCAATCCTCCCGCGCTTAAGATCGGTAATGTAAATGTTGTTGTCGGCGTCCACGGCGATCCCGTACGGATAGCTCATCCGGTCGCCCTTCTCCCCGTCGATTCGCAAATACTTTCTATGCGCGAAGTCGAGTACATGAACGATCCGCGTAGTGGGTTCGGTGATCAATACGCGGAAATTTGAATCAACCGCAACCCGGCCGCCGCGGATCGGCGACGTGATGTCCACCGGCAAGCCATCCGACTTCCCCGCAACAACGTTCAGAACCTGGTCGCATAACGCACTTCGTTCCTTGTTTACGTTTTTTCCAGGAACCACCATATCGCGCAAGTGCTGACAAGGAGTGCGGTTTCCATTCACGTCTCCGTCGGCGCTGAACATGCTCACGAATCGGACGGGCGCGTCCTCCTTCTTTTCGGTACTGTGGGTCTGTCCAAAAGACATCCCCACAAGAACCAGAGGAAGAACTAAGGCACTACGCCTGCATCGCGCGAACTTGAACTGAAAAGCGAGAGGGCGAGACAAGGCAGAAACTCCCTCGTGTTTACAGAGCATTCCTGTGGCCACTCGAACTTAGCGCTGAAGCAGAGTTGAGCAACCGCCTGCCCTGAGATAATTCCCCCAGCGCTGCGTAATATCGCCACCCCATAGGTTCAGGTGTTATTCGCCGCATGAACCAATCGATGATTAAGGTCACTCGTGAGAACAGCCTCAGGCTGCCGATGACCCGGCAACCTGAGGCTGTTCTTCGCTGCGGTGAATCCCGAAACCGCGTTAGTTAGTAACTGTGAACGCTGCCGAAGCCGTGCAGTCGTTCGTGGTGTTGGTCTCCACGACCGGGCTGTTGCTGCCATTCGCACAGACCAGCACATAGCTCGTCCCGGTGATGTTCGCCGGCAACGTCATGCTGGTTGTGGCACCGGAGTTTGCACCGGCAGCCAAGGCCGCCACAGAACGATAGGTCAGCATCGAGCCCTTCGTCTTGCCGTCGGAGGACAGATAGAACATGGTGTAGGAGGCACTCGTTGCCCCGCCTCCCTGGTTGGTGGTAGTGTCGGTCACCGAGATCGTGCCGCCCGCAACTCCAGTGGTTGGAGCGGTAACACTGCTTTCGATCAGATCAGGACCGGCCACGGTGAACGCCGCCGAAGCCGTGCAGTCGTTCGTGGTATTGGTTTCCGCGATCGGGCTGTTGCTGCCGTTGGCACAGACCAGCAGATAGTTCGTCCCGGTGACGTTCGCCGGCAAAGTCATGCTGGATGTGGCACTGGAACTGGCACCGGCAGCCAACGCACCCACAGAACGATAGGTCAGCATCGAGCCCTTCGTCTTGCCGTCGGAAGACAGATAGATCATGGTGTAGGAGGCACCTGCCGCCCCGCCTCCCTGGTTGGTGGTGGTATCGGTCACTGAGATGGTGCCACCCGCAACGCCGGAGGTTGGGCCACTAACGCTGCTCTCGATCAGATCAGCACCCGCAACGGTGAACGCTGCCGAAGCCGTGCAGTTGTTAGTGGTGTTGGTTTCCGCGATCGGGCTGTTGCCGCCGTTTGCACAGACCAGCACGTAGTTCGTCCCGGTGATATTCGCCGGCAACACCATGCTGGTTGTGGCACTGGAACTCGCTCCGGCAGCCAAACCCGCCACGGAACGATAGGTCAGCATTGAGCCCTGCGTCTTGCCATCGGAGGACAGGTAGAACATGGTGTAGGAGGCACCAGTTGCGCCGCCGCCCTGGTTGGTGGTGGTGTCGGTCACCGAGATCGTGCCCCCCGCAACGCCAGTCGTTGGACCAGTCACGCTGCTCTCGATCAGATCAGCACCGCCCACGTTGAACGCCGCCGAAGCCATGCAGTCGTTCGTGGTGTTGGTCTCCACGACCGGGCTGTTGCTGCCGTTGGCACAAACTAGCACATAGTTCGTCCCGGTGATGTTTGCCGGAAGGGTCATGCTGGTTGTGGCACCGGAGTTTGCACCGGCAGCCAAGGCCGCCACAGAACGATAGGTCAGCATTGCACCCTTCGTCTTGCCGTCGGACGACAGATAGAACATGGTGTAGGAGGCACCAGTTGCCCCGCCTCCCTGGTTGGTGGTGGTGTCGGTCACCGAGATCGTGCCGCCCGCAACTCCGGAGGTTGGACCGGTGACACTGCTTTCGATCAGATCAGGACCGGCCACGGTGAACGCCGCCGAAGCCGTGCAGTCGTTCGTGGTATTGGTTTCCGCGATCGGGCTGTTGCTGCCATTGGCACAGACCAGCACATAGTTCGTCCCGGTGACGTTCGCCGGCAAAGTCATGCTGGATGTGGCACTGGAACTGGCACCGGCAGCCAACGCACCCACAGAACGATAGGTCAGCATCGAGCCCTTCGTCTTGCCGTCGGAAGACAGATAGATCATGGTGTAGGAGGCACCTGCGGCTTGCAAACCTTGATTCTGAGTTGTGTCCGTCACCAGAATCGTGCCGCCGCTTGCCGGCGTACCGCTCACGGAAACACTCGGTTCAATCAGGTCTACACCCTGCGCCCACACCGAGAGGGTGCCGGGAGTGGCATTCAGGGTATAGCTCGCAGCCGCAGCTCCGCTGAGTGTGGCCGTAATGGGATAGCTTCCAACGGGACTGCTCGTGCCAGCCGTTGTGATGTAGTTGATCACCAAATTGCCCGCATTCACGTCATTATTCATTGCACCCAATACCGTCCCGGTGAAGCTTGGGTTCGCCGCACCCACAGCACGCGAATAGCTGCTGGGCGAGACGGTTACTGACAGTGAAGCCGGGAGGATGCTGAATGATGCGGTGTGGTAGGTAATGTTGTAGTTGCTCAGAACATTGGTAGGGCTCAGCGTCGCCGAGACCACGTACGGGCCACCATCTACGTACACACCGGGTGTGCGCATGTATGTCGCCGTCACGTTGTCAGCCGGGATGAAGCCGCTTAAAGTTCCGCTCAGTACAGGATCGGTGCTGCCGTAGGTGGCCGACGCTGCATCCGCCGTTACCGATGCGTCCCGCTGGGTTATCGTGCCCATGACATTGTTGACGAACGTCACGCTGTAGTTACCGCCATTGTTGCCGTCGATGACCGAACCGGCAGGCGTCAAGGTCAGACCGGTGCCCACGTTCTTGCTGGTATAGGCTTCGGTAAAGTTCAGGGTGTCGCCGCTGGCCAGAGCTCCACTGGTGATCGCCGGCGCTGCCGCCGCCGACGTAGTGCCGTCATACGGCTTATTGTTTGCCGCCGCTGTGATCGTAATCGGAGTCGCCGTGATCGCACCCGTAGTGTTGTTGGCGAATGTCACGCTGTAATTTGCGCCATTGTTGCCGTCGTTCACTGAGCCGCTAGGCGTAAGGGTCAGGCTGGTACCCACGTTCTTGCTGGCGTAGGCTTCGGTAAAGCTTGGCGTGTCGCCGCTGGCCAGAGTTCCGCCGGTGATGGTCGGTACTGCCACCGCCGAGGTGCTGCCGTCATACGGCTTATTGTTCGCCGCCGCTGTTACCGTGATGGCGCGCGCCGTGATGTTGGCCATCGTTGTTGGCTCGCTGAGCGTGTAATTTCCAGCATTGGCGCCGGTGAGCGATTGGCCTGCAACCAATACCTGGACGCCGCTACCCGCATTCTTGCTGATGAAGGTCCCAACCGCCGTTCCGCTCAACGAGACGACGTCTGAGCCAACCACGCCTACGAGCGTTCCCGGAGTACCGGTCAAGGTCGCGCCGGTCGCGCCGTCGTACGGCTTGTCGCTTGCGCCAATGCCTGAAACGGTAAGCGCCTTCTGCCCGACCGTCTGCGTCAGCGCACTGGAAGTCGCCGCGTTGTAATTTGTGTCGGCTGCGAACGCCGCAGTGATGCTGTGGCCGCCAAGGATCAGAGTCGTGGATGTGGAGAAGGTCGCCACACCATTCGTCGGGGCAGCAGTACCCAGTGTTTTCGTACCATCTTTGAAGGTGACGGTTCCGGTCGGCGCGTCTCCACCGCCGACGGCCTGTGCAGTGGCCGTAAAGGTCACGCTGTCGCCGTAGGCGCTCGGGCTCGCCGAGGAGACGAGCACAGGAGTACTTGTATCCTTAGTGACCGTGATAGCAACTGCAGTTGAGGTACTCGCTTTGTAGTTTGAGTCACTACTGTACGTTGCGGTGAAGTTGCCGCCAGGTCCGGCCAACGTAGAGATCGCGATAGTCCCGCTACCGGAGCTCAGATTGACGGTGCCATAGACGACGCCACCGCGCTGAATCGTAACTGTGCCGGTCGGAGTTCCAGTCGCCGGTGATTTGGCCGTCACGGTCACGGTAAAGTTCACCGTTGAGCCGTAAGAAATAGTGTTCCCCGTTTGGTCTGAAGTAAGCGTCGTCGTGGTGGTGCCTTGATTCACGGTTTCAGTCTGCGGCGTTGGCGAGAGGAGATTCGCGCCGTTGTACAACTGGCCTGAAGTCTCCGCGGCGGAGATCACAGGCGATCCGACCACCGTGTCCGTGTAATAGACGTCCACCGCCGAAGCGGTTGCCGCGATCTGCGCGGTTGTGGTCTCTGTCCCGGCAGTGCAGGTTGAGGACGTGTAGAACGTGCCGGTGGATGAGGTGCTCCTCAAGCTCACGGTCGTCGCAGTGCTGACCTTAGAGGCCGTGCCCGTCACATCCTGGCTTTGAATAATGATTGCGGTAGAGCACTGTCCGGGCACCACCGCCCGGGCCGCATTGCTAAACGCAAGCTGGTAGGGCGCTCCCGCGTCGGCGAATCGAATCTGTGCCTGCGATTTGCTGCCCACGGCGGTTAACGTATAGCGCGCACCGATGTCGGACGTTGTTGGCGCATAGTAATCGCTGTTCACGATGTTGCCGTTGGCATCTGCCGTGACCTGGTAGGTCACATCGCCATCGACCACCGGTGTTTGCACCATTGTCAATGTCACAGTTTCTCCCGGTTGCCAGCCGGAACCCGTAACGGTCACGGGCTGTCCCGGCTGATAATCGGAATTGTCAGATTTTAGAGTTGCATAGCCGTATTGTTCGACAGTCGCTAAGTTGGAGCCGCCCGCCAGGGTCAGGACACCTGAGCCTGCAGCAACCGCTCCGCCCTGGTGCTGCGCGGCGGTAGCAGAGTCTATCAAAGCACCACTCCAGGGAAGGAACAGTTCGGCACTGGAGAGAGGGTTCCCGGCATTCGACCCTGCGGTGATCAGAACAGCATTATTATCCGGTAGCAGATTCGCAAGCTGCCCTGTGCGAGCCGTGGTCAGCGTGACCGGCGACACAGTGTCCACGCCCAGGGTCGCATCGATCAACTCCACCGAGGCCAGCTCGGCAACACCGTTCTGCGCGCCCTCGGGATAGCTGCCGCCGATAACAGCGACCCGCCCATCTACCAGGGTCGTGGCAGAAGCTCCGCTGCGAGGCGTGGTGAGCGACGGTCCGCTAGTCGAGAATCCAGTCAAGGGATCGAAGATCTCGGTGGTCGCCAGCGTCGCACCCGAGGCATCGCTGCCGCCGGCCACCAGCAAACGTCCATCGCTGAGGGCCGCAATCGCCGGGCTGGTGCGCGGGGTGTTGAGAACTCCCATGTACGTGAACTGCCGCGAAAGCGGATTGAACAGCTCGACCGAGGCCACGGCCGTGCTGCCATTGTTGCCGCCAAGAATGGCAACTGTGCTATCAGGCAGTACAAATGCCGCGTGCCCTGAGCGGGCATCATTCAAAGTGGTGGACAGCAGAGTCCACGTATTTGCCGTCGCATCGAACAGCTCGGCGGAATTAGTGGCTCCGTCTGCAGTATTACCGCCGGCCACCAGCACCAAATTTCCGGCAATGAACGTTGCGGTATGTCCCGAGCGCCCCACGTTGAGCGCTGGCCCCGGCGTCACCGTTCCGTCCGGGTTCACAAAGTCCGTAGTGTTCAGAGTCAGGCCGCCGGCGTCGAGTCCGCCGATGACCAGTACCCGTCCATCGGAAAGCAGGGCGGCAGCAGCTCCGGTACGCGGAACGCTAAGCGGTGCAACCTGTCCCCAGTTGCCGATGGAGGCTGGCGCGACCGCTGCGCTCAATCCGATAGAGATCAAAACAGAAAGAAGAGTAAGAACGATCAGAACCCCACGGCGCATGCAAATCCTCCAAATGCTTCTGGTCAAAGGCCCTTGGGACCGGGCGTTGGCGAACAAGCGCAGAAGAGCGGCAGCACGAGCGGTGGACCATCGTCCGAACCGCAACTTGCTTACACAGCTTCTATGGCGCTTCCAGCGTGGCTGGAACCGACACGGACATCAGACCCGCGCGGCACAACAAGCCATGCGCAAATGCGCGATCAGGCTGAACAAATTCGAAGGGGGCCCAAAAACAACGCAACGGAGTGGGAAGAATCGTCCCACCAAAGACTATGAACAGAAATTACATCCAGAGTTCCTGAATGGAAACACAAATGAACTTTGGCACTACCTGGACAATGAACCCTAGTACTTACCTTCGTGAACTAAAGTTCTCGAAGTAACTATGCGAAGTAACCTATTCGAGGACTGAATGGCACTTCTGGACGAATGTCGGCGTGTGCCAACTCGTTCATTGGTCGATTCTTAGCTGGTATGGTCTGGTCAGTCGTGAGCGTGGGCGTGAGCTTCCGATTGCAGGAGAAGCCATTGCTGGCCGTTCTGCAACGCCGGCCGTGTGGTCAGCCGTGAGGAACTAATCTAGGAGTGGAGGTCCTGGATCGTATGCTGCCGATTATGGGTAAAACACCGCGGTTTGCGCGATCCGTCAGGCGCTAGTACGCCCAGAACGGGCCTGCGGGAACGCTGCCGCCGCTCGCTGGAGTGCTCGGCGGAGCCACCCCCCAGATCGATGTATATACGTTCCTTCCGTAGAAGAAAGGCAGTCCCCAATCGAAAAACCCATCTGCCGTCTGCGTTGCTGCATCAGGAACTCCCGACGTCTGAGGCGCGGCCCGATCACTGAAGGCAGTGTTACTCGCTGACAATGTGTCGCCGTTGCTCACGTTGAACTGCGTTCCACGACTGGCGCCGCCGGTCGCCTGATTGACCGCTGTCAAACTCTCGGTCGATGCGGGGCAGTACAAACCGCTGCTGCAAGATGGTATCCCGGAAGTAGGTTGGTCCAGGAAGAAGAGAGCATTTGAGCCGCTGTCGATGAAACTACTGTCGGTATTGGTCGAACTAGGGTATGAGTGACCATTGAATATGGTTATAAATCCCATCCACGCCGCATCGTTGAAGTTGGAATCCACCGGCAAGACGACCGCGTTGCTCAGCCCATTATTCGCCTGCGTGCCGATGCCGAAGACCAGCGAGGCCTGCCCCGCAGAGATGGCCGATTGACCGCCAACGGGAACGGCCGGTAGCTCGATGATCACGCCATTATTGTCGGCAAATAGCGAGACAGGGTTGCGAACCTGCTCAACGGCGGTCGCTAAGGATGCGCTGCAACCCGTACTCGGACAACTGTAGTACGTTCCCGAAGGCGGAGTGCTGCTGGACGCACATGGATTGCTGGACCCGATCCCAAAGGTGTTGGACCCGGCCCCGGTAGGAACCCCGAGAACGTCACAGTCATACTGAAAGTTACCTACTCCGAGCAGGCCATTCTCGCCCAATGCCTCGACCGTATCCTCTTCGGTGCCAGCCACCTGTGTACCCGTAAAGGAGGTAACCGTCGAACAGTCGCTTGGTATCGAAGTCCCCGTGGGAACGGAGGTGTCGCCCATCACATGAATCGGCACCGAACCCGCCACCTCGCCGGTGTTGTTAGGCCCACCCATCTTTACATCCGCCAATTTCACGGCACCAAAGAAGAAACTGTTATCCAGGAATTGAACACATTCAGCAACCGGCGTAGTTGGGTTGACGTTTTGCAATGCGGCGAGAACACTCGCGCCATTGGTAAATGCGGAGAAAGCTGTCACTGGAATTCTCAACCCGGTCGAGCCGGTATCAACCGCGACGTGATCGATCGTCACGCAATTCGAAGTTCCTGGAGCGCAAACAACTACGGTGGTAAACGCCTTGTTTACCGCGGCATTTACGGAGGGAACGGGGCCGGCATCCACGATCAGCGGCGCGACGTTATTGCCGGATGTGACAATCGTGTTGCCACCTGCAACCGACGTGCCAGCGCTGCTGCTTTTACTGCTACTTCCTCCGCAACCCACGATGAGCGACAACGCCGAAATCGAAAGTACAAATACGATTCTCCGCATCTTTCCTCCCTACCGTATTTCCTGAGCCTCAACGCCCTGCGGCAGCAATCCCGGAACGTAAGCCTGTCCGGCATACGCCCGCGTGTGTCCTGTCGAATGCATGACCAGATCCGGCTGATCCACCGTCAGCGGCGCATTATGCGAACGCCCGGGTTGGGCTTGCCTGGATTCCTGAGCGGCTTTCGCAAAATTCCCGTAATAGGTGCCTAGCAGTTGCTGGAAGTTCGGAAGGAACGGCCCACGCCATGACACGCCGAAGACCGTTCCACTCGGCGATACATACTCCCGCACAACCGTACCGTACGGCGTCGTGATCTCATGCACCGTATACTTTCCGCTGGCCTGGACTGAGCGCTGGGCCTTCATCTGTTTCTGGTCGGCCTCAACCGAGGCCTCATTCCCTCCCAGCACCGCGAATGCGCAACAGGGCAGCAACAATGACGCGAAGCAAAGTGCCATCAGCAGAAATAGGTTGATGCCGGCCTGTCTTCGACTCCGAATCTCAATTTTCATAACCTCACCTCTACTTTGAAAATCGACTCCCGGTTAATTTCCCGGCAGTATGATGCCGGCACGCTCCTTGGCACTTGATCTCCCACTCTGAACGAATCAGACAGTAGACGCTATCAGCAACAGATTCCTGCACTCCTGAGAGAGTACCAATCATTCGGCTTCAGGCGGCATTGAATCCTTCCATCGGCAAAATTGCGATTTTCAGAGAATTGGTTTTGGCACAGATCCACGGATTCCTTATCTGAGTTGGTGTTTGCTTCAAGAATCAGCTTCGAATCACGCTGCGGAGCCTTGCGCGGCAGAGTTCAACCAGCTTTCCATCTGCTCATGCTGCACCACTCCTGCTTGCTGCGTGACTGGGCGGCCACGGTAGAACACTATAAAGTTTGGAATGCCGCGCACATTGAATCGAGCGGCCAACTGCGGATAGCGCTCCGAATCCACCTTAATCAGGATTGCCCGTCCAGCCATATCCCGCGCTGTGCGTGCAACCTCCGGAGCTGCCATGTGGCATGGGCCGCACCACTCTGCCCAGAAATCCACCAGCACAGGTACGCGAGCCCGTTCGATAATCTCGTTAAAGAGTTCAGCGTCGGCTGCTATCGGCTCGTCAACCGGAGCCAGAGGAGACTTGCAATTTCCGCATCGCCCTGCATCTGCGAGGTGCTCCGCAGGGATACGGTTTTGCCGACCGCACGCTTTGCATGCTCGAAGCACCGGCATCAACACCTTCCGATCAAAACTCATCTCTGAATTTCGGAGAACTCTGCCATTTCTCCTCTATATCGGATGCATCCAGAGTTTGCCTGGCTGTAAATGTGCCCCACGTTCCCGCTGAAAACGCTTTATCTTTTGATCGACGAAATAAAAGGCGCGTGCAGAAACGATGACTCAACTTTGCTGCTGAGTATCGTTCCCGGCACGCGCCTTTACAGCGATCGGTAATGAGAACCGGCCAGTCCGCTAGTTGCTCACCGGTGACATATGGTTGACGATCGAGTTCACGCCCACGGCCTTCACATAGAACTTCGCACCGCTCGGAACGCCGGAAAGACTAGCCGACGTTGCGCTATTCGGAATGTTATCGGCTACCAGCGTCAAATCGCTCCCATCCGTGGTGGCATACACCGAAAAATGATCGATCGTATCAATCGATGCCAGGGAACTGCTCATCACCATGCTCCAATTCAGCGTTGAGCCGTTGACCGTAGGCTGGCTCACGCTCATGCAGTTGTCGATGCCGGTCTCGATCTCCGTGCCTTCCTCATAATCGTTCCAGGTAACCAGTTGCAGCGACTCCAACTGATTGGTCTGTGAATAGTAGTTGCCGATCTCCTTGAAGGTATTGAGCCAGGTGCTGCCGCAGTTCTGATTGATAATGCGGTTCATCGTCCAGGCAGCCATCGTGTCGTTAAAGCCCTTCTTGGTGGAGGCGAAGGTGTGCTCGGTCGAATGCGACAGCGCACTGCTATAGAAACTGTCGAGGTAACTCTGGCCCCAGTCGTTGACATTACCAAAGGGACCTACCCAGCTAAAGGCGCCATCAGAAGATGCTTGGGTGAAGCCCGAGTTATTTTCAAAGACGTAGATCGGGTTACCCGGAACCGAAGCCTGCACCGTCGCCCAGTTCACAGCCAGAGTTTCCACACCGAAGAAGGGATCGACCGGGCGGCCACCCTTGCGCATATAAGCCGGAGAAGTCTGGTAATTCGAATATATATAGTTGAGCGATGCCACCACCGAAGTGGTCGGATCCCCTGAAACGCTACCTGCGTCGAGCATCACCGCAACCTCAAAGCCAGGATGCTTCACCGCTTCCTGAAAGATCAACTGGGTCGCAGTGTTGAGATTCGTATTGTTCGGTCCATACCAGTCGATAACCATGCCGTTGATTCCGCGCGAGATCATATCGTTGACCTGCAGCGCCACTTGCGCGGCGCTCCACGAGGTGTACCCAATGTTCTTGTGCGAGGCGTCGCCGAACCACGGCATCAAATGCGCATAAACCTTTGCGGTCGTGCCCGCATACAACAGTTTATGAACATCCACCTTGCTGACATTCGTAGGCGCGATATTGCCGTCCGTCCAACCGGCGAAACTCGACGACGCGCTCGTATTGTTTTCGGTTTCAGCGGCTAATGTCGTGTTGGTTGGCGTGACCGTTGCCGTTGTGGTGGGTGCCGTTGTTGTGGTCGTCGTTCCGGCGGGTGTCGTCGTCGTTCCGGTCGGTGAGGACGTTGTGGTTGGTACCGTTGCTGACGGATTCTGCGAGCCTGCCGCCCCATTCGAACTCGATTGGCTAGCTTTAGCGCCACTACCGCAAGCGACGCTGATGGAGAGGACTAACATGATCGTTCCGAAAAGAAGCTTGTTCATCTGATTCCCACGTGACAAATTGGTCAGTCCAGCCAACGTGCGGTGTGCTGACTTGCCAACTATGGGCGAGCCCGGAAGACAAATGAATGAGCTGAAGTCCCTAGGTAAGTTAAGTTTTTCCTGCTAGACGACTCGCATCGGAACTACAGTTTGCTTGCGAGAACTAAGCGCATGAGGAACGAACGGAGTGGGGATAAAGCTTCGGATGGGTCGCATCGGATGCATGCGATTTTGGCTTGTAATGTGGCGGGTGCCAGACCCTTCTGTCGGCGAATTCGGGGCGTGTAGAGCCCACTTCCGCCAAGCTAATACAGTCCGACAGCCTATATATAAAGGCGTTTTGCTTTAACACGGACAATCGGGAGCGGGCGCTCCAGATTATTCCTCGACTAAAAAAAAGAGAGCGTTCGTCCATTACGGACCCATCCGCTCTCTTATATTTTTAAGTGACAGTTCGCTGTATTCCGTATAAGGCTTTCGACCGATCCATGGACGGTCAAGGGTTATAGCTCACAAAATCCAGAACTGCCGAATTTAATGGCTCAATACCCGTTTTACCGACTCAAGCAAATCCACTACCGTCGCCGGTTTTTGTATAAAACCGGCCGGTGTCTTGTTTCCAAGTTTCCTGACAGCCTCTGTGGCGTCGTATCCGCTCGTCAATAAGATTGGCAGCTTCGGCGCCAGCTTGCTGATCTCGGCAAATGCTCCATCCCCACCCATCCCGGGCATCGCCAAATCCAGAATCACCAAGTCGAGCTCGTCCTTGTGCGAGCCAACGATGCTAACCGCTCCCTCGCCATTCACTGCCGTCACAACCTTGTATCCATTCCGTTCGAGTATGGCTCGCATGGTGCTGAGCGCGATCTCCTCATCATCCACCACCAGAACCGTGCCGCTTCCGGCGAGATCCTCCGGTTTAGTCTCCGCCTTTGATTCAGTCTCGGGCTCTCCAACAAATGGAAACAGCACCGTGAAGGTCGTGCCTCGACCCACCGCGCTTCTGACGAAGATGGCGCCGCCATGTCCGCGGACAATCCCTTGCACCGAGGCGAGCCCCAACCCGCGCCCGGTAAACTTGGTCGTGAAGAACGGATCGAATATCTTGGCCTGAGTGCTTTCGTCCATTCCGCACCCTGTGTCGGACACCTCAAGCACAATATAAGAATCCGCGGGGAGCTCGTCGCCCCGGCAATGCTGTCGCAGGTAATTCGCGTCCAACCGCTTCAGCCTGGTGCTGACTCGAACTTCCCCATGGCCGCCTTCCCCAATCGATTCGGCGGCATTGATGATCAGGTTCATTACCAGTTGCTGAATCTGGCCGCTATCGGCTTCCACCGACGGAAGGTCGTCCGCCAGATCGAACTTCAATTCCACTGAGGATGGAATCGAGCTGCGAACCAGTTTGCTGACCTCCGACACGAGCCTCGACAGGTTCAGCGGGCGCACCACAAATCGCCCTCTACCTGAATAAGCCAGCATCTGCCGGGTCAGATCCGCCGCGCGCTGGCTTGCCCGAACCACATCTTTCAGAGCGCTCTGGTACGGGCTGTCCGCCGGAGCATCGCTTAGAGCAAGGCCCGCATTTCCAAGAATCCCTGATAACAAGTTATTAAAGTCATGGGCGATTCCGCCCGCCAGAATTCCCAGGCTCTCCAGCCGTGCCGCCTGCTGAAGTCTCTGATCGAAGTGTTTGCGTTCGGTGATGTCGCGCATGTTGAGCTGCGCAACCCGGTTTTCACCTTCTTCGTACACGTTCGCAACCACCTCCACCTCAACCCGGCGATCCTTTTCGGTCTCGAGTGAGATGTCCGGCAAGCGCACGACATCTTCATTGCGTAGCCGGTCGAGGATGGGATTTCCATCGCAGAAATCATGCAGCGCCTTCACATCACAGATTTTCTTGCCGATGAACTCTGCCCGGCTCACCCCTAACAGGGCAAGCATGTACGGGTTCACGTCCGTGATCTCGCCGGTATCGGCATTGAGGACCACAATCCCGTCTTTTGCCGCTTCAAACAAGCGCCGGTATTTGGCCTCGGCCGCTCTCTTCCGGTCGGTAACATCTTCCATGGCCAGCAAGATAAGACCTGACCCTCTATCGTTGGATACACGGCGTGCGTTGAGCTGAAATACCCTCCAACCTATCCGTTTGAAGTCATCCTCGATCTCGTGAAGTTCCGGAGCGTGGTCGCCCACTGAGCCTTCCAGCAGGCTGCGAACCACAGGGACATTCCATTGGCCATGGTCCAACGCATAAATACTATGATTCAGCGTCTCGGCCGGGGTCAGGCGGAACGTCTCAAAGAAAGCTCGATTCGCCTTCTGCACCCGCAGCTCCTGATCGAGCACCAACAACGGCTCCCGGACCGTGGCAATGATCGCCTCCGAATAATCGCGGGCATGCCTGAGCTCTTCATTCGAAAGCTTCAACTGCCCAACATCTACCAGTTGCAGCACCGCGCCATCCGCGCGATTTTCCGCCGTGCGGTAAGGATGAACGCGAAGCGAGTACCAATGCCCATCCTGATCCTGAACCTCGCGCTCCACTGGCGTAACCGAGTCAATAACCTTCGCGAGCAGCTCTTCCAGATCCGGTACATTGATTCTGGGCTTCAGGTCTGAGATCGGGCGCCCAACATCGGTTGGAATCAGGTTCAACACTCTCTCCGCAACCGGAGTATAGCGTCGAATGCGGAGTTGCTTATCCAGCATCACAATCGGAATGTGAAGGCTGCTCAGCAGATTCACCAGATCGTTGTTGAGCTGGTTCAGCTCGCTGTTCCGGCTCCGCATCTCCTCGTTGGTTGTGGTCAGCTCCTCGTTGTCACTTTATCGTGCTGGACCAGAAGCACAAGATTTTCACCAGAAACCTGCAACTGGCACGTCCCAACTTCGATCTTCCGCTCGGCATCGAGGCTCTGAACAAATCTGCTACTGGGTTAGCGATGAGACTGGATGATGCCACTCTTCTGGATCGAAGTGCGGACCGGCTGCTTTTGCACGAGTATGCTCCGAGCGGATTCCTGGTGAATTCCGATGACCGGGTTCTGAAGTTCCGCGGTGAGGTGGGGCCTTATCTTGCGCCTCCGGCCGGCGACCCGGAGCTGGATCTATTCAATCTTGTACACGAAGACATTGCGATCCCGCTCCGGGCGGCTCTGGAAGAGGCTAAGAGCAGCGACGGAATAGTACGCAGAGATCACATCCAGGTGCGGCGCGGGGAGGAGTTCCGGGAGATCACGATCCAGGTTCGTCCCATGGCGGATACCAGTGTGGAACGGCATTTCCTCGTGCTCTTCGAGGAACCTGCGCATCAGCCGCGAAGTGAGCATAGTTCGGAGTCGGAGCGCACGGCTCGCCCGCGTCCTCCGCAGGAATATCAGAACCTTGTGCTCGAACTGGCCTCCACGCGAACCTACATGCAACGGCTGGTGGAGGAGCTGCGCAGCGCCAATGAAGAGGCGCAATCGAGCAATGAAGAACTGCAGAGCACGAATGAAGAATTGCAGACCGCGAAGGAGGAGCTGCAGTCTTCCAGGTGCCAGGTTGCGCCTCCGGCAAAGAGGTCTATTCGCTCGCGATCCTACTGCTGGAGTATTTGGAGCGCACGAAGCAGAGCTTTCCGATTCAGATTTTCGGCACGGATGTAAGCGAGCATTCGATTGAAGTTGCCCGTGCGGCAAAGTATCCGGAGAATATCTGCAGCGCGATTTCGGCATCGCGGTTGAAGAACTACTTCATCAAGCTGGAGCATGGCTATCAGGTCAAGCGCTCTGTCCGGGAGCTGTGCATCTTTTCACGTCAGGACGTGACCAGAGATCCAGCCGCTTTCGAAGATGGATCTGATCGGTTGCCGTAATTTGCTCATCTATCTTCGGGCCGATTCTGCAAAGACGAGTGATCGCCATGTTCAGTTACATGCGTTGCAAGACCTGAACGGAAACCTGCCTGCGCTGCTCCGGCAGTAGATCGCGAGCGAATAGATCTGCCGGAGCGTAACCGGCACCAGATACGAACCGCCTCCTCCCGAACCGCGACCCTTCAGCACCGATGGGAATACCTTTTCCGCAATCGCCTCAAACACAGCCGGCTCCCGGAAGAATTCCGTCACTGTGATAAGAAGGTCGTCGAAAAGTTCGTTCACCTCTTCCGTCCGCTGCTCCAACAGCGCAAGGTACTCCTCCAGATTGTCAATGTGGTTCAGCGCCATGCGCCGCGACAACCGGCGGAAGATCGTCGGCTTCTTGTAATGGGTAAACGCCACTCCCGTGCGGCTCTGCAGCAGGTTAAGAATCTTCTGCAAAGTCGGGCCATCTTCCACCGTAGACTCTGCCTTCGCACCCCAATGGGCCGCAATCGAGGCAATTTCCCGCGAAATCGCCTCCGGTGACAACACAAAATCAACCACCCCGGCCGCAACCGCACTCCGCGGCATTCCATTGAACGTGGCACTCTCATCCTGGGCGAACGTGATTCCGCCTGCCCCTTTGATCGCCTCCAGCCCGCTCGTTCCGTCCGAGGCGCTCCCTGACAGAATCACGCCGATGGCACGGTCCTTCAGGTCCTCTGCCAGTGAGCTCAGAAAGAAATCAATCGGCAAGTAGCGGCTACGGTCTAACGTGCGAGGCGTCAACTCCAGAACGCCGTTCCGAATTGCCATCTGGGTATTCGGCGGAATGACGTAAACATGATCGGGCTCAACCCTGGTTCCCTGCCCCGCCTGCTTTACCCGCATCGCGGTATGGCTCGCGAGCAATTCAGGCAGCATGCTCTCATGGTGCGGATCAAGGTGCTGAACCAGCACAAACCCCAGACCAGCCGCGGTCGGGAGCCTCTTGAGCATCTGCGTGAATGCCTCTAGCCCTCCCGCCGAAGCCCCAATCCCGACCACCGGGCAAAGAACATTTCCGGACGCACCTTGCGCATCTTCATCCGGCGCTATTTCCGGCTCTACTTCGGTAACTTCGTCACCACTCGCTTTGTCTTCCGGATCCGGCATCGCAAACACTTCATCTTCCGTTGAGTCGTCATCTCAGATAGGATCGCGCAACTTCGAAGGAATTATAGTGCTAAGAGATTGGATGCGTAAATCTATGACTTAGAGCGCCTTCAGCTCTTGCGTTGCTCTTTGCCGTGCTCTTGCGTTGTTGAGGGGCCATCCTGAGCGGAAGCGAAGGACCCCAGCACTGCTCAGATCTCCCGCGCGGCCTCAAGCTTTTCAACCAGCCATCAATGTTCTCGGGCGTTCTCTAATCCGGACTCGCTCCTACCCTGTTGCTCAGAATCAATCACTTACGTCCATGTTGAGGGCTGCTGTTCGGGTAGTTTTGGGCAGTTTGGCGTTTTTCATGCACCTGGGGTGCCCCCCTAACGTGAGAGAACGCCTTTCACGGCGGACGCGGACCATCTCATTAGGCGATTTTCGACGACATGTCTCAACGTGGGGGAGTCTCACACTTCTCGAACTGTGATAGCTTTTCGTCCGTCTTCCCACTGGGCCATCATGTTGTTAGCAACGGGAATGAACTCCCGGTTCTCTTTGGCGTGTGCCTTCAGGTCTGTCGCTGTATCCGACAAGCTATCACTGATGCGTTCGAACACTTCGATCAATGTTCGCCTTGTTCCCAGCGAGCGCGCCTCGCCAAAACGAATTAGGTCTTTCGCTGTGGGCCATTGATTGGTTCCGTTCAACGTTAGAGCCATACGATCTTGCGGGATATAAACAGAGGTCGTGACGAGATCATAGACCGGTGCCAGATGCGCCTCAGCTGTAACGTTGTCATACACAATTCCGAAGTTCTTGAGGTGTGCATCGCCGTTGCGAATCGCGCAGTTCAAAGCTATCAGCGTAAAGAGCTGCAGGCTCTCTTCCAACAGAGTCGGTGACTTGGCAAATTGCTGGAAGCGTTTCAACACGTTCGTCTCATAGCTTCCCCGGTACTTCTCATCGGTTCGACGTGCGTTGAGGACACAGAAGTCTTCGAAGCCGCGGTATGTTCCATCCAAACGAAGGTCAAAACGTTCCATGACCAGCGCACTTCCATCTTCGGCAATCCTGTGCGGAGGCACGTGCAAACCGCAACGTTCCGCCGCCTTCAGGCAGAAGAATTCATTAGCGGCTAATTGCGGAAATTCCGCGGGATCCCAAAACTTCACAATGTGGGTCGCACCTCTGAAGGACGATGAGAGTGTGCGTTTGGATTCTTGGTGCGACGCGAACAGTCCTTCATCGCGAACTAGGAATTTCGGTTGCACTCCGCTTATTCCGGAATACGCGGCAAACTTTTCAATCAGGTAGCGATAGAGCTCACCTCCACGTCGACTTGAGATGATCTCGTCGACGGATTGAAAAGGAACTCCTTCATCGAGTTGGTCGTCTGATCCCGTGAAACGAACGCGACCAAGTTGCGAACGACCAACGATTGCTAACAGATCAACGTCGTCGAATGTGCCGGTGGCTTTTGCAAAAGTAAGGCGAAGGCGTTCCCGCAACGCGCCTTCGGGCAAATTCATTTCGAAGATCGGCGCGACGCCGAGCGGAGTGCCCCAGGACGCGAGACGTACGGGCATGGTCACGGAAACAGCGCGGCTAGGAGGCGCATCCGACCCGTAGGCGAATGTACTTCCGCGAAGTCCGCTACGATCCAGCACTCCTGCAGAACTGTTGTCCGTCCACACCCTAATCATCGCCGGACTCCTCCTTCAGAAGGTCGTCCAAGGTTGGCCTCTCAGGTGTGATGGGGTGAAGGCGAAGTTCCAGTCCAAGAACGGCGAGGATGCGGGCTAGTTTGGAGTAGCCGATCTCAGTTGCACGCCCATTCTCAAGAAGGTCTATGGTCGGACGGCTAACCCCAGCTCTTTTCGCAAGCTCAAGCTGCGTGAACCGACGCCCTTTGCGCGCGGTAGCAATTTGTTTCCCGACATCTGCCAAGCTGAGCATGACTAATATATTAGCCACTTTACAAAAACATCGTCAACATGCATTATGTATTATTCATTTTGGCATTCACGGCTTTCAAGACGGGACTTGGTCACCTTGTGGAACTTGCGAAGGAGACGACGTGGAACTTTGCCGCTGGTCGATCTCTGTCACGTGGCGAGGGGAATTGGAACCGCCCCCCTTCGGAGGGGAAATGTTTAATGGCAGCATTCCACCGGAATCGTGGCAGCAAACCGGCGGAGCCAACAGTTGACGGCTATGCGGCTGGATGATTGTGTTTTGTTGACCAAGCTGTGGGCGTCAGGCCAGCCAAGTTCTGGATCGAGAGACTGTTGAGTCCTGGCAACACTGCGGCGAGGTATTCGCGTACAGGGATATTCAGATCATCAACTCCAAGAATCGGTCGTAGGTCTCCTGCCAACGCAATGCTCCGGGCTTTCTTGTTAACTGGCGCGGAGTCCGACTTTGCGTCGAGCATCCTCTCGATCGATAGATTTTGGATAGGTGCCC
This sequence comes from uncultured Acidobacteriota bacterium, assembly GCA_963738165.1. Classification (GTDB taxonomy): domain Bacteria; phylum Acidobacteriota; class Terriglobia; order Terriglobales; family Acidobacteriaceae; genus TOLSYN. The sequence continues at coordinate 108,447 of CAVTVE010000016.1, forward strand.
TTGATAGGTGCCCTTTTTGAAATTTCGATATGCAATCCGGACAGGAGTCCTGAACGGAGTGAATCCGATGCAGGCCCTTTCTTGCCCAACGCTAAGGCGGCCGGTGATACTCACGCCTATTCCCTTGATGAGGTTTTGTCTATGTTGCGGGTGCTGCCTAAGCCAGCGAGGGCGATCATTGCTATTGCGGCCTTCTGCGGATTGAGGAAGGGCGAGCTTCGGAGCCTGAGAGTTGAAGACTACGAGGGCTCCTCGCTCGCGGTTCGGCGGTCGGCCACGGAGAAACCAACCGAAGAGGAAACGTGGCACCGGTTTCGTGCCAGTAATCCTAGCGCGGTGACGATCCTCGATGAGCATCTGGGGGTGCAGTTGGTTCAGGGATACATCTTCCAAACACAGCAAGGAGGACCTGCAGACCTGGATTTTATCGTGCGGGAGGTAGGTAATCCGTCCCATACTTAAAGCCAGCGGCCTTCCCTGGTACGGGCTTCACGCATTTCGTCGCGGTCTCGCGACGAATCTGCATGAGCGCCGCATCGCAGATGCAGATATAGTGAACACAGGCGATTCTGCGCCACTCGGATGTCAGCGTAACTCGTAAGGCATATATCAGAAGAAGGTGTCGATAAGAGGAGTTATGCCGCTATGGACGCCCTGGAAAGCGAAATATGCACCAAACATTCACCAAAGCCGGTAGTAGAGACGGGGAAACTCGTCATACAATGATGTAAGTGAACAGGTTAGCAACCGCGGAGGGTTGTGTGAGCGGTTGAAACAGGCGTTCTTGAAGTCCGCTTTACGGACACGCCTCTCCGCTTCTTCTCACATTGAATACGACCGAAACCGCACGCGGCGTCCCGTCAGTGTCATAAAGCCGCGCCCGCAGCATGTGATGGCAGCCCTGATCGCCTTCACCGCTGAACTCCGCTTTGGCTTCAAACGTCCCGTCCTGCCGCACAGGATACTTCCCGACCGGATACCAGCGGTTCGAGAACACCTCCAGCCGCACGTACCAGCCACTCGCCGCCCCGTTCGCCTTTCCGGTAATCCTGCTGATTCTGCTTACCGTGGCTTCAGCGCCGGGAACAACGATTTCGACCGAAGCGCCGCCAGGTGCAATCGCCTGCGCCGGTGGACTCGTGCGCTCATAGACCAGAATGCTGTGGCCGAGCGTCGGATCCGGCATATGCAACACTGGCGTGTAGCGAGCCATATGCCCCCACAGGGCGCTCTCCATCGTTTTGGCCTCAGCGCCCATTCCGCCGTCAAGAATCACGTAGTCGAACCAGCCGTCCTCCACCGCGCTGCTGTAGGCCGAGACCCCGCCGCGTCCCTCATACCAGAATGCAAACGGATCGGTGATCTGCGATTGCGACAGCAAAGGGTTGAAGTAGTAGCGCAGAACACTGTCATCGGTGAGAATCCGGGCATTGCTCGGCAGCCGTCCCTCAAAGTAAGAGAGCACCGGTTCAACATTCGGCCAGAAGACGGTCTGGTCATACGAACTCGACTTTCCCGCCCACGCCGAGCCAACCGCCAGCGTCAGCACCACCGAAATCGCGATCACCGCCTGGCGGAGTTGCGTCCCGCCAAAACGCTTTGCCATGGCAATCAATGCATACACCGCAACCGGCACCAGAAACACCAGCACATACAGCGCGTGCTTCCAGAAATCGAAATCCGCCCGCGTCTTCCACTGGAAGGCGAGGCCCAGGGCGGCTCCCAGCCACAACAGCGACGTCACGCTTCTGTGCCCGCGAAACGCAAACGCCAGCAGCGACAGCACCGCGATCACCCACAGATCGATCCGCTGCCAGACGTACACATTGCAAAGCTGCCAGCCGTGCGCCCGCAACGAACCGTAATGCGCACCGTACAGCAGCAGATATCTCAGGTCCGGCCAGTAACGGACAAGGTAGAACGCCGACGCACCGGCCATCGGCAAACAAAACGTAAGAGCCGCGCGCCAGCCTTTCCGTAATGCCAGAATGAACAGCAACGGGAAGTAGATCGCGACAACGTATTTACAAAGGAAGGCACTGAACAAACAAGCGGCGGAGATCATCCAGCTCGGCAGAGCGTCTTCCTGCCACGCACGCACGAAGGCCCACAGTCCAACCGCAAAGAAGAAGAATGCGCCGGCGTCCCGCGTGGCGATCCGCGAAACCATCACAGCCGGTCCCAGCACCGCAAACACCGCTCCCGTGCCCAACCCCACCGCACTACCGTACAGCCGTCGCGAAAAGCCATAGACCGCCATCACAGCGGCCGTGCCCATCGCCGCCGCCATCTCCCGCACGGCAACGATGCCCCCAACGCGATCGGCAAGTGCCGACAAAATCGGCCACAAATACCATCCGAAGCTCCAGCGCAACGGAGATTCCAGCGGCGCTACGAAGTGCTTGCTGAGAAACATGCGCCCGTATACAACGTAGATGGATTCGTCGATATACGCAGTCGTATAGCCAGGGTCCTGCGCGCGGAGCCACAGCGCGACGATCGCAATCAGCAGCAGCGCCAACACGCGCTCCGCAAAGAAAAAATCGTCTGCCTCTGAGCTCAGTTTGAGGTGGCCCATATGCGCCTGTTGTTGGCGAATGTGGGACCGCTGTTCACTCACAACTTCGGTTTCAGCAATGTTCACTGGCCTACCTTCGGCTGAAAGTAGTGTCTCCAGCTAATGCCGGGCAGGTGCCGGTGGAATGCGCTATACACATTCAGATAATCGTACTGAATCCTCAACTCGTCATTCGCCTTGGGACGCCACAGCAACCGGCTGCTGAAGGTGGACGCAAACTGCGCGTTGCCGAACGATGCGGTGCTGTCTTCCACGTTCTGCGCACCTGCCGTGCCTGTGGCCTCAAATTGCAGATGCTCGTTGAACTTGTATGACACCGTCAGCCCGCCGTAGTTCAGCAAAAAGCGCTGCGGACTGAAATAATCTCCCCAGCGATTGAACGCCGCCCCCGGCGCCTCCGCGTCGTATTGAAAACTCGAATAAGAGAACCCATAAGCAATGCGAATGTACGGCGTCCCGCCCAGCGATTTTCCAAGATTGCCTTCCACCGCCTCGCGGCGATTCGAGTCCAGGTTGCGCCCCGTGTAGACGCCGTCGCTGTAGCCCAACGAGAAATCGTATCCGTGCCTCGCATTATCGTAGTGGGCGGCGATCTCCCCCAGGTTCGACGCGACCTGCCCGCTAAAGCCGTTGGCGGATTGCGTTCCGCGAAGCGAAAGCAGGCTGTCGTCCACCGAGGAGCGATCGAATCCCGTCTGAATGTGAAGCGACGGAAGCACCCGGTAACGAAGCTGTATTCCGCCCTCGATTTGCGGCGTGATACCTGGATAGCTTTCCCCGCCTCCGCGGGTGGTAACTGCCAGCCGGTCGCTCACCTTCGAGTCCAACTGAAATGCAAAGATATTCGAGTTGAAAGTATCGCCGGGAGCCGAGTAAAGGGTCGGCGCATACTGGAATGTCAGCCGATTGCTGAAGCCCATCGGCGTGGAAGCCGCAACGTTCAACCGGTCGTAATTGAGATTGTCACCGTTGCGCCGGAACGCAACCCCAGTTTCGCTCCACCCGCCCAGTGCGCGCGAGGCCCCCTCGCGCAGATCACGGTACTCAGGCTCTTGCGGCAGACTGGAAATCATCAGCTGCGCTTCGCCGTAATGCTGCAATCCCATCTCGGCGCGGGCCATCTCGGCCGAGACCCGAGGATCCGTCGGCGCGTTGCGATGCGCGCTCTCCAGCAACTCATGGGATTGCTGATATCTGCCGCGCCAATTCAAAATCTCAGCCTTGCCGCGCAGCGCATCAACATTCTCAGGCTCGGCCGACAAAACGGTGTCATACATCTGCATCGCCGCCGCGGAGCTCCCCGTCCACGCCAACAACTGTGCCTCGCTCGTCATGTAGTGAGTGTTCTTGGGATCGGCACGCAGCGCTCGCTCGTACAAACTCAGCGCCAGCTTGCGTTGACTGCGGTCGTAAATCAACGTATCCGCGTACGAAGCCAGCAGCGCGCTGTTGTTCGGGTCGATCTCTACCGCCGCCTCATACATCCTCACCGCTTCCGCACGCGTGCTTGTCTTCCAGCTCAGAATCTCCGCGAGCCGCTTCAAAGCAGGAACATAGTTCGGCGACCGCGCGAGCACCGCCCGCAGCTCCGAAATCGCCTGCTCCCTTGTTTCAGATTTCCATGCCAGCACATCGGCGTACTCGGTACAGGCCTGCGGATTCTTGGTGTCCAGAGAACACGCACGCGCCAGCGACTCCAGCGCCGCAGCGCGATCTCCTCCTTGCCAGCTTAGCCAGCGCCCCAGCTGAGACGCACGCTGCGCGTTTTCCGGCTGCAATGCGACAAGGTGCTTCAATGGTTCGATTGCCTCGCGCCATTCCCCCGCTGCTTCAAGACTATCGACCAGCCCGGCCAGTGCCTCTGTATTATTCGGCTCGCCGGAAATCACGGTGCGAAACGACCGCGCAGCATTCACGAAATGTCCGCCTTCGAACTCCTGATGAGCCTGCTGCATCGACGAAGAGGACTGTCCCAATGCAGAGAGGCTCGCAACAAAAAGAATGCAAACGATCGAGAGTGCTTTCATACCGGCCTATTCCTCCCGCTGGCTCATATAAGTAAGCTGCAGTGCATTCATCTCGCGCGGGGCTATCTGCCAGAACAAATGCTTCGAGATCTCATCCTGATCACGCGCATCAATCGCGGTGAACCGTATCCCGTTGGCGATACGCGTGACGTTCTTCACCTTGTAATTCGTGTGGCGCACCACTTCGCCGGAGGCGTGTACAACATGGCCCGGCAAACTGAGCTCAACGTGTACGGCAGTGCCCGGGAGAATGAATTTATCCGTCGTGATCGACAGCCCATTACGGTTCAGGTTGCGGGCATACCCGGAGATCTCGATTCTGTCGAGAGCCGCGTCGGTATAGCTCACAACCAGGGGCACGTCGAGCCGGGCCGGAAAGCGATACGTAGCGCGAAGCTCCTTTCGATGCGTCGCGCTCCAGACCACTCCTGTGAGCATAAACAGGTAAAATGCCGCCCAGAAGATGTTCACGGTCAAGGCCCAGAAGAAGAACCTGTCATTCGTGTGCATCAGCCGGACAATACCCGCCACAATCGAAACCGTAACCAGCACACACAATAAGGCGGGCAGCACTACATCGGAGAAAGAGGCGGCGTCTGCACGCGACTTCGGAGTTACTTTGAAGCCCGCTTTCTTGCGGAACAGTCCTCCGATCGAACCCATCAGCACATGCATCTTCAAAATGTTGAACTGCTCACTGCGCAGATAACTCCGGAAGCCTCCCTGCAACAGCACCGACGCAAAGAGGTTCAGGAAAAAGTACGGAAAGAAATACTTAACAAAGAGCTCCGGGGTCGTGATCAGCGGAAAGACGCCAACCAGCAATGCCACAATCGGGGTCAGCAAATACAACAGCTTCTGATAGCTCATCCAGTAGAAGTACATGGAGGCGAAGTAACAGAGCCGTTGCCCGAAGCTGAGCCCGCGGCCAAGGATCGGATTCTCTGCCCGCATCACCTGCATGCATCCGTAGCCCCAGCGCTGCCACTGCGTGGCGAAGCCGATATAAGTCTGCGGCGCGATCCCAAAGGCCAGCGTTTTATTGTGGTACAAAACGATCTTTTTCTTCTTCTGCAACCTCAGGCCGGTGTGCATGTCTTCTGTGATGGTCTCGGTCGCAAAGCCACCGATCTCCTCAATCGCCGAACGGCGCAGCATCGCCGGACTGCCGCAGTAGAAGGCCGCGTTGAAGCGGTCCTTGCCCGGCTGCAGAATGTTGAAGAACAGTTCCTGCTGCTGCCATCCCACCCGCGTCCGCCCGTTCATCTTGTGCTGGAACGAATCGAGGTTGTAGAAGTCTTGCGCGGTCTGTACCGCCGCAATCTTTTCGTCGCTGAAGAAGCCGATCACCTGCTCGATCAAATCGGGCACAGGTACATGGTCGGCGTCCAGCGTAACAATGAACTCGCCCGTCGTCTGTTGCAGGCCATGGTTAAGATTCCCGGCCTTGGCATGCGTTCTTTCGGTGCGCGCGAAATAGCCGCAATCGAACTCCTCGGCGAGTTGCTTCACCTCAGGACGATTGCCATCGTCAAGAACATAGGTCTTATGCGGATAACGCATCGATACCGCGCACAACACCGTCTCCCGCAGCAACTCCACCGGCTCGTTGTAGGTGGCGATGAACACATCCACAGTGCGGCCAGGAATCGGGCTCGGTGTGGCGTGGCGTGTCGGCGCCCAGGTTGTGACATAGAACAGCAGCGCTTCCACAAAATTCAACGCCTCGGCCACGATGAACGCATAGAAGAACCACCGCGCTGCCGGATTCATGGTCGTCGTCGCCCGCCAGAAGAAATACCGCGCCGTGAAGATTACGGCGAGCACAATCGTCACTCTGGCGATACCCAGTTTGATCTGGCGCAGAGCCGAAATCCTGGATGCGGATTCGGACTTGCTTCCGGCCCCGGCTTCAGGTTGCGTAGCGGGTTGCGTAGTGGGTTCAGAAACGGGCGCGGGTGCGGGTGCCGCAGCGGCCGCACTTGAGCCTGTCCCCGCCGTTACATGAGGTGTGGTTTCCGCGGCAGCGTTGGATTCAGCTCTCCCGCCGCCTTCCCCAGAATGTGGCTGCTTATTGTTCATAGGATTGTTCCAGGTGTAATGATTACTGGAAAAGCAGGAACTCTGGTACCAAGGTAACATGGCCAGAGCTGAATTCCCAAAATAAGACACGAGGGACAAACGATTTTTGTGGTAGGGATGCGCCTTATTAAATGACTGTCCTGAGTGACCCTCCCCACGAGACGCAAACAGTTGAAGACAACGCAAAAAGGCGCCGACTTCCCGCCGCATTCTCCTGCGGCGTAAAGCCAGTGCCTCTTATTCCTTGCCTTAATCCACTTCGACCGTGCTTAAGTTTAGAAACTTACCGCCAGCCCGGTTGAGAACCGCGTATCATCCTCCCGTATGCTGTAGAAGCGCGTCTGCAGGTCATCCAGTTGCAACCGCCAGCTCACTCGCGGAATCAGGTGGATATCGACGCCGCCGCCGATCGCGTCCGAAAACGCAGTGTCGCTGCTTGAGCCGAAATAGAAGTTGGATTCATGCAGGTGTGACGCTCCGAACAGCACGTGGAAGAACGGCCGGATACCGCCGATTGGAGCCGATACCCGCGGTCCCGCCATATAGTTCTGCACCCGCGTTGACACATTGCCGTTCAACGGATCGAACAAGGTGCCATACTGTCCGCTCACATCGACAACGACCCCCAAAAACGGAATGATCTTTCCTTCCAAAGACCCTTCCCACCCGTTGAGAGTCCCCGTGTCGGTAAAGCCTGTGCTGCCATGAATGAGCGAGTATCCAAAATAGACATTGCCCGCCGTTGGGATCTGCGCGAACGCGCCGGCGCTCGTCAGCAGCAGCACGAATACGATTGCAAGATATTTTCGCAAAGTACCCTCCTTGCAGCTTCGAACCCAGGTTCCCCGCCTAAGTTGCGAGCGTTCGTAGGCGAATCTTCCGTTGCCTTCGCCAGCGCTTTGCGCCTCAATGCTTTTGCGCTCGGAAACGACCTCTCCTGCCCAGATGGTAAAATGAACCGATAACCTCAGCGTAGCCTCGCAATTCGTGCGGGCGTTTGGACTTCGAAAGCAAAGCATGGACCGCACTTCGATTCGGAATTTCGCCATCATCGCGCACATTGACCACGGCAAAACCACGCTCTCCGACCGCATGCTGGAGATTACTGGATCGCTCAGCCCCCGTGAAATGGCGGGTCAGGAGCAGGTACTCGATGCCATGGAGCTTGAGCGTGAGCGAGGCATCACCATCAAGGCCCACGCCGTCCGCATGATGTACCGTGCCAACGATGGCCAGACATATCAGCTCAACCTCATCGATACGCCCGGCCACGTTGACTTCTCCTACGAAGTTTCCCGTTCGCTCGCCTCTTGCGAGGGCGCGCTGCTGGTGGTTGACGCCACCCAGGGCGTCGAGGCGCAAACCCTCGCCAACAGCTACATCGCCATCAACCATGGCCTTGAAATCATTCCCGTCATCAACAAGATTGATCTCCCTAGCTCTGACGTGGAACGCACCAAGGAGATGATCGAGAGCGCCGTCGGCCTTGACGCCTCTTCCGCACTACCCATCAGCGCCAAAACCGGCGCCGGTGTCGTCGAAGTTCTCGAGCAAATCGTGCATCGCGTTCCTCCGCCCAAGGGCAGCATCGATGCGCCGCTGCAAGCACTCATCTTTGACTCCTGGTTTGACAGCTATCGCGGCGTCGGCGTGCTTGCCCGCGTCGTCAACGGCCGTCTTTACAAGGGGCAGAAGATTAAGCTGATGGCTAAGGGAACTACCTTCCTCGTCGATTCCATGGGAGTCCTGACCCCAAAAGCTGAGGAGATTGGCGAGCTCACTGCAGGCGAGGTTGGATTCTTCTTCGCAACCATGAAGACCGTAGGCGACGTCAAGATCGGCGACACCATCACCGATGCCGACAAGCCCGCCATCGAGGCCCTGCCTGGCTTTGAAGACATCAAGCCCATGGTCTTCGCCGGACTCTATACGGTGGATTCGCATGAGCACGGATTGCTGCGTGACGCGCTTGAAAAGCTGCGTCTCAATGATGCATCCTTCTTCTTCGAGCCCGAGAGCTCAACCGCGCTCGGCTTTGGATTCCGTTGCGGCTTCCTCGGCCTGCTCCACATGGAGATCATCCAGGAGCGCCTTGAGCGCGAGTACAATCTCGATCTCATCATCACCGCGCCAAGCGTGCGCTACTTCGTCACGCTCACCAATGGCGAAGTCCTCGAAGTCGATAACCCTTCACGCTGGCCCGATCCAACGCTGATCGAAAAAATCAAAGAGCCGATCATCACCGCCACCATTCTCACCGCCGAAGAATATGTCGGTGGAATTCTGAAGCTCGTGGAAGAGAAGCGTGGCAAGCAGAAGAACTTCGAGTACGTCGGCTCCAGCCGCGTCATGATCACCTACGAGCTTCCCCTCAACGAAATCGTTCTCGACTTCTACGACCGCCTCAAGACGGTCTCGCGCGGCTACGCTTCGCTCGACTACCACCTCTCCGGATGGTGGGAGTCGCCGATGGTAAAGCTCGATATTCTCGTTGCCGGCGATCCGGTCGATGCGCTCTCCATCATCGTGCACCGCGATTACGCCTACGAGCGCGGCAAGGCGCTGGTGTCCAAGATGCGCGAGCTTATCCCAAGGCAGCAGTTCGAAGTCGCGATCCAGGCCGCGATCGGAGCCAAGATCGTCGCTCGTGAAACCGTAGCCGCGCTTCGCAAGAACGTCATCGCCAAATGTTACGGTGGTGACATCTCGCGGAAACGGAAGTTGCTGGAGAAGCAAAAAGAGGGCAAGCGCCGCATGAAGCGAATCGGAAAGGTCGACATTCCGCAGGAAGCCTTCCTCGCCGTTCTGCGCGTCTCAAGCGATGAAAGCTGATTTTTAGCAGCCCAGTCACGCAAGCCTATGCGGCCCCGATTCTGCGATCTCGTCTAGCACCTCGGCTTCGACTTGCGGGTTTGCTTCGCCATCTGCCGTGGCAATCAATTCCTTCGGCACCAGCAGAATCAACGGCAGGATCAGCGCGTACACAATCGTCGTCGCAATCACGCAGTACAGGAATCCATGCACCGGGCTGCTGTTATAAATCTTTGAGCCCAGCAGATCGCCGCCGCGCGCCGAGAGCGCGAACACGCCATCGACCAGCATCATCAAGGTTCCCTGCAGGCCCGGCGGACAGGATCTCATCGCAAGGTCGAAGTACGATGCTGTAGCGATGCCACCCATCAAGCCTATCGGCACCGCCAAGGCAAGCGCAAGATTCCCCGAGTGGATAAATGCCAGCGGAATCATCTGCGGCACGGCGATGATCGTCCCCCACCACAGCAGTTTCTTCAGCGGCACTTTCTTGCAGAGAAAACCATACAGCAGGAATGTCGGGATAAACGACGCGGCAAAGATTCCGTTGTAATACGAATACACCGCATCGGACGCATGGAGCTGATCCGTCAGATAAAACTGCAGCGGAGTTGCTGCTCCCGGCGCAAAGTTCCACAGAAAGCAAATCAGAATCGCCGGATAAATCGCCCGATGCTTCACCAGCCGCCTGACATTTCCGACAAAATCCGCGCCGGTGGCTTGCGGCTTCTCATAGGTATGGCTGAAAACAGAACGCGGCTTCCAGAGCCCGAAGATGGCAATCAAACAAGTCAGTGCCGCTACCAGGTAGAAAGTCTCGTTCGGCGGCAGATGCTCGGATATGTACCCGGAGGCAACCGCTCCCGCAATCACCGGGATCGAGCTGACCAGATTCCACAGCGCGCTCAGTCGCCCGGACATGAGCGCCTCTTGGCCCACCAGGGCCATCAAACCTTGATAGGCCGCAGCGATGAACCGGGACGACACCATCGCCAGCAACATCCCGATCAGCAGCCCCCGGTAGGAGAGACGAGAAGTCCCCATCCAAAGGAATGCAACTGCGGTTAACGGAGCGAAGATCAGGAAATAGCCGCGGTCGCGTAACCCGAATGGGTTCCACTGATCTCGCACCAGCCCGAAGGCGAACGCAAAGTACACTGGAACGCCCGTAAGCATCCGGAACATCGAGATCTGCGTCGCCGTCGCATGCAGCTGGTTTTTCAGCATGTACGACGTCTGTATATCAATGAGGTAACCGGCAGGTGTTGCCAGATACAGGAACAGGGTCAGCCAACCGAAGTAGAGGAAATTTTGGCTGGTCTCATTGGAATTCGTGCCATTAGTATCGGTCGGCATGCCCGATCATTTTAGCAGCAGAACTAAATCGTAAGTCGCGCCCTGTGCTTCACAGGTAGCGCCGCAAAAACTGAATCGTGCGCTGCCCCGAGTCAAGAAGCTGGAAGCCGATGAAGCCGTGTCCCGCGCCAGGATAAAGCTTCATCTCATAAGGAGTGCTCGTCCGCTCCAGCAATCCTTGCAGACGCGTTGCCTCGCTTACCGGAACCACACGATCCTGCTCGCCGTGGAGGATCAGTACCGGCGGCATACGCGTAAAGCCATGCAACTCTTCAGGCATTCCGCCAAAGAATTCCACCACGGCCCTCACGCGCGGTTCGACCGATGCCACCGCGAGTGCCAGGTAGGCTCCAAGCGAGAACCCGAGCAGGCCGATGCGCTTCGCGTCCACCGAAGCGTGATGCGCGGCAAAGGTAATGGCCTCGCCGACAGTCTTCATCCAGTCAGGAAAGTTTGCGCGGGTAGTGTCGTGGTCGGCCCAGACTGTGCCTGTCCGCTCAAAGTAGTGGACCACGAACACCGCATAGCCCTGGCCCGCCATAAGTCTGGCCGGCTGCTCGGACCATCCTTCACGGATGCCGCCCGAGCCGTGCAGCGCGAGGACCGCAGGATATCTGCCCGACGCCTTTGGCAGAAATTGTTCGACCGTAACCGAATGCCCGTCGCTCTTGAATGAAGTACTGGATGTCTGAATATCGCTGCCGAAAAGATTCACTCTCGATGGATGCTCGGCGGGCGCAAAACGAATCAGGACCGGGTTATTCCTTCTCCATGGCCGGAGTCAGTCTTTTTGCTTCACTGATGTGCCTGCCGCAAATTCACCTCCGGGGTAAGCCGCGCAGAGGAGTTTCCGATGCAGTACGGACAAGGCACAAGACCGTGCCGCAATGCTTCATCTGTCGAGAGCAGCTTGGAATCGCGGTGTGCATAAGGACACGACCCTGTGTGATACAGATTGCTACCGGGTGAAGTCAGCACTTGTGAGGGTAAGCGGGTTGCCGGATCGGGGTTTGCGTGCTGGTCGATCAGTGGCCTCGCAGAAGGCACGACAAGCGCTCCTGCGATCAAAAGCAGTACCAGCATTCCGATCCCAAGATAGAAGCCTGACGAAATCGTGATCCTCCCCCGACACGCCCACAACTCCTCCCTCAATTTCGAGGGTCGTATCCGATGTGCCGGCATCGGAGCCGTGGCTTTCTGTTCACGATTCATGATTCGTCTCGCTTGCCTGTCCCGGACTCCTCGCGTACTCCGGCTTGAAGTTCCATCCCGTCAGCATAGATTGAAAGTTGTTCCAGCCATGCACCACGACCATCACAAGATGGCCGGGCACAAAAGCGGCAAAGCCAACGAGCGACAGAAAATGAAGAATGCGCACGAACCGGTATCCGCCAAACAGCGGAATGAGAAATGAGAGTTGAGCAGACTTGTACAAGATGAGCCCGGTAATCGTTGAGAGCACGCCCAGCAAGATGGTGCCGGTATAGGCGAGCTTTTGCAGCGCATTGTAGCTCTCTATCTGTTCAGGTTTGGGGCCGAAGAGAAAATAATGCCGGAACATCGGCCAGACACCGCCAACATCGCGCGGCAAAAACAATACCTGGCGCCAGCCTCCGGTTATGAGCTGGTAAAAGAGATACACTAGCCCTGTGCCCATGAACAGCCACATGAATGTGAAATGCCATTGCAGTGCTCCACCGAGCCAGCCGCCAATGGAGTAGCGCCCCGGAAAGCGAAAGAAGTCATGTGGTGGCAATTTGTCGCCGAATGCGGGAAACGCAAGATAGATTCTCAGCCCACTGCCCGCCATGACGAACAATGCAATTGCGTTCAGCCAATGCGTGATCCGGATCGCCGACGAATGCTCATAGCTGGCGGTATGCTTCTCCTTCGCTCGCCCGGCATACGCGACCTCAGGCGGCGTGAAGCGTTGCGGCGGCCTTCGGGCAACCGCTTTCGCATTCATCACAGACCTCCAAACCAGCTATAGCCTTGATCTTCCCAATATCCCCGGTGTCCTGGGCGAAGCACATTCGTCACCACCATCTTCTCCACATACTTCGGCTGCTTGTATCCGAGCTTCGTCGGGATGATGATGCGCAGCGGCGCCCCATGCCTGCGATTCAGTGGGCGTCCATACATCTCCCAACACGCAAGCGTTTGAGGGTGCAGAGCCGATTCCATGTCGATGGACTGGTAGAAATGATCTCCGCATTCGAAATACAGATACTTGGCTGAGGTGTCTGCCCCCACCATCGACAGCACTTCAGCTAGGCGCGTTCCACCGAAGTTGCCGACGACATCCCAGCCTTCAACACACACATGCCTTGTGTTCTGCTCATGCTTTGGGAGCCTCTGAAGATCGGCCAATCTGTAATCGCCAGGACGCTGCACCAGACCTTCCACGCTCAGTGTCCATGTGTCCAAATCAATCTGAGGGTCGGCAACATCCCAAAAGTTATAAGGAAACTTCTCAAACGGTGTGACTTGCGAATTGCGAAATTCTGAGGCCATCGACCCATGCCGGAACCCAAGCTGAGAGGCCGCATCACTGAGCGCCAGCCCCTTCCCCAGAAGCCATTGCTGGGGCCCCTTGAAGAGAAACGCGCCAAACAAACCTAGAGGAAGCAGCTTCAGGAGTTCACGCCGAGACACGCGGCGCAAGTCATTCTCTGTTTCAATCCTGCGGCTCACAACTCTTTTTTCTCTCTTCCTCTCCTACTTCTTATAGAGATCAGGAAATTGCTCCCGGAGATGCTCCACTTTAGGCGCGTCATAGATGGCAATGTAGGGGCTGTCAGGATGAAGCGTGGCGTAGTTTTGGTGGTACTCTTCCGCGGCATAGAAAGCCTTCAGCGGAACTACCTGCGTCACAATGGGACGCGAGAACGATTTTGCCTTCTCAAGTTGTGCGATGTATGCCTCGGCGATATGTCTTTGCTCCTCGGTGGTGTAAAAGATGATCGACCGGTATTGGCTGCCTGTATCCGGCCCCTGACGATTCAGTTGAGTGGGGTCGTGCGCAACAGAGAAGAAAACCTTGAGTAGCTGGCCATAGGAAATCTGCGCTGGGTCATAGGTAATCTTCACCGACTCGGCGTGCCCGGTCTTCCCTGTGCTCACTACTTCATACTCGGCCGTTGAGGACGCGCCTCCGGAATATCCAGAGATAGCGCTCTTAACGCCTTTGACATGTTGGAAGACGGCCTGAATTCCCCAGAAGCAACCACCGGAAATCACTGCGGTCTGTTCGCCGGAGTTCGTGGATAGAGATGCATTCAGAGCCGGATTCGGAAGGACGTTATTATCCTTCGCAGTCTCAGCCCAGTTCTGGGCCATCAAAGCGCCCATGATGATCACGGCCAGAACTGCGGTTGCTCCGGCGACGGAAGAGCGATTCAGCGCAAAACTCATACGACACCCCAATAACAAAACTTTCGATTCGTAATTGGGCGAAAAGTTACAGCTTGCGCAAAACTTCGTCTGCCAGAACGCGATCCAGAGCGATCAGGCTGCACCTGAGCTCAATCCAGCTCCCCAAAGCAGCACTTTTCCGGGGGTAAGACACCTTCGGTACGGCATGGACTTGGATTTAGAACCCGTTCGGGAAAGCACCTCGGTAATATGCGCGAATTGCGAAATTGGGCCATCATAGTCGCATGCGCGCTGACCTGATTCACGGAATCCTGTTTCCCTGCCGGCATCAGTTCTCGTGGCCGCGAACCGACGAGAGCGGCGAGAACTACCAGGTCTGCGTTCTTTGTGGCGCAAAGTACAGCTACGATTGGGCAACCATGCGTCGAGTCGCCCAAATTGACCTTCAAGAGGAAGAACTCGAGGCGAGGCGAGCTCCGCGGCGAAAATGCGGGACAAAGAAAGCATGGATCCCTCGCGAACGCCGCCTTCGCCATCAGGTTCCTGTTCTGTTCCGCCTCTCCGGCAGCGAGGAATGGATCGAGGGGACAACGGAAAACATTAGCCGTTCAGGTATGCTTTTTCGATCCTTCACCCCCCTTGAAGTCGGCTCCGGCATTGAACTGAAATTGGAAATGCCCCGCGAAATAACGGGCGAAGATAACGCCAGAGTCGTGTGCGAGGGCACGTTGTTACGGATCGAACATGTCCCCGCGACGCGTACAAAAAAACAGTTCTCGTTCCTGATGGCCTGTGCCGTTCAAGAGTACAAGTTCGCGTTGCCCGGCGAGTAGGCTGACCCCAGCCCCCGGTTGCCACTGTCAACGCATGTGTGCAGCACCATTCTGATCGCCGCCTTCATCCCAAACTCTCTCAAATCGAATGCACTCCATCCGGTCGATCTCTCCGGGGCGGAGCTACAAAGAGGAAGCACAGAAAGTACCGGACTCTTGCCATTCTAAAAAGCGATCGACCGGCACAGGACAACAAAACAGGAAACCCTGGACAAGCGTAATCCCAAACTCCTGCAAAACTTCCAAATCTGCGGGGTCTTCGACGCCTTCGGCGATGACAGTGCTGCCGAACTCTTCAGCTAACTTCGCCACCGATGCGACGACAGCGTAACGATATTTATTGCAATGGCAACCGTGTACAAAGTAGCGGTCGAGCTTAAAGTAGTCCGGCTTTGCGTCGACCATCATCTGGAAATTGGAATGGCCGATCCCTATGTCATCCAGTGCGATTCTCATTCCAGCCTCGCGCAGATCGGCAAGAGTCCGGACAAACTCTGACCTGTTCCACACCGGCGCGTGTTCGATGATTTCGATCGTGAGGCGTTGCGGATCAAGTGAATACTCTGCTGCGGTCGAGCACAGCCAGCCACAGAAATTTGCAGAACGCCCCAGCGTCGATGCATGCACGTTCAGGGAAATCCGTATCGGCTCGGGAATGACAGAGGCTGCCTTCAGAGCGATTGAAATGCAATGTTGATCGACAATGTGTTCCGCTCGTTTCCGGCGGGCATAAGCAAAAAGCGCAACGGCACGATGAAAGGGAGTGCCGGCCGGGCCACGCGTCAGGCACTCTGCTCCCATCAGGTTATGGGTCTTGCCGTCCATTCTGAAAATTGGTTGAACCAGGGGAATAATTCCGTCTTTGCCCAGCACCCGTTGCAAAAGCCTGCCTGTGGACGGCGGCTTCGCGGGAACAGCGGTTTTGGAATTAGTAAGCTCTCGTAGCGTGTCCACTAGCTCTGGCAGTGGAAATGGCTTTGCGAAATAAGCATCCGCGCCCATCCCAAGCGCGATGGATTTCAACCGGTCCGCTCCCCTTCCGGACATCACCACAATTCTTGGCCGTCCGTGTGCGTCCGCGACCTCCTCGACCAGGTCAAAACCCTCGAACCTTTTAGGTGTAAGGGAAAGGTCGGTGATGACAAGGGAATACTTGTAACAGTCCAGCAGGGCTTCGGCTTCTTCGCGATCGACAGCGCAATGGATTTCGCAGTTCAGCTCTTGCTGCAAATAATCCTCAATCAGTTCCAGTAGCTGCAAATCGTCCTCGATTATGAGGACGCGACTGTCTATCCGGCCCGGGCTTCCTGCAATCTGGGACATTGTGCCCCTATTCTAAACTGAATGCTCGACGTCAATCTGAGAACTGCCTGTGAGCATTTCCTTGGTTACGACCTTTTCACGGCACCATTGAGTTTGAATCGAACTTGCAATGGGGGGAGCCGCCGCTCTGCATCCAAGCTCTCCGAAGCGCCTGAGGCAAGCCTGATTTGTTGATACGCCTACTGTCAAAAGCGGGGATGGTCAGCATTCAGGACAACGAATCCGGACGGCAGCACTCTCGGCGCTTATATCCGCACGTCAGACCAATATTTTGAGGAAACAAACCAGTTTGCTATGGGTCAGATGGCCTTCGAAGTCGAGGTATCAGCAAGATAGCCGACGCGATCAGCAGGCGTACCGGCGATCTCGCCGGGCGGAGTCCTTCAGCACCTCAGGCGCGCGTTCACGATCAAACCACGCGCCATAGACATCTGCCTATAGGATACGGCTATTCCTTCTACCTGAGAGATGCGGCCGCACGAAACGCGCGCCGCGAATCATTTTCCGTGGCCAAGGCGCCTTCCAGTTTGAACCGGTCCATCGAATCCATCATATTGCGAGCCATCTTCGACATCTGCTCTGCCGATGCTGCCAATTCGGTCGAACTCGACGAGGATTGCTGCACCAGTTCCCGCATCCGCTCCATAGCCCGGACAACGGCCTGCGTGCCGCCGGCCTGCTCTTCCACCGCGGAGTTGATCTCATGAGTGATTTCGTTGAGGCGCGTGGTCGCCTTGGCAATCTGCGACGAGCCATGCGACTGCTCGTTCGTCGCAGCGCCGATCTCCTGGGCGAACTTGAAAACCTCGGTAACAACATCGGAGATCTTGCGCAGAGCGAGGCTGAGATCATTACCAAGTTCCAAGCCCTCATTGACGATCGCCGTGCTCTTCTCCATGTTGCCAACCGCCTTGCGGGCCTCGCTCTGAATACTTCTGATCAGTTCTCCGATCTCCTTGGTGGAGGTCGCGGACTTTTCAGCGAGCTTGCGAACCTCGTCGGCGACCACGGCGAAGCCGAGGCCGTGCTCACCGGCACGTGCCGCTTCAATCGCGGCATTCAGCGCCAGCAAATTCGTCTGCTCCGAAATGTCATCGATGACCTCGATGATCTTGCCGATGCTGTCTACTCGCTCGCCGAGACTGCTGATAATCACCGCGGAAGATCCTATGGAGCCGTTGATGCGGTTGAGTCCGTCGGTGGTCTTCTGCATGGTGCCAATGCCGCTCTGAGCTTCATCACGGGAGCGGCTGGAGATATCAAGCAGCACCTTGGCCGTAGTGGCCACGCGCTGAATGCTGGCGACCATCTGATCGATCGAGCTCGAGGTCTCACTCACGCTGGAGGCCTGCATCTGCGTGTTCTTCACCATGTTCTGCACGTTGATGCTCATCTCCTGCATGGTGCTGGTGACTTCATCGATAGCCGAAGAAGCCTGCAGGCTGACCTTGGCGGAATCCTCTGATGCATCGGCGACCTGACCGGAACCGCTCGCCACCTGGGTCGCACTTTGCCGCACGCTGCGCACCAGCCCTCGCAGTCCATCCCTCATGCGGGCAAACGCGTGCCCCAGAGTATCGCGCTCCGAGCGGGGCGCTACGTCGCAGGAAAGATCGCCGCCGGCGATGCCTTCCGAGACGGTGGCCATCTCCTTCAGATACCCAATCATGCCGTTGAACGAACGCGCCAATGCGCCTAGTTCATCTTGGCGGTCGACATCGATCTTATGTTCCAGGTCGCCGGAATCGCTGATGGCCCGCGCCACCGTGATCAGCTCGTTCAGCGGATCGGTGATGGTCCGGCGCATCCGGCTTGCCACCAGCAAAGACGCGCCCCACGACAACATCATGACCAGAGATACGATGCCGAGATAACTACGATAACGTTGTTTCACCTCAGCCGTATCCGACTCGACGTAGACCGTACCGATCTCATCATTTGCCAGAGTCATCGGCAAATATTGCAGAAGACGATCGGATTCGAAATAGGTTCCCGGACTCCTCAGCGGCGGCGCAGACGTGTTGCTTTCGCCTTTTGGATGGTATAAAGCGAAGGGTTTTCCCTGCTTGTCGTAGATGCAGGCGGCCGTAATGTGAGGCTCCGCCTTGAGCGTGGCGAGTACCTCGCCGGCAGCCGCTTGATCGCCGAAGCTGAGCGCAGCCTTGCTGTTATCGGAGATGATCTGAACCAGGGTCGACAGGTGTTCAGCGGTGGCCCGCTTGGAGGTGACAACGTCATAAGTCAGCAGAACCGCGCAGACCAGCAGCAGCGCCGCCGTGCTCGCCGCCATCATCAGGATCATCAACTTGTGGCCAACAGACCAGTTCCGGAGCGTCATAACTTTTTTCCTTAGCTGCCGTCTCCCACGATGGTTGCCAGTGAGAGCAGTCTGGAACTTATCTGCAAGTGTGCCCGCTCTGCCGCATGGGGATTCACTTCGAAACGGATTCGGCCGTCATTTAGCATCAAGTTGACGATCCCTCCATGCTGGCCGAATCCTTCATACTCTCCCACCGTGAGCACGCTGGTACCGCGAACGCGCTCCAGCACCGACGGGGTGTTCTTGCGTTCAGAGTCACCTAGAAAGATTACCTGACAAGCCTTGAGATCGCCATCGAGCCCGAGGCGGCGCACGACCACTTTTCTGCCATTAACATTTTTGCCCGCCGCCTGCCGCTGCAGTGCGTCGCTGGTTGAATCGGCGCCAATAAAGCCGATTACCAAGTCATTCGTGCTGTTGCTCGGCCACTGGACAAAGTTCACCAGTTTGAGCACGAATGCAGCTTTGGCATCATCCTCTCCCAGGGACTGCGCCTGCGCACCGGTACTGATCCCGCCCGCAGCGATCAACGTCAAAGCACCGATTACCGCAATCGTTAACCGGCGAACACACATGAGCACACGTGGCCTCCAAACCCTGCCGAAGTCACGTGGAGAGGTTTCATTAATACCGACTCGCATAAGCATCACAGGCCTCCTGCTGAGTGCGGCTCATCTTTTTTATCTTTGCCGCCGCGTTCACCCGAGGTCCAAGTCAGCTTAAAGCGGAAGCTTCGCCGATCGTCGGGCAACAAAGAATTCGAGGTTATGGCATGGGTCTGCTCGAAGTACCCGAATGTCCGCTCGCTCATGCTTCGGCCGACCAGGTTGTAAGCACTTCCCGAAGCCGAGAAGCCGTGCCAGAACTCACGGCTGGATAAGCCGAGATTTAAAAGCACAGGAGGCGCTGACTCGCCTATCGCAGGCCATACGGTCGCGCTCTTACTCATATATTCGGCCTCAATTGAAGGCGTCAGCATCCGGCGAAACACAGGAGCAGCGACGTTCACTTTCACCAGGTGCCTCGGAGCATCCGGCAAAGTGGCGCCCGTTAGCTCGTTGCGCGCATCCTGGTAAGTGTAGCTCAGGCGACCCTCCGCCCCCGATGAGAACATTTCCTTCAGTTCCAACTCCCCACCCTTGGCAGTCGCTTTGGTGTTGGAAAACGTGGTTTGGTCAATGCCACCGACCGCACTCGATATTGTGTCTTTTCCTGTGACCTCTACCGTTTGCTCTTGGATGTAGCTTCCAATGTTGTTGTAGAAGCCCGCGGCGCTAAGCGTAACGCGCTTGCCGAGTTGCTGCTCCCAATCCCCCTCAAAGGTGCGAGTGGTCTCGGGCCGCAAGTTGGGAGCCGGCACGCCTGCCATTCCCACGTAGTACAGCTCGGAAAAGCTGGGCACGCGGAAGGCGGTTCCGTACAGAAACTTCAAAGTAGTGGTCTGCCGCGGACTGTAGATCAGTGCAGCGCGCGGGCTGGTCTTACTTCCAAACAAGTAGTTGTAACGGTCATTCCGTACGCCGAGGTTCAAGATCACCTTGGGAATGAGGTGAAATTCGCCTGCCGCGTAGATTCCCCAGATCGCCGAAGTGCGATCGTAATTCACAAACGTTCTGGCGGTCGGAGCGAAGCTACCATTGTAGTAGTCAATGTAATTCTGCTGTGCCTGGTGAAAGTTATCCCGGTACTCGGAGCCCACCGTGATCCGGTGCTTATCGAAGAATACCCTGGTCAACTTCAGCTCTGCGCCAGCCCGGTCGCCATGGGCGCTGTCATTGTCATAGAGCGGGCCGTGACAGGTCGTTTCACTGCAGCCCCGAAAGTCGTTAATTGAGCCATGCGACTGATATTTGTCGTAGTAAGTGCGCGCAGTTAACTGCGTCCCCTTCCAGAGGCGGTGCTCGTACTGCACATCGGCATATCCATAAAAGTTGGTCGCATGGGTATCGGTCTGATGGCAGCTTCCGCACCACTGCGACGATGATGGAGTCTTGTTTTCCGCGCTCGATGCGACGCCTTGCAAGGTGAAGCCGTGGCTTGTCACCAGTGCCATGGCGCGACGAGTCTGGTCGTGTTCACCGCGATATCCGCTCGGGTTTTCTATGTTGTCCAGGTGGCTGGGAGCAGCGGTATCCCAGTAGCTTGCGGACAACATGGCTTGCGTGCCGCCTCGCTGGAGCCCGTAAATCGCTGTTTGCTTGTACGTGCCCAGGCTGCCCGCCTCTCCGGATACCACCTCGCCCTGGCTCTTTCCCGTCCGGGTAATAACGTTCACAACTCCCATAAAGGCGTCGGCTCCATAGAGCGACGCACTTGGGCCGCGCACAACTTCGATGCGCTCGACCAGGTCCATATCGATCGGGAAGTCGTTCCCAATCGGCGCCGAATCATCGATATTGTTGTTAAGCGCATGGCCGTTCACCTGAAACAGAATGCGGCCATTGGCATCGCCAGTCGGGGCAAACCCGCGCACGCCCAGCGTGGTGTAGTTGAGGTGATTCTTCACGTACAGTCCCGTGACGCTCTGCAAAGCCTCTTGCAGGGTTCGGTACCCATAATGCCGAATATCCTCCGCAGTGATCACACTGATAGAGGAAGGTGCTTCCGCCTGCTTCTGCTGATACTTGGAGGCGCTGTAAACCTTCGCACTCAGCAGATCCTCCAGACTTAAAACGTCGGTGGCAGGAGATACCTGCGCGTAGGCGGAGCCTATGGCTGCCAGAATGAGCGACACAGCAAGCGACACGAACAAAGTACGTCGGCGCACAAAATAACCAAAATAAGCACTGGAGCAGCGCATAGATTTCGCCTGTTCCCGAAATGGCACTAGGCCAGAAATTGAGGATTGAGTTACGGCTGCAGCGTACGTGGAACTAAAGCTCACTGCAAGTTACTTTTGTAATAAATGAACCATAACTTGCAAGCCCATGGGTAGTAACGCTCGTAAAGAGGGCAGTTATCCACATCGTTTTATCTTCTTTACTGCAGTTTTTATTCGGAATCAGTTCAACTTCGAAGAGCAATAGCCTTTCGTAATGCGGTATAAGTTTTTTTTGTTTGGACTGCATACTCACACTCGCGCAGTATGTCACACGTCGCATTGCCGGTTTCTATTCTGCTACTCGTTGCGTGCCTGCGTGCCCGCGACAACAGTTCTCATACTTATACCCTGCATTGGTGGACTGGGGATCGGACGGCGACTGACACAATCGAGGGGAGAGTTGTCATGCGCTCATCCGTACTATTCACCGCCGTCCTTGCGCTCGCGTTCGCCTGTTCCGTTGCGTCCGCGCAGTCGCCCGCCAAGCCGGACTCGAATCCCGCCGGCACACCGGCAGCACAATCCACTGCCAAGCCGGCCGACGACTCCGAAAAAGATAAGAAACCGCGCACGCTGGAAGGATACGTCGAGCAGGAGAAAGACTTCTTCCACGTCCTCATGACCTCGCACCCCATGTTCCAGTACGAAAAAGAGGGACGAATGGTCGGAAAATATCACATCTCCGACCGTGAGGAGGAGTTTACCGAGGAGGGAGGCAGCAAAGCCTATGGCAAGGAGAACAACCAGCAGGTCTCGATGACCTACCGCCTGGGTGCTGAGTCCATCCTGGACCTTCCTAATAACTATGTTGGAGCCAAGAAGTGCGGTGAGTGCCATCCCGCGCAGTATGAAAAATGGCAGAGGTCCCGTCACGCCAAGGTTGTCCGCTTCCCCGATGAGATGGATGAGATCCCCAACAAGGACCTCAACAAGCCTCTCTACGGATCACAGGCGGCGGTGCTGCCCGAGGGCATCACCAAAGACGATGTCTTCGTCATCATGGGTACGCCTCGCACAAAATATGGCTTCGTAGATAGCTACCTGGTTCGCGGCACCTACCATGTCGAGGGCGGAATGCTCAAGGATCGCACCGGCACCCTGGTCGCTGGAGGCAATCAGCACTCCCACCACTGGGCTGAGTCGCTAACGCCGGACATGGCAAAGAAGATTGCCGAGTTTGTCCCAGGCTTCCCAACCAAGATCGAGGACTTCGGCGACAACGGCTCCAACGTCTGGGGAATGACCTCCTACGGCGCAAAGAATCGCAAGGCGATGCTCTTCCAGCCCGCCACCGCCTACTGCGAAGTCTGCCACACCTTCAAGTTCGACTTCAAAAACCAGGCCGAACTGGTCGCCGCTCTCGGCAAACCTGAAGTGCTGCGCCAACACACCGTTAGCAAGGGCATCACCTGCGAAGAATGCCACGGCGCGGGTGCTCACCTCTACGGCGCGCGCGGCGCCGGTATGCCTTCCAACTGCGAACGTTGCCACCAGCGCTTTGCCTGGAACGCAGATGAGGCCAAAGCCAATCCGGACAAGCCCTTCAGCTCATTCTTCAAGACCAAGTGCCCCGCCTGCGGAACCGAAGGCTCCCAGTCTTACAACACCGCCCACTACGAAAAAGGCATGCGCTGCGGAACCTGTCACGATCCCCATGAAGTTACGCAGAACGATTGGCGCGACAGCTTTACCAAGCCGGGCCTCAAGAAGAACTGCCAGGACTGTCATACCGAACAGGCCTCGTTCTTCAAGGAAAACAACATCCACGGCGGCAACGACTGCACCAGTTGCCACATGCCGGTCATGATGAGCTGCGAGAACTTCGGCACCATTCAATTCCCTGACCATGGCGGCTTTGACGCAACCCGCGCCGCCCATATCTGGAAGATCAATGTGGATCCGGAAGAAAAGTCTCTCAACCCGCCTCCGGGCAAAGATCGCAACTTCAAGGATGGAGCCTGGCGTTTAGCCAAGAAGAACGGCAAGCCCTACATCGATCTGATGTGGTCCTGCGGTCGCACCAGCTTCTCAGACGGCAACGTCCTGGGAGCTGGCGGATGCCACAGCCCGGCTCAGAGCTCCCAGCCCAGGGAGCTTAAGTTCACCAACCAGAGAATGATCTATGACAAGGTGATGCTCTGGCAAAAGCCGGTAAAGGAAGGCGTCACTCAGGTCAAGACGTCTTTGATGATCGCAAACTCACGCCTCATGACCGCCAAGCTCTCCGATCAAAAAAAGGCCCAGGTGCAGCTGATGATCAATCAGGCGCAAGCGATCATCGCATCCGTTCAGAAGGATGGTTCCTGGGGAGTCCATGCGCCGGCCTACACGTTGCAAAAGGTGAAGGAGGCGAAGCTACTCGCTGACGGCGCCAAAGCAACTCTGCTGATGGGAAACAAACAACTCGCAATGAAGTAGAAACCCATCCCGGCGGAGCGGTGTGGGCCACGGCCTTCACCCTCCGCCTCCTTTGTCGTATAGAAAGATGAGGACTTCATGCGCGGCATCGCCATCCTCGTTATCCTCGTAGCATTCGCACCGGCATTCGCACCCCCTGCGCTCTGTTCCACTCCGGTTGAGGGCGAGAAGTACTCGGTCATAACCCTTCGAGAGGCGCGCGATCTGCACGGAACGCCAGGCGTATTCTTCGTGGATGTCAACGAACCCGAGGTCTACGAACGCTACCACATCCCCGGCGCAATTCCGGTTACAAGCGAAGACCTCCGGCGCTTCCTCCCCCGCGACAAGCACAGCACGATCGTCTTCTATTGCGCTGAGCGACGCTGTCACGCCAGCCATGCCGCCGCACGGGAGGCGATCAAACTCGGTTACACCCGAGTCCTCGTTATGCCGGAGGGAATTTTTGGCTGGGTGAACGCCGGCCTTCCTGCCGACAAAGGAGCACCCGGCAAGTAACGCTTGTCTTTCGCAGTTGCTGTTGCCTCTTCTAGGTGGCCCACATCCGCCTTCCTTTGGCGAACGTGGGGCGGTCTTCCAGATTGTTCTGATACAGGTTTACGTCCTCTTCCCCGCAGCATGTCCAAATGCCAAGGCCTTTGGTTGAGCTGCACGTGAGAGTCCCGTCTGTCGCCGCTCGCTCGCAATCGCGAAGCGTCCCATGGATTCCAGCAGGTTCCCCGCCATTCTCGACATCTGCTCCGAGGAGGCCGCCAGCTCCGTCGTCCCCGAGGTCTGGTTCTGCACCGTCTCGCGCATCCGCTCCATGGCCTTGACCACGGCTTGCGCCCCGCCGGCCTGCTCTTCCACGGCAGAGGTAATCTCGTGAGTGATTTCGGTTAGGCGCGAGGTAGCCTTTGCAATCTGCGAGGAGCCTGCCGACTGCTCGTTGGTCGCTGCGCCGATCTCCTGCGCAAATTTGTAGACCTCGGTGACAACATTGGAAATCTGACGCAGGGCAAGGCTGAGATCGTTACCCAACTCCAACCCTTCGTTGACGATCCCCGTGCTCTTCTCCATGTTCTCAACCGCCTTGCGAGCTTCATTCTGGATGCTGCTGATCAGCTCACTGATCTCCTTGGTGGAGCTCGCCGATTTTTCCGCCAGCTTGCGAACCTCATCGGCGACCACGGCAAATCCGAGCCCGTGTTCACCGGCGCGGGCCGCCTCAATCGCGGCATTCAGCGCCAGCAGATTCGTCTGCTCGGAGATGTCGTCGATGACTTCCACGATCTTGCCGATATTATCCGCGCGCTCACCGAGTTTTCTGATGATCACAGCCGACGAGCCAATGGAGCCGTTGATGCGGTTGAGTCCGTCGGTCGTCTTCTGCATCGTGCCGATGCCGCTCTGCACCTCGTCGCGCGAACGGTTCGAGATATCAAGCAATAACTTCGCAGTCTCAGCCACGCGCTGGATGCTGGCTACCATCTGATCGATGGAGGCCGAGGTCTCATTCACGCTGGAGGCCTGCATCTGCGTGTTCTTCACCATGTTCTGCACGTTGATGCTCATCTCGTGCATGGTGCTGGTCACCTCATCGATCGCGGAAGAGGCGTGAATGCTCATCTTCGCCGAGTCTTCCGAGGCATCGGCAACCTGGCTGGAACCAGCAGCCACCTGCGCAGCCGAATCCCGTACGGTGCCCACGATATCGCGCAATCCGTGGATCATCTTCCTCGACGCATTGCCCAAGGTGTCACGGCTGGAGCGCGGCTCGACTTCGACCACCAGATCTCCGCCCGCGATGGCCTCGCTGACCCCGGCCATCTCTTTGATGTAGGCCACCATCTTGGCAAACGTCCGCCCCAGCTCACCCAGCTCGTCCTCGCGTTCTACATGGATCTCCTGATCCAAATCGCCGGACTCCCCAATGCTGCGCGCCACGCCGATCAGCTCTGCCAGCGGCTCTGTGATCTCCCGCACCGTACGCCGCCCCACCACCACGAGCACGATTGCAGCCACCATAAATGCGAGCACGCCCAAAAGCAGCATCTCCCGGCCGCTCTTTCTGCTCGCTTCGTAGGTCGCCTTTACCCCGTTCTCCTGCAGAGTGACAAGTTGCCCCAGCGGCTTCAGTAACCCCGAATGGATTTCCGGCCAATCGTCTTCGAGCAGCGTACGCAGAGCCGTCGTGTCCCCGCTCTGGTATGCGCCGGATAATTTCTGAGCAAAGCTCTGAAAGGCCGGCATCCCGCGATCGATCTTGGCCACCAATTCTTGCGATTCCGCCGACATCTGCTCGCCGCTCTTCTTTTCTTTGAAGCGGGCCCACTGTGCAGAGATGTTGCTCACAGCTTCCTGCAGTTGAACATTTGAGCCCACCGCAGGCATCTGATCCAGCAACACACCCGCCATACGGAAACGCACTTCCTTGAGGTCGCCGTCGATCTCCTGAAGCGCGGCCACCGGTTGCACCCGGTTCTCGTATACGGAGGAGAGCGTCTGAATTCCGCTTTCGACGCTGTAAATATTTACCGCAGTGAGCAGCACCATCGCCGCGATCGCGGCTCCCGCCAACAGCAGGACACGACCCCTGACGCTCTTCATCTTCATCATGGTTGCTTCCGTTCTAGCTCCGAGGCCAGTTGACGATGAGTACTACTCGATTGGAAGACCCTTCGATTTCCAGTCAGGGAATCCGGTGCGCATCCAGTACACCTTGGAGTAGCCAGCCCTCACCGACAACACCGATGCCTTATAGCTCTTCCAGCACTCGGCGCCGTTGCAGTAAAAGATGACCGGAGCCGTCTTGCTCGCGGGCAACTTCGTCATATCAAAGCTATCCATCGAGGAGTCAAAGTTGACCGCCTTCGCACTCTTTTCCTTGTAAGGAATGCTCTTTGCGCCTTTGACATGCGCCTCGACGTACTCGTTGGCAACCCGGGCATCGACCATCAACACCCCGCTATCCATCAGCGATTTCGCCTTCAGCGGATCGATCACCACGATGCCCTTCTCCGAGGGAGGCGTATCCGCCGCAACCGCCATGGGAAGCAGAACGCAGGTGAACATCAGTAATACGAGTGCCATAACCCAGTATTTTCGGAACATGATCCATCTCCTGAACCATCGATGTTTAAGACCTGAACACCTTCTTCACCAACACTCAATATGAAACGACGGCGATCCTTCTGCCGGAACTGCAGCCGTACACAAATAGATAAATCGTGATCGTGACCATACACTCTCAGTGAAAGCCGCAACTGTTCAAGAGTACGAAAGTGCAAACTCTCGCATTACCGTGCCGAAGAGCCAGCCATTGGTACTCACAACAGACAGGACAGGTGGCCCAGAGTTGGCGCTGTTCCTACTCTGGGGCTTTTGTGTGGCGAGGCAAACAGATAAGAGAAGCTGCAGCTGCAGGTGCCCCACATCTGCCGCAGTCAGCAGATGTGGGTCTTTGCGTGTGAGTGGCCAGGGAAGTGGGACTTGAGAAAAGGCTGACCTCTTCAACTCCCAAAGGAATCGCCGCCGCAAGCACTATTGCCAATTCGCCGCCTGCACCATAAATTGAGTGGAGGGAATGGAGAGCGCATAGCCCGAAGCGCCCGGACTGAAGCCTTTCAGCGCAACCGCAACAAACGCTTCCAGTTGAGGTTCATGATTAGCCATCCGGAATCAGAAATAAGAGTCACTTATTAAATCATCGTCTCTTATTTAAGCGAAAATAAAATTAGTTTGACTAATG
The DNA here is from genome assembly GCA_963738165.1 of uncultured Acidobacteriota bacterium. GTDB lineage: Bacteria > Acidobacteriota > Terriglobia > Terriglobales > Acidobacteriaceae > TOLSYN. The sequence goes on from CAVTVE010000016.1 coordinate 136,121, forward strand.
CCGGCAAGAGGCCGAAGGTAGGTGAATGGACATCGAGCCGTCTCGGCGACGTCCGGCACTCTCTCAGCGCAGTAGCGTACACTTAAGAACTCATTTCGCAGCAGCACCTTGGAGGAATCAGTAATGAGCGACAAACCTGCAACCGCCGCCAGCCCCAGCACACGCCTCACCGGCGCTGAGATCGTCTGGGCCACCCTCGAAGGCGAGGGCGTTCGCCAAGTGTTTGGCTATCCCGGTGGCGCAATCCTGCCCGTCTACGACGCTCTGCGCAAATATCCGATCCACCACATCCTGGTCCGCCACGAGCAGGGAGCCGCCCACATGGCGGACGGATACGCGCGCGCCTCCGGCAAAGTCGGAGTCGCCATCGCCACCTCCGGCCCCGGTGCCACCAACCTCGTCACCGGCATTGCCACGGCCATGATGGATTCGGTCCCCCTGGTCTGCATCACCGGCCAGATCTCCTCCAAGCTCCTCGGCACCGACGCCTTCCAGGAAGTCGATATCACCGGCGTCACCCTGCCCATTACCAAGCACAATTATGTTGTCACGCGCACGCAGGACATCGCCCCGGCGCTTCGCCAGGCCTTCCTCATCGCCCGCTCCGGCCGCCCCGGCCCGGTCCTGGTGGACATCACCAAGGACGCGCAGCAGGGCTCAGCCGACTTCGATTTCGCCGCCGCCGAGCCGAAGCCGCACCGTCCCCATCCCATGCTCTCCGCCGAGCAGGATGCCATGACCGCAGCTCTCGAGCTCATCCTCTCCGCCAAGCGGCCCGTCATCCTCGCGGGCCACGGCGTTCTGGAATCCAGTGCCATGGACCAGCTCCGCACCCTGGCCGAACGCTTGCAGATCCCCGTCGCCTCCACCCTTCTCGGCCTCGGAGCCTTCCCCGCCTCGCACGAGCTCTCTCTCGGCATGATGGGAATGCACGGCGAAGCCTGGGTCAACCAGGCCATTCAGCAATCCGACCTGCTCATCGCCTGCGGCATGCGCTTTGACGACCGCGTCACCGGCGTTCTCGCCAGCTATGCGCCCAACGCAAAGAAGATCCACATCGAGATCGACCCCTCTGAGATCAACAAGAACGTCAAAGCCGACGTCGCGCTCATCGGCGATCTTCGCGAGATCCTTGAAATCCTTCTGCCGCAGATCGCTCCGCACTCGGATTCCACATGGATTCGCGCCGTCAACGTCATGCGCGGCGACGCCGCCGTCCGCGACATCAAGAACCTCCCCGACCTCGGCCACCTCTACGCCGCCCACGTCATCCACGACCTCTGGCGCGCCACCGATGGCAAAGCCATCGTCGTCACCGACGTCGGCCAGCACCAGATGTGGGAGGCCCAGTACTACAAACACGAATCGCCGCGCACCCTCATCACCTCCGGCGGACTCGGCACCATGGGCTTTGCCCTCCCCGCCGCCATCGGTGCCAAAATCGCCTGCCCGGAGAAAGAAGTCTGGGTCATCGCCGGCGACGGAGGCTTCCAGATGACCGCCTCCGAACTCTCCACCATCATGCAGGAGCGCCTCAACATCAACATCGCGATCATCAACAACGGCTTCCTCGGAATGGTCCGCCAGTGGCAGGAGTTCATGTACGAGCGCAATTACGCCTGTACGCCGATCCTATCGCCCGATTTCGTCAAACTTGCCGAGGCCCACGGAATTCCCGGCACCACGGTCCGCAGCCGCGCTGAGGTTCTGCCCGCCGTCGATGCCGCCCGCCGCAACAACGGCCCGTTCATCATCAATTTCATGGTCGAAAAAGAGGATGCCGTCTATCCCATGATCACCCCCGGCTCCGCCCTCGACCAAATGGTCCGCCGCCCCTCAAAGGCGCACGACCCGCTCGTTGAAACGGCGGAAGAGCCATAGCCCGCAGCGCTGAGTGCCAAGTTGCCGAGCTGCTAGGTTGCTGACTTGCTAACCCGCTGATTTGCTGAAAGGACTCGAAATGCTGCACACATTCGTTGCTCTCGTGGAAGACAAGCCCGGCGTTCTCACCCGCGTTGCCTCGCTCTTCCGCCGTCTGAACATCAACATCATCTCGCTCACCGTCGGCCACTCTGAGCGCGCCGATGTCTCGCGCATGACCATTGTCACCGAGGCCGAGCCCGGCTCCGGCCATCGCATCAAGGCCTCGCTCTTCAAGCTTGAGAATGTCCTCGACGTGGACGACATCGGCCAGTTCTCCTGCGTCACCCGCGAGCTCGCCCTCATCAAGGTGGCCGCCACGCCGCAGAACCGTGCCTCCATCTTTCAACTCGCCGAGGTCTTCCGCGCCCGCGTCGTCGATCTCGCGCCCGAATCCCTCATGCTCGAACTCACCGGCGTCGCCTCCAAAATCGAAGGCCTCATCCAGGTCCTCAATGAAGGCGACAACCGCATCCTTGAGATCTCGCGCACCGGACGCCTGGTCATGCGCCGCGGCCAGCATACCTCCCGTGTGCTCGACGCCATGCGCACACCCAACCCCGAAGACGAGCCCATCATCCCCATCACCGCCACTGCCGGCGACATGGGGCTGGAAGTGCTCTCCATAGATCCCAACCACCCGCTCTGATTCAGGGTGGCAAAACTTTAGGGTGGCCCACATCCGCCCTCCTTTGGCGAATGTGGGACAGCAGGACGGCAGGTGCCCCATATCTGCCCGTCTTTGGCAGATGTGGGGTGGTTGACTTTGCCCTTGTTTCGGCGAATGTGGGATAGCAGGACGGCGGAAGCAAAAGCAGCTGATCTTCATTTACAAGCGCATTTTCCTCCGCTTGTCCCCGCTCAGGCTGCTAACATCGGAGGCTGTACCGTCCTGCTCTTAACGCAGGACGTGCATCGCGGAAAGGAGTCACGCTGCATGGCGAAATCAAGGGAATTCAGGGTTACGGTGGAAGACAAGCCCGGTGCTCTGGCAGCGATCTGCCTCGCCTTGGCCGACAGCGGAGTCAACATCCTTGCCTTTCAATCCTTCGTCGAGGCTGGCGAGAGCCTGGCCCGCTTCGTGGTCGATGACCCGGATAGCGCCCTCCTGGTTCTGCGCGGCCTGCGTGCAAACTTCGAGGAAGACGATGTCGCCACCGTTCGGCTGGAGCATCGTCCCGGTGAGCTGGGACGTGCGGCCTTAGCCCTGGGCGACAACAGAATCAACATCAACTACTCCTACTGCGGAATGGAACCCGGCTCCACCGCCCCGCTGGTGGTCTTCGGAGTAGATCAGGTGACCCGGGCCGCGCTCCTGCTCGACGAACTCGCCGCCACCGCCTCCTAGGCGACTGCACTTTGTAATAGGCTTGCTCGTGACTCAGCGCGAATGCTTGGCGTCACTCGTGTGAGTGGGTCATCCTGAGCAACGCGAAGGACCCCAGCGCGGAGCAAATCTCCCGTGCTATATCAGGCATTTCAACCAGTCATCGATTCCGTTCGAACCTTCCATCACCTCACAATTGGGCTAGAACGGTCATGACCCAAGTAACGTGGAGCGCTGAGCACGGCTGATCTATGATGTACGCTGCACGGCCGATGGCAAACTTCTTGAAAAGCTTGGTGTGGCTGTCACAAAAGAATGTGGAGGGATGGATGAAGCTCGCTTTCGTCGTTACTGCGGTATTGGTATTTCCCGTGATGCTGGCGGCACAAACGAACGTCACGGTCGCACCACGAACGAATCCACAAGGCATGCCGGCGGGCATCACCGCTCCGGGATTCCCGTTTCCGAGCGGCTTTAACCCAACCGCAGGACTCTTCGATCAGTTCTGGAACGATCCGGTTTGCACCGCCGAATTGCACCTCACCGACGTGCAGCGGAAGGAATTAAAAGATGCCGCGCTGACCCAGCGCCTGTCGCTCATTGATGGTGGCGCCGATGCCTTAAAAGCGTTTACCCGATTATCAGCCCTCCTGGAAGCCGATCAACTGGACGACGCAGCCTATAAGCAACAACTGGACATTCTGGCAGCTGCAGCCGGAAAACTTGTTCTGGATGTCGGTGAAATGACGGTCTCTACACGCCACGTCCTCACATTGGAGCAATGGCGAAAATTACAAAGCTTGCAACGAGCGAAGCGCGCTGCGGTCGGGTCTGCTCTCCCGCCACACCAGCCGACAACGCATACGCTGCCTGAAAGCCTTCGAATGCCTGTAAGATAATCCATCAAGCAACTCACCTGCCGAAGTGCTCACGCTGGGCGGGTGCCCAGAGTTGGCGGGTGGCCCATTCAAGCCTTCTGTTGGCTTGAGTGGGGCAGTTGACTTTGATCTTTACGTTGATTCTTCACCTGCGCCAAGCACAAGGAACTCCGCCGTTGCACACCCATTCAGCAGGGCGGCGGACCATCTCATTAGCCCTCTAGTCGCCAACAATGTCCAAGGAATAGCTTCCGTGCAGCCCGTGATTCGGGCGCAAACCAGAGGCTCAGACGGTTTCCGTCCGGGCTGTTTGTTTTGACAGTTTACTGGGATGCGCGGCGCTGATAGTAGGAACATGCAAGGACAAGTGTGGAGCAGACAATGAGCGCCGATAAAAAAGCAATCAAGCAGGATTCCCTACCTTTCCCACCCACACCATCAGCAAGCATCGCCGGCCGCACAATGCAGGAGTCGGTCTACAAGCGGCGCGTTGAACCTCGTCGCCTTCCCGCCGATTCTCCGAACATACTCGATCGTGCTCATCGACGACGCAGGCCCCGGCCTGCCGTCCACCTTCGGCGGCGAAGTCCAAACCCCGACCATGGACCGCCTCGTCAAGGAAGGGATCGCGTACAACCGCTTCCACACTACGGCCATGTGCTCGCCCACACGGGCGTCCATGCTTACCGGCAGAAATCATCACCGCGTCGGCAACGGTCAGATCGCGGAGCTAGCGAACGACTGGGACGGATACTCGGGCCACATTCCCAGGAGCAGCGCGCTGGTGGCCGACGTGCTGAAAGACTACGGCTACAGTACCGCCGCCTGGGGAAAATGGCACAACACTCCGGCCGAAGAAACGACCGCCGTCGGTCCCTTCGAGAACTGGCCGACTGGGCTGGGTTTCGAATATTTCTACGGATTCCTGGCAGGCGAGGCCTCGCAGTATGATCCCAACCTGGTGCGGAACACCACGGTCGTCTTGCCGCCCAAAACCCCCGAGCAAGGCTACCACCTCAGCGAAGATCTGGCGGACGACGCCATCAGTTGGCTGCACAAGCACAAGGCCTTGCAGCCGGACAAGCCGTTCTATCTGTACTGGGCTAGCGGTGCCATCCATGGCCCGCACCACATCATGAAGGAATGGGCAGACAAATATAAGGGTAAGTTCGACGACGGCTGGGACACCTACCGTGAGCGCGTCTTCAAGCGCGCCAAGGAGAAGGGATGGATCCCCGCCCAATGCTCAGCTCACGCCGCGGCACCTAACCATGGAGTCCTGGGACAGCATCCCCGAGGACGAGAAGCCATTCCAGCGCCGCCTGATGGAAGTAGCGGCCGGATTCACTGAACACGTGGACGTACAGGTTGGCAGGGTCATCGACGAGATCGACAATCTCGGCTATGGCGACAACACGCTCATCTTCTACGTCTGGGGTGACAACGGTTCCTCGGCAGAGGGACAGAGCGGCTCGATCAGCGAGTTGCTGGCGCAAAACGGCATTCCCAGCACCGTCGAGCAGCACATCAAGGCCCTGGATGAACTCGGCGGACTTGACGCGCTCGGCTCGCCCAAGACCGACAACATGTACCACGCAGGTTGGGGATGGGCCGGCAGCACCCCTTACAAGGGGACCAAACTTTTAGCCTCGCACTTCGGCGGCACGCGCAACCCGATGGCCGTGCGATGGCCGGCGAAGATCAAACCGGATGCCACACCGCGCCCGCAGTTCCATCATTGCAACGACATCGTCCCGACAATTTACGAGGTTGTGGGCATCACACCGCCGCTGTCGGTTAACGGTGTTCCGCAGGACCCGATCGATGGCGTGAGTTTCGCCTACAGCTTTGACGACCCAAAAGCTAAAGGCCAGCTGCTCACCCAATACTTCGAGGTCATGGGCAGTCGCGCAATCTACCACAACGGCTGGATGGCCTCCGCTTTAGGACCGCGCCTCCCGTGGCTGCCGGGGTTGCCGCCGGGCATTAAGGAGTGGACTCCGGACAAGGACGTATGGGAGCTTTACAACTTGGAGGACGACTGGAGCCAGGCGAACGACCTCGCCGCAAAAATGCCGGAGAAGCTGGCCCAATTGAAGGAACTCTTTCTCATCGAGGCTGTGAAGAACAACGCGCTTCCCATCGGAGGCGGCCTTTGGGTTCCTATACTTCACCCCGAATTGCGCATTACTCCCCCCTACACGCAGTGGACCTTCTTCGGCGACACCGTACGTGTTCCGGAGTTCTGCGCGCCGGCTCTGGGCAACAAACCCAACGTCGTCACCATTGATGCCACGATCCCGGCCAACGCCAATGGTGTGCTCTACAAACTGGGCGGGAACTCCGGCGGCCTCACCTGTTTCGTAGAGGACGGCATTCTCTGCTACGAATACAATCTCTTCATCATTCAGCGCACGAAGATCCGCGCCAAGCAGAAGCTCCCCGTAGGCAAGGTAAAGATTGAGGTTGAGACGGCGTACGTAGTGCCCAAGCCCGGTGGCCCCCTCAACATCACCATGAAGGTAAATGGCGAAGTGGTTGCGACAGGCCAGGTGCCGATATCCGCGCCTCTGCTCTTCACCGCCAACGACTGCCTCGACATTGGCATTGCGCTCGGGTCGCCGGTGTCGCTTGACTACTTTGACAAGGTGCCGTTCAAGTTCAATGGGACCATCGAGCAGGTGCACGTGGAGTACGTGAAAGTTGCCGATATGGCCAAGCTTGCAGCCTAACCTATACTCCGACCAAATGGCGAAACTTTACGCCATTTGGTCAGCGTTGCGGATCCGGTTGTCGTGGCGCGTGGGCCTACGAGTGCGTCTGGTGGAGGTCGTGTACGAGCAGGGTGTCTGATCCAGAAGAGAGCAGAGGCTCCGCTCGATATGCAGCACTGGAGTTGCCGCAAAAGACACCCCGCCGCCGCACGCGGCATCTCAGAGGAGACATGGGAAGGCAGGTCCAACTCTCGCTAAGCCCCGATGCCGTGTCGGCCTGAGTCAACCGTGGAGACATCAGCGCGAAGTCAACTCTGGAGGAGGCTCGTGAGTTCTCCCAAAGTGACCCATTTTGAAATCTATGCCGAGGAACCAGCTAAACTGGCGGACTTTTACCGCAGACTCTTTGGCTGGCAAATCGATCAAGCGCCTGGCATTGATTACTGGCGAATTCAAACTGGAGCGCCAGACCCTAACGGCGTGAATGGCGGATTGATGTACCGCCCGATACCCGGACCGCGCAGCTGGGTTCATTACGTCAACGTTCCATCGCTCGATGTATCTGTTGCTCAAGTGCTAGACCTGGGCGGATCGGTACTGCGTCCGAAGACGGCTGTGCCAAAGACCGCGTGGGTCGCGATCGTGGCCGACCCGGAGGGAAACATTTTCGGCATCTGGCAGGCCGACCCGGCCGCATTTCCACCGCCGGAACCGGATTAACTTCACAAACCAGAAAGACCAACCGTAACCAAGCAAAAACAAAAGGAGAATGCGATATGTACTACACCGATGATTCGCTCCTTCCGGAGAATATGGCGCCGCTGGTCATCACGGCCGCGCCCTACGGGCCGTCGTGGCTGCCGGGTGATGCCGCTGACATCGCCGTCACCTGGGATGAGCAGGTCCAGGCTGCGGTCGACTGTTACAACGCAGGCGCGACCATCTTGCATTTTCACGTGCGCAATCCGGCGACCGGGCACTTGTCCGCGGACTTCGATCAGTTCAACTACTTGCTCGACCGCGTCAAGCAAGCCGTGCCTAAGATGATCATCCAGGTCGGAGGCTCGATCTCCTTTGCGCCGAAGACGGACGAAGCCAAAGCCGAGTGGCTGGACTATGATACGCGTCACATGCTTGCGGAGCTGAAGCCGACGCCGGAGATGGTTACGGTGGCCATCGGCACCTGCATGATGGACCTCACGCAGATGTGGAGCCAGGATGATATCAAGGGAACGCATCTTGAGAATCCGAAGGCGCTCGCCGCGTGGGCAGGCATGTATACCGACGCCGGTCCGGCCTTCTACCTCGAGCATCTGAAGCGACTGAAGGCGCACGGCATCCAGCCGTACTTTCCGCTGGCCCACGTTCACCAGCTCGAGATCTTGGAACGGTTGATCCGCCATGGCGTTTACATGGGGCCGCTGAACATAGCGATTGGCGCTTACGGCGGGGGCGGGTGCGGATACAATCCGTTCGATTGGATGGAGTTCGTCCGCCGCACGCCCCAGGGTGCAACCGCGACGTTCTGGGCGCCCATGCGGATCAGTGCTGTGGCTGAGCCGCTGTCGATCATCCTCGGACATCATGTCCGGGTCGGCAACGAGGACAACCTCTGGAACTCGAAGCGGCAGCGCATCACCACGGTTCAGCAGGTCAAGGCGATTGTGGAGCTGTCCGAGCGGTTTGGACGCAAGGTGGCGAGCGCGGAAGAGGCGCGCTCGATCATGAAAATCGGCGTCACCTACAAAAGCGTTGAGGAGACGTTACAGAACCTCGGTTTGCCGCCCAATCGTGCGGGAGGCGAGCATGGCTTCATGGTTTGGCCGACCGACGGAAAGAAGGGCGTCGCCACTACGATGTCCGATTCGCATCCGATGGCCTATTGCATGGTGCCGCCGGAGACGGAGAAAAAAGTGGCCTAACCAAACTCTCTGGGTCCCGCCCGGATCACGGACGGGACCTGACGTTTGTGCGCTTCGAAAGCGAGCGAGGAGTGAAGGAAAATGAGTGCAAAAGAGATTCGGGACGCACCTTCCACAACTGGACAAATGCGTGACCCAGGCCCCTGGGATTCAGCAGCCCTGGACACGCTGGGCGAATGGGATCCGGAATGGGCCGAGCTCTGCTTCAAGATGAGCACCAACCCGTGGACCCACGACGTTCTGCCCCGCAAGTTCATCGAGTTGGTCAGCGTTAGCTTGAATGCCGCCTGCACCAATCTCAATCCGAACGGAACGCGCCACCACATTCGGGCCGCGCTCGAAGCGGGCGCGACTCGCGAGGAGGTTCTATTCGCTCTAAAGTGCGGATCGGCCTTGTCCATTCATTCCTGCAGCCTGGCCGCTCCCATTGTCATGGAAGAAGCCAAAGCTGCTAACGTTCAGTTGATTCCGCGAGCCAACGCGGAGCCGACTCCCGCCTGTGATGCAATGCGGCAGATCGGACAATGGAACACGGCGTGGGATCCGTTCTTCGAACTCGACCCGGTATTTACGGACGAATTCATGGCGATGGGCGCGGGCATATACAAGAGTGGAATCATGACGCCCAAGGAGGTCGAACTCCTCAGCATCGCCCTCGATGCTTCCTTCACGCACATGTATGCGCCCGGCACGCGCCGGCACATCAAGAGCGCGCTGAAGGCTGGCGCGACCATGGAGGAGATCATGGAGGTGTTGAAACTGTGCGTCGTTCAAGGAGTTCAGACTTTCAACCTGGGCCTGCCGATCCTTGCGGAGGAGCTGGAACGCGATTCATTAAATAAGAAGGTGGCATGACCATGGCGAACTACGTCGAAGTGGCGCGTGTAGAGCAAGTTCCTTCGGGACGTGGAACGGTCGTCACCATAGCTGGCAAAGACATCGCGCTCTTCAACGTAGATGGAACCATCTATGCGATGGATGACTCCTGCCTTCACCACGGATTGTCGTTAGGAACTTCCGATCTCAACGGCAAGATCGTTACGTGCCGGGGACATGGCTGGAAGTATGACGTCACGACCGGAAGCACGCTCGCCTCTCCCGGATACGGGGTCTCAGCGTATCCGGTGAAGGTTGTCGATGGAAAAATCATGGTGGCGATTGACGAACCGTTGAATTCAGCTGCTTAATAGCTGAACACGAAGGACCCCCGCGCTGCGCAAATCTCCCGTGCCGTATCAGGCTTTTCAACCAGCCATCGATTCCTCAGCATCTCCCGGGGGCGGTTGGCCATTTAAGCCTTCTATCGCTTAGTGGTGTAGTTCTGCGACAAAGAGCAAAGCCCAAAAGCCTCGTGCGAAACAAACACCGGTCGCGCAGTCACTAGGGATAGTGAGTTACTTGCCCTGTTTTGTTCAACTATCGCTGCAAACCCGTGACAGTTGGCGGTAGTGGGCGGTTTTCAATTATCTGCGGGAGCTTGTAATCCAACATTAGGGACAGGCATTAATGTTGTGCCGACATGCGCGTGCCCATAGAATCAAGAGCACAGGGATATAGAGCGCTAACGGTGCGCCCATAATTAACCAGAGTCCCTGTTTCCCCTTGCGGATGACGCCCACGAGAACAACTACAGCCCACAATCCACTCAGGTAGAGGCTCGGCGTCAGATCATATGGGTAAATGCGCGGCTCGAAGCAGCTGGCTGCTGCGATCACGAGCGAGACAATTAGCCACGGCCAAATTGGTTCCATTAGCTTCATGCTATGGTCCTCACCGCTCCGCTCCGATATTCTCACTAATTCCTTCAAAACCGAAGCTACGAACTAGCCCGCCCCGTGCGTTCGACTGGTGGGACCCCGCCCGTAACTTTGAACTTACTGATCTCCGCGTATATTGATAGCGAGGAGCGCCCATTGCGAATCCGCCGACTGTTGATGACAGCAGGAATCTGTTACGCAATTGCCAGCATCATTCTCGCGGCCGGTCTGGGCGAACTAGCGTTCCATCCAGTTCGAGTCCCACTTGATCGGAGGGTTTCAGCCGAAGCCATAGCCAGCCGATTCGGTGCGGCATTACAGGATGTATCTGTAATAACTTCAGATGGTGTCCAGCTTCAGGCGTGGTACGCCCGTCCTGCTAAACCGAACGGCAACGCAGTAATCTTGATTCACGGCGTCGGTGATAATCGGCAAGGGATGATGGGCTTCGCCGAACTCTTTCTGTCTCATGGCTACGCCGTCCTTCTCCCGGACTCGCGTGGGAACGGTCTCAGCGGAGGTACCGAGACATTCGGTGTCCATGAGGTCGGCGACGTCCGAAACTGGTTCGAGTGGCTCGAGAGCCATCAGCATCCAAACTGCGTCTTCGGCATGGGCGAGTCTATGGGCGCGGCGATTGTGCTGCAAGCCGTTAAGGCGACACCGTTCTGTGCGGTTGTGGCGGAATCCGCGTTCGCTAGCTTTCGGCAGATTGCCTATATTCGGGTCGGACAGATATTTCGTTCAGGTGAGTGGATTGGGCAGTACGCACTACGCCCGTCTGTGGAAATGGCCTTCGTCTACGCGAGGCTGACTCGCGGAATAAATCTAACGGCGGCGTCGCCAGAGCGGTCGGTGGCCGGAAGCAAGGTACCGATACTGCTCATTCACGGGCTGGCCGATAACAACATCCCTTCGCAACAGGCAGAGATGATACGCGCCCACAACCCAGTCGACATCACCCTCTGGGAGGTGCCCAACGCTGGCCATTGTGGTGCGGTCAGTGTCGCCCCCAGGAGTTCGATAGTCGGGTGCTAGGATGGTTCGCTGCCCATTCCCATTAGCCATACCTTGGTCGGCATTTTTGTTCGCCTTGCCCCGGCATACACCGCTTTCCATGAAGCCCGCCTTCGGAAGCGTGCTGCTGTGTTTTAGCTGGAGGAAAATCGCCAAATAGCTCACAATCCCGAAACAGAACTCTGGCCGGTATGCGCCACGAAGTTCCAGCGCTGCTCGATCTCCCGCGCCGTCTCATCCTTTTCAAGGAGCAAACAGTTGCCGAACCAGTAACCAGCCACTCCAAAACGATTACCCATTGCGCCAACAGTTTCCCAGAAATAGCACCTGCTGTGGTGCAATCGTCCCGCTCTGAATCATCTCAAAACCTTCCTTTAATCGTCGAAATCGCCCGTTTCCGCCCCCAAAATCGCCTCGAACTGCACCTTGTCAAGCAAACTTTCTTTCGTATTCCGCCCACCTTCCTGATTCTAAGACACATACAGTTTCTCCCGAACTGAGGCAAACGCCTCCCGGAATTGCTATCCTGAAACTAGGAGAAGAATTCGGCCTCGGGCTCTTGGACTTCAACCCTGACTCCTTAGAGCTTTGAAACTGTACTCCAACTCTTGTGTTTTCTGATTTTTGGAAGGAAATATAGGGGGGAGGGGTGGATGCATAAAATCCGCTCTGGCGCCACAACAGCTTCGAGTCGCATCCCCAGTAATCCTAGATAACGCAGCTCAGAGACCCTCAGGCGCGCAGCACGTTCCATCCGAAGGAAACGCAGTCCCTCAGACCAAGCTGCAGTGGAGAAATCTTCCGCGTATGTACCGCAAGCAACCTCTCGAACATACCCGACGACTGCGCAAGACCCTCGAAAACCTTTCTCCGCACCCAGGGATAGTCATCCATCACCAGCAACAGCTTGCCCATCATGCGCGGCCAGGTGCTGATCTTGTCGTGCCGCCTCTGGTATTCGCTCAACTCTCCGGAGACCATCGCATCCGCCAGCGCCACGGCCTGCTGAAAAGCCAAGCTCAACCCATCTCCGGTAATCGCGTCGGACGAGCCCGATGAATCTCCCAGCAATGCGACCCTTCCGCGGCTCACGGTCTTCAGCTTGCGCGTCACCGTCATCCCACCGACGGTTCTGTCGCTCGGATTTTGCCCCGCCAGCCGCTCCCGTAGCTCACAAAACTGCGGAAGCGCGTCCTCCAGCCGCCTCTGCGGCTCCGAACCGGTACGCGCCTGTGGCTCCGAGGTGATGAACGTGACGCAGACGTCCTCGGCGCCCACCGGAGTCACATAGACCTGCCCGCAATCCGCCCAGTGAACCTCCACGAAGCGCGACCAGGGCCGCATCCTGTAGTGATTGCGGAATCCATAGCGCCGCCGGGTAACCTTTCCGTCGCCCAAGCCCACCATCTGCCGCAATGAGGAGTTCTGGCCGTCGGCGCACACCACGAACCTGCTCCGTAGTGTTCTTCCCCCGGCCACCACTTCGCCTTGCCGGACCGCCTCCACCCGCGTGCCCCAAGCAAGGCACACGCCAGCCTCTTCCGCCTTCGCCATCAAGGCCCGGTGCAGGACCACCCGCCGTACCCCAACCCCCGCCCCCTGTACAAATCTCCCACTGCACCCCCCCGCCGCATCCACAAAACGAATCCCTTCAAACGGTGCTCCTGCAACTCCGGCCAGATCCACTCCAAGGCCGCGCAGCGCGAGCACTCCGTCCGGCATAATGCCTTCGCCGCAAGCCTTATCGATGGGCGGACGCGCGGAGTCAGCCACGATTACCGAGAATCCCCGCTGCGCCGCCGTTATTCCCGCAGCAAGGCCCGCAGGGCCGCCGCCAACCACAAAGAGATCTGTGTTCTGTGGGATCAATGGGCCGCCTTTCCTACCAGCGCAACAACACCAGTTCCGCGCAGAATCCCGGCCCCATGGCCGCTAGAATCGAGTAGCTCCCCGCGGGAGGGCGCCGTTCGCGTACGTACGTTTCCAGAACCACCAGCACCGAGGCCGAAGAGAGGTTCCCAACATTGCGCAGCGCCGCCCAAGAAGCATCTAGCGCTCCGTTCGGCAACTCCAGCGCCGCGGCCGTTGCAGTCAGAACCTTCGGCCCGCCCGTATGCATGATCCAGCTATGAATGTCGGCTTTTCTCAGGCGGTTGCTTTCCAGAAACCGGTCAACATCTTTCGCCAGATGTTGAAACACCATATCCGGAACGCTCGGCGCAAGCACGATGCGAAAGCCCTTTTCAGAAATATCCCATCCCATCACGTCCTCCGTGTTGGGATAAAACGATGAACAGGATCCGAGCACTTGCGGGCCACCGCTCTTCAGGTTCGCTCCAGCAACGATGACCGCCGCCGCGCCGTCCCCGAAGAGGGCGGAAGAAATCAGATTCGCCATCGAAAGATCGTCTCTTTGCCAGGTGAGAGAACACAACTCTACCGAGATCAGCGCCGCCGCCTGATCCGGATACGCTCGAACGTAATCGGCAGCCCGCGCGATCCCCGCCGCGCCGGCAACACAACCAAGTCCGAAGATTGGAATTCGTTTTACATTCAGAGGCAGTTTGATTCGATTGATCAGCCGGGCCTCGATTGATGGGCTGGCGATTCCGGTGACCGAGACAAAAAAAATCGCGCCGATGTTCTCAAGCGTCAGCCCCGCGAATTCAAGCGCCTTGAGCAGAGCGCATTCCGCTAGTTCCTGGGCGGCATGAATCCACTGATTGTTGGCCTTGCCCCAGGTGTCCATGGGCAGATAGCAGTCCAGCGGAAGCACGAAATGACGTCGATCCACGCCAACGCTGGACATCATGCGGCTCAGTATTCCTGGATTCGGTATCTTGTCTTCCCACTGCGACTTCAGCGCCTCCGCTACTTCTCGCTGGCTGAAACAGTATTTGGGAAATGCCGTCGCTACCCCACTGATCCGCATTCTTTCATTCGCCTTGCAAGCTGAATTTTGAACGAGCAGCTAATTGTACATGACCGCTTTTCGCCCACAACCAGGGTTCATCCAGGCGTTACCGGCCTTGGCAAGTTGGATGATCATCATAAATGCCTCGAACGTCGCGGCCGACAAGAAGATTTAATCACGGCTATTCTAGGAATGGATTCGAAGCCGAAGGTGTGCTCTCGCAAAACCTAACCTTGGAGAAGAAGAAAAGGATGCTCAGAACAGCCAGTCGGGCGCAGACCAAAACTGCAGGCTGCGCCCTGCTTACGCTTGCTCCGGCTATTCTGTTTGCTTGCTGTGGAATTGAATCACCTGCCGGCGGCCTGGCATCGCCGGCGGGTGCGCTTCCGGAAACAGACGGTGCTGCTCTAGTGTATCGATCAGCATATCGATGAGCGACATGACGATCTCCGGACGATGCCGGGCCTCTTCTACCAAGTGTCTGGAGCAAATCGCCTTTCCCTCCCAGTCAGGCAGCCCGCAGTCCTCGATGTCGGCGAAAAGTTGATAGCGGCCCTCGTTCGGGCATTTTTCTTTATGACACTTTTGTGCGTAATTTCTTTGTGCGTCGGGAAGATTGATTGCCACCAGATTGAACATTGTTTGTATCCCCTTATGAGTTCTCTGCCGCTGATATGCTTTCTTATCCTTGGGTGCCAGTTCGCGTGATAGCGCCCCCACCCATCTTGCTCAACGTCCCTCGAAAAATCTGAATCAATTCCTGATCGCTCAGCGATGATTTATTCAGAACCGAACGCAACCGAATTTCGGGCAGCATTCGATTGGCAACGCTCCGTGTCGTCTCCACTCCAAGCCGCGACAAAACCTGCAACACGCCCTCGGAGCCGGAGTGCCGCCCAATGACAAACTCCGGTGTTACTCGTCCCACTTCCGCCGCGGGGAACGGCTCATAGCTCTGCCGGTCCCTTATCAGGGAGTGGCAGTGAATCCCCGATTCGTGCTGAAAGATCGCCTCTCCCGTAATCGGCTGGGTCACTGGAATCTCTCGGCCGGACGCCCTGGCCACCAGCTCACATAAGCTTTGCAATCTGCGGCAATCGATGCCGCAACCCCGCCCCAACGAGTGCTGCATCGCCATCGCGACTTGTTCCAGCGCGGCATTGCCGGCCCGCTCACCTATTCCGGTGATCGTGGCGCTGATACTCCCCGCCCCAGACTGTACGGCCGCAATTGCATTTGCCGTGGCCATGCCCAAGTCGTTGTGACCATGAAATTCGAGGACTGCCGCACCGGCAAACCCGCGCAGATTCTGAATCGCCGCAGCCGTCTGCAATGGATTCCAGATGCCAACCGTGTCCGCCAGGCGAACCCGATGCGCACCCAACGACGCGGCCGCGCTTACATACTCCTCGAGAAATGCCGTCTCGGTGCGCGTCGCATCCTGCGCTCCCACCGAGACCCATGCAAAGCGCTCGAGCGCATGAGCGACGATCCTCTGCAACTCCCGCATCGCCCAACTCTGCGTCTTGCCGATCGAGCTGAGTTGAATCTCCGAAGTTGGGATCGCAATGTGAATCGAGTCCAGTCCGCATTTGGCTGTTGCATCCAGGTCGGTTTCGCGCGCCCGGCTCCATCCCGTCAGCCGTACCGGCAGTCCAAGGCTAAGAATGGCGCGGATATCCTCGCTCTCAGCTTCTCCCATGGCTGCAATGCCGCACTCCAGTTCGGGGACGCCCGCATCACTGAGCGCGCGAGCGATGGCGAGTTTCTCGTCACGGCAGAACGCTACGCCCGGCGCTTGTTCGCCGTCCCGTAGCGTGCAGTCGATGATTCGCACTCTTGGTTCGTTCATAATGACTCGCTCATCATGATTCCTTCAACTCAACCGGAAACTAAGTAAGCAGCAGATCCGTTGCTTCCTTGCCCTCTTTCAATGCATCGAGAATTTCGTCAATCTTTTCCTCGTTCACCTCGCCGTACCAGGAGCCTTCGGGATACACCACCATTAGCGGACCTTTCTCGCAGCGATTCATGCAGCCCGTGCTGGAGACCATCACGTCTTCCATTCCACGGTCGCTCAGCTCCGTTTCAAGATAAGCCAGCAGCTCTCCGGAATCTTTCTTATGACACATGCCCTTCGCCTCTCCTTTAACCCGGAAGCTGGCGCAGACTAGAATATGGTGCGACGGTTTCTGCATGGTTTTTCTCCTTCATCATCAAGTGATGTTTATTAAGCACAACCTGTACCAGTGCCCTCGCACCCGGAACTTCCGCATGACTTGAACTGCTTCTTCATCGCCGCCGGAACGTCCCCGCTGCGATGCAAACTGTCCATTGCCTGTGAAACCAGCCCGGAGGCCTCGATCACACGCAGGCCGCTGTTTTCCAATACCCAGCGCGGAGCGCGTCCGACTCCGCTGACCAGAATCGTGTGACAGTCTTCAATCGTCTTGGCCAAGTCGCGCCAGCGCTGGTTACCGCCGCCTTCCTCGGGAGCTTCGCGCATCTCCACCAGCTTCGGCTTGATCGGGTCGTACTCGAAGACCCACAACCGCTCCGCTTCGCCCAGATGCTGGTTGACCAATATCCCCTCCATGCTCGCAACCGCAACGTAGGGGCGTTTCGAGCGATCATCCAACAATCCGTTCGCGGAGTCGCGCATGAGGCTGACCAGTTCCGAGGACTGGTCCTGTCCCAGCAGACCTACTGCATCCGCCCTGCATCGGGTGCAGTGCTCCATCTGCGGCAGCAGCTTGGCAACCTCGGCGCGAATCTTCGCCACATCAGTCAGCGGCATCTCGCCGATCTCGGCAAATGGCGTTCCTGCAACCGGGTACAGCGGGATGCAGTTCATCACGTCGGCTCCCAGCGCGCGCATCTCCTCGGCCACCACTGCCACGTGGTCGTCGTTAATTCCCGGCACCAGGATCGTGTTGACCTTCAACACCACCCCTGCTGACTTCAGCGCCTTGATCGACTCAAGCTGCCGCTCCCACAGAATCCGTGCCGCCGCTTCACCGCGGTAAATCGTCTTGTGATCGCGCACCCATGAGTAAATCTTCACTCCAATTGTGGGATCAATCGTGTTCACTGTTATCGTGACGTGGCTCACCTGCAAACGCGCCAGTTCCTCCGCGTAGGGCGCTACGTTCAATCCATTGCTGGCAACGCAGAGCAGCATCTCGGGATACTTTTCGCGAACCAGCCGCAGGGTCTCAAGCGTCTCATCCGGAGTGGCGAACGGGTCGCCAGGTCCGGCAATTCCTACTACCTTCAGCTGCGGGATGCGCTCCATCACCTTATCCAGGTAGGCCAGCGCCTGCTTCGGTTCCAGCACCGCGCTGGTCACTCCAGGACGGCTCTCGTTCGCGCAATCAAACTTGCGATCGCAATAGTTGCACTGGATGTTGCACTTGGGCGCCACCGGTAAGTGGATGCGCCCCGTGGTGTGACGAACGTCCGAGTTAAAACAAGGGTGTTGGGTCAGGTCCAGTGGCATCGTGTGCACCTCTACAAATAGCTATAGCCGATTGATGATGAGTCCTGCTTCACTTCCAGCAGAGTGTTGACAATGAGATCGAACAGTTGCTGCGCACCCCGATAACCAAGATGCAGAATTCGTTGTCCTCCAATGCGGTCATGTATCGGGAAGCCTACGCGAATCAGCGGCACACCAAGCTCGCGCGCCAGCTTTGCCCCTTTGCTGCTTCCGATCACGAAGTCCGGCTTCATTTCCTTCCACTCAACTTCTTCGCCCATGGTCATGAAATCGACCCCGTCCCGCACCGTCACCGCTTCGCGCACATTGCTGGTGACCTCCGCAATGCTGCCAGCTAAAGTCCCGCTTTTGCCGCCCGAGGCGCACAGCACCGGAACTACTCCGGTCTCCGCCAGGAATGACGCCAGTCCCACCACCATGTCTTCATCGCCGAAGACAATCGCCCGTTTGCCGAACAGATACTTGTGCCCGTCTACGTAGGCGTCCACCAATCGTCCGCGCTCGCGTTGATATTTTGCCGGAGTCTCATTTCCCGTGAGCTCCTCCATCGCCGCGAAGAACTCGTCGCTCTCGCGAACCCCGATGGGCAACCCGATCCGCTTCGCCGGCACTTCAAACCGCTCTTGCAGAACAGACGCCGCCGTCGCCTTTTTGCGCAATGTCCGTCCGAACTCAATGCTGGCCTTTGCCGAGGCCGTCGCGCGCAACGCCGCAATCGTCGTACCGCCCTCGGGAATCTTGCGGTACTTCTTCATCGACTCGCCGTCCAGGGTCTCGGAATAATCCGGAAACACCGTCGCCTGCATCGCAAAATCCGCAGCCACTTCTTTTACAAAACGAAGATCCTCGGCCGAAACCATTCCGGGGAACAGATTGACGTGGCTGTCATCAGTCGCACCGGCCTCGGCCAGTTGCTCAACCACCGCGCGAACCGCGTCGTGGAAGCCATCGATGTGCGTGCCGGTGTAGCTCGGGGTGGAAACATGCACCAGCACCGGCCGTTCGGCTTCTGTGCACTTTTTCAGATACTCATGCAGCATGCCACGTACATCTTCGCCGATTGTCTCCGTCAAGCAGGTGGTCGCAATTCCGATCAGCGCCGGATGGTATTGCGAGGTCACATTGTCCAGCCCCTGCCGCAGATTCGCTCCGCCGCCGAAGATCGTAGTCGCCTCGCTGAAGCCCGAGGTCGCAATGTCCATCGGCTCGCGAAAATGGCTGATGATGTAGCGCCGCATGTAGGTCGCACAGCCCTGCGATCCATGCAGAAAAGGTAGAGCTCCGGCGATGCCGCGCATCACCAAGGTCGCTCCCAGCGGAGCGCAGGCCTTGCAGGGGTTGCGCGTGGAAACCCAGTTCGGACGCGGTGCGCGCTTTGGTATGCGCTTTGTGTCACGGGCCGGCGAGCTCATTTCAACACCTCCAGCGAGTTGCCGCGCTTGCGAGGAGTCAACTGCCACACCGGGCTCATCACACTGCTATGAACCTCGCGCGCGAAATTCACCATGCCCTCAAATCCTGCCAGCGCTTCCTTGCGCTCGTGGTTGTGATCGCAAAAACCAATGCCGAGCTTGTAGGCGATGGGGCGCTCTTTCACCCCGCCGATAAATACGTCCACATCTTTTTCTTCGAGGAAACTTGAAAGCTCCAGCGGGTTTGAGTCATCGGCGATGATTGTGCCCTCGTCGCACAGCTCTCTTAATTGCTCGTAATCGTCTTTGTTGCCCGTCTGCGAGCCCACCATCACCGTCGTCATTCCCAGGAGGCGGAGCGCTGCAACCAGCGAAAACGCCTTGAACGCTCCTCCCACATAGATCGCAGCGCGCTTGCCTTCCAGCACCTTCCGGTAATCGGCAATTACCGGCATAATCCGCTCCAGCTCTTCGCGAACCATCTCCTGCGTGCGCTTCAACATCTCCCGATTTTTGAAGTGGCGCGCAACGTCGTAGAGCGACTTCGACATATCCTCCACGCCGAAGTAGGAGACGCGAATGAATGGAATCCCATATTTTTCTTTCAGTTGCTTGGCTAGGTGCGTCATGGAACCCGAGCACTGCACCACGTTCAACGCCGCACCGTGAGCGCGCCGGATATCATCGATCCGCCCGTCGCCGGTGATACACGAGACTACCTGCACTCCCATGCGTTCGTAATATTTGCGGATCATCCAGGTCTCGCCCGCCAGGTTGAAATCGCCCAGGATGTTGATGCTCATGGGGCTGATGCCTTCAGTCGAGCCTGTTCCGATCAGTTGCAGCAGTGCATCGCAGGCCGCCTTATAGCCGTCCTTCTTCGTCCCCTTAAACCCTTCCGAGTGCACCGCGAGCACCGGAATACCTTTTTCCGCGCTCACCTGCTTGCACACGGCTTCCACATCATCGCCAATCACTCCCACGATGCAGGTGGCGTAAACAAACGCGGCCTTCGGCTGATGTGCATCGATCAGTTCGCAGAGCGCGGCGTGCAACTTCTTCTCGCCGCCGTGCACCACGTCCAGCTCTTGCATGTCTGTCGAGAAGCTGAGCCGGTGCAGCTCCGGACCCGATGACAGCGCTCCGCGAATGTCCCATGTGTAGGAGGCGCAGCCTATCGGGCCATGTACAATGTGCAAAGCGTCGGCGATGGGATACAGCACGACGCGCGAGCCGCAGAAGACGCAGGCGCGCTGGCTCACCGAACCCGCAACGCTCTGCTTCTCGCAGTCGAGCTGGAAGGTTTGCTCCTGACCCTTCCGGTACACCTGCCGCTCGCGCTCCCGTAAAATATCTGCCATCGCGTTTTCCTTGTTGAACTAAAGCACTCGAATTGAATCTGGGGACGCCCCACCTTCGCCGCCTCTTTTGCTGCGAAGGTGGGAGCCGTAAGCTACATCGTCAACTCAAAGCGCTCCTCGGGAGCATCGCGATCCTGGCGATCCATTAACACTCCCAGGATCTTTTCCAGCAACCGCATCGCGCCGTCGTAACCGACCGTCGGGAAGTAGGAATGTCCCACCCGGTCCATGATCGGAAAGCCGTGGCGCACGAAGGGAATGTCTTCATCGCGCGCAATGTACTTGCCGTAGGTGTTGCCGATCAGCACGTCCACCGATTCCTGCTTGATCCACTGATGCATCAGGTACATATCAGCCTGAGCTCCGGCCTTTATCTTCGCCTCCGGAACATTGCCACCCAGAGCCTGCCGCACGCGTGCCTCAAACGACGCAAACTTTTCGCCAGTCATCGCCGGCGTGCCGGTCACGAGATATACAGGCTTCATATCCAACAAGGTCAAGAACTCAGCTAGCGAAACCAACTGGTCCGGGTCTCCAAACAGCGCAACCCGCTTGCCGTGAAGGTACTGATGCATGTCGGAGATAACATCGAGCAGCCGTCCGCGCTCATCGGTGATCGCGTCGGGAACCTTCACTCCAGCCATCGTGCGCAAACGGTCGATGAAGCGGTCGGTGGCCTGCAAGCCAATCGGCAGCTCCAGCGTTTCGCCCGCCACCGCACATTTCTTCGTCAGTGCATTCACCGCTGCCGAGGAGCCGGAAAGCCCAAGTCCCAGGGTTCCAATGCTGCCGCCCGAACTACGTACCTGCTCGACCGTGGTACCGCCCTTGGGATAGAACTCGTGCTTGCCAGTGTGCGGCAGATCCAGCACATCTGACGTGTCCGGATACATCACAACTTCAATGCCCATCTTGTGTGCCAGGCATTTCAGCTCGCGCATGTCGGAAGGCTCTACCCATCCCGGAATCAGATTGACCTGATTCTTCTTCTCCGCCTCTGGATCGGCAAAGTGGGTGACCATCGCCTTTGTCATGCTGGAAAAGCCGGTAATGTGCGAGCCCTGATAGCTCGGCGTGCTGGCATGAATCACGTGCTTGCCTTCCGGCACCTTACCTTCAGCCACGGCTTTGGCCACGATCTGCACCAGGTCATCGCCGATCGTCTCCGACAGGCACGTGGTGTGTACGGCAATCACGTCCGGGTTATAGACGCCGAAGATGGTCTGAATTGCCTGCAGCAGATTCGCCTGTCCGCCGAAGACCGATGTGCCTTCAGTGAACGAACTGGTCGCCGCCATCACCGGTTCCTTGTAATGGCGCGTCAAGGTGCTGCGGTGATAGGAGCAGCAGCCTTGTGATCCGTGGCTGTGCGGAAGGCAGTTGTGCAGCCCCAGTGCAGCGTACATCGCGCCAATCGGCTGGCAAGTCTTCGCCGGATTCACTGTAAGTGCGGTACGTTCCACAACCTCATCTGTAGTGTGTCGCAAAAGCATAAAGCATTCCCTTTCTGCTCGCTGAGCAGTATCTGTCCTGGCTGAGCTATTCGAGTACGATCTCTAATCCGCGGCTACTTCGGCAAACTTCTCCGCGGCCTCCCACGGCGGGGTCACATACGCCCAGATCTTCATGTTCACCATGCGGTCGATGTCATTGAAGAAATTAATCGCCCCTTTGAAGCCCGCATACGGCCCACCGTAGTCGTAGCTGTGCAGTTGCTTGCAGGGAATGCCCATCTTCTGCACCCCAAACTTCTCCTTGATGCCGGCGCAGAAGATGTCAGGTTTATAGATCTCCAGCAGCTTTTCGGTTTCATGATGGCTCAGGTCGTCGATGACCAGTACGTCGTCGTCCATCTCCGGCATCATGCCCACGTAGTCGCGGAACTCCATCTCGCTCATCGCTTCGAGCTTCGCCAACTGCTCCGGAGTTCTCCTTGCTCGATAGCGCTCCGGATCGGGAACCACATCGAGTTCCTCAATGTTCTTGCTGTCCGCATCCACCTTCAATCCGGGCAGCACGTTGCGGCCTTCATAGTCGTCGCGGTGGCCGAATTCATACCCCGCCGCGATCGTCTTCATGCCGATCTCGCTGAACAGCTGCTGATAGTGGTGCGCGCGTGAGCCGCCCACAAACAGCATCGCCGTCTTTCCCTGGCAGCGAGCTTTGACAATGGCGCGCGTCGCCTCCACTGTCGCCATTTCCTCGGCGATCACCTTCTCGATGCGCTCCTTCAGCTCCGCGTCCTCGAAATACTCGCCGAGCCTGCGCAGCGACTTCGCCGAAGCCTCGGCGCCGATGAAGTTCACCTTCATCCACGGAATTCCGAAGCGCTTCTCCATCATCTCGGCGACATAGTTGATCGAACGGTGGCACATGACGATGTTCAGATCGGCAGTGTGCGCGTTCGCCATCGTCTCATACGTCGAGTTGCCGCTGAAGGTCGCGATCTGAGTGATGCCGCAGCGAGACAGGATGTCTTCCAGCACAAAACCATCACCGCCGATGTTGTACTCGCCCAGCATGTTGATCTTGAACTTCTCTTCGTGCGGCGTTTCGTTATTGCCAATGATGTGCTTGAACACACCGTTGTTGGCGATGTGATGTCCCGCCGACTGGCTTACGCCACGGTAGCCTTCGCAGCTGAAGCCGAAGACGTTGATGCCAAGCTCGGCCTTCATCTCCCGCGCCACTGCGTGCACGTCGTCGCCAATCAGCCCGACCGGGCAGGTCGAGAAGATTGCGATCGCCTTGGGCTTGAAGAGTTGAAAGGCTTCTTTCACCGCTTCCTTCAATTTCTTCTCGCCGCCGAACACAATGTTTTCTTCCTGCATATCCGTGGACAGGCAGTAGTTCATGAAATTCGGGTCGTCCAGCGAAGCCGGACGCGTCTGGTTGCGCCGGGTCAGCCAGGCATAGAAGCTGCACCCGATGGGGCCATGCACAATGCTGAGAATGTCGCGGCTGGGGCCAATGACCACGCCCTTACAACCGGCATAGGTACAGCCGCGCTGGGTAATGATGCCAGGGCTGCTGCGCACATTCGCCTTAATCTCCGGCACGCTGCCGTCTTCACGATGTTCCGTTACAACGATCTGCTCGGAGCGCTTCTGGCGAAGCTTCTTCGGATAGATCTGAATCAATTCTTCTTTGACAACGCGCGGATCTTTCGACATAGCTCACTCCAAATCTGTGGCTGGCCCTCATCGGGCGTATTTGTTTTGCCTCAGGTCAAGTTGCCGGCGGCTAGACCGCGACTTCCGTGCCCGGAGGAACACCTTCGATCAGACCGAAGTCAAGCAGCAGCTTTTCCAGGTCATCCATCGGCAGCGGCGTCGGGATCACGAACTTTGTGTTCCCATCAATCGCCTTGGCCAGAGCGCGGTACTCGTCAGCCTGCGGCGCATCTGGACGCCAGTCGATCACCGTCTTGCGGTTGATCTCGGCACGCTGCACGTCATTGTCACGGGGTATGAAGTGAATCATTTGCGTGCCCAGTTTGCGGGCAAACTCGGCGATCATCTCTTTTTCGTTGTCCACATTGCGGCTGTTGCAGATAAGACCACCGAGGCGTACGCCGCCGGCCTGCGCAAATTTCAGAACGCCCTTTGAGATGTTATTGGCCGCATACATCGCCATCATCTCGCCCGAGCACACAATATAGATCTCCTGCGCCTTGCCTTCGCGGATCGGCATTGCGAAACCGCCGCAAACCACGTCGCCGAGCACGTCGTAAAAGACGTAGTCGAGCTCCGCCTCATAGGCGCCGAGCTGTTCCAGCAGGTTGATCGATGTGATGATGCCGCGTCCTGCGCATCCCACGCCCGGCTCTGGTCCGCCCGACTCGGTGCATTTCACATCGCCATATCCTGGGCGAAGCACATCGGCCAGATCGACTTCGTCACCTTCATCACGCAGCGTGTCGAGCACCGTCTTCTGCGCCAGGCCGCCCAGCAGCAAGCGGGTCGAATCCGCCTTGGGGTCGCATCCGACCACCATGATCTTTTTGCCCATCTCGGCCAGTGCCGCTACCGTGTTCTGGGTCGTTGTGGACTTTCCGATTCCGCCTTTGCCGTAGATCGCAATGCTTCTTCTCGCCATTTGTATGCTCCTGTATAAGAGTTCGTCACTTGCTTCATGCTGTGAGTAAACCTATCCCGGCATCCCGAGTGAGATGTGGGTACACCGCGCCTCCTAGCTTACGTCATTCGGTGCGGTGAATGTAGTAGAGGGATTGGCCCTGCCGCGTAAAGCGGGCTGGGACATTTTGCTCGGACATGGAGCGGGTCAAATAAACGCAAGCTACAGCGCTGCGCCGATCTGGAAGGAGCACTCAGCTTCGGCGTCGGTCTCGGGCGCCAGCTACTTGCTCCTGTGTAGAGCTAGACAATACGATGGATCTCAGCCCAGAGTCCAATTCATTTTCCTTATCGCCGCGATAACCGCTTCAGTAATCATTTCGCCCACGCGTATATATCTATGGTTATGGACAGGATAAGAACTTTCAATTGGCCTTCCCCGGCACTTCCTTTTACTCTCCTTAGTACCAGCTAAAACCCGCATGGGGCCGGCGGAGAGTTGTGAGCAGAATATGCACAGACCCGAAAACGACGCAGCCACATGGCAAGTTGCCATCCTGCATCGCACAAGCCGAATCGTCAGCTCCGGTCTTGCGATCGATGATATGTTGCAGGAGCTCGTCGCCATCACGGTGGAGGTGACGGCCTGCGATGCCTGTCTGGTCTATCTGCCTGATCATGAAACCGGAGACATCGTACTGCGCGCATCCCAACTGCCCCACGACGCCGAGATCGGCGCCGTCCGCCTGAACCTGGGTGAGGGCATCGCCGGATGGGTCGCACAGCACAAGTCGGCCGTGGCGCTCTCCAGCCACGCCTTTGCGGACTCACGGTTCAAACACTTTACGACCCTGATCGAAGACACCTATGAAGCCCTGATCTCGGTCCCACTGGTGCGCGGAGGAGAAGTCATCGGCGTGCTTAACGTGCACCATCGCGAGCCGCACCTGCACACACCGGAGGAGATCTCCGTGCTCTGCTTTCTCGGTGAGCAGATGGGCGGGGCGATCGCCTACTCCACTCTCGCAGAGCACAATATCAAACTCAAGCAAGAGGCGCTGCTCGTACGTCAGCAGCTGGAAGAGCGCAAGATGATCGAGCGCGCAAAGGGAGTCTTGCAACAACGCTTCGGATTGAGCGAGGAAGAAGCCTACCAGCGTCTGCGCGACGAAAGCCGTAGGCTGCGGCGAACCATTCGCGATGTCTCTGAAGCTGTGCTGCTCGTCGAGAGTCTCGGCCAGGAGCGCCCTGAGCGCCCTGAGCGCCCAGGCGCAAAACACGACCGGCGATAAATGATAGCGATTCGCAGGTAGCGCTCGGCTTACGAAACCTGCGCCGAAATTGCTAAATCGGAGTTTCTTCCCGCTCCGGCGTCTGTTTCATCTCTGAAAAACGGATCGCATTCATGATCAGCCCTGCGCAGGTGTCGAGGCCTAGCGTGCTGTTCACGCACATGTGATATAGGCCCGGGTCGGTTGAGTCGCAACCGTAGTAATCGTGTATGTAGTGGTGTCGTTCGGCGTCGATACGGTGCAGCACAGCTTCCAGCTCCTGCTCATGTGGGTGGCGAGGTCTCATCCGCACCAGCTTCTCAACCATCGGCGCATACACCAGCACGTGCAGCACTCGCGGATGATGGCGTAAGACACACTGCGCGCCACGTCCGATGATCACACATTTTCCAGTATTTGCCGCCTCCTCGATGACGTGGGCCGTGAATTGTTGCAGGGAATCGCGGTCCACTCCCGCATCGGCAACTCCGCCCAGATAAACTTCCGGTCCACCGTGACGAAAGCCTTTCAGCACCCGCTCCCACCATGCGCTGCAGTGTTCGTCCGCCTCTTCGGCCCAATTACGGTCGACCTTTCCCATTGCGGCCACGCGTTCAATGATCTGGCGATCCACCAACTCCCACCCCAGCCGCTCCGCCAAACGGCGTCCAATCTCGGCTCCGCCGCTGCCATACTCTCGTGCGATGGTCACAGCGTTGAACATACCCGCCTCCTTCCACGCGTTTTCCGTCCACTCAGCTCGCCGGCGACTCCCAGAACATAGTGCAGAACTGCCGTAGAATGAATTCGATCCCTGTTTTTCATCGCATTATGTTCAGCCACGATCCCCAAAACCCGCGCCACTCTGCCCCCGTCCGCGCCTGCGATCTCCTCACGGCCGCATTTCTCTTCCTCGCCACGGCCGCCTTCGTTCTCTGGCAGAACTCCAAGCTAACCGTGCTCTGGGATCTCAGCTACATCCTCGAAAATGCCACCCGCATCTCGCTGGGACAGGTGCCCTACCGCGACTTCCCGTTTCCCTACGCGCCGGGAACCTTCCTCGTGCAGGCCGCCATCATCAAACTCTTCGGACGCGTCATTCTCAACCATTACCTCTATGCCGCCGTGGCCGCCGCACTGGCCGCTTTGTTGACTTGGCGCATCCTGCTTCGCCTGCTCGCTGCCTCGTCGTTGCCCAAGCGCTTCACCGCATTTCTTCTCACCGTACCTCTGATCTTCCTCGGCACCCACAGCATACTGCCCATTCCTTTTTACGATTCCGACTGCACCCTCTGCATACTTTGTTGCATTTGGCTTCTCCTGCGTCTGGAATCTGCAAATTTTCCTGCACTTTCCACCTTCGCGTGCGGAATGTTTCTTGTCCTTCCGCTCTTTATCAAGCAGAACACCGGGCTCGCCTTCCTTCTCAGTGCCACCCTCTGCATTGCCTTCCTCGGAGTTCGCCGCCATCGGATTCGCAATGCCGCCGCTCTGCTTATCGGCGGGGCCGCCAGCGGCTTCGCCTTAGCCCTCGCCTTAATCCACTTCACTGCGGGCCTCTCCAACTATCTCCACTGGACGATTCAGTTCGCGGCCTCGCGCCGACTTCCCGGCCTCGCCGCAATTTTGGGCATCTACCGCGATCCCGTTCTTCTCTGGATCTATTTCGCCTTTGCGACTGGCCTCGCGCTTTTTCTTCTGCGCCCCATCTTCTCGCGAAACTACGCTTCGCAGTTCCTTCAGCGAGCAATCGTGTGGCTCGCGGCGTCGCTTCTTGCCCTACCCTTTCTCTGGGCCTTCGTTTCGCTCTGGTTGCAGCAGGACGCCTCCGACCGCGTCGAAGCTCTCCTGCATCTCTGGCCCATGCTGCTGGTTGCATCGTTCGCCTTCGCACTATGGAAGCTGCCGCATGCAACATCGATCACGCAACTCGTTCCTCTCATCCTCCTTGGAGCCATTCACGGAGCCTTCCTCTCACAGCAGCTCTGGGGCTCCACTTACGCGCTCTGGCCTCTGTTCATGGTCCTACTCGCAACCATCCTCGTCGCCCTCGCCCCGCAGGAAATTTCGGCAAAGAACTCAGCACTCCGCACCGCCAATGGTGTAGCGATCGACGTTGCGAGCGACGATCCGCTACGCACGCAAATCCGCAGCGTGATATCCGGGAGCGGATGCCGCTCCAGTTACGGGCGCTCGCTCCCTCTCATCGCATTCACTGCTCTCGTCTCATTCGTGCTGCTCACTACCGGAGCCTATTACGCTCTCAGCCACGAGCGCCTCGATTACGTCGATCTCTCTGAAGGACCGTTGACACACTCTAGCCTCCCGGCACTGCATGGCCTCGTCATGCGTGGCAGCTATCTCCCCGACTTCGAGGAACTCGTTGCCTACACGAACCGTAACATCCCGCGCGACTCCTCAATCCTCATGCTCCCCGGCGAAGATCTTTTCTATTTCACCACCGGACGTACTCCGCGCTTCCCCGTCCTGATGTTGGACAACACGGTGAATCCTTATTCTGCGGCGGAACTTGTCGAACTCGCGCGCCAACGCAATGTCGACTGGCTTATCATCAAACGCAACCTGCAACTCCAGGAAGAGCCGCTCTCCTTTCGTCCCCAACTTCTCGAACTTCTCTCGCACGAATTTGTGCCTGTTGAGTCCCTCAACAACTACGACGTCTACCATCGGAAATCGGACTGAGCAGAAATATTTGGCAACCGCTTCGCCCAACCGGTGATCTCTATCCCAAGCCGCTACTACGGCTTTCGGAGTTCGAGATGGCGATTCGCGACATGCTGCCGCCCGAGTTCGATCCGAAAAGGCCGCATGATTTCGTCCCCCTGCGAACCCGCGGCGAACAAAGCTGAGGCGTCGTTTGCCCTCGCCTGATCTACTTCACTCAGCGGCGATCCTCAGTGTCTCCTTCGTGGCGGCAACGCTCGCGGCGGTCACCGGATTCGGCGGTGCCGCGGTGCTTCTCCCGGTTCTTGTCTGGTCATTTGGTGTGCGGGAAGCGATACCAATACTTACGGTCGCTCAACTCATCGGCAATGGCAGCCGTGTCTGGTTCAACCGCAAAGAATTAAACTCGCGTGTCGTGGCATGGTTCGCGATTGGCGGCGTACCGATGGCCCTGCTCGGAGGACTGCTCTTTGCCAAAGCTCCTCTGGCGGCGCTCACAAGAGTGCTTGGAGCCTTTCTCATTCTGATTGTGGTGTGGCGGCACGTCAGGCCGAATCGAAGCTGGCGGCCTTCCCTGCATGCGTTTGCCGTAATAGGAGCCGGGGCCAGCTTCCTATCGGCGCTTCTGGGCAGCGTCGGCCCTCTAATGGCGCCATTCTTCCTGGCGTACGGCTTGTTGAAAGGCGCATACATCGGCACTGAGGCCCTCTCGACGGTCGTCATGCACGTCACAAAGCTGATCGCCTATCGGCACGCCGCAATACTCCCGGTGCATGCGGTCGTCGTAGGCCTGTTGCTCGGTCCGGTAATGATATTGGGCTCGTTTGTTGGAAAGCATATCGTGGATCGCTTGCCGGAGAAGGTGTTCATACTGCTAATTGAAGCGACGCTGTTGGCCGCCGGCGTGTTGTTTCTCGGGAGAGGGTGAGACACCAACCCTTGCGGAGCGTCTAAGAAATTCGCGTCGCCTCGCATCGCGAAAACATTGACCATCCAAAGTTCTTCAACTACTCTCAGAAGATTCAATCCAGATGAAGGATTCATCGAATCATGCAGACTCGTTTTACGTTGCCGCAGTCCTCGATTCCTCGTCATTGGTACAACCTGCTTGCGGACTTCTCGGAGCCCATGCCCGTGCCTCTCCATCCCGGCACGCGTCAGCCCATCACGCCCGCCGACATGTACGCCATTTTTCCTGAGAACATTGTGGCACAGGAGATGAGCCCCGAACGCTGGATCGAGATTCCCGAGGAGGTACGCGACGTTTACGCGCTCTGGCGACCGACGCCACTGCTTCGCGCCGTTCGCCTGGAGAAGGCGCTGAAGACTCCCGCGCACATTTACTACAAGTATGAGGGCTCCAGTCCGGTAGGCAGCCACAAGCCGAACACCGCAATCCCTCAGGCCTATTACAATAAGCTCGCCGGCACCCGCCGCCTCGCCACCGAGACTGGCGCTGGCCAATGGGGTACATCGCTCGCGCTTGCCTGCCAGCTCTTCGGACTTGAGTGCAGCGTCTGGATGGTTCGCGTCAGCTACGACCAGAAGCCCTATCGTCGGCTGCTGATGCAGACCTACGGCGCCACGGTTTGTCCCAGCCCCAGCGACCAGACAGAGTTCGGACGCAAGCGGCTCGCCGAAGATTCGAACTGTGCCGGGAGCCTTGGGATTGCCATCAGCGAGGCGATCGAGAACACCGTCACAAATCCGGGCACCAAGTATTCGCTCGGCAGCGTGCTCAACCACGTCTGTCTTCACCAGACGGTGATCGGTGAAGAAGCAATACAGCAGTTGGAAGAGGCTGGCGAGGAGCCCGACATTGTGATCGGTTGCGCGGGCGGCGGCAGCAACCTCGCCGGAATAGCTTTCCCATTTATCCGCAAGAAGATCACCGAGGGAAAGTCCTATCGCATTGTTGCCGTGGAGCCCGCATCCTGCCCGTCGCTCACCGAGGGCGAGCTGCGTTACGACTTCGGCGATACTGCTGGCATGACACCACTGATGGCCATGTACACCCTGGGTCACGACTTCATGCCGCCGTCCATTCATGCCGGTGGCCTGCGTTACCACGGCATGTCGCCAGCCGTGAGCCATGCCTTCAAGCTCGGATTACTCGAAGCTGTTGCCTATCCACAAATCCCGGTCTTTGAGGCTGCGGTCCTGTTCGCCCGCACCGAGGGACTGGTGCCCGCACCCGAGTCCTCGCACGCCATTCGCGCCGTGATCGATGAGGCGATAAAGGCCCGCGAGGAAGATCGCAAGAAAGTCATCCTGTTCAATCTCAGCGGGCACGGTCTGCTCGATTTGTCCGCCTATGACGCCTACCTCTCCGGCAAGTTGCAAGACTAAAAGTCTTTCCGCTACTTGGAATTTGGCTGAGGGCGACCGCGGACAGTTTGAACAAAAATGCTTTACGTCATACTATGAATTCAAAGCTGTGCAATTGCCGCTAAGCTGCGCTCTCAACAATCGCTTGCAATGCGGTAATGTCACCTAGTTCTTCCCTACCGATTTATCCGAGGCAATCTTATCAATAGCCGACTTCAATCTATAAAAAATGGGATCACCAGTGGACGCGGGCTGCTGATTTTCCTTTCAATGCTGGTGCTGATCTCCTGCATCATCGGCAACTACCTCACGCGGGACTCGATGGCCAACTTCCATTTCACCTCGGGACGCGGCACCCGGTCCTCAGATGCATTGGTAGATCAGAGCCCCTGGAACACTGCTGCGGCATTGGCGCCTCTGGCCGTCTCTGCGGAAGAGCAGCATTATTCCCGGGAAGCACAGCGGCTCGCAGATCATGAGGTGGACCAGGCATTCGCGATGGCGCTTCGTCAGGCATCGCTTCAAACACATGTGCTATCCGGGGACGCGTTGGCTCTTTCGCACAAAGTCGAGGATCTACAGCGGATCGTCAAAGATGACCAGGCCCTCGTCAACAGCCTCACAGAGCGGGCAAAGCGGCCTAACGCAGCACCGGTTGCCGACGATCTGGAGGTCGCGTCGGCACAACTTGCGCTCGACACGGATGTACTTAGCGATGCAGTCTCGGCATTAGCACGTCAGACCGGCGACCAACGCGGTACCATTCAGCAAGAACTCGCCGCGCGTGAAGCCGCGATGCGCTTGTATGATGAGCACGCGAATAGCGGTGGACAGACAGCGGTGGCATCCGCGCGAGCCAAGGGAACGCTGTATCTGCGCCTCACAGCCTGGTTCAACCAGCGCAGCCGTTATGATTCGATCGTTCAAGCGCAGCAACAGGCAGATCGAGACGCGGCCTCCCTGAAATCTCAATACGCACAATTGGAAAGCTTGGTGAATTCCGGCACGATGGGAAATCCGCACTCTGCGGTCCAGCCATCCGCCAGCGCAGTTGCACTCGCAGCAGCACCCCTCGCCTTACAAAGCAACACTGAGAAACTGCAATCGCTCAAACGATTGTCAACGCAGAGCAACATTCTTAGTATCCTGGACGACCGTCTGCGAACCCAGCAACAACTCTCAGCGGTTTACGGGAAATGGGCCGCACAGGTAGTACTGCAGCACCGCATCCTCTGGCACCTGATGCTCGGGTCATTCGCATGGATCGCATTCATCATTTTGTGTGCGGGGCTGGTGGCTTCGCTGGTGAACGCGGTATTAAAGCAGCCGTCAATTGATAATCGCCGCCGGCATACGCTGCATACCATTCTTATGATGGCTACGCAAGGTATCGCGCTCCTATGCATTCTTCTCGTAGTATTTGGGTCACCCAATCAGGTACCCACAATTCTCGGGCTTGCCACTGCGGGATTGACGGTTGCTCTCCAGGATTTCATCATCGCCTTTCTTGGCTGGTTCGTGTTGATGGGAAGAAACGGAATACGGGTGGGAGATTGGATTGAGATCAACGGCATCGGAGGAGAGGTCGTTGAGATTGGACTATTTCGCACCTCGCTCTTGGAGACGGGGAACTGGACCGACAGAGGACACCCAACCGGCAGGCGAGTGACATTCCTGAACAAGTTCGCCATCTCCGGCCAATACTTCAATTTCTCCACGACCGGCCAATGGATGTGGGACGAAATCAAGGTCAACGTTCCATCTTCTGCAGAAAGCCACAGACTTATCGAGCTCATTCAAGACACCGTGGTCAAGGAGACCGAAAAAGACACAAACCTTGCCAAGGTTGAGTGGCAGCGTGTCATGAATCAAAATGGACTCAGCCAGTTCAGTGCAACTCCCGCACTGGATATGCGCCCCGCCGCTTCCGGAACGGACATCATCGTGCGTTATGTCACGCGGGCCCCGGATCGTCTTGAAATGCGAAACCGACTTTATCAGGCGGTGATCGATTTGCTGCATCGTGCGCCATCGAACGCAATGACTTCGGGAGCGGGCAAGTAAGTAGGACCCCGGTATTCCCTACCCACCGACACGCAAGAGAGGCTGTCATACGTTCGCCACGCACTGAAGCGGTCGGCTGATCCCCGCAAGCTGCTTACAGTAAGCTGATGTGGCTTTGATGATGCAGCGACAAGTCACTAACTACGACTCAGGCTACGACCTTCGAGAGTTGACAGCCTCAGGCCGTCTTACGGGTCCCGGCTGTGCTCGTGCCCATATCCAACACCTTCGACGGACGCGAGCCTGTCAGAGCCCGGTCAACTGAAAATGCGCCTGATCCCTTGACGAGAATTGTCACGCACAACGCTATCGCAAGTAGGTGGTATTCGTATCCCTCACCTTTCTGGGTTCCGAACCAGTTCATGAAGAAACCAACGTGGCCGGAGACCATGACGATTGCAACCAGCATGTTGCACAGAATCCCGAAGGCAGCAACCCGGCCTAGCAATCCGAGCAGCAGACCCAAGCCACCGAAGAACTCGGCTGCAATTGCTAAGAACGCAAACAACGCCGGGATTCCCATGTTGTGGGTGAAAAATGCCATAGTGGCGCTGAAACCGTGGCCGCCGAACCAGCCGAGCATCTTCTGTGCGCCATGAGCAAAAAACACAGCTCCCAGAATCAGGCGAACAACGGTCAGTGTTGCATCGTTCGTTGTGCTCAAAAGTCTCCGTAGCATAAGCATCTCCTCGGAACTAGCATTCAATGAGATTCTCAATCAGGGCTGTGGGATTCCAGTATTCGGTGAGGAGCCGAGCTTGACCTCATCAGGCTTGCTGCAGGATTCTCGTGCTGGCCGCTGCCATCATCACAGGCTTGCGTCTGGCGCGTGATCCGAGGGCGGGTGTCAGACCGAACGTGTGGTCAAGGCTCTGCTGCGGTTCGGACAGGAGAATATTGATTTCAGGTGGTGAAAACCAGATGGGAATTGTGGCCAAGAAATCATGCGGCGACAGCCTGTTTCGCTCGCGCATTTTCTATTTCAAATAGCGTTGATGTCTTCGCTCTCCAGCACTCGCTTGTTAGCCCCCTCGCGAGCAACCTTAAGCATCGCTTTTCCCACCTGCTCCGTCGTCGTTACATATTTCGGAAACCAGCGGGCGCCCAGCGACAGCAGCGGCTTCAGCACTACATAGAAAGCCAGATAGAGCTTCGTCTTCGAACGTATTCCGTGTAGCGGTTGAATCGCCGCAGGCCGGAACATATACGCGCCCTTGAAGGGCATCCGCAGCAGCGCGTTTTCAGTGGCACCCTTCACCCGTGCCCACATCACCCGCCCTTTCTCGGAGCTGTCCGTCCCTGCTCCCGTGACGTACACAAAAGTCATCCCCGGATTCAGCCTGACCAAGATCTCCGCCGCCTCCATCGTCATCGCGTAGGTTACTCTGCGGTACTCGGCCTCGTTCATTCCCAACGATGAAACGCCAAGGCAGAAGAAACAGGCGTCATACCCGCTCAGCTCACTTTCAATCGCCGACAAGTCCAGCAGGTTCCCGTGCACAATTTCGCGCAATTTCCCGTCCTGTTGCCCAGTCGCCTTCCGGCCCACGGTCAACACCCGTTCCACGCCGGAATCCAGCAAACATTCGCGCAACACACCACCACCGACCATTCCTGTCGCGCCAAAGATGAGTACCTTCATCTCACGCCTCCCACCAGCCACGCTCAGAACCGTAGCACACTGTGATTGACCAGAGAGTTCACCCGTCTTGGCGTGTGCGCTTGAGGAACTCCTTTAGGTAGAACTGAGATTCTTGTTCGGAGCCCAAGGCCATGAACGGACCGAACGCTGGACATTCGATGACGCCTTTGAGCCTCTATGCCAGACAGACATAGCTGGATGTTCCTTTCTGCTTTGACTCGCGCTCGATCTGAACAATCGAGCGCCGGGGCGACCCCTTTCATGATGTTCTCGTGAGTGAAGCAGCCACTACTCTCCCCATCGGGAATGATCGTAATTATCCCCGTTTCGAACGAAATCCCAGAAAGAAAGCAGCGACGGCGTGGCCTGCCTC
This sequence comes from uncultured Acidobacteriota bacterium, assembly GCA_963738165.1. Classification (GTDB taxonomy): domain Bacteria; phylum Acidobacteriota; class Terriglobia; order Terriglobales; family Acidobacteriaceae; genus TOLSYN. The sequence goes on from CAVTVE010000016.1 coordinate 171,281, forward strand.
GTGGTAAGCAGTGGATAGAAGAACAGATTTGGATGGCATTCGAAAACAGGATAACACCACAAGAAGGCCGCCCTGGGACGTCTGGAAAGAGGAGACCTTTCCCCCATCGCCAGAACGAACCTCATGTCATCCCAGCAAACCTTTGAAGCCTCGTCCCAGCTATAGGCTACAACTTCGAATCGAGATGGCTCGTCAGGGATTTCCTGTGAGCCCAGCAATGAAAGCAGGCTCGAATAATGAAGTGTGCACCTTGTGTGCACCTAGCGCCCACAAACACAAAGATCGGCGATTGGCCGCCGATCATGTAAGTCACTAACTTTAAGATTGCTGGCGGAGAGAGGGGGATTCGAACCCCCGGTACAGCTTTTGACCGTACAACGGTTTAGCAAAACTCGTATATCGACCACATCCTACTTGGAATCAATAGCTTACAGTCGTACCGAATCCCGCTATTTGGGTCAAATCATGCAGTTCGGCATCGGAGTGATCACCCAAGTGATCACCCGCTCTGCTGCCTATCGAGGCGGGTTGCGAACGCCAAGACTGAATTAGACCTCCACCAATTTTTCCCATTCGGCCAACACATGAAGCTCACGCCCCAGAACTTCAATATCATCCGTTGCCCTGACAAACGCGTTGCGGCGAGTATCGATAATCATGTAGTCGCCGTACTCCTGCTTCGCTCGTGCAGTACGAGTTGCCCGCAACACCTCCTCCTGTTTTTCTAGTGCTCTGTTAATGCGCTGGATCAGCGCCCGCTTGCTTACAGCTATATGTCTAGACTTCACCGTAAGAATCCTCCAAATAAGCACAGGCCGTGCGACTAGTGGAATTTGGGATCCTTGTCCGCAATCCCGAAGGCGGTCGCAGCATATTTACTTGATGGCGCGTTCCGGAACCGTGAACTGACTTTGACGAGAGTCGGGGCCGTTGGCTAGAAGTGCCCTTCGCATCGGTATGGATCGGCAGATGAATTCTGTTTCTAGGTGCGCTGATCAACTAGGGAGTATAAACTTTCAGCGCAGACGTGAAACTACATTTAAGAGGACACAATGGCCGCTCCTAGCAAAGCTGTGGCAGTAGAGCCGCCCTACAAGAGAGGATCAGAGTGGCGAAAATGGGATCTCCACGTTCATACGCCGGGAACTGCGCATGAGGACCAGTACACAAGCTGGGATGAGTTTCTCGACGCACTGAAGGCTGAGAAAGAAGTAGCGGTGTTGGGCGTTACTGACTACCTGTCAGTCACCAATTACGAACATCTGCTCAAGCTTAAGGGTTCTAGCAATCTCGGTTCAATCGAGATGATGAACCTCGGTGGCTCGGCAGCAACAATTCGGAGCGAGTTGCGGAGGATTCTCACCAGCTACACAAGAGCGAGGGCCTCAAATCACTAATGGCCGAAAATGAGACTTTCGACTATGCTCCGGAGAATCTGCCCTTGCGGGTGTTGTTCTCGCATTTTCTGGCGTTCAACATGGATAGGCTTGCGAAGCCGGAGTTTTTCTGCTTGCCGGGTGTATGGATGGTAGGTGAACGCCTGTCGTCGGACATTGACGAATGGCTCTCCTAATCTCTCGTTCAACTCACCAACAACCCTGGCGGGGATCACGCAATCGAGATATGCGAACCCGCGCCGCAGCCACACAAAGGATCTTCATCATGTCGAAACCAGTTACCTATAAAGAGCCTAAACCCGTCGCCAGCCAGACCGTCAATGATGCGCGAGAAATGATGATTCGCCTCGGTTGCCCTGATCTGTTTACGCCCCCGACGCCAAGCACTGAGAACCAGTCGCATCCGCCTTTGTAAATCGAAGCAGGAAGTCCATCGTGACGATCGCAACCCCCTTGGTGCGTGATGACGTCTGGTTATCGAAGCCGGCGGAGGACAATGTACCAAGCGTACCTACCTGACAGATCTATACATCACTTAATCTCCGAATCAGCCGCCGGGTCTGGCACTACCGCTTGACGTGGGCCGAGGCGGAGCACGGCGTTCACCCTGAAATGCAATCTTGCAAGAGTGCGCGTTATAGCGCGCAAGGAGTAGCAAACATGAAAAAGTTGTCCCCTCTAAATTCCTCCAGAGGACTCAGTGAGAATGATTGCGAGTCTCTCCTGAAACTCACCAGCCATGACCCAGAAACCCGCGACCTCAATGAAATTGTGAGGATCATGCTTGAAACTGGTCTGCGCGTCGCAGAACTGCGCGATCTTTCCTGGAGTCGTGTCGACTTCGAAAATTCGAAGATCAGCCTGCCGTTAAAAGATGTTAGCGCCCAAGACATCTCCTTCGGCCCGGAGACCTGCAAAATTCTCCATGATCGCCTCCAGCGCGACCCGGAATCGGAGTTCGTGTTCGGCGAGCGTCGCATTGCCCTGTTCATTCGCGCCAAGCGCCAGCTCGCAGGAATCGCCTCGAAGCTCGGGTTATGTGCTCTGAATGTTCACATCCTACGCAGCACGTTCAAGGATCGCCTTCAGCGCAAAGCCGATCTCACGATTGAAATCGGGGGGCAGAAGGTCAATCTCGATCTGAAGTTGAATCACAGCTCTATGGTGAAGATTGTGCGTGCCTTGGGTGCGGGAGCAAGTTCGCTCACGCAGCACCGATCCCCTGCCGCATATTCGGTTTGGAAAGTACGTCAGGTTCCGATGGGGAAGTCCTGAGCTTAATCAATGGGCCGAGCGCCGACTGATTGGATCCAACAGCAAGAAGACCGGCCGGGACCGCAGAAAGGAGGCTATCCAATGAAGGCCCATCACCAAAAGGGACATATATACCGCAAGAAAAGCAATTGGTATCTACGCTATCGTGAAGTTGTAGTTCAGAAGGACGGCACTTTTAAGCTCGTTCTGAAGACCCGCAAGGTCATTGAATATGGCGGAGATTACCGTTCTAAGAAAGCGGTCCAAGTGCTCGCTGATGAGTTCCTGGCTCCGCTCAATAACGGCACTATCACTCCACAGAGTACGATGATGCTGACAGACTTTGTGGAAGACCGGTATCTGCCGTACGTGAAAAGCCACAAACGTCCCAGCACCTACGCAGGGTACCGCAACATGTGGAAGCTCTACTTGATTCCGCATGGTGAAATTGCATTGCGCGACTTCCGTACTGTCGAGGGCGAAGAGGTCCTGAATGCGATCGCACAGAAGGAAGATCTTTCTCGCACCACCATGGCGCATATCAAGGCTTTCCTGTCTGGCGTGTTCAGGTATGCGAAGCGGCAGGGCGTAATCAATTCAGAGAATCCGATGCGCGACGTCGTTCTTCCGAAAGCGCGGCCGGCCGGCGAAACGTACGCATATTCGTTGGACGAAATCAACCGCGTTCTCCTGGAGCTGTCGGAGAAGCCTGCGCCTCGGGGGTCACCCAAAACCGGCCATGTAGGGTCACTTCAAAACCGGCCATGTTAGAGGCCCAAGACAGAAGCTCCGACTGGGGTGCAGGTAGCCTCAGTTGGCATGGGCAATGTCTTGAGCGAAACGAAGCGGCAGCAGGTAATTGCGCTGGGGCGGCTGGGTTGGTCGCTGCGGCGGATTGAGCAGGAAACCGGGGTTCGTCGGGAGACGGCGGGCGGCTATCTGAAGGCAGCCGGGATTGCGGTGGGTCGTCCTGGCGGCTGGAAGAGGAACGCCCGGGGCAAAACCGGCCATGCGGGTGACCACCGACTCCAGCCCGGAAATCTCTTCCCTCAATTACCAACAGAATGCGTTTCAAAACCGGCCATGGAGGTGACCACCGACCTCGGGCCGTCCGCAGTGCCTGTGGAGGAAAGCCACCGGACATCGGCCAGTGCCTGCGAGGTGTATCGGGAAACGATCGAGCTTGGGCTGTCGCAAGGCCGCAACGCGATGGGGATCTGGCAGGATCTGGTCGACGGTTACGGGTTTGCGCGGCGGCTACCAGAGCGTGAAGCGCTTCGTGCGCAGACTGCGCGGGATGCGATCGCCGGAAGCGCGGGTGGTCATCGAAACCGCGCCTGGCGAAGAGGCGCAGGTTGATTACGGCAGCGGCCCGATGGTGCGCGACCCGCAGAGCGGCAAGTACCGGCGCACCCGGATGTTCGTACTGACGTTGGGCTATAGCCGCAAATCGGTTCGGCTGCTGTGCTTCCGTTCGAGCACCCGCACCTGGGCCGAGTTGCATGAGAAAGCCTTTCGCCGGCTGGGTGGATCGACGCGAGTCGTGGTTCTGGACAATCTGAAGGAAGGTGTTCTGGTCCCCGACATCTACGATCCCAGTCTGAATCCCTTGTATCGCGATGTTCTGGCGCACTACGGCGTGGTGGCCCTGCCCTGCCGGGTGAGAGATCCGGATCGCAAGGGTAAGGTCGAGGCCGGTGTCGGCCATGCCAAAAAGACGCCGCTGAAGGGCAAGCGATTCGAGAGCCTGGAAGAGGCGCAAGCCTATCTGGATCACTGGGAAGAACGCTGGGCCGACACGCGCATCCACGGCACGACCAAACGCCAAGTGGCGGCGATGTTCGCCGAAGAGAAGCCCTTCTTGCAACCGCTGCCGCTGGAACCGTTCCGTTACTACCAATACGGCGAGCGCACGGTTCATCTGGATGGCTGTGTCGAGGTGGAAGCGGCCTACTACGGAGCGCCTCCGGGATGGATCGGGCGCAAGGTGCTGGTGCAGTGGGACGGGTCTGTTCGTGCGCCTGCTCGATCCGCGGACCGGACAACTGCTGCGTGAGCATCTGCGGCAGAAGCGCGGCGCTCACCGCATCCGCGATGAGGACCGTCCGCGGCGCACCCCACTTCACATCCAACAACTGCTGGCGCGGGCTCACAAGGCCGGAGCCAGCATCGGCGCTCTCTGCGATGCCATCCACCAACGAGAGGGCGAGCTTGGAGCGCGCCGCATTCAGGGCGTGCTCTCGCTCGCCAAGAAGTACGGCTGCGCGGCCGCCGACGAGGCCTGTGCCATGGCCTTGGAGCTGGGCGTGCCCGAGTACCGCTTCGTGCGGCGCTGCCTGGAGCGCGGCCCGCAAGCTCCTCTGAGCCTGCGCCAGGTCGATCCTCTCATCCGCGAACTGGTGCAGTATCGCGACCTGATCCAACAACGAACTCAATCCGAGGAATCCCAATCATGAACCTGATCGAACTCAACGGCGCTTTGCGCCAACTGCGTCTGAGCGGCATGGCCGGAACACTGGAAACGCGCCTGCTGCAAGCCCAGAGCCGAAGCCATGGCCCCCATCGACCTGATCTCCATCCTGGTATCGGACGAACTGGCCTGCCGCAGCGAGCGGCTGCTGGAGCGGCGGCACAAGCAGGCGCGTTTCCGCGATGCCAACAAGACTCTGGACACATTCGACTTCCAGTTCAATCCGAAGATGAACCGCGCCCTGGTCTTCGATCTGGCGACCGCCGCCTTCATCGGCCGGCGCGAAGATGGACTGTTTCATCGGTCCACCGGGGAGCGGGAAAAGCCATCTTGCCCAAGCCATCGGACACGCCGTCATCCTGCAAGGCTACCGCGTGCTCTATCGCGAAGCGCACGTGCTGCTGGAGGACCTGGCCGACGCCACCTTGGACGGCAAACGCAAAGAGCACATGGAGATGCTGTCCACCGTGCCGCTGTTGATCATCGACGACCTCGGCATGCGCAAGCTGCCACTGACCGCCGCCGAAGAACTGCTGGAGATCATCATGCGCCGCTACGAGCGCACCAGCACACTGCTCACGTCGAATCGTCCGGTGGAAGACTGGGGCAAGCTGCTCGGCGACAGCGCCGCCGTCACCGCCATGCTCGACCGCCTGCTGCATCACGGACACGTTCTCAAGTGCGGCCCGCGCAGCTGGCGAACCAAGTCCGGAAACCGCGGAGAAGCCCAATGACAAAAGCAAGAGCAATAAGGAGGCCGGGCAAAAGCAGCCCGGCAACGTCGCGTTTCGTAATCCAAGGGCCTCCACAACGGAGCTTCACCAAAAGAATGGCGACAGAAACACAAAACCCTTCGCAGAGTCAGCCATCACGGCTCACTTGCAAAGGGTCTCAATCGCCGATTCCTTCGGAGCCAGCCCCGCGTCTTCGGCCCTGGATGTTTCCGCCAGGCGCGACCCCGGCGGGAACAGCATTAACTTAACACGTAACTGCGAAATCGAATCCGGCCTTGCCAAACCACTTCGGCAGGGTAAAACAAAACCTGTCTTAGGCCACTCTCCATGGCCGGTTTTGAGACGTCCACGCATGGCCGGTTTTGAGGTGACCACCGAGGGCCTGCGGCCATCGTCGCAACCGCTGCATTCACGGGTGTCCGCGAAGGTGAGCTCCGTGGAATACTCTGGGAAAACTACACCGGCACACAAGTCTGGATAACACAGTCGGTCTGGCGCGGACATATCCAGCAACCGAAGACGAAGGCCAGCATGGCCCCAGTTCCGGTGATTGCGGAACTGGCCGCCCGGCTTGACTCGTATCGGGTTTTGTCCGGGAACCCAGCTTCTGGGGTGATGTTCCCAAACAGCGTTGGCAAGCCTATGTGCATGGGCAGGCTCGCGCGCGATGTGATCCGTCCTGCGTTCCGGAAGGCCAAGGTCGACTGGCATGGCTGGCATGCGTTTCGTCGTGGTCTGGCCACCAACCTTCATCGGCTGGGCGTCCCGGACAAGATCAACCAGGCGATCCTCCGTCACTCCAACGTAGCAGTCACCCAAAGCTGCTATATAAAGACAGTAGGCGCTGATGTCGAAGAAGCGATGCTGTCTCTAAATCAAGCGGCGGCAGCTAAGAAAGAGTAATTACTTCCAGCACACAACAAAGGGGGCCTTCGCCCCCTTTTGTCTGCTCCAATTCCCCTTTGAGCCCTTTTCCTATGCGGATACTCCAGCAGCAGCCACACCTAGCTTCTTGTGAACCCAATGCCACTTCGTATATGCCAACGCCATGCACTTCTCAAACGCTCTGTCAGTTCGCAGGAAGCTCAGGTTTTCAGCCGCAACTTTGTCCTCGTATTCCTTGTCCCTCATGAGTTCTGAAAGAAGCAGGCGGACACGCGCGGTCGCCACCCACATGAGCGTGTCCTTCAACTCAACCGCAATAGACATCGAATTTCCATGCCGTTCAGCAAGTTGCTCCAGTTTGTCATGGTTGAGGATGCCCTGACACAACAAAGCCCAAAGCAGTTGGCGCGAGCGAGAAATGAACCAGTACTTGTTCTGACCTTTTTGTTGAATCTCGTCAGCGTACCGACGTAGATTGAATTGAATCTTATAACAAAGCAGGATCTGCCTTGAGTCAGCCTTCAGACGGGCATTACGGAATACGTGGCTGTAAACCTTATCGTCCTCGAAGACTCTGCGCATCTCTGAGAGTCGACTAATTGAGCCATCCGTCAACAGAAAAGTTTGTGCCAGTTTGAGCATGTGAATCGCTTTGCTATGCTCGCTTATGCCATATTCTTCCAAGTCTTCTGGATCTAGCTGATCGAACGCGTTCTCCTGCCGCTCATAATAAATCTTCAGGTCGGAGCGGAACTTCTCCTGCAACTCAAGCTGGATCAGATCATTTGCATGGAGGTTCCAAGGCTCTACTGGGTTTTGTCGGTTGTTATTTATTGTTACCTGCGTTACAAACCTCTGATCACCGCCGGTGATGATCTTGCAGAGGACCCGGGTTGATTCCAGGTTTACTTTACCTTCCTCTATACGCGGATTCCCTTTATTCTTCTCTAAGAAACCAGCCAAGGTAGTCACTGTTTGTGCGCCATTCAACAATCGCGGAGCAACTAGCGTACAGTGTTCTTCGCCACGCTCAAACTTCTCCGCAAACAGGGTGATGCCATTGTGATCAAATGCGAACACGGAGGGATCTTGAGATTGATCAATGACAATCTTCCGCAAGGCAGCCGAGATTGATCGGTTGACGGCTTCGCCATCACCCAAGCCGTATCTGATGTTGCTGTCGAAAAAACGTGGACCGAGAATTGAGTGCATCGAATGCAAGTCCGTCAGCCTTACAAAGCCAAGATGCATTTGTTGGCCGGCTGGGCCGGCTGTTTCTAGGAGTCCGTTGATCGGTATCTCGAACTTAGCAACCGATTGCGGCTCACGCGGAGGTCCAATGTGCCCATTCGACGATCGGAACTCCACGATGAAGCCGACGTCGCGGGCCCCAAAAAATTGATCGAGATAGTACTTCTTGTTCTCCAGATCTTCGCGGAGCTTGTTCAGCACCGGGCTACGCTCGGCATCATCAGGATCGCCCGTAAAAACAAACCGGAAGAAGACCTGGTCGATCAGCTTTTTGTTATTGAGGAGGCTGCTGCGGAGTTGCAGCAAAACCTGGTTCTTGGCGTCATCCTTTGTAGGAGCCGAGAATATCCTCTCCATACCGTCATCCACGAGCCGCTGCAATGAGGTTTTGAACTGCGCGTGCGAGGTGGAATACTTGAACTGGTAGAGATAGAGGTTCCGGCGCTGCTCGTCAAAGTGGAAGCCGTCGAAGCCGTAGTCGTGACCGCCGAACGCCACTTGATTGAGGGCGTCCTCACGGGGAACCTTATGTTCTTGTTCGATATAGAGCAGCCCGAAATAATCCTCCCTCGCTCCCCCACATGTCGCCTTCAAGTCGGAATATGCCTGCGCGATCTTCTGGTCTGAAATCATATCGTCGGCTAGCCTGAAAAATTCAAGTTGTTGAAGCGTCTGCATTCTAATTCCAATTCTGTTTGTATAGATAGCATTTATTTACAGCAGCCCATTCGGTGATCGCTCATCCACTAGGTACCATTTATCATTTGGCTATGCCACGAACTCTCCGATTCCGAAATGGATCTCTGAAATCGCTTCCACGCCCACTCGAGAACGCCCCAGTTACTCGCGCACTAAGCAGCCATAGAGGCGAGAAATACCTTGTCTTCGTGGACGAGACGTTTCGCAGCTTCTTCGGCTTTGATTCTCCCAAAGGATATCTTTGCTATGCCGCCGTGGGAATTCCAGAGCCAGAGTACAAGCATTTTAAGCGAACGGCTGCCGCAATCTTCAGTCGTTACGAAGCCTATGTAGTGGGTGACTCCGGCACGCACCTGAATGAATTCAAGTTCGAGGATTTCAAACAGTTGCCTAGAGAACAGCGGGAGAAGATCGCCGGAACCCTTGGCAAGGCGATCAAGAGTTACGGAGGTTTTGTCGTTGCATTTTACACACACGTCGCGGGAGTCGTGATGGAGTGCGTGCGGAGTAACCTGGTTGGTAAGGCAATAGCTGTACCAGCGGATCACAATGTCCTATATAACAATGCGGCGGCCGAACTTCGGCGGGAAATGGAAGGGGTTGCTCAGTCGAAGACCATCGCCCGCATACTCAAATTGCCACTGGCAGGGTTGGCGCAGTTTCTAAGCTACTTCCAGTGTCCTTTCCAACTCATCTGCGATCCGCGGGAATCGAAAGAGGACAAAGCTGTACTCGTAGCAATCGACGAGTTTTTTCGTGACCACATGACCCTCGCGGCACCTGACCAAGCAAGATCCTACGAAGGGATGGATAATACACGTCCGTCGGTAAGTGAGATGGGGATACAAATGGCAGATTTGCTTGCTGGAGAGGTCAGGTCTTTGTTTCAGGCTCATCCTGCGTTGCTGAATGAAAGCTCGACGCCGGACCTAATCAGCTCGGATTCTCGAGAGGATGCCGAATGGTGGGAGCTTTCCAGGGGCACAAATCAGAAACTGGGCTCTATGGCGAAAATCAGCCCCGAGTTGCTCCATTCATTACGCGAGCCGGATGGGACCAACTGCTTACCCCTTTATCGATATTCCTTAGCCGCTGGTATGCTCTCCTGCTATACGGACATAGGACAACCACGACATATCGAGGTGTTTGAAGGCAACTTCTTCAACCAGACCGACTAGTCAATCCTCTCATCTGCCTCAAAATTGAGTTCGCCCAAGAGGCCAAGAACGGCGATCGGGAAGATATTAGTGATTCACTCGCCCAGTGTGCTCGGCTCGAACTACGAGTTTGCTCAATTGTGTAGCAAGGAACTCAGCTTTACTCGGGTCATCTTCTTTGTAGGGAAGGCCAACTACATTCGCGTGCATTGGGGTATCTGGAATGACTGACAATCCGAGATCGAGAACTCCGCCCGCAACTAAAGCGGCAAAACCGTAAGACGCATTCAACGTCGCTACGCACTCGTCGGGGGTACAGTCAAAGCAAACGGACAACCCGGTTGTTTTCTCGTTGCTTCGCAACATGAAAGCGTTAGGAAGAGACTCACTCTCAGATCGAGATCTAAATGCCCGGAACAGTTCATCATTTCGTTCGATTGCGCGAAGTAATAGTGGGGTGGGCGGTGTCGTCATTCAGGCGATCCCGTCCTTTTATGCAGTCAACCAGTACAGCCTCGAGAGTAACAACTCACTTTCAAGTTCCTCTATCCCATGCTCCGTGCCAATCTCGTGGTACAGATAGGAGCGCAACTCCGGACGACCGCCAAAATTTGCCCTCAGATGACGCCCATCTTTTACCCATATCAATCTAACGCCGCCTAGATCATCCGTACTGAATGCCGGCTCCGGTAGTTCAAGATAAGCGGTGGGCTTTTCGGCCCGAGCGAGGGCCAAGGCGCAGGAGACAACTCGAAGCGCATTCGAGAAAGCAAAGCCGGTCGGGAGATCAGTGGGATCGTCGGGATCAAACGTCTTGAGCTTTGTCATTCCTTCGATGAAAGAAGTAAACTTTGAGTCGAAAACGTTGGTCGTTACGCTTTCAGCGGATTCCGCCTGCCGATACGTGAATGAACGAAATGTCCTTCTAAGATCGTCAGCCCACGAGCTAACTTCCAAAGAATAGGTCGCCGCGTTTGGACAAGTTTTCACATGAAGGCTCTTATCATAAAGCGTGCAGTCAATGAGAGCGGTCCATCTCTCTCGCTCTGTTCTCGCCACCCAGTCAGATGACCACTCGCCGGAATCTTCAACTCCGCTACTAGCCGCAGTCGTTGGTCGAACGAATGCCATTGTCGTCATTGATAGCGCTCCCATAACTTATGTGCATCCTCTGAAGTCATATCAGCAAAGCCCTTAACAATCCATCTGTGCCCAGTATCTAGCCATTGCTCTAGGTTGGAACCGTCTGGTTCCCCGCTTCCCCGTGCAACCATGTCAAGCTGCATCACGGCCTTCTTCTCGGCTCCCCACACACCCTGCTTGAATGAAGCTCGTAGTGATCCCTGATTTTTCTCGATTTCATATTGAATATCAGCGCTCAGGGACTTCGGATCTGGCAAATAGTGCTCAGGCTTTCCTTGCCTCAATTTGATCACTGGAGAATACTTTTCAATTGCGAGCGGAAAAGCTCCGGTCTGCTCGTTGAAATGATTGATGTACGCTATTTCATACCTTGTGACATGGACTTCGCCCAATTTTCCATCAGTGACAAACTTCCTGAATAACTGCCATTTTTCAAGAAATCGCCTTTTAATGGCTTCGAAGCCGGGATAAGCAGTTGTTGTCTCTCCCCTTCTCCAATTATGTGCGAAGAAGTTGGGCTGTATCTGCAACAGATCAGAGTCACTCTCCGTTAGGAAAAGAACTCTAGGTTGCAAAACCAGCGGGAAAGACTCGGGGCCAAAAGCGGCAGAGTCCACCACCGGCTGCTGATCTTCCGTTCTTATGTACTCTTGATTCAGGTCCCAAAAACGGCCGTAGTGTGCGGTCTTGAAAAGAGGAAGAGGACGGAAGAAGACGCTGATCGCGACTTCTATTACCGGAGGCTTCCGGAACTTTGGTAGGCTCTGTGGATCTTCTGCCACGGCTCCCTTTCCATTCATCACTAAAGCATACAGTACGGCAAAATTCTGAAAAGACTAAATCTCTTCCGAGCGCCAACTTAGGTAATATCGGCTAGGCTCATATCGGAGTCCCACCTACATTGGAGGTGCCATGTTCAAAAACGGATCAGCTTTCTTTCAACCGCGAAGCCGTAAGTCCAACATCGGCATAAAGAGGAATTTTCTTGCAGTGAGTTGAAGAGAACCGAACCGGACGCCGTTTCGCCCTCATTTTCGGCATGCCACTGACGAGATCCGTCAAAGCGGATTAAACGGCTCGCGGGTGATCTGTTCACCCAGAGTTCACCAATAGGCAAAAACAACAAACCGGCAGATCGGCTGCCGGTTATGTAAGTAATTGATTTTAAAGGTTCTGGCGGAGAGAGGGGGATTCGAACCCCCGGTACAGCTTTTGACCGTACAACGGTTTAGCAAACCGCCGCCTTCAGCCACTCGGCCATCTCTCCGCAATTCTGGCTGAATCGATTATAGCGGAAGCATTTCGGTTTCGCATATCTAGCTGCAAATTCTTCGTGTTCTTTTTATTTCTTTGCTGGAGAGCTCATTGAGCCGGAGCAGATTTGGCGGACGACGTGCTTCCGCCGCGCAATCTTTAGCAGAGTGGATTCCTGGGAAACGCTCGAATTTCCCGTCTCGCGGTGGCTCGCCATATCCGGGACTAGCAAAGCCGTCCGCCGCTGGCTGATGTAGGTGCCGAGAGTTACAATAGTTTGTCTTGTATCTCCAAACTTTTTGTGGCGTTCCGCCTGCCCCATTCCGGGCGGGAACTGCAACGCACCCCGGATCTCAATGAAGAAGTTTCTGTTGTCGCTGATCGCCATTTGTTCCTTAGCCTTCCCCATCTTTGCGCAGCAAGACACTGTCGTTGAGGAGATCGTCGCACGCGTAAATAACTCGATCATCACTCGTGCCGACCTGCGCCGGAACCAGGAGCAAACGGGGCGGGATTCCAAGCAACTGAATCTGTCGCAGGAGCAGAGAGACGAACGCGAGGCAAACTCCCTCCGCGATCTCATCGACCAACAGCTGCTCATCCAGAAGGCGGCCGATCTGGGAATTTCCGCCGACGCCGATGTGGTCAAGCGCCTCGACGATCTGCGCAAGGAGATGAAGGCAAACTCCATGGAGGACCTCCAAAAGCTCGCCGAAGCCCAAGGCGTCAGTTGGGAGGAGTTCAAGCAAAATACTAAGAATGGCATTCTCACCCAGAAGGTGATCGGCTCCGAGGTCGGCAGCCACGTCCAGATCACCCGCGAAGAGGCGCAGAAGTTCTATGACGAGCACAAGTCCGACTTTGCTCAGCCCGAGCGCGTCCGCCTTAGTGAAATCCTGATCGCCACCAACCCCGGTGCTGTCAGGCCGGAGCCCGGTAGCCAAAGCCCGGTGGCGGAAGCGACCCCCGAGCAGGTGGCCGCCGCTAATGCCAAAGCCAATGGAATTTATCAGCAGCTCCAGTCTGGGGCCAAGTTCGACGATCTAGCCCGCACGGAGTCCAACGGCTCCACCGCTGAGCGGGACGGCGATCTTGGCTACTTCAAACGCAACGATCTCGCCAAGGAACTGGAAGAAAAATCCTTCTCCTTGAAAATCGGAGAATTCACTCAGCCGATCCGTACTCGTCAGGGCTTCATTATTCTTCGCGTCACCGACCACATCGAAGCCGGAGTCCCACCGCTCGAACGTGTTCGCGAGCAAATCCAGGAACAGCTCTACAGCCAGAAGGTGCAACCTGCCCTTCGCGAGTACCTCACCAAGCTTCGCGATGAGGCTTACATTGACGTGAAGCCTGGCTATGTCGACAGCGGCGCCAGCCCCAACGAGACGAAGCTGATCTACACCTCCGATTCTGGTCCTCAGACCAAGCAGGTTCGCGGAAAGCTTGGTGTCGGAAAAAAGAAGACGGTCGTAGTAGTTGGCAAAGATAAGAACGATCATTCCAGACCGGCCGGCAGCACCTCCGGTCTCGGTCTCGCCAAGTCTGAGGTCGATGCCAAGGAAAGGGCCGAGAACGATCGCAAGGCCAACGCCGCAGCCGCGGCAGCCAAAGCCGCCGCCGACGCCGCTGAAAAAGAAAAGATCAGCCACATGACGCCGCAGGGGCGTAAAAACTATATGGCTGAAAAGAAGCGTGAGGCTAAGAAGCAGGCCAAGCTCAACAGCAAGCAGACCAAGCAGCAGAAACAATTCGCACGCAAGGAGGCCCAGCGCAAGGCTGCTGATGAGAAGCGCAAGGCCCAGGAAGCGAAGGACATTAAGAACGGCAAGAAACCGGCCGAGGCAGCCGCCGCGGAGAACAGCGAGCAAGCCGACGCCAATGGCAAGAAGAAGAAATCGTTCTCCTGGTTTTAGCCAGCTGGTCAGCCGTCTGATGGCGCGGGCGCGCAGCCCGCGCTTTTCTTTTCGCAAACCTCGCTTGCTTCGCAGCAAGCAAAAAGGGCGGCTCCGAATGGAGCCGCCCTCGCGCATCAATCTCTTCTTACTTTCCGAAACCCTTACGCCTCTGCTTGCTGTAATTCGCCAGCGCAGACTCAATTACTGGGTAGGCAGATGACGGCGGTTGAACTTCTTCCACCTCGACAGCCTTGCCCTCCAGCAACTTGTAGTCCTGGAAGAAGCGGCGCAGCATCATCATCCGGTGCGGTGGCATCTCCTGCGCATCGGTGTAGCTGTTGAACTCCGGATCCTTGCTGGCAATGGCAATGATTTTGTGATCTTTCTTTCCGCCGTCGATCATGGTCATCAAGCCTATCGTCCGCGCCTGGATGATGGTCAGCGGAACCACCGGTTCCTGGCAGAAGACCAGCACATCGAGCGGATCATCATCTTCGGCTAGAGTCTGCGGAATAAACCCGTAGTTCGCCGGATAATACACAGCCGAATACAAAATCCGGTCCAGTTTGATCAGCCCGCTGCTTTTGTCCAGTTCGTATTTCACGCTGGAGCCAAATGGAATCTCAATTACCGCATTGAACTCGGTCGGGATATGTTCTCCCGGTGTGATGTCGTGCCAAGCATGAACCATTTACGGATTTGCCCCTGGAAAATTGATCTCTCCTCATTGTACTGAATCCATCACGTTTCGCCCATTGGCCAGCAAACTCCCTTGCTCGCCACTCTGAGCCCAACGTGTAGAATCAATTCAGTCTTCACCGCTCAAGCCATGATTGAAACGCCGTCCCACGCTGTACCGAAGCCTCGCAGGGGAAAAGCTGCGGCCGCCATGGTCGCCGCAGGAATTCTGCTCAGCCGCCTCAGTGGCCTCATCCGCGAGCGATTTTTTGCTCATTATCTTGGAACCTCGCTCGCTGCCGACGCCTATCGCGCCGCCTTCCGTGTCCCCAACATGCTGCAAAATTTGTTGGGCGAGGGCGTTCTCTCGGCGTCGTTTATTCCCGTTTACGCGCGCCTTCGAGCCGAGGGACGCGAGCGTGAAGCCAGCGAACTCGCCGAAGCCACTTTCGCGCTGCTTGCTCTGGTAGCCAGCACCATCGTCGCCCTCGGAATCCTCTGCGCACCTTTGCTCGTCACTCTTCTCGTCCCCGGCTTCCACGGAGACAAGCGAGAGCTCACGATCGCGCTGGTGCGCATCGTCTTCCCTGCCACCGGACTTCTCGTCTTCTCCGCTTGGTGCCTGGGGGTGCTCAACAGCCATGGCCGCTTCTTTCTCTCCTATGCCTCGGGGGTAATGATGAACCTGGCCGTCATCGCCGCGCTCATCTGGCAGGGAGGATTTCGGGGCGGAAATACGGTTTCGATCGCCTATGCCCTCTCCTGGGCTGCCGTCGCTGGGGCCATACTGCAATTCAGCGTGCAGGCTCCCACGGTCTATCGCTATCTCCGCCCACTGATGGGGCACGTTGACATCCGCTCGCTTCACGTCGCTGCCGTGGTCGCTGCCTTTATCCCAGTTTTTATCAGCCGGGGAATTCTTCAGATCTCGGGCTTTATCGATCTCCAGCTTGCCAGTTTTCTTCCCAGGGGCAACGTGCTGCTTACGTATGCGCAAACCCTTTACATGCTGCCGGTATCCTTGTTCGGAATGTCTGTCTCGGCTGCCGAACTGCCTGCGATGTCCAGCGCGGTCGGAAGCGAGTCGGAGATCTATGCCACCCTGCGCTCCCGTCTCAGCGCCGGCCTGGAGAAGATTTCCTTCTTCGTCATTCCCTCCGCCGTGCTCTTTCTCGCCCTCGGCAACGTGGCCGCCGCCCTCCTCTACCGTACCGGAAGGTTCAACCAGCAGGATGTGTACTTTGTCTGGGCGGCCCTTGCGGGCTGCGGCATCGGTCTGTTGACCCAGACCATGGGACGGCTCTATTCCTCGACCTTTTATGCTCTGCGGGATACGCGTACGCCCATGCGCTATGCACTCATTCGCATCTCGCTCACGGTCAGCCTCGGTTATCTCTTCTCATTGCCTCTGCCGCGCGCCCTCGGCGTCGACCCCAACTGGGGAGTCGCCGGACTCAGCTCTTCAGCGGGCTTGGCTGCATGGGTGGAATACTTTTTACTGCGGCGTGGCTTGCAGGCTCGCATCGGACACGTAGACTTTTCGGTATCGCGTGTTGGCAAGCTCTGGACCGCAGCACTCGCCGCCGCGGCGATCGCATTGCTCGTAGAGTGGAGATTGCATCTGGGATCGCCGGTGCTGCGCGGTCTGCTCATCCTCATCCCCTTCGGCGCTTTGTATCTCGTCATCACGCATCTGCTGGGATTGAGTGGATTCCTATCGTCAATGCTGGAACGCTTCGGCCTGACGCGCAGCTAGGCGTAGCGGTTGCTATAAGGACGGACGGGACAGGTGGCCCACATCCGTCTTCTTCGACGAATATCGGGATAGCGAATTTTCTACCCTGCCGCCTTCATCTTCGTCTTGATCACCTTCATCGTGCTCCAGTCATAGGCGAAGCGCCGCCCGCAATCCAGACACACGACATAATGCGTCGAGCCTGTCGGAAGCTCCTCCGCCCAGTCCAAGTGCACCTGGTGCCTCCGTGCCACATCCATTGAAAACGGCACGGACAAGTGAGCGTGTCGGCAACCCAGTGCCAACATGTTCAGCACTTTCTCAAGCATATTCAGAGCACACCTCGTAAAATTCGCATCTCTTCCGGTTGCATGCCGCACGCTTTCAAGCCGGCATTATTCCTCTTTGATTCCGCTCCTGTTGCCAATCAAGAGAACGTCAGTCAAAAGAACTTAGGTACTGTGAAAATCGAAGCCCGGCAGCACGGCCGCCGGGCTATCCGAATCCGTAGCTTTAATCCGTTTCGGCGTGAGCTGCGCTTTTAGGCGCGAACCGCCGCCTTCTCCGGAGTCGAGGCCGGCGTCTCCGCCGTTTGCGGCTTTTCGTTCACATTCGGCTTGCGGATATCGATTCCGCCTTTGAAGAATGCGCCGTCCTCAATGCTGATGCGTTGTGCGACTACATCGCCGGTCAGCGAGCCTTCGTTGCGGATATCCACCCGGTCGGTGGCCGAAACGTTCCCGCGTACTTTACCGAGGATTACCGCTTCGCGAGCCGTGATATTTGCGGCGATCACGCCATTGCGACCGACGGTGACGCGATTTCCCGGCAGGTGAATCGAGCCTTCTACCCGGCCATCAATGTAGAGCGATTCCGATCCCGTCACCTCGCCTTTGATTACGAGTGATTTTCCTATCGTTGCCTGGTCAGACACCACAGGCGCCGCGCTCGGCGGCTTCGGCGTGCTGTTGTACTCCGGTATCGGAGTCGGGGTGGTGGGCTGGCGCTGCGAATCCGCGGGCGCGGGACTATTGCTGCCGGTCTGTGTTGAGGGCTTCCACATCTGTTTGTGAGTCCTTTCCTGATACAGGTCTGCACCTGCATCACCATTCTACGCACTGTTCGTAAGTGTGAACTGCACAATGGCTTCTAGGGTTTGCTTATTTGAGAACCGGATTCCTTGTGTGCACTATATTCCCTTCCGCGGGAATTTTCTGCACTCGCTAACATACCTCACCCGGCACGCGAATCGGCGATATTAATTTTTGCCGTCCTCCAGCAACAATAGTTCCGATTCGCACTTAGACCTCCAACGCGGTACCATCAAACGTATCGGCGAATGATCTCTGAAAGCGATCTGCTCCAACACGTCAACGAACAGCCCCAGCATGCCGCGGGCTACAAGCAGCTCATTCGCGAGCTTTCTTTACGCGGGCGCGACCGGCAGGAGCTGGAATCCATGCTCGCCGATCTCGTAGTGCGCGGCAAACTTGTCCTCGTCGGGCGCGACCGCTACGCCCTCTCCTCCGCCGCCGTCAACCGCAACCTCGTTACCGGAACCCTCACCATGCATCGTGACGGCTTCGGCTTCGTACGGCCCCTAGACCGTGAAGCTCGCGAGCGCCTCCAGGGCGATGTCTTTATTCCGCCCTTCGATACCGGCGAGGCGATGCACGGTGACCAGGTGCTCGTCGAGCTCTCCCCCCACTCTCGCGAGGGCCGCATCGTCCGTGTCATGGAGCGCGCCCACCCCACCGTCGTCGGAATCTTCCACTACGGCCACCGCCACAACTACGTGCGCCCCATCGATGATCGCATCAAGATGGACATCATCATCCCCGAGGGCGATGAGGTTGTCCCCAAACCATCGGAGGCCGCCAGCCGCATCGAGGAAGATCGCGTCATCGGCAGCGAAGCCAGCCGCCGTCCATGGGAAGACCTTGAAGGTCTTGTCGTAGATTGCGAGATCACCTCCTGGCCAACCACCAGCAAGAATCCTCGAGGCCGTGTCATCGAGGTCCTCGGCTATGAAGACGATTTCGGCGTTGACGTTGAGATTGTCATCCGCAAGCACCACCTGCCCCATCATTTCCCGCAATCCGTCATCGCTGAAGCCCGCGCGATCTCCTCCGTCATTCCCGCCGGCGAACTGCTTCGCCGCCGCGATTTCCGCGAAATGCCGATCGTTACCATCGATGGCGAGACCGCTCGCGACTTCGATGATGCCGTCTTCGTCCGGCGGCTCCCTGATGGGCACTACGAACTCCAGGTCCATATTGCTGACGTCGCGCACTACGTCCGCCCCGGCATGGACATCGACCGTGAGGCCGAGATCCGCGGCACCAGCGTTTATTTTCCCGACCGCGCCATTCCCATGCTGCCCATCGAGCTGTCCACTGACATCTGCTCGCTTCGCCCGATGGTCGAGCGCCTTGTCATGTCCTGTATCATGCAACTCGATGAACGTGGCGAAATCCGCTCCTACGAGATCATGCCCGGCGTCATCCGCAGTGCCGAGCGCATGACTTACGAAGCCGTTCAGCTTGTTCTCGATAGCGCCGCCGCTGCCCGCGAGCGTTACGCCCCCCAGGTCGAAAACTTTCTCCTCATGCAAGAGCTCGCCGAGATCCTCAACCAGAAGCGTCAGCGTCGCGGCTCCATCGACTTCGATCTTCCCGAGCCGCTCATCGAATTCGACGAGAACGGTTTGATGAAAAGCGTCACCCGCTCCGAGCGCCTTTTCTCCCATCGCATCATCGAGGAGTTCATGCTGGCGGCCAATGAAAC
This sequence comes from uncultured Acidobacteriota bacterium, assembly GCA_963738165.1. GTDB lineage: Bacteria > Acidobacteriota > Terriglobia > Terriglobales > Acidobacteriaceae > TOLSYN. The sequence continues at coordinate 190,623 of CAVTVE010000016.1, forward strand.
CGTCGCCACGTACCTTGAGCACAAAGGCGTCCCCTCCATCTACCGCGTCCATGAGCCGCCCGACCCCAAGCGCGTTTACGATTTCGAAAACCTCGCCGCCGCGTTCGGCTATTCGCTCGGCATCGGCTCGCTGCCGATCTCGCGCTTCCGAATCAAGCCAGATCACCGCGCCGCCAGCGCGCGCTCCACCGCTCATCGCGCCAAGCCCAAGGAAATCGAGGTTCCGCAGGAAGTTGCCATCACTCCGGTGATGTATCAGAAGCTCGCCGCAAAAATCGCAGGCAAGCCCGAGGAGCGCATCCTCAGCTACCTCATGCTGCGCTCGCTGAAGCAAGCGCGCTACTCTGAGATCAATGAGGGCCACTTTGCGCTGGCGGCCACCTGTTACACGCACTTCACCTCGCCGATCCGCCGCTTTCCAGACCTCCTGGTCCACCGCATTTTGAAGGGCGTCCTCGCCGAGAGCCCCGAGCGCCATGAAGGCAAACTCAACATTGGCGCCGGGGACCACGTCGAACAGAACCCCGAATCTCTTTGGCCTGCATCACCCAAACCAGCCTCGAAGCCGGCTGCAAAGAAAGCTGCCAAAGTCAAAGCCCATCCCGAAACCCATCTCAGCGGCCCTATTCCAGAGGACGAGCTCCAACATCAGGCCGAAGACGCAAGCTTCGCCGAGCGCCGCGCCGACGCCGCCGAGCGCGAACTGGTCGAGTGGAAAAAGATAAAGTTCATGTCCGATCGCGTCGGCGAAGAGTTCGAAGGGCTCATCGTCAGCATCACTAAATACGGGATGTTCGTTGAACTCACCGATCTCTTCGTCGAAGGCCTCATCCCCCTCAACTCCATGTACGACGACCGCTACGTCTTTCACGAGACCACCCGACAAATCATCGGCCAGCGCACTCGAAAAACCTATTCACTGGGAGACCGCGTCCGCGTCATTCTCGACCGCATCGATCGTGTCGAGCGCAAGCTCCAATTTGCCTTGGCCGGAGAGCGCCCCACCTCCGCCCAGCGCGGCCGCAAACGCCGACGCTATTGACCCAGCGCCCGCGGCCGTCCGGCTCAGCGCGCTGACAGCATCGCCGGGGATCCGCACACTTCCCTGCGTTTTAGTACAATTTGTTGAGACATCACGGAGCGAGGACTTTTCCGAATGGCACACATGGTGCACTGCGCAAAGCTGGGACGCGAGGCCGAAGGCCTGGATGAAGCGCCCTTCGACAGCCCCCTCGGGCAGCGAATTTATGAAAACATCAGCAAGCAGGCTTGGGCTGACTGGCAAAATCACATGAAGATGCTGCTCAACGAGTATCGATTGCAGCCCTGGAAGAAAGAGCATCAGGACTTCATCGTGCAGCAGATGGAGCAGTACTTCTTTGCCGGCGGCAGCCAGGCTCCAGAAGGCTACAAGCCGCAGTAATCGCGCTTGCGGCGAACGCTTCGCCCTTGAGGCTCCGGAACTGACACAAGGGCCACGCCCCACTTCACGGCGCGAAATTCAAGGCGAAAATGTGAGACGCGGGCCTCGTGCCCGCGTTTTCCACTCCGCTCACCCAGCCTCGGTGCTAAAATCAATTCACCCCTTCGGCGCGCCTGCGCCGTAAACCGTCGGGATGTGGCTCAGCCTGGTAGAGCACTCGCTTGGGGTGCGAGGGGTCGGCAGTTCAAATCTGCCCATCCCGACCATTCAAACTTGCTTTGTTGTTTCAGTACCTTAAAAGCGAACCCATTTAACACTTTAGAACTCGTCTCCCAATAGGAGGCACGAATTCCATCCAACTACCCGTATGGATACCCTCCGATTTGCCCGTGATCCAGGCGCAATAAAAGGTCAAACTGGTCGTGCATGGCACAGTACGCGATTGTAACCACAAGATGCTGGGAGTCGTACGTGCACAACTCGCCCTGAAATGCGTCGACGTATCATCCGCTTTCATCGCGATTTGTGACTGCGTGAGGCGCCACTGACGTTGCCCGCCATCCAGGGATTGATGACGTAGTTCACGTCATATAGTTTGGGTGAACACATCAGGAAAGTGGGTTCCTTGAACACAGGTGCGGGCTCACTTCGATGCAAGCTAGGCTTGGGCTGACTCATAACGCTCCCTTAAAGCGATGAGGTGCTTACTCCCAAATAGATGCTCGCGGAATGTTTTGGTCGCTCAAAAACAAAGTCCCCGTCATCGACGGGGACTTTGCTGGCTTCTACCTACTTTTAGTGACCGTTGACGTAGGTGTAGTCATGCGACAACCACACTCCGTTGATCTTCGAGAACAGACGCGCATAAACCGTTACCGCATTCGTCAGAATGCTGGGAACCGTAACGGTCGTCGCGGCGGTAATGCCCGAGGCATACAGATTGCTCGAGCCCACCCCGGTGCTCCCCAGGACGAATTGGTACTCCGTAACGCCAACACCCGAGTTCCAGGTGAAGCTCACGTTCGAGCTACCCAGCGTACTTCCCGCGGTCGGAGTTTGGAGCACCGCAGCAGTCAGAGTTCCTGCCTCCGTGTATGTGTAATCAACAGACGACCACACGCCGTTGATCTTCGAGAATAGACGCGCATAAACCGTCACCGCGTTCGCCGGAATACTGGCAACCGTAACGGTCGTCGCGGCGGTAACACCCGAGGCATAAAGATTGCTCGAGCCAACCCCGGTGCTTCCCAGAATGAATTGGTACTCCGCGACGCCGACACCCGAGCTCCAGGTGAAGCTCACATTCGAGCTACCCAGCACGCTCCCCGCCGTCGGAGTTTGCATTGTCGCCGGAGTCAGAGTTCCCGCCTCCAAGTACGTGTAGTCAACAGACGACCACACTCCATTGATCTTCGAGAACAGACGCGCATAAACCGTCACCGCGTTCGCCGGAATACTGGCAACCGTAACGGTCGTTGCGGCGGTAACGCCCGAGGCATACAGATTGCTCGAGCCAACCCCGGTGCTCCCCAGGATGAATTGGTACTCCGCGACGCCAACACCCGAGCTCCAGGTGAAGCTCACATTCGAGCTACCCAGCACGCTCCCCGCCGTCGGATTTTGCATCGTCGCCGGAGTCAGAGTTCCCGCCTCCAGGTACGTGTAGTCAACAGACGACCACACGCCGTTGATCTTCGAGAATAGACGCGCATAAACCGTCACCGCGTTCGCCGGAATACTGGCAACCGTAACGGTCGTTGCGGCGGTAACGCCCGAGGCATAAAGATTGCTCGAGCCAACCCCGGTGCTTCCCAGAATGAATTGGTACTCCGCGACGCCGACACCCGAGCTCCAGGTGAAGCTCACATTCGAGCTACCCAGCACGCTCCCCGCCGTCGGAATTTGCATCGCCGCCGGAGTCAGAGTTCCCGCCTCCACGTATGTGTAGTCAACAGACGACCACACGCCGTTGATCTTCGAGAACAGACGCGCATAAACCGTCACCGCGTTCGCCGGAACACTGGCAACCGTAACGGTCGTTGCGGCGGTAACGCCCGAGGCATACAGATTGCTCGAGCCAAACCCGGTGCTTCCAAGGATGAATTGGTACTCCGTAACGCCAACACCCGAGCTCCAGGTGAAGCTCACATTCGAGCTACCCAGCACGCTTCCCGCCGCCGGAGTTTGCATCGCCGCCGGGCTAGTCTGCGACACCGCAGTCGTGCCAGTGCCCTGCAACGCGATGGTCTGCGTGGCCGCGCTGGCGTTCAACGCATTGTCGGTCAGCACGACGCTGCCGCTGATGCTGCCAACCGCCGTCGGATTGAACTCGATGCTGAGCACACAGCTTGCTGCCGCAGCCAACGTCTGGCTGCTTGCGCTGCATGAGGTATCGGAGCCGCCGAGCGAGAAGTTCGCGGCGGTGCTGATCTGGCTGATGTTTAAAGGCGCATTGCCCAGATTCAGCACAGTAACATCCTGCGAAGCGCTGGCCGCGCCAACGCTGGTGCTGGCAAAGGTGAGCGAAGGAGCGGAAACATCGACCTTGCGGATTGCGGTGCCGACAACAAATCCAGCTCCGTATATGCTGTCCACAATGTAGACATTGCCAGCTCCGTCCAATGCAACGCCTGCAGGCACGAAAAGTTGCGCGCTGGTGGCCGGGCCGCCGTCACCGCTGGTGCCGCCCTGTGGGGTGCCATAGGAAGTAAGCTGATATGTGCCGGCAATCGTCGTGATGATCCCTCCCGGAGTCACCTTGCGAACGACATTATTGGTTGTGTCCGAGAAGTAGAAGTTGCCGGCCGCATCCACCGCAATGCTGCCAGAAGGGTTTGAGAGTTCCGCGCTCGTGGCCGGGCCACCGTCGCCGCTGTAGCCCCCGGAGAGATTGCCTGCAACCGTCGTGATGATGCCGCCCGGAGTCACCTTGCGAATGGAAGCGGCGGCGATGTAGACGTCGCCGGATCCATCCACCCCAATGCCTATGGGGTTATAGAATTGCGCACTGGTGGCAGGGCCGCCGTCGCCGCCATAGGCATAGCCTGAGGCGTAGGTGCCCGCGTAGGTCGTGATGATGCCGCCCGGAGTCACCTTACGAATTACATTGTTGCCCGAGTCGGCAATGTAGAGATTGCCCGCTCCATCCAACGCAAGGCCAAACGGGCGCAGCAATTGTGCGCTGGTTGCCGGGCCGCCGTCGCCGCTGAAGCCCGCGCTGTAGCTGCCCGCAACCGTGGTGAGCATTCCCTCCGGCGTTACTTTATGAATTACATCGTAGCCTGTGTCAGAGATGTAGAGATTGCCCGCTCCATCCAACGCTAGGCCGTTGGTCCAATTGAGACTCACACTTGTAGCGGGGCAGCCGTCGCCAAAAATATCAGTCTCTTGAGGACATCCGTTGCCGCCGCCCGCAACGGTGGTAATCACACCTCCGGGAGTCCGCTTGAGAACCACCTCAACTCCACGGATCGCATCTTCTGCCGCAATAAAGACGTTGCCAGTGGCATCCGCCGCAATGCTTGTGATTCCTACGTACGAGGTAGAGTCCGTCACAAGGGTCGTGATGATGCCCGGCCCAAATGCCGCCAAAGGCCCTGAGCCGATGCCATGTACATAGGCCGTGGCAATCGTCACACCGGTCGCGCTCTGCAGTTGCACGGCACCCTGGCGCACGCCCGCGAACGTGGGAGTAAAGGTCACGTTCACCGTGCAGGTCGCGCCCGTGCTGTACGTTCCCGCCGTGCAGGTGCCGCCGTTAGCGACAGCAAAATCCAGATTTGCAGCGCCCTGTGTCAGCGCCACCGGGCTGACAATCGTTCCGCCGTTGTCAAACGTGAAGGTCAGCGGAATTGCCGCGCTCGCTTGACCAACGGCGTTCGTCCCGAAGTCCACTGCGGCCGATTCCAACTCCACCACGCCGCTGATGCCGAAACTACCCACGTAGACGTTCCCGCTCCCATCTACCGCAACGCCAAATAGTGCGTTGGGGCCGCTGGCCAACGTGTTGACCGTCTTGTAGCCGCTCGCCGCCAAAATCTCTTTCACCTCATAGTTCCAGGAGTCGGCAACGAAGACATTCCCGCTCCCGTCCACCGCAACGTCATCGGGGGCGTTGAAGCCGCCGCCCAACGTGCTGACGCAACTGGAGGTAACGCAGCCGGACGGAATCTCTTTCACCGCACTGGCTCCGCTGTCGGCGACGAAGACGTTGCCGTTCCCGTCCACTGCAACGCCAGTCGGAATGTCGAAGCCACCGCCCAACGTGTTGACCGTGGTGTAGCCACCCACCGCCAGAATCTCTTTCACCGCATTGTTGCTGCTATCGGCGACAAACACGTTGCCGCTCCCATCTACTGCAACGCCTTCGGGAAAGTAGAAGCCGCTGCCCAACGTCTGAACCGTGACGTAGCCACCCGCTGCCAGAATCTCTTTCACCGTACTGTTCACGGTATCGGCGACGAAAACGTTGCCGCTTCCGTCCACCGCAATGCCATAGGGCCCGCTGAAGCCGCTGCCCAGCGTCTTGACGCAACCGGAGTTAACGCAGCCGAGCGGAATCTCTTTCACCGCACTATTATCGGTATCGGCGACGAAGACGTTGCCGCTCTTGTCCACCGCAACGCCAAAGGGAGAGCTAAAGCCGCCACCCAACGAAAGCTGGGCGTAGCTGAAGTGGGCTGTTGCGATCGGAGCTACCGCCGCAACAACCGGCAGCGCCAGCAGCAGTAGCGTCAGCATCAATGCCAGCAGCGCTCCATGCAACAATGCAGGGCGACCAGCTTTACGAAACAAAAACGCTCTCTTACCGTTCATATTGGAACTCCCTGCATTGCACAGAACGCCAGCGGTAGCGAGGGCTTCCAACAGAAACCAACCCCCGTCACCGCCAAGATCCTCCGCCTGTGCGCTAAATGCTGAATAGAAAAACTGAGTGAGCATCGGCCGTCAGATGGACCGGCCAGCACACCAAGGGATGCCGCTGGATTTCGACTCCGGCTTCCACCGGCCCTGCATACCGTGCAGCCAAGTAACCTGATTTGTGACAACGAAAACCGGGACGAATCTTTGGAGCTGAACTTCGCTCGACGCGACCAGCGGCGAGATACAGCACAAAAAAGGACGAGAAGTCAGGGTGCAAGCTGAATCTGCTACGGCGCAAGACCCGCTGGCAATGTCCACGTGGGCGGTGTATGCGCGTTTATCCTAATCGAGAGTTGCTGAATATGAAAGCTGGATTTGTAAATTACTCGGAATAATTGCAACGGCGGCGGAGGGGGCGTGAAAGAGGAAAAGCCTCAAAACCAGACGTGCATGGGAAGGTTCGAAAGAAAATGAAACAATGGTCGGGATGGGCAGATTTGAACTGCCGACCCCTCGCACCCCAAGCGAGGAAGACCGATGATGGCCTATATAAACGTTAGGGTTGCCAGACTTCAGGATGCTGGGAGTCGTACCTGCACAACTCGCCCTGAAATGCGTCGACGTATGATCCGCTTTCATCGCGATTTGTGGTTGAAGATAGGAGCGACTTTCGCGTTTGCAGGCTTAACGATTCTTTACACACCCGAGGCACACAGTGTTTAAAACTAACTCGACGGCCCGGGCGACTCTTTCTCTAGCCGTCTCTGTCAACACTTTACTTCATACGAACGAGGCTCGCTTAGCGATTCGGCGACCTTGGGTTGCCTCTGGGAGATCATTATGAAATCTGAGAACCTGACGAGAATGCGGGTGGCGGCGGTCGTTTGCGTTTGCATGGCTGCGTTGTTTTTCACTTATGGTGCCCAGGCGCAGGAAACCAAAGAGAGGGTGACAGTGTATAACGTGGACCGCACCTACACGGTGCGCCTGCCCAAGGGGTACGATCATGCGAACAAGTATCCCGTCGTGATCCTGCTGCATGGCATGAATCAGCAAGCCAGTGACATGGAGGGATTGACACGCTTCAATGAGTTGGCCGACAAATCCGCCATCATTGCCGTGTACCCGAGCGCGCTGAACGGGCGCTGGAACGTGGGAGTGCGCGCGCCGGAGAGGCAGCCGATGCAGCAACCTCCGATGGGACGTGGTGGCCACCGTGGTGGCTTTGGATTTCCGGGCATGGGCGGATATCCATATCCGAGCGAAGGACAGAGACAGAGACGCGGCGAAGAACAAAACCAGACTCCACAAGCAGATGACATTGAGTTCCTGAATCGGATGCTGGACAAGATTGCGGGAAAGTACTCTGTGGACGCGACGCGAATCTACGCTACAGGACTTTCAGAGGGCGGCTTGATGACAATCAAAGTTGGGTGCTCGATGGCCGACCGAATCGCGGCGATTGCGCCCGTGGGCGCGGCGATGCCCAAGACGATGGTCTGCTTGCCCTCGCGTCCGATATCGGTAGTGATGATCAACGGCACCTCCGACCCGGTGGTTCCCCATGACGGCGGCACTGAGCACAATCTTCAATTGCCGGTCGTCTCCGTGGCCGACAGTGCAAAGGCATGGGCGAAGATCGATCGCTGCGCGGAAAAGCCAACTCAGAACAAATTGCCCGCGCACGAGAAGGGCGGAATGGAAACGAAGGTCGAGACCTACGACGATTGCCACGAAGGTGCGCAGGTGGTTTCCTATGTCGTAAAAGGTGGCGGCAACACTTGGCCCGGAGGGCAACAGTATGAGGTCGAGAAGCAAGTCGGGAAGACAAGCCAGGACTTGGACGCGAACGAAACCATTTGGAATTTTCTCCTGACCAAGAAACTCAATGTAAAGAACGACACGGACAGGGATGGCACAGATAGCAGCCCGAATGGGAAATAGATTGTAATAGGGCCATTCAGAAATCGGATCACAAGTGAGCTAGAGTCTGTACTGGTGCTGGGGCGCTAGTTGGGGCGGCATTCGCGCATCACATGCGCGCATGCCGCCCGGAGCTCTTGCTGAACGGGAGGTCTGCCCCCATCTCGGGCGACGCTCATTGCCTTCCGCCGAAATATATAATCAAGCCCTCGATTCTAGGATTCCAAGAGCAAGATGGGCAAGGACTTGATCAAACCAACCTGGCTCTCTCTCCGATGGTGATCGCCATGTGGAGCGATACGTTATCGCGCACTCTGTTCGTACCTCTTTTGATAGAACTCACGGATACGCTGTCTTTCTTCAGGAGAGAGACCTTTGGTCCACTTGTTGGCATCGCTGTTCATCACGTCTTTAGTCACTCCGGGCAACAGCGCTTCGGCTTCGGGGATGAACTCGCTATAGAAGATCTTGGCGACTTCATAGAAGCCGTGCCATTGCACGTAATCCGGACCGTTCATGGAAGCGCCCATGCGCGCACGGCGGCCCTGATGATGCCATAGCTCGAAGTAAGTCCATTTGATTTTCGTGTCGAACGGGGTGGAGGTGATCTTTCCGGCCGCTTGCAGTTTTGCCATGATGTCTTTGGACGGAGCGAAGAACTTGTCATTGCCCATATCTACCACACCGTCAAATTGGATATAGAAGTTGTTCACCCAGTCGGAGGCATGGCAGTTCAGGCAAACGGATTTCATCGCGCCGCGCTTCTCCTGCCAGTTCTGCTGCTTAATCGCGATTTCCGGACGCAGGTTCCAGGAAAGCCGTGCGCCTACGTCATGCGTAGCCGGCATGGTCTTAGTGGCTCCCATGTGACAGGTATCGCAGGTCGGTGCAACGTTATAGTCTTTGCCCAAGACCCAGGTATCGGAATTCAAATTCATCTGGCCGATCATGGTTCGGTAGGTCACGCCATGTTTACTCTCGGCATAGATTTCCGACTGTGGATGGTCTGGTCCGAGATGACAGTAACCACAGCTTTCCGGCTGCCTTGCGATCGCCACCGAGAACGTGTGGCGGCTATGGCATACCGAGCATGATCCCTTGCTACCATCGGGGTTGATGCGGCCAATGCCTTCGTTGGGCCAGGTTGCGGGATCGAGTTTCCCGTTGCCGACTACCTTTACGACGCTGCCATGACACTTCGCACAACCGTTAATGGCAGCCTGTGGCCCTTCGACGATGTCGCCTAATACGTTATCGAGCGAACCGAGAATCTCGCCCGCCTTGGCATGATGGCTGTTCTCGAATTGATCGGTCTCCGTAGCATGGCAACCCCCGCACACTTTGGGAGTCACCAGGACCGAAATCCGTGATCCGAAGTGCTCGAATGAATCGGGCCGATCCTTGCCTGCCTGGTGACACTCGTAACAGCCGATACCGGACGTGGCGTGCTTGCTTGCCGCCCACTGCTGCACGGCCAGCGGGGTCGCCTTGTCCTGGTGGCAACTTATACAGGCTTGGCTCTCTTTGGAGGTTGAAGCCGCCAGTTTGGCGACCGACGCTGAGGTTGTACCCTGTGGCCATCCAGCTGAAACCGAGATGAGAACACATAAAGAAAGACCAAGGCCATAAAAAAACGTTCTACGCATTACCTGCTCTCCTTTTGCGCCCCTGACCGAAACGCCTCGAAACGAAGTTCCCGGCCAAACGTAAAGCGGCTTAGTTCAGAATCGCTGCCCGAAGCGAGATTGCATGCACTTAGCGAGCTCAAGGATATGGACTGCAGGGGCGGACCTCTGCGACTAAAGTCACAGTAAAAAGATTTTCCTTCAGCTCACATGGCAACATCGTAGACGCGTGAAGACTACTCCTGCGTCTCCCGTTCAATGTCGTGGTCAAAACGGTACACATAGCGAAGCAGGCACGCATTGATCAGCAGCAACAACGACGATCCTGCCGCCGCCGGAACGAGCATCTTTGCCTGGCCACTGAGCAACGCTTCGGTCGAGACCGTAAGCAGCCACAGTTGCACTACAACAGTTGTTCCCACCAGAATCAGGATTGCCGTAAACAAAGTGGTTCCCTGGCTGCGCACGCTCATCTCTATGCCTCCAGCTCCATGGCGAACAACCTGTCGCCACGCTGTTCAATCCTAATCCGCGCCAACGCTCGCGTCGGAGGACCGGCAACCGGAGTTCCGCGATCTATATTGAACACGCCATTGTGGCATGGACACACCAGCGCGTTCTCACTCTTGCTGTAAACGACCGCACAAGAGAGATGAGTACAGACCTGCGAATACGCGACCAGTTTGCCCTCTGGCGTGCGCACGGCGATGCACGGATCAGAATCTGTCGGATAGCGGAAGAGGAGAGAGCCGGTCTGTTCCAGTGCCGAAGCAGCGCCGATGTAGCGTTCTGCCTGCGAGCCACGATGAATCAAGCTTCCAGCAATGGCCGCGAGCCAATTCGCCGCAGCCAACAGAGCTGAGCCCAGCGTCATGAACTTCACCATCTCGCGACGGGTGACGTAATGATCGCCCTCCCACTCGATCGGAAAATCCTGCTTCCATTTCGGAGCCTTACCGCAGCCAGCGCACCCTCGTCCTTCAAAGGTCATCGCACCTCCTCTAGCATTAATGCAACATCATAGGGATCATCGGGCAGAGCAGCGGGAGTCGATGTGATCTGCACAAGTCCCACGTCCACCTGTTCGACCTCGCGGGGAACCATTACGAATACCTTGGTTTTTACGATCTCGTCGCCAAAGCGCCACGAGTTGATCGGAATGCCGCTGCGCGTGCGCTGAATCTCCTCCACCGTTGCGAAGGCCAATGCTCCGGATGGACAGACGGTCGCGCACATGGGCTTCTTGCCAACGCTGCTGCGGTCGTAGCACATATCGCACTTCATCATCTGGTCAATCTCAGCGCGGTACTTTGGCACGCCGAACGGACATGACATGACGCAGTTCGAGCAGCCAATGCAGCGCGGCTTCAAGGAACTCTGTACTACGCCATCGGGCGTCTTCTTGATTGCGTCGGCCGGGCAGACGCGCGCGCAGATCGGATCTTCACAATGCATGCAGACCTGCGGGGCCGTCTGAACGCTCTCCGCCCGCTGAATCGTCTCCAGGTGAATCATGCTAACGCCGCGATGGGTGTCGCATTCTGCACATGCCTGCACGCATGACTGGCATCCAATGCAGCGCGAGTGATCGATGAAGAAAGCCCGCTCGGTCATCGAATGCCTCCCGCCTCCATCTCAAGCTGTGCGATCGAATCGGTGGGAGCCTCTGTTTTGCTGACACGCACCGCGCAGATCTTGAATTCAGGAATGTTCGAGACCGGATCGATGGCACGGATCGTGCAATTGTTTGCCGAGCGATCCAGCGGCCAGTGATAAGGCACAAAAACTGTATCTGGCCGAATCGTTTTCACTAGCTGTACCCGCACCACAATCTCTCCGCGGCGGCTCTCTACCTTTACAAAGTCGCCATCCACAATGCCGAGCTTTTCCGCGAGCCTGGGGTGCATCTCGCATCGCGGCTGCGGATACTGCTCCATCAACCCTCCGATGCGGCGGGTCTGCGTGCCGGAAAGAAATTGCGATACCACACGGCCCGTGGTGAGAATGATCGGGTACTCCTCATCCGGCATTTCCGCCGAAGGCCGCCACTCAATTGGAATGAAGTGAGCTTTGCCATCGGGATGGCCGAAGTGTCCGCCCTCATACAAGCGTGGGGTGCCCGGATGTCCCGGCTCAGGGCAAGGCCAGAAGATTCCATTGCTCTCGTCGATTCGCTCCCACGTCATGCCGGAATAATCGGAGACACCGCCCTTGGAGGCGATGCGCAACTCTTCAAATATCTTGCGCGGTGCGGCGCTGAACTTATCTGCGTAGCCGAGTCGCGCCGCGAGTTCGTTGATGATCCTCCAGTCCTCGCGTGCGCCTTCGGGCGGCTTTACGGCCTGGCGATGGCGGATTACGCGACCTTCGACGTTGGTTGTCGTGCCTTCATCTTCCTCCATCAGCGCGCCCGGTAGCACGATGTCGGCATAGCGGGCGGTCTCGGAGAGGAAGAAGTCGATGTTGACGTAGAACTCCAGCTTTTCCAGCGATTCGCGGACATAGTTTCCATCCGGTAGCGACACCGCAGGATTGAAGCAGATTGACAGCAGCCCCTTGATCTTGCCCTCGTGAATTGCTTCCACCAGCGGTACCGCCGACAAGCCTTTCTGCGGAATCGATTCTTCGGGAACGCCCCAGACGCCCGCAATGTATTTGCGGTGTTCCGGATTGCTGATATCTCGGCTCCCAGGAAGTTGATCGCACTTCTGTCCCTGCTCGCGCGCGCCCTGTCCGTTGCCCTGGCCGGTGATCATTGCATAGCCGCAACCCTCGCGGCCAATGCGACCGCTGGCCAAAACGAGCTGAATGGCCGCTATGCAGTTGTCCACGCCTTTCGAGTGGTGCTCAATTCCTCGAGCATGCAGGAGGAAGCTGGTTGGCGCCGGTCCCCAGAGCTCTGCGGCCTTGATGATCATTTCCGCGGGCACGCCAGCTATCTTCGCAGCGTACTCCGGCGTGTACTTCTTCACCGTTTCCATCACGGCGTCAAAGCCGGTGGTGTGCTGCGCAATGAACTCGCGATCGATCCAGCCACGCTCAATCATGATGTGCAGCATGCCGTTGAACACTCCGATGTCGCCGCCCGAGCGCACCGGGATGAACAGATCGGCATTGCGCGCGATAGGCGTCATACGTGGATCGAGGATGATCAGTTTGCCGCCGTTCTCCCGCGCCTGCCACAGGTAGTCGGTGGTAATGGGCGCGCACTCGGCGATGTTTGCGCCGGCAACCAGGATGACCTTGGCTTTCGGAATGTCGCTCCACGGATTCGCACTACGGTCGACACCGAAAACTTTCTTGGACGCTGCACCGGCAGAGACCATGCAGAGGCGCCCGTTGTAGTCGATATTCGCCGTCTTCAAGGCAACACGCGCGAACTTGCCCATCAGGTAGGCTTTTTCATTGGTGAGCGATGCGCCTGTGAGAATGGCGAACGAGTCATTGCCGTAGGTCCGCTGAATGCGCCGGATCTCGCCGACGATCCGCTCCATCGCCGCATCCCACGCGATGGAAGCAAACCCCTTTCCTTCCACGCGCTGCAACGGACTCTTCAGGCGGTCCGGGTGTTCGTCCTGCATATAGCGCTTTACGCCTTTAGGGCAGAGCTTGCCGCGATTGAAGGGAAAGTCTTCCCAGGGTTCGAAGCCGACCACTTTGTTCTCGCGCACGCGCAGTTGGATTCCGCACTGCTGGCCGCAAAAACAGCAGTGCGTCTTCACCAGTTTCTCGTCCTCGCCGGTGTGAGCCCAGCCGCCAGGAGGGATTGTGTGCAGCGTAGGGCCGAATTGATTCACCAGCTCGGGGATATCTACGGGAAGCTTCGCCACTTTAAAACTCCTTTCCCATGCCACGCAGGTCCGTGCCGAGAGATTTCCAGAGGCCATCCTGCGCGAGCGCGAGATTCTTGCGGCGGCAAGCGGGACAGACATCTTGGTAATGAGTTCCGTCGGCCATGCGGTACCGGATGCCGAGCGCGGCCTGCACGGTTTTCAGGTCTTCCATCTGCATTCGCGATCCGTAGAGTTGGCCACAGCGCACGCAGCTCGCCTGCTCTCCCTCTGCTCCCGCTTTTTTGTAGAAGTCCACTCCGAGCTGCGCCGGACGCTGAAAAATATGAAAGAACTTGCCGAAGGGCAGATAGAGCAGGGTGAAGATCACCGTGACGGCATGAAGTTGCGAGAGAAACACATAGTGCAACCCGTGCATCAGGTGCGTCGATACAGTAAGAAAGAGTCCTGTAATCGAAATTGCGAAGAGGAGAATAAGCGGCAAGAGGTCATTTGAAAACTGCTGAACGGTTCTCGCATCGTGGTCACGTCCACGTCTCCACATGGCGAAGAAAACGCCGATCAGAACCATCACCGCCGCAATATCGAGAATGTTGAAGGTCAGCTCAGCCAGAACACTTCCTAGGTGAAAGCTGCCGACCGGGATACCGAACATAAAGGCTTTGTATATCTCCTGATTGTCGCGCGCTGTCTCAAAGCGCACCCACCCGAACGATAATGGGAAGGTGACTGCCGCAGCCAGCAGACATCCCCAGGCCAGGAACCAGTGTGCCGTCCAGCGAATGCGAGAACGCCTCTGAATGAATCTTTGCAGGAAGATGTTATTCCAGAAGATTCTGCCCAGATGAAGGATGTTTCCGGGCAGCCGCCCAGGTTTCAGAAACAGTTGCCATCCGCGATACCAATAGATGCGGGTGGGTGGTCTTCGCAGCCACATCGAATAACGGTAGCCCAAACCGAAGGCGGCGAAGACTGCTGCGCCCGCATAAGAGACCAGCGCGGGATCGAAGTCCTTCAGGCCACGGCTGCCGATGAAGATGGCTGCAATCAGAGACGACGACACGAGCACGCCCCATGCAAAAGCGTGTGCAGTGTCGGAACCTCGAACTGGAAATTCAGGTTGTCGCATGTAAGCCTACTGAGCGGTCACTGTCACAGCTTGCATCGAGCGCTGACGTAACAGGATCGTGAGACATCCCATTGCAAAGATACTGAGCAGCACGAATCCTAAAGAAAAAGTACCGGTTTGCTGCTTGATGACACCGAGCAATAGCGGCGGAAAGAAACCACCGAGTCCGCCGGCAGCGCCGACCAATCCGGTCACACTGCCCACGGCATTAGGGAAGTACTCCGGCACCAGTTTAAAGACTGCTCCGTTGCCAAGACCAATGGCAGTGGCCATTCCAAGAGCTCCAATCGTAAAGGTTACCATCACGGGGAAAGCCAGGAAGATGGCCATCAAAGCCGTTGCGGGAAACACCCACTTCAGAATCGTCCGCCCGCCAAACTTGTCGGCAAGCGTCCCTCCCACAGGCCGCATCAGCGTGGCAAGTACGACAAAGCCCGCGGTTCTGACGCCCGCATCCTGCGGCGTCAGCTTGAACGTCTCGGTCAGGAAGATCGGCAGGTACACGGCCATGGCAACAAAGCCGCCGAAGGTCAGGAAGTAATAGAGACTCAGAACCCAGCTCCGGGAATCATTCAGTGGGCGCACCGTATCCCTGAACGATTTGATCGCACTGCGTCGCGGAGCGTCGCGCGCCAGAAGCGCGAAGAGAAGCAGCCAGATCGAGAGCAGGACACCAAAGGTCCAGAATCCCCATCGAACTCCCGCGGCCACTGCGATGAAAGGCGAACCAAACGCTGCCAAGGATTGTCCGATATTTCCCGCGCCGTAGACGCCAAGCGCAAAGCCTTGCCGCTCGGCGCTATACCATCCACTGACAAAACCCACGCCCACCGAAAAACTCGCCAGCGCAATTCCTATGAAGAAGCCATAAATCAACAAGTGAGCATAGTCATGCGCGGTTCCCATCAGGAAAGCAGGAACGACCGAGACCAGCATCACGAAGCTGAATACGGAGCGTCCGCCAAAGCGATCGGTGAGCATGCCCAATGGAATGCGCCCCAGGCTACCCAGCAAAACTGGAACCGCTACGGCAATGCTCTTCTGCACTGGAGAGAGATGCATTTGCTTGCTCAAGATTGGCATCATCGCGGAAAGCGAGCCAAACACTGCGAAGCAGAAGGCGAAGGCTCCTGTGCCGAGCACAAGCTGGAGTCTAGGAGAGGGTTTTGATTGCATGTGCGTTCCTCTTTACCGCCGCCGTTTGCACTCATCGCGGCGGCTCGTGTCTATCAGGAAGCCACAGCGGCGCTTTGCGACCCAATGACTTAAGTCTCACCAAGGATGGATTCTTATCGGTTTGCCCTGAATCGAGCGGGTACATGCATCTGAGTAGGTGGAATTTCCTGCCAGGTGACTTAAGTCATTGGCGATCTCTTCTTTGGCGGATATCAATTGAGAGGTCTAACGAAGAGATGCTCTGGACCGCGATGGTTCCGCGAAACGGAGGAGAAGAGATGACCAACACAATAGAGCTTTACGGGAATATGTTGCTGCGTGACACCTTCCGGCAGAGGGGGTGGGCCAACCCCTGCCGCTTTATCGTGGAATGCGAAATACCGGCGCTGGCACTGTTAGCTCAGCTCGATATCCCGGAGGAAGAGGTTGGAGTAATCTTCGTAAACCATAGGGCGTACCGTCCGGTGAGGGCAGTCATCCGGCCCGGGGACCGCGTCGCTCTATTCTCACCCGGTGCGGTTATGTTCCTGGACTTGGGATCGCACGAACAAGCTTACGGATTTGTAAGCTGATCCCACTGGGCAAAAGAGTGCCCGGTGAAAGGATCGTTGCTGCCGTTCTTCTGCCGGCGCATCGGTTGCAGTAGAAGAGGTGTGACCTTGGTCATCGCCGCGATCAATGTGCAGTGACCAAAGTCCCGCGCTGTTATAATTCGTCGCGTGAGCTTCGAACCTAATGACCTCGCGGCGGTTTTACAAAACACACGTTTGTTAGCGAGCCTCTCTCAAGCTGAACTGCAGCTACTCGCACGTAGCACAGTAAGAAAGTTGTTCAGCGCAGGAGAACTATTGTTTTCCGAGGGCGAGCCTTGTCATGGGCTAAACATTGTCTCCCGTGGGAAGGTGCGCATTTTCAAGACCTCCGTGAGCGGAAGAGAGCAGGTTCTCGCAGTCGAATATCCAGGGGATACCGTCACCGAGATTCCTGTCTTTGACGGCGGCCCATATCCCGTTTCCGCTGTCGCCATTGCAGACACGGAAATTGCCTTCATCTCGCGCCACGATTTTCAAGCATATTGCATGGAGCATCCGGAGGTCGCGCTAAAAGTTCTCTCCGTCGTGGGTAAGAGACTCCGACGTCTCGTTGTCACCATCGAGGAGTTGTCGTTTACCACAGTTCGCCAAAGGCTTGTCTCGACGCTTCTCCGGTTAGCTCAGAGTGAAGGCAAAGAGACTGCTCAGGGATTGGAATTCCTTCTTCCGGACAGTCACCAGGAACTCGCAAACCAACTCGGAACGGTTCGCGAGTTGATCTCCCGTAATCTCAAGCGGCTGCAGGCCGAAGGATTGGTGGAAGTGAATTCGCGTCGCATAGTGGTGAGAGATATGAAAGCCCTAGCCGATATTCTCGATATCGCTGCTTAGGACGCAGCAAGAAGCTGTGACCAGTCAAGTGACATAAGTTACTGCTTCGCCTTTGACGGTCCTCTAAGTTAATTGTGGAGAGTGTGTTTCATGCTCAGCTCATCACAATCGATTCGCGACATCGCTGCCGCTCAACCCTCTGCCATTGGCCTGTTCGAGCGGTTTGATATAGATATCTGCTCTCTGGCCGACAAATCACTAAAAGAAGCTTGTTCTGAGCTTCAGCTCTCTCTTGACCAAGTGTTGGAAAAACTGCAAGAGTGCCGAGATCGTGAAAACGGCTCGAGCCTCAGCGATCCCTCCACTTTATCCTGTTCGCATTTGATCCAGCATATTGTTCGCGTTCATCACCAACGCGTGCGCCATGACTTGCCGAAGCTGGTCAGAGAGGCTCGAAAACTAACCGACAAACCCGGCGATCGATCTCGCGAGTTTGGAGCACTGGAAAAACTTGTCCAACAACTCCAGCAGGAATTGTGGACGCATATTCAAAAGGAAGAAGAGGTGCTCTTTCCTCTTATCGTTGCAATGGAGGAGGGATCCACGATCTATTATCCTCCCGCGCATTCTCGCTTGCGCTCAATCAGCCATCCTGTCTTCCTGATGGTGCAGGAACATGAAGCCGCGAAACTTATTATGGAGGAGATCCGTTGGTCAACCGAAAACTTCGCGGCTCCTGAATGGGCGTGCCCCTCACACCGTGCGCTGTTTGATGGTCTCCGTGGATTCGAAATTGATTTGCGAGAGCACCTACGCCTGGAAAACGATGTCCTGTTTCCGCGCAGCATTCAGATGGAAGCTGAGTTTCGAAGAGAGAAGTAACGCGACATCAGCGCTGGAGTGGATCATCGTATGCACGTTGAGTTGTATTACTTTCTTCAGGAAGTGACTTTGGTCGCTGCTGTAACCTCCGCACTCTTCTATCTTCAGGACTCAAGGAGATTGATATGCCCACTGTCACTGAAACCGTCCGTGAGATCGCGCTGAACCAGCCATCGTCGATACGAGTATTTGAACAATTCGGAATCGACTACTGTTGTGGTGGGCGCATGCCCCTCGCCAATGCCTGCAAGGCGCAGGATGTCGAAATCGGCGCCGTGCTCGCCGCTCTGGAATCAGCCGCCTCTGAGTCCAGCCCGGAGCTGACGGACTGGAGCAAGGCCTCACTTGAAAGCCTCATAGTGCACATCGTCTCGCAGCACCACGAGTACATAAAGAAGGAACTCCCGCGCCTAGACACGCTTGCCAATAAAGTCGTTGCCAAGCATGGCTCCCATCACATGGAATTATCCGAAATTCAATCCGCATTGCAGGCGCTCGACCAGGAACTGAGACAGCATCTGATGAAAGAAGAACAGATCCTGTTTCCTTATATCACCAATCTGGAACGCGCCCTAGCCACCGGCAGCGCGAGACCACACGGCTGCTTCGGAACGGTTGCGAACCCCATTGGCATGATGATGCAGGAGCACGACGGCGCAGGAGAGTTGCTGGCAAGGATGAAACAGCTCAGCAATAAATTCACTCCACCCCAGGATGCCTGTCCCACCTATTGCGCGTTTTTCGATGGCCTGAAGGAATTCGAGCAGGACCTGCACCAACACATCCATCTCGAAAACAACATTCTGTTCCCTCGCGCGATTGCGATGGAAAACTAACCAGCGCGAACGAGCGCGGGAATCAGCAGACAACCGACCTGGCAAAGCCGCCGCTGAAAACTGGAGTTCTCAGCGCGCGGCTTTGGAGCTCACATCGTCAGGACGACGCGGAATTCTGCTTTCCCGCTCATCATGCGAGCGTAAGCTTCGGCGGCTTTTGCCAGCGGGTACTTATCGATCATCGGACGCACGTTGCTCCCTCTAGTTTGAAGCGATCAGTTTGCCGACCGCTTAGTTTGTCGTCCCGCCCACGTTAGCCGAGGTGCTTCGGTCATCGTTCTCAGGCTGGATCACGACGCCGTTGAAGGGGGTGGCGCCCACGAAGCGTCCGTGGACCACGCTGATCCGCCGCAGAGGATAGCCGGTATCCGGACCACGCCGCCAGCTCTGGCCGCCGTCCTGGCTCTGGAAGACCATGCTGGCCTCCGTGCTGGTAGCCAGTAGTTTTCTGGAGCCCGCATCGTAGATGATGGAGCTGATGTTCTTCTCCGGCAGACCGTTCTGGATGTGCTCCCAGCCACCGCTTTGGCTGGGGCCGCGGAACGCGCCCTCTCGCGAGGCGATCATGATCTGCTTGTTGGGAGTGATGGTGATGCCTCGAATGATGCTGACATACGGAGACAAATTGCTCGATTCCTGCCACAACTTGCCATCGTTGGTCGAAACGAGAACGGTGCTGTGCGTGGCTAGCGCAATCAGCTCCCCGTCGGCTTGCACCGCGACGAAGTCTGACTTACCCATTACCGGGCCGCCGCTCCAGCTCTTGCCTTCGTTCCAACTGGTGTAGAAACCAGCCGATGTGGCCGCGTACCACCGCTTCGGAGTGATTTCAAGATCGTTCACCCGGGCTGTGAGCACGGAATGTTTAGGTGGCTTTGCGGAACGCTTGTTGGCTGACTCTTCCACGGTATTGATTGGTCTCCATACCGTCCCGCTGCGCGCCAGCATGAACATGCCGCGGTTTGTGCCGGCAATCAGGTCACCACTGCTCGCTTGCTTCAGTGTGAATACGTCGCGTCCCTCGAGCCCGGTGCTCTTCTGCGTCCAGTGTTGCCCGATGTCATGCGAAATGAAGACGCCGCCCTGTTCGCGATCATTGACCACGCCGACGTAGATCGTATCGGGATCTTTCTTGTCCGCCAGGATTGCAGTCACGTAGCGATGCGTATATCCGTGGTTGGAAGCGGTCCAGCTCTGCGCGCCGTCGTCGCTGGTTAGAACGCCAGCGCGATCGGTGGCGAGCAATACCCGCTGAGAATTGCGCGGATCGACCATGACATCGTTTACAACAACCTCAGGATTGCTCACCCGCTTCCAGGTCTTGCCTGAATCGATGGTCTTCCATAAACCTTCGGTAGTTCCGGCATAAAGAATTGCCGGGTTGCTTGGGTCCTGCTTCAGCACGCGCGTACGCCGCGCCGAAAAGGGAATCCCCTGGATCTTCTGAAACTGATCGCCACTGTTCTGGCTCTTGTAGATGCCGGAGCAGGCGCTGGCGAATACGACAGAAGAGTTCGACGAATCTACGATCACCGAGAACACGTCAGAATCGTCAATCATACCGTCGTTGATGCGTTTCCAACTGACGCCGCCGTCGGCCGTCTTCCACGCCAGGTGCCAGGTTCCCGCATACACTGTGTTCGGGTCCTTGGGATCGATGGCGATCGATTCCACATTGTGAATTTCCTGAGTGGAGGACGAAATCTTCTGCCAGTTTTTGCCGCCATCATTGCTGCGGAAGACGCCTTCCAGCGTGCCGGCCACGAGAATCTTCGAATCGGATGCCGCAATCGACATGGCCCGAATCGACTTGCCATGCATGGCCAGAGCGGATTCCCAGTGTTTGCCGCCGTCGTGGGAGCGGAAGAAATCGCCGGCTTGCTGGTTATCGACGCTCCAGGTGGCGACGTACATGTATTCAGGATGTTGGGGATCCACGGCGATGTGGTCAATGACGTAGTCGTCGCCCGTACCCAAATGGGCAAAGCGCGACCAGCTGTGTCCAGCATCGGTGGAAACAAAAATCTCGCCGGTGCTCGTACCTAGAAAAAGGTGATCCGGATTGCGCGGATCATGAGTCAGGCTGCGGGCGTCCCCGCCGTCCGGCCCGACCGCGGTCCATTGTGCTGCCCAAGCGCTGGTGCACAAGAGCGCCAACGACAAAACGACTAACCACCGGCGGACCAATAAGCTGCTGTTTCCAAAAGTCATGATTTTCGTTGCCCCAAGGAGAGATGTCGTTAGAGGGTGACAGGGTGCCACGAACAGTTCAAGTTACCCAAGGGAGCGTCCGATGCGACCTTGAAAGAAAGCTGGTCGAGCGTTGCGCTCGACCAGCTGGATTGGCGAATCCCTGAGCTACTGGGCTGCGGGTTTCTTCGCTGCTTTGTGCGCCGCAGGATGATCCGGTACTGGCTTCACCTGCGACTCATTTACCGGTTGCGTGCCTTCGCCGGAGAATGTCCCGCCTGCAGGAACGATCCAGTATTCGGCAGTCTTCGTACCAGCGTTGCCGGTGCGGGTCTCGATCCGGCTCGGATCAATTCCCAACTTGGCTTCGCCAGAGGTCAGATAAGCCTTCGAATCGACCGCGCGCTCTGCGGCAAGATTCTTACGCTTCTCCGTTGGTTCGGCGTTGCCCACGATGACCAGTTTGTTTTCTGGGTTCTGTTGCAGGTTCTTGGCCACATCGTCGAGGATCGCCTTGCAAGTGTTGTCCACGCGCCACGGCTTGGCCGGGTTCGGGAAGTCGCACTGGCTTAGCTTCGAGGCCTGCGGCGCAGGTGGTGGTGTCGGTGGTGGTGGATTTTCCACCATCACCTGAGCGGTGGTGACTGAAGATTTCAGGCCGCGTGTATCCGTGCAGGTTGCGCTGACCGTGATGGGACCAGAAGATGCGCCGGCGGTGCTCAGGGTCGCGGTATTGCCGCTTCCGCTGATGCTGCCGCCTGACGCGCTCCAGTCACTAACCGTGACCGGGACGCCGTCCGGGCTAGTGCAAGTGCAGGTGATCGTCGAGCTTCCATTCGCCTCCACCGATGACGGACTGGCCGAGCAACTCATGGTCGGCGGGTTCTTGGGGGGTTCTTTGACGGTGAAACTGGCCGAGGCACTTGCGGTATTGTTCTTCTTTTCCTTTGGATCGGTAATGGTTACGGTCGCGGTGTAATCGCCACCGGCGACGCCAGTGGTGTCAACCGTGGCAGTGGGGCCGGTACCGGAGATTTTGCCGCCGGTGCTCTTCCAGGAATATTCCAGCGTGTGCTTGGGATTGAAGTTGCCGGGGTTGGCCGTGACCGTGACTGGCTCGCCGGCCATGACCGAAGTGGGCTGCGCCGACGCACTCGCTACCGGCGGCGCCGGAGGAGGGCCACCGCCCCATTTCATGACGATTCCACTCTTCAGTCGAAGGGAGTTCTGATTGTTATTGTTGCTGCAGACAGCTAGAGCGCATGCGTTGCCAAAGCGGGTATAGAGATATTCCGCCTGGACGAGCCGTATGGAAATCTTCCTGCTCACCGAGATGTCAAGCCCCCCACCAGCCGTCAGGGCGAAGGCGGTTTTGGAGTAAGTGCCACTGCCAAAACGAGTGACGCATCTTCCCGTGCTGTTTTTGCACTCCACCGAGAGTTTGTCGGCACCGGGTTCGACATCGAAAAACGGCGTGAAGCGCGTATGGTTTCGAAAGGCAATCCGCGGGCCGCCCAAAAAGGTTGCCTGATATCCGTTTATTTTGTCACCCAAGCCGATTGTGTTACCGAAAAACTTACAGGCGCCAAGGTCAGGCCCTATGCCAAAGTATCTGTTTATGTTAAAGGTGATCGTGCCTCCGCCACCGGCGCAATTGAAATCTTCCCCCGGCGCTACCTGGCCATTCGGCAAAATGAACGTTTTGCTGAAGTTAGGGCTGTTGCGGATGTACATGAACGCTGGCGACGTCTCAATTTTCGGGTACGGTTCCTGAGCCAGAGCCATGCCTGTCACCAACAAAAGTAATCCCACTAGAAAAAACGCCTTACGCATTTTGTTTCTCCTCGTCGAACGGGATAAACCTCTTAATACAGAAGACCATGCAAGCCTGCAGACGAACCCCATTCAGCGCGATCGCATTGCCTTTGTCAGTCGTGTAGGCCGAGTCGGCTTGAGGGGATGAATTGAGACCGGGGCGTCACCTTGTAATCGGGTGCGCCGCCGGCGATGAGCGCAGCTTCGGTTTCGTCGGAATAGTCCTTCAGCCAAATGACGATTTCAAATCGTTCCACACTTGCTGCCTTTCCAACTTCCCATTCCCTTTGACTACAAGCAGGTTAGATGCACAAACATTACTGCGAGAGTCGCAGATCAGTGAGTCTGGATGACTGCTGGCGTTTTTTAAACTGGTAAAAGTAGCAGTTTCTTGCAGAAGCAAAATGGCCCATCGCCATTCGCTTACACGGGAATGGTGTAACCATCAAGAGGGTTGGCGACTCCAATATGCAGTGAATGGGCGATCGCGTATGCGCCCGCCGCGAGAGACGGATCTAGTGTCGAAAGGGTAGATATGGCAGCCAACGAAAATCCGATAGCCGATTACGGATCCAAGTTGTTGAAGCGGGCTGAGGTGGCGGAACGCACGATGGCCTTCCACTTCGAGAGACCGTCACGATTCAATTTCACGGCCGGGCAGTTTGTGGACGTGACATTGCCCGATCCGCCAGAGACTGACTCGGAAGGAGACACGCGTACCTTTTCGATCGCCAGTTCTCCATTTGAAGGCCAGTTGATGTTTGCAACCCGCATGCGTGACACAGCGTTTAAACGCTCGCTCATGAAGGTCCCGCTCGGTACAGAGGTAAAGGTTAGTCTGCCGATGGGATCATTTTCGCTACATAAGAATTCAGCCAAGGCGGCTGTGTTCCTAGCGGGTGGAATCGGAATCACACCCATTCTCAGCATCGTAAGGCAAGCCGATCACGACCGGCTTCCGCACAAGTTGTATCTCTTCTGTTGCAACCGGCGCCCCGAGGACACGGCCTTTCTTGAAGTTCTCCAGACACTGGAAAAAAGCAACTCGAATTTTCGCTTGATTTGCACGATGACACAAATGCAGCGGTCTCAGAAGCAGTGGAAGGGGGAAACTGGCTTCATCAGCAAACAGATGTTGTCGAGACATCTGGCCGCACTGCAGGGACCCATCTACTATATTGCCGGACCTCCCAGCATGGTCGCCGGCACGAGTGACATGCTTGTGGAGGCAGGCGTTGATGAGGACGACATCCGAACCGAGGACTTTGCCGGATACTGATTCGGAAAAAGGCTCAAGCCCAGGATAGAGTTCCTGCGCGCTGAAAATTCACGATTCTTTGCCGTTGCTCGCGCATCACTATGGCTAGATCATCTGCGGTTTCAGGAGTCGATTGAGCCTCGAAAGGAAATTGCGCGTTGTAATCGCAGACGACACTCGACTCATCTTGCGTGTTTGTTCTTGCTTGGTCACGGAATGCCATCGTGCGGAACTGGTTGGCACGGCTCGAAACGGAGCAGAGTTGTTGGATGTTTGTCGCTCTGCGCAACCAGACCTCGTACTTGTGGATGTCCACATGCCGGTTATGAACGGTCTGGAAGCCGTGGCGTGTATCATGCAGGAGTTTCCCGAAATGAAAGTTGTTTTCGTGACCAGCGATGATTCTGCCGAGCTAAAAGATGAATGCATGGCCCTGGGTTCGCTTGCTGTTCTGCCGAAGCTTACGAGCCAAGCAGAACTGTGTACGCTTATGGGCGAACTAGTCGGCTCCTGCGACCTGCGCTCACACAAGTAGGAGTGCCCGATTGGCGAATGGTCGCTAACTTTTTCGTGCGAAGCGCGTCTATCGAATGTAACCTCCTGATGAAGACTTCAGGCCGGACAGGCTCCTGTAAACCGGAGCCCTCCGGCCTTAACTTTTGTGGCTGGAACTGTCTACAAGGGACAGCGTTGAACTTGTGGCTGGACGAGGCTAAGCTACTTCTACACCATAAAAAGGAGGCGAGGTCATGGCCAGTAGCCGCAAGGTCATTGAGTGCCGCTTGTACCCAGCAGGTCTTCCATGTGAATTCGTTGTGTCGGGAGACGCGGAACAGGTGCTGAAAATAGCAGTGGAACATGCGGTCGAATCTCATGGACTGCGTGATACTCCCTCACTTCGTGAACGGTTGCTCTCCATGCTGCGTGAACAACCGATAAACGTAAAGGCGGCTTAGCAGGTCGGCGCACAGGTTCTCTTGCTGGGGTAAGCTGGTAGTACCTCGAACTGTGAGCCGATAGATGATCGACACCGCCGTCTTCAAACCCGACCTGTTTCAGTTCCTACGTCAGCTCAAACGTCACAACGACCGCGAGTGGTTCGCCAAGAACAAAA
The DNA here is from genome assembly GCA_963738165.1 of uncultured Acidobacteriota bacterium. GTDB lineage: Bacteria > Acidobacteriota > Terriglobia > Terriglobales > Acidobacteriaceae > TOLSYN. The sequence continues at coordinate 216,012 of CAVTVE010000016.1, forward strand.
CTCGGTATCAGCATGTAGTGGTCGAGCCCGCGATAGAGTTCATCAACGGCTTTGCCCCTCGCCTGGAGAAGCTCAGCCCGCACTTCGTCGCCGATGCTCGACCCACGCGGGGCTCTCTGTTCCGCATCTATCGGGACACCCGGTTCTCCTTGGACAAGATTCCATATAAGACTCACATCGGCATTCATTTCTCCCATGAGAGCGGTAAGGACGCCCACGCACCCGTCTTCTATCTGCATCTGGAGCCGGAGGGTTGCTTCGCGGCGGCGGGAGTCTGGCACCCGGACACCTGTGCCCTCACCAAAATTCGCAATGCGATCGTCAGCCAGCCGGAGCAGTGGAAGAAGGTGACTCGCACGCTGGAGATTGAAGGCGAGAGCCTGACTCGGCCGCCCAAGGGCTTTTGCTCGGAGCACCCGCTCATAGAGGATTTGAAGCGGAAGGATTATGTAACGTCGGCGGCATTGACCGAAGAGCAGGTCTGCGGCCCGACGCTCATGAAGGAGTTTGCCGCTGCCTGCCGGAAGATGATGCCGCTAGTGGAGTTCACGACGAAGGCGTTGCGGTTGAAGTTCTAGAATTCGGTACTGATAAAAGTCAGCGAGAGGGGCTGGGGTGTTCTGCGACCGCGAGGAGCAGCAACAAGCAACTAGGCCGCTCGTCTTTCGGTTAGCTCCGGCTTCCTGACCACAGTTACCTAATGGAATTGAGGTTAAGGCATCAACCGCCAACAGTGCCCACCCTGCGCCCTTCCGCTCCTAAGTTCACCCGCAATCAGTAACGCCAAGCGCAACGCGGGTTCCTGCTACAAGGACGATTTCTGGAATTGTGAAGCCTCTCTCCAACGTAGAGAACCAACCTACGCTGAGGTGCGCTCATCAGAAAACCTCGACAGGAGTTCCGTTCATGAACAAAGTGAAGAATCTAGCGCGCACAATGATTTTGGGCTGCATCGCAATTGCAAGCAGTGCCTTGGCGTTGGCAGAAGTATCGGTATCAGTGGCTCAGCCGACGAACGGCTTCCGCGGTCCCTCACCTATGGAATTCGTGATTTCCGCAAGTTCCTCGGCCGCGTCCATGAGTTCCATGGCGATTTTGGTCGACGGGACCGAAGTTTTCTTTCAGTATGGATTCTCTTTCACAGCGTATTTGTGGATCGCGAAGGGCACACACACGATTGTGGTAACAGGCACAGATGTTAAGAATAATATGGGCAGTAAGACTCTGAAAGTAACTTCTACCAGTGGCATGGGTACGGTTTCGAATATCAACAACTGGGGTGTGTGGCAGGTGTGTACAGCGAGCAGTTGCACCGGCGGTGGCGGCATGGCGGTCAGCGACACTTACCCCAATCAACACTCGCCCTCGCTGGACAGGTCGTCTCGCAAATTCACTCTTGCCGGCGCCGGACCTTACTCGAACGCCTATTGGTATGCGTTTGTCGGGGGCAGCAACTCCGCCACGAACTTCGTTTACGACACCTGGGTTCTGATCGACAAACCTACAAACCCTCAGGCCCTGGAGTTTGACGTAAACCAAAGCTTCAACCAGCGGCGATGGGTATTCGGCACACAGTGTAATTACAAGGGCGGAGCACCGTTGGGCGGCTACTGGAACGTTTGGGACGGGTCTACTTCAGAATGGGTCGCCACCAAGGTGCCATGCCAGCCATTTGCCGCGAACACCTGGCACCACATTGTCTGGGCGGTGATTCGCACGGGCAATTCCGTTCACTATGTCAGCGTGGCGATCGACGGAGTCTCGCATTCTGTGAACCTTCAGTTGGGAAACCAGCCTTACTGGCCGGGCGCCGACATCGATGTTGCCGTGGAACTTGACGGTGATGCCAACCAGGACTCGTATAATGTCTGGATTGACGAGATGAAATTGACGGCATTCTAAACCGGGATCGCACGGAAGCGGGGCGACCTGGAAGAGTCGGTGGATGAAGAAACGCTTACGACTCATTAGTTCTTTGCCGCTCCTCTGCCACCGGTTTCGTCGAAGGAGAACCCCGGTATGCAACCGGGGTTCAAATGGATGGACGCATATCCCGTCGAATCATGCGGCTCTGAGTCCAGCGACCCTGAGCGATTCCGCAGCTCCAACCTCGAAGCCGCGCATCATAGGATGGCCGTGCATGAGGTGCTGGACTAAGTTCTTCGCTTGCGGGAAAACTTCGCGGCGATAATGTTCGGCTTGTTCCCGACTGCTCCAGAATCCCAGGCCGCAGCCCTTCTGGGTACCTTCTTCGAATGTCAAGAATTCATCAATGAACCCGTCCTGCTTCTTTAGCACGGGCAGAATTTGGCTGCTCCACACTTTCAGGAACTCGTCCTTCTTGCCTGGCTTAAGTTCTCCCTCAATCAGCAGCATGTACATAGTTAGACTCCTCAACTTCTACTCTCAGACGCAGTTTGCTACAGGCCACGTTGTCTGGCTTAGAAGAAAGATGCTGCTTGATACATTCGGGTTCTATGCGCGGCAGGTGAAGTTTCGGGCGAACCTGCTGAGCGACAGCAATGACTTACAGCTATCTCAACAAACCCGGCATCTAATCCCTTAAGCGAAAGCAGCAGGAGTTTTGTTGTTGCATTATTTATCCTCTGAACAGGCGAGACGATCCCGCCTCGAAGCAATCGTTGAGTCTTCCGACGATGCGATTATCACGAAAGATCTGGACGGCACCATCACCAGTTGGAACGCCGCCGCGTCACGAATCTTCGGCTACACCAGCGAAGAAATTGTAGGCCAATGTATCTTTAAGCTGATTCCCGCGGAACTGCGTCAGGAAGAAGAAGAGATTCTGAAGAGGCTCGCCTGCGGGGAGCGAATCGAACGCTACGAAACAGTTCGTATAGCGAAGGCTGGAACTCGCGTCAACATCTCTTTGACTGTCTCTCCGATAAGAGATGAGCACGGGAGAATCATTGGAGCCTCGGTGGTCGCTCGTGACATCTCCGATCGATTGCGTGCCGATGAATTGCGGGTTCGATTGGCCGCTATCGTCGAGTCGTCAGACGATGCCATCGTGAGTAAAGATCTGAATGGAATTATCATGAGCTGGAATAAAGCTGCCGCCCGGCTCTTCGGGTGGACAGAAGGAGAGATTGTCGGACGTTCCATCCTCACAATTATCCCTGATTCATTACATGTTGAAGAGCAAGAAATTCTTCGCAAGCTACGCGCCGGAGAACGCATTGACCATTACGAGACACAGAGACTTCACAAAAATGGTCACTTGGTGGAAGTGTCCTTGACGGTCTCCCCCATTCGGGATGTGAGGGGTCGTGTGATAGGAGCTTCGAAGATTGCGCGTGATATCAGTGAGCGAAATCGATTGCAAAAAGCTCTTATCGAGTCCGAGAAATTGGCCGCTACGGGCAGGATGGCGGCGACCATCGCTCATGAGATCAACAACCCATTGGAAGCAATGACGAATCTGGCTTACCTATTGGCGAATGACCGCTCAATCAATGAAACGTCCCGCCAGTACGCAAAGATGCTTTTCGAAGAGACGGAAAGAGCGAGTGAGGTAGCTAAGAAAACGCTGGCTTTCTATCGTGAGGCCGGCAAACCCGCGAGGATAGACATTTGTGAATTGCTGGACAGTGTTCTTTCATTGAACCGCGCCCGATTCGAGAAGAAGAGTATCACCGTGCGGCGTGAATACGCGGTGACGAAGGATGTGTTTGGCTTTCCATCCGAGTTGCGTCAAGTGTTTGTCAATCTTCTGTTGAATGCAGTGGATGCGGCTTCTGACCGAGGCGAAATTTGTTTGCGTGTGAGCAACGAGACCTCCCTTGACGGAACTGAGGAGCGTGTATGCATAAGCGTGTCGGATAACGGCAAAGGCATTCCCGAAGAGGTGCAAGAGAATCTATTCCAGCCGTTTTTCACGACCAAGGAGAGTGGCGGAAATGGTCTTGGGCTGTGGATAAGCCGGGGCATTGTCGAGAGGCACGGCGGAGAATTAAAGTTCCGCAATAAAACGCAGGCGGGCGAATCGGGCGCCGTGTTCATGGTGCTTCTTCCGAGTACATTTCAGCAAAGCGCATGGACTCGGGATCGCCTTTACCCGCAAACGAAGTCGGCATAAACGTAGCGGCCGCTCATCGTCTGACTTGCTCATTGCGCGACGAATTTGCGGAACGCCTCCACCACCTTTGTTGCCACATTTCTGGCCGTCCGTGCCGAAACCAGTTCGTGCCCGGCACTCGGTATTTCCAGAAGCTCCGTTCGCGTCGGGATGAGCGTCAGCGCTGCCGTCAACTCCTCTATCGAAGCGAATCCATCTCGACTGCCATGCACGAAGAGCGCAGGTGTACTGAGGTTTGGAAAATGATCTGTCCGAAGCTGCTCCGGCTTCCTTGGTGGGTGAAGGGGGTATGAGAGCAGCAGGAGTCCGTCGACCAATCCCGGCTCGGCAGCCGCCAGCATCGTCGCCTGTCTTCCACCATAGGAGTGTCCGCCCAAAAACACGCGCCCGGAAAGCTTCTGCCTGATTGCCTCAACCGCATGCCGTAATCCTTCTTGATCGCGCCCGGCACTGCCGCGTGGCGGTGGGCCGTGTGGACGCAACTGCCGGAATGGGAGGTCACAGCGGAGGATTGTCAGGCCGCATTCACACAAAGCATTCGCCAATGAGACGAGAAGTAGAGATTGGCAGTTAGCTCCGGCACCGTGCGTGAGGACGATCCCATCGCCTGAGGGGTTTGCTGGTACGTGGACAAAACCGCGAACAGAAGGTTCCTGGCTGTTGTCACTGAACGAAGCTACGTCATCTAGGCTCATTGGAACTGAGTGGATGCTCAATGAAAGCTGCCCTGGCATTTTGAGTTCAGAGTCCGCGCTTATTAGGAGAGACAACAACTGCGAGCATGGATAGAGAACTCACCAGCACGGGGAACCATACCTGTGAGACCCAAGGCACCGGAATCAGAAACAGCACATCGTAGTCTTTGAGGGAAGATGGCCATCGTAGCGTCGCCCATAGCCCGATGTAGTAGGTGATGTCCCAGATGGCAAATGACCACAGGAACCCGCCCCAACGCTCCCGGGCTCTGGAACCGGCGAGCACCGCGACACTTCCCAGCATGATCATCGTTGCAGCTTCCCGAAATACCTCAATTGTGCGCAGCCTCTGCGGAAATTGAGCGAGAGACGACAGCGCTTGCTGATAGGTCGCTGCCGGGTCTTGAAGTTGAGATAGGGTGCCGCTGCTGTGACCAAGCACGCCCGCAGCGCTACTGAGATACACGACGACCGCCGCTTCCACAAAGCCGAAGGATGCGCTAAACAATGCAAGCGCAATAAGAGTTCCGGAGCTGAGCAGGAGTCCTTTTCGCCGCCAGAGTAGATAAGAAAGTGCAGGTACTAGAAATAGGAGATTGACCCACCATGGCTGCGCCCATATCTGGAATCGTTCCATAGAAATAGTGAGATGCTAAAATCGCGAACACAAATCGAATCAGAACATAGCCTGAGTTGGTCACCGTACAACTCTAAGTAGGGTTCCCGCATATCTGACAGAATGGCTTTGAAGTTCACAACCTCCTATCTTGAGGATTCGATGTCGGTGTTTCGCTATTACAAAAGACTGGCAGAAGCGGCCATAGTGCAGGTGACGGACGAGCAACTCTTCTCCGTCCTGGACCCGGAGATGAACTCCATCGCCCTGATCGTCAAGCACATGGCGGGGAACATGCGGTCTCGGTGGACAGACTTTCTCACCAGCGACGGGGAGAAGCCTGATCGCAACCGTGACGATGAATTTATGGAACCGCCATCGAGCCGAGAGGAAATGATGAGGATGTGGGATTCGGGCTGGAGCTGCCTGTTCTCGGCGCTTGAGCCCCTCTCCTCGGCGGATATGACGCGCACGGTCATGATCCGGGGTGAGGCGCACTCCGTCATGCAAGCTGTCAACCGGCAGACCGCTCACTACGCCTACCACTGCGGGCAGATTGTCTTCCTGGCGAAGCATTTCCAGTCTTCGCGATGGAAGTCTCCGACCGTACCCCGGGGCCAGTCTGCCAAGTTCAATCAGCAGGTTAAGGCGGGCGAAGCCAGCCAGCGATAAGGGATGGATACCGCAGCCGGAGCTGCCCTTAGCACTCTACTTACAACCCTGAACAAATGTCTGTTCTGAATTCGTAACAGAACCATGGAAATACACTTTAGTCACCTTCCCCCGTTTACATTGGCCCCAAGCAATAGCACGCGCGAGGCAGGCTAACTCGCTCTACATACTTGCTCGCAATTCTCGAAGATAATCCGAAGTAGCTGAACGCCAAGTTGGACAGATTGAACGGGGGAATCATGTGTTCGCCATACGGTTTAGATCCCATAGAGGGCTGCCTTAAATGCAAAATTCGTGGAGGTCACGCTTTTTGTGATTTGTCCGACGGCGCACTGCAAGGATTTGAGGCCATTAAACACGGAATGATCTATCCTGCGGGTGCAGTTCTCTTTGTGGAAGGCCAAGCTCCACGGGGAGTTTTTGTGATTTGCAAGGGGCGGATCAAGATCTCATTCGGTTCGACTGGCGGTAAGACATTGATCCTGAGGATTGCCGAGGCCGGCGAAGCGTTGGGCATGAGTTCCAGCGTGGGCGGCAGGCCATACCAGCTCACGGCGGAAACGCTCGAGCCCTGCCACATCAGCTTCGTCAAACGCGATGACTTCCTGCAATTTATGAAAGAGCACAGCGATGTATGCTTGCGGGTTGCCGAGCAGTTGAGTGCCAAGTACCACGTGGCTTGCCGGGAACTTCATTCCTATGGATTGGCTTATTCGGCGGCGAAGAAGTTATCGAAGCTGCTACTGGAGTGGAGCGCGAAAAATGGCGAGAGCACAAAACCTGAGCCTCGCGTGACGCCGGGGCTGACGCGCGAGGAGATCGCTCAGATGATTGGAGCCACACGCGAAACCGTGACGCGGCTGTTGGCCAAGATGAAGACACGGAAGATTTTGCTGACCAAAGGTTCGACACTGGTAATCCGCGACAAGGCTGCGCTGGAAGCGCTGGCCATGGAATGACCAAATACATGAATTACAGGGGTGCCGGTCAGAAGAACTCAAGCACTTCGATGGGAGCACCGTTTTCAATGATCATTGCCGCTCGAACCCCGGCATAAGGTGAAAACGGCCGAAAGATTACCTCCTTTCCTGCAATAGCCTCCTCAAGGTCATCCACTTCGAAAGCTATGTGGGGGACGGAACGAACGAGTTCGGGGACGGGACTGTCGGATTCAAACCGCAGCCACTCAATCCCGTACTGGCTTGTTTCAAAACCGGATGCGAAAACCTTGAAGGCCTCAAGATAATGTTCCCCACACCGTGGGAGGTCGGTGGGGATTCCGACATGATGAAAACGCCAGCCTTGCACCGAAGTAGCGGCTGGCGGCTCCGGAAATTTCCGATGCCTGGGTGTGCCGGCGTCTACTGAAGCTGGGAGCCTATTGTCCATCTTGTCCATCGCAATGCTGTCCGTCTCCTCCGGCACTCACAGTCAATTAGAGAGCGCTGCCCAGCTGTTCGGTGTACTGCGGAGCGAACATTTGGCATATTTCGCAAACGGCTTGGCCTATTCGTTCATATTGGGCAGCAGCCATCGCCGGATATTGTGAATCAGTGACCATATTGAGACGAAGAAACTGAAACAGAAGTACCTTCGATATTGTAAGGTGCAGAGACATACACTCCCGCCGAATCGTGCTGATCGAGTCGCATAGCTTCGGCTCGGTTGCGGGATTGGGGTTCACACAATTTCCCAAAAAAGAGAGAATGGCTGACAAATTGCTTTTCATACGCGCAAGTTCGGCGCGCACGTTTGCTGGAATATCGGAATGAAGTTGGTCAACTTCGATGTGTTCCAATGTATCAATCAGTTCTTGAAATGAAAGAATGCCGGCTTTCCTATTGATCATTGTCGTTCACTCCGGAGTACAAGTTCCAATGGCTCTTTCCGATCGTTTGCCCTGGGGTGCCGTTTTACTTCGAGTGATTCGATCAGGAAAACATATTGACTAAGTACCGCCGATATTCTACCTACTTCTTCCATGGTCGGCACGCTCCGTGGTACTGCAACGCGTGTAAAGCTGGAAATCCATATAAGACATGCGACTAGAAAGGCCAGCATATCGAGTGGCCAGATGTAACTACCGATAGGCAGGCCACGCTGAGCGGTCATGGTTACGACAGCGACATCCACCGAAAGATAGAATGCGAATCCAAAGACTATCCCGTATACGCGATGTTTCAGGGGGATGCCTAGACATCCGGCAAATAGCGACAACGTCATGAAAATGCCCCAAAACGCCCAGGACACTCCCTGATCCACAGCCCTTAGGAGTGCCATCCATTCCGATGGCTGAGTTCCAGGGAATCGCATGGTAAACAGTACGGCTAAAAACGCGACAGCGATAAGGGCCAACACAAGATTTCCAAGTGTGCCTCTTGGAAGCGCTTCATAAGGACGAAAAATAATCTGAACGATCTCAAGCACGACTGCGATGAGAAGAACAAGCTGAGGGGCATAGGCTCCCCACCTCAGGAGCACGTACCCTGTCGAGTTCATCTTTACAAACCACATTTGAGACAACAAGCACGAACGTAGAACACAGAACGCAATGAACGAAGTGAAAGCAAAATTCTCTTGCCAAGCTTTGCGCCAAACGAGCAAGAGCAAGAGACTCCCCTCAGCGCCCCCTACAAGAGCCCACAGTAGGACAACCGGAGGATGGTGCAAAGAACTCATTGGCCGCCTCTCCAACCTGAGAGGCGGCCAACCGACATCAGCGGCTGACGATTGCCCTCAGATCTGGCGAAAGAGCGTAGGGAGCGTGAAGTGTATAGAGCGGAGGACCGTCCGGATCCCCACCACAGCACAGTGCGGCAGTCATCGGCAGTGCGGATGAAACATTGTGGGGAGCGTAGAGCGGAGGACCGTCCGGATCTCCGCCGCAGCACAGCGCGGCAGTCATCGGCAGTGCGGATGAAACATTGTGGGGAGCATAGAGCGGAGGACCGTCCGGATCTCCACCGCAGCACAGTGCGGCGGTCATCGGCAGTGCGGATGAAACATTGTGGGGAGCGTAGAGCGGAGGACCGTCCGGATCCCCACCACAGCACAGTGCGGCAGTCATCGGCAGTGCGGATGAAACATTGTGGGGAGCATAGAGCGGAGGACCGTCCGGATCTCCACCGCAGCACAGTGCGGCGGTCATCGGCAGTGCGGATGAAACATTGTGGGGAGCGTAGAGCGGAGGACCGTCCGGATCCCCACCACAGCACAGTGCGGCAGTCATCGGCAGTGCGGATGAAACATTGTGGGGAGCGTAGAGCGGAGGACCGTCCGGATCTCCACCGCAGCACAGTGCGGAGTTCATCGGCGTTGCCGACGGGATGTTGTGAGACGCAATGGCGGACGCGCTGATGCTGAGCCCAACGCCCAGGAGAAGAAGGATGAACGGTCTGTTCATGGAAGCCCCGATACGGCTGGTTGCCGTATTCGGAGGCTAGATCCGGGATCCAGATCTGAATCAAAATCCCAGATTTGTTACGAATCCAGAACAGACCCTCCTTGCTACTGTGGCTGTGAACGCCAAATGATACCGTGATGCCAGTGAATGGGTCGAATCTGACCAATTCCTCGATGGACGTAGAGGCTCCCGGATGGCACAGGCGGACAGAAGCCAGACAGTGGATGTGCATACTTGGCCGCAAGCAGCAGAGGCGAATCATGCGTGATTCTTCCTCCCAATCTGCATGGCGACACCTACCACTTCACCCACGACATCAGCCTCCTGCGGGTAGCGATACATTCGTACCGGTTCCGGAGAGAGAGGATGAGGTTGCAGAGTGAGTTGTCCGTTTTGTAATCGACACCAACCACACCTGTAACCACTTCGAGTTTCCAGGAAGTAGATTGGCCGGTCACATTCGGACCTCCAGATGCCTTCTACAATCTTGTCCCTGGATTCATCGATCTGAATGAACGATCCAGGAGGCAGGATTGGAGACATTGTGAAGTCCTCAGTGCCGATGTAGGCATAGGTGAAGCTGACATCGGAAAACTGGGCAAGGAATGCGAAGGGTACCGCTCCCCATTGCCGTATGATGCGTCCCAGGTTCTGGGTCTGAGCGGGATCGAAGGCCGAATCTTCGAGCACCGGTACCTTCACGATGCCGGTTGCGTCAATGGACTCGATCAGATGGGTTGCAGGTAAACTCACGATTGCCAGATCCCCCGCTATTTCATCCAGGTTGATCCCATACCAGGCAAGTATCTCCCGAATATCGCGACGGTAGATGACCGCCAGCGAATAAACCCGATAGATGCTTGGAACTACTCCTTTGTTTTCAATATCTGATAAGCGACTTACGGGAATCGAATGCGCACTATTTCCACGCTTGGCCGCTAAGCGGCCACTCGAGGCTTCCACGTCACGTACAGTAAGGCCAAGCTGATCTCGCAGAAGGCGAAGTCTCTTGCCAGGATGCAAGTTCATGCTCCAGGTCAGGAATAGCTTCAGTTGAGTGTACGCTGGGTCTCTTCGTAAGAAAAGACCGGATTAGAAGCTGTACCTGAGCAACATTCGGACCGTACGGCCGCCATGCAGCGAGGTCGAAAAGTCTGCAAATGTCGACGACGCACCCGAATTAGCAGGGACGACGCCCGATGCAAGCTGCATGTTCGGCCAATAACCATCGCCATCCTTATGAGTCTGGTTGAATGGGTTGAACATGTCGGCCCGGATCTGCAGCGCCTGGCTTTCGTGAACCGAGACGTTGCGGGACAGGCTGAAAGCCCACGAAGTGTACCACGGACCGATCAGCGAGTTACGTCCCACATTTCCCTGCCCATTGGAGGGTACAACCCAGTGGACCTGGCTGGCTGAGACGGGAAGGCACTGATTCGTTGACCATAGGGTGGGGCCATCGCAGAGGACATTTGCAGATTCGCCGCCCCAGTCGCCGGTGAATGCGTAGCTGGCCAAGGGAGCTTGCCGATTACCCAGGCTAGGGCGATCATTGTTCACCCCATCGCCGTTGCTGTCGAAGCCGGTTCCCACGTTGTACGGTGTGCCGGACTGGAACGCGGTGGTGCCGGAGAGCTGCCAGCCATTCAGCACGTACCCCGCCCCTCGGCGCAACGAGTCATTCGCATTTAGCTTGGGGATCTCATAGATGTAGGTAATGGCCAAGCGGTGTCTGTGATCGAAGTCGGAGACGGAACGATCATAGGTGCCGCGCGGGGCCGGATACTGGACGACCGGAAAGCTATTCCAGGTACTGGGCACGCCATTTCGGCTGGTGCCGGAGGAGAAGACCTCCGAAGAATCGTCGATCATCTTAGAGAAGGTATAGGAACTGCGGAAGAGCAGACCGCGAGAAAACCTCCGGTCCACTTGCACTTGTAGTCCGTGATAGATCGAGTCGCCGCTGTTGTCGCGAACCGAGATGCTTCCTCGTGCCGGGACCAAACGACTTCCGTCCGAAAGGAATGGGTTGGCAAAGGTGTTGGCGAAGAGGTATTCGCCACGGGTGCCTACGTAACCAATTTCCAGAGTAAATTTGTCTGGCAGCTCACGCTGAATATTGAGGTTCCACTGCAAAATCTCCGGCGACAGGAGGTGGGCCACCTGGCTGTTTTCGCTCGCAAGGGCGTTGGGGGTTGTGGGCAACTGGGAAAGATATGAGGACCAGTTGGCCGTGCCGCGCGTACTGCCGGCGACATTAAAGGCCGAGGCCACTGAATTTGGCGAGGTCGCTTGAGTATTGTCGAGGATGTTGGTGAACAGCCCATCGTAGAAGATGCCAAAGCCGCCTCGAAGCGCGGTCTTGCCATCCCCCAGGATGTCCTTCCAGAAATTTGGAGTGTAGGCGAAGCTGAAGCGCGGACCGAAGTCCTGCTTGTCCCCCTTCTGCTTGACGACGCATGGGAAACAGGCGAGGTTGTTGTAGTCGATTGCCGGGTATTGCAGTTGGTTAGCCGGAGTCCCGTTGTACTCATAGCGAAGGCCGAAGTCCAAACTGAGATTCGGGCGAACCTTCCATGAGTCCTGGAAGAAGTAGTTCTGGGAAGGCAGACTGGCGTGAACGATGGGGCTGCCGAAGGTCTGGGTCACTGAAGCGGTCCCGCCGGAATAGTTGTCCAGGTAGTTGCCCAGAGCCTGGTAACCGCCGCCGGGTGCATAAGTAATTTGGCCGAAGTAGTTATACGGGACCACGTCCCGAACTCGAATCTCGGCGAAATCCACGCCAACTTTGAGGAAGTGCTTGCCCTTGGTCCAACTCACCGTGTCCTGCACCTGGTAGGTGTCGTGGATGGCCCCCTGTGGAATGGACGGGCTCGCCCCCCATCCTTGCATATCGGCAATGGCGATGGTCGGCATGCTAGCGGCCGCAACGTTGTCCGGCCGCGGCAGAAAGTAGAGGCCCATGCGCCCGTAGGAGATGCGAGCTTCGTTGAGCAGAGTAGGACCGAAGATGTGGGTATAGGTGATGCCCGCGTTCTGCCACACACCGTTCTGTTCCGAATCAAAGCCAGGAAGGTTATTAGGGTAGTTGAAGAAATCGTAAGGAGCGCTGAAGCTGTTGCGAATGTAGCGCAGGTTCAGCGAGTCGTTCCTGGTGATGTTGTAGTCACCTTTGGCGTCAAACTCCGGCGAGTTGTAATCCAGCGGCACACCTGTGCGGGTGAACAGACCCATTTGGACGGAGCCGCGACTCAGCCCTGTCGCAGGGGCCAGCCCCAGGGGAATCGGCGCAGGGGCGCCGGAACGGGTGGAATCCCCTCGCAACGAGCCGTAGGCCGCCAGCATGGCAGCGACCTGCGGGTTGGAAGCATACTGCTGGAGAACGCTATATCCGGCCGCCGAGGGAAGAATCAGATTTCCTCCATTGGCCGAGGAGCGGTAGTCATCCCACTGGTAGGAGGTGAAGAAGAACAGCTTGTCCTTCTTCACCGGACCGCCGAGATTGAAGCCGAAGTAATTCTCCCGATACTTGCTCTTGGGGGTTTCCGCGATCACGTTGGCGTGGTCAGTGGCGTCCAGTGAAGAGTTAGAGAGACGGTCCCACGCCGCTCCGTGAAAGCTGTTGGTGCCGCTCTTGTAGTTCAGATTTGCGATTGCCCCGCCACCGTGGCCGTATTCCGCCGAAGTGGAGTTCAGCAGAACAGAGACTTCCTGGACCGCCTCGATGTTTTCCGGCTGCAGCCCCTGGCCGTGGATGCGGGCATCGTTATTGTCCTGCCCCTCTATAAGGAAATTGTTGCCGCGGGGACGCTCGCCATCCGAGGAATAAGCGATGCCATTGGTGAAGCTGTAAAGTCCGCTGGTCACCGTGCTCACGCCGGGGAGGGTGGTCGCAAGGGAATACGGGTTCAAACTGTCATATGGAATGTTTCGCACTTCGGCGGTGCTGAGAATCCGGCTGATTTCGCCGTTCTCGGTCTGCACCGCTGCGCTGGAGGCTTCAACAACGACGCTCTCAGTGGCGCCATTGACCGTCAGCTTTGCGCTGAGGCTTGTGACGACCGATCCCGAAACCGTGATCTTTTCCAGGGTTAGAGGTGCAAAGCCCTCCTGAGTGATGCTCACGGTGTAGATGCCGGGCTCGATGGCGTCGATGCGATATTGGCCATAGGCACCGGTTCTAGTACTGCGAAGCTCGCCCGTATGCTGATTCTTTGCGGTAATCGTCGCCCTGACGGCCACGGCGTTACTGGCGTATGTGATGGTTCCGCCAATCGATCCATTGGGCGACTGGGCAAAACAGAAGCCAGCAGAAAACAGCAGGAGCAGTGCTACGGCGATGACGGTTCCACATAGCCAATTCATTCTCACGCGATGACTCCGTAGGGGCGTTTAATCGGTACGAATTTTATTTACGCGAATCACGAGCAGACACAGTCAGGCCAGGAGTGGAACGCGTCTTTGATGGGCGTCCTCATTCATAACATGCGCATCATTGTTTTCGGGCAGAACCGGATTTCTGAACCAGTGGTAACGTTAAGGAATTCGCCCTTCTCACACCAGACTGCGGTTTGTCATCGCCCGGTCTGAGTTCCTCCCAGGATCTCGCGCACCTTCCAAGCAAGCGTTCCCAGGCTGAACGGCTTCTGTAAAAAGCTTGTACCCATCGCGTGAATGCCATGCCGCAATACGGCATCATCTGTGTATCCGGACAAGTAGATCGTCTTCAGATCAGAACGCTGGCTTCCCAGGGTATTCGATAACTCTCTCCCGCTCATCTTCGGCATCACGACATCGGTGATTAGAAGATGAATGTGCCCCAGGTGCTCGCTCGCCAGCGAAAGCGCGTGGTCGCCTGAGCTGGCTGCAAAAATGGTGTAGCCTAAACTGCGCAGATAGCCACAGATGGCCTCCCTCAGAGCTTCTTCATCTTCAGCGACCAACAGCGTTTCCGTTCCTCCCGGCGGGGTATCGGCATTCCCCGAAGGAGGGAGGGCGATCGCAGCGTTGGCCCTGGGCAGGCAGATCGTGAAGCAGGCTCCCTGCCCAAGTTCACTCTCGACCCAGATGTAACCGCCGCTTTGCTTCACAAAACCGTACACCATGGGAAGTCCCAATCCCGTTCCTTTGCCGACCTCTTTGGTGGTAAAGAAAGGGTCGAAGATCTGCTCCTGCTCCGTTTTGCTGATGCCCGAACCGGTATCAGCCACCGAAAGCTTCACGTATTCCCCCGGAGTTACGTATGGGGGGACGCCGATGCTCTGTTCCTCTACAACGATATTTCCAGTGGTGATTGTAAGCGTGCCACCTTGAGGCATCGCATCGCGTGAATTGACGCAAAGGTTCATCAGGGCCTGACCGATCTGATCCGAATCAGCCTCAATCGACCACAGTGATTCCAGCGAGTTTACTCGAAATTCGATGTCTTCCCCGATCAGCCGCTTTAGCATCTCCGCCGTTTCATGGATGACGGCGTTCAGATCAAGCACAACCGGGGAGATGATTTGTTTGCGGCTGAAGGCCAACATCTGGCCAGTGAGGCTAGCTGCGCGGTCGGCTGCTTTCAGCACCTGCTCTGTGTATTTTCGTAAGCGATCCTGGGCGGGAAGACTTTTTTGCAGCATCTCCGTGTAGCTTTGTATGACCATGAGGAGATTGTTGAAGTCATGGGCAATGCCGCCGGCAAGCCGGCCCACCGCCTCCATCTTCTGAGCCTGGCGAAGCTGGTTTTCAAGTGCACGCCTGTCGGCCTCCTCGCGCTTGCGCTCGGTGATGTCCCGGACAAAGACAAGAGCCCCGCTACGCTCTTCGAAGATGAACGGTATGGCGGTGACCTCGCCATCGAAAACACTTCCGTCCAGACGGAGCAGCCGCTCCTCCAGAAAGGGGACGGCCTTCTTTTCTTCCATTACCAGACGGGCGCGCTCGATCACAGCAGCACGGCTGTCCGGGTGGATTATCTCCAAAAAATCTTGACCGACGAGTTGGCTGGAGTTTTCCGCGCCGAAGATGGCGAGGGCGGCAGGATTGAAGTATCGAAGGATTCCATCGGTCTGGATGTACATCCCCACGGGCGCGCCCTCGACCACCTGGCGGAAGTGCTCCTCACTATCACGAAGCGCCTGCTCGGCCCGGCTGCGCTCGGTAATGTCCTCCACGATTCCCTCAAGAACCAAGTCGCCGGTTAGAGATGCCTGATCCAGTCGCCCGCTCAGGCGCGTAGTGATCGCCTCTCCGTTCTTCCGCCGGGACTGAATTTCTATGCCGTTGAAGCTTCCATCGCGCAGGAGCGGCGTCAATATCCGTATGTTGTCCTGTGGGTCGAGATAGACGTCCGTGGATAACTTAGTGGAGCACAGTTCCTCTGCCGAGGCGTAGCCGAGCATCTTCACCAGGGCCGGATTGACGTCCAGAAAGTGGTCCTCCTCAATACTGCTTCGAAAAATCCCGAAGGGACTCCTCTCCACGAAGGAGCGAAGTTCCGCCTCTGAGCGATGTACCGCCACCTCCGCCCGCTTGTGATCCGTGATGTCCCGGCCTTCCGCTAACAGCAGAACAACATCGCCGGCTTCATCGGCTACCGGTTTAAGAGAGAAATCAAGATAGTGCAGATTTCCATCGGCGGAGAAATGGGTTGTTTCAAATCGTACAAATTCACCTTTTGCGGTCCTCTGCACCGCCAAGCAGACTTGTTCTTGCAGTTCCTGGGAATGTGCCCACCAGGGAGTTTTCCAAAAGGGCTTGCCAGTGACATCCGCCTCTTCGACACCGCTAAACGTCAAAGCGGTTTTATTCATTTGCAGCAACCTGCCGTCGATGGAGAGCAGCCCGATGAGCTCATAGGTCTGGTCAAAGATGGCGTGAAACTTCCGCTCACTCTCACAGATTGTCTGGTCCGCTTTGATTTTCAACAGAGCGTGTTCTGCGAGGTCAGCGATAAAGCTCACCAGCGCTTTATCATATTCAAGGATGTGACCGACCATCTTGTGGCTGAAGACCGGCACTCGATCGAGTGCCGCAAGATAATCAACTGCATCAAAACCAAGCTCATGTGCCCGTTGGATGAAGTACTCCCGATCCGGATCCTCTCCTTCATACAGAAACTGCCCCAGGAACATGGTTGCCAGATGACGCCCGCCAACCACGATCGGCATGCCGTAATCCCATAGCCCGTTTTTGCATTTATAGCTTCGCACCTCGCCAGGGGTAAGGCGGTGCTTGATGCAATCGTCACACTCGTGGCAGCGTTGAAGTGAGCCCGGGCGGGCGCGGTGGAATTTGACACAGATATCCTGCCAGCCCGCTCCAACGATGACCGAACCGTCAATGGCATCGATGATGCCGATCGGCATACCTGCTGCCTGATAATGGGCATCCGCCATCTTCTGAACTGTGGTGAGGTCGAGCAGATCGGAAAGCCGGTAGTCACTCATTCATTCCTCACCTCTCGACAACATCGTCCTGATCTCTTCGCTCAATTCGCTGACCTCATTAGATCCGGAAAGCCGCGTTTCATGGTGGGGGAGAATTGTACTCCTCTGGAGACTCTTAACATCTCATTCGGCCTGTATATATATAAGTTTGCAAGTTCGAAGTGTGAAAAGCAATCCAGTTTTCGCCGTAATTTCAATGACCCAAGCAACGGCTGCACGGGGGACATGACCTCGGAGGATCGCAGGAAGTTTTCGAGGTCTGAGGCATTTGTGGCGAGCAACGCGCAATACGATCATACCGGCACAGCTCTCCAGAGCTGCGCCGGTCAGTGCGGGGCAGATTCACACTGGGCGGGAAAACTGCTTCAGAACGTTAGGTTGAATGCCGTTCTGAAGTGAACAACGCATTCTCGCCAGTGCTAACTTTTTTGAAACATTGCGCGGCTCAGCTCAGGTTGGTCGTGGTATGCAAGCAGTTTATGCAGTAGGCTACCCATGATTTCAACATGAGAAGTCTTCTAATTGCAAGAAGCTTCTTTCTCCCAGGCAGAGGATTATGCTACCCAACAGACATAGGGTTTTGGTTGTCGATGACGAACGTGCCATAGCTTCTACACTCGCCATGATACTTGATCATCGAGGCTATGAAACAGCCACGGCTTACAGCGGCGAGCAAGCGATTCAAATGGCCTTTGCTTTTCATCCTGATTGCATCGTGAGTGACATCACGATGGGAGGAATGAACGGGATCGAAGCGGCAATCGACATCTTACGTCATCTGCCATCCTGCAAGGTGTTGTTCATGTCTGGTAACGCCAACTCCGAAGGCTTACTAGATAAAGCCCGGGCGAGAGGATTTGATTTCCAGGTTCTGCTCAAGCCAGTACCACCCTCTGAACTGTTAGCGAGAATAGCGCAAATTCTTCTGAGCTCAGGCACCCAAAGCCGAAGGATCTCTGCATAAGGGGACGCGTTATGACTACGACAATCAACAGAGGAATTACGGTTCGCCCCAGCAATCACTCTGTCGAACAGACAGTGGAGAGGCTCAAGAATATCTTGCAATCCAAGGGAATCACCTTGTTCGCTGTGATCGATCACAGCGGAGAAGCGGAAAAAGCGGGATTTAAGATGCGGCCCACCAAGCTGCTAATCTTCGGCAGTCCCAAAGCAGGGACGCCTCTGATGCTGGCCGTGCCCAGCATAGCCATCGACCTTCCTCTGAAGATTCTGGTATCGGAAGATAGTGAAGGGAAAGTTTGGGTTTCCTATAACAGCCCGGAGTACCTGAGGGAGCGGCATGGGCTGCCACAGGAATTGCTAAAAAACATAGATGTAGTAGAGACGTTGGCAGCCAAAGCCGCAGAGTGACTGCAAACCGGATGATTTCTACAGCTGATTCTGCCGCAACTTGCACCACCACGCGAAATTCGGCATGCGTGACTA
Source organism: uncultured Acidobacteriota bacterium (assembly GCA_963738165.1). Classification (GTDB taxonomy): domain Bacteria; phylum Acidobacteriota; class Terriglobia; order Terriglobales; family Acidobacteriaceae; genus TOLSYN. The sequence continues at coordinate 234,376 of CAVTVE010000016.1, forward strand.
CCTGCGTCAAGGCCGCTATGCTACGATTTAAGTTGTCGCATGCGTCTACCCTTCGCCAACTTAGCTTATCTGACAAGAATGTGAAGAGGAAAACATGAACGCCGCACCAGTTGGGCCTATCTGGATCCATCCCCCGCGCTTTTGGAACGCAGTGGAAGGCAAGACCGAAGAAGAAATCGCCAATCTCCTGGATTACATGACACATCTTCTTGCGGAAGGTCAGATCGAGACTTTGCTCGAGTTCGATTTCGTTACCGGAGTCGGCTACCCCTATCCGAACGGTTCTGGCGGGGCAGGTATCAGAAATTCAGCAGCTTAGTTGCTTAGTTAGAAGTTCCCAGCCCTGCTGTGAGCCTAAAGCAAGATGTCGCGCCCACGTATTCAAGCAGGGGCTGCGGTGCCTGAGGGCGTGCTCGTCATTAACGAGAGCAGTAATCCTTATGCAATGCAGAGTTGCACATTTCGTTACTGTTTGTTCGCCATGTATCAGTTCATAATCAGCGGCACTCTGAGGGTGCACCAAAGGTAAATGGCGGCGCCGAAGCGCCGCCGTGGTTTGCATTGGTTGAAGTTAGAAGGTCAGACGAGCACCAAGCTGAATCTGGCGCGTGCTGTATACGAAGTTGCTGTTGGCGCTGTTCGGAATCCCGAACTGCGAGTACTGGCTGCCCGCCGCACCGGAATAGTTGTAAGGCGTAAGCACCGGAGCGGTGATGGTGGAAGCCGGAGTGCCAGCCGCAGGTGCTGCAATGGTTCCAGTGTAAGCCGCAGTGGTTTGAGTTCCGGTTACGTTCCGGTGGTTCAGCAGGTTGAAGCCGTCCGCCGTGAACTCCAGGTGGTAGCGCTCGCCGAGTGTAACCTGCTTTGAGAGCCGCAGATCGCATACGTAGGTGGCCGGCTGCTGCCAACCGTTACGCCCCGATCCCGGAATCTGGTAGGAACCGCCCGAACCCAGCATACCGGTGCTCACGCTCTGGTATTCCTGGGTACCCTGATATACGGCCGGATAATAGGAAGTATACGTTGTCGCGGAGTAGGGCAGACCGTTCTGGATCTGAACCACAGGCGACGCCGCCCAGCCCTGAACCAGGTACTTCTTCCAGCCCTGACCCTGCCACGGAGACTGCAGTACAGCGCTGAAGGTGAAGCGATTCGGCACGTTGTAGCTGGAGTTGCCATACTGGGCGTACTTGACGTTGTGCGGATCAACATAAGCTGGATATGTCGAGGCCGACGTGCTTCCGTTCACACCGAAGTCCAGAGCGTGGGACCAAGTGTAATTGGCCGCGAACTGAACGTGGTTGCTCATGCGCTTTTCCAACTGAATGACGAAGGCGTTGTAGCTGGAGTTGACGCTGCTGACGTTCTCGATCACGCCGCCGAACCCATAGTTCAGGCGGGAGGTGTAGAACGGCGTGGTAACGGCGAAGTTGCTGGACAGCGGCAGGCCGGTAACGTTGTTACCGCTAACCTGGTTGGATAGCGAATAGGCGATGGTGGAGGGCGGCGTGACCAGTTGCATCCCGGACGGGCATGCGCCACTGGGGAGAGGATTTCCACCTTGCAAACCGGTAACTATACCTTTGCTGACGGTTGAGCAGTAGGGTGTTCCGGGATCCGCGAGGTTGCTATCGGTGAAGCTCTGCATGTGGCGGCCGAAGCTGCCCAGGTAGCTGGCCGAAAGCACCATATGCCAGCCAATCTCGTGCTGGATACTCAGATCGACTTCATGAATCTGGGGCATCTTGAAGTTGGGATCAAAGTAATCCAGCGTCAGGCTCGCATTGCAACTTGGCGCAGCCGACGGAACATTGGGGAACTGAGGCGCGCTGCATGCCGCAGGGGACTTGTAGTTCAGGCCATATGTGAGCTCGCTTGCTGGGGAAGTGAGGTTGCCGGTGTTGGTCAGAGCGCTGAAAAGAGTTGCGTTGATGACACGGCCGAAGTACATGCCGTAGCCGCCGCGCAGCACCGTCTTGCCGTCGCCCAACATATCCCAGGCAAAGCCTACACGCGGTCCCCAGCTGTTGGGGCTGTTGGGCATCCTGCCAAGGTTGATGTTTTGCGTACCCAGGGTGACTTGGTTCTGCAGGCTCGACATGCCGTAGGGCATCAGTTCGGTTTCATAACGCAGGCCCAGATTCACGGTCAGCCTGCGCATAAGCTTCCAGTCGTCTTGCGCAAAGAACGCAAAGTCGTTGGTGCTGAACTGATACGCCTGCGCAGGGTTGCTGGTTAATCCTCCCTGGAAGCCCTGATAGAAATTGCTGTACTCCTGGAGCGATGGCTTATAGAGGTCGGCAAAATACTGCGCCGGGCCGCTATAAGAGTAATAGCCATACTGCTCATAGAGGTTCTTGATCGTGTCATTACTGTTCATGTAGTCGATGCCGATTTTCAGATTGTGGTGATTTCTGGCGATCGAGAGCGTATCTGAAAGCTGCGTCTTGTACTCGTCCGGGTACTGAATGCGGTTGCCGTAGACGGTGCTGCCGATGGTGATGTTGCCGAGCGCGACGGTCGGAGGAATACCGTAAGGATTGCTCGCGCCGAGAAGCGTCGCGGTGTCATACGCCGAAGGCGTCTGGTTGGTTTCATACTCGAAGTCACGGCCGTAATGGAAGCGAAGCTGGTTGGCGATGGTGTTGTTCACGATGGTGTCCAACTTTGCTACACCCCAGGTGTCCTTCACGTAGTCATTGCCGAAGCTGTCGATGCCATAGGTGTTGGTGGCTTGAGTCTGAATGCCAGCCGGGGATGACCAGCGCATGCGATTGACTTCAAACGAAGCGTGGTTCCTCTGATTGATGATCCAGTCCAACTTGGGGAAGAAGATGTACTGGTCGCCGGTACGCGGGGTCGGTCCAGTATCGCTGATGAGGCCGAGCAGACCCGTGCTGGGATTGCCAAACATATCCTTCATCCAAAGCTGCTGGGCTGTGGAGTAATTCAAACCGGTGTAGCCAGCCAGCGTACAGACATTCGCATTCTGCGTGCTGGGCGCGGCCGCACCCTTGCCGTTGCAGACGACTCCCGTCGGCAGAGCCGCATCCGGCACTGCAAAGAATGTCGTAGTGCTCGGAACCGCGGTGCCAGGGAAGTTGTGGTGAAATTGATCGTAGGCGACAAACCAGAAGAGCTTGTCCTTGATGAGCGGTCCGCCCACGCCGAAGCCGCCCATTTTGCGGACGTCTTCCGGCTTGTAGGGCACGACATTGGCAGCCGTAGGCGGCGCAGTCAGGCCGTTGCCGTACACCGGCTGAATCAGGGTCGTGAATGGATTCATCGAACCCCAATCATTGTTGCGGTCTAGCCAGTAGGCTTCGCCGTGAATTGCATTGCCACCACTCTTGGTGACGGTATTGACGACGGCTCCGGCCGAGCGGCCATATTCAGTGGAGTAGTTCGAGGTGTTGACCTGAAACTCCTGCACGGCAACTTTTGCGGTGGAGTAGCCGGCGCGGGTGCGGCCAGCTTCTTCCGAGAAGTACGCCTGGTTGTCGTCGGCGCCGTCCACGGTGACGTTGTTGAGGAGCGGGCTCATGCCGCGAACGCTGACGAGACCGAAGCCGCTGGAGTCGCTGACGATGCCCGGCGTGAGCAGGACGAAGCTCGACCAGCGGCCGCCGTTGATGGGAAGATTTTCGATCGCGATATCGTTGAATGTGGGAGCAAAGTCGGCGGAGGTGACGTTCAAGAGCGGAGCCTCAGCAGATACGTCCACCGTCTCGGTAGTACCGACGGTCAATTGCGCGAGCAGCGGCGTCAAACTGCCGACGGAGACGATGACCTCTTCGGCCTTGTATGGAGCAAATCCTTCTGCATGGATAACGACGCTGTACTTCGCAGGCTGCAACTGACCGACGCGAAAATAACCAGTCGAATCGGTTACCGCCGCGAATGCCTGATTGCTACCTTTATTCGTGATGGTTACGGCAGCTCCGGGAATTACTTTGTTGTCGCGGTCGGCGACGGTGCCGCCGATTGCTCCTTCAGTAGTTGACTGCGCCCAGGCTGCAACACTGGACAGTATAAGAACACAGCAGAACAAAATCGTCATCAGCGACCGTAGACACCAGTCGCGTGTGATTGTCTTCATGATTGTTCGTCTCCTGAAACCGTGTGTAACGACTTACAGCTTGATTCGTCAGTTTTCCAACAAGGGCGGAGTCTCTCATGGACCCTATTCCCGGTACTGGCAAAAGGTTCTTTGCGACAGCATTTAGTGAGGGTTTTGTATCGGGACGATTGTAGCTATTGAGAGTTGCTGAAAGATGTAAATATCAAGTGAAAAGCCTATTACCAGGAGGCAATGAGTTTGCCGCAATGCTTCACGTTAGCGGTATGAACAACGGAGCGTTAACGCGCGGTTACAGCCAGGTTGCAAATTGCCGATCAGTCGTCATCGCGAACCTTGGAGGCTGGGAAGACTGTGTACCTCGGCTTAGGCATAGGTTGCTTGCCCATGGTTGCGCGCCAGAGAATCGAGTTGAGCTTGGCCGGGTTGGCTTTGTCTTCCTTACTGAAATCCAGCGTCGCACTCTGCCTGGCGCTCTTGGTATCTGCGGGATTGGCCTGGAAAAGGCTGCCATCGTTCTCATGGCGACGGTCGGCATCAAAGGCCGGCTGGTCGCCCTTCCCCGCGAACTGGCCTGAGATGGGCGGGGCCTGCGCGTCATTGTGATTCATCGGAGGCAGGCCCAGCAGATCCTCGATCGTACGGATCACGTTGACCGTTGTATAGAAACCGTGTTCGACATGTGGTTTCAGGCCGTGCGGCGCGTACTTGCTAATGACGAGTGCCACCGAACGGTGTGCATCCACGTGGTCGGGGCCGTCCTGCGCATCATCTTCCAGCACGAGGATGGCGGTATCGTCCCAGTATGGCGAGTGCGAGACGGCTTCGACAACGCGCCCGAGCGCCAGATCGTTGTCCTTGACCGAGGCCTGGGGAGTGGGCATGCCCGCCCGCGCCCCGTAGGTGTGATCATTGGGTAGACGCAGCACCACCAGGTTCGGCAGCTCCTGCGCCGGGTCGCCGTGCTGACGCGCGCTGACGAAGCCGCTGAACTCGCGAAGAAATTCGTCGGCGCGAAACTGGTCCGGGTAATCCAGGCGGAAGTCCGCAAAGTTTGGATCGAAGTGACCTACCAGTTCGGGCTTGGTCGGCACATTGCGCGCGATCAGAGGAATCGCCCACGGCCACGGACTCGGCTTGCCGGGGGCTGCACCCACCCCTTCCGGCAGCGGCTCACCGGGAGCAATCGACTTCTTCTGGCACTGCGTTGTAGCGGTTCCAGTAGAGGCCGGTGAGTTCACCAATCCGGGCTCGGTGCACCACTCGGTGTTTATAAACTCGCCGTAATGCCGATAGCTCAGATGGGCGCGTGCGGCGTTCGCCCACAGGTATCCGGTCCCAGGCTCATCGACGTCTGCAATGTGCTGCAGGAGAGGATACTCTTCGTTTACCAGGCCCTCAAAATCATACTTGCGCTGGTTGTTGCGATAGTTGATCGGCCAGATTTTTTCCGTGTAGTCGCTGGTGATGGCCGCCGTGGACCAGACATGGCCGTTGCCGCTGATCTCGCCTGAATCGTAGAAGTTATCCAGCACGCCGAATTGGCGCGCAAGTTTGTGATGATTCGGCGTGATCTCTTCGCCGAACATCGCCAGCGAAGGGTCGCCATCGCCGACTCCGAGATCGCCAAACAACTGATCGTAAGTGCGGTTCTCCTTGATGATGTAGATCACGTGGTGGATCGGATTTCCGCTGTTGCTGCTGTTGTGGAAGTCGATCCGGGGCTGACTCTCATCGACCAGATTGTCGCGCATGACCTGGGCAGAATAAGCCGCAAGATTCCTCGAAATTTCCTTCTCCGTCAACGAGGAAACCGAGCCGTAGGTCAGCTCCCCGATGTATTTCCATTTTTTCTTCGCTCTTGTGTTCCTCGACTCTGGGCTGGGTGCGGTCGCATTGGGACCGGTTCCCTGCCCCTTACCGCTGCCAATAATGAGTTCGTCGCCGGCGAAGGCGAGCGCGGTGGGAAAGTACTCGGTGGGAATGAATCCTACGGGCGTTGCCAGTTCAGAGTGTTTGCCGACGGGAAGAACCGCAACAGAGTTGGTTCCGGCCTCTGCGACGTAGAGTTTGCTGTCTGGACTTAGCGCGAGCGCGTTGGGATACGCACCACCGGCGCGCTGCTTGGGCAGGCGGACGTTAATACGTGACACAACCTTGGAGGTATCTGTGTCGAGGGCGGCGACTTCATCCAGATTGGCAAGCGTGATGTAGAGCGTGTGCTGACCTTGCACATAAATCATCGCCGTGGCGTGCCCGGAGGAAGTAGGAGAGCCCTTGGGCGTGTCGAGTTCAATACGACGAACCACGCCGGTGGCAAGATTCAACTCGGCGATGGCAGCGGTATTCCAGAGACTCACCCACGCCTTTTGTTTGCCGTCCGTGGCAATCGCATACGGCATGGTAGCTGGAATCCACTCGTTGTGAGAGTCGCTAACGTCAAACGTTTTAAGGATTGCTCCGGATTTTGAATCGAGCAGCCATACCTGATCGCTAAGGTTTCCGGCAACAAGCAAGCGCTCGGGGACTTCGCCAGAGGCCGGCAGCACGGTCAAGCCAGCCGGATAGGCGATCATAAGATCCCTGGCGAGCGGTGATTTGGACAGAAACCTCTTGGCTTCGGGAAGCTTCTGCGGGGGAATCTTTAGAAAGCGGCTCGGCGAAAGTTTGCCATCGTGGAACGAGTACACGGCGATGCCGCTGCCGGTGTCGCCGGCAGCTTTTCCCTCGGAATCGGAGAAGGACGCAACGGAGGCATAGATTTCGTCGCCACTGGTGTTGAACGCAAGTCCGAAGAAATACGTCTGCTTGAAGCGCGGACGCAGGCGCTCGTCGGCAAAGTCCGTGAGTTGATTGTTGGCGCGATCCAGGACAGTAATGGATTGGCCAAAGTACGATTCCGCTGTACCGAAACCAGTGTTCAGCAGTGCTACGTAGCGTTGGTCAGGCGAAACCGCAGCCGCCGTGGGAAGGCTGTTTGTGCGACGGGGGGAACCGGGCGCAGGCGTAAACAAAATCTTGCTGCTGGGCAGTTGAATCTTATTGGCAGTGGCAACGGGAAGCTCCTGCGCTGCACACATTGCGCAGGTGGACAGTAAGAGAGCGGCGATCGCGTTCTTCACCATCTCCTCCATGAATAATGCAGTGCATTAACCTTACACCTATCCGGTTGTGCTCAGGTTAATACCCCGCACGCGATCGGCGCGGGCGCGCAGGATCACCTGCGGAAGCTGTATTCACAAATATGGATGTGTGCAAAACGTCCTGATTGTAAATTTTGTTTTACGGCTGCCGCCCGCCGTCAAGAACTTTCTAATCTTTCTCGCAAGTCACTGATATCAGACTACTTAGATTCAGTTTTTCGAACGGTTACCGAGCTTATGGGGCTGCAATCTACTGTTAACAATCAAATTCTGAGCATTTCTGCACACGTTTTCCACACTTTCAAGTGTGCATCAGCAGAAAGGGCCGCCCCCTATTGGAGGACGGCCCTGAGTTCAATTTCTTCTACTTTTTGGGGGCAGCGGCAGAGGGAGCCGACGGCTTGGTGGCTGCGGCGGGGGCCGCCTTGACGGGAGCCGCAACGCCGGACTGAGCGTTATAGGCGTCGACTACGGGCTTCGTGATGTCCACGGCGCTGTCTGCCCACAGAACCGGACTGGACTGGCCGGAGACATCGAGAATCACGCTGTAGTTATTTTCCTTGGCGAATTTATCCAAAACCCCAACCAGTTTTTGTCCGATGCGGTTGGCGATTTCGTTCTGCTGCGCCTGGATGTCGGTGTTCGCATCTTCGTAATTGCGCTGGAGAACCTTCTTCTTGCTGTCGATTTGCTTGAGCAGGTCGCCGCGGGCCTCGTCGTTGAGCTTGTCGCCCTGGGTGTTGAACTTCTTCTGCAGCTCGTCCACTTCTTTATTGAGGCTTTCGAGCTCGGCCCGCTTCGGATCAAACTTCTTCTGCAGTGTTTCAAAATCGCGCTGACCTTCGTTGGAGCTAACGATGGCAGCCTGAATGTTGATGATGCCGACCTTGGTAGCTGCTGGAGCCGCGGAAGCTGTGGGAGCTGGGGCGGCAGCCGCTGGGGCAGCAGACTGGGCAACCGCAGGAACGCTGAGAATTACTGCCAGCGCCATGGCCGGGATCATACGTACAAAGTTGCGATTCATGGAGATTAGCCTCAACTCCTCTAGGAGCTTACGGAGATTCCGCAGAAATCTTTTACCAGGCGGGCGAGCCACTCTTGATCAGCTCCAGCCCTTATAGAAAAATTCCTCTGACGGATGTTCCCGATTATAGGTTGTGAGAAAAAGAGCGTCAAACTGTAATTGGCGCATTCAAACCTCTTTCCCAAGAATGAACACATCCGCTAGAACGTAGTGGCCACGGTAAAGCGCACCGTTTTCCTCGGCTCTCGAATCAGGTACGAGGGAGCATACTGCGCTTTGATGTTCTGACACGTGGTTTGTCCCGCAGTATTCGGCGCAAACAGGTCACACGAAAAACTTGGTTGCTGCACATTACTATCCACGCGCAATGGATTGTAGGCGTAGTAGATCCGGAACGGGGCATTTACCACCGGCAGAATCACCTGTAATTCCAAGCCGGTGGACATGCGCAAGACATAGTTGGTGTTGTGCAGCGGCGTAATGTTCGGACTGAACTGCTGAGACTGCGAGCCGTTACAGATCACCGAACCGTTTGCTTGAGCGACAGGAACCGGGCAACCGAACGGCGTGTTGTCCAACTCGTTCAACTGTGTCTCGCTCAGGCGCAACTGCGACTGGCGCACCGCCATGTTCATGCCCGCATCATTGAAGATCGCGATGGTCACCGGCCCGACGATAGGGACACGGTACTCCAGGTTGGTTACCCAACTGGTGTCTCCACCCGGATATACCAGGCGGGTAATGGGCACAGTAACGAAGGTACCGCCCACGCGGGGATTATTCGGATCTACGGGGGGTAAGCTGCCGTCCGGATTCGTCACCTGCACGGTTACCTTGTCTTGGATGAAGGCCGTGGGCGAAGCCGAGCGGATGTCAAAGCCGCGCAGGTCGGTGTCACCACCCTGGAAGAAGCGTTCGAATGGCGGAGCCGTCTTGCCGCCCCAGCCGGAAATGAACGATCCCTGGATACGGTAGCCCAGCGTCTGCAGACCTTCCTTCCTGGGACGGAAGCCCTTCATCGGAATGAACCGTTTATATTCGGCGATTGGGCGAATATCCGCTACGTTGCCACCCAGGCCGGCCACGTCCATACCCACGTAGTAGCTGTGGCCGGTATGGGGACGCATTGGGTTGTCGATTGTGCTGAGGCTGAAATTGGGAACCAACTTGCTGGTAACGATTCCCTGCAGCGCGTTGGGACCGCCGACGTTGCGGAAGGCCAAAAATTCGAAGTAATCCTGCGATGCTACCGAGTAGGTGGTAATGCTGGAGGTGTCAAACGAGTACGTCAGGCCGAAGTGCTTGAAGGTACGCGGCACCGCATAGGAACTCGAGACCGTAAAGCCCGTGCTCGCCTGTGAATAGTTTTGCAGCGAGTTCAGATACGCGGGAGGCAGGGTTTGCTTCTGGCCGGTGGAGATGCTCGCCTGTTGTGCCTGGTTAAATTTGTAATTGCGCGAAAAGACGGTGAAGCCGAGTTGGATCGGCCTGTCAAGCAGGTACGGCTCGGTGAAACCGAACATGATGTTGCGCTGATAGCTTCCGATGGAAGCCGATGCCGAAAGATTTTCGCCTAAGCCCAGGAAATTATTGGTCTGGTAATTGAGCCCGACGAACGGTCCGGCCAATCCACTGACTCCGCCATTCAGGCCGATCGAGTTCTTGCCTTTTTCCTTGACCTTCAGGTTGATATCCACCGAACTGGTCGCAACATCCTGATGAACTTCCGAATCCTGTTCCGGTTTCAGGGGCTCGAAGAAGCTCAACTGGTTCAGGCGCAGCAGGCTCAATTCCCAGAGGCGGGAGTTATAAACATTGCCTTCTTCCAGGGCGAGCTGGCGGCGAATCACTTTGTCGCGCGTAGTGGTGTTGCCGGAGAACTCAATGCGGCGCACGTAGAACTGCTTGCCCTCATCGATGTCGATCTTTAACGTGATCGACTTCTGCTCGTCGTCAATCTCCGTATCCGGAATATTCGTCTCATTGATGTAACCGAGCGAGCCATAGGCCTTGCGCAATTCATCTATGCCCTTGCTGATCAGCGTGCGATTAAACCACTCGCCATCCTTGATCTTGAACAAGCGGCGGAGTGCGGCCGTGTTGGTAATCGCTTTGTTACCCGTGAAGGTGATCTCCTTCAGCCGGTAACGATCTCCCTCTTCGATCGGAACGGTGATGTCCACCACCTTGCCACTCTGCGACTTGAAGGGGAAGTACCAGGCTACACCATGGGTATCGCGAATCTTCGTCTTCGGATCTTCGACGATCGCCTTGAAATATCCTCTTTCCTGATAGGCAAAGCGCACGCGTTCGGCGTCTTCACTGAGCTTGGTGGCGTCAAAGGTGCGCGCGAACAGGTTCTCCAGGATGAGCGAATGCGGAATGCCGATTGGCTTGAGGTTACTCATGGCATCGCGCAGATAACGCGCCTGCACATTTTTGTTGCCTTCAAAACGGATCTTACCAACCTTCACCTTCGGACCTTCCTTCACGTTGAAGGTGATGCCGACGGCGGCCGGAGGTATCTGGCGGATTTCCGTGGTAATGGTTGCAAATTGGTGGCCGTGCGCCGCCAGCAGTTCCTTCAGCACCACTTCCGCCCGCTTCACGCGGGTGGGATCGAACTGGCTCTCCTGACTCAGCCCCACCTTGAGTTCCTTGAATTTATCCAGCACATCGCTCTGCGAAACCGCGTTGAGTCCGATGTACTTGATTTCGCGAATGGTCGGCTTCTCCTTCACGTAAACATTAATGATCCATCCCTTAGGGCTTTCCTCGCGTTCGATACGGATGTCGTCAAAATAGCCCGTATTCCACAGCGCGTTGAAGTCGCGCTCCAGTGCCGCCGGATCATAGACATCGCCGGGACGTGTAAACATGCGGGAACGGATGGTGTCCGCCGGGATGCGGCGGTTGCCGTGAATTCGGATATCTTCGATAACGCCTTGCTGGGCGAAAGCCATGCCGCCAAGAAGCATGAGTACCAGGCAGATGCGAACCAGTTGGAGCAGCCCCTTAGGGATAGGGCGGTTCAGGCGAGGCGTTGCGCAGGTGTAATGAGTACAAAAAATGACGAGACCCTCATGCGGAAATCTTGGGCGCGGAAGGCCCAATTATACAGGTTCGGGTACTCTCAACGCTATTCAATGCAACGATAGTCGGAGTCCTTCGCTATCCTGCCTTGGGGAATCGCAAACGTGGTTAGAGCTTTTCTACCTCTACCAATGCCGAGTAAAAGGTGGCGCCGCGTCCCATGTCGGTCAGGCGGTCGCTGGTGAGAGCGTTGATACTCTTGCCGTCCGGCGACTCCCGCGCCCAGTCCAGGTATGCGGAGACGACGCCGGGAGGCACGCTGTCGTCCACCCGGACGCGCAATTGCACTTCGCCGCGGTCATTGCGCACGCGCAGAGAATCACCGTCCACTATGCCGCGGGACTCGGCGTCCGCAGCGTTCATCTGCAACTCGAAGCGCCGTTCCATCTTCTGCTGGGTGGGCAAATTGCAGAACGTGGTGTTGAGGAAATTGTTATGCTTCCGGGCGAGCAATTCCAGCGGATACCGACGGGCCTGTTCGCTGTGCCGCGATTCGGCGGGCGCGGTATAGGCTGCTACCGGATCCAGGCCAGCTGCTGCCAAGGTCTCGCTGTATAACTCAGCCTTGCCGCTGGGAGTGGCAAAGCCCTCAGCAAAAGGAAGATATACGCCATCGTGGCGGGGAACCTTCAGCGCAATGGAATGCTCGCGCTCCAGCGCCTCACGGGTGATGCCGGCAAGGAACTCGTGGCCAGTGATTTTGGTATCGGCGTTTTGCGCAGCAACGCTCAGCGCATCGTCGATCAGATCATCGTCGGAGGCGCGCAGGCATTCGTCCTCCAGACCCATGCGAGCGGCGAGGCGGCGGAACAACTCCGCGTTGCTGCAGGACTCGCCCAGCGCTTCAATCGCCTGATTGGAAAGTTGCAGATGCAAATGCCCGTACGATGTGACGAGATCCTTGTGTTCCAGAAAGGTAGTTGCGGGGAGAACGATGTCGGCGTAGTCGGTCGTGTCGGTGAAGAACTGCTCATGCACTACCGCGAACAGATCGGGACGCTTCAGGCCTTTGACCACCAGGTTATGGTTAGGGCAGACCGCCGCGGGATTGCAGGAGTAGACGAACAAAGCCTTCACCGGCGGCGCAAGCCTCGAGTCGGTCAACAGCTTGCCCAACTGATTCATATTGAGGATGCGCGCGGGACGGCCCAAGGCCGTGATCATCAGGTCTGCGCGCTGTACCTTGGCTTTGTTGAGTGCGAACGTGCCCGAGGTGGACAGCGTCAGCCCGCCGCCCTGATGCTTCCACGCTCCGGTGATTGCGGGCAGCATGGTGACGGCGCGTACCGCCATGCCTCCATTTTCACACCGCTGCACGCCGTAGTTCAGGCGGATGATCGCGGGAGTGGTGGTGGCATATTCGCGCGCAAGCCGCACAATGTCGGCGGCGCTGATGCCGGTTATCCCGGCCACCCGCTCGGGCGTGTACTCGGCGGCGCGCTTGCGGAGTTCCTCAAAACCGATGGTGTGCGCTGCCACATACGACGCATCATGCAAATTATTTTCGATGATGTAGTTCATCAGCCCCAGGGCTAGCGCAACATCCGTGCCGGGGCGGATTGCGAGATGCCAATCGGCTATGCGCGCGGTGCGCGTCCGGAAGGGATCGATGACCACCAGTTTTGCGCCGTTGCGGCGGGCTTCTTCCACAAATGGCCAGAGATGAATGTTGGTGCCGTGAATGTTCGCGCCCCAGGCGATGATGTAGCGGGCGTGCCGGTAGTCTTCTGGCGGGATGCCGTACTTGGCGCCGTTTACGCTGGCCAGCGCAACCCCTCCGGCCTCCGAGCAGATGGTTCGATCCAGTTGCGAAGCACCGAGGCGATGAAAGAAACGCCGGTCCATCCCATAGCCCTGGACCACTCCCAGCGTTCCCCCATAGGAGAACGGAAGGATTGACTCCGGGCCGAACTCCGCCGCCGCAGCCTTGAGCCGAGTTGCAATCTGATCCAGAGCCTCGTCCCATGAGATGCGCTCGAATGCATGCGGTCCGGCGCTGCCCTTGGCGGCAATTCTCTTCATTGGGTATAGCAGGCGATCGGGCGAATACACGCGATCCAAATACTTGGCGACCTTGGCGCAGAGAAATCCGCGCGTGACCGGATGATCCGGATTGCCTTCGATTCGAGTAGCGCGACCATCTTCAATGGTGACCAGGACGGAACAGGCGTCAGGACAGTCGTGCGGACAGGCAGTGTGAACCACGCGGGACATGCCGGATTATAACCGCATCGGCGGCACCGAATCCAAGGGCAGCGACTCGGGCGGCAAAGCGACGCAGCAAAGCCCGGGAACTCCCGGGCTTTGTACAGTGCAGGATGCGGAAAGAATTCAGACTTGCATGACTTCTTTTTCTTTCACCTTCATCATCTCTTCGAGCTTCTTAATTTCGTCGTCGGTGATCTTCTGCAACTGCTCCATCGAGCCACGCTCTTCGTCCTCGGAGATTTTCTTGTCCTTCATCGCCTTCTTGATCGCGTCATTGCCGTCGCGGCGAATGTTGCGGATTGCGGTGCGATGCTCTTCCAGAACTTTGTTGAGGTGCTTGACCATTTCCTTGCGGCGATCTTCGGTGAGAGCCGGCACTGGTACGCGGATCACCTTGCCATCATTCTGCGGATTAAAGCCGAGGTCAGAGCTGCGGATGGCCTTCTCAATGGCGGCCGTCAGCGAGGTATCCCAGGGTGTAATGGTGATGAGTTGCGGCTCCGGTGCGCTGATGTTACCGACCTGAGTCAGGGGCACCTGGGAGCCGTAGGCGTCCACGTGAATGGTGTCGAGCATATGCACGTTGGCGCGGCCTGTGCGCTGCGAAGCCAGTTCCTTGCGGAAGTCTTCGACAGCCTTTTCCATGCGCGTCTTAAGCTGCATGAATGTTTCTTTGAGGGCGGGCAGTGCCGCCATGCTGATCTGAGCCATAGGTGTACTCCGTACAAGCGAGCCGATTATAAACCCGGCATTTCAGTGCTGCGTAATCTAACAAATCCAGCCGAGGGAAACCAGTAGCTTCCCCGATTCAGTCAGGCAACTGGAAAAATCAGGCCACAACCACATCAGGCGACAACGTCATGCGACAACCACCGAGCCGATCTTCTCACCCAGACAGACCCGGCGAATGTTGCCGCTCTTGTTCAGATTGAAGACGACGATGGGGAGGTTGTTCTCCCGGCAGAGGCTGATCGCGGTCGCATCCATCACCTTCAGTCCGAGTTTCAATACGTCGGTAAAGGTGATCGAGTCAAACATCTTCGCGTTCACGTCCATGCACGGATCGCAATCGTAGATTCCCTCGACCTTGGTGGCCTTCATAATGACGTCTGCCTTGATCTCCATGGCACGCAGCGAGGCGGCGGTATCGGTGGAGAAGAACGGATTGCCGGTTCCAGCGGCGAAGATCACAACGCGGCCCTTCTCAAGATGGCGGATGGCGCGGAGCCGGATGAAGGGCTCGGCCACCTGGTGCATCTCGATGGCAGTCATCACGCGGGTATGAACCCCCTGCTTTTCCAGAGCGTCACGCAAGGCCAGCGAGTTAATAACCGTGGCCAGCATGCCCATGTGGTCGGCCGAGACACGGTCCATCTCCTTTGCCTGTTCGGAGATGCCGCGGAAGAAGTTGCCGCCGCCTACTACCAGTCCGATCTCCACGCCGAGGCTGTGCACATCGGCAACTTCGGCTGCAATCTCATGGACGCGGATGTTATCGACTCCAAAGCCCTGGCCCGCTGCCAGTGCTTCGCCGGAGAGTTTGAGAAGGATGCGCTTATAGACGGGATCTGCCATAGTCGGTACCTCAATGAGTGTAAATGATCCGGTAGCGCGAGTCAGCCGAACCGTTGAGTTCGTGGCAATGAATCGTGGTACTTGCCGCCCAAAAAAGATGGGCGGATTGCTCCGCCCATCTCAAATTTCCGATCTGCCGACGAGCTACTCAGCTTCCCCTGCCGCTGCCAGCTGCTTGGCAATCGCGATCGTCTCGGTCGCTTCGCCGACCTTAAAGCGGGCAAAGCGGCGAACCGAGATATTCTCACCGAGTTTGCCGATCACGTTCGCAATCAGCTGCGTGATCGTGATGCTCTGCTCCTTGATAAAGGGCTGCTCCAGCAGGCAGACTTCCTCGTAAAACTTGCCCATCTTGCCTTCCAGGATCTTCTCAATTACCGCAGCCGGCTTGCCGGTGGCGGCGGCCTGGGCGCGGTAGATGTCCTTTTCTTTCTCCATGTCGGCGGCGGTCACGTCCTCCTTGCGAACGTACCGCGGATCGACGGCGGCGATGTGCATGGCAATGTCATGCACCAGGCCCTGGAACTCGGTGGTGCGGGCGACGAAATCGCTCTCGCAATTTACTTCCAGCAAAACGCCGATCTTTCCTCCGGCGTGAATGTAGCTGGTAACTACGCCTTCGCTGGTGGTGCGGGTCGCCTTTTTGGCGGCCGTGGCCATGCCGCGCTTGCGCAGCACCACGATGGCCTGCTCCAAATCTCCGTTGGCCTCGGTAAGGGCTTTCTTGCAGTCCATCATGGGGGCGCCGGATTTTTCGCGGAGCTCTTTAACCATTGTTGCGGTAATCTCTGCCATTGCAAAAACCTTTCTTGGATTGGTGCGACCGGGCGAGCCCAGGCTCCTGGATTGCGTTCAAAATCAACTCAATACTGATTCTCGCAAAACGACCCGCGCCGAAGAATGCAGCGCGGGTCGCTTTTCACGAAATATTCGCGAATGCCCCTTGGGGCTGCGTACGGAACCTTTGCGTGCAGCCGGTATTGGGTACGCGGCTAAATCGAGCCGCTCCGGCCGCAAGCGCGGGCACTTACCGCGGTTCCACCTCTAAATCGCTCTCGGCAACTGCCGCTGTCTCCACCTTGCGCACGCCCTTCCCAAGCACCTCTTCCATATTGAGGTCTTCGGTTGAGGCAGCCTCGGCGGAAACCTCACCCTCGACAGCCGCTGCTTCTTCGGTCGCCGTGATGCCGGCGGCCAGATCAGCACTCTGCTTGTCGGTGGCGGCCTGTGAACCTTCCACAACCGAATCGGCAATCTTGGAGGCAAACAGCCGGATGGCGCGCAGTGCGTCATCGTTGCCCGGAATAATGTAGTCCACTTCGCTCGGATCGCAGTTGGTGTCGACGACGGCAACGACCGGAATTCCAAGCTTGCGCGCTTCCTTCACTGCAATCTGCTCCTTGTTGGAGTCGATGACGAAGATTGCATCGGGAAGGCGGTTCAGATTCTTAATGCCGGCCAAGTTGGCCTGGAGGTGCTTGCGCTCGCGCTCCAGCTTCACAACTTCTTTTTTCGGCAGCAGTTCATAGCGGCCATCGGTCGCCATTTCGTCCAGTTCCTTCAGCCGCTTGACCGACTTCTGAACCGTCACCCAGTTGGTGAGCAGACCGCCCAGCCAGCGCTGGTTGATGTAGAACATTCCGCAGCGCGTCGCCTCTTCGGCAATCGCTTCCTGCGCCTGGCGCTTGGTGCCGACGAACATGATGGTCCGGCCTTCGGCGGCGTTGTCCTGCACAAACTTCGACGCTTCCTTGAACATCTTCAGCGTCTTCTGCAGGTCGACGATGTAGATCCCGTTGCGCTCGCCAAAGATGTATTCCTTCATCTTCGGATTCCAGCGCTTGGTCTGATGCCCGAAGTGAACACCAGCTTCGAGCAATTCTTTCATGGTGATATTGGCCACTGAACCTCCTTGGATGGATTTGCATTGCCTGCTTGCGCCACTCGTGCGCCAGACAATTCAATTCCCGTTGCCCGCCCCGGAATTAGCGGGAGCGGGAAGATTTTTTTGTTCCGCACACAACAAAACGCCACGCGCCACCGGAACCTGCGGCGCAGGGCAAAAACCTGGTCTAACAAGAACGCCGAACAACAGACCCAGAGCAGCGTCGCAGGCTCCGATTGGCGGAGCCTGCCAGCGGTTTAACGCTTGCTGAACTGGAAGCGCTTGCGGGCGCCCTTCTGGCCGTACTTCTTGCGCTCTTTCTGGCGCGCATCGCGCGTCATAAAGCCTTCGGCCTTCATCTTGGCGCGCAGCTCGGGGTTGAACTCCTGCAGCGCGCGCGCAATGCCCATGCGGACCGCGCCAGCCTGTGCCGTGATGCCGCCGCCGGAGCAGTTGGCAATCACGTCGAAGCTGTTGACAGTCTCGGTAAGAATCAGCGACTGACGCGCAATAATGCGCTGCACGTCGGTGACGAAGTGCTCCTCGAAAGCTTTGCCGTTCACCTTGATGATGCCGGTGCCGGGGCGGAGGAAAATGCGGGCTACGCTCGATTTGCGGCGTCCCGTTCCGTAGTATTGAACCAGTTCAGCCATTCGTTGTTAGTCCTTAAAAATCGCGGTTACGCGACCGGAGCAATCGCCTCAGGCTTTTGCGCCTGGTGCGGGTGCTTCTCGTCGCGATAAACCTTGAGCTTCGTGGCCATGGCACGGCCTAGCTTTGATTTGGGCAGCATGCCTTCAATGGCTTCCTGCACAATCAGCTCGGGTTTGCGTACCAGGCGCTTCAGAAATTCTTCTTCCCGCAATCCGCCGGGAAATCCGGTGTAGCGGCGATAGACCTTGGCATTTGCCTTCAGCCCGGTGAGCTTCACCTTGGCTGCGTTGATGACAACGACATGGTCGCCGGTATCAAGGAACGGCGTGTAGCGGGGGTTATCTTTGCCGCTTAGGATGCGCGCGACGCGCGAAGACAGACGTCCCAGCGTCTGCCCATCGGCATCCACCACGTACCATTTACGCGCAATCTCCCCCTTGGGGAAATAGGTTGACATTCCAAACTCTCCCAGATGTAAAAACCAGCTAATGTGAAGACCGTCTCGGCCTTGCTTGACCTGTTTGCAACAGGCACCGCTACGCACCCCAGTAGGCTTTCGCCGGGGAGTCGAAGACCCAAGACTTTGGTCTGGGAACTTCTGTACGTTCTTGCGGGGCAAAACCGTCAGCAGAACCGCTTTGCAGATCCCGGCCGGTGAGGCCGACAAGATCCGCTGCGACGGGTACCGTCAGGCGGGCAACCGCAGGACAGCCGAAAGATAACGGTAGCGCATCCCAGAGCTGACTGTCAACACTGGCAGACACGCGAGTATCCGGAGGTTCGCTCTCGCGCCCTCCTTCAAACCCGTTTCCGATCCATCGCAGTATAACACAGAGAAACCAGCGCAACCGCAAGGCAAACATCGTTCGTTCTTAGTGACCGCTCTATTGCGGTTGCATTCAAAGCTGCGTTCACTCAGGGTCTCGTAGAATGGAGCGATGCTGATCCTTGCTTCCCAATCGCCACGGCGGGCCGAGCTGCTTCGCAATGCCGGGATTTCCTTTGAGGTTCGCCCCGCCGACGTGGATGAGAGCGCGCGAGAGGGAGAAGAGCCGTTCGAGTATGTGCGGCGGCTGGCGCGCGAAAAGGCACTGGCGGTGCTCGCATCTGCCCCCAATGGCGCGGTGGTGCTCGGTGCCGATACGACCGTGGTGGTGGACGGCGAGAGCCTGGGCAAGCCGCTTGACGCCGAGGACGCACGGCGCATGCTGGGACTGCTTAGTGGACGTGCACACCAGGTGACCACAGCGGTTTGCGTGGCGCATCGCGACGCTGGCGGGACAGTGGTGGCCGAGGTCGAATTTGAGGTGACCGAGGTGGAATTCTCGCCCATAAGCGCCGAGGAGATTGCGGCCTACGTCGGATCGGGCGAACCCATGGACAAAGCGGGGGCGTACGCAATCCAGGGTGGCGCCTCGCGGTGGATTCCGCGAATTCAGGGATGCTACTTCAATGTGGTCGGACTGCCGGTGGCACGGGTATGCGCCATGCTGGCACGGCTCAAGTGAAGTCCGGATTGATCTGTGGGGGAAGTGGAGGAATGGGATGCGGTGGAGCGCCTCTATCGGAAAGGCGCTTCCCCAGGGATTTCGATTGTGGCCAGTACCGCCGGCGGACTACTTCTTCTCGGGATCGTTTGGATTGCTCTCGCCCTCTTTTACTGCGCCCTTGAAATTCTTAATGCCTTCGCCAAGGCCCTTGCCAAGCTCAGCAATCTTTGAGGGGCCAAAGATGATGAGGGCGATGACGAGGATGATGAGCAGTTCCGGGAGGCCGATCTTTCCACCAAACATTTGAGTTTCTCCATTGGCTCAGGCTGTGCGGGCGAATTGAAAACGGTGATTGCGCCTGCAGCCTGTATATGCACGGTAAGTGTAGGTCACGCCGAAGCGCGAGTCAAAGGCTGAAAGGCCTTATACGGCCGCCAACCTTGTGATTAGTTCCGAAAGCAGAGCACTACGGCGGGGCATCTCACGGGCTACTACGAATTCATTGGGGGAATGGGCTCCATCACCGACCGCTCCCAGGCCATCGAGGGTGGGAATTCCGAGGGCTGCGGTGAGGTTTCCGTCCGAGCCGCCGCCTACGGCTGCTTCCCCGAGTTGAAAACCAAGCTCTCCGGCAGCTTGGGCTGCCATCCGGTACAGTCGGACGGTCTGCTTCGAGCGCTCGAATGGGCCGCGCTCCACGCCGCCAACAACTTCCAGACGGCAGCGCGAATCGCGCGGGCGCAGCTTGCGGATCGCAGCATCGACCCGCGCCGCCTGTGCTGCTTTAGAGAAGCGCACGTCCACAATAACTTCGGCAAACTCGGCCACCACGTTGGAGCGGGTGCCGCCGGAGATCACTCCGGGATTGAGCGTGAGACCTTTAGCGGGACGCGACAGCGCACTGATGGCCGTAATCTGGTGCGCGGCTTCCACAATGGCCGAGGCCCCGCGCTCAAAGTCCAACCCTGCATGGGAGGCCACACCGTGGACGCGGAGGGTATAGCGGGCGATTCCCTTGCGCGCGGTCTTGCACGCGCCGTCAACTCCTGCTGCGGGCTCGAGCACCAGCACTGCATTCGACTTGAGGGCGAGCCGCTCGGTGAGCGGGCGCGAGGCTGGACTGCCGATCTCCTCATCCGGCACCAGCAGCACGGTGACCGCACACGGCAAGGGCCCGCGCTCGAGCATCTCCCGAAGCGCATACAGAGCCTGCACGATTCCGCCTCTCATGTCGAATACGCCCGGCCCAGAGAGGCGTCCGCCACGCTCGCGCCAGGGCATGCTTTCAAGCGTGCCCAAGGGATAAACCGTGTCGGTGTGCCCAAGCAGCAGCACGCGCGGAGAATGTCGCGGCCCAGTGAAATCGACCTGCAGCGCAGGCCCGTACTGCGAAAATTTGTGCAGCCGTACGCGCCCACCTATGCCGGAAAAATCCGCTGCGATCAACGCAACCAAGGAAGCAACGGCCTCGGCAGAGCCGGATGGCGTTTCCTGCTCCACATAGCGGCGCAAGGTTGAGACCATCTCCGGAAGCTGCGCGGCGAGCGAGCGGAGCAGCGGAGATCGGGGGCGTGTCGGCATGGGCGCTCAGTGCAGCTCGTTATTGTAACCTCGAGTCGCGCTTCCGTTCGAAAACCTTGGGGAGCGCCCATTGTCTCGATTCCTAATCCGCAGCGTCGGATCGGATTTTGCCGGTCATCGGTGATAATCCGGCGCTTTGTGCGGTGGCCAACGTCATGGCCGACCAGTCCAGATCAGCGTATCCATTTGCAATTGCACTCAGGAAACGATCACGAACGACTCCAGCAAAAGGCATCGGCACAGCCAGCGCTTCGGCGGACTCCAGCATCAGTCGCACGTCTTTCAATCCGAGCGGCAATCTGAATCCCGCCGGCGAAAATTTCTCCTCAATGATTCGTGGGCCGTAAGTGTTGTAGACAGGAGCACCGAAGAGCGTTCCGCTCAGCACCTCAAAAACCGTACTCGGATCGATCTCTGCCTTGCGTGCGACGGCGAAGACCTCACCGAGGCTCTCCATCACACAGGTGATCATGAAATTTCCGGACAGCTTGATGTAGTTTGCGTGTTCCGGCCGCTCGCCCACCGTGAACGTGCGTTGCCCGAGAACGTCGAAGACGGATTTTGCCTTTGCCAGTGCCTCCTTCGGCCCGGCCGCAATGATGAATAACTTTGCTTCGGCGGCGGCCTCAGGTCTTCCGAAGACGGGCGCCGCCGCATATTGCTGTCCGCGCTCCTTGTGTGCCGCCGAAAGGCGCTGCGATAAAGCAGTGCTGATGGTGCTCATGGAAATATGCAGGCCGCCGCGCTGCATGCCTTCGAGAACGCCATGCTCACCTAGCACTACGGATTCCACAGCTTTGTCATCGGCGAGCATGGTGATGACAATTTCCTGCCCGGCAGCTTTGGCCGGGGAGTCGGCTACCTGGGCTCCTTCCTTCGCCAAAGCCTCGGCAGCGTTGCGGCTTCGGTTATAAACAATCAGTTCGTGACCGGAGCGGATGAGATTGCCTGCCATCGCTCGTCCCATATGTCCAAGACCAAGGAATCCGATACGCATTTTGTGATCTCCTTTTTGTGAGGTGGGATTCTAGCAGCTATGAAATTTCCTGAGCTGTCGATTTTGCGGTGATCGATGCGATGAGATGCCGCCGCTGATTCTGACGGTGCCCGGTGTCGCGCTTCGTTTTCGCCATCTCTGGCTGATATACTTTATTCTTTCCACAGGACATTCCATGAGCGAATTACACACCCCTGACGCCACCCTCACGCCCGAAGTGCTGGAGAAGTTACCTATCGACAGCGTTGCCATCCAGAAGATTCTGCCCCATCGCTACCCTTTTCTGCTGATTGACCGGGTGATTGAGCTGGAGCGGAAGAAGCGGATTGTCACCATCAAGAACGTAACCGCCAATGAAGAGTTCTTCCGCGGGCACTTTCCCGGCAATCCGATCATGCCCGGCGTGCTCATGGTCGAGGCGATTGCGCAATCTGGCGCGACCCTTTTGATGACCGAGATTCCCAATCGCGCTGAGATGCTGACGGTTTTCACCGGGATCGAGCGCGCCAAGTTTCGCCGCCAAGTCACACCGGGCGACCAGCTACGCATCGAGGTGAACGTGATCGTCTGGCGCTCGCTGGCCGTCAAGATGGAAGGCACGATCACCGTGGACGGCAAAAAAGTCTGCGAGGCGACGGTGACCTGCCGGCTGGTGGACCTGAAAAAAGCAGAAGCTGCAGAATCGGCAGCGGAGTAGGCATGGCAACAATTCATCCCAGCCACGTTCATCCGAGTGCCGTGGTGGACGCCAGCGTGCGCATACCCGAGTCCTGCACGATTGGGCCGTTTTGCCTGGTCGGCCCGCAGGTCGAGATAGGCGAGCATTGCGAGCTGATTTCGCATGTGGTGCTCACCGGACCAACCACGCTTGGCAGCCATAACCGCATTCACCCCTTCGCCGTGGTCGGCATGGGGCCGCAGGATCTATCGTTCAAAGGCGACCCGACGCGGCTGGAGATCGGCGACCATAACGAAATTCGCGAGTACGTCACCATTCATCGCGGAACCATTAAGGGCGGCGGCCTCACGAAGATCGGCTCGAAGTGTCTGCTGATGGCCTATGCGCACATCGCGCACGACTGCTTCATCGGCGACAACGTCATCATGGCCAACGCGGCTACGCTCGCCGGCCACGTCACGGTGGAGGACTGGGCAGTAGTGGGAGCGCTGTCTCCGGTACACCAGTTTGTGCGCATCGGCGCCCATTCCTACATTGGCGGCGGGACGACCGTCACCCAGAACGTGATGCCGTTCGCCAAGACCTCCGCGGTTCGCGACGTACACGCCTATGGCGCAAATGCGGTTGGGCTGGAAAGGCGCGGCTTCAGCAAAGAGCGGGTGCGCGCGATCCAGAGAGCCTTCCGGATTCTGCTCGCGGCGAAGCTGAATACAAGCCAGGCGCTGGAGCGCATCGAGCGCGAGGTGGAGCAGACCGAAGACGTGAAGCTGCTGGTCGAGTTCATCCGCAGCAGCGAGCGCGGAATACTGAAGTAAGAGAAGGTTTCAAAGTTTGTCAGGTTGAACAGCAACGTCAAGATCAGCGATGCCGGGGCTGGACGCTCCGGCATCGTTTTCTGTGCAATTTGGATGGGCGATACCCTGTGCTGACTGACGACGTGATACGATGCGATGCCATTGCAGGAAGGCTTTCGTTGCGCCGATAGAGATGTAGCGAAGAGAAGCTGTTTGAGGAGTGTGGGATGGGTGCACCGCTGGGATTGATTGCCGGCAATGGAAAGTTTCCGCTGTTGGTGCTGGATGCGGCAAAAGCCAAGGGCCATGAGGTGGTGGTGGCAGCCATCCGCGAAGAGGCTGACCCGGCGATTGAGAAGCGCGGCGCGGTGGCGGTGCACTGGCTCAGCTTGGGCGAGCTGAGCAAACTGATTTCAACTTTTCAGGCCGCCGGCGTCAGCGAAGCGATTATGGCCGGACAAGTCAAGCACAAGCAGATCTTCAGCGCCATTAAGCCGGACTGGAAGCTGGCCAAGCTGCTGCTGAGCCTGACTACGCGCAACACGGATTCGCTGATTGGCGCAGTGGCAAAAGTGCTCGCGGATGAGGGAATTCACTTGCAGAACTCGACCGCCCTGCTGGAGCCGATGCTGGCTCCGGCGGGAGTGCTGACCCGGCGAGCGCCCAACGATCAGGAGCAGACCAACATCACCTACGGCCGCGCGGTAGCGCATCACGTGGCGCGCTTCGACATTGGACAAACGGTGGTGATTGCCGAGGCTGCCTGCGTTGCCATCGAGGCTATGGAAGGCACCGACGAGGCGATTCTGCGCGCCGGGGCGCTGATGAAAGGGCTGCACGGAGAAGCCAGTACACTGAGCAGGTCGCTGACCGTGATCAAGGTGGCCAAACCGAATCAGGACATGCGCTTCGACGTGCCGGTAGTGGGGATTCACACGATTGAGACGATGGTGCGCGCCGGGGCAAGCTGCCTGGCGCTGGATGCGAACAAGTGCCTGATGCTCGACCGCGCCCAGGTGGTCGCCGCAGCGGATGAGGCAGCGATAGCAATCGTGGCCGAGGAAGCCACACACCGCCAGCACACATAAAATCACCCAGGCAAGAGCCATAGCCGATGACAGACCCTTCATTAAATTCGAAGCTGATTCCGAATTGGAGTTTGATGGAATTGCGCTCGCGATTGGAGCGAGGCGAGGTCTCGGCCGCTGCGGCGCTTCGTGAGTGCCTCGGTAAGATTGCCGCCGACAACGACGAGCTTCGCGCATTCATTAGCGTGCGTGAAAGTGAGGCGCTGCGCGATGCTGAAGAGGCGGATAAAACCGCGAATTCCGGCGCTGGGGCGTTGCGCGGTGTTCCGCTTGCGATCAAGGACTTGATGGACGTTCGCGGGATGCGAACCACGGCGGGCAGCCT
This sequence comes from uncultured Acidobacteriota bacterium, assembly GCA_963738165.1. GTDB lineage: Bacteria > Acidobacteriota > Terriglobia > Terriglobales > Acidobacteriaceae > TOLSYN. The sequence continues at coordinate 258,990 of CAVTVE010000016.1, forward strand.
CGTCTTGGAAGATGATGCTCCGGCGATCGACGATGCGGAGTGCGTGCGGCGATTACGCTCGGCAGGGGCGATTATCGTCGGCAAGACCAATCTGCACGAGTTTGCCTACGGCGGGAGCGGAGCGATCAGCGCCTTCGGTGCGGCGCGGAATCCGCTGGACCGGGCAAGGGTGTGCGGAGGGTCGTCGTCCGGTTCGGCGGCAGCGGTCGCGGCAGGAATGTGCTTTGGCGCGCTGGGAACCGATACGGCGGGCTCTGTCCGTCTGCCCGCGGCCTGTTGCGGCGTGGTCGGCTTTAAGCCAACATGGGGCGCGGTTCCGGTGGCGGGAGTGATTCCGCTGGCTTGGTCGTATGACCACGTTGGGCCGCTGGCGCGCACGGTGGAAGATGCGGGCGTACTGTTCGCGGTGCTGGCAGGCGAAGCTCGACGTTCGACGGAACCCAGGGCGCAACTCACCCGAGAACTGAGTTGCGGGGTGGCGCGAAAGTATTTTTGCCAGGAGCTGGCGCCCGAGGTGGAAGCTGGTTTTGAAAAGGCGCTGGAGGCTGCGCGCAGTTTGGGATGGAGTCTGCGTGAGGTCGAGATCGAGATCAGCGAGGATCGCAGCGTGAGCAACGCGGAGAGCTGGGCCTTCCACGAGAAGTGGGTCGCGGAGCGCGGGGCCTTGTACGATCCGCGAACCCTGCCGCGCATTCTCAACGGGAAGAAGGTTGGAGTTGAGGCTTACATCGAGGCACGGCGCGGGCTGGAATTACTGCGCGAACGTTGCAGGGCAGGTGTGCCGGAGGTAGATGTGGTGCTGACTCCAACCTCTCCCATCTTGCCACCGCTGCTGGAGGAGCTTGATGGGCCGCAGGCGCGCACGCTGGAGTTGAAGATGCTGCGCAATGCCAGGCCCTTCAACGTGCTCGGATGGCCGGCTGTAACGATTCCGTGTGCGCCGATGGTTGGGGTGCAGATCAGTGCGGCTTGGGGCGAGGACTGGCTGGCGCTGGACTCGGCACGGCAGCTCGAAGAAGCGCTGCGTTAGGCGGTATCGTCCTACTTTGCGCGAACGTGGACCTTCGTCCAATAGCCATCCTGTTTATTTTCCAACTTTAAAACCCAACCCTCGCCGGGAGATGAGGCTTGCCCGCCGTCGCTGGTTTGGTCGTGTCTTTCGCGAGGGAAGCTGGCGGTAATCCTAAGCCGGGGAGACTGTGCGGGGATCTGAACGGTGAGCAGATGGTCGGCGCTCCAGGCGGCATGCGCTGTGCGCGGTGATGGGAGAACGAACTCGCGGCGGAGCTGGAGGAGGCTGCGGTACCAATCAAGCATTTCGAGACTCGCCGTGCCCTGCAACCACTGCAGGCGCGAGCGTTCGAAGGTCGCAGGGTCCTGCGGATCGGGGACATCGCTCCAGCCGAACTCAGCGAACTCGCGGAGGCGGCCTTCGGAGACGGCTTTCTGGATGGTGGGGTCGCCGAAGCTGGTGAAGAACTGGAACGGCGCGGGCTCGTCGTACTCCTGCCCCATGAAAAGCAAGGGAGTGTGCGGCGAGAGCAGCAGCAGCGCCGCAGCGAGTTTGCGCGCCCCCGCCGGGACGAGCGTAGTAAGGCGCTCGCCATAGGCGCGGTTGCCTACCTGGTCGTGGTTCTGAATGCAGATGATCTGAGAGGGCAACGGAAGCCCGTCGGCGGGAGCTCCGCGCGGGCGCCCCTGCCAGAACTGGAAGGCTTCACCTTGAAAGACATAGGGCTCGGAGAGGGCGCGAGGGAGCAGCGCGGCGTCGGCGAAATCCCGGTAGTAGCCGTTGCGCTCGCCGGTCAGCAGGGCATGGATGGCGTGGTGGAAGTCGTCGCTCCAGAGCGCGTCGGCGGCGTAGCCCCCCTGCTCCACTGGAAGCACGTAGCGCGGGAGGTTTTCGTCGCTCTCCACCATGACGAGGATGGTGCGGCCCTCGACTGCGCCGAACTGGTGGGCGCGGGCGGCGATCTCGGCAACGATGTGCTGTGGGGAATCGTCGCAAATCGTCTGCACGGCGTCGAGGCGAAGCCCGTCGAGGTGATACTCGCGAAGCCAGTAGAGAGCATTTTCGACGATAAAGCGGCGGACGTGCGGACTGCCTTCGTCGTCGTAGTTGATGGCGTCGCCCCACGGTGTCTTGTGGCGCGAGGTGAAATACGGGCCGAATCGCGCGAGGTAGCTTCCCTCATTGCCCAAGTGGTTGTAGACCACATCGAGAATCACCGCAAGGCCGCGCTGGTGAGCGGCGGCAACAAAGCGCCGAAGCGCCGCGGGGCCGCCATAGTTGGCCTGCACCGCATACAGGCCCACCCCGTCATAGCCCCAGTTTCGCGAGCCGGGGACGGCGTTCACCGGCATCAGTTCGATGGAGGTGACCCCGAGCGCGCGCAGGTAGTCGAGGCGTTCGATTGCCGAATCCAACGTGGCACCGGGAGTAAAGGTTCCGACGTGGAGTTCGTAAAGCACAACCTCTTCGAGCGGAAGTCCGGGCCACTTATGGTCGGTCCACGGGAAGGCGGGATCGACGATTTCGGTCGGGCCGTGGACGCCCTCGGGAAGCAGACGCGAGACCGGATCGGGGAGAGCCAGCGAGCCGGTCACATACTGATAGCGGTCGCCGGGCGAGGCAGCCAGAGTCAGTTCCCAGTACCCCTCGCCAAGGGCACGCATGGGGAACTCCTGGGGTGTGCCGAATGCACCGCACTCACGCTGTTGCAGGCGGAGAGTGACCTCCGGAAGCCGCGGCGCCCAGAGATGAAAATCCACCACACTGCCCCGGACGGTCGCGCCGAGCGCGGAAGACTGAGCGACAGTGAGCACTTTCATAGGACGAAGGCTGCGGCCTTTGGGTTGCGCTCTCTGCCGCGCTCTATGCCGAACGCAACTCACATTCGCGGTTGTATGAAAATGCCCCGGAGGGCGTCCGGGGCATGGTTCATCAGGCCGAAGTTCTGATCCCACGGCTATTCGTACGCCAGAGCCTCGATGGGATCTTTCTTTGCGGCCTTGAGCGCCGGATACAGCCCGCCAAGCAGCGCGCTGCCAACGGCCAAGATCGCCGCGCGCAGCACCCAATGGAAGTCCCACACTACCCGATGCAGCGGATATTTGTAGTTGATCGCCAGGCTTGCAATGGCTGTGAGCGCCAACCCCAGCAGGACTCCTCCCACAGCCAGTGCGAAGGATTCGCGCAGGACTACGTTCAGGATGTAGTACCGTGATGCGCCCAGCGACTTAAGAATTCCAATCTCGCGCGTGCGCTCCATTACCGCCGTGTACATCGACTGGAAGATCACGATCAAACCGATGGTCAATGAGATTCCAATCACAACATTGAAGAACCAGTTCAATCCCGGAATGTTACCTACCGTCATCAGCGAAGAGTACTCGGCCAGAGATCGCGCAATGTAGCCTTCCATCCCCGGTACCTGTTTGATCTCCGAAACTACAATGCCGGCGTTGTCGGGCTTGTCGGTCTCCACGAAGAACGTGCTTGCCTTACCTTCGGAGCCGAGCAGTTCCTGCAAGGTCGTAATCGGCAGATAGCGCCGTGCCCCCTTGCCATGCTCCACAATGCCGGAGACGCGGAAGTCATGGTTGAGCACCTCGTAGTGGTCGCCGACCTTGGTGTGGTGCTGATCCGCAAACATATCATCCACGATCATGTCGTACGGCCCCTGGAACGGACCTCCGGCAAGATAACGGAATGGATGACCCATCTTGTCATAGTCGTTCGGCGAATTCGGATTCAGGTCGACGCCGTCGATAATTTCCAGGGTTGGCGCGGTAATAAAGTGCGTGACCACTGGAGCCACATTGCGAACGTGCGGAAGCGTCCGCAGTTTGTCCGCGACTTTGATCGAGACCGGGGCGCCGGTGATGCCGGTAAAGAAACTGGAGCCCGGCGGCAGAACCATAACGTCGAATCCGATCCCTTTTTGCCGGTCGGCGGAATCGTTGAGCATGCTCAAGCACAGGCCTACAATGAGCAGAATCAGCGTGACCTCGATCGAAATCGCGAAAACGCTGATCATGGTGCGCAGCGGCCGGTGCACCAGGTTGGAGAAAACCATCTTATTCACATCTTGAGGATACCAAATCGTCATCCACAATCACGGGACTTCCGCCAAGAAGCTCAGAATCGCAAGGAGAAAACGATGTTTGGACGCAAATGCAAAAGCGGACACGCGGTAGAGAAGAGCAAGGCAGTTGGACGTGTAGCCATGGGCGCTACTGCCATTGGCGCACTCGCCACAGGCGCATTCGCGGTGGGTGCGCTCGCCATCGGGGTCGTAGCGATCGGGCGCATGACCATGGGCTGCGGACGCATAAGGCACTTGGAAATTGACGAGCTGATCGTAGGCAAGCTGACGATCCGCGAGCAGAACCGCGAACCTGTAGAACAATAAAAAATAAAGCGTCCCGGCCAAGCGGCTGGGACGCATACTGGCCCGAGCGGATTACGCGCTGGTGGCGCGCTCGTGGACAAAGGCGATGCCGGCGTCCAGAATTTCGCCGACCATCTCGGGCGAGGCGGCTTCGCAATAGACGCGCAGCAACGGTTCTGTGCCGGAGCCTCGCACCAGCATCCAGGCTTCGGCTCCATTGCCATACGAGGGCGCATCGAGGAAAAACTTGTAGCCATCCAGATCTTCCATGCGCCGCACTTTGAACTTCCCCAGCGTGGCTGGCTTGGCAGCCGCACGGCGCAGAGCGTCTTGTATCACCGGCTCGGACACGTGCAGGTCGCGGCGTCCGTAGTAGTGGCGGCCGTACTTTTGCTGCAAATCTTCCACCAGTTGCCCTAGCGTCTTTCCCTCCTCGGCCATCACATTGGCCAGCAGCAGGGCATTCAATATTCCGTCGCGTTCAGGCAAAAATCTCGGGATGCCAATGCCTCCCGATTCCTCGCCGCCGATCAACACCTGCTTGCCACTAAGCACAATGTCAACCACGTGCTTGAAGCCCACGCCGTGCTCGATCAGTTCGCGGCCATAGGCTTTGGCAATGCGATCCAGCATCCGTGTGGTGTTGAAGGCGCGAGTGATGGCACCCGGCCACTGCTTGCGTTTAAGCAGCCATTCGAGCAGCACCGCATAACATTTGTGCGCGTCCACCAGGCTGCCATCTTCGGCTACTGCACCGATGCGGTCGGCATCGCCATCGGTGGCCAGGCCCGCGTCGCAATGGTTGGCAACGACTGCTTCTTGCAGGCCGCTGAGATGCGGCAGAATCGGCTCGGGATTCAATCCCGGGAAGAGCGGATTGATCTCGCCGTGAATTTCAAGATGATCGATGCCGAGTTCCTTGAAGATCTCCGCGATGATGCCGCGCCCAGCTCCATACATTACGTCAATGGCAAATTTCTGCTTCGCCTGCGCGATCAGTTTGAGATCGACGAAGGCCTTCACCGCCGAAATGTAGGCGGTCTTGAAATCCGCTTCGACCACGCTGCCACCCTTGTTCTCGATTGGTCTCGTATCGATCAACGCTTCGATCTTCCGCATGATCGCAGGGGTGGCCGAACCGCCATAACTGGCTTTGTATTTCACTCCATTCCAGTTCCATGGATTGTGGCTCGAGGTGATCATGACTCCACCGGCGGCGCCCAGTTGCTTCACCATGTAGCTGAGGGCGGGGGTCGGCGTAATCTCACGCGCAAGCCGCACTCCGATGCCGCTGGCGGCGATGGCTTCGGCCGTGATCTCGGCAAAGCGCCGCGAGCCGAAGCGCGTGTCATAGGCAACCAGAATTCCCTTCGACGGCTCCTCGTTCTGGTGAACGTAATTGGCAATCGCATGGGCAACGCGGCGCACGTTTTCAAACGTGTAATCATCGGCGATCACGCCCCGCCATCCATCCGTGCCGAAGCTTATCTTCTGAGACATGCCGCCATCCTTCATCGTCAAACCAGTTTCCACTGCTGGTGCTGGTCGAGATGTTTCACGATCCTGCCCACATCCTGCGAGCGCTCCACGGTGGTAATCAGAAGCGCATCGCCCGAGTCCACTACGACCAGGCCCTGCACTCCGATTGCAGCGATGAACTTTCCGGGTGCGTGAAAGTAGTTGCCGTGAGCGTCGAGGACGAAGTTGTCCTCGGCAGAGATGACATTGTCCTTGTGCCGCCCTTGTGCGATGCGATGCTCGAAGTGCGCGGCCCAGGAACCCAGATCATTCCATCCCCAATCGGCAGGAATGCAGAAGATATTTGAGCCTTCTTCGCCGGATGCGGAGCGCGGTTCGAGAATACCGTAATCGACGCTCTTGTCTTCGCACTTTGGATAAAGCTTGCGTAGCGTCTCGTCGAACTTGCGCGTGCCCCAAGTCGCCGCGATCTTTTCCAGCAGCACCGCGGTTGCAGGCAGATACTGCCGAAGCGCGTTGACCAGGGTTTTCGCAGACCACAGGAACATTCCGCTGTTCCAGTAAAAATTTCCTGCCGCAAGAAACTGCTCTGCGACTTCCTTCTGCGGCTTTTCGCGAAAGCGCCGAACCCGCATTACCGCACCTTGATGGACTGAGCCCGCCTCAACGTATCCGAATCCGGTCTCCGCGCGGGTTGGCTTCACGCCCATCACTACGATGTTCTCTCCGGCGGCCGCCAGCGCGATCCCGGCCTGCAAATCCTTGCGGAACTGCTTTTCTTTTTGAATGACCTGGTCGGAAGGAAATAGTCCCAGCACCGCGTCCGGATTCCGGCGATGCAGAATGAATGCCGCGAGCCCAATGGCGGGAGCGGTGTTGCGCCCCACCGGCTCGGCAATCATCTGTTTGCGCGGCAACGATTTAAGCTGGCGCGCAATGCTCTGTCGAAGATCACCGTTGGTGATGATCCAGAAGTTTTCGCTGGTTGCCGTGGGCAGAAGGCGCGCCACTGTGTCCTGAATCATGGACTGTTCGGAATTCAGCGGCAGCAGTTGTTTTGCAAATTTCTTGCGGCTGAGGGGCCAGAAACGGGTGCCGCGACCTCCGGCCAGAATGATTGGGTAGAACTCCGGCTTACGAGTCTTCGCCAAAATGACTCCTTGAACCCACAATAATATTTAAATCAACCATGCGTAGTTGTGCTGCCAATGTGCAGAGTTGTGCGTGGCTCCGCCACAGCCCGTGAGGGGAGGCGCATGCGGAGAAGCTCGGCGCTCCACTGCGCGCGTAGCGTGACCGGCGGTGACGAGGCAGGGATGATCACGGCTTCACCGCGCGTGAAGGTCAGCGGCTGAAAACCGGCGCACTCAATCACCGCTCCGCCGTCCAATGCCACCAGCACCTGGACCGAGCTCTTTCCCGGCTCGGCCTCAAGCCTCACCGGAGCTTCGATCCTGTGCTTTTCAACGATGAAGCACGGTGAGCAAACCAACTCCTCATGGGCCATTACTCTCCGCACTTCAGTCCGGCCCGCGTATGTTTTTTCCCGGATGGCTGCCATGCCACGCCCCAGATGAAGTTCACGCGGTCGGCCATAATCGTAGAGGCGATAGGTGATGTCACTGTTCTGCTGGGTTTCAACGATGATGGAGTTGGGGCCCACGGCATGAACCGTGCCTGCATCGACGTAGATCATCTCGCCGGAGTGCACATCGAGCCAGTTCAGCATGTGCTCAGCTTGATTGGCCTCGATCGCCCGGCGGAACATCTCGCGATTAATTCCGGCGCGCAGACCGACTCCGACCTGGGCGCCATTCACCGCACGAGCCACATACCAACACTCCGTTTTGCCACAGACTTCGCCGGCCAGACGCGCTCCGGCGTCATCCGGATGCACTTGCACACTCAACTTCTGGCGGGGAAACAGGAATTTGATGAGCAGCGGAAAACGGGTGGCTTGCGGCGAAGCCTCTCCCGTGAGTTCGGCACCGTACTGTGCCGCCAACTCGCGCAAGGTCTGTCCGGCAAGCGGGCCAGTGGCAGCCCGGCAGCTTTCTCCCGTCAGCCAAACCTCGCCGATCGGCTCAGCTTCCGCCACACGGCTGAAATAGGGGCGCAGATCGCGCGCGCCCCACACGCGTTCGTAAAACTCGGGAGTGATCAGAAATGGAAAGAGTACCGGCATTTTAAAGCGCCCCGATGACAGAGTAGCGCAATCTAACAGTTGGATGGGAACTGGGAAGGAATGAGATGCCGGGGTGGAATCTCACTCCTCCACAATTCAAGCTACAGCGAAGCAAAGAAAGTGCGCACCCGATCCAGCCCGCGATCGATCTCTGCCGCGGAGGTCGCATAGGACATACGAATGTGTCCGGGCATTCCGAACGCCTCGCCGGGGACACCCACGACATGGCCTTCGCGCAGTAGCCGCGAGGTCAACTCGGTGGTGTTCATGCGGGCGCGCGCTGCGATCTCACTGACGTCCGGAAAAGCGTAGAACGCGCCTTCGGGAAGATTTACCTTCACACCGGGAATGGTGCGAAGCCCCGCGACGATGCGATCCCGAAGCTGAATGTATTCGGTGCGCATGTCTGCGACGCACTGCTGGGAAGAGTTCAGCGCCGCCAAACCTGCCTTCTGCACAATCGAGGTCGGGTTCGAAGTCGATTGGCTCTGCAGCTTCTGCAACTGCCCGATCACTGCCTTTGGCGCCATGGCAAATCCGAGACGCCATCCAGTCATGGAATAGGTCTTGGAAAGCGAGCCCATCAGCAGCAGCGAATCCTTGTACTCCTTCAGCGTGCCCAGTGAAAACGGACGGCCCGTGTAGTCCAGGTACACGTAGCATTCATCGCTCATCACGTAGATGCCACGCGAGGCAGCCAGCTTGAGGATCGCTGCCAGATCCTCGGGCGTAACCACCGCACCCGACGGATTGTTCGGCGAGTTCAGCAGGATAATGCGCGTACGTGGAGTGATCGCCTTTTCAACCATGGCGGCGGTCAGGCGGAAGCCTTCATCGGCGTGTGTGGCGACGAACGCGCACTTGCCGCCGCAGAACTCGACCATGTCCTTGAATGAAACCCAGTACGGCACGGGGATAATGACCTCGTCGCCGTGATCAATAAGCACCTGAAAGGTGTTGAACAGCGCGCTTTTGCCACCAGTGGTCACGATGGTCTCATCAAACGTGTAGGTCGAGTCGAAATCCTGTTTGTGGCGAGCAGCCACGGCTTCCCGCAATTCCTTGATTCCGGCCACCGGCGTGTACTTGGTGAAGTTCTTCTGAATGGCTTCGATGCCGGCTTGCTTGATGTGCTCAGGCGTGGTGAAGTGCGGCTCTCCAGCGCCGAAATCTACCAGGTCCACCCCCTGCGAACGCAGCATGGTTGCTTCGTTGTTGATGGCCATGGTAGCCGAGATTTCAATTCGGCCAATGCGGGCAGTGAATGCGCTAGCTACGGTTGATGACACTGGATTTCCTTTCTGTATAAGTGATGTGGGTTGCGTCCCGGATCCAGGGTGGCGAAATTTACTTGGAAGCCAGCGGGGCATCCCTGAAACGTTCACGAAGCCGGCTCTCCACCGAGGCGGGAACCAGCCCTCCGAGCGAGCCGCCCAGTGAGGCAATCTCCCGTACGAGTCGTGAGCTCAAGTAAGAATACGCCTCTGCGGGCATCATGAAAACCGTCTCCAGGCTGGGATCGAGCTTGCGATTCATCCAGCCCATCTGGAGTTCATATTCGTAGTCACTGACGGCCCGGATACCGCGAAGCACCGCCTGGGCGCCGCGATCTCGTGCGTAGTCCACCAGCAGACCGGCAAAAGACTCCACAGAAACGTTTGGAAACTGGCTGGTGCACTCGTGAAGCATCTCCAGACGCTCCTCCAAGCTGAACAGCGGAGCCTTCTCGGAGTTCCGCAGTATTGCCACTACCAGTTCATCGAAGATTCTCGCACCCCGCTGAATCAAGTCGAGGTGGCCGTTGGTGGGGGGGTCGAAAGATCCTGGGTAGATGGCAATGACTCGCTTCAAGGTTCCTCGCAGAGTGGCCCAAGAGATTTTATGCCTCGTTGCTGTGGCAATCAACCCGTTGCGGAGTTTTTCTGACCCAACCTCCTGTAGTTGTCAGGGCCGAGCCGGGTCGCAGGGGGGAATCACAAAGCCTGCACAAAGCATCACAGGCACAGATACCTTAGCCGCCACGCCTGCGAAATCCGGCCCATGCTCTACAATGGGGCGGTTTCTAAGGCAACCCATGTCATGAACCTTCTCGACAAGGCTACGTTGCGCGTTCTATTCACGATCCTAGCGATTGGATCAGTTCTTGGCTTGGTGTGGCTGGCACGCAGGCCGCTGCTGGTGTTTCTGTTTGCGATGCTCTTTGCATACCTGCTTGAGCCGCCGATTGAGCTGGTGCAAAGGTGGACCCATCTGCGCCGGGGATTCGCCATAACCGTGGTTTACGTCATCATATTCGCGGCCTTGCTGGTCATGGGATTCGAAGTGGGCCCACGCGTTATGAGCGAACTGCGGCACCTTTCCCAAGCCGCTCCCGAGCTCTACAACAAAGTCGCAACCGGAAACATTGCCTTCCAGCTCGGCAGTGAGCGGGGATGGAGCCAAGAGACCCAGGCCCGCTTGCATCAATTCATCATCGAGCACCGTGGCGAAGTCCTCTCCGCCATCAGCGCGCAAGGTTCGAAGATCACCGAGATTGCCGGAAATGCGTTCTGGATTGTGCTGATTCCAATTCTCGCCATATTCTTTCTGAAAGACAAAAGCCGATTTGCGCGCAGCATCGAAGGCCTCCTAAATAATCCGCGAAGCCGCGAGCTTTTGGCCGGCATCTTGAACCATCTCGACGAGATGCTGTCACAGTTTGTGCGTGCGCAGCTCTACGTGGCGGCTCTCTCGGGGGCGGTCTACATCAGCGTGCTCACGTTGATGCGCGTGCCCTATTCCTGGGCGCTGGGAACGCTGGGGGGCATGCTGGAATTTATTCCATTTGTCGGCCCACTGGTCGCTGCAATCATGATCCTGGGCGTCAGTTTTGTGCTCAACTACGGCCATATGTTGCTGGTGCTGGCCTTCCTGATGGTTTGGCGCGGCTCGCTGGATTATGTGATCTCGCCGCGCATCCTCGGCGGACGCGTCGAGATGCATCCGCTGGTAACTCTCTTTGGAGTGCTGGCGGGGGGTGAAATCGCCGGCGTAGTCGGAATTTATCTAGCCGTTCCCGCAATGGCTACGGTGCGTATTCTCTGGCTCCACTGGCGTCATCAGGATGATGGTCCCAAGTTCGCGCCGGAACCCACAAAGGACATCGTTGCACAGCCGTAACTTGAGGCTATTGCCGCTTATTCCATTCCGGGAATCGGCCCATTCATGCACTCTTTAATTGCCATTCATCTGCCTGCAACTAGCCCTCTCTAAGCTTAAATCCATCAAAGTAGAGTGAAGAGTTCAACCGAGGAACGGTGAATGGATCTAATCTTAGAAGTTCGTACCGGCCGCGAGCGCGTAACAATGGCGTGCCATGGGAAGTTGGTGGGGGGGAAGGAAGCGGAAGCCTTTCGTCGCAGCGCCCTGTTGTTGATGGGCGGCTTCGACAAGCTAACCATCAACATGGCGGGAGTCCGCACCGTAGACTGTGGCGGTCTGGGTAGTCTGGCCTCCCTCTTAGCGATTGCCGTCGAGAAGGGCAAGCAGGTACAAATCACCCACGCCAGTCCGCTGATTGTGGAAATGCTTCAGGCCACCAAACTGGAGCAGTTTTTGGATCCGGCCAGCAGATTGCGTCCGCACTTGGTTACAGATAGCCAGGAAGCGATCGCCTGAAATTTTAGAGAAGTGAGCGGAGTCTATTTCCCCGCTAGTTAGGGGTGGAAATGAGAGAAGGGGCGGATCACTCCGCCCCTCTTGAATTATCTTCGGGTTTATTTCTTTGGCACAGCCGCCTTGGCTGCGGCCACTTCCTTGGGTGAAACCGGCAACGGATCCGCGGGTGCCTCGGCTGCGGCTCGGTCCAATCCCAGTGCCTTGCGTACTGCCCCTTCGATTCTGGCCGAGATATCCTTGTTCTCCTTGAGGAAATTCTTCGTATTCTCACGACCCTGGCCGATGCGCTCGCCCTCGAAGCTGTACCAGGCACCGGACTTCTCGACGATATTGCGCTCCACCGCTACATCCAGCATGTCGCCTTCGCGCGAAATGCCTTCGCCATACATAATGTCGAACTCAGCCTCGCGGAAGGGAGCTGCGGTCTTGTTCTTGACAATCTTGACCTTGGTGCGCGAACCCACAACCTGGTCGCCGTCCTTGATTGCGGCGATACGCCGGATGTCGATGCGCACCGACGAGTAAAACTTCAGGGCGCGTCCGCCGGTGGTGGTCTCAGGATTGCCAAACATAACGCCGATCTTCTCGCGAATCTGGTTGATAAAGATCAGGCAGGTGCGCGACTTGCTGACCGTACCGGTAAGTTTGCGCAGCGCCTGCGACATCAGCCGCGCTTGCAAACCCATGTGACTGTCGCCCATCTCGCCATCCAACTCGGCCTTGGGCACCAGCGCCGCCACCGAGTCCACCACAAGCACATCGATGGCCCCGGAGCGCACCAGCGCTTCGGTGATCTCCAGCGCCTGCTCGCCATAGTCAGGCTGCGAAACCAGCAGGTTATCCACGTCCACGCCGAGGCGCTTGGCGTAGGCGGGATCCAGAGCGTGTTCAGCGTCCACAAAGGCTGCCATGCCGCCCGCCTTCTGAGCTTCGGCGATGATCTGCAAGCTGATGGTGGTTTTGCCTGAGGATTCGGGACCGAACACCTCCACCACGCGGCCCCGTGGGACTCCGCCCACGCCCAGGGCGGCGTCAAAAGAGATGCTGCCGGTTGAGATCACCGCGATGGGAACGATGGGCCCCTTGCTCCCCAGGCGCATGATTGAACCCTTGCCGAACTGCTTTTCAATTTGAGAAAGCGCAACGTCAATTGCGTGGGACCGGTCGTCGGCCATGAAGCACTCCTTACCTGCCGCCTGCTGGCGTGCGGGCTTCAACAATTTTCACATAAATGGGAATGACTGCCCGAAGAATAGCACGGGCGGGCGCGATGGGGGAATGAAAGGGAGCAACGGCCTAGCACCGGTCTTTACAGGTCGCTGATTCTCCATAAGCCAATGTGTTTGTCAGGTGACGCTGGATTTGGAGATTGCTCATCCAACAGGAGTAGCGGCTTCGGGAATGAGAACGGCGGAATCTGCAAGTTGAGTCGCCTCCACTCCCCGGTAACGATATCGCGATTGCATTCCAGACGCGTGTTGGTTGTGGTAAGCAGAAATTGTGATTGGCTCTTTTTTATGTTTTCGAGCGCTGTAAATACGTGTTCAAACGAAAAGTGGAAGAGACAGTCGCGGCACAAGATCATATCCACCGCCGGCAGGGGGGCGGCGGTCAGGTCCAGCTTAATAAAGGAGCGCTTATCACTGGAGAAATTCTTCTGATTCCCGGCAACGATCTCGTCTACGATGTCAGCCCCTGTATATGCTACGGGAAGGTCCAGCAGCTTCATCCAGTTAAAATCACCGCACGGAATATCGAGGATCGTTTGAACCTGGAAATCCCGAACGATCCGAGGCAGCTCAGCTCGGATCACTGAGGTCTGCTCTAACGTGGAACCCTCGCCCGACCTGGATTCGGCGCTCCCCCACCCGTTGCTTCGGTAGTACTCCGTAAATACGGCCATACCCAATTTTCGCCATCGCGGACGGATCACAAAACTCCAGCAGAAAAAACTGTACGCAGGAATCAGCCAGGGGGCGCGCTGCTTGATGGCTTTCTTGATCGACACGTTTTTGCCCGAATTTCCGTTTTTCTATTTTGGCCAGCACTGATTGTACATTGCCCCCTTGGGACCGTCTCGGTCCCCGCCTCCCCCGCGATCACCTCTGCAGCAGGTCCACTGGCTGGCGGATATCCGTAACCCGGAAGTACTTGGCCAGCGCCGGATAGCGTTCCGCGACCCGTTCGTACATCTGGTAGGCCACATTGCGATAGCTCCAGTGGCCGCCCACCCCGGTGCGCAGTTCGCTGATGTAGACCACCTCGGCGAAATCCATCTTGAACAGCGTGCGCTTGCGATAGGCCAGCGGAATCAGGTATTGCGTGGACTGCACGGCCTCGCCACGTGCCGCGAGCCCAACCGCGAGTTTTTGCCCCGCATCGGCCGCGCGCCGCATCACCTCACCGTAGAGTTCGCCGTATCCAGCCTCTTCGATCTCACGCGGCGTTTCAAAACCGTGCGCAAAGCAATACTCCTGGTGAATCTGCACGCAGCGACGGTGGCGATGAAGATCGCGATAAGCGCCAATGTCCATCAGAATGTCGAAGCGGAACTGCTGTCCGGCGCAGTAAGCACGGAGCAGTTCGTCATGACGGCCGCGGTGGCGCATGCCGAGATCAATAATCTCCTCGCGCCGCGCCGGGCTCAACCCGGCTACGGCCTCGCGCAGCTGCCGGTAGCGATGGCGCGAGTGTTCATAAAGCAGCGTCGTCGCCACCTCGATTTCCAGGGGCTCTTCATCGAGCAGATCGACCGCAGGAGCCGGTTCAACGGAAAGCCCGCGCATCAACTCAGCTTCTGCCTGCGCCAACTCTCGCCGGGATGAAAGCTCGTAAGCGCTGGGCTCTGCGTACTTTACCAGCGTGGGGGAGCTCCGAATCTCCCGCAGCAACTCTGCCCGCGCCCGCTCTCCCAGTGCTGCGTCCTGGGCGGCGATCGCCTGAACCAGCGTACGGCGCTTCTCGGCATTTACGTCCCAGGCTGCTTCGCGCGCGGCCTGCTTCATACGTTCGCCGAGCAGGCGCACTTCCTCATAGGGGCTGCCGAGCAGCCGCGAGAGCTGCGTCTCCAGCGTCCGCGCGTTCACAATCTGGCCCAGCGACGTATTGGTCGCCAAGGGCAGCAGGTAACGCGAGATGTCAAAGGCGCGAGCGCGCAAGGTGCGCTCGTAGGCCTCTTGCGTCATCTCCGCCGGCTTGGGAGTCTGAGATACCAGATACTGGAAATTCAGTTCACTGAATTTGCGGTACTCGGAGAAGAGGAAATCTATGGTTTCCTGGTAAAGAAGCCGCTCTGCGGCATCGCTGAATCCCGGCGTATAGTAGCCGCTCTTTCTGAAATCCTGGTACCGCGTCGAACGCTCCTGTCCGTCCCAACGGGTTTCGTCCACCACCAGCGTGGCGGCCAGCAAGGAGAGCCGTTCAATGGCCATGGCGATGTGCGCAAGATCGGCAATCGAGCGGTGCCCGTATTGAAAGTAGAACGTGCTGAGAAACTTCTCCGCCTTCTGCTCATTCAGCTCCGCCAGTGACTCTTTCATCGAAAGCGAGGAACGCGAGTACTTGGCCATGGCGTAGGCCTGAACCTCCGGGTCAGCGCCATGGATGCAGTACACTTGCGTTTCGGCGGGGACAGGCTCGGAGGTGGAATTGGTGCCGGAGGCGGGAGCGGTCATAGGCTTGATTTTGACGCAAAGCTCAAGCGATTGCCAACTCACAATTTGCGGCTTGATTTTTCGCCCCAGTTTTGTACGCGAAGCAAGCGCAAATGGATGATATAGATTAGATTCCCGTGCAGCGCAGCACGGAATTGGGCTACGCTTTTGCTGAGGCCAGAGTGTTGGAGCCCGAGTTTCAGACCCAATTCGTCACCGCCGGCAGCCTGCTCTATTCGGTCGAGCATCGGCCGTGGCTGCCTCCCGACGCCCATTGGCTATTCTCGCAAAGCTGGAACGACCTGCTGTTTGCACATTTCGCAATCGACCCGCCCACGCTTCGGCGCCTGGTTCCAGAGGCCCTCACCCTTGATCTCTACGACGACGGCGTCGCCTGGCTTACGGTTTCACCGTGCTGCGCCAGCCATGTGCGTCCCAGCGGAGTCCCACCCCTGCCCGGCCTTTCTTTCTTTCCGCAAATCAACGTGCGTACTTATGTCAGCATGCAAGGAAAGCCAGGACTCTTCTATTTCAGTGTGGACGCGGCGAATCTCTCGGCAGTGTGGTTCGCCCGGATCTTCTTCCGCATGCCCTACTGGCACGCTGCAATGCAGATCAGCGGTGCCACCATTCACGCGCGCAATCCGACGGAGAAAGCGATTCACTTCCGCTCCTCTCGTCTGCATGGACCGATCGGCGGTCGCGCCAAATTTGACGCTATCTACTCTCCGCAGGGCGAAGCTGGGCGGACACGCCGCCAAAGCTTAGATGAGTTCCTCACTGAACGATATTGTGTGTACTCTTGGAACCGCAAACGCTGTTACCGCGCCGAAATCCATCATCTGCCGTGGGAATTGCAGCGGGCCTGCGTTGAGATCCGCGCCAACAGTTTGGCCGAGCCCCTCGGCCTCGCTCTACCGGGAGAGCCGAATCTCTGCCACTTCTCCCGTTCCCACAAAATGCTGGCGTGGGCACCGGAGATCGTTCGCTGACTCAGAGGCGATGCCGATCGGTTCGCGAAGGAAACAGAAGGTAAGATGCCGAAACCGACAACAGGATCATCCACGCGAGCGTAGCCCTCTCCGCATCGTTCTCAACACGCAGAGAATGAAGAGGCGAAAATAACATCTGTGCGAATATCATTGCAGCCAGCAACGATCCAACTACGCTGACCAGTGCCCCAAAGCGGCTCGCCAGCAGCACCAGCAAGGCTGCAAACAGAAATGGTGCCGCCAATTTCCACTGGGTTCTGGAAAAAACCAAGGCGACGGCAATCGCACACACAGCGCTGACAGCGATCCCCAGCGTTGATTGCAAGGTATACAGCCACTTTGTCTTCATGAGAATAGAGGAAACCTAAATCAACGATCGCCATAACATCGCACGAATCGAGCGCTGAATGGTGGAAAATCGAGAGTTCTCCGTACATAACCTGAGTCGAGCGGAGTGCCTGTTCAAGCGCATCCGGGCACCGCGCAACCCACCCACCCTAAACGCTGCCTAAACGTTTCCTAAAGGCTCCCTAAACGTCATCGCAGAGAGATGACGCCTCGGTTAAAACCTGCCGCAGCCTTCGATTTTGCTCGCTGAATGCACCGTTTCTATCGCAAAATGATTGTTACTTCGTTGCCGCGCTGAAGCCGTTTGCGCCGCAGCACGGAAACCGCCCTGATGCCTCACGGAACCGACTCACTTCTGCTGCAGTTGTTCACTATCTTCGTCTGGGCGAAGGTTTTTGGTGAGCTGTTTGAGCGAATGCGTCTTCCGGCGGTTCTGGGCGAAATCTTAGCGGGCGTGATTCTCGGTCCCTACGCTACCCGCTTTGTTTTGCCCGGCGACACAATTTACTCCATCGCTCAAATCGGAGCCGTGTTCCTGCTTTTCACCGTCGGGCTGGAAACTTCGCCCAACGATCTGATCCGCGTCGGAAATCTGAGCCTTCGGGTTGCCGTAGCGGGAATCACTTTGCCATTCGTGGCAGGTTTTCTATTTCTCCGTTTACACCACGAACCCACTCATGAGGCCGTCTTCGTCGCCGCGGCAATGGTTGCTACCAGCGTCGGCATAACTGCCAGGGTGCTGCGCGACCTGAATGTACATAAATCGCGAACCGCACAGATCATTCTAGGAGCCGCGGTTTTTGATGACATCCTGGGCATGTTACTGCTGGGAACATTGGTGAGTACTGTCAGTACCGGCGGCGTCCAGTGGTTGCACCTTACTCTGGTCGCCATCGAAGCCGCTGGCTTTGCGGTGTTTATGATCTTCGTTGCGCCTAAGGTAGTGGATCGCCTGGAACCGGGGATCCAGCAGATGCAAACCCAGGATGCTCCGCTCGTCCTCGCCTTGGCGCTCTGCCTTGGGCTCTCAGTGGCGGCCACTCGCATTGGAATGGCGGCGATCATCGGTGCGTTTTTCGCGGGATTGGCCTTCGCGGATTACTCGCCGCGCTGGAACCTAGAGCCGCGCGCCCAGGCGATTAATCAATTTCTCTCGCCTTTCTTCTTTTTCACCATGGGATCCCGTCTCGATCTCTCGGTCTTTTCCCGGTCTGTCGTGGTAATGGCACTCGTGCTCTCTGCTCTGGCTGTGATCTCCAAAGTCATCGGTTGCGGTCTGCCGCTTTATCGCGAGGGATGGCGCAGCGTGTTGCAGGTGGGAGTTGGGATGACGCCGCGCGGCGAAGTCGCACTGATTATCGCGCTCATCGGCCTGCAGCTGAACATGATCTCGCAACGCGCATACGCCCTGGTCATCGTCATGACCGCGGTGACCACCATATTGCCCGCGCCATTTCTCAGAATTCTGTATGCCCCGACCAGTAAGGGGCCTGGCGGCCCCGAGCGCGGCAGCGAGCAATCCGCCGAAGTACAGATCTCCGGTCAGCTCGGCTAGCCGCGTCAGCTATAATCCGCTAAGTCTCATTTGCAGTTTGATTCGCGTACCGAGGTGATCTATGGAGTCCTTGCAGGGACACGTGGCGCTCGTCACTGGAGCGTCTCAGGGGATTGGCCGTGCCTGCGCTGTGACGCTGGCCAAGGCCGGCGCAACCGTGGCGCTGGCGGCGCGCAGTGAAGAGAAGCTGGCAGAAGCGGTCGCGCAGATCGAAGCCGAGGGCGGAAAAGCCGCTGCTTTTGCCCTTGATGTGGCTTCCGAGGACGCCATCAAGTCTACGATCAAGAAAATCTCTGCTCAGTTCGGCAAAATCGACATCCTGGTCAACAACGCCGGAATCACCCGCGACCGTCTGCTCATGCGAATGAAGCGCTCCGACTGGGATGACGTCCTGACCACGAACCTGAGCGCTCCCTTTCTGCTGACCCAGGCCGTCATCGGCGACATGATGAAGCAACGCTGGGGACGCATCATCAACATCACCTCCATCGTTGGAGAGATGGGCGCGGCGGGACAGGCAAACTACGCTTCGTCGAAGGCTGGACTGATCGGCCTTACGCTCTCCGTCGCGCGTGAACTCGCCTCCCGCAACATCACCGTCAACGCCGTAGCTCCGGGTTACATCGTCACCCCCATGACCGATGTGCTGACCGAGGCCCAGAAAGAGGCGATCACAGCGCAAATTCCGCTCGGTCGCCAGGGCACAGACACAGATATAGCCAACGCTGTGCTTTTTCTCGCCAGCAACGAGGCGGGCTACATTACCGGTCACGTTCTGGACGTGAACGGCGGCATGTTGATGGGTTGATCGGCAGAGCCTTAACGCTCGTAGGAACATTCTCGCCCCGCGTATTTACGCCTACGCGGCGGGCGTGATGCGCGGCTGCTCCTTGTCCTTCTGGTCGCGATCGATCTGCTTGCACTGCTTCTCGATCTGCTTAATCTCCAACTCCTCCTGGATGACCTTGGCTGAGACGTGGTCTTTTTTCGCCTCCAGCTTGGTCTGGGCAAAGAGTCCCATATACATGTTTGCAACATAGGGCAAGGAGAAGAAGGCGATCAGGGTTCCGCGCCAGTCCTGAAAAATCAGATGAAAGTGGGTGATCAATAGAAAGAAAATCGCGACATAGTGGCTGAAGCAATACTCGCAGGTGAAGATGTAGAAAAACTTCCTTACGAGCAAACGCGAATCCTGCTGGCTGCGTCTGGAAACATATTCGCGTAGTTCACGAAATATGTCTTCGTGCGTCACGGTCCAGGAGACACACGCGACGGGCAATGCAATCAGCAGCAGGTATATGACTTGGGTTCCAAGGCTCACAGAAGGTTGGATGCGGCATGCCGAGTTGTGTCCTACCCGGCCCAGCCACTTCACGCGCAGCCGTTTCTTCTTGCATTGGAACTCATTACAATATGCTCTTTTGCAGGATGATTCCTGGAGCGTACCTGGCAAATGCAGCGGCTTTCGAGTTCCTGCTTCACCACGGCACGCCACTACGGTAGAGTTCCTTTGTGCTGATCTACTACATTACGGATCGAACTCAGTTCCCCGGAACGGAAGCCGAGCGCCGGAGACAACTTCTGCGCACGATCCGCGAAGCCGCCGCCGCCGGTGTCGACTACATTCAACTCCGGGAGAAAGACCTTTGCATCTGCGAGCTCGAATTGCTCGCCT
Organism: uncultured Acidobacteriota bacterium; assembly: GCA_963738165.1. GTDB lineage: Bacteria > Acidobacteriota > Terriglobia > Terriglobales > Acidobacteriaceae > TOLSYN. The sequence goes on from CAVTVE010000016.1 coordinate 278,928, forward strand.
GCGAAGTTCTGCATATCATCCGCACGGAAGGTCCCTCGCAATTGCTGATCAACCATCGTGCTGATGTGGCTCTGGCGGTCGGCGCAGACGGCGTACATCTCACGGGAACGGATATCGCTGCCTCTGATGTGCGCGCAATGGCCGCCAAAAGCCGCCCCGCGTCGCATTTTGTTATTGCTGTGTCCTGCCACTCCGCTCAACAGGTTCGGCTTGCCGAATCGCATGGCGCTGATTTCGCGGTACTCGCGCCAATTTTCGAAAAGGTGAGTGCGCACAAAGATGGAATCGGTGTTGAGGAGTTGCGCCGGGCGGCGCGCAAGGATGACAACCCCGATCTGCGCGTCGAAGCAGGCGATGCTCGCAGAACATTTCCCGTCTTCGCCCTGGGAGGAGTAGATATGAAACGCGCCCCGCTTTGCGCCGCCGCTGGCGCGGCGGGCATCTCGGGCATACGGCTCTTTCAGCAGAACACGGATCTGCGCGAAGTTGTCCGCTCACTGCGGTCGCTCTAATAGGCAAGCGTGAGCCAGCGCATTAGCATTCCTAAAAGCGAGAGCAGCAAGGCTCCCCAGAACGCAGGCGCAAAGCCACGAACCACAAATCCGCGCACCAGCCCCGAAACAAACATCAGCATCAGAGCATTGATCACCAGCAGAAACAGGCCGAAGGTTAACAGCGAAAGCGGAAACGTTATGATCTTCAGGAAGAAGCCCAACGTGGCATTCACCAATCCGATGACTAGTGCGGCGATCATCGCCGAGCCAAAGCCGTCAACCTCAAAGCCAGGCACTACGCGGGAAACCACCAGCAGCAACACTGCGTGAAGAATCCATCTCACGAGCAATTGGATCATAGGTCTACGATGCCTTTCCAGTCTGCACAGCTTGCAGCTTGAGTCCACTCAATCACGCAGGACCCTGTGAGGCCTTCTCGATGTCCAGCGCCAACAGATATTCCTTGAACGCCGGCCCTAAATCTTCGTGCCGCAGTGCGTATTCCACTGTAGCCTTCAGAAAGCCCAGCTTGTCTCCTGCATCATGCCGCTTGCCTTCAAAGACAAAGCCGTAAATCTTTTCGTGCCGCAGGAGTTTCTTCATCGCATCGGTAAGTTGCAACTCGCCCCCCGCACCGGGCGTGATGGTCTCAATCATCTCAAAGATGCGCGGCGTAAGCACGTAACGGCCGATGATGGCGAGATTCGAGGGAGCCTCTTCGAACTTCGGCTTCTCGACCATGTCGGTTATTTCATAAAGACGGCCATTGAATCCCGGAACCGGCTTTGCGTCCAGCACGCCGTAAGCCGAGATCGCCTTGCCCTCCACAATCTGGGTCGCAATCACCGAAGACTGTTTCTGGTCGAAGACCTCGATCAACTGTCTAAGGCACGGATTCTCGGGCGAGTCTACGAGGTCGTCGGGCAGGATCACGCCAAACGGCTCGTTGCCCACCAATCGCTTCGCCATCAAAACCGCATGGCCCAGCCCCAGTGGCTCTTTTTGCCGAACCGTACTCACGTGCGCCATTCGCGCAACCATTTGCGCGGTTTGCAGCAAGCTGGATTTATTGCGCTCGGCAAGCGAGTGCTCCAGTTCAAAGCTGATGTCAAAATGATCTTCCATCAAGACTTTGCCGCGCCCAGTCACGATGATGATCTCGTCGCAACCTGAGGCAATCGCCTCTTCCACGCCATATTGAATAATTGGCTTGTCTACTACCGGCAACATCTCTTTGGGCATTACTTTTGTCGCAGGTAAAAACCGCGTGCCCATGCCAGCCGCCGGAAACACCGCTTTGCGAACCTTTGCGCTCATCGTTTCACCGGGTACGGCTAAGGTCTAAAAACATAATTGTAAGCTCAAATGGAGTTCCATCATATTTCAATTCGGATTAGCTACGCGCGCGCGGGCTCCGCCTCGAAGCCTTCCAGCAGTTTGCGAAGCCCATTCAACACCTCGTCAGGCCGCGCTGCTTTTAATGAAAATTTCAAAATCCCCTGCGGGGTAAACACCACGCCCTTGTGCTTGGCCACCAGTTGCATAATCTTCTGCGGATCGGCTTCGGCCGTCTGCGTGAACTTTACGCTCACCTGGTCGCGCTTGCGCTCGATGCTGGCAACGCCCAGCCGCTGGCACTCCAACCGGAGGTGTGCGTATTGCAGCAGGTGTTGCACGGCCGGCGGCGGCTCGCCATAACGATCACGCAACTCGTTGGCCACGTCGCTCAACTGTTTTTCGTCCTCTACCGCCGCGGTCCTCTTGTAAATGCGCAGACGCTGATTTTCCTCGCGTATGTAGTCGTTTGGGATACGAATGTTCAGGCCAAGATTCAGTGCCGTATCTGTCGCCTCTTGCACGTGTTCGCCCTTCAACTCGCGTATCATCTGCTCCAGCATCGTGGTGTACATCTCAAAGCCCACGGCTTCGATATGCCCGCTCTGCTGTCCGCCCAGCAGATTTCCCGCACCCCGCAGTTCCAGGTCGAGAGCCGCGATCTTAAAGCCCGCGCCAAGGTCGCTGAACTCCTTCAGCGCCGCCAGCCTTCGCCGGGCGAGGTCATTCAGTTCGCGATCCGGTGGCACCAGCAGATACGCGTATGAGCGCCGGTTCGAGCGTCCGACCCGCCCACGCAATTGGTAGAGTTCACTCAACCCATGGCGGTCCGCACGATTGATCAGGATTGTGTTGCACAGGGGAATATCAAGTCCGTTTTCGATGATCGTGGTGGCTACCAGAATGTCGGCCTCATGCTGCATAAATGCCAGCATGACTTTTTCCAACTCGCCCTCGCGCATCTGCCCGTGGCCTACGAGGATTCGCGCTTTGGGGGCCAACTCGCGCAGCTTTGCGGAAATGTCGTAGATCGACTCCACCCGGTTGTGAACAAAATAGACTTGTCCGCCGCGTTCCAGCTCCTGCTCAATTGCGGAGCGAATCAGCTTCTCATCCCAGGTCGCAACCACCGTCTGAATCGCCAGCCGATCGCGGGGCGGCGTTTCGATCACGCTCATATCGCGCAGTCCCAGCATCGACATATGCAGCGTCCGCGGAATCGGCGTTGCCGACATCGTCAGCACATCCACTTGCTTGCGCAAGTGTTTGAGCCGCTCCTTGTGCCGCACCCCAAAGCGCTGCTCTTCATCGATAATCACAAGGCCGAGGTCGGGGAACTTGATGTCCTTTGAGAGGACACGGTGCGTGCCCACCAGAATATCCACCTTGCCGTTCTCAACCTTCTCCACGATTACTTTCTGCTGCTTCGAGGTGCGGAAGCCCGAGATCATCTCGATGTTCACGGGGAACGCCGCAAAGCGATGCTTGAAGGTTTCATAGTGCTGGAAGGCGAGCACCGTGGTCGGCGCAAGAACCGCGACCTGTTTGCTGTCGTTCACCGCTTTGTAGGCGGCGCGCATCGCCACTTCCGTCTTGCCGTAGCCCACGTCGCCGCAGAGCAGGCGATCCATCGGCTGCTGGCCTTCCATGTCGCGCTTGATGTCTTCTACTGCCGCGGTCTGATCTTCGGTCGGATTGTATTCGAAGGCATCTTCAAATTCGCGCATGAACTGGCTGTCGGAAGAGTATTGAAATCCCAGGGTCGTCTTGCGCTGCGCGTACAGTTTCAGTAGCTCGTCGGCCATGTCCTGCATGGCCTTTTTCACCCGAGCCTTGGTCTTTACCCATTGTTGCGTGCCCAGCCGGTTCAGTACCGTCTGCCCACCGTCAGCCGAACGGTATTTCTGAACCAGGTCGAGCCGGGTCAACGGAACATACAGGCGCGCCCCTTCGGCGTATTCCAGAACCATGAACTCGGCCTTCGAGCCGTCCGCCTGCGGAATCTCGCGCAAGCCCTGGTACCGGCCAATGCCATGTTCTACGTGCACCACGTAGTCGCCCACGGCAAGATCGCGGAAGTCTGAGAGAAACGCCGAGGTCTTCGAGCGCTGCTTCGGCTGTCTTACGGCGCCCGCCTCCGAATCATCGAACAGGTCGTTGGCGCCGAAGAGCACCAGCTTTGACTCCGGCAATTCCACTCCTGCCGGGACATAGCCATAGATCAGTGTGGTCGCCGCACTCTCGTCATTGAAGTAGGCGGCCTCCTCGCTAATGCTAGCCGCCTTCGCCCGCGTGCCCAGACGGTACGGAACCTCATATTCGTTGAAGAGATCGGCGAGCCGTTCCAACTCACCCATGGACCCCGCTGCCAGCACCACGCGCTCACCTGCGGCAGAAAGCTTCTTTACTTCCTCGAGCATTTTGGGCACCGCGCCATGGAAGCGCGGCGTCGGGCGCGAAATGAACTCCACCAACTCCGTGCCGTCACTTGCCGCCATTCCAAGCCGCTCTAAATCCAGCCCTCGGCTCAGTGCCACACGTTCGCGCCACGCCTCGGGAGGGACGTACAGCTCCTCTGGGCGCACGAGGTTTCCCACCCCGCTGCGCTCGTGCGCATCTCCCAGCCGTTGCCACCACGCGTCGTGGTCTTCGGCAAGCTTCTCCGGTTCGTCGAGCACCACTGCGGCATCTGCCATCAGGTCGAAGATCGTGTTCTCGGCGCCAGCCACCGGAGCAAAGAACTCCCAGCCTGGAAACACCGTCACTCCGCCGGCGCGCACCGCGTCCTGCAACGCCTCTTCGCTTCCGCTGACTCTCTTCCCGCTCAGCCGCGCGTTGATCGTCGCCAGCAACTCTTCGGTCACCGGAGTTTCCGTCAATGGCAGTAGCGTGGCCTCTTCAAGGCTCAATGCCGAACGCTGTGTTACCGGATCAAAGCGCCGCAGCGACTCCACTTCATCGCCGAACAGTTCAATGCGAACCGGCCGTTCCATCTCCGGCGAATACACATCCAGAATTCCGCCGCGTTGCGCATACTCGCCCTGCTGCTCCACGATGTCCGTCTGGCGGTAGCCGACAATGTTCAGGTGCTGCACCAACTTTTCCAGATCCAGCCAGTCTCCTCGCCGTACGATGCGAGCCAGATTGCGGTAGTACTCGGCATTGCGCAGACGAATCGCCGTCGCCGCAAACGGCGCCACTACCAGCGATGCCGTGCCGCTGGCGATCCGCCAAAGCGCACGCGCGCGTATCTCCTGAATCTCAGGGTGAGGAGACAGATTTTCGAAGGGAAGCACATCCCGTGCCGGAAGGTATGCCACCGAGTCCGGCGCAGCCACGCCCGTCATCTCGCTTAGGCTTTGTAGCAGTGGTAGCAGTTCTTCGGCGGTGCGATTGTCGCTCACGACTATCAGCAGCGGCCTTGTTGAGGCTCGATGCAGCAGGGCATAGTGCAGCGCCTTGGCCGTCGGGGTGAGCCCGGAGACACGAAGGCGCCCCGTGCCTTCCCTTAGATGGGTTGCTGCACGCTGAAAACTGGAGGTCGCTTCGACATCCGTGAGCAACTCACGGACGAACGGTAGGATCATTTCCCTTTCATTCTAACAGCGCGCATCCCGTCGCTCACCGTCAACTCCAGTCGGCTGCGAGAATGAGAGAAAGAATCCACGAGAAGGAGTGAAGAGAATAAGTCGAGATGAGATCGGTCCGCAGCCGTCCCACTGAGCTCTACTGTGCCCCGTCGCTTTGCGTATGCCGTGTCCCGGCCACAACCGGAACCACACGCCCGCGCAGCTGCTCCAACAACTCCCAATCCTTGCGGAAGAAGCCGAGCGTCTCTCGATTTTTCGGTGTCTTGCGCAACTCAGCATCGACCCGAGACAGCATTAGCAAATATCCTGTCCGAGCATCCGCCGAGCTTACGGTACTCGCACTCAGCCCAGCCTTCGCGCCAGTTCGACCGTCCCGCGGAGTCAACAGCAGTCCTCCTCGCGCATCCATGGTGATCCAACTCCCGGAAACCATGCGTTGCGGCAGCCTCCGCAAACTCTCCAGATCGCTTGAATAGCCCTGCTTAATTACATCGGCCTCATACTGACGAACGCTGGTCTCGTATCCAGACCATTCTTCCTCTGCGCCCAGGGCTTTTGCCTGCAAGAACCGGAGCTCCTGCTTGATTTCCCTTTCCCGCTCCGCATCTTCGGAGGCGCGAGCCTCCCGCAGCTCCATCTCGACTCTGGTGACTTCCTCCGTCGGTCGCCGCCGCACCTCCAGCTCCGGATTGAATCTCCCCGTAATCGTGTAGCTGCTGGCGAATATCATCAGTTCGTACGGACGTAATACCGCCAGCGGCACGCGCCACTTGTTCGCGCGAAACAGTTCCTCGGTTCCCTTGCGATTATCCCTGCTCATCGGGTACTCGCCAGGAATCTGCGAGAAGCGAACTACGTGAAATTCCAGCTCAGGATGCCTTACACCATAATGCGCAAAGGATTTTGCGATCGCCTTCGGAGTCGTTATCCAGAAATCATTGATGTGATCGGGTTTCGCCGCACCGGGAAAATAAATATTCACGACCGCACGCGCAAAGTCGGCGCAGTTGTAGGTAACTCCATTAAAGTGGCCCACATTGGAGACCCGGTTGAATTTCTCTACAAATGCGCGGTCCTGCACGGCCGTCGACTTCAGCGAGAACATGTAGATATCGCGGATAAAGGTCGAAGCCACCGACTCGCGCCAGAGAGCATTGGCATTCGTCGCGCAGTTTCCCGAGCACAGGTCTCCCATATATTTTTCGCGGTAACGTTCTTCCAACATCCAGCGCACCGTCTGGCTGGCGTACAGCGGCCGCGCCGACTCGTCTTCCACGCCATACAGGTACACATTCAGCGGAATCGCGTTCCACTCATACGAGCGGTCTTCTCCAAACGAAGGATAGTTGGTGAGCACGATCCCATTCTCGTTCGGCCCGCACAATCTGAGCTCCACCGGCGACACCATGCAGACCCCGGACAAATACACCGCCGAGTGTCCCGCACCCGTCCACTTCGAGGTGCCAACACTTAGAGCCTCATCCAGCATGAGCCCCACCTCGGCCTGCATGGCGCCGCACACTGCCATCAGCAGCACCGCAAATACGATAAATCGAATCAATGATGGTGTATGTTTTTTCTTCATCTTTCTTAATTCTTCTCGCTGCCTTTCACACCAGCTCTTCTTCGATGCCCTGTGCCGAATGACCACCGCATCGGCTCCGCCCGACACGTGACGTTGCTCGCACTTCCGCGTTTTTGCTATGTTGAGTGGTCGCAAAATTCTATTTTGCGGAGTTGCTCTAATTCTAAAACCCACTCCGCCCTGGTTGGTTCCCGTGTCCAGAAAACTTGATCTCTCGCATTCCCTCCAGCAGCGTGCTGAAAGCTTCTTTCCTGGAGGCGTCAACTCTCCGGTCCGCGCATTTCGCGCCGTTGGCGGCGAGCCACCCATGATCGTCAGCGGCGCCGGCGCACGCATGACCGATGCCGACGGCAACCGCTACATCGACTATGTGCTCTCCTGGGGTCCGTTGATGCTCGGCCACTGCCCGCCGCAGGTCGTCGACGCGGTCATTGAAGCCGCCCGCAAGGGCACCAGCTTCGGAGCCTCTACACCTTCCGAAGCCGATCTTGCCGAGGCAGTGATCCACGCTTTTCCCTCGATGGAAAAGGTGCGCTTCGTCTCCAGTGGCACAGAGGCCACCATGTCCGCGATCCGCCTCGCCCGCGCCGCAACCAATCGCAAGTACATCGTCAAATTCGAAGGCTGCTACCACGGCCACAGTGACGCCCTACTGGTAAAAGCCGGCTCCGGTATTGCCACCTTCGGTATCCCGGGCTCGGCCGGGGTCCCCGAAGAATTCGTCAAGTTCACCCTCGCCCTGCCGTATAACAATGTCGCCGCGCTCGAAGAAGCCTTCGGGAAATTCAAACACCAGATCGCCTGCGTCATCATCGAGCCGGTCGTAGGCAACATGGGTTGCGTTCCGCCCAAGCCCGGCTACCTCGAATCCGTCCGCGCCCTAACCCAGCGTGAGGGAAGCCTGCTCATCTTTGATGAAGTGATGACGGGTTTTCGCGTCAGCTACGGTGGCGCACAGGAACTCTATAATATTAAGCCAGACCTTACCACCTTAGGCAAGGTGATCGGCGGCGGACTCCCAGTCGGAGCCTATGGTGGCCCCGCCGCGCTGATGAACCAGATCTCGCCTCTCGGCCCGGTCTACCAGGCCGGAACTCTCAGCGGAAATCCCTTGGCCATGGCCGCCGGACTCGCCATGCTCAAAACCTTGTGCGCCGGCCGCGAGACGATCTATTCCGCCCTCAACACCCTTGCCACAGAGCTGGTTTCAGGCGTCTCCCTGGCCGCGAGTGACGCAGGAATCAAGCTCACCGCCAACCAGGTCGGCAGTATGTTCACCTGGTTTTTCACCGATCATCCGGTCTTCGACTGGGATACGGCCGCACCCTGCAACACCGAACTTTTTGGTCGCTTTCACCGCGGAATGTTGGACGCAGGCATCTGGCTCCCACCTTCGCAGTTTGAAGCCGCTTTCCTCAGCACGGCGCACACTGCCGCGGATATCGATGCAACGATTGCCGCCGCACGCAAGGTCTTTGCCAAACTTCACGGTTAGCCGATACTGCCTGCAAGCGATTCACCAAGGGCCGCCACATTTCTGGTGGCCCGACCCTTTTGTTTACGGCACGTTTCGGCTACACGCGTTACGATCGAAAAGACACTCAGGAGGTCAACGCATGGGCTACGTTCAAAATAATCTCAACCCCGGCGAGCGCATTCTGTACACAACACACCTGCACTGGATCGTGCTCCTGCGCTCCATCGTCGCGGCTGCAATCTTCTCTGCCGCCGGACTCGCCTTAATTGTCTGGGATTTCGTGGCCAAGCACACCGAGCGCGGCGAAGCTCAGGCTGCTGCCATCGCCGGACTCATCCTGATCCTCTTCGGCGGACTGATCCTGGGCATCGCCGTCATCCGCCGCAACGCAACCGAGATGGCCGTAACCAACAAGCGCATCATCATCAAAGTCGGATTCCTCACTAAGCGCACCCTCGAACTCTTCCTCGCCAAGGTGGAAAGCGTCGGCGTCGAACAGACCCTCTGCGGTCGGATGCTGGGCTATGGCAGCATCACCGTCCGCGGCACCGGCGGCACCAACGAACCCTTCAGCCATGTCGCCGACCCCTTGGAATTCCGCCGCCAGGTGCAGCACCAGATTGAAGAACACCTGAACGCTGTCCCGGAAGCCTGGTAAGAGTCTTCAGTAGTTTAATTTGCATTCTGATTCGGTGATTGCAAGATCAGAAGCTTTAGTTCCCTGGAAGGGCGGAAGTCATACTGCATCAGCTCGTAGCGGGTCGGAGCGACGCGCTTCGCCACCGTCGCCTCAATGTCTTTGGCCGTCGTATTTCGGAAGATATACCGAACCGTGGCCCGTTGGGTGGAGATTTGAAGATCCTCTGACTCCATCACGATCTGCTGCGATTTCCCATACGAACGTCGAACAAACTAGCACGAGAAACGCAATTCTCAATTGGTATCACACGCGGGCGAGTATAACACCAGGTACTCTGAGAACATTATCATCATCCACCAAACGGAAAAGGCCCCACGCTTGAGGCGTGGGGCCTTTATTTAATCCGGCAACGACCTACTCTCCCACACACTTTCGCGTGCAGTACAATCGGCCCAGCAAGGCTTAACTTCCGTGTTCGGGATGGGAACGGGTGTTTCCCTTGCGGTATGATCACCGGAAACTTGAGGCGTTTGCGAGCGTCTGAGCCCGCAGCCAAGATCCCTAGCGGCATCGCCGCGAAGAACCTGGTTTCCGTAACGCCAAACTTTAAAAGAGCGTGAGATCGATGTCTCACAACCGAATAGCATTGGGTAACTCAAGGCGGGAGCAGATTCGCTCCATGCGCAGAGTAAATTTTATGGTCAAGCCGAACGGGCGATTAGTACTGGTAAGCTATACGCATCACTGCGCCTGCACATCCAGCCTATCAAACAGGTGGTCTTCCTGTGCCCTTCTTTATCCTTTTGGATTGGGAGATCTAATCTTGAGGAGTGCTTCCCGCTTATATGCATTCAGCGGTTATCACAACCGAACTTCGCTACCCAGCCATGCCGTTGGCACGACAGCTGGAACACAAGAGGTTCGTCCATCCCGGTCCTCTCGTACTAAGGACAGGCCCTCTCAAATCTCCTACGCCCACACCAGATAGGGACCGAACTGTCTCGCGACGTTCTGAACCCAGTTCACGTACCGCTTTAATAGGCGAACAGCCTAACCCTTGGAACCTTCTACAGCTCCAGGATGCGATGAACCGACATCGAGGTGCCAAACCGGAGCGTCGATATGAACTCTTGGCTCCGATCAGCCTGTTATCCCCGGCGTACCTTTTATCCGTTGAGCGATGGCCCTTCCATACAGAACCACCGGATCACTATGACCTGCTTTCGCAACTGCTCGACTTGTAGGTCTCGCAGTAAACCACGCTTATGCCATTGCACTCGACGGCTGATTTCCAAACAGCCTGAGCGTAGCTTCGTGCGCCTCCGTTACAATTTAGGAGGCGACCGCCCCAGTCAAACTACCCGCCTCACTATGTCCCTCTCCCGGTTAACGGGAGTAGGTTAGAATCACAGAATTCACAGGGTGGTATCTCACCGTTGGCTCCCCCAAGCCCAAAAGCCTGAGTTCAAAGCCTCCCACCTATCCTGCGCAGCAAAGTCCATAATTCATAGTGAAGGTATAGTAAAGGTGCACGGGGTCTTTCCGTCTAGATGCGGGAAACCGGCATCTTCACCGGTACTACAAGTTCGCCAAGTCACTCGTTAAGACAGTCGCACGATCGTTACGCCATTCGTGCAGGTCGGAACTTACCCGACAAGGAATTTCGCTACCTTAGGACCGTTATAGTTACGGCCGCCGTTCACCGGGGCTTCAGTTCAAAGCTTCACCTTGCGGTTAACCTCTCCCTTTAACCTTCCGGCACCGGGCAGGCGTCAGCCCCTATACGTCGTTTTAGACTTTGCAGAGACCTGTGTTTTTGTTAAACAGTCGCCGTGCGCGATTCGCTGCGGCCTCTTCGGGCTATGAACCCTAGTGAGGCACCCCTTCTCCCGAAGTTACGGGGTTAATTTGCCGAGTTCCTGAACGAGTGTTCTCTTGAGCGCCTTTGGATA
>CAVTVE010000017.1:0-22167 GCA_963738165.1 uncultured Acidobacteriota bacterium
GATTTGAACCTCCGACCCCCTGGTCCCGAACCAGGTGCTCTACCAGGCTGAGCCACTCCCCGACTGTCGAAAAGACGCGATCTTCATCGCGTTGAAGAAATTATAACAGAGCAGCAAGCCTGCGCAAAAAGCACCACTGGCACTCGCCCCGATTTCTCTTCATCTCTGCAATCTCTGCCAGGGATTTGATCTAGCGCTTGAACATCGTCGTGGCGTTTCTGTCGTCGCGGCTCTTTTCCTAAATCAGCGGATTTCAGTGTTTAATCGCCTACTTCGCCGAGCAGGCATGGCTAGCAACGAACCCGATCGATCACGTTGCAATTGCGAGCATCATCCCCGGAGAGAGCGCAATCAGCATGCGACTTCATCGCAGTGTTTAGCTGCCCAGTCTGCCCAATCCGATTCCGATCACATAGGTCACGATCCCTTCCAGCGCGCCGACCGCGGTCATCTCAAACCCGCTGCCCCACCAGGAGCGAACCGTGATCAGCGACTTTGCCGCACCCACCGCGAAGTGCGCCGCCAGCGAGATGGCAGCCGAAGTGATCACCGCCGGATATCCACTCATGAAAAAGAATGGTATGATCGGGACGAATGCGCCGACTGCGGTCGAGAGTGCGCCAGAAAACGCTGAGGTCATCGGATTACTCAAAGCTTCTTCGGTTGAGTTCAGGCGTTCGGCCGCCAGCGCGCGCAACATCTGTTCGGGATCTTTGGCGATGTGCTCCACGACGCGATCGGCGTCTGCCTGCGGCAGGCCCTTCACCTGGTAATACAGTGAGAGCAGTTCGCGCGCTTCGAGTCCGTTCATCTGAATGGCCTCGCGTTCACGCGCCAGCTCTGCCTCGTAGATTTCGCCTTCGCTTTTAGCCGCAAGGTATGCGCCGGAGCCCATGGACAGGGCGCTTGCGACCATGCCCGCGATCCCCGCCAGCAGCACGTAATGGGAGTTGCCCAGGGTTGCGCCGGAGACTCCCGAGACGATGCCGAAGATCGCGCCTAGTCCGTCGTTCACTCCGTAGATCGCATCGCCAATCCAGCCGGCGGCCTGCTTGCCGGAGTTCGCGCGCTTTGCTAGCAATTCAGCAATTTCCGATTTAGGATCGGCCGCTATCTCGGCGACCGCCGATGCGGGGTAGTGATCGCGGATCAGGCTGCCAAGGTCATAATAGTGCTCCTGCTCGTCTTGAATGACCCGATGCAGGATGTCAATACTCGGCTGATCCCCGAGTTCTTCCAGTTGCCTTCCGTAGCTTGCGATATGGCGGCTCTCGTCGATCTCCTGGCGGCGTAGTGCCATGCCTGGGCCGCCCACGCGGTTTGCCAGTGTATTCGCGTCTCCCGCGGCGCTGCCGTCGTATTGCGGCATCTCGCCGCCGAGTTCAAGAATTCGCTTTGCCCACATCGATGCGTGCCGCGCCTCGGCATCGGCCAGGCTGCGCAGAATGCGCTTGCGAATCGGGTCCGCATCGCGTTCAGAAAATGTGCTGTAGGTATGGAAGCTGCGCATCTCCGCTTGCCAGTTCGCGGAAAGCGCGTCCAGAATCTTGCGGGTGGCCGGGCTCATCATCACCGGCCATAATAATCTGGCGCGAGCCAGCTCGACAATCTGCTAACTACTTATGCAGAGCGATGGATTTCCAGCAAGCTCATCACAAAGATGAATTGTGCGCTGCTAGATTTATGTGAGCAGTCATTAGGCGAGCGTCAGGCGGCGTCCGCATGGCTGGTCGAACGCACTGTCCGGCCCTGCTCGGTTGTCCGCGCCGATTCATACCGCCGCGCAATCAGCGTGTCCAGCGCGAACCATCCCGGTCCAAAGATCAGGATTAGCGCGGAGGCGAATAGAAACGTGTACGGCGCAGCGCTGTAGAATTTTCCGGGATCGCTGATGATCGACATCAGTGCCTCACGGTCGGCCAGGAAAAAAGCAACCAGCATATCTACTGTGAGCACCAGTGCCGTCAGCCGCGAGGCTAGTCCAAGAATCAGCAGCGCGCCGCCGAAAAGCTCAACGCAGGAGATAAACAACGCGTTCGCCCCCGGCGCTGGAATTCCCAGCGACCCGAAAAACTGCGTCACATGACCAAGGTTGTGCAGCTTTCCCCACCCTGTCTGCATGAATTGCCAGCCCCAGTAGAGGCGCACGAAGAGAAGAAACGGCGACTGCGCCCAGGAACTCAACGTACTGAACCAGCGATAGGCTGTGGCGAATGTGCGCGTGATCGTAGTCATGATGCTTCCTCGCTTTCCGGCAGGCCGGGCTTGCAGAACCATCCAAGTGTGGCAAACAGCGCGAAACTACTTTCAATATGTTGTTTGCATTGTTCTGCCGTAAGCGGCGATTTCGCGTACGCAAACTCGACGGCCTCGGCAATCGATGCTCGCCTTCCGAGTGCGCTCAGCAGCCGGAACATCTCAGCATCAAGCCGCTTATAGTGAACCACCAGCTCAATGCGATGAACCGCAAGATGGACGGGGCCATCGGACATTGCGCGAGCGAATCGCTTCTGTCGAAGTGCACGCGGTACGCCGCCCTTGCGCTTGGCCGTCTCGCGAATCTCAAGCAAAAGCGTGTCGACTTCGGACTGGGCTTCGATCCATCGCAAGTGCGGCTGAAGTTTCAGCACGCTCTCGGGAGCGAGCGCGGCAACGTCGGCAGGGCTCAAATGATCGTGCTCAGCGGCATCGAACGACTCGATATGCGCCCACTCAAGCTTCGCCATATCCAGCGCGATTCCGTAATTTGCTCCGATGAGCGCTTGATTCGTCTGCATCCACGCAACCAGATGTTGTCCCAGGTTGCGCATGGTGAATGACCCGGACGGACAATCCGCCAGGTAGCGCCGCCGCAGCCGGTCGAATTGTTTTGCGCCAAGCACCGCTCGCACTCCCGGGAAATCCTCACTGAAAGCATCCAGCACCCGCGACCAGTAAGAACGGCTATAAATCTCGAGCCGCTCAAAGCTGCTCAGGCGCGAGTTCGGTTTCACCAGCGCAATGCCGTCCCGGATTTCCCGATTAGCGCCGTGGCCGATTGCGCGTTTCATGTTATCGCCCGCGCTTAGTGGCTGCATCACCGCGCGCGCCAGCGTGCGTTGGAACTCGAGCAACTCGCTCATGGCAACGCTCCTGCCGGCTGCGCCGCCTCGTCCGCCCGCGCCACAATCACCGCGTCAAGATACTGCTTCGCCTTCAGCGCCTCATTGTGAACCTCTTCAAACGGAGGAATGCGATCATCCCACTCCAGCAGCGTTGCCGTCGGCCCCGTCCGCTTCAAAGCCCTCTCATAGAGCTTCCATACCGGATCGATTACCGGGTGATCATGTGTGTCGAGAAGGAAGCGCTCGTAACGCGAATGTCCGGCAATGTGCATCTGTGCCACGCGCTCGGCAGGAATGGAATCCACGTACTCTGCCGGGTCAAACTCGTGATTGATCGAGCTGACGTAAATGTTGTTCACGTCCAGCAGAATCCCGCAGTCGGCGCGCTCCACCACCTCAGTCAGAAACTCCCACTCCGTCATCTCTGAGTCGTGGAACTCGGCGTAGCTGCTCACGTTTTCAATCACCACCGGAACTTCCAGGAAGTCCCGCACATGCCGAATATTTCTCGCCGCAACCTTCACCGCCTCCCACGTGTAAGGGAGCGGAAGCAGGTCATGGGTGTAGCGTCCATCCACGCTGCCCCAGCACAGATGGTCGGAGAGCCACGGTGTTCCGGTGCGCCGCACCAGCCGCTTCAAACGCGTCAGGTGCTCGCGGTTCAGGGGCTGGCTGGAGCCGAAGTACATCGACACTCCGTGCTGCACAACCTTGTACTGCTCAAGAATCTGATCGAGGATCGCCAGCGGACGTCCGCCGTCGATCATATAGTTCTCCGAGATGATCTCGAACCAGTCCACCACCGGCTTCTTTTCAAGAATGTGCTGATAATGCGGGATTCGCAGCCCAATTCCAATTCCGTATTCGGTGAAGCCGTTAAATCGATTTGCCGGCATCTCGCATACCTTTTTGGGGGAAGAAAGAATGAGGAGGACCGGAGTACGCCGGTCCCCAAGAGTGTTCCTTGTAAAGCGCTAGAACGCCTGCAGTTTGGCGTCGGTCTTGCAACCGCCCTTACCCTTGCAGGAGTTCTTGCCTTTGCAGCCGTTGTCGCCCGACTTGCAGCCGCCTTGCCCCTTGCAGGAGTTCTGGCCTTTACAGGAATGTTTGTCGGTATCGCCAAAGCTCGACGAAGTGGTAAGGCCCGCAGCTCGCGTAATGCTATTCGCGCCGGAGTTGTTGGTAGTGGTGGCCGAAACCGTCGTGGTGGCGCCGGCCAGCAGACCGGACATCGCGGCAGTCATCAACATAGACTTCATCGTAGCTTTGGTCATGTGAGTTTTTCCTTTCGGTAAGTTGTGATGGTTGTCCCGCAATCAGCGTTTGCCGTGCGATCCGAATTGCCTTGTTGCGCCCATCTGACTCGCTGGAGGAAGGGAAGTTACAATCGAAGATGAAATTCTTTTTCAGATCCTATGAGCTGCCTGAGGTTCTAAGCCGGGTGCCCCACCTTCGACGCGCCGCTTTTGCGCGGCTAAGGTGGAAATCAGTGTGCTCTCTGTACCATCAAAAAAACGGCGCTGCACAATCCACGTTTTGCATCCGTTCTCGGCGACCTAAAAATCTCTCTTCAGATTCATCCCTTTGTACATCTCCGCCACAAAGTCTCCATAGCCGTTGAACATCAGCGTGTCGCGCTTGAATATCTCGCCGATCCGGCGTTCTCTCGCCTGGCTCCAACGCGGGTGATCCACCTGCGGATTCACGTTCGAATAGAAGCCGTACTCGTTCGGATTGGCTTCGTTCCAACTGGTCGGCGGCATGTAGTCCACCAGCTTAATTCTCACAATCGACTTCGCGCTCTTGAAGCCGTACTTCCAGGGCACCACAACCCGCACCGGCGCGCCGTTCTGGTTCGGCAGCGTCTCTCCATACAGCCCCACCGTAAAGAGGGTCAACGGATTCATCGCTTCGTCCAGCCGCAGACCTTCCACATACGGCCATTTCAATACGTCGCGCTGCTGTCCCGGAAGTTCATTGGGGCGCAGTACGGTGGTGAAGGCCACGTACTTCGCCTTTGCCGTCGGCTCCACGCGCTCCAGCAGCACCTTCAACGGAAAGCCGATCCAGGGAATCACCATCGACCAGCCCTCCACGCAGCGGTGCCGGTACACGCGCTCCTCAAGCGGCGCAACTTTGAGCAACGCCTCGTAGTCGAGCTTCTGCGGCTTCTCTACCAGCCCGTCGATCTGCACCGTCCAAGGCTGCGGATGAAACCGGTCCGCGATCTTCGCCGGAGTTTCCTTGTCGGTCGAAAGCTCGTAAAAATTGTTGTAATGGGTGATGTCCTGGTAGGGTGTCAGCTTCTCTCCGGTGGTGCTGATCGGGCTCTTCGAGGCCTGCAGCGCGCTTCCGGCAAACGCCTCTTCCGACGGCGAGAGCAGCTCCGCAATTTTCTTCCCGGAGAGTGCCACGGCTCCGAATCCCGCGGCTGCGGCCAGAAAACGGCGCCGGTCCAAGATACAGCGATTTCGGCGTGATCTCGGACGCCTTCGGCGAATCGATTTTCAATTTCACGGCGCTGGCCCCCAACTTCGGACGTACCTGTTCGTAAACTGTTCGATTGAAAAGTGCCGGAAAAGTTACAGTGAAAATTGCAGTACGGGAAAAAGCCAGGGTGCCCTACCTTCGCTGCGCCGAATTTGTGCGGTCAAGGTGGGAATCAGTGCCCCCACAACTCGAGGCCCAACAACCCGTCAGAAATCGAAGAAGTTTTTCGGGAAAGAAAGAGGGTGGATCAGGATTTCTTGAGTTCGACCAGAACCTGCCGGGCAATCTCTTTCAAAGTTTCGAATACGCCCTGACCCTGCGAGGCGATCGACTCAAAGACCGGTTCCTCGCGGCGGATCAACTGTTTCTTCATCTCCTCAATCGGGAGCACGTTGGGGAGGTCGCGCTTATTGAACTGCAGAACGTACGGAATCGTGGCGAAATCGTACTCGTGCTCTTGCAGATTACTGACCAGGTTCTCCAGCGCCTCCACGTTAGCGTCAGCGCGCTCCGCCTGCGAATCGGCCACGAACACCACGCCGTCCACGCCGCGCAGAATCAGCTTCCGCGACGCGTCATAGAACACCTGGCCGGGAACAGTGTAGAGGTGGAAGCGAGTTTTAAAGCCGCGAATCGTGCCCAGATCAAGCGGGAGAAAATCAAAAAACAGCGTACGATCCGTCTCTGTCGCCAACGAGATCATCTTGCCTTTTTGCTGTTCGCCCGTCTTGTCAAAAATATGCTGCAAATTCGTCGTCTTCCCGCCTAAGCCCGGGCCGTAGTAGACGATTTTGCAGTTAATCTCGCGCGCGGCGAAATTGATAAAGCTCAATGATTCCTCAACCGTGCCCAGAAACGCCGTCCGAAAAAACAGGGTACGCCGCAATCGGTCGCATCCTTCCAACTGCCAAGGCTGCGCGGGTAGTTCCGATTCCGCTGCCGACTCCACAGGTGCCAATGCAGAGGGCAGACACTTTGGGTTATATCACACCAGAGGTGCCAATTTTCGTCGATTGTCACCCGCTGTCACCCCGGTAGTACCGAAGGTCGGGTTAAGTTTTGTTACGAAAGTGTATCGTTCAAGTCCCTACGGTATGCGATCAGCTGTCTCACTGCTTCTGCGGCACCGGATAGTAACCGTCGCGAGCGTACACTTTGAGACTATTCCCGTAGCCGTTGACGCGAACCTCTATCTTTCGATAGCTGGTGGACGCCCCTGACGACGAGTTATACACCAGCGTGTACTGGCTTCTCGCCTCTTCCATGGCGTTGCCGTATGCGGATTCCAGCGCCTGCTTCGTGAATTCCCGGAATATCTCCCCGCCGGTAGCCGAGGCGTACTTCGGCAGAATATTGCTGTAGCCCTGCTTCGGCAGGTGAATCTTTTCCAGCTTGTCATAGACTGGGATGGCGGAGGCATCTGTGGCCACGCCGTACAGGCTTACGTTGTTGGCCTGCAACGCGTTCAGGACGTCCTTATAGCTGGCCCGCGAGCCTTTCTCGCGTCCGTCGGAGACGATGAAGATCACGTGGCGTTTCGCCCGCGCGCGGTGTCCCAGGTCCCTCGCTGCCTGCACCAGCGCGTCATTGAGCACGCGCGAAGGCTCGGCACTCGGCGGCGGAGCCAGTTGAATCTGGCCGCGCTTGGCCGGGTCGAATGTCTCCCCATTCACCGTCGGCCCCACCGTCATCGGGTTGTAAACCTCCGGCCCCGCACCGCGTCCCTGCAACTGATCCACGCGCGTCAGTGTCCGCGTGGTGGTCTCGCCCAGCGCAGAGACGAAGTCCTGCTGCTGCTTCACCGTATTGCCATAGGTGTAAATCGATATCTCATCAAATTGGCTGAAGGAACCGACCAGCGCGGGAAAGGTCTCCTTCACCTTGCGCAGCGCAATCTCCGGCATTCCCACGTCGATGACAACCGCCGCGGCGACCGGAAAAGGATCGCTGGTAAAGAAATTGATCCGCTGCTTTTCGCCGTTCTCGTAGACGGAAAAGTTATCTTTCCTCAGCCCCGGAAATAGCCTCCCATTGGCGTCTTTCACCGTCACCGGAATCGGAACCGCGTTGACGTTGACGTGAATGATGGTTTTGGTCTCGTCGTATCCGCTGCTTGGTGTATTGGCCACCCGGTTGGACGGCACCACGCGCCCCACCGGAGCCGCTGGGGCCGGAGCGTTTTCCTTTTCGGCTTCGGCAGCCGTATCGGTCGAACTCGCCTCCCCCGTGGGCGCCTGGGTCTGGTCGGACGGGCTGACAGGGGCTTGGTTCAGCTCCGGCGCGGGCTGCTGGCTCGTGGCTTGCGGATGAGGAGCGTCCGGCAGATCCTGCTGCGCCACGCCCACCAGGCAAACCGAAAGAAGCATCGAAAGCAATGTTGCAGAACGCTCTGGGCGTCGCATTTGGGAAACCCTCCGCGAAAAACTGCTAGCCGGCTTCAGAATTGCTAAACCGCCCGCATTAAAAACATTTTCATACTACGGAATCACTCTCACAAGCAACTAATGCTAGTAGTCCTGTGGGTAAGTACATACTAGACTATGTGCAGGACGCTCGAGACACTATGATCAGCCTAAGGCAATTCACAATATCCGCCGTCCTGGTTTCCGCACTTTGTTTGATGTCCTGGCCCGCCCTTCAGGCGCAACGTCCTCCCAAGGAGCCGCCCAAGGCCTCCAATGCCCCCGAGGATGACAGCTATTCGATTCCCGACACTCCCAAAATCAGGGACAAAACCGCGCAATCGGAGCAGCCCATCGCCAACTTCAAAGTCAACGTACAGGTAGTCAACATCTACTTCAACGTTAAAGACAAGCGTGGAGCGCTGATTCCGAACCTGAAGAAAGAAGACTTCCAGGTCAGCGAAGATGGCAAGCCACAGACGGTCAAATACTTCGAGGCAAATTCAAACCAGCCGCTTACCCTCGGCCTGCTGATCGATACCAGCGGCAGTCAGGCTCGCGTGCTGCCCATGGAAAAGGAGGTAGGCGCAGCCTTTCTGCGCGACGTCCTGACCCCCAAGGATCTCGCCTTCCTTATCAACTTCGACATCACAGTGGACCTCATCCAGGACTACACCAGTGACGCTGCCCGCCTGCGCCGGGCCATGGAACAGACCCAGATCAACGACGGAGGCGGCGGCGGTGCGGGGGGCATCGCCGGTGCCGGACAGGGCACAATCCCGGTCTCGCGCCCCAAGGGAACGCTGCTCTATGACGCCGTCTACCTCGCCTCCAACGAAAAGCTGCAGAAGGAAGCCGGACGCAAAGCCATGGTGCTGCTCACCGACGGCGGCGACCAGGGCAGCGACGAGACTCTGAACAATGCCATTGAAGCCGCACAAAGATCCGAGGTCATCGTCTACGTCATCATGATCGCCGACCGCATGTACTTCCGCTCCGGCGACAGCGAGATGCGCAAACTGACCGAACAGACCGGTGGGCGCGTCATCGACGTCGGCAACGATCCCAAAAAGCTGCGCGCAGCCTTCGACCAGATCGGCACCGAACTCCGCAGCCAGTACATGGTCGGCTACGTCCCCACCAACACCGCCACCGACGGAAAATACCGCAAGCTGGAAGTCAAGCCAACCAGTCCCGAGTACAAGATCCTGGCCCGAAAAGGCTACTACGCTCCCAAAGAATAAGGATTGCTCACGAAGGCTGTGATTCCGAGGGCGGCGCAGCTCAGGGTGGCCCACATCCGCCTTCCTTTGGCGAATGTGGGGTTGTTGACGTCGTGCAGGTTACGTCGGGTTTCGGGAAATCGTCAGCTTACTCGGGATCTCTCGCACACCGCTCCGGACAACCCTGTTTCGCGCCGGGGAATCTGCTCCGTCCTGCTGCCGATTCGCAGCCAGGAAAGGTAAGTACATGGTAAAGTTGCGCCGAATATTTTTGTTAACGTGCGTTTTGTCTTTGGCGGTCTCAACGGCTCTCGCCCAAGACGTGACGAAAGTTGCCGGAGGGCCGGAGACCCACAAAGTCATTCTCAACAATGATCAGGTGCGCGTGCTTGACGTTCGAATTCAACCCGGACAGAAAGTAGCAATGCATTCCCATCCGGCGAACGTTGTCTATTACGTCACCGGTTGCAAAATAAAGACCACGTCCCCTGACGGGAAAACTGCCATACGCGAAGGCAAAGCTGATACAGCCGCCTCGTTCGGGCCACTGACCCACGCCGTGGAAAACGCAGGCTCTACCGAGTGTCATGTTGTGCAGGTCGAAATGAAGCAAAACCCCAAATAAGGAGCAAGAACGCCGCATGGTGGCCCCCATCCGCCTTTTCTTGGCGAATGGGGGGACGCGCCGCTACTGCGCCTTCGGCGCGTAGTACCCCTTGCGTGCCCGGAGCTTCACATTCGACCGCCCCGGTACGTCAATCGTAATCGCGTGGTAGCGTCCGTCCGACTCGAAATTCTGCGGCTTATAGGCCACCACGTACTGGCTGCGCAACTCGTCCTGAATCTCGTTAAACGCATTGGAGACCTCTTCCAGGCGCAGCGGGAAGAACACCCGGCCTCCCGTGGCTTCGGCGTATCGCATAAGGATCTTGTCGCCCTTTTTGTTCCCATCCGTGGTGTTCGTGCTGATCACGTAAATGATCGCTTCGGCGCGGAGTGCCATTTCGATGGCTTCCTCGCGGGTGTGCCGGCTCTGGTTGTCGTCTCCGTCGCTCAGCAGGATGATCGCGCGGCGCGAAGGCCCGTGCATTGGCGTGTTAGCCAGCTTTTCGCATGCCTGGTAAACCGCGTCATGCAGCGCCGTGCCGCCGCCCGGACGCAGCACTCGAACGCCGTGCGCCAGCGAACCTGTGTTATCGGTGTAATCCTGGGTCAGGTCGGCAATCGAGTCGAAGCCGATCACGAACGCCTGGTCCGAGTTCGGACGCACCACCTGGTTCAGAAATTCCACCGCGGCGTCCTGCTCAAACCGGAAGCGCTCCCGGATCGAATTGCTCGCGTCGATTAACAGCCCAACCCGCAGCGGCAGTCCGGACTCGCTCTCAAACGCCGCAATCCGAAGCGGAGGCTTTCCCTCATCGAGCAGCCGAACGTCATCCTGCTTCAGGTTCTTGATAAAGTGCCCATGCTTGTCGGTCGCCGTGAAGATCAGATTCACCAGCTGGACCTTCACTCCAATGCGGAACTCGCCGGTCTCCTCCGGGTCGAGCGGCTTCTCCGGCTGAGGCGTCGCGGGCTGGCTGTTCATCGGTGCAAACAGCGGTGCAACCGCGCCTGATTTCGCTGCCCCGTTGTCTTTGCCCTGCTGCTCGGTCGCAGTGTTGGACGCAGTGGAGCTCGGCATATCGGCTGGCTTCGGCGCTTGCCGCGCGTCTTTCAGCTCAATCGTGGGAGTCTGGGCGGCGGGAGCCTTACCCGCGGGCTGCGTCTCATTGATCTGAGGCACCGGAGTCTGAGCCGCGGGCTGCTGCGCCCCAGGGAAACGCGGCTGCACTGACGAAGGAGCAGAGGGCAACTCTTGTGAGTTCTGTGCTGAAGCCGCCGCGCCCAGCAACAGAAGGGCGGCAAACAGGGCCGTAACCAGCTTATTCATATTCCCCAAGTGTATAACGCCGGAGTGCCTTTTCAGCCTCTGACCGCCCAATTCCGCCAGATGGGAAACCCCTGGCAGGTCAGCGTCGAAGGGTCATGCCACCGGCTCGGCCACCCGCCGCAGCCTCTCCAGAAACGCCTCCAGATCTTCGGGAAGCGGCGCATCGAACTCCACCGCGCGTCCGCTCTTCGGGTGGGTAAAATTCAGGTGCGCGGCATGCAGAAAATTGCGATGCAGTGACAGCGTGGCTGCGCTCTCGCCGCGGCTACGCGCCTTCTTCGCCTCCGTGCGCGAGCTGATCGCATTCCCCTGACGCTCACGGGCCAGGGTATTCGGAAGCAGAACCTTCGGCGCGCCGTACAGCGTATCTCCCACAATCGGGTGTCCAATCGACGCCATGTGTACGCGAATCTGGTGCGTGCGCCCGGTCTCGATCCGCACCTCGACCCGCGCGAAGCGCCCATAAGGCGTCAGCAACCGCTCAACCACCTTGTAGTGCGAGACCGCAGTGCGTGAGTCGATGCCGCTCGTGCTCATCCGGGTCCGGTTGCGCGGATCGCGTCCAATCGGGTCGTTCACCGTCCCCGTGTCTGCCTTGGGCCAGTTGTGAACCAGCGCAATGTAGGTCTTATGTACTTGCCGCGACGAAAACTGTTCCACCAGCTTGCGATGCGCCACATCGTTTTTCGCCACCACAATCAGGCCGCTGGTGTCCTTGTCCAGCCTATGCACGATGCCGGGGCGCAACTCGCCCCCCATCTCGCTGAGCTTGCTGAAGCGGAACAGCAGCGCATTCACCAGGGTTCCGCGATTGCGCTCATCCTCGGCGCTGCCCGAACTCGCGTGTACCACCATCCCCGCCGGCTTGTTGACCACCGCCAGCTCCTTGTCCTCAAAGACCACCGTCAGCGGAATGTCTTCGGCAAAAGCCTTGAGCGGAGCGGCTTCGACCGTCCCGGTGATTTCAATCTGCTCGTTGCCCTTCAGCTTCAGCGAAGCCTTGGCCGGGCGCTCGTTGACCAGCACCTTACCCTGCTCGACCAGTTGCTGCACCCGTACCCGGCTCACGTTCGGAATGCGCGCCACCAAATAATGGTCCAGACGCACCCCGGCGTCTTCCTCGGAAGCATGGAAAATCGTGGGAATGCCCGTTTCTTCCTCAGCCTCAACTTCCGTCAGAATCTCTTCGGAGTCGACCGGCTCAGCCTCAACAGGGGATGTAAGAACAGGGTGTGTAATTTTTCGCGCCATTCTCTTGAGGATAGCAGGGATGGATGGTGGCCCACATCCGCCATCTTTTGGCGAATGTGGGGGGGAGCCAGTTACGCCGGAGACGACGTCGGCGCTCCCGCCTTCCTCGCCGTTGCAGGAGACTGGAACGACCGCAGAGGCGTGCGCCGCAGATAGATCAGGAAACCGCTCACCACCAGTCCCAGCGCAATCAGTTGCGTCCCGCTGAGCCATCCGCCCAGCACATCGCCGCGTCCCGGATCGCCACGGAAGAACTCGAAGATAAAGCGCTCGATCCCATAGACAATCATGAACAGCGAGATCACCTGGCCCTCGAACTTCTTGCGCTTGCAAAGCCAGTAGAGGAAGGCAAAGTTGATCAGTTCGGCCACACACTCATAGAGCTGCGTCGGATGCAGCGGCCGGTTCAGCGGCGTGCCCGAGATCTCAGCCGCCAGCGGATTGTGAAACGTAATCGCCCAGGGCACGTGAGTCTCGCGGCCATAGCAGCATCCCGCCGACAGGCAGCCAAGGCGTCCAAAGACGTGGCCCAGAGCGATTCCCGGCGCAAATACGTCAGCCGCCGAGAGGAATGGAATCTTCTCCCGCCGCACATACCACCAGCTAACGGCGATGGCCATCAGCAGCCCGCCTGAAAACACTCCGCCTGATTGCAGCGTCGCGATGCTGAAAATGCGTCCCGGTTCGGCCACGTACTCGCGCCAATCGATCAGGATCAGCAGCAGCTTGGCGCCAAAAATTCCGCTGAATGCGGCAATGCCGCCCAGATTCCACATCTGGTCGGGATCAAGGCCGCGAAAGCGCGCCAGATGGAAAATGACCGACAGACCAGAGATCATGCCCACCGCGGCCAAAAAGCCATACGTGGGCACTGCAAACGAGCCGATATGAAATAAGTGTGGGAACACGCTTCTATTGTAGATGGAGACGCCTGCAATTCGGTCGCAGCCAAATGAAGAGATCGTAAAAGCGACGGCGAAAAGCAATCGTGAAAAGCTAACGGTACCGGCCCGCGTAGCCGTGCAAGGCGGGGTTGCTGTGAACCCGATTCACCAGGTGGGCGCCCTCCGTGATCCATCAGGCCGATCCGACTGGGGATCAGCACACCGAACCAATTGTCGAGTCAGGCACCCGATTTAGAAATATCGGTCCGCAGTGGTGTTCCGCCCCATCACTAACCTTGCAGGTCGGCACCGTAGTGAGATAGATGCTAAGAGAGAGCAGCCAGTCGCGCAAGAGTCGCAGTGTTAAATGTTGGCACTCGGCGTGCGATGCGGAAGCCTAACTCATTCGGCTCGCAACGTCCCCCGCAGCCCCCACCGGAAAGTCATACAGCCGCGATGCATTTTCGAAAAGGTACGCCCGCAGCGCTGCCGGGCTAAGCGTCAGCTTGAGCGCCTGCTCCACCGTGGCAGGCCACCCCTTCGGGGACGAGCGGAACAGCGCGCGCTCACGCCCCTGTAGCTCAATGTATTCACAAAGCACCGCGTCGATGTTCTCCGGGCACAGTAGAAATGAGATGTGCGGAAAGCTCCGCATCAATCCAAGTATGCTCGCCGTCTCCACACCGGCTGGCGCGGCCAGCAGAATGTTGAGCTCGGGAAAATCCGCCGCCACGACTTCCACCTGGGACAGGTGCTGCATCCAGCGCCCGGCGCTATGGAAACCAAGTACGATCGGCGCTCCCAGCCTGGCGCAAAGCCCGTAAAGAGCATACATCCGAGGCCCGTCCAAACTGGGAACACAGCATTCAGCCTCGGCAAAGGCGCCGCTCAGTCCGCCTTCGGTCAGAGCCTCATCGATCCAGCGCAGGCTCTCTCCGATCCGCAACGGATCATAGGCGGCAAGTCCGCGCAACCGTCTCGGATTTTTCCGCACCGCATTCACAAGCTCATGCGTTCTCCGGTCGGCGCAGTTCCAGTGGTGCTGGCATTGCCAGCAATTACAGTGAGCGAGTACGGCCCCGGTGATCCCGCCCGAGTCCATCAGCGGTGTAAGGTCCTGTTCGAACGGAACGCAGTCAGCCGGTTGCACGACATTAGCCTTCTGCGGAATACAAAAGAGGGCGTCGATAATCAATGCGCTTGCCATGGCGGGCTCCTGAACGGCCCGAGCTTAATACCTTACTTCTCCGCCTTGCAGTGACCGTGATCACCTACTTGCGGCACCCGCAACCGTGATGGCTAGGTCGTTCGATAACTCTGCCCGCAAAGCAAAAGCGCGGCGATATTCTGCCGCGCCCTTTCGCCTCCAAGCTCCTGAGATTTACTTCTGGTTCTGGTTTTGGTTCGATCCCGCGTTGTCACTCGGAGTGGCCGTGGTCGTCGTGCCCTCGGAGTTGCTTTCCGTGGTGGTATTCGAACTCTTCTTGTGATGCTTGTGTTTCTTTTCCGAAGTGCTCTGATCCGTCGTAGTGCTGGAGCTTTCGGAAGAACCCGTGTTGCCGCTCATCGAGCCTTTGCTGGAATCACTCTCCGAACCCATCGCGTTGGGCTGCGAGTGGTCGGAGGAAGGTGCCTGCGTCTCCTGTGTCGTTGTGGTCGACGACGTTGATGACGATTTCTCCTGCTGGTCAGTGCTCTGGGTCGACTGTGCCGTGCTCAGTCCGGCGCCGAGCAGAACAACCGAAGCCGTGTAAAGAAGCTTGTTCATCTCAGGATCTCCTGTGGTGTGGTAACTAGACGTTGTGGCGGCACAGGCTTAGAGACCACAACCCACCGGAAGGTTGACCCACTCCGAAAATTCCGCTTCAGCGCTTACCTTCCAGCACAAGCAGCAGAAAGCCCGGCGAAATCACCGGGCTCTTACAATCTTTCGCGCTTGTACTTACTGACCGCTTCTACTTACTTGTCGTAATGCAGGAGTGAAAAAACGTCATAAGGCACAAGCCGCTTGCGTCCGTTGAGGAAGTCCAGCTCCACTAGAAAACTAAGTCCGCAGATCTCTGCTCCCAGCTTAGTGGCCAGCTTTGCCGTAGCCTCCGCGGTGCCGCCCGTCGCCAGCAGGTCGTCCACAATCAGCACCCGTTGTCCGGGCTGAATTGCGTCCTTGTGAATCTCCAGGGAGTCGGTTCCGTATTCCAGGTTGTAGCTGTAGCTCACCGTTTCGCCGGGCAGCTTCTTCGGCTTGCGCACCGGGATAAAGCCGGCGTTCAGCCGATAGGCGATGGCAGGGCCAAAGATAAAGCCGCGAGCCTCCATCCCCAGTACCAGGTCCACGTTTTTGTCCAGATACGGCGAGGTCATAAAGTCCACCACACGGGCAAAGCCGGCGCGGTCCTTGATCAGCGTGGTGATGTCATAAAAGAGGATTCCCGGCTTAGGATAGTCGGGAATCTCGCGGATAAGCTTCTTCAGATCTTCAGCAGCCGTAACGGCCTGGGGAGTTGTAGTGATCATTGGGTATCTTCCACTTGAAAAGTATCGTATCCGCGAAACGGAGCGGCCTCATCGACTTCGACCCGATCGATGCGCGCAGCCCGCGGTCCTTCCTTCAGTTTGTCGTAAAGCAACCCCAGCTGCGCGTTGCTTCCCGAAGCCAGCACTTCCACCGCGCCATCATCGCGATTGCGCACCCACCCGCCAACCCCGATCAGCCGTGCCTCGCGCTCCACAAACCAGCGAAAGCCCACGCCCTGCACGCGCCCGGTAACCAGGTATCGCCGGAACATCCGAGTCGAACCCATCACTCTCCTCGAAGCTTCGCCATTCGCAATATCGCAGTGCTGTTGCTTTGCTTTTGCTGTTGCTCTCGCTGTTGCAGTTGTTCTTGCGTTGTCATTCCGAGCTTCGCGAGGAATCCCAGCACCGATCAAATCTGCGACGCCGCTCCTCAGGCACTTCAATCAGTTCCTATGCCTTTCGTTCTTGTTCCTACGTTGTCATTCCGACTGAACGATCCTTACGCGCGCGAAAGGTAAGTGCCTTCGGCGGTATCCACGCGAATCTTCTCGCCCTCGTTCACAAATGGCGGAACCTGCACCACCAGCCCCGTCTCGGTCTTGGCCGGCTTTGTCACAGAGGAAGCTGTTGCCGACTTCAGTCCCGGTTCGGTCTCCATCACCGTCAACTCCACGGTCTGAGGCAGATCAATGCCGACTGCCTTGCCGTCGAAGAACTCCACGGTAATCTGCAAATTCGGCGTCAGATAGTCCACCGAGTCGCCGAGCGTATCGCGATTCAGCACCGTCTGCTCGTAGTTACTAATATCCATGAAGAAGTAGTTATCGCCGTCGTTGTAGAGATACTCCATCTTGGTTTCGTCGACCACGATCTTTTCGATCGCATCGCTGGAGCGGAAGCGGTGCTCGAACATGGCGCCCGTACGAAGATTGCGCAGCTTGGCCTGGATGAAGGCGCGCAGGTTGCCCGGAGTGCGATGCTCCACGGTAAAGACCGAGTGCAGTTCGTTGTTGTGCTTGATAATCATGCCGGGACGCATTTGCGTGGCAATAATCGCCATGTGGGTGAGGCTCCTTCAGAATTCGCTTCTCGTTTGTTCTGCTCTGCGGGCGGACCGGCCTCGCGCAAGGCGCAGAACCGGCGAACAATCAATTTTACCTTTAGCAACCGCGAAATGTGAAACTTGCTTCCGTGCACCAGAATCCGGTGTCCTGCTGCTCGCCCCGCTTTGTTATAACCTGAGCCAGCCTCAACCGGGTCAAAGGAGAGACGATTGACCGAACTGACGGGCGTACTCGAAAGGCCGGGTGCCCCGGGTGCCCCACCTTCGCGCCGCGCTTTTCGGCGCTAAGGTGGGAATCAGCACCGGTGGCCCACATCCGCCTTCTGTTGGCGCCGGAGTCGATATACGTATACACACCCGCCGAATTCGCATCAGTCTATTTCCTTCCGCTTGACCCGAACCCTCCCGCCTTCCGCCGGCTCTCCGCCAGCTCATCCACAACCTCCACGGCAGTCGTCAGCACCGGGTAGGGAATCAGGTTCACCAGCTTATCTCCGGCATGAATCTCTGCCGCCGCGTCTCCCAGATTTTCCATCAGCACCCGCACCTCGCCGCGATACCCCGCATCGATCACGCCTCCGGTGCAGGTCAGCCGCCGTGCCGCCATCGAGGACTTGTCGCGCAGCAGCGCCCCGAGCGGCTCGCCCGCCTCGGTGGTCAGCTCAATCGCGACCCCGGTCGGCACCACGGCGTTTCCGCGCGGCGCAATCGTCACCGCTTCGCTCGCATAAAGGTCATAGCCCAGGTCTTCGCCCGGATGTGCAATGGTCGGCGCCTTGGCCGACCCAGAGAGCAATTTCACTTTCAGCATTCGTCGAATATATCAGCCCACTTCATCGAAAGGGTCATCCTGAGCGCCGCGAAGGACCCCAGCCATGTCGATGCCCGCTCTGCAGCGTCAGGTCACCAAAGGAAAATCCTCTCGATCCTCCGAGTGGAACATCTCGCCATATTGCAACTCTGTATCTGCGAAACCTTATAATTCGATCATGTCCTCCTTCCGCCCCGTAGACGAGCAACTGGCCTACCTCCGCAAAGGTTCGGTCGAGATCATCCGTGAGAGCGATCTGCGTGAGCGCCTCGAAAAATCATTGCAGAGCGGCAAGCCCCTGCGCATCAAGGCCGGTTTTGATCCCACCGCGCCCGACCTCCACCTCGGCCACACCGTCCTCATCCGCAAGCTCAAGCACTTTCAGGATCTCGGCCACACCGTCATCTTCCTCATCGGCGACGGCACCGGACTCATCGGCGACCCCACGGGCCGCAACGCAACCCGTCCTCCGCTCAGCCGCGGCCAGCTCGATACCAATGCCGAAACCTACAAGACACAGGTCTTCAAGATTCTCGACCCGCAGAAAACCGAGGTTCGCTACAACACCGAGTGGCTCTACAAACTTGACTTCGAAGCCTTCGTCCGCCTCGCCGCCAAGTTCACCGTCTCGCAGATGCTCGAGCGCGAAGACTTCCACAAGCGCTTCCAGGAAGAGAAGCCCATCAGCGTCCACGAGCTGCTCTATCCCATGATGCAGGGCTATGACTCGGTCGCCCTTGAAAACGATGTCGAACTCGGCGGCACCGATCAGAAATTCAACCTGCTCATGGGCCGCAAGCTCCAGCAGGATTACGGCTTCCCGCCCCAGATCGTGCTCACCATGCCCTTACTTGAGGGCCTCGATGGCGAGCGCAAGATGTCGAAGTCCTACGGCAACTACGTCGGTATCACCGAAAGCGCGCAGGAGATGTTCGGCAAGCTCATGTCGATCAGCGACTCGCTCATGTGGCGTTACTACGAGCTGCTCACCGACCTCACAATCCCCGAGATCGAAAAATTGCAAGCCGAGGTCAACGCCGCTGCGCTCCATCCCATGCGCGCCAAAAAAGACCTCGCCAAGCGCATCATCGCCGACTTCCACTCCGCCGCCGAGGCCGAAGCCGCCGAAGAAAACTGGGCCAAACAATTCCAGAAAGATGAAGTGCCGGAGAACCTCGAAGAGTTTGAGATCGACGCCGCCGAGGCCGGCACCATCACCGACGGGATCGCCAACATTAAGCTCGACAAGGTGCTCGCCCGCGCCGGACTCGCCGAATCCAACAGCGACGCCCAGCGCAAGCTCAAAGCAGGCTCGGTCAAGCTCGACGGCGAAACCTACAAAGAGCTCTACTTGCAAACCCCGTTCCCGGCAGAGATCATCTTCCGCGTCGGCAGAAAGATGAAGAAAGTCCGTCTCAAGTAAGCGGGTGGTTCACCAACAGGAGGGCGGGTGGCCCACAACCGCCCTCTGTTGGCGATTGTGGGGACGGAGGGCTGCCCATCCTCCACACGTCCACATACCGCAAGCCTAGAATCCATGGGCGCGCCGCCTGATCACATCTCGATCAGCCCACATCTGCCGCGGTTGGCAGATATAGGTTTGTCAGCCTTACCGGTCCGAATCATCCGGGCCTGATTTCTGCTCTGTATAATCTACATAGCCCCGTCGCGCGTAGCGGCGGGACACAGATCTAGCAAATTACCCTTAGCATTTCAGCAACAATGAATTATCTTGGAATCATGCACCCAGGAATCATGTACCCGGCAATGACGCACCCAGCGTTATCAGCCGCCTGCCAAATGCTCGGCGGTGCGATCCCTGTTCTTGTCCTCTGGCGGCTGCTGATGGTTCTCGCGCTGCTTGGCACGGCTTCCTCTACCGTGTTTCTCGGCATGATTCTGGTGGCCGCCGTGCGCAACAAGCGCCTGGCGCGAGCGCAGTTAAAGGCGATCGCTTCCATTCCTGTCTCCGCTCTTCCGGCTGTCAGCATCTTCAAGCCGCTGCACGGTGGCGAGCCCCGCCTGGAAGAAAATCTCGAAAGCTTCTTCCTCCAGGACTACCCCGCCTTTGAACTCGTCTTCGGCTGCCGCACCGCTGACGATCCCGCGCTCATGGTCGTCGAGCGCCTCCGCGCGCGTTATCCGCAGGTTGCTACCCGAGTCGTGCTCTCCGGCAATCCGCCGTGGCCAAGCGCAAAGGTCTGGTCGCTGGAAAAAATGATCTCTACCTCCAGCAACGATTTCCTTGTCATCAGTGACAGTGATGTTCTCGTCCGTCCTGACTTCCTGTGCAACGTGATCCCGCCTCTGCTCGATCCCGCCAACGGCCTTGTCACCTGTCTCTATGCAGGCGTCCCTGCCCCCGGCTTCTGGTCTCGACTGGAAGCCCTAGGCATGTCGGTTGAGATGTCCTCCGGCGTGATCACCGCCGATATGCTTGAGGGAATGCAGTTCGCGCTCGGTCCGGTCATGGCCGTTCGCCGAGACGCCTTGGAGAAGATCGGCGGAATCGCCTCCACCGCGGAGTACTACTCGGATGATTTCGTCCTAGGCAACCGCGTTTACGCTGCCGGATACCGCGTCGTGCTCTCGCACTATCGCATCGGCCACGTCCTCTGCTCCCATGCCTTCCGAAAAACCTATGCCGCCCAGGTGCGCTGGATGCAGAGCACGCGCTACTCGCGCCCCAAGGGACACTTCGGCACCGGCCTCACCTTCGCCGTTCCCTTCGGAGTCCTGGGCCTCGTCGCCGCCGCCGCCCTCGGCCATCCCGCGCTCGGCATCGCGCTGCTAGCCTGGAGCCTGCTCAACCGCATCCTCCAATCCCTCGTCGTCGGATACGGAGTCGTCGGCGATCCCCGCGCGCTCCGCCTATGCTGGCTGTATCCCTTGCGCGATCTCCTCGGCTTCTTTCTCTGGGTGAGCAGTTACTGCGGAGGCAGCAGCTTCCGGTGGCGCGGCGAACTCTACCGCTTCACCCCCGGCGGCCGAATCATCTCCATCCAGCGCGCCACCCAACCACAGTGACCTGGTTGCCCATTTGTTCTATTGCCGGGTGGCCCATACAAGCCATCCTTTGGCTTGTATGGGGCTGTTGCTCCTGCCTTTGCCCTTGCCTTTGCTTAAAAACCTTGAAACCACAGTGAACCGGGTGGCCCACATCCGCCCTCTGTTGGCGAATGTGGGGTCGCCGGGCGGCCTAGCTTGTGTGGGGCTGTTGCTCCTGCCTTTGCCCTTGCCTTTGCTTTGAAACCTTGAAACCTACCCCTACGCCCTTGTCAGCCTTCCATCCTTCAAATGAAACCGCTCCCCGCGCCACACAATCGTATTTCCCCCAAAGCTCGCAAACCAGATCGCAACTCCCACCACATCGCGCGCCGGAATCAGCCACAGGTCGCCGAGCGTCTGCCGGTCGTTGAGAATCGGCCCGCACAGCACGTATCCCGAGGCAAAGCGAGCCGCAGCCACCACTCCCAGCAGCCCGAGCGACCACGCCGCGCCGCCCGCGCATAACGCCGCCGCCATCGCCCACGGCAGTCCAAAGGTCAGCAGCACGCCAACGTAGCCCCACTTGCGCAGGTCGCGAATCGTCCGCGCCCAGCGCAGCTGATGCTCGAACATAGCGCCAAAGCTGTACTCCGGCAGAAACGTCTCCACCACCGCATCGCAGAGCACAACCTCGTACCCCGCCTCCCAGATCATCCGTCCCAGTTCGTGATCGTCGGCCAGATAGTCCACCAGCTTCTCCAGCCCGCCGATGGCCTCGGCCGCCGCGCGCGGAAACGCCAGCGTCGAGCCCAGCCCGAAGTGCAGTCCGCCCTCCATCTCCATCGCGCACAGCACGCCTCCGGCAAAGTCGGTTGCAATCGTAACCGCCTCCATTCGCGACGCGATGCTGCGCCCGCCCTCGGCCCGATACAGCGCGGTGACGAAACCCACGCGCGCATCCTCCATCGGCGCAACCACGCGCCGCAGATAATCGCGCTCCACCCGAATGTCGCTGTCATTGATGACAATGTGCCCATACTTGGCCTCGCGCATCATCTGCGCCAGGTTGCCGACCTTGCGGTTGGCTCCTTGCCCATCGGAGCAGATGACAAGCCTGATGTCGCGTCCCGGAAACTCGCGCTGCAAGCGTTCGACGTCCGCCACCGCCGCGTCGCTCGCGTCGTTCACGCCGAAGATAATTTCGTACCGCGGATACTCCTGTAAACAGTGCGAACGGAAGCTCTCATACATCTGCCGGTCGCTGCCCCGCAGCGGCTTCAAGATGCTCACCGGCGGCGTGTATTCTCCGAGTGGCCGCCGACGCGCCACGGCCCTTCGCCGCAGGAAGCGCCACTCGCTCCACAGCGAGAGCCCCAGATACCCCAGCCCGCACAGGGCCAGCAGCGCGAACAAATACGTCGCGAGATGTAGGAAAAGTTTCAGCATGGCTGCTGCTTAGAGCTTATCGGAAGTAGCGGCAGGATCGAAACTCCAAAGTAAT
>CAVTVE010000018.1:0-560556 GCA_963738165.1 uncultured Acidobacteriota bacterium
AATTATTGGCGAGAATGGCATTCTTCGAACCGGTGACTCCTGGGATTATCGTGCCCCGGTCTACATCCAAAGGCGAGATTTCTTGAGCCGCGTTGCGCACAGATTCCCATTCATGTCGAAGCTGCCGGTGGTGGGCGGACGCAGGTATCCGCTGCTGAAGGGCAACGGTGCGAATAGTTATAGGCAGGCTCATAAAATGGATTTTGCCAGAGGCGTGGCAGACCTTGCCGAAGCTATTGCGGGAGGCAGGCAGTGTCGATTGTCGGCACAATTCTGTCTGCACGTGAACGAACTCGTTCTCGCGATCCATAATGCCGGTGAAGACGGCGCACCGTATCGTGTGCGGTCAAGCTTTGAACCGATGAAGCCGATGTCTTGGGCGGGCTTAACGGAAGAAGAACAAGTACTAGAAGCAGTTGCGTAACCCAACGCCAGGTACTCAGTGGAGTGCCCGAGTTGTCCGTCATAATTTCCGTCATAATTATTGACAGGGTAACGCCCAGCAACTCAAGACGGACGTACCCTGCTCATCCAGTTCACCTGAAATTCTTGGAAGCGGTCCGATTCCAGTACGGGACAGACTTAAGGCAAACTTCAACTCTGGCGTAAGCTGCAGGCATCCCTCACGCCCTCAATCCCACCTAATTGTGAGTGTCTGACGAGCTTTCATTCTGCGCGGTCCAGGTGAATACTTATGAGCGCCACATTCATGCCGGCTCCAGAGTTGCATCCACTGCCAGATTTCAAAGCAGTGGGTAAGTTTTCTGTAATCATCCCTGTATTCAATGCGATGCATTATCTGCGGGCCTGCCTCGACTCGGTCCTCGTGGCGATGGCGAGCTACGGGAACACCGAACTTATTGTCATTGACAATGGCTCGACGGATGGCTCGTACGAGGTGTTGCTGAACGAGTATGGCAGGTACGCCCGGATTTTGCAGATCAGAGACATCACGGTGGCCGCTTTGCGGAATCGCGGCGCAGCCCTGGCGCAAGGTGAGTTCTTGAGCTTTATCGATTCCGATTGCGTTGTCGGGCCAGACTACTTTCAGCAGGCGTTGCATGTCCTGCGCACGCGGGCTGACGCCACCGGCGCAAAATACGAACTGCCGACATCACCACACTGGATCGAAAAGACGTGGTACAACATCCACGCCCGCTCACACGATGGCTTCGTCAACTATCTCAACGGCGGGAATTTCTTGGTCAGGCGCCAGGCCTTTCAGGCTGTCAATGGATTTGACGAAACCTTGATTGCCACCGAAGATTCTGAGTTGTGTCAACGCCTCAATCAGAGTGGTTTCAAAGTGTTTGAGGCGCACGCCGTCCGATCGATCCATTTAGGCGGAGACAAGAATCTGCGCGTCTTCTTTCGCAAGACTGCATGGCGAAGTATGGGCATGTTAGGCATGCTCAAACATTCCTGGATCTCTCTGCCGCTTTTTACCTCCTTCGCTCACCTGCTTTTGTGCCTGGGGGGTATTCTGAATCTGTTCATCACCCCGTCGTCATTAGCTGTCCGGGTGGCACTTTCGATCGCACTGTTCAATCTCGCTCCGGTTGTCACGGTTTTGTACCGCGGCTGGCAGCTCAAGCGCCTCTATGCGCCTTTGCAAGCGATTCTGCTGTACCACGTCTATTTTCTAGGGCGCTTCTATGCGCTCTATAAGCTGATGTTCTCTGGTCTCTATCGCGATTCGAAGAACGCGGTCAAACCAATAGTTGCCGTTGCGCATATTGTCCCCAAATGTCAGGAGCGAGAAGCGAGCCAGATCGGAACCGAGGATCTCTTCGCCAACGGCCCCGAGTACTGGGATAGTGCGGTGCGCCCGAGCAATGCGCCCATAATCCCAATGAAATCAATGCAATTATCCCCTCGGTTGACACAAACAGTTAAGCCAGAGTTCGCGGGGCGACGAACATCAGTCGACCGCAACACAATTTAGAGCAGAGTGAGAAATAGACAGTGCTGAGGCTGCCGCCGAAGCCGTTAAAGACGATCTCCTCGCCGTCACGGTGCGTAGCTGTGCAACGAGAACATTACTCTATTGCTTGAAGACCAACGGAGGCCCGCTCACTCGATGGGCGTTAAGGTCAACAGTGACCTCGACGCGATCGGCGATCTTGATGAAGGGAATTCCTTTCTTCATCCCGTAGTCCTTGCGGTCGAAGGCCATAGTCCCTTTAATCTCGCCTGACCCTGTTCCCGCGCCGGAAACCGTTAGCGTCAGCGTCTCTGGTTTAGTTACTCCGCGTATCGTAAAGTCGCCCTGCACCTCAAAGGTGTTGGGCCCGGTCTGTACAATCTTCTTTGACACAAACGTGATGAAAGGATCGTTCTTGACGTCGAAGAAGTCTTTGCTCTTCAGTTTGCCATCCTTCATGCCGCTTCCGGTATCCACGCTGTCCGCATGAATCTTGATGTTCAAAACGCCTGTCGTAACATCAGGAGAGGTAAATGTCAGGGTGGCGTTCCATTTGTCGAAAGTGCCGGTCAGAGCCACCGACGCCTTCACGTAGAACTTTATCGTGCTGTTTTCCTGCGGAATAACAAATACAGGAGCCTGTGCTCGGCTTGCTGACGGAAGCACTGCGGACACTAACAGACAGAGGGTCGCTAGTCGCACGGGGGTAGCCTTTCCTTCAAAGCGCCAAAGCGCACGGCTCAGAATTATTTGACGATTTCGACCACCACGGACTCGGTCATGACCATGTCAACGGTCTGGCCCGGTTGCAACTGATCAAGATTCTGGAACTTCTTACTTACCTTGATGGTTTTCTTCTTGCCATCGGGATCTTCCAGGGTCACGCGATGCTTCCGCGAATCTACAGCCAAAATTTTTGCGCTCAGTCCCACTGTATCGACCATGACCATACCCGGTTTGGCGCCTTTGGGTGCCACTCCCACCTCTTGGCCCGCAACCGCGCCCGGAGTCTCCTTCGAATTGCCGACCAGGATAATGATTTCTTCCGTGTAGGCAATATTCAAGTGGTCTCCGACTTTTACCTGGTCGAGGTTTTGGACACTCTTGTCCACCTTAAAAGTCTTTTTCTTCCCGTTGTCCAACAGAAGCGTGACCTTGCGTTTTGTCAGGTCAACTTTCTGGACGGTCGCATTGACCTTGAACACTTCTACGGAGTCTATGCCTTGGTCGGTTGTTGTGGTTTGGGCTTGCGTGGCCTCGAACCAGCCGAGTGCAAACAGCATTATCACGCTCAGGACTGCGCTTCTTACCTTCATGGGTTGTCACTTTCTATCTACGGCCGTGTGCGGGAGTACCCCGAGTTGTGGCGGGCTTGAGTCCCTGCACGCTTTCCTTTGCGAGCCGTTCATTGGTGAACTTTGCTCGGAGTCTCTAATTCAGAGTTCACGGTACAAAGAGTTCACCAGACGAATGGATAATAGTTTTCTGTTCGCAGCGAAACTGGCAAATGTGACAGCATGAAGTTTTCCGCATCTGGTTAACAATTGAAGGTGCACAGAAGCCGGGCGGAGTTTAAGAGCTTCTCGGAATCGTGAACGTCACCAGAGATGAAAGAACACGTCAGATCAATGCGTTTCATCTCCTGAGTGACAGGGAGGCTCAGGATAAATCGAGAGCAGATGATATCGCAGGAGTGGGCGCGCACATCAAATTCGCAACAGCCTGGGGGTTGAAAAGCAGATGGCTGGCCAGCAACCGTATTCGAAAACCTAAGGAAATTAGCAATGAATGAGAGCGTTGAAGGAAGGCGGCTCGATGCGGCTCGTAAAGAAAATGTGCCTTGGAGAAAATGGGGCCCGTACCTCAGTGAGCGCCAGTGGGGAACGGTTCGCGAGGACTACAGCCAGGATGGGAATGCTTGGGGCTACTTCTCCCACGACCAGGCTCGGTCCCGCGCGTATCACTGGGGCGAGGATGGTCTTGCCGGTATCAGCGATGACAAGCAGTTGCTCTGCTTCAGCGTAGGTCTCTGGAACGGCAAGGATCCAATACTGAAAGAGCGCCTCTTCGGGTTGACGAACAGCGAAAGCAACCACGGTGAGGATGTAAAAGAGTATTACTTCTACATCGACAGTACGCCTACTCACTCATACATGAAGTACTTGTACAAGTATCCACAGGCAGCCTTTCCCTATGATGACCTGCTTAGTAAGAGCCGGCAGCGGACGCGCAACGACATGGAGTACGAGTTGCTCGATACGGGCATCTTCAATGAGGATCGCTACTTCGACGTTTTCGTCGAATATGCCAAACAGACGCCTGAGGACATTCTCATCCAGATTAGCGTGTCCAATCGCGGGCCTGAGCCAGCGACGCTACACATTCTGCCAACACTCTGGTTTCGCAACACCTGGACATGGTGGCCCGGCACGCCGAAGCCGTCGTTGCGGCAGGTCACTGGCAAGGCGGGCGCCATTGCTGTTGCGGCCTCGCACACCAAGTTGGGTGAGCGCTATGTGTACTGTGAGGGAGATGCTGCGCTTCTGTTCACCGAAAATGAGACGAACAACGAGCGGATTTTCGGCAAGCCCAACGCGAGCCCTTACGTAAAAGACGCAATCAACAACTATGTGGTGGACGGAAAACAGGATGCCGTCAATCCCGGGCACACGGGCACAAAAGTAGCCGCCGACTATCAGGTCAAAGTGGATGCAGGAAGAACTCGCACCATCCGTCTGCGGCTAAGTGACCTCGCGCCTGCTGCCATGGGCGATCCCTTCAGCGGCTTCGATAAGGTTATGCAGGGTCGACGAGGTGAGGCAGACGAGTTTTATCGGAGCATCACGCCGGAGCGTATAAGTGGAGATGAGGCCCTCGTCATGCGTCAGGCACTGGCGGGAATGCTGTGGAGCAAGCAGTACTTCGGTTTTGATGTGGACAAATGGCTCGAGGAACATGGCGTCGATCCGATGCAGGCGGGCGCCAGGCAAATGCGGAACAGCGAATGGTTCCACATGGTCACCGACCACATCATCTCGATGCCGGACAAGTGGGAGTATCCGTGGTTTGCTGCCTGGGACCTGGCGTTTCACACCATCGCGCTCTCCACGGTCGATGAAGATTTCGCGAAAGAACAACTCGACCTGCTGATGCGGGACTTCTTCCTGCATCCGACCGGTCAGATCCCGGCCTACGAGTGGAACTTCAGTGACGTCAATCCACCCGTGCACGCCTGGGCCTCCATCTTTCTGTACAGGACGGAACAGGCGCTCAAGGGCGAGGGCGACTTGGAGTTCCTGAAGCGGTCCTTTGCGAAGCTGATGCTGAACTTCAGCTGGTGGGTGAACCGCAAAGACCGCTTTGGCAAGAATCTCTTCGAAGGCGGCTTCCTTGGCCTGGATAACATTGGAGTCTTCGACCGCAGCGCACCGCTGCCCACCGGTGGCCATCTCGAGCAGGCTGACGGTACTGCATGGATGTCACTGTTCTGCCAGAACATGCTGGAAATTGCGGTGGAGGTGGCAGCCCACGATTCCTTTTATGAAGAGATGGCCATGAAGTTTATTGACCATTTCCTTTGGATCGCCCGCGCCATGCATCAGACAGGCCCGGGTGGCATGTGGGACGAAGAGGATGGGTTCTACTACGATGTCCTGCGGCTTCCCGATGGCAGTGCGCAACGTCTCAAGGTGCGCTCCATGGTAGGTTTGTTGCCCATCTGTGCCACTACCGTGGTCGAGCCTTGGCAGCGCGAACGGGTGCCGAACGTAGTCGAAATGTTTCGAGAGCGCCTGCGCCGGATGCCAGAGCTGCTCGACAGTATCCATCCGACCGGGCCGGGCCATTTCGGATATGGCGAGCGCGGCATCGTCGCGCTGGTGAGTCCGGAACGGTTGCGCCGAATTCTGTCGCGCATGCTCGACGAGAACGAATTTCTTAGTTCTTACGGCATTCGAGCGCTCTCCCACTACCATGCCGAGCATCCTTACGTTTTCAATGTAGGGCGGCAGGAATTTAGGGTGAATTACCTCCCGGCCGAATCAGATACCGGCATGTTCGGTGGAAACTCCAACTGGCGCGGCCCGATCTGGATGCCGGTGAACGCGCTGCTGATCCGTGCCTTGATGCAGTTCTATTTGTATTACGGCGACAGCTTTAAAGTTGAATGCCCCACCGGATCAGGCAAAATGATGAACCTGTTCGAGGTCGCTCGCGAAATCTCAAACCGGCTTAAAAGTATTTTCGTCCGCGACAAACAGGGACGGCGTGCCGTGTACGGTGGCACGGAGAAGTTTCAGAACGACCCTTACTGGCGCGACTACATCAATTTCTTTGAGTACTTCCATGGTGATAACGGGGCTGGTATTGGCGCCAGCCACCAGACCGGCTGGACCGGACTCGTTGCTAAACTCATAGAACTCTTCGGCCGGATCGACGCCTCTCAGTTCCTCGATGCCGGCAAAGCAGGTGCATTTACCAAGGCAGCACCAAAACTTTATAAGCGAGTCGCGTGAGTGACTTCGACGATGTGCGCAGGTGAAAAAGACAGGCGATTCGTACTGTTTCGAACGCGGTGAACTCGTCACAAGAAATGGGTTTTTATGGACCACATATGGGAACGCATAGGAAGTAATTTACTCGCACGTGTCAGCGGGCCGATGAAGTTCAGACTGCTTCTCCAGCCGGCCATGGCGGCATTCTTCGCGATTCGCTCAGGCTTGGCAGATGCCAGGGCCGGCAAGACGCCGTATTTCTGGTGCCTCCTCTCGGATCCCGCACAACGTGTCGCTATGATCAAGGATGGGTGGAAGAGTGTCAGCAGGGTGTTCATTCTCGCGGTGGTTTTGGACGTCGTGTACCAGATCATCGTCTTGCGTTTTGTATACCCGGGGGAAGCGATCATCGTCGCGTTTATTCTGGCAATCCTGCCCTACCTGATTCTGCGCGGATTGGTTACACGGTTCGCTCGAAAGAAGAATGCGGCGTCAGCACGACCGGCAAACACCACCATCTCAGGACGGTAATGTTTCTGGTTTTGCTGTCGCTAACCGACGGCGCGACGTATCGGCGAATACTCAGTGGGGCTTCGCCTGCAGAGCTTCAAGATTGATCCATGCCGAACGGCACAGATATGCCTTGAGTCACAGCCAGCCCGCGTATCATAGAAGCATGAACAAAGTTATCAATATCACTTCGCAGGTTCAAAAAGACATCGTCGAATCGATGAAGTCGCGGCAGGAACTGCGCCTCTCCACATTGCGCATGGTCAAATCCGCGCTTAAAAACAAGGAGATCGACAAACGCGAACCGCTAGACGAGAAGGAGGAGATGCAGGTCCTCTCCACCCTGATTAAGCAGCGCCACGAGGCTGCCGAGCAGTTCACCAAGGGCAATCGCCCCGAACTTGCGGCCAAGGAATTGGAGGAGATCGTCTTCATCGAGGGCTACCTCCCCAAAGCTGTGGGCCCGGCCGAGATCGACGCCGCTGTGCAGTCGGTCATCGCCGAGATGGGCTCGCCCACCGTCAAAGAGATGGGCACCGTCATGAAGAACGTGATGGCCAAATTCGCCGGAGCCCGTATCGACGGCAAGCAGGTCAGCGAAGCTGTAAAGAAAGCGCTCGCAGGCTAAAGTCCCCTCGTCGAAAGAGAAAAGCGCGAGCCTCTCAGGCCCGCGCTTTTTCCGCTTAACAAAAAAAGATACTTGTGTCGGCCTGCTATCGCGCCCGTCTCACCACCACAAACACTCCATCGGGAAACTTCTCGCCGGTGAACTCCACCACGCCGTCCCGCACAAATCCGCGCAGCTCCTTGATTGCTTCGCGCTCCACGGGAGGCTTGGCATAGGCGTTAGCCACGGGAGCTTCGGCGCGCGCCGCGCCGGCGCGTCCCATGCCGCGATCCATGGCGTCATTCGCCAGCCGGTCGGCATCTTTGTTTAGATGCCGCAGCACGTGGCGAATCTCAAAGCGGTCCAGCTTGCGAATCAGCGCCTTGGCCTCGTTGTAAATCGACAGCAGTGCCTCGCTGCGAACCTTGTACTGGCCCTTGATCTGCTTCACCAGCAGCTCCGAGTCGCTGACCACTTTCACCGTGCGGTAGCCGTGCTCCACCGCGTACTCCAGCGCTGCAATCAGTCCCGAGTATTCGGCGAAGTTGTTGGTCTGCACCCCAAGAAAGTCGCTCAGCTCGGCTATCTTTTTTCCGTCGCCGTCGGTGATATACACGCCATATCCGGCAGGCCCGGGGTTGCCGCGCGAGCCGCCATCAATGTGCGCGACGATCACCTTGCCGCTCTCCGTTGGGGCCGCACCGTGTTCTTCGTTAAAGAGTCCGCCTGTTTTTCCAAATGACATAGCGCGAGTGTACCGCAAGCGTGGTGCCAGCAAGTTGAGGAAAAGCCGGAGGAGGCGTTTGAGGCTGATTCCGGCCGCCTACTCCAACCTTATGCTGCCGGGAATCCAATTTGGGATTGTGCGCTACTTGGCTCTATGAAAGGGGATGTCAAGAGAAATTCTTCTCCCCATGACTGGAAGGCGCTCCACTCTCGTGGCATCAAGCCCCTCTGTGGCATCCAGCCCCTTTGTTCCGCGCGGCAGTTTCTTGGATGGGTGGGCTGCGCAGCAGCACGCCCATGCTCGATTGTTTCCGTCGTCGTCATGACACTGAGTACAGCTTCGTCCGGATTCGAGGCTACGCAAGCAAGACGTTGGTTGCAGTGGCAACCATATGGTTCTATCGGAGACTCGAGGCCTACAGCTTTGTTCGGTTGTCCGAGGGGGCATAGGGTGATTTCGGAGGCTTGGTGCCGAAGCACACATTGCCGAGCCAAGTAGTGGATACTCACCCTCGACCGAAGAGCCTCAAAGGTCCGTGCGAACACGACGTGTCATGGTCGAGACGGAATCTTTATCGAGGCTCTCAAGCTGCTTGCGATGTCAGTTTCTTCGGATCGAAGTTCTCTCCTTTCTTCCAGAGCACTAATACGATCGCCGCGAACTTGCGCGCCAGAGTCAGCCGCGCCATCGCCGGCCGAACGCCCTTCGCCAGCAGGCCTTCGTAATAGTCCCGCATCAGTCCGCGCCGGGTGCTGGCAGAAACTGCCATGCTCTTAAATAGGTGCTTGAGATCGTGGTTGTGGTTGACGTTCAAGCCGCGGGTCGAGGACTTCTTCTTCGACCGTTGCAGCTCGCCATTCTTGATCTGGTAATCGGCGCTGCTATGCGTCTCTACTCCCAGTCCGATGTAGGCCCAGAACAGTCGCTTGGTGCGAAAACGATGCGGAGTCTGGACGAGCGCAATCAGCAGTGCAGCGCGAATCGGTCCCACCCAGGGAATCTTCTGCAGCGTCGCCCGCGCCGGGTACCTCTGGCTCTCCTTCAGTAACTCCTGTCGTGCTTGCTGGCGCAGCGGTTGCAACAGGTCGAACTGCTGGTGCAAGTGCTCAGCTCGGCGACGCTGGCCAGGCTGCAGTAGCTGATCGAGCCACTCCGAGCGGTAGCGGGCGGAGTACACTCGTGGACCGGCACAACGAATCGCCTGGCTGCGATACACCGACTTGATGCGGTTCATCACCCGGGTCACGTCTTCGGTCAGTGTCATGTAGCTGCGCGCCAGTTCCTTCAGCGTTCGGACTCCAGCATCGCCGTGATAGACCGGTTGCAACTGGCCACCGCGCAGCAACTCCGACAGATCGCGGGCGTCGATGTGGTCGTTTTTACTGCCCGCCTTCATCTTGGAGCTCTTTCGCGGATCGCAGACTATGACGTAGTCGACATGCGGCTTCAGAACGTTGTACAGCCAGTCGGCCGAGATCCCCTCCTCCAGGGCGACGAACAGTTTGCCGCGGAGGCCGTCGATGAAATCAAGAATGGTGGAAGCGCGGGTCTCTACCACCGACTCCATGATCAGCTTGCCACTCTCGTCGCGAACGGCTATGACGATGGTTGCTTGGTGAACATCAAGGCCGATATACTTCACGCTTGTCATAAGAAGGGTGCTCCTTGTGTAGGTGAGTTTCGACGCTCATAACCTACTCCAAAGGGGCGCCCTTTCATAATGCGTGATTATTTACTCGCTTTCGGGTGGTTGCGCGGGGGTTGCGGACTCTGCCGTATTTATCAGCAGGCGTTGAAGCACTCATAATCCGTAGGTCAGTGGTTCGAGTCCACTCGCCGCCACCAAAAAATATCCATGTGATCACGCCGTTATTCATGCAATCATGCTCTTTGATCGGTCTTCCCGGGTCGCGCTCACGCTGTGTTCTGTGGGGCAATGGATGAAGCAAATCGTTTCGAGCTGTTTGCGAACTATCACCGCACTCTCGACCATCGTATTGTTCATCTCCGTTCCGCTCGCTGCGGTGAACCCATCGAAAGAGGGCCCATCGCTGGAAGAGACACTGAAGTACATAAATGAGCGTTTGTACAGCTCACAAAATTACGCGGACAGAAAATGCAGCGACACGATTCAGCTTTCGCTCTCTGAAAGCCACGAGGAACTCGTCGTCAAGTACCTCATTATCGACCGGCATGACAAGATCATAGAAAACACGCCGTCCGAGTACATTTATTACGTTCCCATTGGTGCGGTACGGAGTGTATACACATGGGGCCCTTGGACTACCCACGATAGGATTGTCGTAAAAACAAGCGGCGATATGGTGCGGAAATACGGTCCAGTTTGGGATTGCGGTCATAGCAAGCTAAACGAAGAGCCGAAGGTACGGCTGCTCGGTTCGGTCGATCTCAAGATTCAGGATCCGGACGACGATCATTTGAGCGGCGTCACCAAGGCAGTAAAACACTTGGTGCGTCTGTTACAGGCGGAGCTCAATGCGAAGTCTGCGTCAGAGCAAAACAACACAAACGGCCCCGGCAAGCAAGATACCCCTCCGGACCACAATTAAATCAGAAGCTCCCCCATCCGGATTTAGCCAGCTTCTTCTCCCCTATCAAGTCTCTATGCTTCATCAGTCTCCGGAACGGGATAGTGAGTGCACAGGCGATTTATCGCCAACTATGGGCGGGGCTCGTCGAAGTCACTTGCGAAAATCGTGCTTTTAGTTTGATATGGGCGCATGGACAGCACAAGCAGCAAACCGCATCCCGAGGTGGGGCGATTTCCACTGACGCGCATCCTGCCGATGATCGCATTTGTTGCATTCCTCGCCATGATTACTATCGGGGAGATGCAAATTCGTGCCTCTCCTAAATGGCCGCCACCTGCGCGACACGAAATCGGCGGACGGGAAATAGACAACCCTCCGATCTTAGATTTGGCCATTGCTTTAAATCTTCCTGCTAGCGGACTAGTAGTGCTGATGTCAGTGTTCAGCGATGGGTTTACCTATGCGATCGATGATCATCAGCTAATTGTTTATCTACCCTGGTCAGTTCTCGTGTATTGCCTCTGGTACTTCGTTGCTTACCGTCTTGATCGAAACAACAGAAGATTGCTGCGGGAAAGAGCATTCAGCAGTCATCTCGTTTTGTGCATTCAGTGGATTGTTATGTTCGAGGCCTTGTGCGCCGTCGCG
The DNA here is from genome assembly GCA_963738165.1 of uncultured Acidobacteriota bacterium. GTDB lineage: Bacteria > Acidobacteriota > Terriglobia > Terriglobales > Acidobacteriaceae > TOLSYN. The sequence continues at coordinate 11,462 of CAVTVE010000018.1, forward strand.
GCTATAGCTACCACCTATCCAGGCGGAATAAATGAGGGCAAAGACGACGTTTTTGTGTTCATTGGCTTGGCTGCTGGTATCAATTCTGGGCTGGGTTGATGTGGCGGGAACCTATATAGGGGCTAGCCAGATTCAATCCACCGACGATCCAAGCAGTGGTGGAACTCGTTAGTTGTCTATAACAGAAGGGCAAGTATCTCACTATCCCATTGCGGGAATTGGAAGTTGGCGAAAGCAGCTCTAGCGCCCATCCTCCAACCGTACCGCCAACGCTCTCGGCAATCCAGCCTGCAGAATGCGCTCCTGCGCCAGTGCGATGTCATAGGGCACGCGGTAGAAGAGGATTTCGTGTCTCTTGCTGTCGTAGAGTGCGCAGGCGGCGCGCCGGTCGTAGTCGCGCGGCTGCCCCACCGAGCCCGGATTGACCAGGTATTTGGTCGTGCGGTTCAGCTTTAATCGTGAAATCTGAACACGGCTCGCCGACTTCACCCGTTCCAGCGCCAGCGCCTCGGTCACCAGCCGTGAGCGCGCAAATGCTCCCTGAATGTGGGTGTGCCCGAAAAAGGTGAGGTGAAAGGGTGAAACCTCCAGCGCCTCCCGCGCGGTGAACTCGGACGCGATATACGTGTCTTCATCGAGCGGCGAGCCATGCACAAACTGCACCCCCTCCCAGTCCGCGTCTTGCAGCGGCCCGCGGGGGAATTGGCGAAGCCAGTCCAGATGGCGATCGCTCAGTTCGGAGCGCGTCCACATCGCCGCGTCGGCGGCTACGGGATTGAAATTGGTGGGATCTTCCAAACCACAGCAGCAGCGGTCGTGATTGCCGCGTACACTGATCGGCTCCAAGGCGCGAACCAGCTCCACGACCTCATTAGGACTCCCGCCATAGCCCACCACATCGCCCAGGTTGGCAACGCCGTCGTGCTCGGGAGCCGCATCGAGACAGGCTTCCAAGGCTTCGAGATTACTGTGAATGTCGCTAAGCAGGAGTAATCGCACCAGCCAGATTATAGATGTTTGCCATCGATGTTCGCCGCGCCGCACATCCGCACCGTGGAACTTCTTCGCTTTGCTCGAAAAAGCGGATACATTACCGCTATGCGTCCCATTTTTCGCCCCGCGCTCTGCCGCCTTGCCATTTGCCTGCTGTTCGTCGCAGCCTCGCCCCTGCTCGCTCAATCCGCGCCGCCGCCCCCCGACTCGCCCCTAGGTGACGCATCGGCGTACCTGGCGCGCCAGTTCGGCCCCACCTTCAAGCTCGATCCCCGAGTCCCGCCCATGTTCGGTGACCTCGATGGCGACGGAAACGAGGATGTCGTCCTGATCGGCGCCAGCAGCGCGCCCTTACAGTCGCAACAGGAGTTCGGCTTCAAGGTCGCCGACCCCTACGACTCCTACTATGGCACGGGCGATACTCACATCACCTCGCAGTTCGCGCTTCACTTCGATGGCTCTGCCCGGGCCATCCTGATTGTCTTCGGCTGGCGGCTGCCGCAGCCCAAGTCCAAGCGGATCACCAAGTTTGTCCTCATCAACACACCTTTCGAATCCGTCAGCCTCGTGAATCTCCGTCTCAAGAAGAAGAATCTTCAGGCCATAGAAGCCATCGATCGCACCACTCTGCACTCGCTTCTCTTCTGGGATGGCAGGCGCTGGCACTGGAGCGCGCAGGGCATGGATGGCGACGAATCCTTCAAAATGCCTCCGCCAAACTAATCCTTGGCGTCAAAGCGCATTCCGCGGCTATAATTCCCGGTCATGAACATCGAGCAGAAACTTGCAAAGCTGAAATTGCGCGACGAACTCGCCGAAGCAGGTGGTGGTGAGGAGCGGCGCGCCCGTGAACACAAACTCGGCAAGATGACCGCCCGCGAACGAATCGAGCTTCTGCTCGATGAGGGTACCTTCGAAGAAACCGATAAGTTCGTAACCCACCGCACCAGTGATTTCGGCATGGGCGACCAGGTCGTCCTTGGCGACGGCTTCGTCACCGGCTACGGACGCATCGAGGGCCGCCTCGTCTTCGTCTTCGCCCAGGACTTCACCGTCTTCGGCGGCTCGCTCTCGGAGACCAACGCCGCCAAGATCGTCAAGATCATGGACCAAGCCATGCGCGTCGGCGCCCCGGTCATCGGACTCAACGATTCCGGCGGCGCGCGCATTCAGGAAGGCGTCCGCTCGCTGGCCGGTTACGCTGACATCTTCCTCCGCAACACCCTCGCCTCCGGAGTCGTCCCGCAGATCTCGGCCATCATGGGACCATGTGCCGGTGGCGCGGTCTACTCCCCGGCCATTACAGATTTCGTCCTTATGGTGGATAAGACCTCTTACATGTTCATCACCGGCCCTGATGTCATCAAGGCCGTCACTCACGAAGAAGTCACCAAAGACGAACTGGGCGGCGCCGGAACCCACAACACCAAGTCCGGCGTGGCGCACTTCCAGGCCCACGATGACGCCGAGTGCCTCTCCATGATCCGGGAGCTGTTCAGCTTCATTCCTTCAAACAATCTCGAAGAGCCGCCGCGCAAGCCCACCACCGACCCAATCGACCGCGCTGACGAGCAGCTTGATACCGTCGTTCCGACCGAGAGCAACATCCCTTACGACATCAAGGATGTCATCACCCGCGTCGTCGATGACTCCTACTTCTTCGAGGTGCAGGAGCACTACGCCAAGAACATTGTCATCGGATTTGCCCGCTTCAACGGCCGCTCCGTCGGCATCGTCGCCAACCAGCCCAACTTCCTCGCCGGCGTCTTGGACATCAACTCCTCCATCAAGGCCGCGCGCTTCGTCCGCTTCTGCGATTGTTTCAACATTCCCCTGGTGACCTTTGAAGATGTCCCCGGCTTCCTCCCTGGAGTCCAGCAGGAGCACGGCGGCATCATCCAGCACGGCGCAAAGCTGCTCTACGCCTTTGCCGAAGCCACCGTCCCCAAGGTCCTCGTCATCACCCGCAAAGCCTATGGCGGAGCCTACTGCGTCATGAGCTCCAAGCACATTCGCTCGGATGCCAATTTCGCCTGGCCCACCGCAGAAATCGCGGTCATGGGCGCCGAGGGCGCGGTCACCATCGTCTACCGCCGCGAACTCGAACGCGCCTTGAAAGAGGGCATCAACGGCCTCAGCGGTGAGGCCGCATTCAACAAAGTGCGCGCCGAAAAGATCGAGGAGTTCCGCGATAGCTTCGCCAACCCCTACGTCGCTGCCGAACGCGGCTACGTCGACGCCGTCATCCGCCCCCGCGACACCCGCAAGAAAATCATCACCGCCCTCGAAATGCTCGAAGGCAAACGCGACAAGAATCCCCCGAAGAAGCACGGCAATATACCGCTGTAATTCTTCGCCGTCTGAGACTAGAGGCACCGCCCCGCGCGGTGCCTTTTTTGCCCGATGTCGGCGGGTGGCCCACATCCGCCCTCTTTTGGCGAATGTGGGGGCCGGTGCCCCATATCTGCCGCAGTTAGCAGATGTGGGTTCCCCGCTGCCCCCTGTACAATCAATACTGTATGCACAGCCTTCCTCTACCCGTGGCGGCGTTCTTCGCCGGAGTCCTTTCCTTCCTCTCGCCCTGCGTGCTGCCGCTGGTCCCCGGTTATGTCTCTCTCATCTCAGGCGCCAGTGTAGAAAGCCTGCAAACGGCTGATCGCAAGCTCCTGCGCACGGTCATGCTGAATTCGCTCTGCTTCATCCTGGGCTTCAGTGTGGTCTTCATCTCCCTCGGCGCGGTTGCCACCAGCGTAGGCCAGCTCACCCAGCAGTATCATCGCCCGCTGGCCATCTTCGCCGGAATCGTCATCGTCATCTTCGGGCTGCATCTCACCGGGGTCTTCAAGATCAACGCGCTCTACTCGGACAAGCGCCTGCACAGTGTCAAAGGAGGCTCCAGCCCGCTCGGCGCATTCCTCATCGGCTTTGCCTTCGCCTTTGGCTGGACCCCGTGCATCGGCCCCATCCTCGCCGGAATCCTCCTCCTCGCCGGCTCGCAGGACACGGTTTTCAAAGGAATCCTTCTGCTCGCCATTTATTCGGCCGGGCTGGCGGTGCCATTCCTTCTCACCTCGCTCGGCGTGAATCGATTTCTCGGCTTCTACGCCCGCTTCCGCCGCCACCTGCACACGGTTGAGGTACTCAGCGGCGCATTGCTCATTGTCTTCGGATTGCTGATTGCCCTGGGACGCTTCACCCTGCTCTCCGGATATCTCGGCTTCCTGAATCGCTTCTCTCTCTGAAGCATCCTTACTGGTGGGAGTGTTTGGCTTTGAAGCGTAATATCATCGTCCTCGCAGTAATGGCCGCGGTGATCGCGGGCCTGCTGTTTCTGGCCAGATTTCAGAACAAGCCTTCGATCAGCCAGCTTTTAAACCGTAGTGTTACTTCAACCGTGGCCGCCAAAGGCCACGACGCTCCTGACTTCGCACTCACCGATCTCCAAGGAAAAACTGTGAAGCTCAGCGACCTGCGCGGCAAAGCCGTGGTGCTCAACTTCTGGGCCACCTGGTGCCCCCCTTGCAAGGCCGAGATCCCGTGGTTTGTCGAACTCCAGAAGCGTTACGGCGCCCAGGGCTTGCAGGTCGTCGGCGTCAACATGGATGATGGCGACCGGAAGGATGTCGAGAAGTTTGTAGCCGAAAACTCCATCAACTATCCAGTTTTGCTCGGCAAGGAGAAGGTCGCCGAGCAGTACGGCGGTATCGACTACCTGCCGACTACCTTCTATATCGACCGCAGCGGAGTTGTCATCGACCGCGTCTTTGGCCAGCCCGAGCGCGCCGAAATTGAGCAGAACATTAAGCGCGCCATCGCCAGCAAACCGAGCTCCTAGCCTTTCGTCCTCACTGGACGATAAGAAACGTCGGGTGCCCCAGGTTCGCGCCGATGCTTTTTCGGCGATAACCTGGGAAACAATGACCTGCACCTTTGAAGGCTTTCGTCGTTGCTCTCGTACATCTGCGGATTCGCTCTGAATCGGCTAGACTAAATAACGTCCATGATCAATCGCCTCGCCTTCGCTCTCTTCGCTCCGTTCCTTGCCTCTGCCGCCCTAGCCCAGGGCTCTTCTCCTTCGGTCAGGGTCGCGTCTATCGGCACCGTCGTCGTCGCACGTGGCGCCAAGGCTCCGCTCAATATTGAATTGCAGGTCAACCGGGGATTCCACGTCAACTCCCACACCCCAGGTGACGAACTTCTGCTGCCCACGGTCGTTCATCTCAACCCTCCGCAGGGAATCATGATCGTGAACATCCAGTACCCGGAGGGCGAGCAACTCGCGCTGCCATTCATGGGCAAGGACAAGCTCAGCGTCTACTCGGGAAACTTCGCCGTTACCGCAGACGTGCGCATTCCGAGCTCCGCCGCGCTCGGCACCCTCCGCGTTCACGGCGATGTGAGATACCAGGCCTGCGACAATCGCCAGTGCTTTCCGCCCAAGACAACCCCGATGGAGTTCGACGTGCGCGTGGTCAAGCCCGCGGTAAAAAAGCATTCCACCTACACCCCTGAGAGCCCGCACGTCCACTAAACGTCCCGCTCTGCTACCATTCTCTCCATGCATCAGCAGTCAATTTCCGGCAAGGTGCGAGTTCGCTTTGCCCCATCGCCCACTGGTCAGGTCCACGTCGGCAACGCGCGCACCGCGCTCTTCAACTGGCTCTTTGCCCGCCAGCAAGGCGGCGTCTTCGTCCTTCGAATTGAAGACACCGATCTTGAACGCAGCGAGGCGCGTTACGAAACTCAACTCCTTGAAGATATTAAGTGGCTCGGCCTCAACTGGGACGAAGGCCCCGATGTCGGCGGCCCCTATCCGCCCTATCGCCAGAGTGACAAGTGGCAGGTCTATCGTGACCACGCCGAGCGCCTCATCAGCGAAGGCAAGGCTTACCGCTGCTTCTGCACCCAGGAGGCGCTCGAACGTCAGCGCGAGTTTGCCATGTCGCAGCAGCAGCCGCCCAACTATCCCGGTACCTGCCGCGACCTTGCGCCCCAGGAGGCCGAGCGCCGACGCGCCGCCGGCGAGCCTTGCGCAATCCGCCTCAAAATTCCCGACAAGCCGATTCGCTTTCATGACCTTGTGCGCGGCTGGGTTGAGTTCTCCAATGAAGTGGTAAGCGATCCCATTATCGTCCGCTCCACCGGCGTTCCCGTCTACAACTACGTGGTCGTCATCGATGATGCCGAGATGAAAATCACCCACGTAATCCGCGGCGACGATCATCTCTCGAATACCCCCAAGCAGGTCGCACTGTACGAGGCGCTCGGCTGGGCGGTGCCCGAGTTCGCGCATCTCTCCACCATCCTCGGCCCAGACAAGGAGCGTCTCTCCAAGCGCCACGGCGCTACTTCTCTGGCCAATTTTCGCGAGATGGGCGTACTCCCTGAGGCTTTGATGAACTATATGGCTTTGCTCGGCTGGGCGCCCACCGGAGGTGATCGCGAAATCTTCTCGCCCAACGAACTGGTGCAAGAGTTCGAACTCACGCGCGTCACTCCCTCGCCTGCGGTCTTCGATTTCGAGAAGCTCTACTGGCTCAACCGCCATTACATCAAGGAAGCAGCGCCCGAGCGCATTGCCGCCCTCTCCGAGCCTTTCTATCAGCGTGCCTTGGGTACCTGGATAACGCCATAGACGAGCTCACGCCCGAAGTCAAAACCTGGCTATCGCACATCACCGCGTCGCTCGTCCATTCGGTCAACAAACTCGACGAACTGCCTGAGCGCGCCGCCTCTGTGTTGCACTTTGACCCCGCCGCCGCCAGCGCTGCTGCCGAGAACGCCGAAGTGCTCTCTGCGCCAACCACCCGCAAGGTGCTCGACGCATTCGCCGCAAAGCTCGCATCCGAGCCCGAGCCGATTGAGGCCGCGCGCTTCAAAGTCCTGATCAAGGAAGTGCAGAAGGAGACCGGAGTCAAAGGTCCAGCGCTCTTCCATCCCATTCGCATCCTGCTCACCGGCGTACAGTCCGGGCCGGAGTTCGACAAGCTAGTGCCATTGATGGAAGAAGGCGCGCGGCTCGCCCTGCCGAAGCCGATCCCCAGCGTCAAGCAGCGCGTCGCAGCATGGATGCGAACGACAAATACTCAGAGCTAGAGTGGCAAGAAACGGGCGGAGCCTTCATCTTTAAGGCTCCGCCGCTTGTGTCATACACCGCAGTAACTTCACAGGCCAGGCGTCGCCTTTACAATCCTTCTACTCAGCTTCATACTGGCTTCTCCGAACTCTTTGAAGGTTTTCTATACCATGGGCACCCTATTCCGAAGTGTGTTCACCTTGGCGGTCCTGCTGCTTGCTTTGGGACTGCTCATTGAAGCATTCCACCTGATGAATCAGCCCAGCGATCTCTCCCTGTGGGGTGGCATCGCGATGATTCTGGGCCTCGTGCTGGCTGTGCCGATGGCCAGTCACCTGATTTGGAGCAAGTTGAAATGACGATTCTGAAGGGAACTTACCAGGACGACGCCGTCGGTTTAACCTCTTACCTGCCTCCTCGCAAGATCTTTCGCTGGGTGGGCATTGCAGTCGCTCTCATCATCGGCTGGACGATTCTGACGAACATTGGGCGGGTCACCCGCATTGATGCCGGACACGTTGGCATCGAGATCAATCTCGCGGGCAGCCAGCGCGGCGCCTCTGACATTCCGATACGCACCGGATGGGTTTTCTACAGCCCTCTCAAGAGCCAGATCATACAGTTCCCCACCTACGTGCAGACCGTGAAGTGGACGCGCAACCCGAATGAGGGCCATCCTGTGAATGAGGAGATGGGCTTCAACTCGAAAGAGGGCATGGAGATCTTGGCCGACGTCTCTCTGTCCTACGCAATCGACGGTGCCAGGGTCCCCGAATTCTACGTCAAGTACCGCATCAGCGACCTCGATAACTTCACCCACGGCATCCTGCGTGACATCGTGCGCAACTCACTCAACGAAGTCGCATCCACCTACACGGTTGAGGACATCTATGGCGAAAAAAAGGCTGAGTTCCTCAAGAAGGTGGAAGCCATGATTGAGAGCAAAGTATCGTCAGTGGGGGTCTCGGTGCAGCAATTTGGCTTCATCGGCGCACCACGTGTCCCGATGGTCATCGCCAACGCAATCACCTCGAAGGCGCAGGCCATTCAGGAATCCGAGCGCGCCAAGAACGAACTTGCTACCACGCAGGCCGAGGCGGCTAAGAAGATCGCAGAAGCCGAAGGCGACGCCAGGTCACAAGTCTTGCGCGCGCAGGGCGAGGCCGACGCGAACCGCATCCGCCAGAGTTCCTTAACCGCGCAGTTGCTCGAACTTCGACGCCTTGAGAATCAGCGCGCTCTGATCGACCGCTGGAACGGACAACTGCCCAGCGTTGAGACAGGTCAGGGCGGCATCATGTTGCAGATGCCGAAGCCCTAGTCGTTGTGCACGCATACAGCAAAGCGCCGCGCAAACTGCGCGGCGCTTCTTCTTGGCCAGTGTGCAATGCTAGGCTGCGTTCTTGTACACAGCCTCCAGCGTGCAAACCTGGTCATAGGCGGCGAACACGCTCTCGGCCTGCCGCTCGACGATCTCTTGCACGTCGCGCGGAAGACCGGCCTTTAGAGCCTCTTCATAGTGGCTCTTGGCGTTGCGTTCGCCAGACTCCACAGAGATCAGAATACTGTCATCCCCAGCTCCCAACCTTCGCTTAAGATCAATCCAGGCGCGGTGCAGTGTACCGGCCATGCTGGTCTTGCGGCCAGGATCGGCCTCGCCCAGGCGCCGCGCTGCATTCTCAAGCTCTCCCGCGAACTTGGCCCGCTGCAGTGCCTGCTGAGAAAAGAAAGCCCGCAATGCGGAATTCCTCGCGTGTTCAGCGGCTTCCAGGTAGCCGGCCTGTCCGTCGCGGCAGGTTTCAATCAACTTCCCAATCACATCGATCGTGTCTTCCACCATTCCGCGCCCATCCTTTTCCAAATTCGTCTTGCGTTCAGACCTAATTGGATGGCGTGAGCGGTCCGAGGTATGCACGCCTGCTCTCGATTCCTTATGATTGAATAGAAAATGCCATGAGCAAGACCAACGCCTGCCGCATCCTGGATTCCCTCGGCATCGCCTACGCTTTGCGCGAGTACGAGGTAGACCCCGGCGATCTCTCTGCCGAGAACGTCGCCGCCAAGGTGGGCCTGCCGCCCGAACAGGTCTTCAAGACCCTCGCCGTCCGGGGTGACCGCAACGGAGTGGCCGTGGCCGTGATTCCCGGCAATTACGAACTCGACCTCAAAGCTCTCGCGCACCTCACCGGAGACCGCAAAACAGAGATGCTCCCATTGAAGGAAGTGCAGAGTGTCACCGGTTATATTCGCGGCGGAGTCACCGCTCTCGGTATGAAGAAGGAGTACCCCGTCTTTGCCGATGAAACCATGGAGTTGTGGGATGAGGTCTGCGTCTCAGCCGGCCAGCGCGGAATGCAGATCGTCATCGCCCCCGCTGATTACCTGCGCGCAACCAATGCGACCCTCGGTGAGATCTCACGCGAGAAACCGTGAGACCCCTTACTTCAGCAACGTTCGCAGCGCCGGCTCCAGCTCCGGGTCTTCAAAATCAAATCCCGCTTCCAGCAGGTGCTTTGGAATCACACGCTGGCTGGCAAGCAGCACCTCCTCCGCCATCTCTCCGCCAATCTTGCGCAACACAAAGGCAGGAACCGCCATCGGGGCAGGACGTTGTAAGACCCGGCCCAGCGCCCGCGTGAATTCCGCATTCGTCACCGCATTCGGAGACGCCAGATTAAACGCGCCATGTACCTGTTCATTCTCCACGGCAAAGACGTAGGCGCGAGCCGCGTCCCGCAAGCCCACCCAGCTTAACCACTGCCTTCCGTTGCCCAGCCTGCCGGCCACGCCGAAGCGGAATGCAGGAAGCATCTTGGCCAGCGCGCCGCCCGCGGGGCTAAGCACCAGCCCCGTGCGCATATAAGCCACGCGAACCCCGGCCATCGCCGCCGGATTCGCGGCGCTCTCCCACGCGCGGCAGACCTCGGCCAGGAAGCCCTGCCCCGCCTCGCTCTCCTCGGTCAACACCTCATCGCCGCGGCTGCCGTAGTAGCCAATCGCCGAACTGGATATCAGGGCATGCGGCTTGCCGCCCTGCTGGAATGCCTGTGCCGCTGCCGCCGCGATTGTGGCCGTTCCCTCCACCCGGCTGCCGCGGATCTCTGCCTTTACAGCCTCTGTCCAATGTGTCGCCACCGGCCTTCCCGCCAGATGCACAATCGCGTCGAAGCCCGCAATCCGTGCGGCGTCCAGCGGAGAGCCAGGCTGCCATAGCACGTCGCCGCTACCCAGCTTTGCCGGTTCGCGAACCAAAGCGTGTACTTCATGCCCGCGCTCGCGCAGCATAGAGGAGACTGCCTGGCCGATGAGTCCGCTGGAGCCGCTGATCAGCACTTTCATCGCGTCATCCCGTTCCGAATCATTCTGCGTCCCTCCCGCATCGGATGAGATAGGAGCAGCTTTCTGCCACTCCTATTTGGCTTAACAGGAAGGTTACAAGCTAAAATCAATCATGGCGAGCTTTCGCGAGCAGGTGGCGACGAATGTTTTGACCGCAACGCGGTTTCGCGACCTTCTGAAAATCGCCCGCGCCAACCGCCCCAACGACGACCTCGACGTAGTCCGCCGAGCCTACGAACTCTCCCTCGAACATCACAGCGGACAACAGCGCGCATCCGGCGAGCCCTATCTCGTGCACCCCTTGGAAGTCGCGATTTTGCTGGCTGAGATGAAGCTCGACACCACCGCCATCGCCGCCGGGCTGCTGCACGATTCCGTCGAAGACACCACCGCCACCACCGAGGAGATCAAAGCCCAGTTCGGCGAGCAGATCGCGCACATCGTCGAAGGCGTCACCAAGATCAGCAAAATCGACTTCGCCTCCAACGAAGAGGCGCAGGCGGAAAACGTGCGCAAGATGATGTTGGCCATGGTGGACGACATCCGCGTCGTGCTCATCAAACTCGCCGACCGCCTGCACAACATGCGCACCTTGCAGCACCTCTCGCCCGAGCGTCAGTTGAAAATCGCCAAGGAGACGCTGGAAATCTACGCCCCCTTGGCGCATCGCCTCGGCATGGGCAAGGTTCGCGGCGAGCTTGAGGATCTCTCCTTCCCCTACGTCGATCCGGTCGGCTACAAGATGGTCTGCGAGCAGGTTGAGGCATTGCGCAAAGACGGCGAACGCGCCCTGGCGCACATGGCCGACACCATCCGGGCCAAACTGCGCGAAGCCAACATCAACGTGGTGCGCGTCGACTCGCGCATCAAGCGTATGTACTCCATCTATCAAAAGATGCTCAAGCAGAAGATCACCGCCGATCAGATGTACGATCTGCTCGCCCTCAGGATCATCACCGACTCGGTGAATGACTGTTACGCGGTGCTCGGAATCATTCACAACGCATGGCGTCCGGTGCCGGGGCGCATCAAGGACTTCATCGCCATGCCGCGCCCCAACCTTTACCAGTCGCTGCACACCACGGTGATTGCCGAAGATGGCCGTCCCTTCGAGGTGCAGATTCGCACCGAAGAGATGCACAAGATGGCCGAAGAGGGAATCGCTGCGCACTGGAAGTACAAGGACGGTCCCATCTCGGCGCGCGATGAGCAGCGCCTCTCCTGGCTGCGCCAGGTCGTCGAGTGGCAGCGCGAGATGGCCGATCCCAGCGAGTTCCTCTCCACTCTCAAAATCGATCTTTATCCCGAAGAGGTCTACACCTTCACCCCCAAGGGCAAGGTGGTCATCCTTCCGCGCGACGCCACCCCTATCGACTTTGCCTACACCGTGCACACCGAGGTCGGCCACACCTGCGTCGGCGCCAAGGTCAACGGACGCATCGTTCCGCTGCGCTCCAAGCTGCGCTCCGGAGACATCGTCGAGATCATGACCCAGACCGGTCACAATCCCAGCCGCGACTGGCTGGGCATCGTAAAAAGCTCGCGCGCGCGCCAGAAAATCAAGCACTGGCTCAACATTCACCAGCGCGAGCGCGCCATCGAAATCGGCCGCAAGCTGATCGAAAAAGAGGCGCGCAAATATCGCATCGCCATCAAAGACATCAAAGATCCGGAGCTGCTCAAAGCCGCCGCCGAGTATGGCGTCAACAAGATCGACGACTTGATGGCTGGCATCGGCTATGGCAAATACTCGGCGCGCTCGGTGCTGGCGAAGGTTTTGCCGGGCAGCAATCTGCAACCCGGCGAAGAGCACCAGGGAGTGGCCTCGGCGGTCAAGCGCGCCTTTGGCTCTGATAGCTCGGCGCTAACCGTGCGCGGCACCGACGATCTGCTCGTCTACCGCGCCCGCTGCTGCAATCCTATTCGCGGCGAGGAAATAGTCGGCTACGTCACCCGCGGCAAGGGCGTGGCCGTGCACAGCAAGGCATGCTCCAACGTGCAGAACCTGATGTATGAACCCGAGCGCAAGCTGGCCGTCGAATGGTCGCACAAGGAGCCCCGCATCGCCGGCTCCCAGGCCTACCCGGTCAAACTCGTCGTCTCCACCGACGACCGCCCCGGCATGATCACCCAGGTCTCGGCCGTCATCAGCGGTGAGGATTCCAACATCCGCCACATCGAGGCCAAGACCGGCGGGCCGCTCGCCATCATTGACATCATCTTTGAAACCCGCGACGTCAATCACCTCAACCGCATCATCACCGGCATCCGCCGCATCCAGGGTGTGCGCGATGTCGAGCGCGTCCAGAAGCTAACCAACTAAGTTCGCCCTGCTTTGCCTTTGCTCTTGTTTCTGTGCCTTTGCCTTTGCTCTTGTTTTATGGTGTCATCTTGAGCGAAGCGAAAGACCCCAGCACTGCTCAAATCTTCCGCGCCGTCTCAAGCTTCCCAACCAGCAATCGATTTTCGCTTCCCGATTGCCAACGAAAGCTGATCATGTCCCGCTTTGCCAAAGCCCGCACCCGCTCACGCGCTCTGCCCATCCACACCCAAGCCGTCGAACTCGCCTATCTCTCCCTTCAACGCACCCAGCGCGCACTGGTTGGAATGTTGGCCGTCTCTGCCGTGCTCGGCATGACCCTCTTTCGCGCTAGGCAGGCAATGCTCAGCACCCGCCTCTATCTGCCCATGATCCTTGCTACCTCGCTACTCACCTTCGCCTACACCATTCGCAACTCCATGGTGCTGCCATCGCTGGCGGAACTGCGCCGCAACCCGCGCGACCCGAAGCTCCTCAAGCGCTGGAGCCGCAACAATCTCATCGTGCTGTCGCTCTGTGCGGCCGTAGGCCTGACCGGCTTCGCCCTGCAGTTACTCGGCGCGGCCACACCCCTCGCTCTCACCCTCTACGCCATCGCCGTCGCCTACCTCTTCCTGCTCCGCCCACTCAGGCCCTAGCCGCTTCCGGGCCCTGTATGCCTGATTTTTGGGACGATCAGAAACCTCCGGGTGCCCCACCTTCGACGCGCCGTTCTTGCGCGGCTAAGGTGGGAGTCAGCGCCCTCCACATTTCGACTTTGGTATAGTTTCTTCTTCGAGGAGAAACACTATGCGCGAAGTCGTCGCCACTCCCCACGCCCCGCAGGCCATCGGCCCCTATTCGCAGGCCATCCGGGCCAACGGCTTCATCTTCGTCAGCGGTCAGATTCCGCTGAATCCGACGACGCAGCAAATCGTCGACGGCGGAATAGCGGCGCAAACCGAGCAGGTCATCGCCAACCTCGAAGCCATCCTGAAAGCCGCCGGCAGCGGCCTCGACAAGGTCGTGCGCACCAGTGTTTACCTGAAAAACATGAACGACTTCGCCGCGATGAACGAGGTCTACGCGCGCTTCTTCCCGCCGCCGCGTTGCCCCGCCCGCTCCACCATCGAAGCCGCCCGACTCCCCAAAGATGTCCTCATCGAAATCGACGCCATCGCAATGGCACTGTGAACCAGAGGAGCGATAAGGCACAACCCCAGAGTTGGAACAGCGCCAACTCTGGGCCACCCGCGTCAGGAGGATAAGAAAATGGGCCATCAGTCGAATCGACACGATAGAAGTGGGGACCAATGATGAAGCGAGTCCCTTGGATTCTCTTTAGCTTGTTGCTAATGGCAGCGCTTTATCTCTTCGTGCTGCTCCTGAACGCAGGATCAACGTTGGGAGATGCAAGGTCGCAAGAGGGATATCTCCGAGTACGCAGTGATCTTGCGCTCACGATCATTCGTAAAGATTGGGTCGGGAAAGAAATAGCGAGCGTTACCGCTCTCTCCAGAGAGCTTGAGCAAAAAGGCGTGATCGTCGGCACTGAAGGAAGCTCCCTCAAGATCGGCGACTTCATTTTCGAAACCAAAGGTGGCTTAATTACAGGGGTACGCTACGTGGACTGAACTCGCATTACTATCGCGCCAAATGCACTTCCGCCGAATCCCCCAGCTCCCGCCTCAGCCACCCCACCCTCCGCCGCCACGCCACGGCCGTCACGCAGCCAATGCTGATCAATCCCGCGCTCAGCCCGAACCACAATCCGCGCACGCCCCATCCCCGACCAAAGCAGAGCCACGCGCCCAGCGGCAATCCAAACATCCACCAGCCCACCAGGTCTGCAATCATCGCAATCCGCGTGTTGCCCGAGCCCCGCAGCGCGCCAATCGCCGTCACCTGCACCCCATCAAAAAACTGGAAGACCGCCGCAATCGCCAGCAGCGGCACGCCGATCCTCGCCACCTCGCCGTCGTAGCTGAAGATGTGTACGATCGGCAGCGGCAGCGTCCACAGCACTATGGCCGAGCAACTCATAAAGCTGGCGCTCAAGGCCATGCCGCTCCAGCCGCTCGCGTTCGCCCCCTCGGCATCGCGACGGCCAATCGCATTGCCCACCCGCGCCGAGGTCGCCTGCGCCACTCCCAGCGGCACCATAAAGGTCAGCGAAGCCACAATCAGCGCGATCTGGTGCGCCGAAACCGCCGCCGCCCCCAGCCGTCCCGCAACCAGCGTGCTCGCCGAAAACACGCCCACCTCCAGCCCAATCTGCGCCGCCGTCGGAGCGCCCAGCCGCACAATCCTCCCCATGCGCTCCCAGTAAATCTCGCCCGCGTAGCGCAGCAGATGCCAATGCTCAACTCGGTTGCGCCAAGCCAGGTAGCCGCCCAGCACGCAAACCATGTAGCAGCGCGCGAGCGTCGTAGAAATTCCCGAGCCCGTTGCACCCAGCGCCGGCAGTCCAAAGTGTCCGTAGATCAGCGCGTAGTTGCCGCCAAAGTTGATCACGTTCGCCGACACCATCGCGAACGCCACGATCTTTACCCGGTGCGTCCCCTGCAAAAAGATCTTCATCGCCGCAAAGCACATCAGCGCAGGCAACCCGAAGGCCATGGCGTAGAGGAACGGAATCGCCTGCCGCACGATCTCCGGCGCAATCCCCATCGGACGCAGCAGCCAGCCGCTCGCGGCCACCACCAGCGCGCACAGCAGCCCCAGCGGAAGCCCAAACTGCAGCCCCGCCCACAGCGTCCGGAAGCACTCCTCCATCCTGCCGGCCCCGAACTCCTGCGAAACCATCGAATCGCTGCCGATCAACATCCCTTCGCACAGGATCGCGAAAAAGACGAAAACCGCCGAGCCCAGGCTCACCGCCGCCAGCGCCGTCGCACCCACCCGTCCCACCATCGCGATGTCCACAAAGTTCATGGACATCCACCCCACCTCGCCCATCACAATGGGTACGGCAAGGCGCAGCAGCGGAGCCATCTCCCGACGAATTGAATGCAGCCGGATCATCGACCTTTCATTCTGCACGTGCAGCAGCACATCATGATATTTATTTTTCGACAGCTCCGTTTCAATTTCCCGCCCTCAGAGTGAATGCTCCAAGCAGCATCAATTGATGCTATACTGCGTGCCTTAGAGAAACGGAAGAGGATTATTATGCGCACTACGATTGCACTGGATGATGAGTTGCTTCGCAAGGCACAAGCATTTACAGGGCTCACTGAAAAATCGGCGATTGTGCGCGAGGCCTTGCATGCCCTCATCGAGCGCGAAAGCGCCCGGCGTCTGGCCCGCCTCGGAGGAAGCGCACCGCATCTCAAATCAATCCCTAGACGAAGGATCTCCGGATGATCCTGGTCGATACGTCAGTTTGGGTCGATCATCTCCGTAAGGGAGATGCAGAACTGAAAGACCTCTTAGAGCACGGAAGCGTGCTCTCTCACTCTTTTGTAATCGGAGAGTTAGCTTTGGGAAACATCCCCAAGCGCCAGGTATTTCTCTCTGCGATCGCTGATTTGCCCAAAGCGACTGTGGCCGAAGAAGACGAAGTTCTTCGGTTTATCTCGGATCACACCTTGTTTGCGCTTGGAATTGGTTACGTCGATGTCCACTTGTTGGCTGCGGTGAAACTTACCCCAGGTGCATCTCTCTGGACCCGTGATCAACGATTGCTGAAAGTTGCCCAAAAGCTGGGGCTGAGCAGCAATCCTTGAAATTCCAAGAACGCAAGCATCGAACAACATAAGTACCTGCCCGGCGACAGCTCGCGAAAAAGGCTCCCTTAGAGACAGGAGCCTTTTGGTGCGCAATGTAAATATCGGCGGAGGCCTACACTTCTCCCGGCTTCCCGCCAGCCTTCATTTCTGCAAGCCAGCGCGCCGTGTTTTTAGAGCCCTGGGTTTTAGCCCTTGGTAACTTTGCCGCCACGTAGGCAGCTCGAGCAAACCCGAACTCTCTTCGTGTTCGTCGAGCCCGCAACCTTGGCCTTCACCGGATGCAGGTTCACGTTCCAGCGACGGCGAGTCTTGTTGTTGGCGTGCGAAACGTTATTGCCGAACTGCGGACCCTTGCCGCAGACTGAACAAACCTGTGCCATGACTAACTCCAAAATGGTGGAACCGCTTGGGCTTTTTTTGACCGCTGCACGGGTGCTTCGATTGCAGCCTCGGAGCGCAACCTGAGAAACTCAGGGCTGCAACCCGGAAAAGAAACGCGCGGAACCTGAAATGAACAAAAGAGGCTGGTCGCCAAAATCTGATTCTACAAGACGCACCGGATTTCAGCAACCCGGCAGCCTAGCCGCACCTCACCGCCTCCAATACAACCCGAGCACGATCAACTCCCCAACCGCGAACAGCGTGCCAAATATCGTCTTGTTGTGCCGGGCCAACCAAAGCGGCAGATAAATATCGAAGTTTTCTGCCCGCTCTTCCGTGTAACGGCCTGCCAAGCTAGTCAGCGGACACTGGCCCCGGTTCAACCCGAGCACCGCACACTCAAGCAGCACCACACAGCTCAAAACGCCCGCCCAGTAGAATTGACGAAACGCTCCCGCCACGGGGATTGCCACGATACATCCGGCAAAAAACAACCAAATCGCCGTGTGCAGCAGCTTGATCGCCACCAGTCTAGCGAATTGTTCCGATCGCTTTCTCACCGACGAGCCCGGCCGGAAGATAGACTACACTAGTCCTCATGAGCGAAGTCCAACCCGCCTCCATCAAGGTTCACAAAACCAGCGGTACCACCATGGAAATCGTCTGGAAAGATGGCCACCAGAGCACTTACACCTTCACCTACCTGCGCAACGCCTGCCCCTGCGCCCTTTGCCACGAAGAGCGCGAAAAGAGCCATCGCGCCCCCGATGTGCCCCCCGCCGCCCCGGTCGCCGCGCTGCCCATGTTCAAGCCGCAGCTCCGCCCCACCGAGGTCGCCCCGGTCGGCAACTACGCCATTCACTTCAACTGGAACGACGGACACGTGCACGGAATCTTTTCCTGGGACTACCTACGCGAGTGGTGCCCCTGCCCGCAATGCCACGCCTTCCGCCACTCCTCCGACGGCCTCAAGTACGATATCGAAAACCACCCCCCGCGCGAAAAATAGGGCGGTGGACCCACATTGCCGACTGGCGGCAGAGCTAAACTCTACATGACTGCGATTTTCGTTGCACTGCATCTTAAATTATCAGTGGAGAGATGCGGCCCGCCAGCCCGTTCTCTAAATTTGGGGATGAGGTAGGATGTTGGACAAGATCAATTGGGCGACAGCAAAGGGAATCGCAGATGAACCTAACTTCGATGAATTCATTCGGAGCGTCGGGGGAACGAGAGTCGATGTACTCCTGCCAAATCCAACGTTTGAGAACGCTGATTATTTTCTCTCGAAGGCACAAGTCGTCATAGAACTCAAGATTCTGGAAACAGAGTTTGGTGGGACTCCCGAGTTCATCGCTAAGCTAGATGCACTCATCCAGCACTATGTTATAGAAAAAGACTTGCGTGGTCCTCTCTTGGGGCAACCATACCCACGCCAATTTCTGCTGGATATGGTTGAGCTATTTCGTCCTCCTCTTGCCCGAATCGCGAGCAAAGCAAACCGCCAAATTCGCGAGACAAAAAAGCGTCTCGGTGCTGCTCGGGCATGCGGCCTTCTAATTTGTGTTAATGACAACTTCCGTGAGCTTGAGCCGCCGACAGTGCTATGGCTACTCAGCCGCATTCTGAATGGTGCATATTCCTCGATCAGTGGACTCGTTTACCTGACGAATCACCATGTGCGAGTTCCAGGAAGTGAGTACGCGAACTTGTTGTGGGCTCCCATGTATAGCGATTCAGCACCAGATTCGCTGCCCGAGCTCGTAAATTCTCTGGGCAGGCAATGGGCAGAGTTTTGTGAACAGAGATTGGGTAAGTTTGATAGTCGAATTGAAACAGAAGAGGTGTCGCTCGTTCGCGGAACGAGAATTATCAGGTAACCCGCCACTGGCACGTCCTCCACTCGCAAACCTGTTAGTCTTTTCCTAGACCCTTCGGTCCCATTTTTCTCTCATGGATTTTCTCGCAAAGCTCAATCCGCAACAGCGTGAAGCGGTGGAAACCGTGCGTGGCCCTGTGCTCATTCTGGCCGGAGCAGGCTCGGGCAAAACCCGAGTCATCACCTACCGAATCGCCTACCTCGTCGAGCATGAGAACGTCCCCGCCGACCGCATCCTGGCCGTCACCTTCACCAACAAGGCCGCGGCCGAGATGGCCGAGCGCGTCCATCAACTCATCGGCCAGCACTCGCTCGCCAAGCCCGCCATCAGCACCTTTCACTCCTTCTGTGTGCGCATGTTGCGGCGAGACATCCAAGCCCTGCAGATCAACGGCAAGGGCTACACCCGCGACTTCGTCATCTACGACGAGGGAGACCAGCAGCAGGTCGTCAAAGCGGCCATCAAGCGCCTCGGCATCGACGACAAAAAGCTCACTCCGCGCAGCGTCCTCGGCCTCATCTCCTCGGCCAAAAACCACATGCAGGACCCGCAGGAGATGTACCTCAACTACTCCGAGCCAAAGATGGAGCGCATCGCGCACATCTACAAGATTTACAAAGACGAGCTGCTCAAGGCCAACGCCCTCGACTTCGACGACCTTCTGCTCGAAAGCGTTCGCCTGCTCAAAGCCGACTCCGTCACCCGCGAGAAATACCAGCGCCGCTACCAGTACATGCTCGTCGATGAGTACCAGGACACTAACCGTCCCCAGTACGAGATCATGTGCGCGCTCGCCGGAACGCACCACAACCTCTGCGCTGTGGGCGATGAAGACCAGTCGATCTACTCCTGGCGCGGCGCCGACATCAACAACATTCTCGACTTTGAAAAGAATTTTCCCGAGGCCAAGATCATCCGCCTCGAACAGAATTACCGCTCCACCCAGCCCATCCTCCAGGCCGCCTCTGCCGTCGTCGCCAACAACCTGCAGCGCAAGGGAAAGAACCTCTGGACGGCGCGCGAAGGTGGCAGCAAGATCGGCTTTTACGATGCCCCCGATGGCGAGAACGAGGCGCTCTTCGCCGCCGACTTCATCTCGCGCTGGGCACAGGCGCGCGCCCGCGAGGGTCTTGAGAACAAGTCGGCGATTCTCTATCGCACCAACTCGCAGTCGCGCCTGATGGAAGAGGCCCTGCGCCGCTACAACCTCAACTACAACGTCGTCGGAGGCTTCAGCTTCTACGAGCGCGCCGAGATCAAGGACATGATCTCCTACCTCAAGCTCATCCTGAACCCCGACGACTCGGTCGCCCTCATGCGCGTCGTCAACACCCCGGTCCGCGGCATCGGCAAAACTACCATGGAAACCGTCGAGCGCGTCGCGCTGGAGACCAACCGCTCGCTCTGGAGTGCGCTGGATGATGTGGTCGAGCAGCGCCTCCTGCCCGCCCGCGCCGTCGCCGCCCTGGCCGGCTTCCGCGATCTCATTCGTGACGCCCGCGCCCTGGTCTACGGTGAATCAGCTCTCGGCGAGTCCGCCGCCCGCGTCGATGCCACCGCTGCCGTCGAATCTCCCGCGCAAATTTCTGCCGCGCAATCCTCCTCGGCTTTCGTTGCCGACGAGCAGGGAACTGCCCAGCACGGCTTCGACTTCGGCGATGCCGACGACAGCTTTGACATCAGCGAATTCAGCGAGACTCCGGACACCGACGCCACGGCCTTCTCTCCCGACGCCACCGATTTTTCCCCCGACGCGTTGAACGAAGGCGCGCTGGACGAGCAAACCTCCGACACGGAAACAGCTACGGAATCCGAAGCGCCCGCACAAAAGGTCTCCACCGCCGAGCTGCTCAAGTTCCTTATCGACCGCACCAAATACATCCAGCTTCTTGAGGCCGAGGACTCGCCCGACGCACAGGCGCGCATTGAAAATCTTCGTGAACTGGTCAACGCCGCCATGGATTCCCGCGACCGTGGCGAGAGCATCAGCGACTTCCTCGACCACGCCGCCCTGGTCAGCGACGTTGATCAGTTCGACGACTCCCAGCAGATCACGCTCATGACTCTGCACGCGGCGAAGGGCCTGGAGTTCCCCCTGGTCTTCCTCGTCGGCATGGAGGAGGGTCTCTTTCCGCACTCGCGCACCCTTCTCGCGCCCGCCGAGATCGAAGAGGAGCGCCGCCTTTGCTACGTCGGCATGACCCGCGCCATGGACACCCTGATCCTCAGCCGCGCCCACTACCGCCGCCGCTATGGCACCGATTCGCCCGAGCCCTCCACTCCCTCGCGCTTCCTCGAAGAAATCCCCATCGAGTTGCTCGAGGATGTTGGCTCGCCCGGCAAAGTCAAAGGCTCCACCCCGCGCTTTCAGGAGTACGGCTCGGCGCACTACGATTACGAGAATGAGGATCAGTCCGCCACGGCCTGGGGTGGCCGCTCGCGCCAGAAGAGCGCTCCCAAGACCACCTACACCGGCCAGGCCTACAACTCCATCGACAACATCGCCGACTTCTTTGCCTCGCGCGGAAAGAAGTTTTCCCGCCCTGAGATGAACCTCGACCAGCCCTCCACGGGCCGCGGATTACGCAAAGGAGACCGCGTCCGCCACCCGAAATATGGCGAAGGAGTCGTCTATCATCGAGAAGGGGATGGGGAAGACGCCAAGATTACGGTACAATTTCATAGTTTCGGTCTGAAAAAGCTCGTCGAGAAATACGCCCAGTTGGTCAAGGCGTAACGTCAAGGCGTAACGCAAAGGCGTAACCGGCCGTCGCGTACTCCGGTCGCGAACGATCGCTGAACACGGCCACACCGCGCAAACGCGCAGAATTTATTCCCAAAGGAACCCGAGAAAATGCCCAACACCTCTGCTCTACCCAAGGAAGAACGCAAGGCCGCAAAGCGCGCATCGCGCAAGAAAGCCGCCCCCAAAGCCGCCCGCACCCACGAGCGCGGCTCCAAAAAACAAAAGGTCAAGAAAGCAGCGCGCGGAACCTCCAAGCGCTAACCCGTTTCGGATAGAAGTACCCACACACGGTGCCCCATTTCCGCCGCCTTTGGCAGAAGTGGGGTATTTGTTCTTGCTCCTGTATTTGCTTCCGTGGCCGCTTGCTATCATGCACTCTGGATCATTCCACCCATCTCCGCACGTGTGATCGAGTGGGCAGGGAAGCAGGAGCAATCCGCTGGCGAATCAACTCTTTGCCCGTAAGTCGATCGACAAGCTCATCTCCGAGGCCGCCGAACCCGGCCACCGCCTCCACAAGACGCTCGGCCCCTGGTCCCTCACCGCCCTCGGAATCGGCGCCATCATCGGCTCCGGCATCTTCGTCCTCACCGGAACCGCCGCCGCCGGCGAACACTTTGAAGCTCCCTCCATCCTTCACGCCCAGGTCATGGACATCCTCTGGAACCTCCTGACCCGCGGCAACCTCCACGGCGCGCTCATGCACGGACGCCCCGCCGCCGGCCCCGCCATCGCCATTTCTTTCATCCTGGTCGCTATCGCCTGCTCCTTCGCCGGCCTCTGCTACGCCGAACTGGCCTCCATGATACCCATCGCTGGCTCGGCCTACACCTACAGTTACGCCACCCTCGGCGAAATCTTCGCCTGGATCATCGGCTGGGATCTCATCCTCGAATACGCCGTCAGCAACGTTGCCGTCTGCGTCGGCTTTGCCGGATATCTCAAAGCCCAGCTCGCGCAGTTCGGCCTCATCCTCCCCCAGCGCTGGTCCTCCCCTGTCTGGGCCGATGGCAAATGGACCGGCGCATACTTCAACATCCCCGCCTTCCTCGTAGTCATGATCCTCAGCTGGCTGCTCGTCCGCGGCGTGCGCGAATCCGCCGGGGTCAACAACGCCATGGTCGCCATCAAGATCGCCGCCATCGCGCTCTTCCTCGTCGTCGGCGGCAGTCTGGTGAACAAATCCAACTGGCATCCCTTCGCCCCCTCCGGATTCAGCGGCATCCTCACCGGCGGGGCCATCGTCTTCTTCACCTACATCGGCTTTGACTCGGTCTCCACCGCCGCCGAAGAGTCGCGCAACCCGCAAAAAGACATCCCCTTCGGCATCATCGCCTCGCTCGTCGTCTGCACCGTCCTCTACGTCGGCGTCGCTCTCGTCCTGCTCGGCATGATGAAGTATTCCGTCTTCGGCTCCGGCCCCGCCGCCGAAGCCCCGGTGGCCTACGCCCTGCAGCAGCTCGGAGCCCGTCCCCTCTGGCGCTCGGTCATCATCATCGGCGCGCTCACCGGCATGTTGAGCTCGCTTCTGGTCTTCCAGTACGGCCAAACTCGCATCTGGTTCGCCATGTCGAGAGACCGCCTTCTGCCCGCCTTCTTCTCCCACGTCCATCCCCGCTTCAAAACCCCGCATTGGTCCACCTGGATCGCTGGCCTCGCCGTCGGCCTGCCCTCCGGCCTGGTCGATATCGGCGACGCCGCCGACCTATCCAACATCGGAACCCTCTTCGCCTTCGTCCTGGTCTCCTTCGGAGTCATCCTCCTTCGCCGCATCCAGCCCGAGCGCCCCCGCCACTTCAAAGTTCCCTGGGTTCCGTGGTTCCCCATCCTCTCCATCCTCTTCTGCGGAGGGCTGATGGCCGGCCTCACCGTCATCACCTGGATTCGCTTCTTCGTCTGGCTCGCCCTCGGCCTCCTCATCTACCTCGCCTACAGCCGCCACCGCAGCGAATTCGCAAGCCAGAAGTAACAGCATTTCCGGCGATAAAGTCGGGTGCGGCGATAAAGTCGGGTGCCCCACCTTCGACGCGCCGTATTTGCGCGGCTAAGGTGGGAATCAGTGCCCCCCATCTCTGCGAGTCTTGAACTTTGCCTTCCTATATCTAAACTCCTCCCGTAAAGTGATTCGCATGACCCAAGGGCTGATGCGATTGCAGCACTCAGGGCAGACTCATTTCGTAACCTTCAGTTGCTATCGAAGGCAGGCGAAGTTGAATAACGCCGCGATATGCGATCTGTTCTTGAAAACTCTTGAGAAGACCCGTCAGCAATTTTCTCTATGCGTATACGGCTACGTTGCCATGCCTGAGCATGTTCATTTGCTTCTCGGCGAGCCAGCTTCGGGCACGTTGGCCGATGCCGTTCATCTCCTGAAACTGTCCTCGACCAAGCAAGGGCAATACGCCTCCGGGCACATCGAGACGGGACATTTCTGGCAAAAGCGCTACTATGACCGCAACATTCGCAGCCACTCCGACTTCACGGAAAAGCTCCGTTACATTCATCGCAATCCGGTGAAACGCGAGCTGTGCGAAAAACCAGAGGATTGGCCTTGGAGCAGTTTCCGGCACTACGCGCTCGGCGAGCTAGGTGTGGTTGAGATTGAGTCGGAGTGGACGGCGCGAGGACGAAAAGGATCGGAAATACCGCAGTTTCGAAACTGAACGGAAAGTCGGGTGCCCCACCTTCGCGCCAGGCTTTTCGGCGCTAAGGTGGGAATCAGCAAGGTGCCGACTGCTGCATTTTCCGGTCCCTCCCAGCGCTGCGAAATATGCGTACCGGGGAGGGCCGATACCTTTCGGCATAGCGGAGCATCGTCAGTTGATCGACTAACGTATAAAAGACTCGGGCAAGCTAACGGCGAGCCGAACTCACCAGTCGCATACAATATTCCCGTGACCTCCGACTTCATCCGCCGCCTTCCCAAGGCCGAGCTGCACCTTCATCTCGAAGGCTCCGTCGATCCGCTGACCCTCAGCCAGCTTAGCGAGAAGCATCACACGCCCTTTCCGTGGGCCAGCAATCGCTACAAGCCCTTGCCCAACTCGCACCGCCCGCTCACCGTTGCCGAGGCCGCCGCACTCTACGACTACACGGATTTCACTGGCTTTCTCATAGCCTTCAAAGCCGTCACCGAACGCCTCCGCGATCCCGAGGACTTCGAGCTCATCACCTACCGCATGGTCGAAAAGCTCGCCGCCGAAGGCTGCCTCCACGCCGAGGTCTTCGTTAGCGTCGGCGTCATCTTCTGGCGCGGCCAGCCCTTCGATCCGCTCTTTGAAGGCATGGAGCGCGGACGTAAGCGCGCCGAAAAAGATTTCGGCGTCAGCCTCTATTGGATCTTCGACGCTGTCCGCCACTTCGGCGCTGAGGAAGCCGAAAAGGTTCTCGCCAAGGCCATTGAGCTCCGGGCCAGCCAGAATCATGCCGCTAACGTCATCGGCATCGGAATCGGCGGCGACGAGCGCCTTGCCGCCCCCGACCTCTTCGAGCATGTCTACGCAAATGCCGCGCGCGCCGGACTTCGCCTCAGCGTTCATGCCGGAGAAACCGTCGGCCCGCTCTCCATCTACGGCGCCCTCGACATCCTCAAGGCCGAGCGCATCGGCCACGCCCTCCGCGCCGGAGAAGACGCCGCGCTG
The DNA here is from genome assembly GCA_963738165.1 of uncultured Acidobacteriota bacterium. Classification (GTDB taxonomy): domain Bacteria; phylum Acidobacteriota; class Terriglobia; order Terriglobales; family Acidobacteriaceae; genus TOLSYN. Next base: position 36,548 of record CAVTVE010000018.1, read on the forward strand.
CTCTCGCGCCTCGTCCGCCAGCAGGTGCCGCTCGAGCTCTGCATTACCTCGAACCTGCGCACCAGCTGTTGCGCCGAACTCTCCGCTCACCCCTTGCGCCGCTACTTCGACGCCGGAGCCCTGGTCACCCTCAACACCGACGATCCCGCCATGTTCCAGACCACTCTCGGGCGCGAGTATCAGCTCGCGCAGGATGCCTTCGCCTTCACCAACGATGAGCTGCGCCAGCTCGCCGCCAACTCCTTCCGCGCCTCATGGCTTCCCGAGGAACGCAAGCGCGAGCTGCTGAATTTGCTGTAAGCCCAGATTGCTCAGCACGATGGCAAAAGCAGCAGCAACACCCCTGTGATTCCACTTACTTTTTGCCTTTCTCCCTGTGCGCGCTCAGAAAATATCCCGCGTTCCCAACTTGGCCCTGCGCTCGATCGCTTTTGCCTGAAAAACTTGCTTGTGAGTAGATCAAACGGTACGCTCCTCGAAGGATCTTCTCTCAGGCGATGCTCCTACTTTGGTGACCCCATGAATTCTGAGTTCCATACAGCGCTCGATGAGCGCATTGCCAGTTATGATCTTCTGACTCATCCGTTCTATCTGGCCTGGAGTGCCGGCAAGCTTTCGCGCGAGCATCTGCAAGCCTACGCCAATGAGTACTTCCATCACGTCGCCGCCTATCCCACCTTTCTCAGCGCCCTGCACTCCCGGCTTGCGGACGGTGCCCTGCGCCGCGCCGTTCTGCGCAACCTGACCGAAGAAGAGGTCGAAGGACGCGCTCACAGTGATATGTGGCTGGACTTCGCCCAAGGCGTCGGGCTCTCCCGTGATGAGGTGCAGTACGGCGAGCCCGGTAAGTCGATCGGCCGCCTCATCCAGCGCTTTCGCCGCAGCGCCTGCCAGGATTCCCCGGTAGAAGTTCTTGCCGCCTTTTACGCCTATGAGTCCCAGGTGCCGCGCATCAGCGGCGAAAGAGCCCGCGCTCTCATGCGTCATTACGGTGCCGATGCCGACACCTGCGGATACTTCGCTCTCCACACCTATTCCGACGTCCGCCACTCAGAGGTCTGGCTGGATCAACTGTCGCGTCTTGTCTCAGGCAATAGCGAGCAGGCCGAACTCGCCTTGAGCTCCGCCAATCGCGCCGCGCTCTGGCTCTGGGAGGCGCTCGAAGGAAGTGCGGCGAATCGCCTCTGTGAACCCGCCCTTCATTCCGCCTAATTCATCTTGGGCAACTGCCGCAAGCGAGCCCCTAAGTTTCATCTTTGGAGGCCAGCTTCAATTCTTTTGCTTGCTGTTCGGTCCGCACTCCGATAGAGTTTCGGCCATATGGTCAAACAGGTTCCCGTCGGTGCCAAGGGTTCGGCAGAGGAGCGTGTGCAGTACGAGCACACCCTGACCGCGCATCACCATTCACTTCCGCCCGTCTATTCCACACCGGATATGATTCGACTCATGGAGTCTGCCGGTTTTTATGCCTTGCAGCCCTTCTGCGACCCCGGCGAAATCTCGGTCGGGACCGCCGTCAACGTCGAGCATCGCATTCCGGTTGGAATCAACGCCGTAGTGCGTGCCACCGCCGAGGTCGAAGCCGTCGAGGGCCGCTTCTACCGCATTCACGTCGCAGCCTATGAGGGAAAGCGCGAAATCGGCGCGGGAACCATCACCCGCACCATTGTCAGGGTCGATGACTTCCTGAAAAAACACGACATCCCGAAGCCATAACTCATTCGCATCCAAAATAAAGCTTGGGTGTCCCACCTTTGACGTGCCGGTTCTTTTGCGCGTCTAAGGTGGGAATCCAAAGTTCCTGAATCCGCGGAGGCTGGCGCTTCATCTCACAATTACCTCATGTGTTTGCGCTGTTAGATCGCCTCGATTCCCGGATCGCCATAGCGGCGGCCCGGGAATTCTTTTTTCCTCCCGGTCAGCTCTCCTCGCTCGCGCCCAGCAGCATGGCTCGCAGCTCCGGAACCGTAATCTCTGATTCTCCGGTCTGCATCACCGGGTCCACGGCGGAGTGGAAGACGAAGCTCTGCATCCCGACCTTCCTTGCACCCTCGGTGTTCACCTTCTTGTCGTCCAGAAACAGCGCCTCCTCCGGCAGGCAGCCCAGCCGCTGGCAGCACTCCAGATAAATCTCCGCCTCCGGCTTTACCGTGCCAATCTCGCAGGAGTAAATCTGCACCTCGAACTCATCCAGCCAGGCCAGCTTCTGCCGCATCGCTGCCAGCATCCGGCGCTCCATGTTGCTCAGAATCGCCGTCCTGTAACCAGCCCGCCGCAGATCGCGTGAAAGGCTGAGCATCTCCGCATTTTCGTTGGTCCATTGCGTGTTGTCGTGCTCAATCAGCTCCAGCGCATCGGCCTCGCTGATCTCCAATCCGCAATCTTTGCCCACCTTCTGCCAGTAGGCGATGTTGTCCAGCGTCCCTCGGTCCAACTCCTCGCGATGTCCCCAGTAAATCGCCTGGAACTCCTGCACGGGCGTCGCAAAACGCGTACTCAGCATCTCCCACTGCTCCCTCGTCGGAGGCAGAGAAAGGACTTTCCCATAATCAAAGGCAACGGCTTTCAGTGTAGGCATACCAAAATCCTACACTGCGGCTCTTGTCTTCGTCGTCTTCTGTCCTCTCGTCGAGATGTCATGCTGAACAAAGTGTGTTTTAGAGGTGTCATGCTGAACAAAGTGAAGCATCCCCGCGCCGCTCAAATCTCCGATACAGCTCCAGAGGCAACTCAGCCAGTTCATCGATGCACGTCCCGATCTTGGGAAACTTGCCAGGAACTCGCCATACAAAACCCATTGCACCTCCCAAAACATTTGGACTAACATTCCGCCCGGAGGACTTGAACATGCAGAGCAAAATCGCCAGTGCGATAGGCCTGAAGACCCATCCGGTTGCACTCATATGGGCCGATGATGCACCGGAGCCTGCCCTCCATTTCAAGCCGGGACGCTGGGGCTGCCTCGTCAGCCTGATCGCGGCGGCCGCCAACGGACGAACCGGTGTCATTGATCGGCAGACCTTTGGATGTTGGGGCGGCGGCGTAGGTCTCGGATTCGGCAATCAGTACGAGGCTTTTCCGGGCGGCCTCGAAGGCTTCTACCGCTTCCTCTCGGACGGAAACGAGAAGACGGAAGCGGGCCGTCAAATCGGCCAGGCGCTTATGCAGTCAGGAGGCGCGCGCCTTGCCGACGACTTCCTCCTCGGCGAGCGCTATGTGAAAGATCCCGAGTGTACGCGAGCATTTGTTCAGTCCTTGCCCATGCGCGACATTCCCGCCAAGTACGTGGTCGTGAAACCCCTGGAGAACACCAATCCCGGGCAGGACCCCGGTCAGGACAACGTAAAGAGCGTAACGTTTTTCGTTGAGCCTGACGCCCTTTCGGCCCTGATCATATTGGCCAACTATGCGCACCCGGAGCGAGAAAACGTCGCCATCCCATGGGCCGCAGCCTGCCAGGTCATGGGCATTCTGGCCTACCGCGAGCTAGACCAGGATCATCCGCGCGCCTTGGTAGGCTTGACCGATATTTCGGCACGCAAGCATACCCGCGCCTCACTCGGCAAAAATGCTTTGTCGTTCACCGCGCCTTGGCCCGTCTTCCTGGAGATGGAAAAGCACGCCGAAGGCAGTTTCCTTGAACGTGAAACCTGGCACGCCCTGCACGCCGGGGATTCGCAAAAGCTATAACGACGCATGGTGGCCCAGGTCTGCGCCCTGCCGTTGGGCGCAAACCTGGGGGATACAGTCAGCTCCGCACCGCGGGTTTTGTCTTCGCTCTTGAAGTCGCGGGATTTTCCATGTGCAAGCCGACCTAGCCCAGCCGCACTGTCGGGTCAAGAACGTGCCGCCATCACTTACAATGAACTTCCATGTCCTTTTCCTTCCAGCTTGAAGCCACTTGTGGCGCGGCGCGCGCTGGCCGCTTCATCACTCCTCACGGAGAGGTCCGGACCCCCGTCTTCATGCCGGTCGGCACCGTCGCATCGGTCAAGGGAGTGCCGCAGGACGTGCTCGACGAGCTCGACGTTCAGATCCTGCTCAACAACACCTACCATCTTTATCTCCGCCCCGGCGTCGAAACCGTCCGCCAACTCGGTGGCGTGCAGAAGTTCATGGCGTGGCACAAGCCCATCCTCACCGATTCCGGTGGCTTCCAGGTCTTCAGCCTCAGCGATCTTCGCAAGCTCACCGAGGACGGCGTGCAGTTCCGCTCCCACATCGATGGTTCGCTGCACTTCTTCTCCCCGGAAACCTCCCTCGCCGCCGAAATTGGCCTCGGCGCCGACATCGTGATGGCCTTCGACGAATGCACCGGCTACCCTGCCAGCTGCGACGAGGCTCGCAAATCCATGGAGATGACCGCGCGCTGGGCCCGCCGCAGCAAGGATTACTTCGAGGCCCACAAGCACGAGGTTCCCTGGTTCGAGGAGAAGACCCGCCACCTCGGCTCCGAGCAGAGCCAGGCGCTCTTCGGAATCGTGCAGGGCGGCATGTATCCCGAGCTGCGCCGCGAATCCGCTGCCCGCACCGTCGAGATCGGCTTTCCCGGACACGCCATCGGCGGCCTCTCGGTTGGCGAGCCCCGCGAAAAAACCTGGGAGATGGTCAATGAGACGATCCCCCTGCTCCCCGCCGACAAGCCGCGCTACGTCATGGGCGTAGGAACCCCGGAGGAGATCGTCGAATACGTCCGCCTCGGCGTAGACATGATGGATTGCGTCATGCCCACCCGCGCCGCCCGTCACGGCCTGCTTTTCACCAGCGAAGGTAAATTGAATATTAAAAATGCGCGCTACGCTCGCGATGAAAATCCCATCGATCCCGACTGCCCCTGCAAGGTCTGCGCCCGCTACTCACGCGCCTATCTGCGCCACCTCTACGCCTCGCAGGAGCTCGTCGCCCAGACGCTCAACACCGTGCACAATCTCGCCCATTACCTTGACATCATGCGGCGCGTCCGAGAGACTATAATCTCTGGGGAGTTTGCAACCACCCGTTCCGCGGTTTAGGCCGGGTTTTGCCCTGCCGTTCGCCAAGTTTGAACCCCTTCGCGAGCGTCACCGTATTTTCAATGTGCTGGAACCTTGGATTTGCGGTAATCTGAACTCTCAGATACCAGAAGATACTTGGAACGAATGTGGGTTTCTCTCGTACCCGGGGTGTGCCCCCGGTACAGCGGCCGGCAGTCCTGTACAGGTAAATAAAAATTTCTACGCCGCGCTCCGCCAAGTTGCGGGCACCGGATAGCGGCGGGAGCCCTAAGAATGATTGCTCAATTTGCATTCCTCGTTTTTCAGCAGTCCGGCGCGGGAATGACTTCTCTCCTGATGATGGTCGGTATCTTCGCCATCTTCTATGTCCTCCTCATCATGCCGCAGCAGAAGCGGCAGAAGAAGTGGCAGAACATGCTCGCCAACCTCAAGGCCGGCGATCGTGTAACTACCTCTGGAGGAATCATCGGCATCATTCTTTCCATCAAGCAGGGCGAAGGTGCAGACACAATCGTTCTCCGTGTCGCTCCGGATAATCTAAAAATTGAAGTAGCTCGCAACGCCATCGCATCGGTCACTGTCGACGATGGCGCAAAGAAATCTTAGGCGGTCGCGGTTTCCATGAAGAAGAACCTGCTCTGGAGAGTCGTACTCATCCTCGTTACCTTGGTCGTATTTGTCTGGGGAATTTTCCTCGGCACCGATCCCGAGAAAAGCATTCAAGCCATCAAAGAACACGGCCTCATCGCCGGGGTTCAGCAGAACATCCATCTCGGCCTTGATCTGCGCGGCGGAACCCACCTGATCCTTCAGGTTCAGGTCAACGACGCCGTCAACGCCGAAACCGATCAGACCATCGAGCGGCTTAAGGATGCGTTGCGCAAAAAGAACATCGGCTTCGGCGACATCATCAAGCTCGATCCCAACTCAAATCCGCAGAGCATCACCGTGCGCGGAGTTGATATCAGTGCCGCCGGCGACCTTCGCTCTATCGTTCAGGACCAGTTCGGCGAATATGACCTCACATCTGGCCCTGATAATTCCTGGACCGTCACCCTCAAGCCGCAGGTGCTGCAAACCCTCAAGACTCGCGCCGTCCAGCAGGCTATCGAGACCATCCGCAACCGTATCGACCAGCTCGGCGTCTCCGAGCCGGTGATTCAGGAGCACGGCCTCGGCGACTACCAGATCCTCGTCCAGCTTCCCGGCGTCGATGATCCCGCCCGCGTCAAGGAAGTCATGCAGTCTACTGCCATGCTGGAAATCCGTCAGGGCCTGGACAATGGCCGCGCCTATGGCAGCGAGCAGGAGGCTCTTGCCGCTCACGGTGGCGTTCTTCCCCCCGACTCGGTGATCATCAAGGGCAAGAGCGTAGGCAGTCAGGCAGGGAATCAGGGCAATGATGTCTACTACCTCATCAGCCGCGTCTCGGCCGTCAGCGGCCGCGATCTGCGCTCGGCCGAATCCGGAACCGAAGAGAGTGGCCGTCCTGACGTCAGCTTTACCCTGACCCGCGACGGTGGCGACCGCTTCTACAAGTTCACCTCCGAGCACGTTGGCGAGCCTCTCGCCATCGTCCTCGACGGCAAGGTGCAGGAAATTGCCAACATCAAGGAAGCCATTCGTGACACCGGACGAATCTCCGGCTCGTTCACCGAGCAGCAGACCAAGGATCTCGCCATGATCCTGCGCTCCGGTGCTCTGCCGGCTTCCATCAAGTATCTCGAAGAGCGCACCGTTGGTCCCTCGCTCGGAGCCGATTCGATTCATCAGGGCGTGCGCGCCGCCATGGTTGGTATGATCGCCGTGCTGGCCTTCATGCTGATCTACTATCGCTTCGCCGGAATCAACGCCGATCTCGCGCTGATCCTGAACCTGGTGATTCTGCTCGGCTTCCTCGGCTTCTCCGGCGCAACGCTTACTTTGCCCGGAATCGCCGGTCTCATTCTCACCGTCGGTATGGGCGTCGACTCCAACGTGCTGATCTTCGAGCGTATTCGCGAAGAGCTGCGCGCCGGAAAGACCGCCGCCTCCGCCATCGAGCAGGGTTTTGGTCACGCCTGGGTGACGATCGTGGACACTCACGTCACCACCATCGTTTCGGCGGCCATCCTGTTCCTCTTCGGAACCGGCCCGGTCAAAGGCTTCGCCGTCACCCTGACCTTTGGTCTGCTGGCGAACCTGTTTACCGCCGTCTTCGTCTCGCGCACCATCTTTGAGAGCATCCTCAACCGCCATCAGCGCGGCGAGGCGCTCTCGATCTAGTTCGGCGGCGGCTCTCCCGCACCTCAGGAGAGCCGCCGCAACCAGTTCGTCGGGTAGCCCATTCAATCCCTCCGTTGGCTTGAGTGGGTTAACTTGAGTCGGTTAACGACGCACAAGAAATTTAGAGGAGCCCGCGCTTCTCGGGTAGAAGGCTTCTACAGTGGAACTCTTTGGTAGCACAAATATCGATTTCCTTAGCAAGAAGTGGTACTTTCTCGCTTTCTCGCTGATCTTCTCGCTCGCCGGCATCGCTTCCATGCTGTTCTGGCATCACATTCCGCTCGGGGTTGACTTCCGCGGCGGCACCATCGTGGACATCAAGTTCACCCAGAAGCCGAACGTGGACGCCGTCCGCCGCGAACTGGATCACGCCGGCCTGAAAAACGCCCGCATCCAGGCCGACACTCACCCCGGCTCCAATGAACTGCTCATCTCTCTCGATATCCGCGAGACCAGCGAGCAGGCGCTCGACCAGGGCAAGGAAAACATTGTCAAGGCTCTGCAGTCCAACGCCGAGCCGGGTAAGACCGATCTCAACAACACCGGCTTTACCACCTTGCAGGATTACCTGCTCAAAACCGATCCGCTCCATCTCGGCACCGATGCCCCTGCGCGTTACTCCCAGATCGCACGCGCCATCGTTGACTACCGCGACAAAGTTCGCAGCGGCGTCCTCAATTCGGTCTCCGACGCCAGCGCCGTCGCTCCGCCCCAGGTCGTGCAAGCCCTTCAGCAGGACTTCTACACCTCAAACTTCGGTGTGCGCAATGTCGATATCGTCGGACCCCAGGTCGGTGCCCAGCTCCGTTCGCGGGCTCTGCTCGCCACGCTCTACTCGCTCCTCGGAATGCTGATTTACCTCTGGTTCCGCTTCGAGCTCATCTACGGTGTGGCTGCCGTCGTCGCCTGCTTCCATGACACGTTGATCACCGTCGGCGCATTCTCTCTGCTCAACACCGAGATCTCGCTGACCGTCATCGCCGCCATTCTCACCCTGGTCGGCTACTCGATGAACGACACCATCGTCGTCTTCGACCGCATCCGGGAAAACATCAAGATTCTGCGTAAGGATTCCCTTACCGAGATCGTGAACAAGAGCATTAACCAGACCCTGAGCCGGACCGTCCTTACCTCCGGACTTACCTTCCTCACCGTCTTGGCCCTGTTCCTGTTTGGCGGAGAAGTGCTGCACGGCTTCTCCCTGGCGCTCGTGATCGGAATCATCATCGGAACCTATTCCTCAATCTTTATCGCCGCTCCCATGCTGGTGGCTTATCAGCAGTGGCGGGGAAAGAAGTCGATCGCCGGAGCGGCCTCTTCGTCCAGCAGCGAAGGCCGCCGTTACAAGGCACCGGCAAAGGCATAGTATTTGTGTTCCAACGTGATGCAATCGAGGGGGGCGGGCACTTCGCCCGCCCTCTTTTATTCCAGAGTTATTCAGAACTGGTATTTTGCGCTGCCGGTGTTCGGTCCAGGAACAAAACCCTCACCATCGGTGTCTACTTATTAGTAAGACGGAGAACTGGGTAAATGTTTGAAGACAGCCTTCTGGAATCCGGCGGAAAGAACTCAAAGCTGCACCGGCGCGGAGCATGGACCACTGTATTCTCGTTCGTGCTTCAGACTGCTCTGGTTGGCGTACTCCTGTTGCTCCCCCTGATTTACACAGAAGCACTTCCCAAGCAGCAGTTGATGGGTTACTTGGTCGCGCCCCCACCGCCGCCGCCACCGCCGCCCCCGCCCGCCGCCGCGCCGGCAATCCCCAAGGCGATCAAGGTTCACACCGAAATCGACAACGGGCAGCTCAAGGCTCCCACGGCGATTCCCAAGAAAATTGCAATGATCAAGGAAGATGAACCCCCTCCGTCCAGCGGCGGTGTGGTGGGTGGCGTCGAGGGTGGCGTGCCCGGAGGACAGATGGGCGGCGTGGTCGGCGGCGTCCTCGGCTCTATCGTTCAGGCAACTCCGGTCGCCGTACCCAAGATAGCCACCCCGAAGCGGGTTCCGGTCTCGTCTGGCGTTGTCAGTGGCCTTCTCATTCATAAGGTTCAGCCGACCTATCCGCCGCTGGCCAAGCAGGCCCGCATCTCTGGAGCCGTCATACTCCAGGCCGTCATCGGCAAGGATGGTTCAATTCAAGGTTTGAAAGCCGTCAGTGGTCATCCCATGCTTATCCCAAGTGCTCTGGACGCCGTGAAACAATGGAAGTACAAGCCCTACATTCTCAATGGCGAGCCCGTCGAAGTGGATACCCAGGTGACCGTGAACTTTACCCTGGCGGGCGGCTAAATTTAGGAGGCGTGGCTTGTATCGCCCGGAGGGCACGCAACTTTCGGTCCGAATAGCAAGCTTCAGTCTGGCTACAAATTCTCGTGCTGGCGGGCTCTCCCGTACAATAGGAGTACCTGCCCATTACAAGGCCTTTCCGCTCCACCGGGCGGCCCTGAAGTTAAAAGGATCGCGTATCCCGAGTGGCTGCGCCCCAACTAAAATCAGAGCTCTCAACGAGTTCTGAGGAGGAAAATCAAGACATGGTTCTCGCAAACATCGCAACTTTGGTTCTATGCAACATGCACCAAGCCGCGGCCCTGCTCTTCCAGGAGCCCGAAGGTGGCATCGGATGGGACCCGATCTCGCTCTGGAAGCAGATGGGCTTCCTGGCCAAGATCGTCGTCATTGTTCTGTTCCTCATGTCCGGTTGGTCGATCGGCATTATGATTGATCGCGCCCTCGCCTTCTCGGCTGCCCGCAGCCAGTCGCGCGCCTTTGCCCCGGCCGTCGCCGGAGCCCTCAAGGACGGCAAGATCGAGGAAGCCATCAAGGTCGCCGACCGCAACAAGAAGAGCCATCTGGCAAAGGTAGTCGCCGCCGGTCTGCAGGAATTCAAATCCCAGGATGCCTCGACCGAGCTGCCGAGCGAAGATCTCGACGCCTCCCGCCGCGCCCTTGAGCGCGCCGAAGCCATCGTTCACGCCGAGTTGAAGCGTGGTCTCAGCGGTCTGGCCACCATCGGCTCCACCGCCCCCTTCGTCGGTCTGTTCGGCACCGTCGTCGGAATTCTCAACGCCTTCAAGGGCATCTCGGGCGCCAAGGCAACCGGTCTGGCTGCCGTCGCCGGCGGCATTTCGGAAGCTCTCGTCACCACCGCCATCGGTCTGTTCGTGGCCATCCCGGCCGTCTGGATGTTCAACTACTTCACCGGCCGCGTCGAGGCATTCGATGTCGAGATGGAAAACAGCTCCAGCGAGTTGATCGACTATTTCCTGAAGCGTCGCAACGGCCGCCGGTAAGCTTTCGGTTGCACAAGAGGTAGCTAGCAATGGCAAATGGCAAAAAGAAAATCGCTGGCGTCAACTCGGATATCAACGTAACTCCGATGGTGGACGTGATGCTGGTGTTGTTGATCATCTTCATGGTGATCACGCCGATGCTCCAGAAGGGTGTCAGCGTCAATCTGGCCAAAACGGACAATCCGACCAAGATGCCCGAGGCCGACAGGGAAGACTCTCTGATCGTCGCCATCATGCGTGACGGCAAGATCTACTTGAATTCGGACGTCGTCACCCCGGAAACGTTGACCGACACCGTCAAGGATAGGCTGGCGAACAAAGCTGACAAGCGCATCTTCGTCAAGGCCGATGGCGGCGCCAAGTATGGCGACGTCGTCTCCGTGGTCGACGATGTCCGCTCCGCTGGAGTGGATCAACTCGGACTGCTCACCGAAGAGCGCAAACAGGGTTCGCTCGAGTCGCCGGCCACCACCGGGACCAAGAAAAAGTAGGAGACAACTGCGATGGCAATGGCAGTAGGTGGCGGGGACAGTGGTCCTCAGGCAAACATTAACGTAACGCCCCTCATCGACGTGTTGCTCGTGTTGCTGATCATCTTCATGGTCATCACCCCGCTCACGCCAAAGGGCTTGGACGCACTGGTTCCTCAGCCGCCCAAGAATCAACAGCAGCAAAATCCTGACGAACGCACCATCGTGGTTCAGATCCTCAGGAACAACACGCTAAAGATCAACCAGGATGACGTGACGCTCGCCCAGTTGCAGGGCCGTCTGGAAGACATCTTCAAGACGCGCGCTGAAAAAGTCGCCTTCGTCAAAGGGGATGAGAACCTCACCTTCTCCGACGTAGCTACGGTAATCGATAAAGTCCACGCTGCGGGCGTGGATAAAGTGGGCCTCATCACGGCCAAGATAGAGGCCGGTCAGTAGCCGGATTCACACGGGATCTGGCTGGGTGCCCCACCTTCGCGCCATGCTTTTCGGCGCTAAGGTGGGAACCAGTACGCTCCAGACGGGTGGCCGCCCTCTTTTGGCGAATGTGGGGGACGCTCATGAACCTGTGTACCCGGCTGAGACGCTTTACTCATACTCCGGCCATCATTGGCAATGGAAGGCGATATTTAGAATGAATAGAATCGTACGCGTGCTGGCTGGTTTATCTCTCGCTCTCCTCATACTGGCCTCTACTGGATGCACCAAGCTCGAAGCCCGCGACCACCTCAACAAAGGTGTGCAATCCTACAAGAACGCCCGCTATGAAGAGGCCATCGAGCAGTTCAAGACTGCCGTCAGCCTTGATCCCAGCCTCCTCAACGCTCGCATCTATCTCGCCACCGCCTACGCCCAGCAGTACGTTCCCGGTGCCGAGACCGCCGAAAATAAGCGCTACGCCGACCAGGCCATCGAAGAATACAAGAAAGTGCTCACCGTCGATCCCAAGAACGTAAACTCCGTCAAGGGAATCGCCTATCTCTACCTCCAGGAGAAGCGCTACGACGACGCCAAGCAGTACTACAACAAAGCCGTCCAGATCGATCCCAACGATCCCGAATCCTACTATTCAGTCGCCTTTATCGATTGGACCGAGGCTTACAAGTTCCGCCAGGAAGAGCGCAACAAACTCGGCATGAAGGCCACCGAACCGCTGAAGGACAAAAAGGTCTGCGAGCTCGTGAAGACTCACAACGCTCCCCTCGTTGACGAGGGCATCAGCCTGCTCGACAAATCCCTCAAGCTCCGCCAGGACTACGACGACGCCATGGCCTACACCAATCTCCTCTACCGTGAGCGCGCCGACTATGAGTGTGACAACCCCTCTGCCCGCACCGCCGATCTCAAAACCGCCGACAACTGGGTGGACAAGACCATTGCCACCAAGAAAGAGAAGGCTAATCGGCAGGGCGCTGGCGGAATCGTCATGGATCAGCCGAAATAACTCTCGTACCATGCAGTTCGCCCAGACGGCCTCTCCCCGGAGAGGCCGTTCGTTTCTCCCCTGTGAATTTCCCGCTGCGCAATCCTTCCGCGTCGTCGTAGACTAGAGACTCAGCCGTACCGTGGAGGCCACCTTGGCAGTCGACCTCAATTGGGAACTCACCATTCTCGAGATCGTGCAAGGCTTCTACCTCAATCTCCTGCGTGACTTTCTCCAGGACGAGGTCACACCCCCGCGCGGCTTGGAAGACGACTCGCTCCGCTCCAGCAATCGCGATGTCACCGTGCTCCTTCCCGCCATGCGCCGCTGGCTCAAGCTTCTGGACATGGCCATCACGCCCGAGATGCTTCGCCTCAGTCTCACCACCACCGTCGATCATGACCTTGCCGAAGCCCTGCTCCGCTATTACGCCCGCAAGCAGTCCAAGAATGATTTCGACCGCGACAAGACCGATTTCGTAGCCACCTTCCTCTATCGCAATCCGCGCGTCCCCGGCCAGTGGGAGCAGCGAGGCGTCTCCATGGATGGCGTCGCTCCGGTACCTCCCTTTGAGATCGCTCTCCTTGAGATTCTCGATGACGCCGAGCTTCCCGAACTCACCCCCGAGGAGTCCCGCATGTTGGATGAATTCGAGTTCCTCACCCAGGATGTCGATAACCTCCAGCACTTTGACCACCTCATGGATTCCGGGCTCATCCAGAAGGCGCGTCACATCAAGCACAGCTTTGGGCCGGCCTTCTATCATCCCCATGCCTTGGGCATCATCGCGCCCTACAACCACAACTTTGGCCTCCGCTTCGCCGAGCTCTTCTCCACCGCCGCGGCCCGAATCAAGGCCTATGCCGAGGACATTCAGCAGCGTGGCGGCAGCCTCTCCGCCCGTGTCGATGGCGACATCACGGTCGAGCACCTCACGCAGGTCAAGGAGAAAACCATCCTGGGCACCGAGTACCGCCGCGCTCAGGACGATCTCCGTCACCTCTCGAAGCTCAAAAAAGCGGTGGACTCCAAATCTCACACTCGCACGCACGCCGCTGCCGCTGCCGCTCCTGCGCCTCGAGCGCCGTTGGCCCCGGCGGCTCCCCCTGCCGACCATGCGCCTCAGGCCGTAGCTTCTCCGCAGCCTGCTGGGGCTGCACCAGTGGCGTCCTTAGGCGGATTCACCGATCCCGGCCAATTTCAAGAGGAGACCCGCATCCGCTCCGTGGAGGAGTCGATTCGCGGCTGGGTCCGTGCCGCCGAGGAGCGCTGCCGCCACATCGTACCCATGAAGTTCGGCAACTTCCTCCTCTCCCAGCCGGAGGCCGATGCCTACTGCGCCGACTTTCATCAGGAGAAGAGTTTCCGTGGCGACAATGCTCGCGTTCTAGTCCGCATGGTAGCCATCATGGCGCGCATTCAGGCGGAAAGCGAAGAACTGCGGCAACGCCAGAACTCCACCCACCTCTGGCGCCCACATGCCGATGCTCTCGCCCTCTTGCAGCAAGCCGCCGCTCAGGTGAATCAGAACGCCATGGCCGTCGCCGACGTGGCCACACAGCGCGGCCTCGCCGAAAAGGCCAAGATCCTTCATGCCACCATGGAGCGCCTGCGCACTCGGGTCGAGCAGATTCGCGAGTCTCTCGCTTTTGGGCATCACCCCGAAATGACACTCAAGTAAGGGAAGTAATTTCTCGCCGAAGTAATTTCACAAACCTGTCCTATGCTGATCCAGATCCGTTCCTCTCTCCTGGATTGCGAAATGCATTGAATTCATTACCCACATGGTGTATTAGGCTCTGCAAGGAGAGTCGGATGTACGCAACCGTGCGAAGGTATGAAGGCGTAGTCAACTCGCCGGAGGTGGCCAACCGCGTCTGCGCTGGCTTCGTTCCCCTCGTCTCGGTCATGCCCGGCCTCGTCGAGTACGACTGCGTGGACATCGGCCAGGGAGTGATGCTCTCCGTCAGTATCTTCGATAGTCTCTCCCATGCAACCGAGGCGAATGAAAAGGCATTGGGTTGGATGAAAACCAACTTGGCTCCAATCCTCACGCAAGATCCTCGCATCGAAAATGGCGAAGTCGTAGCGCATAAGAGAATAGAAAGTTCCGCTTTCCAACACACAAGCATCCCAATCCCGGCCATCGCGCCATTCCACGTCACTCCTGCCGTCCCCGCATCCGGGGCGGTCGTCGAGCGATTGAATTCCTCTCCCATGCAGCGGCTGCAGCACTTCCAGCAACACGTAACCGTGCGGCGCTATGAGGGCGTAACCAACCCGCACGAAGCGGCAACCCGGGTGCGCGATGGTTTTGTCCCCGTCATCTCAGCCCTGCCCGGCTTCATCGCCTACTATTGGATTGACCTTGGCCAGGGTGCAATGCTCTCCGTCAGCATCTTCGATAGCCTCTCCAGCGCCATTGAGTCCGGCCAAGCCGCCGCAAGATGGGTCAGGGCCAACCTGGCTGCCGTGCTCACCCAAAGCCCCCGCATCGAGGCCGGCAAAGTCGTCGCAAAGGCCTAGCCACGCATTCTTCTATTCTCCTCACCCCGCGTTTTTTGATACTATCCAAGCCTTTAGTCAGCCAGTCTCTTTTGAGAAGGAAGCGCCGTCTTATGTTCAAACGAATTCTGATCGCCAACCGTGGTGAGATTGCGGTTCGCGTCATTCGTGCCTGTCGCGAGATGGGCATCGAGTCGGTCGCGGTTTATTCCGACGTAGACCGTCGTGCTCTTCACGTGCGCAAAGCCGACTTTTGTGAGTACCTTGGCCCCGCCCAGCCATCCGAGTCCTATCTCAACATTCCCAAAATCCTCGATGCCGCGCGCCGCAGCGGAGCCGATGCCATCCACCCCGGCTACGGATTTCTCTCCGAAAACGCAAAGTTCGCCCGCGCCTGCCGCGAGGCCGGAATCGTCTTCATCGGCCCCTCGCCGGAGTCGATGGAGATGATGGGCTCCAAAACCAAGGCTCGCCAGAACATGAAGAAGGCCAATGTTCCCTTCGTGCCCGGCACCGAGACAGGTCTCACCAGCGCCGCCGAAGCCCTCAGCGTCGCCGACTCAATCGGCTATCCTGTCATGCTCAAGGCCGCAGCCGGCGGTGGCGGCAAGGGCATGCGCATGGTGCGCACCGCCGCAGAACTCGCCTCTGCCCTGGAAGCCGCTCAGAGCGAGGCCCTGCGCTCCTTCGGTGACTCCGAGGTCTACATCGAGAAGTTCATCGAAAACCCTCGCCACGTTGAAATGCAGATCTTCGGCGATACCCAGGGAAACGTCATCTATCTCGCCGAGCGCGAGTGCAGCGTGCAGCGCCGTCATCAAAAGGTTCTCGAAGAAGCGCCCTGCTCCTTCGTCGATCCCGACATGCGCCGCCGCATGGGCGAGGTCGCCGTTCAGGTCGGCAAGGCTGCCAAGTATTTCAACGCCGGCACCGTCGAGTTTCTCGTCGATGCACAGAAGAATTTCTATTTTCTCGAGATGAACACCCGTCTCCAGGTCGAGCATCCGGTCACCGAATTGATTACCGGGATCGATCTCGTCCACCTTCAGCTTCGCATCGCCGCCGGCGAGCCTCTGCCCATCAAGCAGGAGGACGTCACCATTCGCGGCCATGCCATGGAGCTTCGCATCTACGCCGAGGACCCGGACAACAACTTCTTCCCCTCGCCCGGACGCATCACCCGCCTCATGTCGCCCAGCGGCCCCGGCATCCGCCGCGATACCGGCGTCTATGAAGGCTGGGTCGTGCCCTTGGACTACGATCCGCTCCTGGCCAAGCTCATCGCCTACGGCGAAACCCGTGAGCAGGTCATCAAGCGCCTGCGCCGCGCCCTCAGCGAATACTTTATCGGCGGCATCAAAACCAATCTTTCCCTCTTCCGCCGCATTCTTCAGCATCCCGATTTCGAGGCCGCGCGTGTCGATACCGGCTTTCTCGATCAGCTCTTGCCGGAGCCGCGCGCGGTGGACGACCGCACCGCGCGCCGGGTTCCCATCGTCGCGATCACGGCGGCCATCTTCGCCCAGCAAGCGCCGCCGGGCGCCCAGCCCACCCATCATGACGACGGGTTGCAGGCAGCCGGACAGTCTGCCTCCACTCCTGCTCAGAATGGCAGTGCCAAACCCAGCGGCTGGAAGGCCGCCGCACTTACCGAGGGGCTCCGATGAAATACGAAATCCTGATTGATGGTCATCCCCACCAGGTCCATCTCGAACGCGTCGCCCAGGGTTATGAGTGTACGGTCGATGACGAGCCCTTCACCCTCGACGTCGTCATGACCGCCCGCGACGTGCTCTCCATCGTCCACCAGGGCCGCCAGTACGAGGCCAAGCGCGAGTATTCGCTTATGGGTGAAACTCACATCATCGTCGGCTCTGAGCGCTTCGCCGCCGAGGTCCGCGACCCACGCTCTCTGCGCAGCCGCCGCGCAGCCGCTGGAGGCGAGTCCGGCCCATCGAAGATCATCGCCCCCATGCCCGGAAAGATCGTCCGCGTCATCGCCGCCGAAGGCGACGAAGTCGAAGCCGGTCAGCCTCTCGTCGTCGTCGAAGCCATGAAGATGCAGAACGAGATCAAGGCCACCAAGAAAGGCAAAGTCACCAAAATCGCCGTCAAAGAGGCCTCCGCCGTCAACGCCGGAGACCTGCTCGCAATCGTCGAATAAATTTCTGCTGTACTCTTTCGCCCCCACGTTCGCCATCTTTTGGCTAACGTGGGGTAGTTGCCCTTGCCCCTGCTTCTTGCCCTTGCTTCTTGCCTCGCTCTTGCTGTTGCTCTTGCCGTTGCTCTTGCTGTTGCTCTTGAGGTGTCATTCCGAACAAAGTGAGGAATCCCCGCCCCGCTCAAATCTTCCGTGCTGCCCAAAAGGCACTTCAACCAGTCATCGATCTTGCGCCGGGTGCCTGTAAATGCCGGGTGCCCCACCTTCGACGCGTGGCTTTTTGCGCGGCTAAGGTGGGAATCCCCGCCGTCCCCATCGGCTCTTTCCTCGATCGCGCCGCGGCGCGATTCCGCGCCAGCCCACAAAAACGCCCGGCCTCAGCCGGGCGTTTCGCTACAAAGAAACCTCTACTGTCCATTCCCCTTCAAAATCTGTTCCGCCAAATAGTTCTCCACCGAAGCGCCATTGTGCAGCGACTCGATATACGCGCTCTTCAGCAGTTGCTCCCTGCGATCCCGCAACTGTTCGCGAATGGCCTGCTGCACTCGCGGATCGTTCAGCTCGCGCTGTCCCGCCGGCTCCTTCGAGATCAGCTTGATGATCCGGTAGCCGAACACCTGGCGCGATCCGTTCTCTGCCGCCGGAAGCGGCGGCGTAACCTGTCCCGGCTTCAGCCGGTTGATCGCTTCGTACACCTGCTTATCGCCCTGCAGCGAGTTCTCAGGGATGAACCCCAAGTCGCCGCCCGTTGCCGACGTATCCGGGTGCTCGCTGTAGTTCATCGCCAGCGTGGCAAAGTCCTCCCCGCTCTCCAGCCGGTTCTGCAGCATGGAAACTTTCTTCTTCGCCTCGGCCTCGTTCTGTGCCTTGTCGTTCTTCAGATTCCGAACCTGCGGGTTCGGCTCTGCCGTCACCAGAATCTGCGCCAGATGGTACTGCGGCACGATCAGGTTAAACTCCGCCTTGTGCTGGTTGTAGTAGTTCGAGATGTCGCTGTCGTTGATGTTGACCTTCGACGTGACCTCTTTATTCAGCACCTTCTCCACCGTAATCCGGCGTCGCAGATCGCGCTTGAAATCGTCCAGCGTAAGGCTGCGCTCCTTCAGCTTCTGGTCGAACTCTTCCTTCGTAAATGGTGCGCGAACCTCGTTCAGCTTGCTGTCCACCTCTTCATCGGTTGCCATCAAGCCCAGCTTTTCCGCACGCTGGGCCAGAAGCTCGTTCTCGATCATCTCGCGCAAAATGCCCAGCCGCAAAGCTTGTGCCTGCTCGTCCGACGCAGGTGGCTGCGCCTCTGACTGGTTGCGGTAATATTTTTCCACCTCCGGGCGCAGAATCTTGCGTCCGTTCACCCGGGCCATCACGTCGTCGCCACCACGGCTCTTGCATCCCGCACTTGCCATCAGACCCAGCGCGCAGATCGCCAGCAGCGCCGTCCGCACTCTATTCTTCTTGCGATTCAAATCGAGATTCCTCCGGCTCCGCATTGGCAGGGAAGCCCCTCGGCTCCCGCCTCTTGCGCAAGCTTTTTTGTCTTGTGATGTCTAATGGCCAGGCCCGAGTGCGGCTTTCGCCGGAGCTTCCACTCCCGCTTCCTTCAATTCCTTGTCCAGCGCTGCCTTCAATTCATCCTCCGGCACCGCGCCCTCCAACTTCATCCCGTTGATGAAGATCGCCGGAGTTGCTTCCACGCCCAACGTCGCAGCTTCGCTCAAGCTGGCTTTCAAATCGGTCTTCGACTGCGCTTTCACGCAGCTCTCCAAGGCCGCCGAGTTCACCGAGTGCCGCTTACCCGCATCCATCGTGATTTGGTCGATCTCGGCGAGTTGCTCATCAACCGGACGCTTGTTGCCCTGGATCTGCCGTCCGTTGGCATGCACGTAGTCGGCAAAATCCCAGTATCCGTCCGCGCTCTGCTTGGCTAGGCAGTCGGAGTCGATCGCCGCACGCTCGGCATACGGATGAATCTCGATCAGCGGATAGTCCTTGTACACAACCTTGATCCGGTCGCCGTAGCTCTTCAGCACGTCATTCAAGGTCTGGTGCATGCGCGAGCAGTACGGGCACTGGAAGTCGTCATACACCACCACCGTAACCTTCGCGTCCTTGTTGCCGCGAACCGGGCGTCCCTTCAGATCGATCTTCGCCATCGTCTCCGCCAGGGGATCGCGCGTCAGATCCATCTTCACCACCGAGACCAGCGTCTTGCCGTCCTTGCTCAGCAATAGCTCCCGCTGCTGTGTCTGCCCCTGGTAGGAGAACTTCACCACCAAATGATCGTAGCCCGCAAACTCCTTGCTCGGCGTCCGCTCGCCCACGTTTATGTCCACATAGGCCGGCACGCCAAAGGTCACGCGAACCTGCCTCTCGATCTTGCGATCCAGCTCTGCGCCGCTCGGGCTCTGCGCCCTGCATCCAATCGCCAGCAACAACACACAAAGGAATAAACGACGCATCGCCCACTCTCCAGCCCGCTTCCAATTCCATTCCATAGACCCTTGAATTATCTCACGCGCCCACGTGCAGGACACGCCATGGCGCGCAATCCGTATTGCTTCGGGTGCCCTAAATTGTCTCCGGTGCCCCACCTTCGACGCGCCGCTTTTGCGCGGCTAAGGTGGGGAAGTTGACTTGTAGTTGCTCTGGTTCTTGCGGTTGTATTTGCTCTTGCTCTAGCGGTTGTATTTGCTCTGGCTCTAGCGGTTGTAGTTGCTCTGGTTCTTGCGGTGGCGTTTGTTCTGGCTTTTGGGTTGTATTTGCTCTTGCTTTTGTTTCTAAGTCGTCATCCCGAACAAAGTGAGGGATCCCCGCCCGGTTCAAATCTTCAGCCGCAATTTCAGAGGCACCTCAACCAGCAATCGATTGCTCTTGTCCTTCGGCTACAACGACCGCCCCTACCGCAGCTCCTCCACCGCCAGCACCGCGTTCATCGAACCCGAGCGGAACCCTTCCACATCCAGCGCCACGTACTTAAACCCGCACGCCTTGATCGCCGCGCTCATCCGCTCAAACATCTCCAGCGACAGCGCCCGCTCCATCTCTTCGCGCGCAATCTCGATCCGCGCCACATCGCCGTGGTGCCGCAGCCTTAGCTGACGGAAGCCCATCGCCCGCAGCGCATCCTCACCGCGCTCCACCTGTTCCAGCGCCTCGCGCGTTACCTTGCGCCCATACTCAATCCGCGACGACAAACACGCCGACGCCGGCTTGTCCCAAATCCGCAGCCCCTCGGCCGCCGCCAGCGCGCGAATATCCGCCTTCGTCAGTCCCGCCTCCAGCAGCGGAGCCGCAACCCCGTGCTGCCGCGCCGCCTTCTGTCCCGGACGCCAATCTCCCTGGTCGTCCACGTTGACCCCATAGGCCACCGCCGCCCAGCCCTTCGCCGCCGCAAACCGCTCCATCACCCCGAACAGCTCATCCTTGCAGTGGAAGCACCGCATCGCATCATTGCGCTGATAATCCTCATTCTCCAACTCGTCCGTGCGCACCGTCTCCAGCGGAATCCCGTACTCCTCCGCGAAGCTCACCGCGTCCCGCATCTGCGACCGCGCCAGCGAAGGCGAATCCGCCATCACCGCCAACATTTGCGTCTGCGACCGGAGGGCCGTCTGTTGGCCCGTACCCGCCAGCGTCCGCGCCCCGCCCAGCACTTCATGCGCCGCCCAGGCCAGGTACGCCGAATCCACGCCTCCCGAGTACGCCACCAAAACGCGCCCCAACTCACGCAGCCTTGCATACAGCCGCTCGCGCTTCTCCGCCAGCTCCGCCGAAATCAAATTCTCTGTCACATCCAACTCCATCTCTCTATCCTAACCGAATGCCGCCCAAGGCCTCCCGGATGCCTGCCTCAGCGAGAGCGCCACGGTAATTCCCGTGATTCCCTTCCGGGATAGGTGGATATAAGCCCTGTAGTACACAGGTATCGCAAGACTCTGGAATTCCGTTTGTTTTTGGGGTAGATTTCCTTTGGTGACGGCTAACGTTAGCGCAAGAAAGAGACTCCAAGAGGCTGCCGAATTCACGGTAGGCATTGTTGCAGCCTATTTGTTTTCGTTGGCGACACCGCTGTTTATAAGCAATGCCGCGGGAGCGCCCTTTCTTAGATGGTGGACCCATGCGTCCGTTACCCAGAAGGTCACTATCAATGCTGCCGCCTACCTGCTCTTCGTTCCGGTTGTTCTTTTGGCGTGGAAGCGACGAAAGCTATTTGCGCTCGGAATCGCAGTGGTGGCGACTGCCAGTGTCTTAGGAGTGGCCTTCGGATATGTTGCGTTCCGATTGACACACTTCTCATAGCTAACGCGATATTCGCCAATGCATTCAGTATCCCGAATTGATCTCTTAGGAGTGGACATGATGCGACCCGGTGCGGCACCTTTAGGGGAGCAACTTGCAATACTGCTCTTAGGTCCGCCGATCATGGCGGCACTGATCTGCTTTATGAGCCGCGGGTGGGCGCTTTCCGTCCAAGGTGGCGTGGCAAGCGATAGGACTAAGCGTCGCCAAAAAGTCGAGTTCTGGATGGTTCTCGTGGCAATGTATGCCATTGGGGCTGGCATGGCCCTTTATGCGCGGCTAACGTAGTTGTCCTGAAATCGCCAAGTCGCTCACTAACGCTCCACGCAAAAGCGCCGCCCCTTTTTACAGAGCGGCGCACCAAACTCTTTCACCCACTCCCTACAAAATGTACCTGCTCAAATCGTGATCCTTCACGATGTCGGCCAGCATCTTGCCCACGTACTCGCGGTCGATCTTCACGTCCTTCTCTTTCAACTCCGGAGCCTCAAAGCTGATCTTATCCAGCACCCGCTCCATGATCGTGTGCAGCCGCCGCGCTCCGATGTTTTCCGTCGACTCGTTCACCTTGGCGGCGAAGATTGCAATCTCCTCCAGCGCGTCCGGAGTGAACTCCAGCTTCAATCCCTCGGTGTCCAGCAGCGCTACGTACTGCTTCGTCAGCGACGACTTCGGCTCCGTCAGAATCTTCACAAAATCTTCCACCGTCAGCGACTTTAACTCCACGCGAATCGGGAAGCGCCCCTGCAGCTCTGGAATCAGATCGCTCGGCTTCGAGACGTGGAACGCTCCCGCCGCGATGAATAGAATGTGATCGGTGCGCAGCATCCCATAGCGCGTGTTGATCGTCGTCCCTTCCACAATCGGCAGAATATCTCTCTGCACTCCCTCGCGAGAAACGTCAGGCCCGTGTCCGGTCTCCCGTCCGGCAATCTTGTCGATCTCGTCCAGGAAGATGATGCCGCTCTGCTCCACCCGGTCCAGCGCCGTCTTGGTCACCTGGTCCATGTCGATCAGCCGCTGCTCTTCTTCCGCAATCAGATATTCAAAGGCCTCGCTCACCTTCATCTTCCGCTTCTTCGTGCGCTGGCCAAAGATGTTGGGCAACATGTCCTTGAAGTTGATGTCCATGTCTTCAATGCCCTGATTGCTGATGATCTCAAACGCCGGCATATTCTTCTCGCGCACATCCAGCTCTACCATGCGCTCATCCAGCTTGCCTTCGCGCAACTGCTGCCGCAGCTTCTCGCGAGTCCGTGAGCCACTCTCTGCCGGCAATCCCGCGCTCGCCGCCGGAGTCGCATCTGCTGCCGTAAACCCCGCCCCCGGACGCATTTCTACAGCGCCCGTCGTCGCCGCTCCATCTCCCGGAGCCGGAGTCGCCGTGCTCGGCGTCGGTGGCAGCAGCAGGTCCAGAATGCGCTCTTCCGCGTTCATCTCCGCCTTTTCCGCAACGTCCTCCAACTTCTCCTCCCGCACCATGTCGATGGCGATCTCGATCAGGTCGCGGATCATCGATTCCACATCGCGCCCCACGTAGCCCACCTCGGTAAACTTCGAGGCCTCCACCTTCAGGAACGGTGAGTTCGCCAGCTTCGCCAGCCGTCGCGCAATCTCCGTCTTTCCCACTCCTGTCGGTCCGATCATGATGATGTTCTTCGGCATCACCTCTTCGGCCATCTCTGGCGAAAGTTTCTGCCGGCGCATCCGGTTTCGCAGCGCGATGGCCACGGCGCGTTTGGCGTCATGCTGGCCAACCACGTACTTATCCAACTCGGCCACAATCTCGCGCGGGGTCAACTCGTCCAGCGCGATCAACTCTTCTTCCACGGTCTGCGGCAAATAAATCGCCATTGCAAATTCCTTCTTAAAGTTCTTCGATCGTAAACTTTTCGTTTGTATAAATGCAGGTCTGTCCTGCAATGGTCATCGCGGCCTCCGCGATCTTCAGCGCATCCAGGTCAGTAAACTGCATCAGTGCGCGTGCCGCGCTCAACGCGTAAGGCCCGCCGCTCCCAATCGCAGCCAGGTTGTCGTCCGGCTCAATCACGTCGCCGTTGCCGCTCAACAGATAAGTCTGGCTATGGTCTGCAACCAGCAGCAGCGCCTCCAGTTGCCGCAGGCTCTTGTCCGTGCGCCAGTCCTTGGCCAGTTCCACTGCCGAGCGTCCCAGGTTCCCTGCGTATTGCTCCAGCTTGGTCTCAAAGCGCGCAAACAGCGAAAACGCATCTGCCGTCGAGCCCGCAAAGCCCGCCAGAATCTTGCCCTGATACAGGCGCCGGATCTTGCGCGCCCCTTGTTTAATCACATGATCGCCGAGTGTCACCTGCCCGTCGCCCGCCATCACCACCCGGCCGTTGCGTCGCACGCAAAGCACGGTGGTGGAGCGAATACGCGAACTCTGGGAAGGTGCCTCGAAAGAAAGAAAGCCAGTAGTAGATTTCGTCGACATTGGCGTAGTTCTTGATTATAGCAGCGCAGCCAGCCAGAGTCTCAAAAGCCCTCCCAATCCCGCACCTTCGTACTTTCGTCGCCGGTACCGACACTAATGGGCGAAAGTAGCATCCCATTTTGCGTGCTTGTCATTGACGTGTCACTGCTGGATTGTTAGGCTTCTCTGGACGCTAAAATAAAAGAGTAGGTAAGGGAGGGGGCCTTCAAAACGCTCCACTGCGGCTTGTTCAAGCGTGCCTTCCTGCTTCGTCCAGTATCATTGCAACGATTTTGATTTTCCGGAGAAAGTTTTTGCGGAAACGTTGGTACATCCTCTTTGTCGCCCGTGATGCAGAGGGACAGCTCCGCAAGATTCCCATCCCCGTTCATTACCTCTACGTCTTTCTCGCCGGAGCTCTCATCGGCATGTTCACCGTAACCGGCATGGCAGGCTCCTACGCCCGCATGCTGTGGAAGGTCGAACGCTTCAACGATCTCCGCGCCGAAAATCACCAGATCAAGCGCAACTATTCGCAGCTTGAGCAGGTCTCAAAAGAGAAGGATGTCCAGGTCGTCTCACTCGGCTCCATCGCCGGGGAAGTCTCTGCCATCTACGGACTCAAGACTGATTCACACCTGCTGCCTACCAGTGACGACGTGCAGCCCGCGCAATATCAGGCCTCGCTCGACACCCTCTATGCACTCCGTGGCTCGGCCCTTACCGGAGCCGCCGCCGCCGGTCTGCAGGATGAAAACCGTCGCCTTGCCTCGCTCTCGGATTGGACTCGCGCCGCCGAGGCTCCCTCGCTCTGGCCCGTGGAAGGACGCATCACCAGCTCCTTCGGCGAGCGTGTTGATCCCTTCAATGGAGAAGGCGCATTCCATAGCGGCATCGATCTTTCCGTCCCCTATGGAACCCCGGTTCACGCCGCCGCCGACGGCGTCGTCAGCTTCGCCGCCGTCATGAACGGCTACGGACAAGTCATCGACCTCGACCATGGCAATGGCCTCGTCACCCGTTACGGGCATCTCTCCGGATTCGCCATCACCCCCGGCCAGCACGTCCATCGCGGTCAGGTCATCGGATACGTCGGCGCCACCGGCCGCGTAACCTCGCCTCATCTGCACTATGAAGTCCGAATCCAGAACGTCCCAGTCAACCCCCACAAATATCTCCGAGTCACCATAGCCGAGGCTGACCGCCAGAGTAAAGGCTGATTCAGCCGCTACGTATCCGCAGTTGTTTCATTTCGGAATCGACCCGGAAATCTCACCTTTCGTAACGCTCATTTTTCTATTCACGGAACTTTTATTGCTCACCGCTATCTCTTAGAGGTACTCTTTTAGGAGAAGTGACCCATGAATATTCTTGATTATTGCGCTGCCAATCCCGCCTCCGTCCCACTCACCGCCACTGCCGCCGACGCCATTCAGGCCATGATCAACCGCCGCATGGGTGCCGCCGCCGTCGTCGATGAGCACGGCATTGTTGCCGGATTCTTCTCCGAACGTGACGTTATGACCAAGGTTGCACTCTCGGGCCGCGACCCTCACACCGTGCCCATCGTCGAGGTCATGACCACTCCAGTTCTGATGGCCACCCGCTCCACCTCCATCGCCGAGGCCACCGCCACCATGATCAACCACCAGAAACGCCATCTCCCCGTGGTGGAAGACGATGGCCGTCTCATTGGAATCCTCTCTATCCGTCACGTCCTGGAGCGCAAGGTAGACGAGCTCACCCTCCAGATCGCCGACTCCGTCGGCATCGAATCCGTCTCTTAACAATCTCTCCAGGCAGTCGTGCCCTCCAGAAGAATCGTGTACTGGTGCCCCATTTCTGCCCTCCTTTGGCAGAAATGGGTCTTTTGCTGATGCCGAGCCTTCCCCCTTGTTTTTGGGTCATCCTGAGCGCAGCGAAGGACCCCAGCCGGGTGCCCCACCTTCGCGCCCGCGCCTTTCGGGCGCTAAGGTGGGAGACGATCAACTTCCCCTGTAAAGTTTTTGCATCTGCCGGTGCTTTTCAACTTTGAAACTTTGAAACACTGAAACCTGCTCCTACCCCCGCCTTCCCCCTCCCCCGCATTTCGGAGTACTCTGTCAGGTCATGCCTATCGCTGAAACTCGTCTCATCGAACGCATCGCTCACGCCAGCGAGTCTGCGCGTCCCTCCCAGCGCCGTGCCGCGTCCCGCGTCCTCCAATCCATCGGTGACGACTGCGCCGTGCTCTCCACAGCTCCCGGCACCGACACTCTGGTCACCACCGATTTCTCGCTTGAAGGCGTACACTTCCGCCGCGAATGGCATCCCGCCGACTCCATCGGCCACCGCTGCCTCACCCGCGGACTCTCCGACATCGCTGCCATGGGCGGCGAGCCCTTTGCCGCGTTTCTCTCCCTTGCCCTGCCCGCCGATCTTCCGCAGCGCTGGGTCGACCAGTTTTTCGACGGCCTCCTCAATACCGCCAAGTCCGCCGGCGTCACCCTCGCCGGAGGCGATGTCGCGCAATCTCCCTCGGGCGTTCTTGCCGACATCACCGTCATCGGATCGGTTCCCGAAGGCAAAGCCATCCGCCGCAGTACCGCCCAACCCGGCGACCGCATCTTCGTCAGCGGAGAGCTCGGCGCTCCCTACGCCCTGCTCGAGCAGATGTATGCCGCGCCCGAGCGCCGCTTCCGCGCCAGCTCCTATCCCGCTCACTTCTATCCCCAGGCCCAGCTCGCGCTCGCCCGCTTCCTCCGCGAAAAGCAGATTCCCTCTGCCATGATCGATATCAGCGACGGCCTTTCCATCGATCTCGCCCGAATCTGTCGTGCCTCCGGCACCGGCGCCGTCCTGCAGGAGAACGCCATCCCCATTGCCTCGCTCAATCGCCACGAGGTCGAACTCCGTCACGCCCTGCATGGCGGCGACGAATACCAGCTCCTGTTCACCGTCCCGCCCGGCCATCGACTCCCCGCCGAATACAAGGAAATTCCACTCTCCCTGATCGGCTACATCACCGAGGGCGACCAAATCTCCATCGAGCATGAGAACGGCTACACCACCACCCTCGAGCCCCTGGGCTGGCAGCACTTCACCGCCAATGCCACCCCCGCCACTACCCCACCAAAATCCCGGAAGGTGTCATCCCGAAAAAAGTGATGGGCAGGGCTTCTGATCTTGCTTTTGCTTTTGCTTTTGCTTTTGCTCTTGTTCCTGAGGTGTCATCCCGAACAAGTGAGGGATCCCCGTTTATCCAGCAATCCACTAGTCAACAAAAAAGGCCACCGCAAAGTGGCCCTTTCACTCGCAACTCTCGCCGCCCTATTTCTTCGCCCTAGTCTTCGGCGTCGGTCCCAGCGTTGCCTTCACCTGTTCAATGGTCTCGAACAGCTTTCCCTGGTCCTTCACTTCCACGAATGGCTCCTGCTTCGAATCGCTCACCACATAGATCGTCGGGGTATGGGTTACGCCGGTTTCGCCCGTCACTCGTCCAAGCTGCGTGTCGGCGTCCACCTTCTCTCGTAGCGCTCCGGTCGGATCGTAGAAGGCCGGCAGCGCGGTATGGTGTGCCGCCGCGAACTTGTCTGCCCACTCGCGCAGGTTCGTCTTGTAGATCGCATTCTGGTTGGCAAAGATATAGGCCCGGAACTCCTCGCCCAGCTGCGGTGATTGCGTATCGAAGTACCGCGCCATGATGTGCGCTTCCTTGCTCCAGGTGTGAATCGGGATGATAAAGTCATGGCGCACCACGGGTATATGGTAATTGCGCGCTGCCTGCTCCAGCAGTGGCTCTGCCTTGGCGCATGCCGGACACTGCAAGTCCTCAAAAACCACCAGCGCCATCCGGCTCCCCGCCGGAGGATGCAGCGCGCTGGTATCGCCCGCCGCCCACGCCGCTGAAGCCATGATCGTCACTATCGCTATTAGCGCCAACACCTTCGTCTTCATCGTTTCCATTCCCCGGTTTCTATTCCCCTCGTTCTTTGCTCTGTTCTTTCATGATAGACGAAGCCTCCAACCCTCCGGGCGCAAGAAACTTCTCAGCGCAAAAAAAGAGAGGCGCGGATTTGATCCGCGCCTGAGTGATGCAAAAGGAGGTTTCTTATGCCGTTTAGACGCGCCAGATTTCCGCTGGTTAGCAAAGCGCGTCAAAATTTTTCCCTTCTCCTGCAACCGCACCGTCGCCTATGTACCTTCTGTACAACCAAATGGAGCAAAAGGTTAGCTGAAAGGTCAATCTTTGCCGGCGGTTAACCAACTAGTACAACAGTGTCTCGTAACCATTAGCTGATATGTCAATACATAGCCCGTCCGGCTCCGAATCCCATTCGCCCGCTGTAGCGAGCTTTCCTTATAGCTTTTCCCGCAGATCGCGATCCTCCCCCGCCCGGACGAGTAGAATCGCAAACATGGCAGTCACTGTCCGCTCCTTTGCAAAGATCAATCTTGGCCTGGCGATTGGCTCCACGCGGCCCGATGGCTTCCATACCCTGGAGACCATTTACCAGACGATCGCAGCGCACGACGTCATCCGTGTCGAGGCCTCGCGCGGCAATGGCATCGAGATTCGCTGCAAGAATCCCCAGGTTCCATGCGATGAGACGAACACCTGCTATCGCGTCGCCGATCGCATCCTGCGTCTCTGGAAACAGCGTGCCAAGCTCGTCATCACCATTGAGAAAAACCTTCCCGTGCAGGGCGGACTCGGCGCCGGCTCATCCAACGCAGTGGCCACCATGTTTGCCATTGAACGCGAATTGAAAGAGCCGCTTGCCGCCGAAGATCGCCTGCGCATTGCCGCCGAAGTCGGCTCCGATCTCCCGCTGTTTCTGCTGGGTGGAACCGTGCTCGGCCTCGGCCGTGGCGAGCAGGTCTATCCCCTTGCGGATCTGCCGCCGATCGCCTGCGTGCTGGTCACCCCCACGGTTGCGGTCTCCACGCCAAAGGCTTTTCGAGATTGGGATGCTTTTATCGAGAGCGATTCCAAGGCGTGGAATTTGACGCCCCCCGATCACTCCGTTACACTATCTAAGTTCAACCAGTCTGCGTTTGAGTGGTTGAGCCACCTGGATGTATCCGGTGTTCCTGTCGAGGGTGACGGGGACCGGGCCGAGACTCCGCTTCTCGACCTCGTCCGTGCCGGGATAGAAAACGATTTCGAAAGAGTCGTCTTTCCTCAATATCCCGAATTGCGTGACGTGAAACGAGTGCTGGAGCGCGAAGGCGCCGATTTTGCTTCGCTCTCTGGATCAGGCTCGACGATGTACGGTTTGTTCCGTACCCGTGAGCGTGCGGTGCAGGCAGCCGAACGGATGAGCGCGGAAGGATTAGCAGCCACGATCACCGAAACGCTTCCGCGGAATCAGTATCGCGCGCAGATGTTTGTGCAGTAACGATTCGGCGAATCTTGTCCCACTGGGCGGTAGACTAATGGTAGGTCAAGTGCCTTTGGAGCACTTCGTCCAGGTTCGAATCCTGGCCGCCCAGCCAGAATTCAGTTCAGGGAACACAGCAGGCAGTACCGGAATCAGGAAAGCTATGCCGCGAATCATGTCGCGCCAGTTTGCCTGAAGTTTCACGCGACTTTAGCGGGGATCAACCAGTCCCCACAGCGGAGATAGCGATGGACGCAGTAGTGAAGCCGAGTGTAGCAACCGCAGCAGTAGCCGAGGCCACGCAGACAGCGCCGGAGACAGGAGCAGCGACTCCTTCCAAAGGCGCCGAACTGCCCAAGGGTGACAAGAAACTGGTACCGGCTCGCCGCGATGATAAGTTGCGGATTTTCTGCGGTACCTCCAACCCGGCCCTTGCCAAGGAGGTTTGTGATTTTCTTGGACTGCCGCTGGGACAAACGTTCCTTACCCAGTTCTCGGATGGCGAGATTTACGTGCAGATTCTGGAGAACGTACGCGGTGCGGACGTGTTCGTCATTCAGTCCACCTGCGATCCGGTCTCGCACAATCTGATGCAGTTGCTGCTGATTATCGATGCGCTTAAGCGCGCGTCGGCGCGGCGCATCACGGTGGTGGTTCCGTATTTCGGTTACGCCCGGCAGGACCGCAAGGACAAGCCGCGGGTTCCGATCAGTTCTAAGCTGGTGGCCGATATTTTGACGACCGCGGGAGCCAATCGCGCGCTGGTGGTCGACCTGCACGCACCGCAGATTCAGGGCTTTTTCAACATTCCGGTGGATCATCTGTTTGCCTCGCCGGTACTGGTGGATCATTTCCGCAAGCTGAACCTGCCGAGCCTGACGGTGGTCTCTCCCGATGCCGGCGGCGTGGAGCGCGCACGCTTTTTTGCCAAGAAGATGGATGCTCCGATGGCGATTGTGGACAAGCGCCGCACGGAGATCAACGTAACTGAAGTGATGAACGTGATCGGCGATGTGCGGGGACGCAACTGCCTGATCCTTGATGACATTGTGGACACAGCGGGAACGCTGGTGAAGACCGTACAGGCGCTGTTGGATAACGGTGCGGTTTCGGTCTCTGCCTGTGCCTCCCATGCCGTACTTTCAGGACCGGCGCTGGAGCGGATCTCCAAGTCGAACCTGAAGGAGCTGATCATTACCAACACAATTCCGCTGAGCGAGGCGGCACAGAAAGAGCCCAAGATCAAGGTGCTTTCAATCGCCGGTCTCATCGCGCGTGCGATCCAGTCGATCCACGAAGAGACCTCGGTGAGCAAGCTGTTTAGCTAATCCGCGCGCTTACAAAGCGCGTGGATTAGACGTGAACCCAGACGTAGAAGGAACGGACTGATGGCAACCGCAACTGCGACAAAGACAAACACAGTGGAAGCAAAGCTGCGTGAAGCTTCCGATAAGAATGCCGCGCGCCGTCTGCGCACCACCGGAATGATTCCGGCGGTGCTGTACGGCGCCAAGAAAGACCCGCGTGCAATCGCCGTGGATCCAAAGCAGATTCTCAGAATTCTGCATTCGGACTCGGGTCACAACACAATTTTTGATGTCAGCCTGAATGGTGAACAGTCCAAAGCGATGGTCGTGGATTGGCAGTACGAGCCGCTGAAGGGTTCTCTATTGCACGTCGATCTGAAGCGAATCGCGATGGATCAGAAGATGCGCCTCTCGGTTCCGGTGCATGTTCAGGGCGAAGCCAAGGGCGTCAAGGAAGCTGGCGGCCTGCTGGATATCGTGCTGCGCGAAGTTCACATCGAGTGCCTGCCGGCTGATATTCCGAGCCACATTACCGTGGACGTGGGCGAGTTGGCCCAGGGGCAAGCGATTCGTGTCGCCGACCTGCCGCAGAGCGCTTCTATAAAGTATCTGGACGACCCCGATGCGACGGTTGTCCACATTACCTTCGTGAAGGAAGAAGTGGCTGTGCCGGTCGAAGGTGCAGTTGCCACCGCCGAGCCCGAAGTCATCAAGAAGGGCAAGACGGAAGTGGCGCCCGAAGCCAAGGAAACGAAGAAGAAATAATTGCCGCAGCGGGCTCAGCCGGCATTGCCGCATGAGCCCCCGGCGATGGGAGAGGCGGCACGGTGAAACTGATCGTCGGGCTCGGGAATCCGGGCATCGAGTACCAGTTCACACCGCACAACATGGGGTTTCTGGCGATTGATCGGATTGCCACGCAGTGCGGGGTGAGAGTTATAAACCGCCACTGCAAGGCGGTCACGGCAAGGGCGATTGTGGATGGGCATCCGGTGTTATTGGCCAAGCCTGAAACCTACATGAACCTCAGCGGCGAGTCGGTAAGAGAGCTGCTGGAACGCTATGAAGTCGAGCCGGCCCGTGACTTGATCGTGCTGTACGACGAACTGGCACTCCCGTTTGGCTCCATCCGGGTTCGCGAGCGCGGAAGCGCAGGCGGCCACAACGGAATGAAGTCGATTATCGCCGCCCTCGGCGGCTCGCAGGAATTTTTGCGGGTGCGTCTTGGGGTAGCGCCGGAACACAAGCCGGTGAACGGCAGGGATTATCTGCTGTCGCCGATGCATAAGGCGCAGCTGCCATTGGCCGATGAGGCCCTGGATGCGTGCAGTGAAGCGGTTCGAATGATTTTGACGCTTGGAG
Source organism: uncultured Acidobacteriota bacterium (assembly GCA_963738165.1). Classification (GTDB taxonomy): domain Bacteria; phylum Acidobacteriota; class Terriglobia; order Terriglobales; family Acidobacteriaceae; genus TOLSYN. The sequence continues at coordinate 68,436 of CAVTVE010000018.1, forward strand.
CGTCATCCGCGATGAACCGGTTCAATCAGAAGATGAACGAGGCCGGGCAAGCGGAGTAGTGATTGAGGGCAGCGACAGCGCAGCTTGCTGTGCTAGACCCAGGAGAGAACAGATGGATCGTAAATATGAAGTGATGTTCATCCTTCGTCCGGATACACCCGAGGAGGACATGGACCGCCTTCTCCAGACGATGGAGACCAACGTTGCCGCCACCGGCGGCAAGGTGACCGGCTTTGAGCGCATGGGCAAGCGCCGACTGGCTTACACGGTTAAGAAGTTCCAGGATGGCATTTATATCCTGGCCTTCGTAGAGGGGCCGGGCTCCGTTCTGAAAGAGCTGGAGCGGCGTCTGCGCGTGCAGGAACTTGTCATCAAGTTCATTACTGTTCGTACAGATGAAGAAGAGAAGCGTCTGGCGAAGGTGAAGAAGTTGCGCGATTCCAAGGTCAAGGGCCAGGGAACTCAGGGCCAGGCCGCAGCGCTGGCAGCAGCCCAGGCAGCCGAGAATGCGGCGGCCGCGGCGGCAGCCGCTCCTCCGGAGGAAGTTTCGGCAGAGACTCCGGCGGAAGTTCCTCCCACAACGGCTTAACAAGATTGTTGCGCAAGGAACTAGTTAGCGCGAGAGCTTACAACGAGACAAGGTGAAAGATCAGGCGCTTCCGGCGCCGACAAGGAGAGTTATGGCAGACGAGAGCACCAAACAGGCAGCTCCGGAGAGGTCCGAAGCAACGGCACCCGAGGCCGCCCCACGTCCCTCCGGTCCCCGTACTTCTTCGGGACCGCGACAGGGCGGACGCCCTGGTGGCAGTGGCCGCGATGGAGGCCGCAAATTTTTCCGGCGCAAGAAGGTTTGCAAGTTCTGCACCGAGAAGATCGACAGCATTAATTACAAGGACGTGCGTTTGCTTTCGGGCTTTGTGGCCGAGAGCGGCAAGATCGTTCCTCGCCGCCTGACGGGTGTTTGCACCCCCCACCAGCGCCGCGTTACAGAGGCGATCAAGCAGGCGCGCAATATTGCTCTGCTGCCTTTCGCGGCTGGCCGCTAAGATTAGAGAGGATCAAGTCATGGAAGTCATTCTGAAAGAAGATGTAGCCAAGCTGGGCGCGCGGGGCGAAATGGTGAGTGTGGCCGAAGGGTACGGCCGCAACTTTCTGCTCCCGAAAAAGCTCGCAGTGGAAGCTACCAAGGCGAACAAAGCCGTCATCGAGCAGATGAAGGCCGCCTCGGTACGCAAGCTGGCTAAGGAAAAGGGCGATGCAGAGTTGCTGGCAAAGCAGTTCGACGGCGTAAGCCTGCACTTTACCCGCAAGGCCGGCGAACACGATACGCTGTTCGGCTCGGTTACCTCGGCTGATATTGCGCATGAACTCGAAAGCCGCGGATTCCACCTCGACCGGCGCAAGATAGATCTGGATCAGCCACTCAAGGCCTTGGGCGAGTTTGCCGTGCCGGTTAAGCTCCACAAGGAAGTCACCGTGCAGATCAAGGTTTCGGTGACCAAGCAAGAGAGTGAAGAACAGTCCGCCTGAGTTGCGGGTGAATAGTTCTGGGGAAGGCCGGCGTCCGGGGGCGCTGGCCTTTTCGCATTTAGGATTACAAACATTTAGGATTGCAAAATAGATTGCTAACGGACTGAGCTTTGTTCCGTCCAACCAAGTGAGCGACGCACTCTGTTCGATTGGCGCGCAGGGTTCGGAGTTGACAGGCACGGGCAAAAGCAAAAGATTCCCCAAAGGGAAAGCATGGTGGGGCAGGGCCCGAGCCGGGTAAATGACGCCGAACTGATTCGCGCAGCGCAGCAAGGAGACGTCGCGGCGTTCGAGGAGTTGGTGCGTCAGTACGATCAGCCGGTATTGCGGCTGGCGTTGCACCTGACAGGCTCTGAGCACGAGGCAAAAGATATTTACCAGGAAGCGTTTCTGAAGGTATACCGCAACCTGGGCAGCTTCCGCTTCGAGTGTTCTTTTTATACGTGGATTTACCGGATCGTTTCGAACTTGTGCATGGATTATCTGCGGCGCAAGCAGGTTCGGAAGGAAGATCCTTCGCACCGGGTCAGCGACGAAGGCGAAGAGTTCGACCTTTTGGAGCAGGTCGCAGACGAACGTGCCGGGGCGAGTCCGGAGCAGGATTTGATGCGGCGCGAGATGGGCAAGCGCATCGCCACTGCATTGACCAAGCTGAGTCCGCGGGAGCGAATGGTTTTTGAGATGAAGCACTATCAGGGACTGAAATTACGCACCATCGGCGAGGCCCTGAACACGACGGAAGAGACGGCAAAGAACACATTGTTTCGCGCAACACAGAAGTTAAGGAAGGCCTTGGCCGACCTGAAGTAGAGAAGTAAAGAAGGCAATTATGAATTGCGATTGGGTACAGGAAAATATCCCGCTTTACCTTTATAACGAGTTGGCCGATGACGCGCGTCATGAGTTGGAAGGCCACATCGAGCGTTGCCCCGGTTGCGCTGATGAGTTGAAGGCCATGCGCGCGTTTCATGGTGAAATGACCGGGTTACCCCAGCTGGAGGTCACGCCGAATTTACTGACATCGGCGCGCATTCAGCTCTTTGACGCACTGGGGACTGTGCAGCAGCGCAAAGGTTGGCGTTGGGTGATGGACCCGATGGCACTGTTGCGGCAGGTGCGCTTCTCCCCCGCCCTGGCTGCGGTCATCTTCATGGTGGGCTTCGGCGGCGGCATTGGCACCATGTATCACATGAGCGCCTCGATGCACGGAGGTGCGCTCCCGACGGGGCAGGAGGCCTCGATCGCGGGCATTCGAAACATCGTCCAGGAGCCGGGCAGCGACCGCGTCCGCATCGACTACGAACGGGCGCTGCCGGAGACGGTGCAGGGTTCGGTGAACGATCCCCAGATTCAGGCGCTGTTGGTGATGGCTTCGCGCAGCACGGCAAATTCGGGATTGCGCATGGACTCCGTGGACCTGTTGCGGCAGAAGCCCGATGATCCGGAGGTGCGCGAGAGCCTAGTTTATTCGCTGCGCTCAGACAGCAACCCAGGGGTGCGGCTGAAAGCCGAAGAGGCACTGGCACCGATGGTGAAGCAGGACGTCCGCGTGCGCAACGCGATGCTGGAGTCTCTGCTGAATGACAACAACCCCGGCGTTCGTGCCGGCGCACTCAAGGCTTTGAATGCGGCGCGGAGCGATACCAGCGTCCGGCAAGCGTTGACTCAGTTGGCCAAAGAAGATCCTAACGAGTACATTCGCCAGGAATCCTCACGCATACTTGCGCAGTCGGCAGATAGCGAGTAGATGGATCGCGACACCGAGATGGACGGGCGCAGCTGTACAGAAAATCGAGGAAAACGAACCCAGTTGCTGAGGACCAGTAACTGGCAGGTGGGGGCGTTCTGCGTCCCCGTGCTCTTTGTGCTGGCGCTCTTTGCACTGGCGCTTCCGGCGTTGGCCGAGCAGCGCGTAATGAGCGATGGCCGCGGCTGGATGCAGGAGAACACCGGCACGCTGGGTAGCGCCAAGCAGTTGCAGGTGTCGCACTTTGTCGGATCAGTGCGGGTCGTGACCGGTAGCCAGTCCGCCAGTTACGTCTTGCGGTTGCACTCGCAAGAGCAGCTTGAAAAGGATGCGCGCAAGCAGTTTGCAACTTTCCACCTGGGCGTGGGTCGGAAAAACGACGAGATATTGATTCAGAACGTAGGGCCGATAGATCTGGCAATCCGCGCTGAGCTGATCGTTCAGCTTCCGTCGGAGCCGGAATCGGTACACGTCGATACACTCGCCGGCAAAATCACGATCCACGGAAAAGTGAACCATCTCGATCTCAAAACGCATGGTGGAGACATCGAGCTTGACGATGCCGAACTGATGCGCGCCGAAACCATGGGTGGCTCGATCACCGTAAACCACCGTTTGGGAGATTCTGTCATCCGCAGCGGAGGGGGCGATATTCGCATCGATGCCTCGGTTGGCGACCTGGAGATCGTTTCCCTTGGCGGCAACATCTGGCTGAAAGCGATTGCCAATGCGCAAGTGCAATCCGCCGGTGGAAACATTGAAGTAGTGCGTTGCGCAGGGGCGCTGGTGGTCCGCACCGCTGGCGGCAACATCAATCTGGGCGAAATGGACGGAGCGGTTCGCGCCGAGACCGGAGGCGGCAGTATCCGCATCGGCGTCGCTCATGGACCGGTTTTCGCCAGCACAGCCATGGGAGACATCGAGCTGTGGAAGCTGGCGCAGGGTGCCAGGGCGCACACCGGTATGGGGCGGATTACCGCCGAGTTCATCGGAGATCGGAAGTCGATGCAGCAATCCGAACTGGTGACCTCGATGGGCAACATCATGGTGTACTTCGCCGACACCGTCCCGGGCAACCTTCATGCCGTGACCGGCTCGAGTCCGACAAGGCATATTGTCAGCGAATTTCCTGAGCTGAAGATTTCCAACGGCATCGCTGAGTACGGTCCGCGTAGTATTGTCGCCGACGGAGCCATCCACGGCGGGGGGCCTTTGATCGATGTGCGAACCATGATCGGCCAGATCGAACTGCGCAACATCAGTGAGAAGTGATACCCAGGTTCGCGAATCTAGCCGCGCCTAACCACCGACCTCAATGCTGAGTTTTTGCTGACGGCTTTTGCCATCTTTGGTGGCCGTCAAATCGACATCCCAACTGCCCGCCATCTCCAGATTCAGCCGCCCATCGTAGTCGCCATTCCCTCTTCCACTCAGGACAAGGTGTTGCGCGCCCTGGTCCATGCCGCTCATCGATACATCAGCCTTGAGCTCCACGCCATCTGCAGGTTGATCCGCGGCGTCAATGACGTGAACTTTCAGCAGAATTGGAGAGTTGAAGCTCGGCGATGTGGGATCGGTGGCGAGAGTGAAGCGGAAAGGGGTGAGCCGGTCGCGCGTGTTCTGGATAATCCTGGTGGGATCGGGAGGCAAGGTAGAGGGATCGGGTTTGTAATTCTTCATTGCGAAGTACACAAGGGCGGCGATAGCAGCAATGGCAACAATTCGAAAGCGCATGGGCAAGGTTCCTCAGTGCGAACTCCCCGGCTGTGGGTTGCCGGTAGGGGAATGAGTAGAATCGTGGCGGTGCTGGTGCGGCACGGGCAGGATGCAGCCATGTGCCAGATCGCAGTCAGCGCTCTCAAACTGAATTGTGGTGTGGTGGATGTGATGGCGGCTGGCCAGCATCTGGCGCAACTCGTCGAGAATGGCATTGCTGGCCGAGGGCGGAATGTCTTCGATGGTGATGTGCGAAGAGAGCGCGTGGGTATCGCTGCCGATGCTCCAGATGTGTAGATCGTGAACGTCGAGGACGCCAGGCACGGCGCGTAACTCCAGCATGATAGCGTCCAGTTCCACGCTGCTGGGCGCGCCCTCCAGTAGAATGTTCAGGCTCTCGCGGACGATTCCGGCCGACGACCACAGGACCATGATGGAGATGCCGATGGAGAGCGCGGGATCGATCCAGCTATGCCCGGTCGCAAGGATAGCCCAGCCACCTGCAATCACCGCAGCCGTGGAGAGCGTGTCTCCAACCTCGTGGATGAGCACGGAGCGCAGGTTCAGGTCACGCCCGCCCCGTAGCAGCATCAGGGTGATGGCTCCGTTGAGCAGCACACCGGCACCGGCGACCCACATCATCAGCCCGGCATGCACCGCTTCAGGGTGGGAGATGCGCTGGATTGCCGAATAAAAAATGAGCACTGCAATGACGATCAGGGTGATGGCATTGACGAACGCAGCCAGGACTCCGGCGCGGCGCCACCCGTAGGTTTTGGTGCTGGTGGCGGGACGCTCACTGAGATAGGCGGCAACCCAGGAGAGCAGGAGGGCGAAGAAATCCGAAATATTGTGTCCGGCTTCGGATAGCAGGGCCAAGCTGTGCGCCCGAAATCCTGCAACCACAAGGAGAACGATGTAGGCCAGGGTAAATCCCAAGGCGATACGTAGCATCCGGGCAGTCAGCGGTGGATGCGCGTGATCATGGGAGTGCCCGGCGTGCGAGTCCATGGATGAAGTTTACGGCGGTGCGCGTCCGGCATCAAGTCTACGGCGGCTCGGACCGAATCAGGGCAGCGAGGTTGGCGCATACGGCATCGTAGATAGAGCTGCGGCTGTGGATCGGCGAGCGTGCTGAACCCGGCTAAGGGAGCTCCGTGGTGGGAGCACACGATGCGAAACAAATCTCTGTCCCTAGTTCTGTTAGCTGCCCTGTTTGCGGCCAATGCGATTTCGCAGGAGATTGTGATTGAGCCGACGAATGGACGTCCGCAGAGCGTGAACCGTGTGTCGCGTCCTGCGGCAGAGCGATCGGCTCCAGCAGAACCTAAGATTGCGACGAGGTCTGCAGGAAGTCCCGAAGATCAGCATCACGCCAAGGCGGCGAAGAAGCCCCGGACAGAGCAGATTGCAGTGAAGCGGGAGGCAACTCCGGTTCCAGCAAAGCCTCCCGAGGCTCTAAAGAGCGAGGCTGCCGAGCCAACTTCTGCTCCGAAGAAGATGCCGCAAGAGCGGCCCGCCTGGGCAATGGCAGACACCCGCGATTCCGGCAGCTTGCAGAATGAGATCGCCAGCGCACTGGCTCACGATCCAAAGCTGGCGGGCTCAACCATACAAGTGAGCGTAAACGATAACTCCGTCACGCTGGAAGGACGCGTCGCCGGAGCTGACGAGCACTTACAGGCGCAACGTCTGGCGAAGAGCTACGCATGGAACCGCAAGCTGGTTGACCACATCGAAGTCGCGCCCAGTATGTCTGCGCAAAAGTAAACGTCATTTCTAAACAGCGAGTTCACCGAAGAGGCTGCCCTGTTCCGGGGTGGATGGACGAAAGTGCGCGCCTTCAAGATTGAGCAGATATTCCTTTACGGCGAGGCCGCCGCCGAACCCGGCAAGCGTGCCGTTTGCTGCGATAACACGATGGCAGGGAACGATGATCGCAACGGGGTTGTGGTGATTCGCCTGGCCAACCGCGCGGGATGCAAGTGGGGAGCCGATGTCGGCGGCGAGCTGCGAGTAGGACCAAACCTGTCCGTAGGGAATCCGCAACAACGCCTGCCAGCAGCGCTGATGGAATACCGGTCCACGCAGATCGAGCGGCAGATCGAAGGTATGGCGAGCCCCGGCAAAGTACTCATCCAACTGCCGGATCACGTCCCGGAAACGATCCGGCTGCTCGATCCAGCGCACGTTCTTTGTGCCGTGCGGAGTCATCCATCGGCCATGGAAGGCAACCACGGCCAGACCGCGTTCGCTCATGGCGAGATCGAGGTGTCCGACGGGCGAGTCATAGCCGGCGGTGAAGAAGAATTCAGATGGTTCGGGAAATAGCATTAGCTGGGGCAAAGATAACATGAAAGCAGGGAAGACCGCCCGTAAGAACTGGGGGGGAATAGCAAATGCAAAAGGCGCGAGCCAGTCTGGCCCGCGCCTTTCGTGCACTGCTGTTGCGAACTACTGAGGCTGAGACATCGTAGCGGGCGACTGCTGGGTTGCCAGCTCGCCGACGCCATTCTTCATCAGAGTGACCTGAACGCGGCTGCCATGCACGGGCTTTGCCGTCTGCTCGTCGGAGGCGGTCTGCATTTTGGCATTGCCCAGACCGAGCTCATAGATGCGATACACAGGAATCTGGTGATCGATGACCAGGTAACGCACCACCGAGTCCGCCAGATGCTGCGATTGCTGGATCGATGCGGCGGTACCGCGGCCCGGGGTGAAGCCCTGAACCTCTACGATGTACCCCTTCTGATCCTTCATGGTTTCGGCCAGCTGGTCGAGTGCCGCCTTCGCGTCCTTGCTTAGCACGGTTGCGCCGGGACGGAAGCGAATTTCGACCTGATCGGCGCTCTGGTACTGGTCAAGGTTCTGTACCACGTGCGAGACGGTCTGCAGATGGGTGCTGGCTTGCTCAGCGGTCTGGTTGGCTGCCTGGGCACGGTTTGCGGCATCGACGGCATGCTGGTCGGCAAGGTTCGCGTGGGCGTCGGCGCGCTGGATTCCAGCTGTGGCGCGCGAGTCAACGTCCTTGAGCATCCGGGAGTTCGCGGCCGTGAGCTCATCGAGCTCGTTGGTGCGATCACGAATTGGTCCCACCTGGCGCTGTACATACTTTTTGCGCGCAAACGGATTTAGATGTCCCCAGAAGCCTTCGTGGGTATCGGGCTTGAGCGGTTCAAGCTGCTGGTCGGGATTCACCGCCGGCGAGGTGGTGGCGGTGGCCGTCTGCGACGGGGCAGCAGGCTGCTGATCTGGCGCGGTGCTTTGCTGCGCAACGACCGGCAGAGCAAGCGTGGCTAGTAAGGGCAAGGCAAACAGGAAACGATTCTTCATGACAAATTCCTCCAGCGGGAGTGCCCGCTCTCAGGCTGCGTACCGCCTGAGGCGGTGGCGCGACGGCATTACTAGTACAGTTCAGATGCCAAACCAAAATGCGACGTAACCAGGTGTGTATTCAATGAGAAACAAAAATCAGAGAAGGATGCGCTAGCGGTAGGAATGGCTTCGGTGGGTAGGAATTACAGGGTAGGCGGCGCAAGTCTCAAGCGCCATGCCCGCAATCTTAGGATTACTTGAACACGCTTTGCGCCATCATCTTTCGGTGGAGATCCAGAATGTAATTATCGGTCATGCCGGCGATGTAGTCACAGATCACGCGGGCCCGGGTCTCGGTTTCCATCTGGCGCTGATAGCTGGCTGGAAGGCTGGCCGGGTACTCCATCCAATGGCAAAAAAGATCGTTGATAATCTTTTCTCCATCTGCCTTTTGGGGGCGCAGAGACTCGCAGTGGTAGAGGTTCTGAGAGAGGAATCGTTTGGCCTGGGCGCGCTCCTCGTCGGTTGTGCGACTGAAGGAGGCGAGACGTTCGGGATAGTGCCGGATCTCTTCGACGGTCTGCACACCTGAAGCCCGGATGCGCTCGCGTGTGTTCTCCATCAGATCGGTGACGAGGTGATTCAACATGCGCTTGAGCGCTTCGTTGAATTTGAGCTTGTCGCGGACGCTGCTGAACTCGCCCTCGACCTGGCGGAAATAGCGGTCGAAGATGGCGACTTCGCGGCGAATGTCTTCGAGCTTCAGAAGGTGCGCTTCGTAACCGTCATCGAGGTCGGCGGTGTTGTAGGCGATCTCGTCGGTGTGGTCGATGAGCTGGGCTTCGAGCGGTGGCCTTTGATCGAGCAGGTATTCGGAGAGTCCGGGATATTCATCGGGCGAGTAGTCATGCGAGTGCTTGATGATGCCTTCGCGAACTTCGAAGGTGAGGTTCAGACCGGGATGTGAGGCATAACGCTGCTCGAAGTATTCGACGATGCGCAGTGCGTGAAGATTGTGGTCGAAGCTCTCACCGCGCTCGCGCATCGCCAGGTCCAAGGCGCGCTCGCCGGAGTGTCCGAAGGGGGGATGGCCGATATCATGCACCAAGGCGAGGGTTTCAACGAGGTTTTCATTCAGGCTGAGCGCGGCGGCAATGGTGCGCGAAATCTGCGCAACCTCAATGGTGTGGGTGAGGCGGGTGCGGAAATGATCCGAGAGGCGCTGGGTGAAAACCTGGGTCTTGTTCTCCAGACGCCGGAAGGCGCGTGCATGAATGATGCGGTCGCGGTCGCGCTGGAAGTCGTCGCGATAAGGATGCGGCGGCTCTGGATAACGGCGTCCCAAAGAGGACTCGACGCGCACAGCGTAGGAGGCCAGCATGGAGGAAGTGTAGCACTGGGTGCTGGCAGACAAAAGCCGCCGGATCGCTGATCCGGCGGCCCAATGTTCGAGTGCTGAGGCTTATTTTGAGGTGTCTTCTTCCTGCTTGGCGAGTTTCACCTTCGCACCATCGAGCTTCTTCTGAACCTTGGCCACATCGGAGGCATCGACCTCAGCGGGAATCGTTTTCTTCCACTCCTGGAGTGAGCGCTCCCACTGGGTTACGGCCAGCTTCAGGCGATTGGTCTTCTGATAGACGTCGCCAAGGTGCTCGTGCACGGTCGGATCGCTGTCCATACGTTCCACGGCTTTGTGGAGGGCGGCTTCGGCAAGATCATACTTACCCATCTTGAAGTGAACCCAGCCGAGCGAGTCGAGATAGGCTCCATTCTGCGGATCGAGCGCAACGGCACGCCGGATCAGGGTGAGCGATTCATCAAGCCGCGTGCCGCGGTCGGCCAGCATGTAGCCTAGATAGTTGAGTGCGGTTGCGTTCTTCGGATCCGAGGCAATCACTTTGCGGAAGTAGCTCTCAGCCTCGTCATACTTCTTTTGGTGTTCGTAGATCGAACCGGCAATGAAGTTCGCGTAATCCTTTTCTTCCGGCTTGGTGGAAAGCTCCAGGGCTTTGGCCAGCGCCTTTTCCGCGTCGGGATAGCGGCGCAGGCGGCTATACATCTGGGCCAGGGTGATCCACACCTCCCGGTCCTCCGAAGGTTTGCCGTTCAGCATGGCCTTGACGCGGGCAATAGCCTCATCGGCCTGACCGTTATCGGCTTCCTGTCCGGCCAGAACCATCTGCAACCCGCGATCCTTGGGAGCCTTCTGAACGGCTTCGCGCGCAGCGGCCGTCGCGGCAGGCCAGTTCTTGGCGTCGCGGTAGGTTTCAATGATCTGCTGATAGCCGCGGACCAATGAATCGTCGCCAAGGGCGATCATCTTGCGGAAGGTTGCCACCGCTTGCTCTGTGTTGTTCTGGTCGCGATAGACGGTGCCGAGGCGCTCCAGGAAGATGGCACGGTTGCTGCGTTCCGCGGCGGAATACACGCCGTTGGGTTTCTCCGAGCGCTCCAGCAGTTCCTGCAATTGCTTGGAAGCGTCGTCATACTTACCCAGCGCCTCTTCGATCACCGCGCGGTTGTACTCGACCTCCATCGAGTCCTGCGCGATCGCCTGTGCTTTGTTCAGCGTATCCAGCGCCTTCTCAAACTGTCCGTCGCGCCGGTAAATCTCCGATATGTGGAGTAACGTTTGAACGTCCTGTGGGTCGGCGGCGGCAATGGCTTTGTATTGCTCGAGTGCGGCATCGGTCTGGTTGTCGTTGAGCAGGTTCTGGGCCAGTCCGCGCACGGCGTCCAGGTTATCCCTGTCGAGATCGACGGCCTTGCGATATGCCTCGATAGCTTTTGTGTAGTCCTTCTTCTGCTCGTAGGTGTAGCCGAGCACCGAATCAATTCGCGGCGAACGGTCCACCTCCGGCACGGATTGCAGAATTTCCAGAGCTCGGACGGGGTCGCCCTCTTCGTTGTACAACAGCGCAAGGGTTGTGACCGCGTCTTCCGACGATGGCTGCAACTTGACGGCAGTGCGGAACTCTTCTTCCGCCTTCGCGGTCTCATTATTTAAGCGGTAGAGCCGCCCCAGCAGAAGATGATCCTCAATGCTGGAGGGGTCCAGATGCACAATGTGCTCATACTGCTCGATCGCGAGGTGCAGGATGGCTTCGGTGTCGTTCTGCGTTCCGCCCTGCAGATCACCGATGGAACGCAAGTAGATGCGCCCGAGCAGACGGCGTGCGTCCAGGTTGTCCGGGTCATTGCTGATGACATTCTGAGCCTCGGCTATGGCCTCGCGAATATCTCCAGTGCGTGCATACAGTTCGGCCAGTTCCGACGCAAGATAGGACGAAGTTGGATCGGCCTGCAACGCTGCTTTGTACTCTTCCACCGCCTTGGTGGCGAATTCAGCGCGGCCGGTGCCGGCGACCATCTCTTCATACATATGACCGAGCTCAAAATGGTAGTACGCATCGGCGCGGTCGGGCTGCGTGGTAGCATTTGTGGTATTCGTGGCCACCGGAGGCTGCGCGGCAAGCCCTGCCGCAGCCGGGGGTAGGCTCTGCGGCGAAGTGTCCGCAGGCGGTTGAGCGAATGCGGCGGCCGAAGCTATAAGAAGGGCGAGAACGAGCGGGCTGTTTCGAATTTTCATGTTCACCAAGCTGATGGTACTTGGATGCGCTGAAGCTTACCACCGAAGCATTATCTATTTTAGGACAAGAATCAATTCGGGGCTGCGGAGGAAGAATCTCAGGTCACGATTTCAGCGGCTCAGTGTTTCGAGCTTGCGAATCTATGCAAATACGGCCGCAATTCGGCAGCAAGACTCAAGGAGAGTTCCTCATTGATCAGAGGAGACTTCCTGCAGATTTCGAACCTTCCAACTGTTCTCCGCCGGAGTTAGCAGGACCAGGTAATGAGCCTGAATGTGCTCGGAGGAGAGAAGCTTGCCGCCATCGCGATACTCAATCTCGAGCTCTGCGGTATCCACCGCCTCCAACGCGGAACCATCGAGGGAGTAGAACGTAACCCGCAAACGATGGCCGTGATCGACGATGCGGCGGCTGAGTCCGTTCTTCTGCTGGGCTTGTATTGCGGCCTGCCAATGCTCGCGCGCTCCACCAGTAAAATCTTCATCGAGCAGGCCGGCGCGGTTCTCTTCAAGTGCTGATACCAGTGACTTCCATGCGTGGTTGTAGTCGCGCTGAATTGCCCGAGCGGTTGTCTCCTCTACGGCGCGCGGGGCGGCCGAGTGTGCATCAAAGGACGGAAACGCCTCAGCCTGAGTCGTTCGTGCGTAGGTCAGTGCAAGCCATGCGCTCCCGAGCAGAATCATCACGGTCATCCCTGCAAGAAAAAGTCCGTCACCTCGCTGGAGGCCATAAACTGGATTCATCACCGGCCACCTCCCCAGTGGATTTCATTCCCCAAGACCACTCCGGCAGCCACCGAAAGCGTGGCGGAAGACGAGCGGGGCAGCTCGGCTCGGGCAAAACCGCGCTTGATGCGCGCATCGACGGTACTGCGTCCGGCCCGATCCGTCGAGATGAAAGTGACGATCGTACCGTCCGGCACTGCATTGCCGGAGCAGTCTTTGATGGGTGCGGTCTCCACCAGAATGTTGCCGTCGGGCGCACGTGAGGCGGTCATACGGATTGAGCAGGGATCGGCTGCAACCTGCTGCACCACGCGGCGCGCCCGAATGTCACCCGAGGTGGCAATGAATTGCGCGGGGCCGCTGCGGTGTCCTGAGTTCAATTGCACCCAGGCGACCCCGTCCTTGGCGACCACGCTACGCTCTTCACCGGTCGTCTCCTCCAAGGCAAGACGGAAGGTGACCGGCGCCGGCGTCAGCACGAGGTTCTGAAAATGGTCGAAGAGAAAGGCCGAGCCGAGCACCGCGCCCTTATCGGCGGCAGGCACCCGTGATGGGCGGGCGATGAATGCGATCTTCTCCGCCGGCGCCGCAGTCACGTAAAACGATGTGCTGCTGCCATCGACGATCGCGGAATAGCGTCCGGCAACTTTCAATTCATCGCCGGAGAGGGCAATGCTCCCGCGTTGCACGGTGCGCTTCCAGGCTCCGCCGGGGCCGAAGAGATATAGCGTGGTGCTTCCCGATCCAGGAGCCTGCAGCGTCGCTCCCGCGCCCGCCTGCACCGGGCCTGAAACCCGCAACTGCGCCATGCCCAACGCGGACGCCGCGCAGATTGCTACGAGAATAAGAGAGCGCCGCAGTGAATCCATTGCCGCCTCACTGCACGCGGTCGCGGCTGTACTGGTTCGCCGTGACTCGGTAGCTATGAATTTGGGAGACCAGGTCATCACGCACGCCGATGCTGAAGGGCACCGGTGTCTGCGGCGGGAGGGACTGATCGACGTATCCATCCGAGACCCAGATCACTTTGCCGGAGTTATCGTAAAAGGTGGCGAGGACGTGAGGAATGTTTACCACCTGGCCGCTCTGGTTCATCAGTTCGCCGGTAAGTACTGAATGTCCGCGCGCGTCTTTTTGCAACGTCTGATGCATTACGCCCATCACCGGGTCTGCCGAGGCTGGTACCAGCATTGCATTGGGCTGCATGTGGACACTCTGAATCCGGGCGCGGTCCACGTTCGGAAAGTCGATGCGGAAAGGCGAGATTTCCTTGGGCAGCAGAACGTGGCTGATCTTGTCAAAGCTCTCCTCCTCCGCCATCGTCTGTCCATCCTTGCCGATGAGAGTCGCGGTGACGGAGACAAAGCCGGGGACGGTGTCCTCGTTTTCAATCTCGCCAAGCAGGATGAAGTTGCCATCCTTCTCCACCGGGTTCATCGAGATGATGCGAACCCGCGGAGGATCGACGTTCTGTGCGCCCCAGTCGTCATCCGGGCCGCGGGTGACGATGTCCCACCGGAGGTAATTCACCGGGATCACCTGCGGCGGAACCTTGGGGCGCGGCCGCACCGGCCACAACACCTTCCAACTGTTGTCCTCGCGCACCACCTTTAAATCGCGGGAGTCGTAAACTGCGCCGACCGCCGAGGCCCACTGCAGGCTGGCGCGCACCGTGGCCTCCTGATCGTTCTCGCGGAGCACCTTGGTATCGAAGAGTTGCAATGCAGAGTAGGTGCGCAGATTGGCATCCTGCCCGAAGACTTCGCGGGTGAAATCCTCCAGTTCGGTGTTGCTGGCCTTGGCCACATAGCGATATGCGCCCTCGGCATCATGCGTTTTCACGTGATTGAGCAATGATCGCACTGCGCCTTCGGGCGTGGTGGCCGGCATGAGCGCAGAGGAGTGAATGGTAGCGGCGGCGATCAGCGCTCCGGTTAGGACAATAAGTAGAGCCGGCAGCACCTTGTTCATGGCTACTGCGCCTCCCGCAGAGGAATTTCGGTTGGCTCTGCCGCTGGGAACTTTATCGCCTCCGCATAACGGCGCCGCTCCGGAATCATCACGATGAAAATTGCAAAAAGGCTTGCGCCGACCGGAACCAGTCCCCACATGATGCCCTGCCAAACGGGCGGGACGGCATTGCCGAAGTCGATGGGCCTTGCCGGTGGTACGTCATCCTTGGTCCAGAGCGCAGTTGCGCCGTTGTCGTAAATCTCAGTCTGTCTCCATCCAGCAAAGGCCAGCAGAGGCTCGTAATAGCGATCGCGCACGAATATGTAGCGCAGCCCGTACTGGTCGGAGTGTTTTAGGATCGCGCGCAAAGCCTCCATCCCAGCCGTCCCGTAATACTTCGAGTTATAGAGTTGGCCTGCGCCATAGGCAGTCAACTCAGGAAGCAGGCGCGCCGAGTTGTAATCGCCATCGAGGCTATCTGCTTTGGCATAAGTGGAGACCTTGGCGAACTGGTTGCCAAAGCCGAGTGTGATATAGCGGTATTTCGCGTGCTCCGGGCGGTTCAGAAAATCGATCACTTGCTGCACCCTGAACTCTCCACTGTTAATTGGATTGAAGACGACCCAGGCCACCGCCATCGCGCAACTGTAGACCGCGGCAATGCCAAGCAGCACCACCGCCTTCCGGCCCCAGCGGTCGATCATCCAGGCGGCGAGCAGGCCCACAAAAGGCAGAGCCATTAGAGTGGCCCAGAAGGTGAAACGCTCGAAGGTCAACACCTCAAAGGCGCGGCCCAGCAGCAGCCTGCCCACGGGCGTCGTCCCTCCCAGACCCAGCAGAGTGGTTAAGTACCAGCTATATAGCAATGGACGCAAACGCCGCTCCGCCGCTCCCTTGAGAAGGATGTACGGAATGGCAAGAATCAGCGCGCCCATTGGGATAACCCAAAAATTCATGCCACTGTGCGGAACCAGAATGTAGTTGTCGCGCGAGGCATGCGGAATCGGCAATTGATTAATTGGGTTCTGGCGCAGAGAGATGAAATAGGGCAGCAACACCACAACCACGGAAACGATAACGATGGTGCCAAAGGCGATCGCGCGTGCCAGCACTGCTGCTACTGACGATTGGCGTGGACTTTGACTGCGGTCGAGCACGCTTAGCCAGAGTACCGGCAGCGCAAACAGAATGGCTCCAAAAAGAAACGTAACGTGATGAGCCGCCGCGCCCGCCATGCAAATGGCCGTGCCCTTCACCAATTGCATCGCGCCGCCATCGCGCGTCCATCGGTAAAAGAAAGGTAGGGCATTGAGCGTTAGTGCGGCCGCTGCGGTGGTGGGCAATTGGCCAGATTGGTAGACCAGCATCGCCAGCGATCCCAGAAAGACGCTACCCAATGCGGCGTAGCTCGCCTCGCGCTCAGGAATCCAGAGCAGCGCGTAGCGGTACATACCTACCGGCAACAGCAGGATAACGATCAGTTGGACGAACATGTAGGCGCCGGTCAAACCGAAAATATGAGAGAACAACGCAATCCACTGATGGGTCAGCGGAGGATAGGTTGTCTGCGACATGCCGCCAAACCACTTTTCATTCCACGGAGAAAACCAGTGATGTGCATAGTGCGCGGCAAAGAAGATGTGCGTGGTCGCGTCGTAGGAATTTGCGGGTAACTGCATCAGCAGCAGAGGTCCGTGCACCGCCAGGGCCAATAGCACGATGGCCAGGAGCGGAATACCACGGCTTAACTTCGGCTTCGTGATCAAAGGAATCATCTCCGCGTCGTGAAGCAATGTGATTCCCTGAATTGCAAACGGGTTTACTGGCATTTTTGGGGAGTGGAGGGATGAGTAATTACGAGCCTAACAACGGCACCCTTGTGCCTCAGTTTGGCAAATGAGAGCAACGCAAATTTCCGTAACTTTTGCGAGAAGACATTTCACGGACTCTCCGCATCCCAAGCAGACGGAGCGAAGTTTCTCGACGTCTTCGATGCTGTATTCCAGAGTAGCCCGTGAATAAGAACTTGTGGTTTAGTATCTGCTCGCTTTCTCTTGTGCTGGCTTCGCCGCTGCATTCCCGCGCACAGGAGATAGATTTGGGCGGCGGTGCACAGAGCACATCGAAGAGCCCGAAAAAATCCTCCGGCGAAGCGATGGGCTGGGGTTCCAGCATAGAAGTGGGACGTAACGCCCGCGCCGCTGAGAGCGAGTTGAAGAAGGGAAACGCGGCAGCCGCGGCATCTGCCGCAGAACGTGCGGTAAGAGCTGCGCCGCAAAACGCGCATCTCTGGTTTCTGCTTGGCTATGCTTCGCGACTTGCCGGTCAGTACGCGAACTCGGTGGAGGCGTACCAACAGGGCTTAAAGCTTGAGCACACGAACCTGGATGGGCTCAGTGGCCTGGCGCAAACCTACCAACGCATGGGTCGCCTGGAGGATGCCAAGCGATTGCTGATGCAAGTGGTGAGCGCTGCACCCAAACGTGAGAACGATCTGCTAATGGCAGGCGAACTCTGTCTGCAGATGGGCGCTGCGCAGCAGGGAGTCGCGCTGCTCTCGAGAGCGGAGGCGCTGCACCCTTCGTCGCGCTCCGAAGTGATGCTGGCCGTCGCTTACCTGAAGTTGAATCAACCCGAGCGGGCGAAGCAGATGCTGGATCTGGCGCGAAGTCACGATCCGAAGAATCCATCCGTTTTCCGTGCGGTTGCCAACTTCTATCGCGAGCAGCACGATTACAAGGCCGCAATCTCGGCGCTTAAAAACGCTCCCGCGCAAAACGTCGACGTGTTGGCCGATCTCGGCTACAGTTACGAACTCAATGGCGATACCCAACAAGCGGCGGATAGCTATTCGAAGGCCGCCGGTATTGCGCCGCGCCAAATCGGGCTGCAGTTAAGCGCCGCACAGGCAGAGCTGCGCGCCGGAGACACGCTGCGCGCGCAGTCGTTTTTGGCTCGCGCCGCGCAGATCGATCCGAATCATTATCGTCTGCACGCGCTCAAGGCGCAGCTTGCGCGGACACAGCATCACAACGCGGAGGCAATCCGCGAATACAAGACTGCAATAGCGAACCTGCCCGTCGGCGCTGCCGTCCCGGAAGGTCAACTCTATCCCATTGAACTGCGTTTGAATCTCGCCGAAATCTACCGCGAGAGCGGTGATGACGAAGCCGCGCACCAACAAATTTCTGAAGCCGAAACATTGGTGAATCAATTGCATATCGAAGGGCCGGCACGTGCGGAGTTCCTGCGCGTGCGCGCTTCCATACGGCTCGGTGGCAACGATCTGGAGGGCGCGGAGAACGATCTGAAGGAAGCCATGAAGTTGGACCCGAACAACACGTCCATTACGCTGCAATATGCCAACCTGCTCTGGCATGCCAAGCGGATGGATGCAGCGAAAGGAATGTACGCCGGGGTGCTGAAGGCCGACCCCAAGAATCGTTATGCGTTGGAGGCGATGGGCTATCTCGCACGGGAGGAAAACGACAACGCTACGGCCGAGCGGTACTTCCATGAGTTGGCCGCGGATCACCCGGATGACTACGTGCCGTACCTCGCGCTGGGTGACCTGTACACGTCCACCATGCAATTCGATCTGGCTAACGCTTCCTATGAGCAGGCATTCAAGTGCGCACCGCAGAACACGGTGGTGATCGCCAATGCGGCCAACGCGGCGATCCAGGCAGGCCACATCCCTATCGCTGCCGACTGGGTGGGCCGCGCAACGGGCAGCATGCTCGATGATCCGCGGCTTATGCGTGAGCGTGAACGTGTTCTCTTCCATCAAGGCAAGTACGCCGAATCGGCGCGCCTGGGCTACCAGGTACTGACGCAACTGGAGACCGACCGCAACGCATCGGTCTACCTGGCCTATGACTTATATAACCTCGGACGTTACGACGAAACCCTCACGATCACCTCGCGATACGCGAAAGTGTTACCGAAGGAGGCTGATTTTCCGCTGCTCACCGGTCACGTACACAAGCAGAATCAGCTCCTTCAGCAGGCGGTAGAAGACTATACCGAGGCCTTAAGGCGCGCTCCGAAGATGGTAGAGGGTTACGTAAATCGCGGTTACGTGCTCAACGATCTGCAGAATCCAGATGCCGCGATTCGCGACTTTCACAGCGCGCTCGATCTGCAGCCTTCCAACGGTGTTGCCTGCCTTGGTCTGGCCTTCTCTGAACTACAGCTACACCACGGGAGCGCGGCTCTCGACCAAGCCGGCAAGGCAGAAAAGCTGCTCGGCGAATCAGGGGCGATTCATCTGGTCCGCGCTACTGCCTACCGAGACATGCAACTCCTCGATAAAGCAGAACAGGAGTACATTGCAACGCTCAAGTATGCGCCGGATGATCTGAAGCTCCACCTGGCGTTGGCCGATACTGAATTTCACGAGCGCAGATATCCCGCGACGATCCAGACGCTGAACAGCGCTCTCGCGCTCTCGCCTGACGATCCCGACATTTACGCCCAGCTTGCCAGGGCTCACGCCGAGTTGCATCAGCGTCCCCAGACGCTGCGTTATATCGCCGAGGCGGAGAAGCAGAGTCCGGACTCTTCGCTCATCCTTCTTAACACCGGTACCGCTTTACTCGCTCTCGGGGAGCAGAACGCGGCGATGCAGCGCTTCGCTCGAGCGCTGGAGGCGCCGGACGCCAACCGTGTTCAGGCGCGCCTGCTCTTTGCACGGGTCTTCGTCAAGCAGCACAAATTTGACGCAGCGCAGCAGCAGGTCGGGCTGGCTTTCGCAGAGTCGCGGGTGGGCGAAGCGTCCCCGGTGACTGCCGGCGACTTTATAGAAGCCGCGAATATTTTTCTCGCCATGAACGACTTTGATCTTTCGCGCCGGTATTTTGAGCGCGCGCGACAGGCGGGCGCGGCCGATGAGGTTGTGAGCATAGGCCTGGCCAACTCGGCGATCGCTCAGGGCCGCACCAACGAGGCGCAACAGCAGCTTGCGCAAATGGGTAACCCGGCGGAGTTTGCGAACAACTTCGATTACACGATGGCCCAGGCGAACATTTATCGGCAGGAGCAACAGCACTTCCAGGCGATGGCCGCCTTTGCGCGCGCCAATCAACTCGGTGGCCAGGACGATACGGCTGAGTTTGCCATGCAGCAGGCGGCTCAAGAGCAGGGTGTTCAACTCACCCGGACGACGAGCTTTCACTCTGACGTTCTGATGCATGGGGTTTTCGATGACGCCACCATCAATGGTCTGGACTATCAGATCTTTCGTAACCCTCAGACCGGGGCCATCCCCCCGGCGATTACCTCGCTCGAAACAATATGGACTAATGGCATTCGAACTGACCTTGGCAAGTATCCTGCACTGACCTCGTTCTTCCAGGTACGGAATGATCGCGGCCAGATGTCATTGCCGGATCAGGCGCTGATCGTGAACAACGATACTTGGGATACCACGTGGAACGGCGCGCTGAATCCAGTACTCCGGCTAGGCTCTGCCAGATTCAACTTCAACTCAGGTTTGCAATTCACGCTTCGCCGCGATACTGAAAGCCCAGTCCAGCTGAATCAGAATCTGTTCCGGCAGTTCGTTTATCTGTCTACCAATGCGCTGGGAAACTGGCTCGCATTGCAGGGCGAAGCCTTCCATGAGACGGGGCCGTACACGGACCAGAATCTGCATTCGCGCGAGTTGGGCGCGCGCCTGCAATTCATTGTCGGGCGTCCTTGGGGACGCACGCAGTTCATCACCGCCTATTCCGTGCGCGATCTGCTCTTCCGCCCTCTGATTCGCGAGTTTTATTCAACCTCAACCTCGGCTGGCCTGCAGCATGAGTTCAGTGAGCGCCTGCGCGTAGCGGTGCTGGGCGAGTATATCCGCTCATGGCGTGTGCAGGACACGAGCTTTTGGATTGCGCAGGCCATGCGTCCGGCTGCTGAGATCGAATGGAAGCAGTCACTGCGTTGGAGCGTGAATGGAGATTTTGCATACTCGCGAGGTGAAGGAATCCACGACTATGACAACGTGCTGAGCAGTATCTTCATCTCTTACAACAAGCCGTTTCGGCGCATGGTAAGCGACAGTTTAGGGCAAGTATCGGTGGAGTATCCGATCCGGTTCTCCTTTGGAGTGCAGGACGCGGATTACTACAATTTTGCTGGCCACAGCCAAACGATCGTGCGTCCAGTAGTTCGTTTGACTTTGTTTTAAGGCCAGGGGGACCCATGAAGATTTGTTTAGTCAGCGCGTTTCCCCCATCACGGCGGGGGCTTAACGAATACGGCTTTCACATCGCACGCGAATTACAGAGCGACCCCGTCCTGAGTCTTACGATTCTCGGCGATTATCTGGATTCCGACCAGCCGGAGCTGGAGGATTTTCACGTAATCCGCTGCTGGCAATTCAACAGCTTTAAAAATCCGGTTCGCCTGTTACGAGTCATTCGCGAGATAAAGCCGAATGTGGTCTGGTTCAATCTGCTGTTTTCGACCTTCGGCTCCAATCCCGCAGCGGCCTTTACCGGACTCGCCACACCCTTGTTTTCCAGGCTCTCCGGAACCTATACGCACATTACGCTGCATCATCTGATGGATAACGTCGATTTGCAACACGCCGGTGTGCGCTTCCCACACAGCTATCGCGCAGCCGGTTATATGGCAACGCGCATGTTGCTGATGGCCAACTCGATTTCCGTCCTGTTACCCGCATATCGGCGCACGTTAATGGAAAAATACAATGGTAGTAACGTACATTTCCGCGCTCACGGTATTCTTTCGGCGCGTCCCGAGCCTCCTGATTTTGAAAAGCGGGGCAATCCCGAACACCGCATCCTGGCATTCGGTAAGTGGGGCACATATAAGCGGCTGGAGTTATTGATCGAGGCCTTTGCGGAGATCGTTGATCGTTTTCCTCAGGCCCGCCTTATCATCGCCGGCGGCGATCATCCTGCTGCGCAGGGATACGTACAAAAAGTCTCTGACTGCTACCGTGATCACCCCTACATCCGCTTCACCGGGTATGTCGAAGAGGAAGCACTTTCCGAGGTATTTGCCTCGGCGACGATGATGGTGATGCCTTACTCCTCTGCCACCGGTTCCAGCGGCGTCGCGCATCTAGCCTGCGAATACGGATTGCCGATCGTCTGCGCCGATATTCCCGACTTCCGCGAGATGGCCGCCGACGAACAATTGGCAATCAGATTCTTTGAAACCGGCAATGCCCACAGCATGGCCGAATCCGTTGTGAGCGTGTTGCAGGACCCGGAAATGCAACGCGAGATGGGAGCGGCAAACTTCTCGGCTGCGCTGCGCCAGACTATGCCTGTGATCATACGTCAGTACCTGCGCTCTTTCAGCGTGCACGGAGGACACAGCGCACTGGTGCCCTTCTCTCGCTTTCGGAGATTGCCCGGATGGGTGCCACTTCGATCTGCGATATTTCGCGCTGCCGCGCCGAGGTGGTCCCCATGGACCTAGGCTCGCGCAATTCACAATCTTGCATTCTCCATCGCATTGCCCCCCACAGTCCCGGGCTAAGCAGAGTTCGCGCGCTGGTGCTCGTCGGGGGAAAGCCGGAGACAGAACGCTTTGGCGAAATTCCCCTGGCGCTGCTCGATGTTCTAGGACGCAGTGTGCTCATGCGCACGCTCGACCGCATTCGGGCAGCAGGTATTGCCGAAATCTCCGTAGTTTGCAATACCGAGCCGCTTCCGCCGCATGTTGCTGCTGCAGGCTGCAAGTTCAGCGTGGCTAGCCCGGAGACCTTCTGGGAAGAGGCGGCACAGCAATTCCGCCGCCTCGCCCGGAATTCAGAGTGCGTGCTGGTACAGCGCCTGGGCGCCTGGGCCGAGTTGGATCTCGCGGCAATGGTGAACCAGCACCGGCTCCAGGGATCTTCGATCGTGCGGGCGTATTCATCTAGAGAAGAGGCGCTGGACATCTTCGTCATTTCTTCCGGCAGCCAGTCTGAAGCTGCGGCTCTGTTCCGCGGAGAACTCGATGAGCGCACCTCCATGGTACCGCACAAGAGCTGCGGCTACGTAAATCTGCTTTCTTCTACGGCGAGCCTGCGTACGCTTGCCTTGGATGCCTTTGCCGGGAAGGCCGCAATTCGACCTTGCGGCCGCGAGTTGCGCCCCGGCGTGTGGATTGGCGCAGGTGTACGGATTCACCACGAAGCGCGCATCGTAGCCCCCGCCTTCATCGGCGGCTTCTGCAAGGTGCGCAGTGCTGCACTCGTGACTCGCGGCAGTTCTCTCGAACATCACTGCGAGGTGGATTGTGCCAGCGTCATCGACAACTCCAGCCTGATGCCTTACACCCGCATAGGCGCTGGCCTGGATGTGGAGCACTCTGTTGTGGGTTTCAGGCATGTACATAGCATGAAGCGCAACGTGACCGTGGAGATTGAAGATCGGCGCCTGATTGGAGTAACGACGACTCAGTTCTCGATTCGTACACTCACGGCCGCAGGTTGGCTTCTGGGGTTGCTGCCGAATGCATTGTGGAAGTTGCTCTTTGAACCTAGCCGGGCTGGTCTGGGGGCCGCGCCGAAAGCGCAAAGTCCCTTCACTCCAGCTCTCGGCGAAACGTCTTTGAGCTCCATCGAGTCACAAACGGAACCTTATCGAGCACGGGAAATGGTGGTAACGAGAAGATATGGAAACGAGTAGTAGACCAGTTGTCGTAAAGCGCGTCCCGGAAAATCTGAATCTCAAACAGGCTCGCGCTTTTCTTGAGGAAGTACGGCCGCTGCTTGAGCATGACCGTCCGCAGATTGTTTTCGATCTCTCGCTCGTGCGCAAGATCGATGCCGCCGGAATAGACATGCTGCTGTATTGCATGAAGGAGGCGGCACGGCGAGACGGCGATCTGAAACTGGCCTCACTTAGCCCCCAAGCACACGTTGTGCTGGAACTGACGCGAACCGGCAGGCTCTTTGAAACCTTTGCCACTTCGGCCGATGCGGTGCGCAGTTTCAGCGGATATCTACCCAATATGGTTCGGCAGTTTCATCCCGAACCTGAACTGGATGGAAGCGACGGGAGGAAGGCTGCGTGACCGTTCCGCAACAAGAGTTGGGCTCCTGGCCTCAGTCCCGGATGCGCATTGCATTCGAGAACATGATGCCGACCACCAAAGAGGGCAAGGCGTTTACTGGAGGCGTAACGATGTTGGTTGGCTCGGTCCTGGTGTCGCTGGCCAACTTCGGCTACAACATCGGGGTTGCGCGCCTGCTTGGTCCTAGCAACTTCAGTGAGACCGCCGCCTGCGTCACGCTGCTCATGATCGCCTCCTGTATCAACCTGGCCAGCCAGCTTGTTACCGCAAAGCTGATCGCCAAGACCCGTGTGCCGGGCGAGCGCGCCGCGGTCTACCGGCTCCTCCTGCGTCGCGCGTGGTTGGTGGGCTTTGCACTCGCGGCTTTCTTTGTCGGCGCCAGCAACTGGATCGCTACCTACCTGCGAATGCCATCGCCCACGCTCGTCGTACTGCTCGGTCTCGGGATGCTCTTCTATATCCCCCTTGGCGTGCGGCGCGGTGGAATGCAGGGAACCTGCCAATTTCTGCGCCTTAGCCTGAACCTCGCTGCCGAAGCCTTCGTGAAGTTGAGTGCGGCGATGATCCTTGTGGCAGGAGGCACTGGAGTGATGGGCGCGGTCGGCGCAATCTCTTTTTCCGTCTTTGCGGCCTTCCTGCTCCCTGCCGGAGACCGTGCATTACGCCAGACTCCTGCGCGCTATCAACCTGGCTCGTTTCTTGAGAGCATGCAGGCCATCATTTTTTTTGTCGGTCAAGTCATCATCAGCAACATTGACATCCTGATGGTGAAGCACTATTTCCCGCCGGATGAAGCAGGTCTCTACGCCGCGGTCGCGCTTGTGGGACGCCTGTTGTACTTCGCCACCTGGTCGGTGACCAGCGCCATGTTTCCCATCTCGGCCGGCAGCGCGGCGGAAAACGAAAGCCGCCGCGTACTGGTCATTCCGCTCCTGTTTACCACCGGAATCTCCACGGCATGCGTCGTATTTCTCGCTAGCTTTCCCGGCTTGGTGATCCGAACTCTATTCGGTAGTGGTTTTCATCGGGCAGGCCAGGTAGCGGAGCAGTTGCTGGCAATGAATGCAGTTGCCACCGCCGTCTATGCGGTTTGCGTCGTGTTGATCACCTACGAGATGTCGCGCAAGATTGCCAACACCGGCTGGCTGCAACTGGTGGTGAGCTTTCTTGTCGTCGTTTTCATCTCGATCTTTCATTCTTCGCTGATGCAGGTGATTGTGGTTCAGCAGGTTCTTCGTGGCCTGCTGTTGATGGCAGTAGCGGTTCCATTTTTTCGCCGCGTACCTAGTCTGGGCAGGGAGGCTGCATGAAAAAACTGCGCAGGTCCAATGAGGCGGAAGTCATCGCCGAATTTCTGAAGAACGAGTTTTATCAGGAAGAGTTCCACGCTGACCGCGAGAGCTTTGAACGCCTGGTGCTTGAGGCTGATCTCGACAGCGAGGATGAAAACGATCTGCGGCGCGCGCTGTTGTTTCGCCGCCGGGGTCACATGTGGCGCGAGATCCCGTCAGACACCCAATGGTGGGAAGTGGAATTGGAGCCGGGCGATCTTAGGTTCATCAGAGTTTTTCCGCGGGCGCAATGGCGTAAAGTCGCCAACGGCAGCTTTCTCCTGCGTGATATCGTGGGCCGCATCCGCACCATGCGATTTAGCGGCAGCAAGCGCGAGTTCATCCTGCGCGTGCAGGCGCTCAGCTATCGTTTGCGCACCGAAAAGGACCGCAGCGCTGTGCTCTTGATCG
This sequence comes from uncultured Acidobacteriota bacterium, assembly GCA_963738165.1. Classification (GTDB taxonomy): domain Bacteria; phylum Acidobacteriota; class Terriglobia; order Terriglobales; family Acidobacteriaceae; genus TOLSYN. Next base: position 93,787 of record CAVTVE010000018.1, read on the forward strand.
GAATGGACGACCAGCATCCGCTCACGATTCTGGAAGGCAATCATCGGCTTACTGCCGCTCTGCTTGCCGGACCGGCATTGTTCGGCCATCAGTTTCGAGTGTTCTGCGGACTCTCGCCCCAGATGTCGCGCTCCTGCTGGTATGAGACGAATTTCACGAATCTGTGGCGCTACGGACAGAACCGTCTGCGTAACTTGTTTTATGACCGTGATGCCGATGTGAGCGTCGTGCTACGCCGCGTCTCCTCTGAACCCACACCAGAATCCACGCCCCTGGATCACGACCTGAATCCGATTCGGGAGGGAAGGATCATCGGCGGTTCGAAATGAAACGAAAAAGGTAACAAACGTACTAGTAGGGAGATTTTCAGATGCAAACCATACACCAGTCCGCACGCGTCGCCGCTCCGTTAATTGTTTCCGTGCTGTTATCTTCCGTCCTTATGAGCGCCCAGACGCAGAGCAGTTCGCAGCAACAGTCCCCGTCCAACGGAGTTATGATCGACCCTTCTGCCGCTCCCCTGAAACCGAGTGCGACCCCTCCTTCGGATGAGACTCCGTTGCCAAATGCGCCTCAGCCCGCGCCTCCCGAGCAACAGGCGCCATCGCCTTCAGCGGCGCAACCCGCCACTTCAACGCAACCAGCAGCGCAATCGGCGCCCCAAGCGCCTCTTGGTGCAGCCGCCGCCGAGCAGGTTCGGACCGCCGGAGGCGGCGCATCACGGCCAGCCGGGAATGCCATTGCGCCGGTCAAGCAGCACCAGTATCGTTCGCTGGTAATCAAACTCGGCGCGCTAGCCGCTGCGGGAGTTGCCGCCGGGACCGTGTACGGGCTCAGCCATGCCACCTCCAGCACCCCGCCGCATTCCACTGCCGCGGCCACAAAATAATGGCCATGTCCTCACCCCAGAGTCTCGGTGCACCGATCCTGATCAGCTTTTCTGGGCTGGACGGTGCCGGCAAGACAACCCAGATTGCCGCTCTGCGGGATTCCATCTCGTTCCTCGGAATACATAGTGCGCTGTTGATCTTCTGGGATGACGTTGTAGTTGCAAGCCGCTGGCGCGAGGGCTTTGTGCATAAGGTCCTTGGCAGCGAGAAGGGAATAGGCGCGCCCGGCTTTCCGGTGAATCGGCGAGACAAGAATGTGAACCGCGCCTACCTAACCTTGATACGCCACTTCCTTTATCTGGCTGATGCAATCCATCTGCGGATCGTTCTCCGCCGCGCCTGCCGCGATGAGAACGGTGTGATCGTCATCGATCGCTATCTCTACGACGAGTTGGCCAACCTGCCGCTTGAAAATCGCTTCACCGCAGCTTTTGCAAAGCTGCTTGCACGCATTGTTCAGCGCCCCGATCTGATTTTTTTGCTGGACACCGATCCCGAACTCGCACGTGCCCGCAAGCCAGAATACTCAGTGAATTTTATGCGCCACTCACGCCGCCGCTATTTTCGTCTGGCCAAGCTTTTGGGAACCATGACGATCATTCCACCACTCGCGCTGGATGATGCCCGGCGCGAGATACTGGCAAGTTTCTTGCGCGTTCTTGGACAGCGTCGGCAGGATTTCGCAGACTCTGCTCCCGCCGCATGAATTGACGGCGACGGCGCGCAAAAGGAGAAGTGATGAGCGAAAAAAAAGGCCACGGCGATCCATGGCCCTTCCTTGGATGGAATGATTCTGGGTGGAACAGCCTTACTTTGCCAGCGCAACCGCCGAGCGAATCTGTTGCAGATCCACATAATCGGTCGGATATTTCCCGGTATAACAAGAGGTGCAGTACTGGGGATCACCTTCCGGTTCGCCGCACGAAGCGCGCAGTCCCTCAAGAGAGAGATACGCCAGCGAATCCGCGCCGATGAAGTCTCGCACTTCTTCCACCGACTTGCGCGCAGCGATCAGGTGCCGGCGCTCAGGAGTGTCCACGCCGTAGTAGCACGGCGAAGTCGTGGGAGGACACGAGATCCGCATGTGAACCTCGGTGGCTCCTGCATCGCGCACCATGCGCACAATCTTCTGGCTCGTAGTGCCGCGTACAATTGAGTCGTCGATTAATATGACCCGCTTGCCCACCAGCAATTGCCGCACAGGATTCAGCTTTAGGCGCACGCCAAAGTCGCGCACCCGCTGCTCCGGTTCGATAAACGTACGGCCCACGTAATGATTGCGCACCAACCCGAACTGCATCGGGATGCCGCTCTCTCGCGCATATCCCAGCGCCGCCGTCAGACCACTGTCCGGCACACCGACCACCAGGTCGGCTTCCACCGGAGCCTCGCGTGCCAGGTGCCGACCCATCTGCTCGCGGGATTCCTGCACGCTCTTGCCGAAGACCAGCGAGTCCGGGCGGGCAAAATACACCTGCTCGAAAATGCATTGCGACTGTGCCAGAGCCGGCGCGTAAAAATGCGAGTGCACGCCCTCCGGACCAATCACCACCAGTTCGCCTGGCTTCACATCGCGGTCGTAATCCGCACCCACCAGATCGAAGGCGCAGGTCTCGGAGGCAAATACAACCGCGTCCGGCGAGCCATCCTTGCCCGGAATTCGCCCCATCGCCAGTGGCCGGAAGCCGCGGGGATCACGGGCGGCAAAGATGTGGTCGCGGGTTGCAATCACAAACGAGAACGCGCCCTCAATGCGTCGCAGCGCGTCTGCAATCGCATCCGGCAGCGTCTTCTCGTGCGACTGCGCAATCAGGTGCAGCACAATCTCGGTATCGCTGGAGGTCTGGAAGATCGAACCCGCAAGTTCAAAGCGCTTGCGAAGCTCGGCGGCGTTCACCAGATTGCCATTGTGCGCGATCGCAATCTGTCCCTTGTTGCAATCGACTTGGATCGGCTGAGCATTCAGCAGCGCCGAGTCTCCAGCGGTCGAGTAGCGGGTATGCCCGATTGCGTGGCGCCCCGGTAGCTTCTGCAGCGCCGCTTCATTGAAAATATCCGCCACCAGCCCCATGGACTTATAAACGGTCATGCGGTGGCCATCGCTGGCCGAAACGCCCGCCGACTCTTGCCCGCGATGTTGCAATGAGTGCAGCCCCAGGTAGCAGAGCTTGGCTGACTCGTGGTGTCCGTAAACGGCAACCACCCCGCACTCCTCGTGAAGTTTGTCCAATTCGATCTCAATCATGACTGCCCGCCTTGTACGTCTGTGCGCTGGGGCGCGATGGAAAGCAATGGCGCGGCCGGAGCCGTACCGTACGTATGCTGTCGATCATCCGGCGACTCGCGCCAACCGATCCTCAACTTTCAACGCTACAGGCTCGCCGCAACCGCTGGCTCCGTCTGCAGCGCTTGTTCCATCGCCTGCCGCCAACTCAGCTTGAATGCGGAAGCCTCTCCTTCAATGACGGGAACGCCATCAATGCAAATCGCAAACTTCTCTCTGGTGGTTAGGCCAATATGTTGCGCGTTCAATCCATATTTTACAGCAATGTCTTCAATCGCTGCTATATTTGTGAGTTCGCAAGTTACCAACGCGCGCGAGGCATCTTCGGCGAACAACACGCATTCGGCGGGGAGTCCGGCAGAAATCAGATCCATTTCCACGCCCAGCCCTTTGGCAAATCCGAGTTTCGCAGCAGCCACGGCGATTCCGCCCTCGGCTACGTCGCGAGCGGATTCCAGCAACCCTTCCGCCGCCAGTGCCTGCAGTACGTCCTGCAATGCCTTTTCAGCTTTCAGATCCAGGATCGGCGGTACGCCCCACAGCTCTCCCAACACATGCGCGGCGAATTCAGAGGAGCCGAACTCAGTCTGCTCCTCGCCGCTATGCACCTTCTGTCCCGGCGTCAGCAGCACGAGCGCCCGCCCTGCTGCCTTGGCGTTGGCCGGCACGGCCTTGGTCACGTCCTGCAGAATGCCGACGATGCCCAGTGTCGGCGTGGGATAAATTGCCTCGCCAAGCGTCTCGTTGTAGAAGCTCACGTTACCGCCCGTGATCGGAGTCTCCAGGGCCAGGCAAGCCTCTGAAAGGCCGTCGATCACCTGCGAGAACTGCCCCATAATCGGCGGCTTCTCGGGATTGCCGAAGTTCAGGCAGTTGGTCGCCGCCACAGGCTGCGCGCCCGTGCAGGCCACCATGCGGGCCGCGCGCGCCACGTTGTGCATCGCGCCCAGCTTCGGGTGCAGATAGCACCAGCGCCCGTTTCCATACAGCGCCATCGCCAATCCGCGTTGGGTGCCTTTAATGCGGATCACGCCCGCCAGTTCCCCCGGCCCCTGCATGGTATTCGTTTGCACCATTGAGTCATACTGCTCATATACCCAGTGCTTTGAGCAGATGTTCGGACTTGCCAACAGCTGAATGAAATCGCGGTTGAAGTGGTTCTTCGTCCCCAACTGCAGCGCGCCGGGCTTCTGACTCGGCACCGGAGCCGTCCACTCGCCCACCTCGCGGTGATACAGCGGCGCATCGTCGGTCAGCGCTTGGTTTGGAATCTCAGCCACCGCAACCCCGTGGTGCAACACGCGCATGGTGTTTTCGCCGATCACCCGGCCCACGGTCACCGCGTCCAGCCCCCACTTGCGGAAGACCGCGAAGACTTCCTCCTCGCGACCGCGTTCGGCCACCAGCAGCATGCGTTCCTGCGATTCACTGAGCATGATCTCGTAGCTGCTCATTCCGGTCTCGCGCTGTGGCACCAGGTCCAGTTCAATCTCCAGGCCAACTCCGCCGCGTCCGCCCAGCTCGCAGGTCGAGCAGGTCAGCCCCGCGGCGCCCATGTCCTGTATGCCGACAATCGCACCGGTCTGCATCGCCTCCAGGCAGGCCTCCAGCAGCAGCTTTTCCATGAAGGGATCGCCCACCTGCACATTCGGACGCTTCGCCTCGCTGCCTTCACTGAACTCCTCGCTGGCCATGGTGGCGCCGTGAATCCCGTCCTTGCCGGTCTTGGAGCCGACGTAGATCACCGGGTTCCCCGCGCCCGAGGCCGATGCGTAGAAAATTTCATTCTTTTTCACCAGTCCAAGCGCGAAGGCATTTACCAGCGGATTGCCCGCATAGCAACTCTCGAAGCGGGTTTCACCGCCCACGTTCGGCACGCCAAAGCAGTTTCCGTAATGGGCTACGCCGCCCACCACGCCGTCCACTACGGAATGGTTCTTGTGCAGCGTGGCGCGGCTCATCTCCGGGTCGTGTTCCTTCGAGATGGGCCCAAAGCGCAGCGAATCCATCACCGCGACCGGACGCGCGCCCATCGTAAATATGTCGCGCAGAATGCCGCCAACGCCGGTGGTCGCCCCCTGAAATGGCTCGACAAACGAGGGATGGTTGTGCGATTCGATCTTGAACGCGCAGGCCCATTCGCCGCCAATGTCAATGATTCCGGCGTTTTCGCCCGGCCCCTGCATCACCAGCTTGCTCTTGGTCGGCAGCCTCTTCAGGTGCACGCGCGAAGACTTGTATGAGCAGTGCTCGCTCCACATCACAGAGAAGATGCCAAGCTCGGTCATGGTAGGCACGCGGCCCAGCCACTTCAGAATGCGTTCGTATTCCTCCGGGGAAAGTCCATGAGTGCGGAGGACTTCCGGCGTGATCTGCGGCTGTTTTTCAGGGGTGGTCATAGAAGGACACTTCTATTTTCGCACGGTTGGAGCGTGTGTGAAAGCGGGATGAACGCAAGTGATCGCACAGACCGAATGTTCGTCTACTGCACCTTCACCGGCACCATCTCCCGCTGCGGCTTCCCATCCACCCAGCGCACGCACGGAATCTCCAGCACCAGCACGTGGTCCAGCAGGTTGGGCCGCATGCGGAACGCGCCCTTCTCAAACGAGAACTGCACCCGGCCTCCGTTGAGCAATTGCGGTAACTCCACCGGGGCAGTCGGATTCGCGCACAGGTACAGTGAGGCCAGATCGCAAAACTGCAGCACGGCAATCAGCGCATCGATCTCATCCGGCGGCAGGCCTGTCTTCGGCAATAACCGTTCCACCCGCGCCGCCTCGCCTTGCAGAAACTGCTCCACCTGCGCGCGCTGCTCCGGCGTCCCCGCGCCACGCTCCAGGTACGGGTGAGAGATGCGCGCAAAGTGCGCGCTCACGATCAGTCCTCCCAGCGCCCCGGTGCTCTGCGCGGCCTGGATCGATCCCATCCATGCCCGCAAAAAGCGCTCCGGTCCGGTGCTGGCAAATGATACCGGCACTCCCGAATCGTGTTGGGTTGGTGCGCATGGGGAATTCACGTCACCGTCGAACGGCATCCAGCCAATGTCGTGCATGGAGATGGCGCGCACGACGGCCTCGCCGACGTTGGGAACCTTGCGCGAATCGAACGCGGCAGCAATCTTGCCGGAAATACACGCATGATCGGGCTGAGTCACGTACCAGTCGCTGACCGCGGCGTTCTGCTGGATTTCAGCGATTGCCTCGAAGACCGGACGCACCTCGCCTTCGGACTCCTGCGCCGCAAATCTGTTTCGAAAAATCAACGGGGCCTCCGTGCGCGAATCCGTCCACCCGATGCGGCCCGCGTTGGCCCAGAGGTGGACGGTGGCTTTTTGACCCCTCCCAGCAGGTCGCGCAAGATGACCGCATGGCTGTGCTCCGGGTCTTTGGCTGAACTGAGCAATGTCACAGTCGGCTCACTGGCTGCGATGGCGTGCAGTTCAATCAGCGACTCCTCTGCATCGCCGCTGCAGAGCTCCTCGAGATAGCGGCGGCGGAAGATCGGCCATTGCCTCGGCCTTTCGCTGAACCAGCGGCGCAGCTCTTCCGTGGGGCCAAGTACAGGCAGCCATGCTCGCAACCTCAGCGCCTCCGTGGCTGCCTTTTTTCCAACCCCGCGCGGTAACTGGTGCTCCACCAGCACCCGTGCGCCGTCCTCGGGTGAGGCGGCTTCAGTAGCGCGTTTAAGCAGGATGGTCATTGCGATAAGATGGTACCCGATTCCAGCCAGGACAGCTCGTGATGCGCTCTACTTTTCTCCAAATTCGCGGTCTCGTAGTTCCATTACTCTGTCTCTGTGGGCTGCTTACGGGACTGCTCACCTCCATCGGCTGCCACACCGAGCGCAGGAAGTCCGACGCCGAGCTGGGACTTACTCCCATCCAGGCGATTGGACGCCATATTTTTGATGCCAATTGCGCCCGTTGTCACGAACCGTATTCAAGACGAGGCCTGCACGGTCCCAGCCTCCGCAATATCTATAAGAAAGGATACCTACCCAGCGGTATGCCAGCCAACGATGAGCGCATTACCGCAGTCATCGTGCACGGACGGGCCAAAATGCCCGCCTTCGGCAACACGCTTTCGGAATCCCAGATTGACGCTCTGCTCGCGTACCTGAAAACCCTCTAAGCCCTTCACGCAAGTGCCCGATCGGGCAAAGCCGAAATTTGGCGTCCATCTCCGACGCCTTGGCATCGTAGACTAGAACAACGATGGCAACCTCCGAGTTGATCCAGATCCAGACCGTCTCTGCCGTACCGGCTCCCAAGCCGCGCTGGCTGCGCGCCAAGGCCCCGATGGGCGAGCAGTACCATGAGCTGAAAAAGCTCGCTCGCGGTCTCGACCTGCACACTGTCTGCGAATCCGCGCACTGCCCCAACATAGGCGAGTGCTGGAACCATCGCACCGCGACCTTCATGCTCCTCGGAAACCTCTGCACCCGGCGCTGCGGCTTTTGTGCCGTACCCAAGGGGCGTCCCGAGGCCATCGATCTTGATGAGCCGCGCCGGGTTGCCGAAGCCGTCGCGCAACTTGGACTCAAGTTCGCCGTTGTCACCAGCGTCAATCGTGATGACGACAATATAGGCGGCGCCAAAATTTTTGCTGAGACTATCCGGGAAATCCGCCGCCTGCAGCCGGACTGCTCGGTCGAAGTTCTCATCCCGGACTTCCAGGGCCACGAAGACTGCCTGCAGATCGTGCTCGAAGCCCGGCCTGACATTCTCAATCACAATACCGAAACCGTCCCGCGCTTGTATCGAGTGGCCCGCAGCGGAGCACGTTACGAACGCACCCTCAACCTGCTCGCCTCGGCCAAAAAGCTTTGGCCCGCCGCTGTCACGAAGACTGGAATCATGGTCGGGCTCGGCGAAGACATGGAAGAACTGCTGCAGGTCTGCCGCGATCTCGCCGCTCGCAGGGTTGATATCCTCACCATCGGCCAATACTTGTCTCCCTCGCGCGACCATCTGCCCGTAAAACGCATGTACCCGCCCGAAGATTTCGCTTTCCTCAAGCAAGAGGCCGAAAAGATGGGCTTCCGCCACGTGGAGTCCGGCCCCCTGGTGCGATCCAGCTATCATGCCCACGAACAGGCGGAGAGCACGAAGCAGCATCAGCAGCAGGCAAATAGATAGATCACTAATTTGGACTTGCGCCAGCATCTAGACAGAGCTGCCTGCGGTGTGGTTTCTGCGTCAGAAACAGGAGGAAACCTCCGCGTAGATTCAGCGTAGCGGACTTCGGCTTCCGCAATCTGATCCTGCGACGATTAATTTCCAACCTTCTGTTCTATAACGGAATCATTAGTGTTTTTTGACGATCCCCCGCAAGGAAGTTCATGAGAGTAACTCAAGCGACAGTTGCACACATCGTTCCTGAACGGCCCAGAATCTCGATTCCGCGAGCAACTCGCCGTCCCCGGTTGTTGGAGAAGATTCGGAGGTTGGCTCACAGAATCCCAGGCGTTTTCGATGTGGCTGAGAATGCCAGTACCGGAAGCTTGTTAGTCCACCACCGGCGAGGTTCGGGCTATGAAGTCACGAAGGTTCTTGCGAAGATGGCACCAGAGGCAGATCTCTTTTCTCTTGCTGTCCCCGAGTTCGGCCTAGTCAAGCGAGTGATCGATATCGGAGAAAAAAGCACCCGATCATTAGCAAAACAATCTGCGATTGCCAATGCCGTCGTCGCTTCCCTCAATTGGCTGAACCAAATTGTGAAACGAATTACCGGGAATATCGACTTGAAGAGAGCCATTCTCTTTGGGGTCGCTGTTTTCGGCATCGTAAAAAGCATTCAAGCCGGGAACACTTTTTTTATGGATTTGGCGGCCGCCGCGATCGTTCTTGATTTTGCACTCGAATTGTTTTTTGCTTCAGAGCGGACGACAGGGGCTCGCGAATTTCTCGCACTGCGGTGATCCGTTCTGCTATGGAGCGAACCCATGGAGCGAAACCCGGCGTGTTCCTGCCGCGAACTTTCTATTTACAAGGTTGGAGTTCGAGATGATAACGGCTGGACGGCACTGTCCAAAAGCCGGCGATGTGTTGATTGCTCATGCATCACAGGGGCGGGTACGTTTCAGCGTGCCATGCCTTTTTCAGAATCCTGAGTTGAAAACGCAGTTAGAGTCCGGCATCCGGCGACGCGGATCCATAAAGGATGTTTCCGCAAATACCTGGACCGGAAGCCTGGTGGTTCATTTCACTCCTGGCGCGAGTGTGGAAGTAATGCGCAGCGCTGTCGCTTCGATGGTTCGCGACTCCAGCGGTGCTGTTACGGAGCCGGCGGTGGTGATGGAGCGCGGCTCAAGTTCAATATTGGCCGGGCTCATGCGCATCGCAAAAGGCGGTATTAGCGCTGCAAAGAGCTCAGTTCGGAGCGAGTCACAGACTACAAACATTCCGTCGACGGTGGCGCCTGAGAATTGGCACGCACTTGCGCCGGAAGCAGTTCTGCTTGCCCTCAAGTCCACCCCGTCGGGACTTACGTCCTCGGACGCAAGTGAACGATACTTACGATTTGGCTCTAACACTTTGCCGCGACCTCGCCCTCCGGTTGCATTCAAAATCTTCTTGAGCCAATTCAAAAGCCTGCCAGTAGCTCTCCTACTTGCATCGGCCACAGTATCAGTCTTCACCGGCGGTGTTGCCGATGCGGCAGTCATTATGATCGTGGTATTGCTGAATGCCACGATCGGAACCGCAACCGAAATTGAAGCGGAGCGTACAATCTCGGCTCTAACCACCCTGGAAGAACCACCTGCAACGGTGATTCGCGACGGCGAACCAAAGCAACTGTTGGCCTCCGGAGTAGTGCCAGGCGATGTAATCCTGCTGCATCGTGGGCAATACATTCCGGCAGATGCCCGCCTGCTTGAGGTAAATGAGTTTTCCGTCGCCGAGTCGGTTCTTACCGGTGAGAGCGTTCCAATCCGGAAGCAAGCGCGAACGTTACCGCTTGACGTGGCACTTCCCGACCGCGTCAACATGGTTTATCGCGGCACCATCGTAACAGGAGGCAGCGCTGTCGGCGTGGTAATTGACACCGGATCACAAACGGAGATCGGCCGGATCCAATCGTTGATTACCGAGACGCTACGTCCGGCAACTCCGATGGAGCGCCAACTGGACACCCTGGGTCACCAACTAGTGATAGCGTGTCTCGCAATCACGGGCGGTGTATTGGTGATCGGTCTGCTGCGAGGATATGGAATCGCCGAAATGATCAGGACGGCGGTCTCTCTCGCCATTGCTGCTGTCCCTGAAGGCTTGCCGACTGTGGCTACAAGCACCCTGGCCTATGGCATGTTGCGCCTGCGCAAGCAAAACATAGTAGTGCGGAATTTGAATGCCGTAGAGGCACTGGGTGATATACAAATCCTCTGTCTCGACAAAACTGGCACACTCACTGCAGACCATATGTCCGTCGCCGAAGTGATAACCGGCCGGGCAAACACTCTAGCGAAGCTCGCTGTCCTCTGCAGCGAGGCCGAGTATGCTGAATACGACGGCCTGCCAATTTTCCGCGGCAGTTCAACCGAAACCGCGCTGCTGGAATTTGCGCGCAAATGCGGCATTGACATCGAGCAGCTACGTCGCCAGTGGCCAGTCCTGAGCATGCAGCATCGCAGCGAAACTCGAAATGTGATGTCGACGCTTCATGCCCAAGATGGGCGGCAACTGCTGGCCATGAAGGGAAGTCCTGCTGAAGTTATCGAACAATGCAGCTGGCGTGAGTCCAACAACGGCGAACGGATGCTACTCTCTCCGGAAGATCGTGAGCGCATCCTGGCAGAAAATTGGCGAATGGCCTCGGCGGGACAACGGGTACTCGGTGTCGCCTATGCTGAGAGCAATGGCTCAACCAGCGATGGCGCATCAGGCGCCGACCTAGACGAATTAATTTGGGTCGGACTCGTCGGTCTTGCTGATCCACCTCGCCAGGAAAGTCCGGCAACATTGCTGGCGCTTCACAGGGCGGGCATCGAAACGCGGATGATCACCGGGGATCAGCAGCACACGGCCATGGCGCTCGCCCGCATGGTGGGGCTCAACGGTTCCAACGGCGAACCTGCCATTCTGGACTTCAGTAAATTGGATCCAACAACCGGAACCGCAATCGACAAGATCCAGCATACGGATATCTTCTCGCGCGTGAATCCTGGAAACAAACTTGCGATCGTCCAAGCTCTGCAGCGGAATGGCCAGATTGTGGGCATGACAGGAGATGGTATCAACGACGGGCCTGCTCTGAAGCGCGCCGATATCGGAATTGCGATGGGCCAAACCGGTGCTGAAACCGCGCGAGAAGTGGCCGATGTGATCCTGCTCGATGACAACTTGGAGGCAATTATCACGGCGATTCGCGAAGGTCGCACGATTCACGAGAACATACGTAAAGCGGTGCACTACATAACGGCGACGAACCTGAGTGAGATCATGACAGTCGCCACCAGTCTCGCCATTGGTCTTGGCCAGCCATTGAGTCCGAGGCAGTTGCTTTGGATCAACGTATTGAGCGACGTCTTCCCTGGACTGGCACTTGCCGTGGAGCCGCCTGCGCCGGACGTTCTGCAACGGCCACCAAACGACCCACGTAGTTCAGTGATTACCGGCAGTGATTACATCCACCTTTCGCGTAAATCGGCAGTGCTGGCGGGGACTGCCATGGCAGCATACACTTGGGGGGTGTCACGTTTTGGGCTTGGACCAAAGGCCAGCAGCATGGCTTTTCTTACGCTGACTTCGGCGCAACTTCTGCACACTCTCAATGAGCGGTTCCCCGATGGAAGAAATTCTGGCACGGCGGCAAACCCCTACATCGTCATGGCGATTGGCGGCGGTTTGGCGATTGAGATCGCGGCAATTGCTCTTCCGCCGCTGCGTTCGCTTCTCGGGCTCGCGCCGCTTGGCCTGATGGACATCGGGATTTGTGGCGTTTGTGCCATTTGCAGCTTGTTTGTAAACCGCACTTCGCGTGCGATGGCCATTCAAAATACAAAAACGTTCGGATTGTTAGCGCCCGCGCATCAGAGCTAGCAGAAGGGAGGGAAGAGCGATATGGATCTGTTCGATTTGGAAGAGGAACAGCAAAGCGTTTTAATTGGAATTGCGATTGGCGTCGGACTGATTGGTCTGCTGAAGTCATTTGGGCCGGTGTTTTCCGAAGTCGGGCGGCCTTTCGCCAAGGCGACCATGAAATCGGGTATTCTCGCAATCGAGAAGGGTCGCGAGCGCATAGCCCATATACGTGAGGATTACGAGGATCTGTTGGCCGAAGTCAGATCCGAGATGCAAGAAGAACATTTGCATGCACCATCCGGACCGGAAGGGCCCGGCGGCTCCACCCGCCACGAGCCCTAGGGAGAGCAGTAATGCATCACGCATCGATTGTCCATCAAATTGAAGGCAGGCTGCGAATCAGAGTTCCATCCGCACGGAATGACACTGCATTCTTCGCTCGTGTAAGAGAACTTTTTGGCAACATGCAGGGGATTCGATCTGTTGAGACAAATTACCTGACGGGCAGCATCCTCTTTCAGCACGCCATCGATCCGCAGGAAATTCAGAATGTCGCCGCCCGCGAAGGTCTTTTCGAAATCAACGGTGAATCGGCCCCGCTGCCAGCCGCGGCCATGTTGCAGGAGAGATTGTCATCCATGCAAGCTCGGCTGAGCCGATTCAGCAAAAGCAGGGTCGACTTTCAGGGCGCGGTCTTACTGCTTTTTTTAGGTGGGGGACTGGTACAAGTTCTTAGAAAGAATGTCTGGCCGGCGGGAGTTACCCTTCTGTGGTACTCCGCCAATCTTCTCAAGGACGCGAAGACCTCGCCCCGATTGAATTCTGCCGTTGGCCCCACCCAATCCGGAAGAGATTACATCCAGTAGCGAGGATCATGAGCGACTTTTGCGTTTAACACGCCTTTCACACTGTGCTGATATTCTATTCACAGTAGCGTGTTTTCATGGACTCGAACGCTCGAAGGTGGGCCCGTGAACTACATTCATCATATTCCCGGTCGGCTGCGCGTCCGCACCCCTGCCTTGAAGCAAGAGAGACTGGCATTCGTAGTTGAAAGCAGTTTATTGGCGTTGCCCGGTATTGAGGAAGTGCGCAGCAACCCCATCGCCGGAAGCGTAATGATCCGCTACCAGCCTTCGGTGATTGCCGGGGATGAAATCATCGGGAAAGTACGCGCGATTGCTGGATGCTCCGCTCCACACCATAGCTTTTCACGCGCCAGAATTGAGAGCCGTATCAACCCCGCCGCACAACGAGCCCTGAACAAAGCTGTCAAGGCCGCTGGAATTTATCTCTTGGAAACGGCTCTCGAACGCTCAGTCGTCGGCATCATTGCTGCTATTCTGTAAGCGGCTACTCGTTCCGGTGATGTTTTTTCGACCTTGACTGTCCCGCCTCACTTCCTTCCGTATGGCTCACCTGCTCTTCGGCGGTCTCGGACTTCGTTACAGTTGTTGTTGTCGGCGCTGTCGCCTTGTCCAGTAGCTGCGTTTCAATTGATTGCAAGCGCGAGAGAATCTGCTGAACGTCATCGCGTGTCGCCACACCGACACGCTCCAGGTAAGACTTAACCGCCTCGTCAATTCGACTCGGCTTTTCCATTTCACCTTCAGCGCGACGCCCGAATTCCGTCACTTTACTTCCCATGCTGTCGACCGTGCTGCTCACCCCGGTCCAACTCTTTTTCATTCCGGACGTTATTTTGGGCTCCAACTCGCGTCCTTCCTCTACCAGCACTTCGAAAGCATGGCCGCTCTCACGAACAGCTTTGCCGGCTAGTGCCACAAGGCCTAGTCCCGCAAGCCAGAGTTGCCGTCCCGCATCTGCGGCAGTTTCTCCGATGTGCCTCACGGTGCCTGGCTGTACAGCAGCGCCCGTTGTTTCGTGACTGTCGAAAGTTGCAGCATTTTCCATTGCAAGTTCTCCTTTAACCCATTCACCATTTCGAATTAATCAGCAACGTTCTCAGATACGTTCGGCTCATTCACGGCGCGATAATTCGGCTCCGGCTCCGGCCACACTTCGGTTGGAAACCTTCTCTGCAGAATCTCGTACCGCTTCCCTATTTCCATCAGTTCTTCATGCGTCAGCCGTTCAATACCGATCAGCTCCGATCTTGCTTCTGTCTTGGAACGAATCAGCTCATCCAACTTAAGGTTAATAGCTTTGCTGTCTCGGTTTTGTGTGTTTTGAATCAGAAACACCATGATCAAGCACACGATATTAGTCGCTGTATTGATCCATAGCTGCCAGCTATCGGAAAAGTGGAAAAACGGTCCGGTGATCGCCCAGACAAGCAGTAGCAGGAGTGTAATCGCAAGTGCCTGCGCAGATCCAAGTAGCTCCGCAGATCTGCTGGAGAAACGACAAAACCACTGCCGGGCGCCGGCCCGGGCTGGCTCATTCATGCCTCTGCCTCCTATTTTCTATTTGGTTGTAATAGATGACAATTTGATTAATTTGGAGAGCGGGAGAATTATTAATTTTGAAAGCAGGCCCTGAGTAAATGAAGGATCCGAATTCCCGGGGACGGCGTGTGTCCGCAATCTGGCGCAGGTCCGAAAGTCCTGCGCCTATCGTGAATAATTCCAGTGAGGGCAACAGGGATCTGATCGGATTCAACTAAACTGGACAGGATTGTAGCTTCGGGAACAATTCGGGGACTGAAGGAGCGCAGGCATGAAGATGGCGCACGTGAAACGGAGGCTTGGGGCACTGCCCCGCCGTTTCCGCGAGGCTCGAATGTTCGCCAAGGCCATGCGCTCAGCCCGGCATCCGATTCTTGCGCATATTATCCCAACCCGTCGCTGCAACCTGGCTTGCGCATACTGTAACGAGTACGACCATGTATCTCAGCCCGTACCCATCGACGAAATGCTCCGGCGCGTGGACCAACTGGCTGCACTCGGCACCACGATCATCACCATCAGCGGAGGAGAACCGCTTCTTCATCCACAACTGAATCTCATCATCTCCCGCATCCACCGGCACCGGATCATCGCAACCCTTATTACCAATGGCTATCTGCTGAATCCGAAGCGAATCCAGGAATTGAACCGGGCGGGACTGCACCAGCTACAGATCAGTATCGATAATGTTGTGCCCGACGAGATCTCGAAGAAGAGCCTGAAGGTTCTGGATCAGCGCCTGCGCTGGCTCGCCGAGCATGCGGAGTTCGACGTCAACATCAATGCCGTCGTTGGTTCGGGAATCCAACAGTCCGAAGATGCATTATTGATCGCCCGTCTCGCGATTGCTTTGGGATTCGGTATCACGACAGGCGTGATACACGATGGCTCCGGGCAACTGCGGCCACTGAGCGAGCGCGAAAGATGTGTTCTCGATGAGATCAGCCAATTGCGCAAGCCGTTGTTCTCTTTTGTCAGGTACAACCGCTTCCAGGAGAACCTGGTACGAGGAATCCCGAACGAATGGCACTGCCACGCTGGAAGCCGGTATTTGTATATTTGCGAAAATGGACTAGTTCACTGGTGTTCGCAACAGCGCGGCTACCCTGGCATCCCGTTGGCTCAATATTCTATGGCGGACGTTGAGCGTGAGTACGGCACAGTGAAGAGTTGTGCCCCGCTGTGTACCATCAATTGCGTTCATCAGACGGCGATTCTGGACAATCTACGCGAGAGGCCGCGCGAGGCGATTGTTCAACTGCTTGCTCCTTCTCAAGGATCGACAGATCCAACTCAGATTCCAGCTCCCGTGCGCGTCCTTAGCTGGCTCTTTCTCACGAACCGGAACCGGGGATGGTTCTCCAAGGCGGCGCTGCGGTTGCTTGGGCTGAAGTAGCGGCAAGCGTGATGACTTCATCGAGCAGATTGTGAACCGCCTCAGCCTTGAGCCCAGTGTGTCAGCAGTGAGTTGGGGAGTGCTTTCCCAGAGCGCCGAAGACGAGTAGTCGATGCAGCTTTTCCATCCGGAGTTGTCCTCGAACTGCGCTTACCCCAGTGCTGGTTTAATGTGGCCGCCGGGACAGTTTTAACAAGCCCGTAATAATTCTTCAGTACAGTTACCTCTATTGTTTCTCTTTCGGTTTCTCTATCGGCCGAGAAATTGAAAGCTCGTCATCGCTTGACTACCCGAACCGTCGCAGCGCTTGCACAGCACGCGATGCTGGCCTGCGCCCGACCTAAACGAACTTCAGCTCAAGAGTGAACCACGGAGATTCCTAATGAAGATTCGCTTCTGGACCGCGGCCATTGCATTCACTTTCCTCAGCGTGATCCTATGTTCCTGCAATAGTAAGTCCTCGGCTGCGTCGGAAGGTGTGAAACTGCAGGGCGCAGGCGCCAGCTTTCCCGCCCCGTTGTATAACAAATGGTTCAAGAGCTATGGCGCGGATCATCCCGACGTGCAGGTGGACTATCAGTCGGTGGGCAGCGGCGGGGGCAAGAAGAGCGTGATCGACAAGACGGTTGATTTTGGCGCGAGCGATGCGGCGATGACCGACGAAGAGATGGCCCGCGTGCAGGGTGGCGTGCAGTTGCTTCCGATGACCGCCGGAGCCATTGTGATCGCCTACAACGTCGATGGCGTGAGCAACCTCAATCTTTCGCGCAAGGCCTACACCGGCATCTTCTTGGGCAAGATCAAGAAATGGAATGACCCGGCGATTGCTGCGGCGAACCCCGGGGCAAAGTTGCCCGATCTGCCAATCAACGTGATTGTTCGCGCCGACGGCAGCGGCACCAGCTATGTGTTTTCCAAGCACCTGAGCACGGTCAATGAAGAGTTCAACAAGACGGTCGGCACGAATACGATGCCGAACTGGCCAGTGGGAACCAAGAGCAAGGGAAATGAGGGCGTCACGGCGAGCCTGAAGACCACGCCCGGTTCAATCGGATACGTGGAGTACGGCTATGCCAAGAGTCAGAATCTGTCCGCCGCCAACCTGGAGAACAAGGCCGGGAAGTATGTGGCCGCATCTACTGCCTCCGGTCAGGCCGCTCTGGCATCGGTTACGCTGCCGGACAACCTGATCGCTTGGGCTTCGGATCCGGAAGCTGCCGACGCGTACCCGATCGTTACCTACACCTGGATGATTTGCTATCGGAAATATCCCGACGCCAAGAAGCTGGCGGCATTGCAGGACCTGTTGAAGTACAGCCTGACCGACGGACAGAAGGAAGCCGAAGCGTTGGGCTACATTCCACTGCCTGCCAGCGTGACCAGCAAGGATTTGGCGGCGATACAGACAATCACGACCGGAGCAGCGAACTAGGGCAATAAGGATGGTCTGATGGCGAGTAACAGTAACGTAGCTCCCGTTTCCTCTTCGGATTCGGGAGCGCTCTTCGCAATTCGGCCCGGCGAAATCACCCAAGCGCCAACCCGACTGCAAAGCCTGGGGGACGCGGCCTTTCGCCGACTCAGTTTTCTGTTCGCCTGCTGCACCATACTGTTGGTGACGTTCATTGTCTTTCGCATTGCGGTCTCGGCATTGCCCGCCATGCGTCACGAAGGACTCTCATTCCTCAGCGGGCGGGTCTGGGACTCCAACGCTGGGCGCTACGGAATCGCGGGAGAGATCTGGGGAACGCTCTTCACCTCGATTTTAGCCTTGGCGATCGGCACGGCATTTGGCTTGGCTGCCGCTGTGTTTCTCAGCGAAGGCTACATGGGCGGGGCGATCTTCCGCATCCTGCACAGCTTCAATCTTCACCTGCATCCTTTCTGGTCCAAGGTTCCCGACAAAATCGAGGACCTGCTGAAGCAGTTGATCGAACTGTTGGCCGCAATTCCGAGCGTGGTCTACGGCCTGTGGGGTTTGTTCGTGGTCATCCCGCTGATTCGTCCGGCGTGCAATTGGCTGCACCTCAAGCTCGGATGGCTGCCGTTGTTCTCCACTGACTTGAGCGGCCCTGGCGTGTTGCCCGCAGTGCTCGTACTAGCCATCATGATCCTGCCGACAATCACGGCCATCAGCCGCGACGCGCTCACCTCTGTGCCGCCGAAGCTGCGTATGGCTGCTTATGGTCTGGGAGCGACACGGTGGGAGGCGATCTTCGGCGTAATTCTTCCGACCGCCTCGCGCGGCATCTTCGGCGGCATGGTGCTGGCCTTTGGCCGCGCCTTGGGTGAAACCATGGCGCTGGCGATGCTGGTCGGAAACTCGAACCAGATCAGCGTTTCGCTCTTCTCGCCGGCCAACACGCTGGCGGCATTGCTGGCCAATAACTTCCCCGAGGCTGGTCCCAAAGAGGTCGGGATCCTGATGTACGCAGCCCTGGTGCTGCTGGGCATCACCCTGATCGTCAACATTCTGGGCGCTTTCATTTTGCAGCGCGCCTCGCGCAGCGCGGCGGAGTAACGAATGGCAACCGCAGACCTAAACTCGAACTTAGGTGTGGACGATCCCTTTGCCGGAGTCGACTTCGGACAACTCGAGCGTTCCCTCCGTCGCCCACGTACGCTGATGGATTTTCTGCTCAGCGGCCTGGTCACGGCGATGACCTTGTCGGCTCTGGTGCCATTGTTCAGCGTGATCTGGATGCTGGCGTGGCGCGGTGGAAAGCGGCTGAGTGCGGCGGTGTTCACCCAATTGCCGCCTTCCGCAATGGAAGCTGGCGGCGGCTTCGGGAACGCAATCGTCGGCACTCTGCTGATGGTGGGACTGGCTGTGGCGTTCACGGTTCCCTGCGGCATTATGACGGCGATCTACCTGGCCCAGAATCGCGACAGCAAACTCGCAGAAGTCGTGCGCTTTGCCGCCAAGGTACTCACCGGCTTTCCCTCGATCCTGGCCGGCGTTTTTGCCTACGGCGCCATCGTGCTGGCGACCGGAGGATATTCGGCCGTTGCGGGCGCGGTCGCGCTCTCCATCTTGATGTTGCCCACAATCGTCCTCACCTCCGAGGATGCCATCCGGATGGTGCCGTCGCGCATGAAGGAGGCCGCCATTGGCATGGGCGCCACGCCGACGCAGACGGTCTGGATGGTGCTGCTTCCCACGGCCGTCCCGGGAATTCTCACCGGAGTGATGTTGGCGGTGGCGCGCGCTGCCGGAGAGACCGCGCCGCTGCTGTTCACTGCGCTCTTCAGCAATTACTGGCTGTGGTCGCACGGCCACGCGCGGCTGATGCGCCCCACGGCGTCGCTCGCCGTTCTGATCTACAACTTTGCCGGCATGCCGTTTGAGAACCAGGTGGAACTGGCGTGGGCTGCCGCCCTGGTGCTCGTGTTGCTTGTGTTAGCAGCCAACCTGATCGGCCGCAGTTTGTCAGGTCGGCAGGTTCAACAGTCGTAGGAGGCATGGTGATGTCAACGGAAGCGGTTCCTCAACCGGGTTCAAATTCGCAGGCAGGCGCATCCCAGGCGCACAATCACGATGTGGTGGTCGATTGTCACATCCGCGAGCTTTATTACGGCAGCTTCAAAGCCGTACGCGACACCGTGATTCCGGTAAAGAAAAATTCCATCACGGCATTCATCGGGCCTTCGGGCTGCGGCAAAAGCACGGTGCTGCGCTGCATTAACCGGATGAATGACCTGGTGCGCGGCTTCCGCTTTGAAGGCCACGTGCGCTATCGCGGGCGCGATATCTACGCTGCCGCAATCGATCCGGTCGCGGTGCGCCGCTACATCGGAATGGTCTTCCAGCAGCCCAATCCGTTTGCAACCAGCATCTACAACAACGTCGCATTCGGCCTTCGCCTCAACGGCTACAAGGGAGACAAAGCGGCAAAGGTCGAAAAGGCCCTGCGCGCCTCCGCTCTCTGGGACGAAGTGAAAGACAAACTGAACAAGAGCGGCCTCTCGCTCTCCGGCGGACAGCAGCAGCGGCTTTGCATCGCGCGTGCCATCGCCACCGAGCCCGAGGTTCTGCTGATGGACGAGCCCTGCTCCGCACTGGACCCGATCGCTACGCGCAAAATCGAGGAACTGATGCTGGAGTTGCGCAAGCGCTTCACCATAGCCATCGTGACCCACAACCTGCAGCAGGCCCAGCGCGTCGCTGACTACACCGGCTTCCTCTACGTGGACACCACGCAGGGAGGACGCACTGGCTACCTTGTTGAGTTTGGCGAGTCCAAGCAACTGTTCGGCGCGCCAGCGCATAAGCACACGCAGGATTACATTCGCGGCGAGTTCAGTTAGTCCAGACCCTGCCCTGGAAGGTAAGCGGGCCATGCAGAAAATCGGAACGCGTTTGTCTGTAATGTTGATTGTGCTGATGCTTTCGGCACTCGTACTGCTTACCGGTTGCCATGCCGGAAAGGAAGACACCGTCCTCGCCAAGCCCTCGGTGCCTCCCGGGGGAGTGTGGCTTCGCGGCGCCGGGGCTACCTTCCCCTCGGTCCTCTACCTGCGCTGGTTTGACGCCTACCAGAAGCAGCATCCCGAAACGGTGATTACGTACCAGGCGGTCGGCAGTGGCGAAGGCGTCCGGCGCTTCATTGGCACGGGCGTGGATGACAAGGATCAGATAGATTTTGGGGCGAGCGATGCCGCCATGCGCGATGACGAAATCGCGCGTACCGCCGCCGGCGCACTTCTTATTCCGATGACCGCCGGAAGCGTCGTGCTCGCTTACAACCTGCCCGGCTTCCAGGGGGACCTCAAGCTTTCGCGCAAGGCCTATACGGGCATCTTCCTCGGCCAGATCAAGAACTGGAACGATCCGCTTATTCAAAAGACAAATCCCGGCGCCAAGCTCCCCAACCTAACCATCACCACCGTGGTGCGCGCCGATGGTAGTGGAACCACCTTCGCCTTCACCAAACATCTGGATACCGTCAGCGAGCAATGGCGTAGCCAGTTCGGCCCGGCGACGCTAGTCAACTGGCCCGGTAACGCGATGCGTGCCAAAGGCAATGAAGGCATCGCCGCCATGATCAGCCGGTCCACGGGTTCGATCGGTTACGTCGGCTACGAATTCGCGCGCAAGGCCGAACTTCGAGTCGCTCTGCTTGAAAACAAGGAAGGAAGCTTCGTGCCGCCGCTGCCTGCCAACTGCAACGCTGCTCTGGCCAATGCCGAGATGCCGGAGAACATGCGCGCCTATGTTCCGGATCCAGCGGGGTCCACTTCCTATCCAATCGTTACCTTCACCTGGGTACTGCTTCATCGGAATTATGCCGATGGCGCGAAGGCCAAAGCCCTGCATGACTTGTTCTCCTGGTCGCTGACCGATCAGGCGCAACGCATGGCCCTCGACCTCGGCTATGTTCCGCTACCCCAACAGGTTTCCCAAAAATCTCTGGCGGCACTCGAAGGCCTGCGATAGTTCCGGCGGAAGCCCACAGCTTTCTTAAGGTACGTACACGGCGAAAAACGCGCCTAAACCGCCTCAAGTCAACCGAACGCGCTCCTACGCCGCTCCATTACGATATATAGGCGATTTGCCGACTTCCAGCCGATCCGCTTGCCGCTCAGTCGGATTACTTCTTGCCTGGCGACAATCCACGACGCGGACCTGATCCAGAGAGCCTTCTAAGAGCTGACCTTTGATCTCAGTTTTTTGTCCATCCTTAATCTAATTGAAATAATTGCTAATTAGGATGTTGGCTGTCCCCTCAACTATGCATAGCGCCTATAACGTAGCAATTACGCATCGTGTTTTTCCGCAGGTCGTCGCCTGTTTTGGAGACGGCTTCGCAGTCGATGCAAACCCTGCCGAGGAGTCATGGCCTCCCGAGGTGTGGCTACAAAAAATCCGCACGGCCGATGCGGTTATCACGTTCATGCCCGACTGCTTTACCGAAGCCATTCTCGAGCAGTGCCCAAAGCTGCGATTGATCTCGTGCGCCCTGAAGGGTTACGACAACTTCGACCTCGCTGCCTGTATGCGCAAAGGTGTCACGGTCACCATTGTCGAAGATCTTTTGACCGTGCCCACTGCGGAGTTGGCCGTTGGTTTGACGATCTCGCTCGCCCGCAACCTGATGGCCGGCGATCGTCTGGTTCGCTCCAGGAATTTCGGCGGCTGGCGGCCCGTCCTCTACGGTTCCGGAATCGCCGGGTCCAACGTTGGCCTGATGGGCAT
This sequence comes from uncultured Acidobacteriota bacterium, assembly GCA_963738165.1. Classification (GTDB taxonomy): domain Bacteria; phylum Acidobacteriota; class Terriglobia; order Terriglobales; family Acidobacteriaceae; genus TOLSYN. Next base: position 115,986 of record CAVTVE010000018.1, read on the forward strand.
GGGCCGGGTCGGGCGTGCCATCGCCGAAAGGCTGAAGCCGTTCGGCTGCACGATGCGCTACTGGGATCGTAATCGGCTCACCCCAGAATCGGAGGCCGAACTCGGCATTCACCCCGCGGGTTGGGAAGAACTGCTTGAGCGTTCCGAGTATGTAATCCTCGCCCTCCCGCTCACGTTGGAAACCAAACACCTTATTGATCGAAAGGCTCTGGGCTTGATGAAGCCGGGCGCTTACCTCATTAACCCGGCACGCGGCTCCATAGTAGACGAAGCCGCGGTGGCGGAGGCTTTGCATTCGGGGCATCTTGGTGGCTATGCGGCAGATGTTTTCGAGTTTGAGGATTGGGCGCGATCCGATCGTCCCTCAGCGATTAACTCAGAGCTGTTGCAACAAACCGGCCGTACCGTTTTCAGTCCTCATCTCGGGTCTGCAGTTTGTGACGTAAGGCTTGCAATCGAACTCCAAGCCGCGCAAAACGTTCTCGATTTTTTCTCTGGAAAGGAGCCGCGTGGAATCGTCAGGCCAGAGCGATGAACGAGACCCGGGTCAGCCTGTTCGTGTGGTAACGAGCGGACGTCCTCGAATCATACTTTTAGACGGTGTTACGGTCGTCTACTCCGGAGGAGTAGTCGCTCTTTCTTCGGTATCCACGACATTTGTCGCTGGTGATTTTACTGTGCTGTTAGGCCCATCGGGCTCTGGAAAGTCCACCCTGCTTCGCTGCCTGAACGGTATGGTTCAGCCCACGTCCGGGCAGGTAGCTGTCGAGGGATTCCCGAATCTTAAGGATGGCAGAATTCTCCGGCAGCACAGCCGGCGCACCGCAATGATCTTCCAGCAACACCAATTACTTATTCGTCAGAGTGCATTGAACAACGTACTTATTGGTCGGTTGGGCTATCACTCTTCGTTGCGGACGCTGTTTCCCCTTCCAAAGCGAGAGATTGCCATTGGCATTGAGTGCCTGGAGCGCGTTGGTCTACTGCATAAAGCTATGGAACGTGTGGACAAGCTTAGCGGTGGGGAACAGCAGCGAGTAGGAATTGCGCGGGCTCTTGCACAGAAGCCGCAGATCATTCTGGCGGATGAACCGATCGCTAGTCTGGATCCCGCATCGGCAGCAGGCATCCTTGGCTTGCTCCGCGACGTTTGCAAGGAAAATGACATTTCAGCCATAGTCAGCCTTCATCAGGTGGAGATGGCAAAGAAGTTTGCGGATCGGATCATCGGGCTCGCATCCGGCAGGATCGTTTTTCTGGGCAGCGGAGACGAACTTACCGATAACATTCTCAATACTATTTACGACAATGCGAGCGCGCGGAATGCAGTTCCGTCCGGTTCGCCTACCGAGACGCATGGAAACTCGTTTCCGGGCCTCGCCATTTCACAGCCTTAATCGCAAGGAGAAAAGAAATGTCAAAGAGACTGCTGGCCGCGGTACTACTCACACTCTTGATTGGCTTCAATACCTCATTCGCCGAAACTCCCGATCCGTCGGTTTTGAAGGTGGCACTCCTGCCGGACGAAAATGCCTCCACCGTAATCAAGAACAATCAGGCTCTGAAGCAATACCTCGAATCCCGCCTTGGCAAGCAAGTTGAACTTGTGGTGACGACCGACTATTCCTCGATGATCGAGGCTATGCGCCACGGACGACTGGAGATGGCCTACTTTGGGCCGCTTTCCTACGTACTAGCGCGGTCGAAGAGCAACATTGAAGCCTTTGCAGCACTCAAGAAGAACGGGGGGACAACGTATCAGGCTGTGATCATAGCCAACACCGGAGCGGGAATCAGTTCCCTCGCCGACATCGCCGGCAAGGATATGGCCTTTGGCGACCCAGCTTCGACCTCGAGCCATCTCATCCCGAAATCGATGCTGTTGGAAAAAGGACTTCAATCCAAGAAGAACTACCAGGAGCACTTTCTAGGTTCGCATGACGCAGTTGCCATCGCTGTGCAAAATGGCAAGGCACAGGCGGGGGGGCTGAGCAAGCCTATTTTCGAATCTCTCGTTGAGCGCAAGATTATCGACCCCGCCAAGGTAAAGGTCATCGCCGAGTCAAAGCCCTATCCGGAATACCCCTGGAGCATGCGTTCGGATCTGTCCCCCGCGCTGAAGGAGAAAATACGCAGAGCATTTCTCGACCTGAACGACAAGGCCGTACTTGCGTCATTCAAGGCTGAGGGGTTCGGCCCAGTTACGGACAAAGACTATGATCCAATCCGTGATCTTGCCCGTATTCTTAACTTGGATCTCTCGAAGATCTAGTCATGCAGGAAACCTCGTCGATGAACGCCTCGTATGCTTCCGTGTTCCAGCAACAGCGACGGATATGGGTTAGCTCCTGTTGGCGGGTGTTGATTATTGTTGCTCTGATTTCCCTCAGCTGTTGGTACACCGGACTGCTGGACTCTAAGAGAGTTATCGAGGGCTTACCGAGTATCGCAGGACTGATCAAGGATAGCCTGCCGCCGGACTTCAAAGGCGCCCGCGACTGGATCAAGCCTCTGGTCGATACCATGGCTATGAGCGTGGCTGGGACGGCGTTGGCGATCATAATCTCATTACCTCTGTCTCTCCTCGGCGCGCGCAACACCTCACCCCACCCATTCGTTTACACCATGGCGCGAGGAGTGTTGAACGGCTTGCGGTCAGTGCCGGAACTGATTATGGGCATTCTGTTTGTGGCCGCGGTAGGCTTTGGCGCACTGCCCGGAGTGTTGGCTCTCGGCCTTCACTCCGTTGGCATGATAGGTAAGTTTTTCGCTGAAACCATCGAACACGCGGACAATGGGCCGATTGAGGCGGTCAAGTCCTCCGGGGCGAGTCCGCTTCAAGTTATAGTTCACGGTATTCTGCCGCAGGTACTGCCGCAGATGGCAGACGTCACGCTCTATCGCTGGGAATACAACTTTAGGGCGTCCACGGTTATGGGCATGGTTGGCGCGGGCGGCATTGGCTTTGAACTGATGAGTTCCTTGCGATTAATGCAGTACCAAGAGGTTTCGGCAATTCTGATTGTAATTCTCGTGATGGTAACTGCCGTGGATGAGGCCGGCTCGATTCTTCGCAGGCGATTCAAATAGAACCCACAAGGCAAAAGAATCGAGTCGCGTTACTTCGAAGGTATACAGGCCGACACGGTGGGATTCGAAACATGACGCGGTCTTCTGAAAACTTCGCAACGAACAAAACCGCCGCTATGGAACGAGGCTACGCTGTACTGCGCTTCGTTCCTGGCATGAGTGTGAAACGGCAGAGGCGGTCAAGGGTCACGATGAACACCTGCGCCCTTGACCCCGCCTCTGTCATACCGCGGAAGTGTGTCTGGGCAACCCGGACGTTGTTGTAGGCGGCATGACAAAGCCAGCGGGGGGAAGGCGATAAAGAATGAAGCGCGGGGCATCCTATTGGTCGGCGGTTGTGGAATGGCTCCTGCAATCGCGGACGAATAACTGCAGAAGCTCGGCTCGCCCCCGCGAATGGCGCAAGCGGACGAGCGGTGGATGTATGAAGTAAAGCGGCGATCTGCTTGGGGCCTCTCTCACGCGAGTGTCTATAGGCGAGGCTACGTTCATTTGATGAGCGTGCATCTATCAGAATTAATTTCTTGGGGCAACCCAACGATCAGTCAGCGGAATCTCGCTAACAACCCTAAAACTATTGAGCGCAGGTTATTACCGGTATCCTCGTGGTTTGGGTACACAGGGTAAGCATCGGTAGCTTCAGTCACATCGAACCGTTGTCCTCCTGACAGCGCTGAGCAGCGGCTCAAGTGAATGTGCTGCCGCAACTCTCACAACTATCAGGGTGGGTTCGGCGAATCAGTCGAATCGGAAGTCATTTTCGGCGTAGCGCCGTAAAGACGCGGCGAGCAGTGTTGTGGCCTCAACAAGTAGCAGTAAGTACTTCAACAACCTGGAAATTCATAGGAGGATTTATGCCAACGACAGTCGCAGTAGCGCTAATGAGGATGGCGCAGATTTCTAAACCTGGGGCAGAGTTCCAGATCGTCGAGCGCGAGATTCCTAGTCCGGGTGCAGGACACGTGCGGATTAAGGTGCAGGCGTGTGGTGTTTGCCACAGTGACGTGCTCACGAAAGAAGGTTCCTGGCCTGGAATTCAGTATCCCCGCGTTCCAGGACACGAAATCGCAGGCATCATCGATGAATTGGGCGCCGGTGTTTCCGCATGGAAGAAGGGCCAGCGCGCCGGTGTCGGCTGGCATGGCGGTCAGGACAATACGTGTCGCGAGTGCCGGCGTGGCGATTTTCGCAATTGCCGGAATCTGAAAATTCCGGGCATCAGCTATGACGGCGGATACCAGCAATACATGGTCGCTCCCGTGGAAGCGCTGGTGCCTATACCTGAAACTCTAAATGACGCCGAAGCAGCACCGCTGCTCTGCGCCGGAATCACTACCTACAATGCGCTGCGGCACAGTGGTGCGCTCCCCGGTGATCTTGTTGCGGTGCAGGGTGTCGGCGGTCTGGGTCACCTCGGGATTCAATTCGCAAATAAGTTTGGTTACAAGGTGGTGGCGATCGGGCGCGGATCTGAAACCGCAGGGCTCGCAAAGAAACTCGGAGCGAACGTGTACATCGACAGCAAAGTGACGAACGCTGCGGAGGAATTGCAAAAGCTGGGCGGGGCTCGAGTGGTTCTGGCAACGGCTCCAAGCTCGAAAGCCATGTCAGAGCTGATCGAAGGTCTGGGGCCGAACGGTAAGCTCATGGTGATAGGCGTGACATTCGATCCGATTGAGGTTGCGCCCGTACAGCTCATTAACGGAAGTCGAACGATCCAGGGTTGGGCCGCGGGAACACCAGCCGATTCCGAGGACACACTGAATTTTGCGGAACTGACCGGCGTGCGTCCGATGATTGAAACATATCCGCTCGAGAAAGCGTCCGAGGCTTACGCGCGAATGATGAGCGGCAAGGCAGAGTTCCGCGTCGTGTTGACGATGTGAAGTGCTGGCAACTGAACGCCGCGTTGAAAGGTCCGCACTCGATATTTCCGTCATCCACCAATGGTGGTGCTCAGGAACCTGGAAGGAGGAACCCTGTGAAACGGATCTTTATCTTGCAAGCAGTCGCAATGTGCGCTGTTGCTTTAATTACATTCGCAGCACGCGGCTCCGATGACGAGGCCGCCCCGCTCTTCGGAATCAAAATTCCACCCGGGTACCGCGACTGGAAGTTGATCTCCGTGGCCCACGAAGAAGGCAACCTCAACGATCTTCGCGCCGTTCTGGGCAACGATGTTGCGATCAAGGCTTATCGCGAAGGGAAGCTTCCGTTTCCTGACGGCACAATCATTGCCCGACTGGCTTGGAATTACGTCCCATCGGAAGAGAACAACAAAGTCTTTGGCCGTTCCCAGTCTTTCGTTGCCGGGTCCGCCACGAACGTTCAGTTTATGGTCAAGGGCTCAAAAAAATACGCCGCAACGGGCGGCTGGGGGTTCGCTCAATTTAAGGACGGCAAACCTGATGCCGACGCGGCGCTGCTCAAAACCTGCTTCCCTTGTCACGAGCCTATCGAAGCTCGCGACTATGTCTTCACCCATTACGCACCTAACCCTTAGAGCCTAGCGTTTTGCTTCGCAAGCAGATGCCTCTATGCGCAGAGCTCACCCGAGGAGAACCAGTGATGTTTAACGATTTGTTTTCGCTCTCGATCTATGACGACCAGATGGAAAGGATGTCTTATGAGGTACCCTAACTTTTATCGCACGATACAGATCAATGGACTCTCCATTTTTTACAGAGAGGCTGGCCCGAAAGACGCGCCGACGATTCTCCTGCTGCACGGACTGCCATCATCATCGCGGATGTTCGAGCCGCTCTTTGCCCGACTAGCCGATTCCATTCACCTAGTCGCGCCCGATTACCCCGGCTTCGGACACAGCGACTGGCCTGACCCGAAAAAATTCGCGTATACGTTCGATCACTACGCCGAGATCATGAATCACTTCACCGAAGCACTTGGGCTCTCGCGCTACACGCTTTACATGCAGGATTACGGCGGTCCTGTCGGTTTTCGCATGGCCTTGGCCCATCCAGACCGGATCGAGGCTCTCATCGTCCAGGATGCTGTGGCGCACAACGAAGGTCTGGGAGCGAATTGGAAGACGCGGCGGGCCTTTTGGGCCGATCGCGGTGCCAACGAAAGCGCGCTACGCATAAATCTCCTGTCACTCGAGACGACGCGGACGCGCCACATCGGAAACGATCCCAACGTGGACCGCTATGACCCTGATCTCTGGACCGATGAATTTTATTTTCTCAACCAGCCCGGCCAGGGCGAGATTCAAGTCGACCTCTTCTACGACTATCGCACGAATGTTGACGCTTACCCGAAGTGGCAGGCTTGGATGCGCGAGAAGCAACCGCGCCTGCTGGTCATCTGGGGTAAGTATGAGCTCTCGTTCGACACCTCGGAGCCGGAAGCCTATCGCCGCGACGTGCCGAAGGCCGAAGTCCACATCGTTGATGGGGGGCATTTCGCATTAGAGACGGCTGCAGATGAGATCGCCGCATTGGTCCGAGCCTTTGTCGCTTCTTCAGGGGGGGAGTTGCAGATGCGGCGCGCCAGCTGATACCGCTATTGAGAACGCAGGCTACTTATTGAGACGTAAGCAGGCGACGAGCCGCCAGCCGTTGAGGATTTCATATGCGATCCGACATTGTTCCAGGAGCTATCTTCCCCGACTATGAGCTATCCGACCACACCGCAAAACGCCGGAAGCTCTCCGAACTGCAAGGACAACATCCAATGGTTCTCGTCCTCAGCCGCGGAGGCTTCTGCCCCAAGGACCGCCGGCAGGCTGAAGGTCTTGTCGAACTTCATCGTGAGCTCGAAGTTGCCTATTGCCGGCTCGTCACTATTAGCACCGACAACATTACTGAGACGAATGAATATCGCAGTGGAGTCGGTGCCCACTGGCCTTTCCTTTCGGACGCGGGGCGTGTCGTCCAAAAAGATCTCGACATCGCTGAATACACCGATCCTGTCCACAATCCCATGATCCCGCACGTGATTGTCCTCGAGCCCAGTCTCGTCATTTACAAGATCTACAACGGCTATTGGTTTTTCGGCCGCCCCACCTTGGAAGACCTCCGCCAGGACCTGCGTGCCGTTACCAGGAAATGCCGACCGGACTGGGACATCACAACGCCCGAACTCAAAGCAGCATGGCAGCAAGGCCGCAAGGAACTCTTCTATCCATACGGCAAATCGTACGTCCGAACTCTGGGTGAACAGGATTAGGAGCGGGCTGTATGTCAGACAAGAAAACAGCAATCGTCACAGGAGCATCGGGGGGTATTGGCACGGGTTTGGTCGAGGCCTTCCTAAAGGAAGGTTATAACGTCGTCGGAACGTCTCTTAATGTCAGTCAATCGTTGACTGCCTCACCGAGCCTCATTCTTGTCGATGGCGATATAGGGAAACAGGAGACCGCAGCCAGAGCTGTCGAAGCAGCGATCAAGCCCTTCGGAACCATCGATGTTCTGGTGAATAACGCCGGAATCTTCTACACCAAGCCCTTCACAGACTTTACTGTCGAGGACTTCAACGCATTGGTCTCGATCAACCTGATGGGATTCATTTACATGACTCAGCTCACTGTGAAACAGATGCTGAAACAAGGATCGGGCAGCGTCGTGAGCATCACTGCGTCGCTCGCTGATCAGCCAATCGCCGGCGTAGACGCCTCGGTTTCGATGATTACGAAAGGCGGCTTGAATACAGTGACCAAGAGTCTTGCGATCGAGTATGCAAAAGAAGGTATCCGCTTCAACGCCGTAGCTCCCGGCGTCGTGGATACACCACTGCACAAGGATGATCCCAAGGACTCTCTTAAAAGGTTGCCGCCACTGGGGAAGATCGCGGAGGTAAAAGACGTTGTCGACGCTGTTCTCTACCTGGCAAAGGCAGGTCAAGTAACCGGAGAGGTGCTCCACGTAGATGGTGGTGCTCACGCTGGCCGCTGGTAGCCAGACAGTTCACATTCCGCCGCTCGGGACGCCGAATGAAGTGGTTGGCGGGACGAAATGTCACAAGAAATCGACGCCAATCCACGCCCAAGTAGCGATGGCTTCAAACTTCCGCAGGTTCGGACTTCGGGCCCGTGTCCTCGAACATCTGCATATGGACGGCGAACTCAGGTAACTTGGCCGACCATTCGGGGGTGTACCAAAAGGTCGCATCTGTACACCATTTCCCACACATTGTTTCAAAGCTGTGGGTTATGATCGATAATGCATCATCGATTGGCAACGGCGCGCAGGTGGTTGCGCAGGACGATAAGAATCTACGCGCCGAACGCGGCCTTTCGAGCTTTGATCAGCGGCACAAACTTACCGGCGATTGGACACTGGAGTTGCCCTGGGGTGAAGGCCGTAGATGGCTCACCAAGCCGGGCATTTCGCAGAAGGCGTTGGGTGACTGGCTGCTACAGAGTAGCTTCACTGTGGCTTCGGGCACGCCATTCACGGCGCGCGTGCTCGGCAGTTACTCCAACGTGGCAGGCGGAACCAACGGGGTGAACGTGATCGACGATGCGGGCGGGGCGTTCGCGTTTCCGCGAACGCAGGTGTTGGTGAGGCAGTAGCAAGCCTTCGAATTGACGGCTGGTTTCCTCGATTCGGACTTCAGGCTCAGGCGTGGCCCGATGCCTGAGCGATCTCTCGAACCGGCACACCCTCATTCGCCACCTCATTCGGGCGCTTCATCGGCGCTGGCGTTAACTTTGCTCTCGGCGCTCTGGTGCGCGACATGGGAACTCTCGGTAAGCCGGTCGCACTGACCGCAATTGCGTTTGGAATTGGTTTGCTGGTCATTCCATTTGCCATCGAAACCAAAGGCCGACCGCTTCCCAACTGAGCTCTTTGCAGCGCTGATACCGCCTTTTGCGATGCGCATGAGACCGGCCAATATTGAACTGGAGCCGCGCTCCCTCACCGCCGCCGGCTCGGTAACGGCACCGCTGGAGTTGCGAACCATCGAAGCTACAGGGCCGCGCATAGCTTTCACACTCGCGGCAGGAGTGAAATGAACCACTAGGCTTCCGGTCCAGATATTTGCGGAAACATCAAGCCGAAATCTAGTGCGGAACCGAAACACCCTACACTGCCCCTCAGCTATCGTGGGCGAAAAGCTTCTCGTCAAAATGTGTGAATTGTGCAATATTGTCCGCCTGTTAATTTAGGAGGCCTTTGCTGAACAGCACCGAGACATCTGTGCAATGCCCGCCAACTTCGCTGGGCCCGGCAAAGCTACGTGCAGTGGCATTGATCGCGATCTGTGAGGTCATGGCGCTGTCGCTGTGGTTTTCGGCGACGGCGGTGCTGCCTGCGCTCAAACTACAAGGCCATCTGGACGCATTCCATTCTTCACTTTTCACTAGTCTGGTTTCTGTCGGATTCGTTTGCGGCACGCTTGCCAGCGCCCTGCTGGGATTGGCCGACCGGATTGAGCCCCATAGGTTCTTCCGTATCTCGGCGTGGGCCGCGGCATTGGCCAACCTCGGTTTGCTGGTCTTTCCGCCCTCATCCATCGCGGTGCTTGCCTGCCGGTTTGTCACGGGTGTTTGCATGGCGGGTGTTTATCCCGTGGGAATGAAGATGGTGGCAAGTTGGGCCAAAGCGGACATGGGGCTGCTGGTCGGCATTCTTGTTGGCGCATTGACCCTCGGCTCGGCTTCGCCGCATCTGTTCAACGCCGTGGGCGGGCTCGATTGGCATATTGCCGTGGTTCTGGCCACGGCCTCCGCGGCAGCCGCCGGCTGGCTGGTGGGATGGGCTCGGCTCGGCCCCAACCATTCACCGGCGCCGCCCTTCCAGCCCGGCTACGTTCTGCAAGCCTGGCGCAATGCGCCGCTACGCCTGGCGAATTTCGGCTATCTCGGTCACCAGTGGGAGCTCTATGCGATGTGGGCGTGGATCGGCAGCTTCCTCAATTCCAGCTTTGCCTTGCGCGGAGTTCCGGCCGTCTATGCCAAGGTCGTCACCTTTGCCGTGATCGGCATCGGAAGCCTCGGCTGCCTGGTTGGAGGACTCTTCGCCGACCGCCTGGGGCGCACCACGGTCACGATGGCGGCGATGGCCGCAAGCGGCAGTTGTGCCTTGGGTATCGGCCTGCTTTACGGAGCCGATTGGCGCCTTACTACCGTGCTGTGCCTGGTCTGGGGAGTGGCGGTGGTAGCCGATTCGGCACAATTCTCGTCGAGCGTAATTGAGTTGTCCGACCGGGCTCATGTCGGCACCATGCTGACCACGCAAACCTGTGCCGGATTCCTGCTGACCCTGGTGACCATACATTTGATTCCACTGCTGGTCGAGGCGGTTGGTTGGCGGTGGGCCTTTGCCGCTCTCGCGCCAGGTCCATTCCTGGGAGTAGCGGCGATGGCTGTGTTGCGTCATCGACCTGAGTCGTCGCGGCTGGCAGGCGGACGAGGTTAACCTCTCAGAGGGCAGTGTTGTCCTCCTCTCGGCTGGTTGAGGCGCTATTCCGAAACAGGCTTGCGAGCGACAATGACGCGCGGGATTCCGGCGAGGTCGGCGACGCAGTGGACGCTGTCCCATGTGGTGAGTAGCGCCATGACCTTCTCCGATTGTGTGTAGCCGATCTCCATGAGCAGCCAGCCGCCGGGGCGCAATGCCTGAAAAGCCTGCGGAATAAGCCGGCGAATGACGTCGAGGCCGTCCTCTCCGGCGAAGAGCGCCATCTGCGGCTCGTGGCGCTTGACCACCTCCTGAACCTTGTCTTGTTCATTGAGCCCAACGTATGGCGGGTTGGAGACCACGAAGTCGAAGCTGGCATTGTGGGCTGTGTTGTTGGAAAGATTGTTGTCGGCCAGAATGCCAGTCAGCACGTCGCTCTGGGCAAAGTCCACATGAACGCCCAGCCGTTCGGCGTTGCGGCGGGCGACCTCTAGCGCGGCGGGCGAGAGATCGACGGCGTAGACCTCGGTCTGCGACAACTCGTGTGCCAAAGAGATGGCGATGGCTCCCGAGCCGGTACCCACGTCAACAAGCTTGAGGCGCGGACGAGCGTCCGCGACCGGCAGCGCAGCGTTACCCGACGAACTGGGCGCGTATTGCTGGACAAGAGCAAGCACCTCTTCGATGAGGTGCTCGGTCTCGGGGCGGGGAATCAGCACGTCGCGGGTGACGAGAAAATCAAGCTTCCAGAACTCCTGATGGCCGGTGAGGTACTGCAAGGGCTCACCCGCAGTGCGTCGCGCGATGAGGGTTTCATACAGCGACTGCTCTGCCGGAGTGAGTTCGCGCTCGGGATGCGCGAAAAGGTAGGCGCGGTCGCAGCCGAGGACGTGAAAGGCGAGGACTTCGGCGCTGAGGCGCGATTCGTCAATCCCTGCGGCTTCGAGTTGAGCGATGGCGGAGTGGAGCGCCTGGCGGAGTTGCACGAGTCTATTGTATGGCGCGGATTGCGCAGCGTGGCACCCGCCATTCGCCCCTACATTCGCCAGAGGTGGCGGAGATGGGGAACCCGTTTTAGACGGGGACGGAGTCCGCCTTCAGCTTCTCGGCCTGGAAATGGGTGATCAGCGCATCGACGAAGGGCTGGAGTTTGCCTTCCATCACCTGATCCAACTGATGGAGAGTGAGGCCGATGCGGTGATCGCTGACGCGGTTTTGGGGGAAGTTGTAGGTTCGGATTTTTTCGCTGCGATCGCCGGAGCCGACCTGCGAGCGGCGCTCCTTGGCGAGCGCTTCCTGCTGCTTCGCCTGTTCAAGCTCATACAGGCGCGAGCGCAGTACGCGCATGCCCTTCTCGCGGTTCTTGATCTGCGATTTTTCATCCTGGCAGCTAACTACGGTGTTCGTGGGCAGGTGAGTGATGCGCACGGCGGAATAAGTCGTGTTGACCGACTGTCCGCCCGGACCTGAGGAGCAGAAGGTGTCAATGCGGATGTCCTTGGCCTCAATCTTGATGTCTACGTCTTCGGCTTCGGGAAGGACGGCGACGGTTATGGCCGAGGTGTGGACGCGGCCCTGGGTCTCGGTATCCGGAACGCGCTGCACGCGATGCACGCCGCTCTCGTACTTGAGTTGCGAGTAGACGCGCTTGCCTTCGATGATGGCGATGACTTCCTTGAGGCCGCCGACCGAGGAGTCGGAGCTGGAAAGTACTTCAACCTTCCAGTGGCGCGACTCGGCGTAGCGCATGTACATGCGGAAAATTTCGGCGGCAAAGAGAGTGGCTTCGTCGCCTCCAGTCCCGGCGCGGATTTCAAGGACGATGTTCTTTTCGTCGTTGGGATCTTTGGGCAGGAGAAGAACCTTAAGCTCGTCCTCTGCAGCAGTAAGTTGCTGCTCCAGCGATTGCAACTCCTCCTGGGCGTAGGCGAGCATCTCGGGGTCGGTTTCCTGGGCGACCATGGCGCGCGAATCGGCGATGCCGCGCTGGAGCTGCTTGTACTCGCGGTACTTATCGACGATGGGCGCGAGCTCTCCCTGGGCCTTGGCGGTCTTTTGATAATTGGCCGAGTCGTTGACGATCTCGGGCGAGGAGAGGGCGTTGTTCAACTCCTGGAAGCGCGCCTCGATTTGATCAAGCCTGTCAAACATGAAATATTCCTGAACTTTCAGGCCGTGCGGAAAAACACGCGACAGCCGGAGACAATTGATTTGGATGCAGCGTAGACGAAGCGGGCAGAGCGCGGCGGAGGGCCGCTAGAGGTGAAGCTGCGCGGCCTGGGGCGAGATGTATACAGCTGCATTCATGCGGTAACTCATGCAATGGCCACTCATGCGATTACGAGCTCTCCGCCGTACTGCTGTTCCAGCTGCATGGCGTGATTGAGGGCGACGATGGCGCACTCGACCTGAGTGTCGTCAGGAGCCTGGGTAGTGATGTGCTGCAGCCAGAGGCCGGGAGTGGTCATCATGGCAAAGAGCGAGGAGCGCCGCTTGGCCGCATAGCGGATAATTTCATACGAGCCGCCTGCGATCACCGGCAATAAGATGATGCGCGAGGCAAAACCCGCCCAGAATCCGTGTACCGGAACCAGTGCGTACACGCCAATGGAGATGATCATGACGGTCATCAGGAAGCTAGTTCCGCAGCGCGGATGATAGGTGGAATAGCGCTGCACGGCCTGGCTGGTGAGCGGGTCGTGGTTCTCGTAGGCAAAGACGGTTTTGTGCTCGGCGCCGTGGTACTCGTAGACGCGGCGAATATCGCTCCACCGCGAGGTGAGCCAGATGAAGCCGATGAAAATCGCGAGCCGGATGAGACCCTCGACCAGCGCAAAGAGTGCGGTGTTGGCGGTCTGCGGAGCCCAGTGGCGCAGCGATCGGGCGGCCGCGAAGGGCAGAAACTTGTACATGAAGATGAAAAAGCCTAGCGAGAGCGCAATGTTGAGGGCGGCAACCCAGCCGTTCATCTCAAGCTTCTCGCCGCTGGCGGTCTTCTCGTCCTCTAATGCTACGTCTGCCGAGTAGCGCAAGGCTTTGAAACCAAGCACCATAGCTGAGCCAAGCGTGACAATGCCACGAATGAAAGGCCAAGCCTTCCAGGGGCTCTTGTCGGCGGGTCTGGTGAGCGGCTCAGAATGAATTGCGAGCTCTCCGTCAGGTTTGCGGATGGCGATGCCCCAGGCATGGGGCGAGCGCATCATGACGCCTTCGAGAACGGCCTGGCCGCCGACGAGGGTTTCCTCGGCACTCTCCAGGGCAAGCGAAAGCTGAAGGGCGGTGTGAAAGCGCAAATATGAGCGGAAAGACTTCATGTTGATTAGACGCGGAAGGCTGGCGAAAGTTACAGACGGCGACTTCCGGATCGTAACTTCCATGTCGTAACTTCCACGATAAGCGTAAGACGGCTGGATGGGCGTTGTCAAACCCGAAGCCATAGCCGGTCTACGTCAAAAATGTGCTCTCAACCACCGGACGAGGTGGCTTCGTCACTGGCGGAGGCCGCGGGGATGGGTGCGAGGCAGACCTGGTTGCGTCCGGCTTCCTTGGCGTTGTAGAGGGCGGTGTCGGCAGCGCGGACAATATCATCGCGGGTGATGCCGTTGGCGGGAAATTCGGCCACGCCCACGCTGACGGTCACAGGGTAGGGAACTCCGGCGAACTCCATATTGGCGATGGCTCGGCGGAGCTTTTCGGCCACCGCTGCGGCGCTGGCGCCCTGGGTCGCAGGCAGGACGACCGCGAACTCCTCGCCTCCGTACCGGCACACTACATCGACCTTGCGTAGCTGGCGAACGAAGAGCGTGGAGACGGTACGCAGGACATCGTCGCCCAGCATGTGCCCGAATTCGTCGTTGATCTTCTTGAAGTGATCGAGATCGATCATGAGGACGCTGACGCCTCCTCCGTAGCGGGCGGCGCGAGTGACCTCATCCACCAGCCGCGAATCAAAATAACGGCGGTTGAAGACTCCAGTCAGGCCATCGCGATAGGCAAGTTGCCGAACCCGGTCCACATATCGGGCGTTCTGGGTGGCCGTGGCCAGAATGTCAGAGACGGATTCGAGCGCCTGGATGTCATTGGCGAGGAAGGCTTTGTCCTGTGTCGTGGCACAGATCAGCAATCCGATGTTCTCGCCGAAGGAGACCAAGGGCAGGCAGACCTCCTCGCGTCCGGCGGGGAAGCAGGCAGCCGGGCACAGCGACGGATCGCCGCAATAAGGATTGTGCCGCCCGGTTCCCGGGGTGCATGCGTAGCCTTGCGGCAGTCGGTCACCCAGTTTGAGCGCGGAAGCCAGGCTGCCTTGCTGGGCGCGCAGGATGAGGTCGCCCTCCTCGTCGCGGAGGAAGACGGCAACATGTTCGACCTGAAATGACTGGGGAAGCTGGTAGCAGAGGCGGTCGAGCAGTTCCTTGAGATCGAGTTCGACAGTGGTGCGTTTGGCGATCGCGTTGATCGCCTCCAATTGTGCGGCGCGCCGCTGCAACATGGAGTAGAGTTTGGCGTTCTGCAAACCGATGGATGCCTGAGTGGCAAAAAGTGTGAGCAGATCCACAGTCTCGTTGTCGAAAAATGCGGGACGGTTGCTCTGGCAGTCGAGCACGCCCACTACCTCGTCGCGCACCATCAGGGGTATGGCAAGTTCCGAGCGTGTGGATGCGAGGAAGGGAATGTAGCGAGGATCGGTGGTCACGTCCGCGGAATAGATCGGGCGTCTGGCCTTGGCGGCGGTTCCGGTGATTCCTTTTCCGAATGGAACTGAGAACCCCTCAAAATTGGCGCCCTCACCGAAATGAGCGCGAACTACCAGTTTTTGGGACGCTTCATCCAGCAGCATAATGCTGCCCCATTGCAGATGGAAATAATCACGGACGATTGCGAGAACCTGGTTGAGGACCTCATCAAGATCGAAAGTGGACAGCACCGCCTGACTGGCGTCGTAGAGGATCGCAACCCGTTGCATTGATTAGGCGCTCAAAAAGTGACTAGGCCGTCCACGTTCCAAACAATAGTACATCAGCGTCGGCCGCGAAGCGTTTTTTTGTGCCGGTACCAAAGTTCAAGCAATCCTAGCACTACCAGGCAAAACCAGAAGTCAACCACCAATCCCAGATCGAAACCAGCGTTGTTGTGGCGGGCGGCCGGCGGCAGAAAACCCGAGCAGGCAAAATAAAGGGCATTGCCGATCAACACTGCTGCCAGGGATCTCCAGAAGTTTTTGGGCACAGATAATTGGACACCGCGCCGGGGCGAAAAGTTGGCAAGCGCGGTGGTGGGCAGGCTGGGCAGCCGGAGGCAAACTCGCGATGGGACCCGGAAATGTGAGACAAGGAAATGCGATACCATGCGAGTGATGCCGGAGCTGCATACAGAAGTCCAGTTCTTGAAGGGCATCGGCCCACGCGTGGCAGAGACCCTGGCTACCAAGGGAATACGCACCCTTGAAGACCTTCTTTACTATCTTCCATTCCGCTACGAAGACCGCATCAATCCGCGCACCATTGAACAACTGCAGCCGGGAGAGATGGCGTCGGTCATCGCCGAGGTGCGCACCAGCGGCCTCTTCAAAACCAGAAGCATGCCGATCTTTGAAATGACGGCAGGCCAGGGGCGCAGCAAGCTCAAGTGCCTATGGTTCCGCGGCGGCTATTTGGAGGGAAAGTTCAAGCCGGGAGCGCTGGTCGCGCTCTATGGAAAGGTCGAATTTTCGACTTTCGGGCGCGGCGGCCTGCAGATGTTGCAGCCGCAGTTTGAAATCCTGCACGAACCGGCCGCAGAGGGCGAAGCGCCGGAAAGCGAGGAGCAGAAGCACTTTGAGTCGCTGGAAATCGGACGCATTGTGCCCATCTATGAAGCTGCCGGAAAGCTGAACGCACGCTGGTTCCGGCGCACAATCCGCACCGCGCTGGAGCAGATGCCGCCGGAGCTTTCCGACGCGATCCCTTCGGCAATTCGCGGGCGGCTGGGGCTGATTCCGCGGGCCGAGGCCTTCTGGCACGTACATTGGCCGGATGCGGGAGAGAGTTTTGCCGATCTGCAGGCGGCGCGAACTTCCGCGCATCAGCGGCTGATCTTCGAAGAGCTGTTTTTCCTGGAGTTGGGGCTGGAACTGAAGCGTCGCAAGGCACGCCTGCAGCCGGGGATCGGCTTCGAGATCAGCGACCAGGTGCGCACCGCACTGAAGCGGGTGCTCCCTTTCCATCCCACGCAAGCACAGAAAACGGTGCTGAAGGAAATTGTTGGAGATATGGCTCACCCCTCGCCGATGCGGCGCTTGCTGCAGGGAGACGTGGGCTCCGGCAAAACGATTGTGGCCTTTGAGGCCGCGACCGTCGCGATGGAGAACGGCTATCAGGTGACAATGATGGCCCCGACCGAGATTCTGGCAACCCAGCACTATCTTTCGGCGCGACGCATTCTGGAGCCGGCCGGATACCGTGTGGTGTTGTTGACCGGATCACTCGAACTCGATCGCAAGCGCGCCATCCGCAGCCACGTGGCGCGAGGACACGCGCAGATGGTGATCGGCACCCACGCTCTGCTGGAGGACACGGTGGAATTCGAGCGGCTGGGGCTGGTGATCGTGGATGAGCAACACCGCTTCGGCGTGATGCAGAGAATGAAGCTGATGCGCAAGAACAGCGATGTGCAACCCGACGTGCTCGTGATGACGGCAACTCCGATTCCGCGCACGCTGGCCCTGACGATTTACGGCGACCTGGATGTGAGCGTAATAGATGAACTGCCGCCTGGGCGCACTGCGGTAAGCACGCGAGTGGTGCCGGACGAGCGCGCCGCAGAGGTCTGGGAATTTGTGCGCAACGCTGTCTCCGGCGGGCAACAGGCCTACGTCGTCTATCCCGTAATCGAAGAGGTTGAAAAAGATACGGGATTGAAGGCAGCGATCAAGATGTATGACGAGTTGCGCAAGAAGGTCTTTCCGGAGTTGAAGCTGGGGCTGCTGCACGGACGTATGAGCGCCGACGAAAAAGACGAGATGATGCGGCGCTTCAAAGCCGGCGAACTACAGATCCTGGTTGCGACCACGGTCATCGAAGTGGGCGTGGATGTCGCCAATGCTTCGGTGATGGTGATCGAACATGCCGAACGCTTCGGGCTTTCGCAGATGCATCAACTGCGTGGACGCATCGGGCGGGGCAAGGCTAAATCGTACTGCGTGCTGATGACGGGCGGCAAAGTCACCGAAGTAGCGCAACAGCGGCTGGACACAATGGTCGCCACCAGCGACGGGTTTGAAATCGCGGAAAAGGATCTGGAACTCCGCGGACCGGGCGAGTTCTTCGGGACCAAACAGGCCGGCATGCCAAGCCTGCGCGTGGCAAACTTGATTCGCGACCGCAAGCTGCTGGAGCTGGCGAAGGCCGAGGCGCGCGCACTGCTGGACGGTAGCAGCGAAGAGAGTGCGCCGGGAGAGATGCGCATGGCGGTGCAATATTTGAAGACGCACTGGAACCGGCGATATGGACTGGTCGAGGTTGGGTAAGGCGCGCAGCTTTCGCTTACGGCGCGGAGGTCGGCATTTCGTGTACGCTGGATGCATGATCGTCGGCATTGGCGTGGATCTTTGCGAGGTGGAGCGGATGGAGGCGGCGATCGCGCGCTATGGCGAGCGCTTCCTGGCCCGCATCTATACGGAAGCGGAGCGTGGTTATTGCGAATCCAAGCCGAACCGCATGGAGCGCTTTGCCGGGCGATTTGCGGCCAAGGAGGCGGCGATGAAGGCAATCGGCACGGGATGGAGTCGCGGCGTAGCATGGCGTGACTTTGAGGTGACCCGGGCATCAAGTGGGCAGCCGGTGATTTGTTTTCATGGCGCCGCGCGCAGAATTGCCGAAGAGCTTGGGGTAAGGCGGGCGCTGGTTTCCATCACCCACATCAAGAGCATGGCATTGGCGCAAGTCGTGCTGGAGTCGCAGTGAAGAGGCGTGCTGAGCGGGTAGAGTTCCGAGCAGGTTTGTTATGATTCCAGTCAGTTGCAATTGGAGAGATCTTGCCTAGTCAAAAGCAACTTCGCTGGGCTCAGCTTCGGGTGGGGCTGACCGTTGTCGTCGCCGCCGTCGTTCTGATGTCCCTCATCTTTCTGATGAGCGGTACGACCGGTTTGTTTACGCCTACGTTGCGCCTTGTCGCTTACATGGAGAATGCGGGCGGGCTGCGCAATGGCGCGCCGGTGCGCCTGCAGAACGTGGATATCGGAAACGTTCAGACGATCCGGCTGGTCAACCATCAGGGTCCGAACGGCATGCCGACGCCGGTCGAGATCGTGATGAAGGTGAACGCGAAGTTCCGGCCGTTCATCCACACCGATTCCGATGTGCTGCTTTCAACTGCGGGAGTGCTGGGCGAAACCTTCCTCGATATCGATTCGAGCCAGGCGAAAGGCCCGGAGGTCGCCAACTACGCCGAACTGCCGACGAAGGAAGTGCCGGACATTCAGGATGTTGTGCGCGCCTCGCAATCCACCTTGCAGAACGTCAACACCCTGGTAAACCGTTTGGACCGTATCGTGAGCGCGGTAGAGAACCAGCAGGGTTCGGTCGGCAAGCTGATCTACGACAAACAGCTCTATAACAATTTGAATAGCTCGGTTGCACAGGTCAACGGGATGCTGAACGATATCAACAATGGCCAGGGCAGCCTTGGTAAGTTGATCAATGACGACACGCTTTACGCGCGAGCGACCTCGACCATCGACAAGTTGAACACGATTGCCGATAACATGAGCAACGGCAACGGAACAATCGGCAAATTGATTCGCGATCCCGCGCTCTACGACAATGCCAACCAGACGCTGGCGAAGGCCAATCAGTTGATGGACTCGATTAATCGCGGCGAAGGCGGGCTGGGCAAGTTTGCAAAAGATCCGGAGTTTGCGAGAAAGCTCGACCTGCTGGTGTCAAACCTATCAACGATTTCTTCCGAGTTGCAGGCAGGGCAGGGCACGGCAGGAAAGTTGCTGAAGGACCCTACGCTGTATAACAACGCCTCAACACTGTTGGTCGAGAGCCGCACCTTGCTGGCCTCGTTCCGCGAGAACCCGAAAAAGTACCTGACCATCAAGATGCACATTTTTTAGTTGATGGTGTAGCGTAATTGCGTAGGAGAAGGGCGCAAGGCCTTCTTCTCCTGCGCTGATCCCTTCCTGCTCCGCTTGTTATTTGAGCTTCTGGTTCAGAGCCATCTTGACTGCGAGGTCGATTCCGAATGCGATTGCTTACGATTTTTTCCGCGGCGCTGCTGGCGTGCTGCGCTGTGATGGGGGATAGCCAGGCGCATGCCCAGAACACAGCCCCGAGCGCGACCCAGGCTAAGCCGGCAGCTCCGGTGAGCTTTGATAAATCTGCCATGGACCCGACCTCCGATCCCTGCCAGGATTTCTATCAGTACGCCTGCGGCGGTTGGCGGGAATCGCATCCGTTGCCGCCAGACAAAGCACGTTACGGACGATTCGATGAACTTCGCGAGTACAACCGCTATCTGCTGCGCTCCATTCTGGAAGATGCCGCGAAGCCAGGCAAGCACACCTCGAATGAACAGAAGGTCGGCGCATTCTACGCGGCCTGCATGGATGAGAAGACCGTCGATGCAAAGGGCATCGAACCGCTTGAGCCATGGTTGCACAAGGTGGCGGCGATCACAGACCGGCGGCAGCTCTTGGAACTCATCGCAAAGATGCAGGCATCGGGGCTGCCACCGGTCTTCAACTTCGACTCCGGGCCAGACTTGCACAAATCAACGATGAACATCGCCCACCTCGATCAGGGTGGGCTGACGCTCGCCGACCGTGACTACTATCTGAAGCAGGACGCGAAGATGGTGGAGGTTCGCGGCAGATACGTGGAGCACATCGAAAAACTGTTGGCCTTGGCCAGCGAGACGCCGAAGCAGGCCGAGGATGATGCCAAGACGATCCTGGCGCTTGAAACCAAAATCGCCGAAGCCTCGATGGACCGCGTCTTGCGCCGCGACCCGAAGAACACGGATCACAAGATGACGGTTGCCGAACTGCAAAAGCTCGCGCCGGAGATCGATTTTCCGCGCTACTTCAAGCTGGTGGGTTCGCCGGATCTGGATTCGCTGAATGTGGCCAATCCGGAATATTTTCAGAAGCTCAGCGCGTTGTTTGTCTCCGAGTCGATTGAAAGTTGGAAAACTTATCTGCGCTGGCGGATTGTGAAGCGCTCGGCACCACTGCTCTCAAAGCCCTTTGTCGATGAGAACTTTGAGTTCCAGGGCAAGTATCTCTCGGGACAGAAGGAGTTAGAGGCTCGCTGGAAGCGATGTACTTCGCTGACCGACGCCAGCCTAGGCGAGGCGCTGGGCCCTATCTACATCGCCAGGGCGTTCCCGAAGGAAGCCAAAGAGCGCATGGACGTATTGGTGGCCGCGATCGAACAGTCGATGGGTAAGGATATCCAGGGCCTTGAATGGATGAGTCCGGAGACGAAGAAAGCCGCCGAAGAAAAGCTTCGCAAGGTGAGCAATAAGATCGGCTACCCGGCCAAGTGGAAGGACTACCGGAAGGTTGTCATCAAGCCAGACGACTTTGTGGGCAACGTGCGCGCAGCCACGATTTTCGAGCACAAGCGCGACATGGCGAAGATCGGCAAACCGGTGGACAAAGCCGAGTGGGGCATGACCCCTCCGACTGTGAATGCCTACTACGACCCGAGCGAGAACAACATCAACTTTCCCGCGGGCATTCTGCAACCGCCGTTTTTCAGCGCCAAGGTGGATGAACCGGTGAACTATGGCGGTATTGGAGTGGTGATCGGTCACGAACTGACGCACGGCTTTGACGACCAGGGCCGCAAGTTCGATGGTGACGGCGACTTCACCAACTGGTGGGGGCCGAACGATGGGCCGGAGTTCGAACGGCGCGTGCAGTGCCTCGCCGATGAGTACTCCAGCTTCGTCTCCGTGAAGGACGACAAAGGCGAGGTTCACCTGAATGGCAAGCTGACGCTGGGCGAAAACACGGCGGACAACGGCGGCCTGAAACTGGCGTTCATGTCCATGAACAACCAGACAGGGAACAGCCAGGAAGCCGGAAAAAACGATGACAAGATTGACGGCTTCACGCCGTTTCAGAGATTCTTCATCGGATTTGCGCAGGTGTGGTGTGAGAATGTGTCTCCGCAGCGCGCACGTGAGTTGGCGCTGGTTGATCCGCACTCACCGGGGAAGTTCCGTGTGATTGGCACCGTGCGGAATTCTCCGGATTTCGTGAAGGCGTTCGGCTGCAAGCCCGGCGACGCGATGGTTCCGGCGAAGACCTGCCACGTCTGGTAAACAGGCGAACGCGGCTCAAAGCACGGCCGTGTGATCGCGTGAGACTTTGGTCACTGCTTGCGGGCCGCCAATCGGTTCTAATGGCGCTCATTGGTGACTTCATCTTTGCTGAGGGAAATCTGATGCCAGAAACATTCACGCCTACTGAGGACTGGTTGTACCGGCACATCGTTGAGGATAGCGGCGTCGCAGTGATTTACGGGGATGCAGACGGTGTAATCCGGCTATGGAACAGAGGTGCGGAAGATATCTTCGGCTGGACACCAGAAGAAGCACTCGGCCATTCGATGGACCTGATTATTCCGGAGAAGCACCGCCCATCGCATTGGCAAGGCTACGCCAGGGTGATGAAGACCGGGTTCACCAAGTACGGTCGTACGGTGCTTGCCGTACCGGCGCTGACCAAGGATGGACGCCGCATCTCGATCGAGTTCAGCGTGGTGCTGTTAACGGAGCCGGGCGGCGGGGTAGTCGGTGTTGCCGCTTTTCTGCAGGACATCACCGAACGTTGGGAACGCGACAAAGCACTCCACAAAAGGCTCGCCGCAGCGGAAGCCTTGGCACAAGGGAAGTAAGCAACTTGGAGATGCCGACGAGCCAACGCCGTTTCCTTGTCAGCGATAACTAACACCTGCTTGCAGGCCAGCTTACAGATTCCAACCTCGCGCCCCATCTAGCGCGGAGTGGATTTTTACCTTAGTTCTGTACCTCCGTGCTCTATTAAATTTTGCGTTTACGCTTGACTTGCGGAAGCCGACGGGGCTATAAGTCATCATGCTGCAGTGCAGCACGTATCGCAGCATTGAACAGAAGAGAATCTTCAGAGGAGGCATCATGAACACCCAGTCAACAAAGACCGAAGCGGAAGCCAGCATGTACACCTTGTTCAACAATGGATTGGAGCGCATTGTCGAGGCGGGCAAGGCCTCCCTGGACATGGCTCTTGAGCAGAATGCCGAAGTTCTGGCCTCCTACAAGAAGATGCTGAAAGGATCTTCTCTGCCTGGGCTGTTTATTTTCGACCTCGCCGGGGAAGCCTTCGAAGGCTACGTCACGCTGCAGAAAGGCCTGCTTGACCTAGCCGTTCAGCAGGGCGCTTCTGTGATGGACGCGGCCCAGGAATATAGCCAGGATGCCGGCAAAGCGAAGAATGGTATTACCGCCCTGATCCAGCAATCGGTCGATCGCACGGTCGCGGCGCAGAACTCGGTACTGGACTATGCAGCGAAGCAGGCCAAGGCAGCGGGCGAGAGCATGAAGCAGCAACCCGGCGTTACCGGAACAGCGGTTGAAGCTGTCACCGAGTCGGTTCAACGCGGCGTGGACACTGTCATCGCCGCCCAGAAAGAGATCGTAAACCTGGCCGCCAAGCCGGTGAAGACTACCACAGCCAAGGCATAATCCGGCCCGCGAAGCGATGAACACCGGTACGAGAGATGCGGAGCGCCATTCGCCGATTCTGGTGAAGTTTCAGGCGCTCCGTGTCGGTGTCGCTCATCGAGAGTGACTGGGGTCGAGGCTCGGCCGATTTTGTGTTTTTTGCGACGGCTGCTTTCCACATCCTTGTAATCTTTGTGCCTGCTTGCGAGCATTCGCATGCTGCAATGCGTTATGAAGCGCAGCATTGGGGTGAGGACGAAGTGACCAAAAGATCAGGAGGTCAAGATGGACGCGATCACTACTGAGATGGACAGCAATGGCTACCAAAGCATCTGCGGGCCAGTTGCGTATGCGGCCTTGTTGAACGAGGGATGGGAGCGGGTTTTTGAGCTGAGCAAGACTTCCCTTGAGTTGGCGGTTGAGCAGAATGCCGAAGTGTTGGAGTCATACAAGAGCAGTGTGAGAGCGTCTGGTTTTCTTCTGTTTCATCTGGCCAGCAAGACCTTCGAAGACTATCTTGCGCTTCAGATGGAACTGCTGACTCTGGCCGTTCAGTACCTTTTCATCAAGGCGGCCCAGGAAGATAGGAACAAAAGCTACAATGAGAAGCCTGCAATCGCCAACCTCTTGCTCAAATCAGTGGATCGCACGATCGCAGTCCAGAGGTCGATTCTGGCGTTCAGCGCAAAGCAGACCGAAGCAGTGGGCGAGCAACCCTGTGTTAACAGCGCGCCGGAAGAGATCGTTGAGGATAGTGCTCAGCTCCAGGCCGATGCATTGCTTGCAAAAGAGATCGTGGATCTTGTCGTGGGGCAGCAACCATCTATCAATGGTTTCCCCGGTGAGCCAGAGGCCGACATAGTTCAGCTCCGGATCAACACACAGCGTGCGAAACAGGGCCTGGAGCACGTCGCGGAACCTTTGAAGAACACGGACCCTACCGTCCATTGAGAATCGATCTGGAACACCCGCACAAGCTTAGCGCGGAGTAATGCTGCTAACCGCAATTGATCGTGCGTTGGAACGGCGCGTATGATCTTCAAGCTCGGCGCGTACATGCGGCGTGCTATTTCCAATCGTGATCCGGAGTAGCTATGAGCGGATGGGAACGAGTAACGTTTGCTTTTCGGTGTTTCTTTTCAATCCTGTTCCATGCTGAGATTCCAAGCGATATTGCAGAGAAGCTGGGCAAGCCTGCCACTCCGGCTTCTCGGCAGGCGGAAAACGCTGCCCCTGCCGTCTCTCGTCTGAAGCAGGTTGAAGCGCCAGCCTCGGAGCGGTTTGATCGCGCCGTGCAAATGTTGGCTTTGCTGCAACGCGATGGTCGCCTGGTCGATTTTCTCTCGGAGAACATTTCCGTGTATCCGGACGTGCAGCTTGGAGCCGCTGTCCGCAGCATCCACGAGACTTGCCGCCACGTGCTTCAGAACTACATAAAGCTGGAGCCGATCCTGAACTCTGAAGAGGATCAACCGGTGACGGTGCAGGCGGGCTTTGACCCGGCGGCGATCAAGCTCATCGGCAATGTAGCGGGAGAGCCGCCCGTTCGCGGCGTTTTGCGCCATAAAGGGTGGCGCGTTAGGGAAGTGAATTTGCCTGCGTTGGCGCAGGGCGAGGGCCGGATGGTGATTGCGCCGGCTGAGGTCGAACTGCTGTAAGGCGCGGAGTGAATCAATAGGAGGTTCTCATGGCGGCTAAATACATCGTGGGCATCGACCTGGGGACCACAAATTCGGCGCTGGCTTTCTGCGACGCTGCGGCTCTCGAAGAGGAAACCCGCATCGAGGTCCGCAAGATTCCGCAGCTTGTGAATGCGAACGAGGTGGCGGAACGCAGCTTGCTGCCGTCGTTTCTCTACATTCCGGGCGAATTCGATTTTCCAAAGGGAAGCCTCACGTTGCCCTGGGAAGCCGAGCCGAAGCTCGTCATTGGAGAACTGGCGCGCAAGCGTGGCGCGGAGAGTCCAAATCGTCTGGTTGCTTCCGCCAAATCCTGGCTCTCGAATTCTGCTGTAAATCGCACCGCGCCAATCTTGCCGTGGCAAGCGCCCGACGAGGTACACAAGCTTTCGCCGGTTGAAGCCTCGTCGCAGCTTTTGCAATATCTGCGCACGGTATGGGACAGCGGCACCGCAGGCGAGCGAGGCGAAGACGCGCTTGCCGAACAGGACGTGCTTCTCACGGTGCCTGCATCGTTCGACGAAGAAGCACGCGAGCTGACCAGACAGCGCCGCCGAACAAGGTGGATTCCCGCAGGTCACATTGCTGGAAGAGCCGCAGGCAGCTTTTTATGCGTGGCTTGAGAGCCAGGGTGAGGGCTGGCGCAGCCGCATTAACGTTGGAGACCTCGTTCTGGTATGCGATGTCGGCGGCGGCACTACGGATTTCAGCCTCATTCTCGTCTCTGAGGAAGATGGCGAACTCACGTTGAAACGTGTTGCGGTTGGCGACCACCTTCTGCTGGGCGGCGACAACATGGACCTGACGCTCGCGCGTGTTCTGCAACAGCGTCTCGCGGCGGCAGGGCATGTCACCGATACCTGGCAGTTACACGGTTTATGGCATCAGTGCCGCATCGCGAAAGAGAAGCTGTTCGACTCACCCGATATGCATGAAGCACCCCATCACTTTGCTGGGCAAGGGGACGAAGCTCATCGGGGGCACCATCAAAACGGAGCTGGCGCGCGAAGACCTCGACCAGGTTCTCATTGATGGATTTTTTCCGAAGGTCGCGAGCAGCGAATTGCCCGCGCGGCAGCGCCGTGTCGGTTTTCAGGAGTTGGGGTTGCCGTATGCGGCCGATCCAGCCATCACCAAGCACCTCGCGCGATTCCTCTCGGAGCAAGTTAGCAGCAGTCCTGAAGCGGCGGGCATTCGACGCGGCAGCAGTGGGCTGGCCTGCCCCACGCACATTCTGTTCAATGGCGGAGTGATGAAAGCGGCAGTGCTGCATCAACGCGTTGTGGAAGTGCTGAACGGCTGGCTGCAACAGGAAGGGTTCGATGCG
Organism: uncultured Acidobacteriota bacterium; assembly: GCA_963738165.1. Taxonomy (GTDB): domain Bacteria; phylum Acidobacteriota; class Terriglobia; order Terriglobales; family Acidobacteriaceae; genus TOLSYN. The sequence continues at coordinate 142,139 of CAVTVE010000018.1, forward strand.
CTCGGGGCAGAACAGGTTTTGGAAGCGCCTGACCTGGAGCACGCAGTGGCGCGCGGCGCGGCCTATTACGGCAAGGCGCGTCGAGGTCGCGGGGTACGTATCCGCAGTGGCGCTTCACGCACATACTACATCGGAATCGAGAGCGCCATGCCTGCCGTGCCCGGCATGGAGGCTCCGCTCAAGGCGCTCTGTGTCGTTCCCTTTGGCATGGAGGAAGGCACCGAAGCCACGATTCCGAACCGGGAGTTTGGCCTCGTCGTCGGCGAAGCAGCCGAATTTCGATTCCTGAGTTCCAGCGTCCGCAAGCAGGACCAGGTGGGCAGCCTGCTGGAAGATTGGGGCGGCGAGATCGAGGAACTCAGCCCCTTGGAGGTCACGCTCAACCTGGATGGACAGCAGGGAACCGTGGTGCCGGTGCGGTTGGAGACTCGCGTAACCGAGATCGGAACGCTCGAGGTGTGGTGCGTCTCCCGCGATGGCAAGCAACGCTGGAAGCTTGAGCTGAACATTCGAGAAAAGACTGGGCGCGAAATGACCGGGCACGAAAAAGCCGGGAGGTGAGATCGCGGTGTCTTCACGTTATCTCATCGGCATCGATTTAGGCACCACAAACTCTGTTGTGGCCTACATCGATACGAATCCCGAGAGCCAGGAAGCTTCCGGTGCGGGCTCGGCCATTCGCGTCTTTGATGTGCCGCAATTGGTGGCCCACGGAGAAGTTCGCACGCTTTCCGCACTGCCTTCGTTTCTCTATTTTCCCACCGCAGGTGAGTTGTCTTCCGGATCCGTGAGCGCCACCTGGGATGAAGACCCGCCGATGGTGACAGGTGTTCACGCGCGTGAACAGGGAGCGCTTGTACCGAGCCGGCAAGTGTCATCGGCGAAGTCATGGCTCTCCTATCCTGGAGCGAATCGCCGCGCCAAAATTCTTCCGGCGCAAGCCGAAACGCCGCAGCCGATGATCTCTCCTGTCGATGCCTCCGCGCGCTACCTCATGCATCTGCGCGATGCATGGAACGCAGCGATCGGGACTGACAAAGAGAAGCGTTTTGAAGAGCAGGAAATCGTTCTTACCGTGCCCGCGTCGTTCGATGTGGAAGCGCGTGAGCTGACGGTGGAAGCCGCGCGCATTGCCGGATTCAGCAAACTCACTCTGATTGCAGAACCGCTGGCCGCGTTTTATGCCTGGATGGAGGCGGGTCGGCACGCGAATGCTCAATACGCCAGCGGTGAAGAACTCCGCGATGGCGAGCTGATTCTGATCTGCGACATTGGGGGCGGCACCTCTGATTTCAGCCTCGTACGCGCTCACCTGGTCAATGGCGAGTTAGAGTTTGAGCGGACCGCAACCGGCGAGCACCTATTGCTCGGCGGCGACAATTTTGATCTCGCCTTGGCTCGCCGCGTGGAAGAGAAGCTGACGGACACCACGCTCACGCTGCGGCAGCGTTATGCGTTAAGAAGGGTCTGCTGTGCGGCGAAGGAGCGGCTGTTGAGTGATTCGTCGTTGGAGCGTGTGCCGGTCACAGTGCTGGGCAGCGGCCATGCTGTGATCGGACAGTCGCTCAGCGTTGATCTCACGCGCGAAGAAGTTGTAGGCATTCTGACCGCCGGTTTTTTGCCAATCACCGCGCCCGATGAGAGGCCAGCGAAAGGGAAGACTAACAGGGTTGCGAGAACTCGGCCTTCCCTATGCGAGCGATCCTGCCATCACCAAGCACCTTGCCGCATTCCTGACGCAGGCGGCTATGGCGATGAACAGTTCGTCGCCAGAGCAGCCAATGGTGCGGCCCGATGCCGTGCTCTTCAACGGCGGATTCTGCGTGCCAGAGGTGACTCGCGCGCGGATTCTCGAAGCAATCTCCGCTTGGTTTAGCGGGACTCAACGAGACTGGCGGCCCAAGCTCCTCAACAACGCAACGGCAGATAGTGCGGTGGCGCGTGGTGCTGTCTATTATGGGCGCGTACGGCGCGGCATAGGTTCGCGCGTTAAAGTCGGCAGCGCACGCACGTACTACATTGGATTACCTCCAGAGGACGGACTCGCAGGCGAGAGTGTGCAGGGCATCTGCGTTCTGCCTGCGGGGGTGGAAGAGGGCACTACGCTTCCTTTGCTCAACCGCGAGTTCTCGGTGCTGGCAAACCGCCCGGTCTCGTTCGCGCTATACAGTTCGCGTACGCGGCACGAGAAGCACGGCGAAGTTGCTGCATTGGATGAAGCGGACGTACATCGTCATGCTCCGCTGGTGAGCTTGTTGCGCTATGGCAAAAAGTTGCGCGAGCTCTATCTCACGGTGCATCTCAGAGCCATCTTTACAGAGGTGGGCACACTTGAACTCTGGTGTGAATCGCGAGACACAGCGCATCGCTGGCGGCTGCAATTCGAACTGCGCGGCGAAGAGTCGCAAGCACAGCAAGTCGATACGGTGAGCCCTCGACCTGTACCGACGCGCGTTATGGCCTCCGACGAAACTGTCGAAGCCGCGCATGCAAATGATCCGCAACGTTTTCGGTAGTGGACATGGGGACGCCCCAGAAACTCTTGTCAGCCAAATGGAAGCCATGTTCGGCAGCAAGCGCGACTCGTGGCCGATTGAGGCTGTTCGGCGATTCAGCGACGTGCTCATCGACGTGGCCGCCGGACGTAGAAAGTCTCCCCGCCATGAGCTGCGCTGGCTCAATCTGTATGGCTTCTGCTTGCGTCCCGGCTTTGGTGGAGGTGGTGATGATGCGCGGGCAAAAGACCTGCAGAAAGTTGCAGCCACCGAGCTGGTCTTCGTGGACGATCTGCAATGCCAGATCGAAAGGCTTGTTATGCTGCGCAGGATCGCCGGCGGCATCAATGCGAGCAAGCAACAGCAACTCTATCGCAAGCGTAGAAATACCCCGGGCCAAAAGAAGGGGCGCCCGAACCGCCAACTTGAGTACGATTCGTGGCGGCTGCTTGCGAGCCTTGAGCATCTGCCTGCGAGCTTCCGTGCTTCGCTTGGTCACGAGCTGTTGGCCAAGATCAGCAAAGAGCCCGAAGATGCAATCTGGCTGTGGTCGCTCAGCCGTCTCGGCGCGCGGATACCCCTCTATGGGCCGCTGCACTCCGTAGTGGCGGCGGAAACGGCCGGCGAATGGCTGCAGTTCCTGCTGACGTTAGACACGTTCACTGCGCTCACCGCTTCTGCGGTTGTGGCGATGGCGCGGCGCACAGGCGATAGCTCGCGTGACATCGACGATGCGATTCGCGAGCAGGCAATCTCTCGATTGGGCACACTCGGCGTCGCCGAAGGAACCATCGAACTCGTGTCAACCTACTTCCCACCCGGACGTGCAGATGCCCTCCGCAGCTTCGGGGAGTCGCTGCCGCCCGGGTTCCAAGTCTTAAGTTCTGCGAGTTGCTTGCTCTCGCTACCCGCGTTGCACAACTCAAATCCGGCTGAGACCAGCGTGAACAGACGTGAATAGCGATAACAAACAAACGCTTGTTGCGCCTCCTACGCCGCCCGGCTGCCGCCCTCGCCTGCCGATTGAGCCGGCGCTGGCTCTTTCATAATCGGTGCTCCAAGCGGTACAACGGTGTGACCAAAGGCACCGTTAGTTACCTCAGCGAACGATACGTAGAGTGCCGCCAATCCGGTCAGAATGCCGACGTACCCTCCAAGGACTTTCGCAGCTGCCACGCCGAAATCGCCGGCGGAGAGCAGGAAGAAAGTGATCCACAACAGAAGGAACACCGTAAACACACCCTTATTCGCACGGAACGTGGAAACCCACATGTACAGTGTGAAAATGCCCCAGAGTCCCAGAGCCACCGCAACCGCGACCGGTGCTGGCGCTTTGATCCACCCTGCGCCGACCGTCCAAACCATAAACGCGTACCACCACCAGAAGGTTCCGTAAGAGGTGAAGGCAACCATGCCGAAGGTGTTGCCGTTCACGTACTCGAGAATTCCAGCAATGATCTGTGCCAGCCCACCGAAGGCGAATGCCATTGGTACAACTGCATTGGCACCCGCTGCCGGGAGAAGGCCTGCATTTATGCAACTCAGCAATACTGTCGTGAGGCCGAACCCCGCTAGACCCAGTGGCGCTGGATTTGCGATCTTGGGAAGCTGCTGCGGAGCGATGGTTAACTCAGGCCTTATGTCACGATACGTAGACATGTTCGATACTCCTTAGTGTTGAGCCAATCCAGGTTGTCATCACCTCCAACTTACGCGTACACACGGAACGGGATGCAAACTGCTTTCGTACTCATCCGCACAGGCTCAACGATGTACGGAGGAGTACGCTCCGAAAGACTACGCTGCCTTCTTTCCCTGCACCTGCTCCTGAATCAACGTGACGACACCGGGATTCGCCAAAGTGCTGACGTCCCCAGTGTCCTTCCGGTTGGAGATGGAGGCTAGTACGCGGCGCATGAGCTTGCCCGATCGAGTCTTCGGCATGTCAGGCACGATATAAACATTCTTCGGGCGTGCAATCTTGCCAATGTGAGTTTCTATTGAGGCGACGACCTTTGACTCTATCTCCTTACTGGGCTCGAAGCCCGGCTTCAAAGCGACATAGATCTCTGGCATACGCCCCTTGATCTCATCCATTACGGGCACGACTGCCGCTTCGGCAACTTCCGGAACCATGAGACAGGCTGATTCCAACTCCTTGGTTCCGAGCCTGTGGCCAGCGACATTGATCACGTCGTCCACCCGGCCCAGAATGCGAAAATATCCATCGGAAGCCAGCACGGCACCATCGTTTGCGAAGTACGGCCAATCATGCCAGTCTGTGCTCGCAGAGTTCTTGCAATATTTCGAGTAGTAACCCCGGACGAAGCGGTCGGGATCTCCCCATACGGTTTGCATAATCCCGGGCCAGGGATTTCTGATACAGATGTTTCCTGCCACTCCGGAACCGCCTGAAACCTCGTTGCCGTTTTCATCGAAGATGACAGGATAGATTCCTGGAACACCGGGGCCAGCGCTTCCGGGCTTCATGGGATCCAATGCAGGCTTCGTGCTGCAAAGAAAACCGCCATTTTCGGTCTGCCACCACGTGTCTACAATGACCGCTTCTCCTTTGCCGACGACGTCGTGATACCAATGCCAGACCTGCGGTTCAATGGGCTCGCCCACCGTGGTCATATGCTTGAAATGGTAGTTGTATTTTGTGGGTTCCTCCGCGCCCATCTTCCTCAACATTCGAATTGCGGTGGGCGAGGTGTGAAAGATGTTGACCCCAAGCCGCTCAGCAATTCGCCACGGTCGTCCTGCGTCGGGATAGGTCGGAACCCCTTCGTAGATCACGCTGGTTGCAGCTAACGCAAGCGGCCCATAGACGATGTAGGAGTGGCCCGTAATCCAGCCAATGTCAGCCATGCACCAGTACACATCGGTGGGATGGATGTCCTGAATGTACTTGGAGGTGCCGGTCACGTAAGCCAGGTAGCCGCCGGTTCTGTGCTGGCATCCCTTGGGCTTTCCAGTGGTGCCGCTGGTGTACATGAGAAAGAGTGGCGCCTCCGCATCCATCGACACGGGATCAACTCTTCTGCCCGAAAAGTTTTTCAGAAGCTCGTCTACAAAGTAGTCGCGTCCCTGCACCATCCCCGATTTGGAAGCGTACTTGCCCGGCTCCCGCCGCCAGACGAGAACCTTATCTACGTTCTGGCCTTCACTCTTTGCGATTTCCACTGCGGTCTCGACGGTGGCAGATTTATGATCCACCAGCTCTCCGTTGCGATAGTAGCCATCCGCGGTGATCAGTACCCGGCTGCCCGAGTCGGCAATTCGCCTCCCGCAAGCTTCGCCGCTGAATCCACCGAAGACGACCGAGTGAATCACTCCGAGGCGGGCGCATGCCAACATCGTGATCGGAAGCTCCGGGATCATCGGCATATGCAATGTGACCCGGTCGCCTGTCTTTAGCCCGGCAAAGTCGCGCAGCAACGCCGCGAATTCATTGACTCTGACGAAAAGCTCCTGGTAGGTGATTGCCGCGATCGCCTGCGACTCCGGCTCCGGCACGCAAATCAGCGCAGCCTTGTTCCCGTACTTCTCCAGGTGGCGATCCACACAGTTGTAACAGACGTTAAGTTTCCCGCCAACGAACCACTTCCAGAACGGCGGATTGCTGGTGTCCAGTGTGGTTTCCCAGTACTTGTCCCAGGACAGCATGTCGGCATATTCGCGAAAGCATTCCGGGAAGTTCTTTTCACTGAACCCCTCCACAATAGCCGGGTCGGTGAGATTCGCCTGACCGATGAATTTGGGCGAAGGATACAGATAGCTCTCTTCTTTCCAATGGACCGCAATCTGGGCCTCGCTCGCAGCAGCCGCAATCTCGCTAGATTGAACTTCAGCCACGGTAGCAACCTCCTTTGAGGATCACTCTACCGCAGGTCGGAGCGCTAACAGCGCGATTCAGCGTCGTGAGAGTTATACGACTTTGAGGTAGAAGATCGTATTCACTGTAGAGACGAAAGCCGAGAAAATAGTTGTATGTATTTGGGTAGGTCGAATCCGCACCCATGGCTAGAGCTGCGGAATTCTCAGGCTGGCCGTGCCTCGTGCACCATCTCGACGAGCACGCTTCTGGTCTCGGCCGGGCTGCCCACCTCGCGAACAAATGCAATGCGAGCGCCACGTATGCCTTCAGCGGTCTTCAATCGCACTTGAAAGCCAAGCCGATCGACGGAGGTCATTGTCGCCTCCTCTGCTTCAATACCGGCAAACCTTCGCGCCAGCCGGACAAGCGAATCCTTGTGGTCGGCATTCATGTGTTCGAGGATCCCGGCCATGGCGTCAGCCAGCGGGTCCGGTTGCGCGGCAGCATAGTCTGAGGCAGCAACCCAGCCCATCACGCCGAAGCCGCCGACGTAGTAGACGTCCACAATCTCCAGCCGGTAAAAAGAGAAATCTTCGTAGTCGACCCAGTACTTACTGTTTTCGTAACGTTCCAAGTAGAGTTTGCGAGCCTGCTCCAACTCCGGCTCTTTCACCACAAGGGCATTACCCAGCAGTGTGACCCTGGATGCACCCAATGGATCGCCCTCAGCATTGGACTGTGTTACCAAAAGACTGGCGCGCGGGTCTGCCTTGAGATTCTGGGTGTGCATGGCCATTGTGCTGATGAGAAAGATGGGGCGGCCGTGCTCGTCCACGCTGTAGGGCATGACTGAGCCGAAAGGGAAACCCGGCTGCCTTCGCGAAAGGGAAGACATGCTGCCGATACGTCCCAGGTGAAGCAGCGTGCGGGCACGCTCGGCAAAGGTGGGCTCTGGAGGCGAAGGCTGGCCTGCGGCAACGCTGGTATATGCGTGCTTTCTCTCCGACGATGACATTCGCTCCTCCTGTTGAAGAATTTAGCTTTGCCCATTCGGCGCGAGCAGAACGATCTTCCCCCCAACGCCACCTTTTTCCGCGAGCGCGTGTGCCTTAGCCGCATCGCGCAAAGGGAGCCGGAGAGCGATCGGCACGACGAACTTGCGATCGCGCAGATCATCGGCAAATTCACGCAGCTTCGATGGATCAGGCTGAGCGTACACGCGCGTGATCTTTACATTAGGGTACCGCGCCGCTGTACCATCCGGTATCACAGAGGCATACCCGAAGGAGCCTCCCTGCTTCACCTTGGCAATCAACCTCGCTGCGGTCTCACCGCCGACGGTGTCAGCAATTGCGTCCACCGGACCGAGCTTCGCAACTGCTTCGTCGTCATCGATTGCCACAACGCCAGAGGCGCCGAGGGAGCGAGCTTCCTCGACTTGCTTCTTGCGAACGCCCGCAATCACCTGCGCACCCATCTTTTTTGCCGTATGCACCGCAGCTCGCCCCACGCCACCCACTGCTCCGGTTACAAGTATCGTCTGTCCGTTTTGTACATTCGTCGCGCGCCGCACTAGCTGGTCCCCCGTTAACGAAATCAGCGGAATCGCAGCCATCTCCACCAGGTCTACTCCATCCGGCACGTGCGTCACTTGCGAATCGGGCACTGCAACCAGTTCGGCATAGGTTCCATTTGTCAGCGCAGCCACGCGATCACCCGGCTTGAAGTGCTTCACATTCGCACCCACCGCGCGCACCACGCCACTGACGTCGCGCCCAAGAATTGCTGGAAACGATAGTGGAAAGTCCTTCTGCCTCGCACCAGATCGAACCTTCCAATCGATCGGATTCACGCTCGTTGCGGCCTCGGCAATCAACACCGTGTCTCCGCTCACCTGCGGGTCGGGAACGTTCTCTTCAAACGTCAGCTTCTCAGGACCTCCATACTCATGCAGCACAACTGCCTTCATCTTGCTTCTCCCATGCTGCCGCGTACCTCGTGGACGTCAGCTTCCGCATTAGATGCGCGAGTTGTAAACCTGAATAGGGGCATGTTCCCATTCTCCCGTTCTCATCCTAACCACACGAAAAAGCCCGGAGGTTTTATCCTCCGGGCGGCCTTATAAAGCAGTGTTACTCAGGCAAGGAAGAACTCTTTGGTGATCTCGACGTACTTGTCGGCCGGAAGTTGCTTGGCGATCTCGCCATGAACCATGCCGCCGTCTTGCGCCAGAGCCAGATTGCCAGAGTTCGCCGGAATGTAGGCAGCCAGTTTCCTGGCGCTGTCGCTCATCAGGCTGCGGGCCATGTTGCCGGTCAGCAGGTTGCGAAAGTTGGTCTTGGCATCCGGGCTCTCCACGGTCATCAGCCAGCTGTTGCCGTAGGGGTCGGAGGTCAGGCTCTCGGGGTGGCGAATCACTTCATCGTTGACCTCGTTCACCGTGCCTTCGATCGGCGAAACCATCTCCACCAGTTCACCGTTCACGCGGAAGCTCCAAACCTTCTGTCCTTGGCGAATCCACTGGCCACGCTGCGGCAGGTTGACTTCCTCGGCCGCGCCGATCAGCTTGGCGGCAAAGTCGTCGATTCCGGCGCGAACCAGATTCGGGCTCTCGCCTAGCGCCCACGCATGGCCCTGGTGGAAGCGCAGGTGTTCGGGAATCTCGTAGCCTGCCACAATTGGCTGGGCTTTGCGAGCGCCGGCTTCGGCAGCAGGAGCGGTCTGAAGCACAAATTCGGGAGCGGGTTTGTTGATGATCCGTTCGATAACCAGGAAGCTTACGAAAAATGAGAGAACTAGGATAACCGTCATTGTCTGATCCTCCGCCCTTGTTGGGCTCTTGTTTGAATTTCGCGGCTCCCGACTCTTCCTTGTCTGACCCGCGTACGTGCTATGGAAAAGCACTCTGCTGGCCGTTGTTGGCCAAAGTGGATAAACCCAACAAAACTAAGTAATTAGGAGAATGCGATGAGTGGCGGCGAATTTTTGCAGCACCGGCCAGTGATGTGAACTGCAACACGAAAACCGCCGCCGGAAGCTGTGGGGTGGCGAATGGCTTCATGGAATCAGCAACTTAGCAATTGCTCAGAGATGGCGAGGAGTTTTGCTACAGTGTTGCACTTTTCATCGGGGACACGAGAGTTTTCCACATCTTAGTGCTGCTGCTCTATCGAATTACCTGCACTCTATTCAGAAACTCAATCCTGAGGGCTCCTGACTTTTTCTGTAGCTTCATGTCGGAAGTTGACGCTTGCACGTCTGTGCTTCTGCTGTATTTTGGGCTAAGAAGACTGCTTCTGAAACGGGAGCACTCAAGGGCACGTTGTCTGCCAGTCAGGTGATCGGAATGTTACTGAGATCTGCATGCCGATTTCAGCGCGCCGTATTATCGGATTCGTGCATGAGCATGAAAATGAATCGTGTGGGGTACTGGCTTGTCCTGCTATGTTGCAGTGTCCTAACGCTGGCCGCGCGCGGAGCACCCAATCCATCTCCGAAGGGAGCAACCGACGCGCAGGGCGCAATCGATGTTGTGATGGAAGCACCAGAATCCGACGTTCTAGAATCTGTCAGAGAGGTATCACAAGACCACATCATTCACGGAACCTACGTCTACGAACGGGAAAAAACTCTGACCGGCGCGCACGACCTCGCTTCTTCCTTAGCATTGGGCAGTTTAGAAACGCCGGGAAAGGTGCTTTACAAGCAAATCGATAATGTCGTCGACCCCAGGCACTTTCAAAAGAGCAACGGACTGGGAGCCATCACGGTTAGGTATGTAGTGCAGGCAGTTAGTCCGGAGAGGACCAGGCTTCGCATTGACGCGGTTTTCACCGTCAATGACAGGCACGGATCCAACCCGTCAGACGGTACTGTGGAATCCGCCGAGTACGATGAGATTCGTGAGCGTCTCCAAGTACTCCAGCAGAGCCGATCACAGCTGAGGGCTGAGCTTCCCCGGCGCGAGCAACCCGTTGCCGTAAAAGCTCCAGAAATGAAATCGCCTCCTCTGGCAACAACGTTAGGGGATGACGCCCTTAAAGAATTAGAGCAGCGGGTAGCCGAGCTTCGCTCGCAGGTGGAAGCGCAGGTAAAGAAAGATGGGACTGCACTTCGATCAGCGCCATTTTCCGGCGCGGCGGCCATCAAGTATCTTCCGGCCCAAACGGCGGTTGTGATCCTTGTGCTTACGCCAAAATGGTACGGCGTCGAAGGTCAGGATGGACACCGCGGCTGGATTCGATGCAGTGAATTGGTGGCTCAGCCGTGAGCAGAACCTATTTGTTTTCTGCAAATCGCGCCTTACTGCTTGCAATATCTTTACTGTTGCCGCTCTTCTTGGTGGGTGCCTGCTATGCGGCTGACATTCCGGCAGAGCGAGTCATCCAATCCTCCAAGGAGCAAGTGGAACAGGCTCTCCAGCATCTGCAGGCGAGTTCTGGAGGCAAACTCCCCACCTTATATGGGTTCGTACAGCCTGGTCTTCACCCGCTCGATCGCTACCAGCAAGGTTATTATGAGTACGCAATTGTCGTAACCTCGGTGAGTTCGGCGGTGACATCTGTGCAGATAAGCGCCAAGATCACTGCGTGGTACTCGGATGATGTTCCGAATCAATCGAACTATCAGCTGCTGGTTTCCAATGGCCGCCTTGAATCGGACTTACTCGATCGACTTGAGAGCACGCTTGCGCCGAGCGACAGGGGAATTGATGCGGCAAAGTCGCTGCCAGACGCGCCGTCCGTCACGAGAGCCAATCTCGACCGCGCATCAAAAATCCCTGCAATGTCGCAGCCTCAGCCGCGTGACGAAGACTCCGTTGAGCGAAGAACCCGACAATTGACAAGGGAACTTAAGGCCCTGGAAGAGGTTCGTAAGAGTCAAACCAAGCCGAATGATCTGGCGGTCGTCAGGGCCGCAAAGACTCCTGTGCTTTCGCGTCCTGCAAAAGGTGCGGAGACTATCCTTATAGCTGATGCCGATGACGAACTCCAGGTCATTGGCATGAACGATGAATGGGTGCATGTGCATCTTCTGGGGCCCTCCCGCGGCTGGGTTCAGCGTTCACAACTGGATTTGTCAGGTGTCTCAATGCCCGATGCCACCACGAGTAAACCTGGAGGGGGCAATAGCCAACTATTTCACACGACCCGTGAAGAAACGGGAATGTTCCCTGGAAAGTGGAAGCCACTACAAGGAAAGCAGGTACAGATCGTATGGGTCGAGCCCGGCGACAGCTCTGTCCCCACATCCAAAACCGCCGGGGTGAGGTACCTGCAATCTCTTCTTCGTCAGAAGTACCGTGAACTTTCTGCTACCCCGAAACAGGTCGCAGGTGTGGTCGTCGTTCTGGATTCTGCGGAAGGCGGAATGGTAGCTACGACGTTCTCCTCCCTGCAGCGCTGGAACGCGGGCAGCCTCTCCGATACGTCTTTCTTGAAGGAATGTTGGTTCGATCCGCTGGATGTATTCCATGGCTCGACTGCTGGCAGGTAAATGAAGCGTTTCCGGATTATGGGAGCCATCGATCCTGCTCTGATCCGACCGGGTCCTAAAGGCTTAGGAACTTCGCCGCGACCATCATCGCGAAGACGGCCGGCAAGTAAATGATCGAAGCGAAAATAAGCCGGCTGGTTGCGCGCCTTGAGCTAGGGTTCCATATCCTCATCACGTGATAAACGAGGAACGCACCGGCCAGGCACATGCCGGTCGAGTATGCAAAACCAGGCGAGCCGTTCAGCGGGAATAAGGTTATCGGTACCAGAATGATCGTGAAACCAAGTATCTCCGCCTTCGTGAACCGAGAACTCACATCGAACTCAGGCAACATCTTAAAACCTGCTCTTGCATAGTCTTCCCGATAGGTAAGTGCGATCGCAAGGAAATGAGGGAATTGCCACAGAAAAAGTGTCGTGAACAGAAGCCATGCCTTCGGTGTTACTGCAGCAGCAGCTCCGGCCCATCCGATCAGGGTAGGCATCGCTCCCGGCACCGCGCCCAGCAGGGTGCACAGAGGAGTCTTTCTCTTCAGAGGCGTGTAAATAAGAAGATAGGATGACAAAGCCGATATCGCGACAAGCGAAGCTAGCCGATTCACAGCGAGCGCAAGATAGAGCCAGCCGCCGACACTCAAAAGAACTCCGAACAAGAACGCCTCGCGGGCACTCACCCGACCGGAGGGAAGAGGTCGAGAAGCAGTCCGCCGCATCTTCCCATCCCAGCGCCGCTCCATCCATTGATTGAGAGTCGCGGTGCCACTTGCGATTAAAAGTGTGCCAATGAGCGTATTCAGCAACCCAGAGATACTGATTGACTTGCCTGATCCCAGGCAAAATCCGGTCGAAGTCGCCATCAGCACCAGCAGATTCACTTCTGGCTTGGTCAAAGAATAGTAATCGCGCAGTCTGCGAGTGAGGCCCTGAATTGTAATGGCTTCGCCGATCGTCCTGGTATTTTCCATTTAGATTCTGTTACCAACTGCTGTCAGCTTCGCTGGTGAAATCAGGGTCTTGGTAGTTGTTACGCTTCCTGTAGCAAACGCCAATCACCACCATGGTCATAAGCGTGGGCGGAACGATGAGGATCAGAATGCCGCTACGTAGCGCATCGATCATTCGAGAGCCCGACGAGGCAGCCTGCGTGTAACAGAGCGCACATTGGGAAAACGCTGGCTCTGAAGCGACAAGAGCTGTCAACGCCACAAGAGCCCGGCTCAGAAAACGCACCCATCCAAGATCTTTATCTCTTCTGTTCATTTCGCTACCTCCGTGTTTGGCCGTCCGCCTGGGACGCCAAACCTAATGCGAAAGCTATCTGTCCAGGAGTCCTGCATGGAGAAAATTACGAACCCTGCAAAGAGCACAACCGCTAAGAGAAAAGCTCGCTTCTCCGCCCACAAATGCATGAAAAACACCAGCGCCAGACCGGCTTCAGCAATCGCGATCAGCATCATCCGGGTCACTGAGCCCATGACAGTGGCCTGCTGGTAAGCAACGACGACCTGGAGTCCGGCCAGAAGCAAGATACAAATATAAACGACAACGTACTTGCCGATGCTGTCTACGTATTGCGCACTTGCATCGTGTTTTTGTGTGTCCGGCGCTTCAAACATTTTCTTCTCCAGACTCCTGAATCAACGAGACACATTCAGTAAGTACACAAGGGGCACGACAAACATCCAAACCACATCCACGAAGTGCCAGTAGAGACCTGCTACCTCTAAGTCGTCGGCATGGAAGCGCTCGCGTTTGTAGCCAATCCCCACCCAAAGGAGTGCGACCACTCCGCCCAGTACATGCAGCAGATGCAAGCCCGTAACGGAAAAAAAGGTTGCGCCGAATAAAGGTGTGCCCCAGGGATTCCGGAACATGGTTACACCTTCGTCAATCAATCCATGCCACTCACGTATGTGCAGAGCAGCGAACACAATCCCGGCCAAGGCGGTGAGCATCGTCCAGCGAATGGCGGCTGATTTGTGATTCGCCTTGGCTGCCCGGACAGCCAGAAGCATGGAAAAACTACTGCTCACCAAAACGAAAGTCATCGCCATCGCGTTGGCCACCGTGGAACCACGAAACGGAGTCGGCCACGTTTGTGATGCGTTGCGCAAAAATCCGTACACCATCAGGCAGCCTGTGAAGGTGGCTGCGTCAGCAATGATGAAGAGCCAGATTGCCTTCTTTTTTGCCGGAACCGAAAACATCGGTTCGGCATTGAAAGCAGCATCGTGCGCGTTGGTTACGAATTCAGGCTGACCCACGAGATATCCACTCCTAAGCTCAGGCCGCTAGGCGTTCATCCAGAGAAACCACAGCAAATAAACCCACAAGGCATCGACGAAATGCCAATACCGAGATACGGCGTCGAGAGTGCTCTTCCGCAGCGACATGCGTTGCAGCCTGTAGGTCACAAGAAGCAATCCGCCTAGTCCCCCCAGAACATGCAGCGCGTGAGCGACGGTAAATAGGTAAAAGAAAGAACTGTTCGGAGTCGTCGGCAGGTACAGTCCCTCTCGTCTCAGTTGAAGCCAGGCAAGGCACTGCCCGATCACAAACAGCAAACCGAGGAAGAAGGTGAAATTCAGCCATCGAACAGCGATGGCCCTTCGTCCGTGACTCACCATGAATGCCGAAACCGAGCGCCTGCCAATTTCCAGAGCAACACTGCTCAATAGAATTACGATCGTGTTCAGGTAAAGAATGGAAGGCAGGGTGAGATGCCGCCAATCAGTTGCACCGCCTCTTCGGACGATCAGGGCGCTGGTGAAGGCCGCAAAGGTCATAGCAATGGCGGCCATCGCGACATAAATGGCCGTCGATGCCGGGTGTGGAGAATAACCATGCACTCCCACGTGCGGCGGCTCGTCCGACGTGATGATTCCTCCGCCTCCGCCGCCAGGCTTTCGCGTGAGTTCCCGCGGCTTATCGGCCCCTGGTCGGTGATGGATCGATGTGCTCATTACCCTAAGGACTCCTTCTACCAGTACTGCTACTACTTCTGATCACGTACAACCTGAATCTGCTCTGGTGAGTTCTGCATTACGTAGTCGCCTGTCGAGCCCTCAATTCCGTACTGATAAGGGTCGTGATAAACCACCGGAAGTTTTCCGCCGAAGTTATCAAACGGAGGTGGCGAGGTCGTGATCCATTCCAGCGACGTAGCTTCCCAAGGATTGTCGGGTGCAGGCTTCCCCCAGAATCGGCTGTAAACGAGGTTGAAAAGAAAAATTAGCTGCACTGCGCCTGTGATGAGAGCCGCAATGGTAATGAACTTATGAACCGGGATCAGCGGTTCCATGTAGCCGGAAAATTGCTGATAACGACGAATGTTGCCTGCGAAGCCGAGATAGTGGAACGGCATGAAGATGCAATAGGAGCCGACGAATGTGAGCCAAAAGTGAACCTTGCCGAGTGTCTCGTTCATCATTCTTCCAAACATCTTTGGGAACCAGAAATAAGTTCCGGCGAAGATGCCGAAGATTGCAGCAACAGCCATTACCAGATGGAAGTGGCCCACGACGAAGTAGGTGCCATGGAGCATGATGTCAAGCGAGGGTTGCGCCAGGAAAAAGCCAGAGATGCCGCCGGAAACAAACATTGAGATGAAGCCCAGGGCAAACAGGGATGGGGTGTTGATACGCAAGTGCGAACCGTAGAGACTGCCAATCCAGATAAGCACAATGATGGTCGCCGGGATCGTGATGATCAGCGTCGGGAAAGAAAAAACAAGTGAAGAGAATGGATTCATCCCGCTAACAAACATGTGATGGCCGTAAACCATGTAACTAAGTACAGCAACGGACAACATGCTGGCCACCACCACCTTATAGCTGAGTAACGGGCGGCGCATATTTGTAATCAGAATGTGCGAGACGATACCAATGGCTGGAACAATGGCTATGTACACCTCTGGATGTCCGAAAAACCAAAAAAGGTGCTGCCATAACAGAGTGGATCCCCCCGAGTGCGGCTGAATCTGATCGTTCAGTACCAAGTTGCCCGGGATAAAGAAACTCGTCCCGGCCACGTGGTCCAGAATAAGTAAAATGCAGGCCGGCATGAGCACGGCGAACGCTGCAAGACCCATCATTGATGTTATGAACCAGGCCCACGCCGTGAGCGGCAGGCGAGATAAGCTCATGCCCTTGGTGCGCATGTCGAGTGTGGTTGGAATAAAGTTCAATGATCCGAGTAACTGACCAACGCAGAAGATGGCAATAGAGATAGCCCACAGAAGCTGTCCCAAGCCCTGACCAGGGCCGGCTACTTCACCCAATGCACTCAGAGGAGCATACGCTGTCCAACCCGAGAGCGCAGGTCCAGTCCCGACAAAAAAGGATGAAACGAGAACGCAAAAGGCGACAAACGTAACCCAGAACGACATCATGTTGATGCGAGGAAAGGGCATGTCCTCAGCGCCCACCTGTATGGGCAGAAAGAAATTTCCAAATGCTGCGAAGGGCACAACCGTGAGTACAAAAAAGACCATGAGTGTCGCATGCATGGTCATCAATTGCAGGTAGTACTCGGGCGTCATGATGTTGCCCGGAGCGCCGTTCTTCGAGAGCAGATGCAGCCCTGGTATGGCGAAAGTGTTCCAGGCAAGGTGCAGCCGCATAATCCATGAGAGAACCATGCCGGCAAGGACCGCCGCCAGTCCCAGGCCGAAGTACTGTTTGCCAATGACTTTATGATCCACGCTGAAGATGTACTTCCTGATAAAGCTCGTCGGCGGTGCGTGGTGATGAACCGGAAGCGCTGATTTGTCATGCATGGTATCGCCTCAACTAAAACCCCCAACTACAGTCGTCGGGTCATTGCAGTGCTGCTTCCTTCTTGATCCAGTTATCGAAATCTTCCTGGGAATACACGTAAAGATACGCTCGCATGTTGTAATGGCCCAGCCCACATAGCTGTGTGCAGACAATCTCATACTTGCCAGGCTTGGTTGCGGTAAAGTGAACCGAAAGATCTACGCCTGGGACAAAATCTTGCTGGATTCTCAATTCGGGCACGAAGAAGGAATGACTAACATCCTTCGACCGCATGTAGAGGTGAATCTCCCGGTTCACGGGGACCGCCATCTCGGCAGTCACGATGTCATCTTTTGACGCCTGATCGTGGGTTGTGTCAAGACCAAAGTAATTTTGCTGGGCTTCGCTGATCATTTCCGGATGGATGGGACCGAAAGCCCCATCGGGACCTGGGTAGCGGAAATAGAAGGCAAATTGCCCAGCCTGCACCTGAACGGGCAGGGCGCTGGCGGGCACAGGAGCAAAATACACTGCGCTCCAGGCTTTGGAGCCAACCACTCCAAGTGCGAGGACTTCTGTGCCGACCAGCAAGAAGCCGGCGATCACCAGTGCTGCGGCGCCACCAGGGAAATTCTTAATCTTCGTGCCAGGTTTTGGATTCGAGAATTTCCAAATGAAAGCGGCCAATATGATCTGAGAAGAGAGGAAGGCGATCCCTGCCTCCATCATCGTCGCTGACATTTGCTCGTCGATCTGCTGCCCGTGGGTTGAAATGTCTTCAGGGAACCACCAGGTATGCCGGACGATAGGAATAGCGGAGAGAATCGCAATTACGATGATAGTAGCTGCAAAAAGTTTTGCCACGTCGTCACACTTTTTTCACTTGCTGCCGCTGCAAACGCTGAGCCGCTCTGTAGAGCCCTCTCCCGCGACTTACTTTGCCTGGAACGTGAAGTTCGCCGCGGCTGGCTTCCCGGCAGCAACAGTTACCTTCTGTGTCTGCGTTCCGAAAGTTTCATGCCATGCAGTCACGGTGTAATTTCCGGGAGGCAGGCCCTTAATCGTGTATGCCCCTTGGTCATCACTCACCCCGTACGGCCCCTTTACTACCACGAACCAGCCATGCATCCAAGGATGAATGTTGCATTTGACCGGGATCGCAACCTCTTGAGACTTCCAACTCGTCTCGATTGGCGGTGCTCCCGGCGGCTGGGACTTGTTCCAAGGTATGTTGCCTGTGCTCGGATCTGGCAATGGGTGAATGTTATGGGTGGTGTCGTCGTGAGTGGTGACCTTGAACTTCTGGTTCACATCCATCGCGAGCACATGCGGGGAGTACATGCAGCCTTTCTGATCGAATATCGGCTCTTGCGAAGGTGCCGTGTTGGCCAGGTTTGGGGGCAGCCCCTCAGAAATATAAAGTACAACGTTGGCCAACCCGCCTCCCGATCCCACCACCACGCTATCCATCTTGGCTGGGTTGTTCTCGTGCTGCTTAACGCAGTATGGATCCTTTGACATATCGATGCCGCGCATATGAGGCGCAGTGCCCGTAAGCTTCACCGTGCCTGTGATTGAGCCCTGTGCTACGGCGTGCACCGGGAGCAACGCCAGAGTCATCGGCAAAATAACTGAAGCGGCAGTTGGAAATGTGAAACTTACTTTCATTGTCGTTCTCCGTCACGGCTCTTGCTTTTGAGGAGTCGGTGTTTCAGGCACGTCCTTTGATGTGGTCGAGTCGAGTCCAAGTTGCTTCGCAATCTCTTTTTCTTTCGTGTGAAGCGGTTGAAGTGTGCGCAGATAAAACACCAGATCCCATGCCTCATCAGGCTTGATGTTGTCCGACCAGGAAGGCATCGGCGTGCCATCGAGCCCCGTCATGAATATCTTGTAGAGATCCTCATCGCTTGATCCGCACTTGAACCGCGTTTCGTCATGAAAGTTGTATGGCTTGATTGGCGCGCCGAGGTCGTCAGTGAGCGTGGAAGCAGACGGACCATTCCCTCTGCCTATCGGCCCGTGACATTTCCAGCACTGCACTCTGTCGTACACTGCCTTGCCCGCCTTTACGCGCTCCGCAGTCGGCTCAGGTTCCGGAGGAATCGAAATCGGAGTTCCCGGTTGTTCCTTCCCAAACCGTGGCGAATAACTTTTTACCTTGGCCACCAGATCTGCACGTTCCTGATCTGTCAGCGGAAGCCATTGCGGCATATTCGTAGTGACTAATCCACGCCCGATCGTGTCATATAGATCCTTGTCTAAAGGAAGGGTTCCCGTGGGAGTGGAGCGACACTTGAAAATCCCGAGTGTAAAGTTGCGCGGCTTAGGATCGAGCCAAGGAGCGTTTTCGCCCTCACCATCTCCAAAATTGCCGTGACATCCTACGCAATAGCGGCGATAGTTCATCTGCGCATCTCGAGCATGACCCGTGAGCGAGCCAATGTGACTCTCCATGTTGAGGTTCTCTTGGAGTGGTTTCTCTCCTGTTTGAGCGAAGGGAAATGCAGTAATCGTGATCAGGGTCGTAATCACGCAGAGAGATTGCACTAGAGGCTTGCGCATCGGTTCCTCCTAGAAATCGAAGTCGGCACCTAGGAACACAGAACTATTAACCAGGTCTGTGGCAGTTACCGGCGAGACCCCACGCTGCTTTACGTGCGAATACTCGCTATGCAGCGCGAACCCGGCCCTGCTTGTCATGATGGGGTACCAACGGGCTCCGAACGTATATGCGTCAATGTTTCCCAGGTCAGAAGGATTTGTGGCCAGAGCCTGCTTCGACATCCTTACCCATTCGGAACGCTGGAAGAAGATCACCTGCGGATTCAGACTAAAGTGAGGTTCCACAAATCCACCATTCCAAGTTGGTGACTGCGCTCCGGGTGGTAGTGGCATATTGGCCGCTGTTGCGGTTCCGAAATACTTGCTGTCTTCTCCGTGCTGGTAATACAAGGACACGTCAAATCTTCTGACATAGATATCTCCGAACGCTCCCACGCGATAGAATCCCTTACTGCCCAGACTGGAGCCGGCAACTGGCACGGCCGAGTTGGTGAGCGAGTATGTTGGTGCCTCTCCTACGAAGAGAAACCCGCCCACGCGCTGCAGACCGAAGCCTCCAAGATCAAACGCCTGACTTGCCGTAAAGTAGCCGCTGTAATTGTTGGCATTTACCAGGTTCACATTTCCATCATTCGAACTTATCACCGCCGCTGAGGCTCGGGTGTGATCATTGAAAGAGTGCCCTGACCATTCCAATCCGAGTTGGTTGTCGCCGATCTGGCCGAACGCGTTGGTATCCCCGGGAGGTATGAAGTGATAAAGCTGATAAAAACCACCGTTGGCCGATAGCGAAATTATGCGCTTCTCCGATATAAAGTTGTCCAACTCAAATTTTCCGAACTTGATATTCAACCAAGGACTCTTGAATAGGTTGTCCCCTCGGACCCAGACGGATTCAAAGTGAAATGCAGCCGTATTGTCTGAGGAGGGCGTTAAGAGAAATGAGATATTCTGATAGAGAGTGCCGCCGGTTAGAATATCGAGGCCGCTCAGGTCAAATCCGTTCTGCGTAATTCGCACCTCACCTGTGCCAGGGCCTGCGGCGGTATCCACCTGTACCTTGTTCGTGTCCTCTCGATGCCAGTTCGGCGTCATGCGAAATGTGACCGGCCAATACGCTGGATTTTGCCAGATTGGCCCATCGTGGTCGTTCATCAACTGGTACCCATTGTCCTTGAAACGCCAGCCAAAATCATTGAGCACTGGCCAGTTAACGTGGCAGGCGGAGCAGCGCAATCCGTACTTGCGGGCAAATGCCGGAATTCCATGAGCATTGATCGACGAAAAAAGAAACACCGCGAGCAGAACCGAACTGGGGAGACGCATCGAGCGTGACATTATTGGCTCCTCCTGACGCACATGACCGACTCCAAAATTATGGAGACCTAACTTGCTCCTTATCACCTTAGGCGTGGTTTGCGAACGTGCAAGCGTCAACTTCTGACATTGCTAGCTTTCTTGCATCGCGTGGCGTGGATGGTGAGTGCAAGCATCACATAACGTGTTGAAACATGGATCGGCATTTCGTTTTCTGAGCAGGACAGGCGTGGCGGAATATTGCGAGTCGAACGTAGACCGTCCGCCTGGTCTATGCCGCGACATCATGCAACGAGATCGCACTTTTTCGCATATTGGAAGTGTCCTGGTGTTGCGCGGAGTTGTCGCTCGTAATTACCGGAGAAGCTCCGTCCTGCGGACGTTCTGGAGACGATGCGCTGATCAGATTCAGAACTGCTTGCGGAATTTGTTTAGCTTGTCGCGACAGAATCAGGATGGGAACTTCAGGTCTAATTCTGTGCAGCTGCCGCGCGATGCTATCACTATCAAGCGGGTGCATAGGAGATTCCAATATGACAACGTCCACCCGATTGTTATTACACAAACGTAAACCAGATCTGATATCCATCGCCGTGAGCACACGATAGCCACTGCATTCAGTTACTAGCTTTCGAATTGCTAATCTTTGCGAGTGAGAATCAATGCAGAGTACCGTAGGCTTTAATTCAGGCTTCGGGATGAGCTGTTCGCAGGAGGTTTGCTTGCTGGGCCCGGGCACGGACTCCCCTGATGCACAACGTGCGCTGATCGTCCATGCTTCAATTTCTGCGGCTAGCGCTATTACTGCGCTGCGCTCTCTGCCTGCTGGCCGACGTACCGGAAAACCGTAGCACTTCTCCCAACGTTGAACGGTTCGCTCACTTCGCCCCACAAAACTGGCAATTTCTTTCCAGGAATTCAAGAACAGCTTGGCTGACACTTCTTACTCTCCCCTTCACGTGCTCGGCGGCAACGGTCCCCACAACCGGTAGTCGCCCTAATGTTGACAGAGCAGCAGCCACGCACAAGCGGCATCGCCCCCGGCTTGAAAGCGGTGGCCATTCTCACCGCAATCAGAGCCCACGTGCGCACGAAAGATTTCATTTAGGAGAGCAGGGTTGCCTCACTTCAAGATTTACCCAAAAACTGCTTCTTGTAAGGCCTCAGCGGATGGCTCCAACCGCCCACGCTTTAGAAATTGGTACTGAACTGATCAATTGCACAAGGGTAGTGAGACGTGGGAGAACCCCGACGCCGAAGAGATCTCTGAACAAAACCATGAGGGTTCTGCGGTGAGGAGCGGCCGGCAGAGCCGCCGGATTGAACGGCAGTGTCTGAGCCGTGTGCTACATCGTCAAGGTCTGCACGTGAATCGTGTCGCCCTCCTTCTTACCGCTGACCTTCACACGGAGATGATCTTTCTTGTTTGTCTCCTGCAACAGCTTCATCGCTTGCTGGTTCCCATTATCGTCGAACTTAAGGTAGTTCCCATCTTTGTCGAGAATACCGAAGCCACTCCTGGCGCAGCTCATGGCGCAGGCGCGCGTATGCGAGTCCGGGTCGGCCTTAGCCTTCTCTGAGCACTTCGCGTCGATCAATGGTACGTTGCTCCAATCTTCGGCGGCCGCGACCGCCGGCAACACCAGCGCCAGAATCATCCACAAGCAAACTGTTCTCATCATGAACTCTCCTCATACAATCGAAACGTGTTTTTGGATTTCAGTGGTCTAGGCGATGCGCCCGACCGGTTTCGTGGCCTCGACCGTCCCAAGGCCGCGTCCTGCGTCATTGTCGAGCAAGACCCTCTCGCGGACTTCCGTGAGTTTGGCTAGCACAAAAGCACCGAGTGACAGTTCGATATCACGCAGCGCGATATCGAAGAACTGACCCTGGGTTAGCAAATTGGCGGAAATCGCAAGCAGCCACGCCATGATGAGGTACGCGGCGTAACGCGTAAACCGGCTGAATACAAGCAGGCCCATGGCAATTTCCAACACGCCCATGATGTGCATGAACGTCAGCCCTGGAATATGCAGTAGGCGCGGAACCAGAGGGTTCAAGTACATATCCCAGTTCGTAAGCAGGTTGAAATATTTGTCCAGCCCGGCGATCAACGGAGCTAATCCCAGCCCGATGCGCAGCGTCCACCAGGCGTGGTTAAGTCGGGGATCATATTGCATGGTGCCTCCACTCTAATAGAGCAACGTGGGGCTCAATTGGCTACACTCAAAATCGCTGTAACCATATCGCCGTAATTATTCCGGCTACGCTTGGTTACGTCAGAGTTCCTCAATCTGCCAGAGCCCGTTTTAGCTGTAGGTTGTGAAACCTGACGGACTCGTTTCTGTTCGGCTCGCAATGAGTACTGCCGCCCCCTAGTGATCCTTGTCCTCGGAGGACGCTGGACAATTAAGGCTGCCGATTGATGATTGCAGTACCGACCCCAGTTCTCACGATGGCGCGCTGTCAGAGCTAAATGGGCGTGCTGCAGCTCTGGCTGCTTAACGGTCTCCGTCGAAGCGCTACTCAGCGGAGCCTACCGACGTGGAGGGTCGTCGGTGTTTCTGCTGATCAATGCAAGCCTGCTTCGATAAATTGTGGAGCGCCAACATTGGGAGTAGCAACTTGGTGATCCGCGAGACAACCCACATGCTTCTGCCAGGCCTCGTAACCAATAATCGCGATAATCGCGTTCCTGAGCTCAAAATTCCAGTCTAGAGAGGAGTCATTCCATGTCACGAAAGGTTGCCGATCTCTTGTGGGAGATGCTCGTGAACGCCGGCGTCAAACGCTGCTATGGCATTGTTGGGGACGCTCTCAATCCTGTTATTGACGCGTTGCGCCGCAACGGCAAGATCGAATTGATTCACGTCCGCCACGAAGAATACGGAGTTTTCGCCGCTGTCGCCGAAGCTTACCTGACCGGTGATCCGGTGGCTGTGTGTGGAACAGCCGGCCCCGGCGTCGTCCATCTCTTCAATGGGCTGATGGATGCACGCAAGGAGGGAGCTCCGGTTATCGCCATTGCGGGCGACGTGGAGACGAGCCTGATGGACACAGCCGCCCTTGAAGAACTCAATCCTTACAAGTTCTTCGAAACCGCATCCCTATATACCGGGCGGATCGTCAACCCTGAACAGGCACGCGCCGTCTTCCACACCGCGATTCTCACCGCGATCCTGGAAAAGGGACCTACAGTAATTTCGATTCCGGGCGACGTCGCCTCGGCCGATGTACCCACCCAATCGACCGAAATCAAAATTCCAGCCCCGCCCATTTTGCGCCCGGCCGACGCGGACCTCAATCAGCTCATGAGGATGATTGACGATGCGAAAACGGTAGCGATCTTCGGCGGCGATGGCTGCAGAGACGCTCACGATGAGGTTGTCGAACTGGCAGGCAAACTGAAGGCTCCGGTCGGCTATTCGTTCCGCGGCAAGCAGTGGCTGGAACACGACAATCCCTATGCGGTAGGTATGACTGGCTTGCTCGGTTACGGCGGCGCCTTTGGCGCTATTAATGACGCCGAACTCCTGCTTATGCTCGGCACGGATTTTCCGTTTTCCGAATTCCTCCCCGGCGATGGCGTGAAGAAAGTTCAGATCGACAAAAACCCGAAACACATCGGCCGCCGCACGGCCGTTGATCTCGGGCTTGTCGGCGACATCAAGACGACCGTGAGCGCGTTGCTTGAGAAGGTACACGACAAAACCGACAGCCACTTTCTAAATAAGCACGTAGCGGACACAAACTCTTTCCACGAGCTTTTGCAGCACTATGTCAGGAAGGGACCTGGGATCAAGCCCATTCGTCCCGAATTCCTGGCCGCGACGCTAAGCGACATTGCTTCCGACGACGCTATGTTTTTCGCCGATACCGGCACGGCATGCATATGGCTAGCAAGGCACATCAAGGGCGGCAGAAATCGCAGGCTTTTCGGCTCGTTTTCATGGGCATCCATGGCCAATGCCGCACCCAATGCGTTCGGCGCACAGTTGGCATACCCAGGCCGGCAAACCATCGCCCTGTGCGGCGACGGGGGCTTCACGATGCTTAATATGGGCGACCTATTGACGCAAGTGCAACGAAAAATTCCAGTGGTTCAGATCATCCTCAATAACGATTCCCTAGACTTCGTCAACATCGAGCAACAAGAGAGCGGGATGGTCCCCTTCGGCGTGGATTTCAAGAACCCTAATTTCGCCAAGGTCGCCGAAGCAATAGGTGCGAAAGGAATCCGCATCGAAGAGCCCGGCGACGTTCGGGAGGGACTTGCTGAGGCCCTTGCATACAAGGACGGTCCCGTCGTCGTTGATGCCGTGGTCGATCCTTACGCATTATCGCTGCCGTCGCATGTTCCTTTCCATACCGTAAAAGGTTACACCCTCAGCCTAGCCAAGCAGGTGCTGTCCGGCCGCCTGGACTCAGTCATTAAGACTATGGAACGCAACGTTCGTCTGGTTTGAATGCCTGATCGGGAGGGAAGCGCTGTCGACGATTACTGAGGAGAACGTTTGTGAGTAAACCAGTGCTTGTGGTCACAACTCGCTTCGTTGATAAGGTCGAGGCGCGTATCGCTCGAGACTACGAAGCACGTCGCAACACTCACGAATTTCCGTTTACTCGTGACGAACTGCTCGAGGCCTCAGAAGGTGCCGATGCGCTACTAATTACACCCCTCGAACGCCTGGACTCCGAATTCTTCAAGAGGGCGTCCGCCTCCGTTAAGGTGATCGCTACCTACTCGGTCGGTCTTGACCACATTGATCTTCTGGCAGCGGCGAATAGGAACATCGCCATTGCGTACACGCCGGGAATCAACACGGACGCCACTGCAGACATCGCGATGTTGCTGCTGCTAGGTGCCTCGCGGCGCGCGTACGAAGCCCAGGAACAGGTGCGTACGGGAGCGTGGAAAGCTTCAAGTCCAGCGTTGTTAGGGTGGCAGCTGACCGGAAAGGTTCTCGGCATCTTTGGCATGGGACGGGTTGGCCAGGCAGTTGCCCACCGCGCACGGGGTTTCGGGATGAAGATCCACTATTTCAATCCTACCCGCTTGGCGACAGCATTGGAGAAAGACGCTATATTTCACGCTAGTGCATCGGACTTGCTTCGAGCCAGTGAGTTCCTTAGCCTGCACGCGCCCGAGACGGAGCAGACGCATCATTTCATCAATTCGAAAACAATCGATCTCCTGCCGCACGGCGCGATCGTCATCAACACTGCCCGTGGTGGCTTGGTAATGGATGAGGATCTCATCACCGCACTTAAGAGCGGCCGAGTTGCAGCAGCAGGGCTGGACGTCTTCGAAGGTGAACCGAAGGTCCACCCTGGATATGTTGCGCTTAAGAATACGTTTCTGCTGCCACATATCGGAAGCGCCACCGTAGAGACGCGTTCAGCGATGGGGATGCTTGCACTCGACAACATCGATGCGGTCTTGAGCGGCAGAGCTGCACCCTCTCTCGTCCCAAGGCAGCCGCTTGTCGCTTAGAAGCACTCCCAGTTTAGGTTCTCAATGGAGTAAAGTGCTGCCGAAGACTTGAGGCGGCTCCAGGTTCTCCTTGGCCGGCCGCGCACGATACCGCACGACGACATACGCAGTGAGCAACCAGAGTGCCAGAAATATCCCTCCGGTGATTGCGAGCACAACCGTCCCCAGCCGGGCAATGGAGTGAGCCGGCGTAGCTGCCGGAGCGAAGATCATCCATGGCGAGCGCCCTTCAGGGCGCTCACTTTCTCTGGCGCCGCCGCCAAGGGTGGCCTGTGCAACTCTTTAGGATTCACGTCGACGCGCGACGCTCCTGCGGTAGAGCTGCAGCAAGCTGTTCTGGCCGTATGGTCGCCTACCCGGAAGTCGCGGCAGAGCGGTGCCTGACAGCTAGTAGTTCGCGATCTCAACCAGGTTCTTGTCCGGGTCACGAACGTAGATGGAACGCATTTTTCCCATTGCGCCGTTGCGTTCGACCGGGCCTTCTTCGATGTGAACTTTCTGTTCGTTCAGGTAGCGAATCACTTCGTCGAGAGGGGTTGAGGTGATGAAGCAGACGTCGCCGGCGCCGGAGGTAGGATGGGCGGCTTTGGGGTTCACCTCATGTCCGCGCTGCTGAAGTTTGATCATCTGCTCGCCGAAGGCAAGAGCCTTTCGGCCATCCACGGTGGACAACTCCATGCCGAGCACTTCCGTGTAAAAGTCAACGGTGATGTCGATGTTGGCGACGGTGAGGACGAGGTGGTCGAGCGAATCCATGGTTATGGCCATATCAGAAGGATGATACTCGCCCTTGGGCGGCCCCTCACAATTTTTCTCGGGCAACGCGCAGTGAGCCAAGCGGCTGGGCTTCGACGCCGGACTGGCCTGCGAGATCGACGTTTGGCGTTACCTATCCGCTGCGAGCGATCGTTGCGCCAACGGGTGCTTGCCCAATCGGGAATGGATTTGCCGCCATAATCATCGAGCAGCCCCGCGTTTCGAGCGATGGGGCATCTCCACTTGTTGTCATCTTTTGGTGAGGGTAATTGTCTGAGTGCATTGCTCCGGAGTACCGTGTGTATTGAAGGCGTTAAAGTTAATGTTAATGGTTGCAGTAAAAGCAAACTTCATGATCTGACGGTCGTTATCCATTTCAACTTGAACGGGTATCCAGTCAGAATTCCAACGACGCTCCCAAGTTATCTCTCCTGAATCAAGGATTGTGCCTCTCAGCGTGGGCTTTTCTTCTTTTTTTCCATTACCGGTGGTTATATATCCCTCGATCTCTGAGTTAACCTTTGAAAATTCAATTGACCAATCGAAATGCGCAACTTCATTTCCCTTGTGGTTAGCTCTAGAGAGATGTCCGTTCCAGATTCCCAGTAATAGGTGATACTCCATCTGTTTCTCGGCTTGCCTCTCGGCTTTTTGCCTTTCCAGCCAGCCCTTGTTCTTAAGTTGCCCGAGCAACTGCTGCAAGGCCAGGTCTGTGCTTTCTGCTGCGCCCGCAGCAAGGAGCTTCTGGCCCGCCTCGTAGCCATCCATCGGCTGATTCAGACTCATCGCTGACGCCGCGCGAAGTTGCCAAATCAGCATCTGCTCTGGATGCTGCTGCAGGAACATACTGCTCTGGCTCATGAATTGCTTGAGGACCTTTCTCTGCTCATCCAGGTCGCCGGTTTGCTGCGCTTGCCGCGCCAGTTCGATCAAGGCGTTGTAATCTACCTTATCCATCCCTGTAAGCGGCTTAGTATTCGTGCTCGCCGCAGGTTGGGCGGGAGCCACATTGCTTGTCGGATTGCTGCCCGGAGATGCGTTGGCCGAACCAGCAGGCGCAAGCAATTTGTCCAACAGCGCTTTGGACTTGATCAGCCGTTGGTCGTTGGGATAGAGGATTAAAAGCGCGGTCACGCTCTGCTGGGCTTCCGCGTATTTTCCGGCGTGAACCAATTCGGAAAGTTTGTTGGTCACATCTTCGGGCGCTTGCTCGGTCGGCGCTGAAGTCGCCGCCGCTGTTTTCGTATCAGCGGGCGCGGTGGTCGCTGTCTGTGCATGGAGCGGCAGCAGACAAAACAGGGTGAGGACGAATCCGAGAGTGAAGGACTTTGAAAGCGTGTTCATAGGTTTTTTCGGCAATCGATTCGTCGCACAGAAGATCGAGGGGTCTATCATGGTGCGTTGTCAAGCTTTGTGAAAGTCAGGGTTACAGCGTATTTCGACGTTTCATTATTTTTTGTTGAGTTCAAATGCTGAGACGGAATCGCCATCGTCATTGATTTGTCGTCGACAAGCGCAACGGATAGTACTGAGCGACGTCGGGGATGTGCTGGTCGTGCCGCGCAAGTCCACCACATTCGCGTCAAGGTTCACCAGGCTGAGCGCGGAGGCGTTAGGGCTTGGAATCGATAGGTGGGTCAGTGAATTGTCTCCCAGTGCCCCGCTCAACGCAGCGCTGGTTTGCGCAGCTACCGCAGTGTCTTTAATCTGTTGTTTTGCGAATGCGAGGTTGCGAAGGATGTTTACGTCGCCTGGAGCAATCGCTGAAGCCTGCTGGAACTCATTGATGGCGCCGATATAGTTTCTTTGTCTGAGTAGGTAAAGGCCACTATCGTTGAGTTGTTGGGCGGCAAGTGCGCTTTGCTGGGCTGCAAGGTTGCGTTGCTGGGCGGCAGCATCGGCTGCGGCCTTGGCGGCTGGGTCTCCGAAGAGCGCTTTCCCGAGCTGTTGTCCCAGCGCATTTCCGATGCTCTGGGCCGCGTTCGCCAGCGCCGGATTCAGAGCGGGAGCGGCAGGAGCCGCAGGGGCAGCGGGGGCAGCTGGGGCGCCGCCGCAACCCGGCGCAGCACCACCACTCTGCTGACAGAGGGTTCCGTAGTTCTGATGCAATTGGTTAAACCCACTTTGGAGGTCTTGAGCGACCGCGTTCTGAAGAGCGAAAGCGCCAACAGACAAGGCGATACCAATCTGAAGAACCAAGCGTGTTCTCATAGGTTTCTCACTTTTCAGCACCTTGAAAGCGGACCAATCCAGAACAGGCGAGACGGTCAGCAGCAACTCTTTATTAGGTCGAATCCCCAATCGCGAACGCGCAGCATACCTTCACTTCCTGGGCGGGAGGGCGGCTCAGGAAGCGAGGGCTTTAGATCCTTTGTACATCCGAATATGTGAGCTGGCAATAACGTTTACACCCGACAGCGGAGCACAAGCGGCAAGCAATGCTGACCTACGAGCGAATCCTCCTATCTGCTAGGAATCCGAAGCCAAGGGCAGCGAAACCTCGGGAAGACCTTCGGAGGCATGCACGCCGCCAACTAATACCTGCGCGAAGGCCCGCCACCAGCACATGACTGCCGTTCAGAGTCTTCTCAACTCCATTCTGCTCGACGACTATGCTCTCCGAGTCTCCCGATTTTCCTGATACTCGCTTGACCCGCGTATTCAGGAGAACGTCAATGCCCTCGTCTTCGAGCAGGCTGCGAAGAGCGTCACATACGTCTTCGTCTTCTTTAAACATCAACCGCTTGTTCCGGTCGATCACCGTCACTTTGCTGCCGAATCGCCGCATCGCTTGGGACAGTTCTACTCCGACGTAACCGCCGCCGATTACAAGTAGATGTTCGGGAACTTCGTCAAGTTCGAGGGTCTCGATGTGAGTGAGTGGTTGCGCCTCGGCCATACCGGGAATCGCATCGATGGCGGGCTGGGTACCGGTACTGACGATCAGTGCGATCGATGACCGCGATGAGCTGCCCCCTCTCCAGCAAATGTCCACGCAGCAATTGTCGACCCTGTGCCGCCACCGAGAATCACTAGGTCGAATTCCCCGAACGGGTGCTCTTCATGCGACTTTTCCTTTCCGAGTAACAGGCCCACTCTTGGCTTGCATTGATTTCATGAGTGCGGCCGACGACGCTCCTTCGAGCGACAATCCGTAGCCAACCTCCCGCACGATGCGCTCCTTCAACGGTTGAATGAAGTGGATGCGTGTGTTGCGGCGCGTCACTTCCGGAGCCTTCAAGTACAACTCCGCCAATTCCCGTGCCCGACTGAGCGCCTTACCGTTCGGCACGACTTCGGCAACCACGCCCCATTCGTAAGCGGTGCGCGCCGCCAGCGGCTGTGGATTGAGCAGGAATGCCTCTGCTCGCCCTGCTCCAGCGCGATAACTCCATGTCGTAAAAATTCCATCACCGGGTGCGACGCCCGCGGCGAAATGCGCCACATCCTGGAAGGTCGCACTCTCGGCCGCCACAATTACACTGGCGAGTAGCGCGTAATCCGAATGGACATGAGCGCGTCCCTCGATAGCCGCGATGACCGGCACGCGAATGTTGGCAATGTTTTCCAAAACCTGAACACCTTCGTCGTGAACTTGGCTCCAAACACCGGGGTCGGCGACGTCGCCGAACGATGACCAATCGACATCCGTAATGAACTCCCCGCCCGCGCCGGTCAGGATCACGATCTTGTTCGCTCGATCTTGCCCAATCCGGTAAAAGGCATCGACAAACTGGGTGTGAGCTTGCGCGCTCATAATGAACGGCCCGCCGTTGATGTGGAACTCGGCAACCAGCACACCCTTTGCATCTCGCGTCAGCTTTAGATTGTGATAGGCACTGAAATAGTCCGCTTGAAGTGTTTGCATAGAGTTCTCCTTTTTGAGTTTGCCTGCTCGGGGTGAATCGTCCTTCTCGAAAACTTCGCAGGTTATTTCAGACGCCTCGTATAGGCCTGACAGATGCCAAACTCTAGTTAATGGCCATTCTGAATCGTGCTTACAACCCTGCCTCGAGACCTGCTTCCGCGCGACCAAATTCGATCCTCAGCATCTAACTCGTTTATTCCAGTCTTGCCCAAGGCTCGACCTTCTGCACGATGCTGAAATCGGACCATGGCAAAGCCAGTATTACTCACCGTCGACGACGAAGCTGACGTTCCGCGAGCCATCGAGCGCGACCTTCGCTCGTACTATGGTGCCGAATACCGGGTGCTGGCGAGCGATTCTCCCGAGGGGGCGCTTGATCTTCTGAACCATCTATGGCAAGTCAGGAAATGATGCAGCGGAAGGTCTAGGGGAAAGAGATCGCTTCGAAGATCGGCATAGCATCGGGGAGTCTCCGGAGCGGAACTGCCCCGTAGATCATAAGCGCGAGACAACTCCCGACTATGCTGTCTCATCCCTTATGAGATTCCGACATTCGGCAGACGCTTTCACGAGTGTGTATACGATGACGAGAAACGTCAGTCCAGCGCAAAATCAGACAACCGGAACGACCAGGGTGCTCGATGCCGCAAACGGGCTGGCATTGGTTCGCCTGACCATCGGCGCGCTGTTTGTCTCGGTCTTCTTCGAAAATCTGGGCAAGGGCCTTTACACTTCGGCAGGCTACGCAGGTCTGATCAACTATTACATCAAGGCGGGTCATTCGCCAACCGCCTGGAAGGCGGTGATGGGTCTGGCGGCAAACCACGCCGCGATTGCTGCTCCAATGCAGGCCATGACGGAGATTTCTCTCGGGATACTGCTCATCATCGGTCTGCTTACCCGTCCGGCAGCATTCGTGGCTTTTCTGTATCTCGGCAGTCTTTGGGTGTCGGAGTGGGGCACGGCGTGGATCTGGGAACTGCTGGTTCCGGTGCTCGCATCGCTCGGGCTCGCTATTGGACGCGCGGGCCGGAGATGGGGCGTTGACGCATGGCTGTCGCAATGGTGGCCATCTTCTCCGTGGTGGTAGACGGGCCAAGTTCACGTGCGAGTGTCCGTCATCATCCCCACGCATAATGAAGCGGAGGCAATTGGGCGCGTTTTAGCGGATCTTCCGTCCGATCTCGCGACGGAGGTCATCGTTGTCGACAGCAACTCGAATGACGGGACGCCCGAGATCGCCGCAAGAATGGGAGCCCGTGTGGTTCAGGAACCCCGCCGCGGCTATGGGCGAGCGTGCCTCACAGGTCTGGCCGCGACAAATTTCCCTGACGTGGTTGTGTTCCTTGATGGCGACTACAGCGATCGGCCTTCTGAACTGCCGATTCTCTTAGCACCAATCACTCAGGGACGTGCGGACATCACGCTCGGTTCCAGACTCCAGGAGCGGCGTTCTGCTAGGGCGTTGCCTTGGCATCAGGTGTTTGGTAATCGTCTCGCCGCCAGCCTGATCAGGCTTCTCTATGGACTAGACATCAGTGATCTCGGCCCGTTTCGTGCTGGCCGTGCGGATGTGCTACGCGCGCTCGCCCTGGAAGAGACCACCTATGGCTGGGCGGTTGAGATGGTCCTCAAGGCCGCCTTGGCTGGATTCTGCGTGGTTGAAGTCCCGGTGAGCTACTACCCGCGTATCGGAAAATCGAAGATCAGCGGTACGCTGAAGGGTACGGCTGGCGCCGGTTGGTGCATTCTCAGCTTGATAGTGCGCTATTATTTCCGGCAACGAAGAGCCGGGACACCACGGCCAGCGTAGGTTCGCATCAAACTTTTATGAAATCCGCAAGCGAGACGATGGTGCGTTCGTCAGGTAGCGACCGTGTGCTGGTAATCATGGCGAAAGCACCAAGGCCAGGCGCGGTTAAGACCCGCCTGGCGCCCAGCCTTTCTCCCGTGGCTGTCACTGCTTTCTATTGCTGTCTTCTGGATGACACGCTGTCGCTGGCACGGTCATTGGGCGATGTGGAAGTTGCCATCATGTGCCCGGACACCGACGTAAACGAGCTGGTGCAATTGGCAGGCAGTGAAGCGAGCGT
This sequence comes from uncultured Acidobacteriota bacterium, assembly GCA_963738165.1. Classification (GTDB taxonomy): domain Bacteria; phylum Acidobacteriota; class Terriglobia; order Terriglobales; family Acidobacteriaceae; genus TOLSYN. Next base: position 174,796 of record CAVTVE010000018.1, read on the forward strand.
AGTTGCCCAGAAAGGTGAAGGTCTTGCCGCGGGCCTCATTTCCGTGTTTGCGCACTTCGCGGAAGACCATAAACGACGCACCATTGCCTTCAACAGCGACAGCCCACACCTGCCGCGTTCTGTTCTCGAAGACGCGTTCAAAACCCTGGCCGCACATGACGTGGTCGTGGGACCAACGCAGGACGGAGGCTACTATCTCGTAGGGGCAAAGGCTTCTCATCCTGCGCTTTTCGCACGCGACGGAATGGGCACCAGCAGTGCGCTGGAGAGACTCCTATCGTGCGCACGAGCTCTTGAGCTATCCGTAGGTTTCACCGATCCTTTTTACGATATTGATATAGCGGACGACCTGAGCCGTCTGACAGCGGAACTGCGTCTGGCTCCGGCAAGGGCGCCACGCACGGCGGCGTGGCTTAAAGAGTGGGAGTTTGTGGCGGCACAGTCACGGACGGGCACGGGAGATTTGTGAAGATAACCCCCGCGTGCAGAGTGTACCTACTCGGCGCCACGTTGTGCGTGGCGCTAACGATCTGCTCGCGCAACTTCGGCGATAGGGGCGGACCCTGTTTCATGGCCTCGTTGGCGCTTGCGGAGATCGTGTACCTCTTAGCGATCCGTATGTTTTTCACTACGCCAGGATTTTCCCGGCGCGTCGTCGTCATTGGGCTCGTCTTGGCTGCTGTCTGGAACATTGAATTTCTTCGGATACCCGCGGACCCCGATGATGATATTCATCGATATGTTTGGGATGGCCGCCTGCAGAGGCTCGGCTACAACCCCTATCTTGTCGTTCCCAGCGATCCTGCCGCTAAGAGGCTGCATACCCGGGAAACCGGTAACCTGAACAACTCGGATCTACCGAGCCCATATCCAGCAGGAGCCCAGCTTTTTTTCCGCGCAGTAACCGCGATTCAGGAGTCCACCTTTGCGCTGAGAGTAGCATTCGTAGTTTGCGAGTTCGCGATTGTTTTCGTGTTGCTCGATGTGCTGCGTCGCAAGAAGAGATCGCACCTGGTTCTGGCATATGCCTGGAACCCATTATTGGCCATTGAAGTGGCAGGAAGCGGTCACATTGACATTGTTGGCGCGCTATTGTTGCTGGTATCCGTCGCTGCGCTAGGGCGCCGTTGGCGGGCGACTGCGGCAGTCGCGCTTGGGCTAGCTGTTGCAGTGAAATTTCTGCCGATCGTACTCTTGCCTCTCTACTGGAAGCGGGTTCGCATTCGTGACGCTGCGCTTGCGGCAGCCGTGGTCGGACTCCTGTACGTGCCATTTCTTGATCACGGCCACATTCCGATCGGCTCGCTTGGCACGTATGTGCAGGGTTTCCGCTTTAATGGTCCCGTGTTCGCGGCACTCGATCACGTGGCGCCTCCGCAGGTGCTAGCTGGGCTGGCGGTGTTCGTCGGATTAGTGACTGCAACCTGGCTAAGAAGCACAGCGCTCGAGTGGTCTCCGGACGTATTTGCCTGGCCAATGGCAGCAGCTCTTTTGTGCGCACCCGTCGTATTCCCCTGGTATCTTCTCTGGCTGCTGCCATTTCTGACTTCGTCCTCGACACTGCTGCTCATTCTCTGGACTATCAGCATAATCCCCACTTACATTATGTGGCACTTTCGCACACTTGGGCGTCCGTGGGGCTCGCTTCCTGGTTGGGTAATGCTGCTGGAATACGGATCCCTGGCGGTAGCTGCCGCAATTCTCGCTTTTCGCCGGATACTGCAGTCGCCCGCTCCCCTGTGCTCAAGGGAGTAGGTAGCGTGAAAGACAGTGCGCCGAACCGTATTACTGTCATCCGGAAACCTTATACCGTCATCCTACAGAGCATCGCTTCAAGGACCCAACTCTTATGAGATATGCCCGCCGTTTAACCGTGATGGGTCTTCTGCTTTGCGGAGTTCTGGTTCTTGCTCCGAACTCCTGGACGCAGACGCGCCCACCAATTCTCGAACAGCTTGCCAAAACCTATGGCCTTGATTCGTTTGGGCAAATTGAAGTGATCCGCTATATGTGGAACGAACAGTTTTCCGGGGTGAATGTCTCCCATTCATGGGTTTGGGAGCCCAAGACCAACAAGGTTACCTATGAGGGGAAGGACAAAGCCGGTAAGCCGGTCAAGGTTACCTACATGCGCACCGAGCTTAGCAGCCAACCCGACGCCGTGAAAAACGAAGTTGATCCGGCATTCATCAACGATAACTATTGGCTTCTCTTTCCGTTCCATGCTTACTGGGACACCAGCGCCACCGTGACCGATCAAGGTATGCATAAACTGCCGGTAGGCAACGGCTCGGCCGAGCTGGTCGCAGTGAAGTATCCCAACGAAGGCGGTTACACGCCCGGCGACACCTGGGAACTCTACCTCGGCAAAGACAACCGCGTAGAGCAGTTTGTCTTCCACCGTGGCGGGCCCAAAAAGCCGAGCCTCGTCATTGCAACGTGGGCAGGGTACAAAAAGGCAGGTCCTCTGCTGATCTCAACGGAGCACCGCGGCACCGGCGATGGCAAGCCCCTGCACATCTTCCTTTCTGACGTATCAGTTAAGCTGACAGGCTCGGATACCTGGATGAAAGCGCAGTAAGTCGCACGCGGTACGAGCTATCTCCAAGTGGTCTCGAACTCTAAAATGCAGGCCTCCCGATGAAGGCTGATATCGATCTGGATAGCCATGGTCGGTACGAGTCAAAAGTTTCTGGGAACGTGCTCGGGACAATGGGAGCGGCTATGCGCAGCGTCCTCACCTTTGTGCGCGTCCTGCTCGCACTGCCGCGCTGACAAAACTCAATCGCGCGCAATCACGATCGTCGTGCAGGAGCTTTCAGACTTAGGAAGGTCACGGCCTGCTGCCATCCTGATTTCGAGCTTAGGCGCTTCTCCCCGGATTACCGGACAATAACAATCCGGTTCGGCCAACGAATTCTGGATGCGGCGCCGACCCGCGCACCCGCCATGACAGGTTTCGCGCAAAACGCACGACTCGCATGCTTGCGGCAGTGTCCGGGCCTGCTGAAATGGGCTGCTATTGATGATTTCTTCGCCCGTGTTCAATAGAGCCGACAGCGGCTCTCCTGTGCCAGGCCAGTAAACACAAGGTTGCGTAGTGGCGCGTGGGGTTACGCGTACAGTTCTCACACCGCAGCCGCCCTTTCTGGGCGGCAAACCCACCATGCCACGGACCAGCGGTTCGCCGATGTCGATTACGTCCGTTTCAGCAAACAACCTGCAAAAGCCTTCCCAATATTCCCGATAAGTAAGCGCATAAAGGTCCGAGCGCACGGATTGATATACATTGACGCGAAGCGGTGCATTGAACCGTTTGGCGACTTGCGCCACCTCGGGGAGGAGTTGGTAGTTGGACTTCATCATCACCGCAACGATCGTCACCGGTACGCCCAGGCGCAAACAGCGGTCCGCCTGATCATGAACCAGGGCCCAGTTGCCCGGACCACGTTGTGCGTCCTGCTCGGCCTGCGTCGGGTAGTCGAGTGAGAATTCGACGTCATGAAAGCCACGCACCTCATCATCTTCAAGGAGAGCAACGCTGTGTCCATTCGAGGTGATGGTGCGCTTGACCGGTCGCGCGCGAAGATAGCCCAGAATAGCTTTGAAATCCGGGTGCATGCCGTTTTCGCCCGTTCCTAAATTGACCGTGCATACCGGCAGCCGTTCCATGACGGCGCGCACCTGCTCCAGAGTGAGTCGGTCAACCCGCGCAGGATCGCGATAACAAAACGCACAGGACAGATTGCATTCGTTCGTAAGTCCTAACCCAAGCGAAAAGCCCCGGGCTATCGCGGGATTTTTCTCCTCTTGCGAACTTAGCAGCTGCTTATTAACGCCCATGCGGTCTGTCCTTCGACGGAGCGCGGGGGCTCATCGGTCGTGCGATCACCTGGTAGTAACGGGCGATTGCGGCGAAGTCTTGCTGTTTTCCCAGTCTCTGTTCGAGTGCCAGCAACAACGGATGATTGGCAGGATTGTTCAGAAAATCTTTCTGTAGATAATCGCTGAACACGCGGACCCCGTACTCGGCAATGATCTCAAGCCGCGCATCAGACAGCATGCTGCGCAACTCGGCGGGCGTAAACAGTGCAACCATTCCGTCCGTGAGTTTTGCCCGTACCTTGGCCGCGGTTATGTTTGCCTCTGCAGCTACGAGATCACTAGACTTGAGTGCTGCCGATAGGATCTCGCCAGCGCGATTACGAACAACGATGGAAGCGATGGCCCCTGCGTCTTTCGTGAGAAGCACCTCGATGGCCTGCAATGTCTCAGAAGGACGATCTACAAATTCCAGAAGGTTGTGACACACGATCACGCCGAACGAAGCCGGGGCAAATAAATTAGGAAGCTGCGCCGCTTGCGAGCAAACAACGCTAACGCTTTCTTGAGAACCCGCTTCCGCTACGCGCCGCTGAGTCTCGGCAAGCATGGCATCGGAGCTGTCCAGGGCGGTTACATGTAGACCTGACCCTGCCAATCTCAATGTCATTTCGCCGGTACCACAACCCATATCCAGAGCGCGACCCTGTGCTTTCGGCGGCAGAAATGCGCACAGATTCTCCCAGGCGAGAGTCACCCGCAGCCGTCCTTCCACCGTTCGCAAGTAGTCAGTGTAAGCCGCAGCATCGATCATGGTCGGGGGATTGGTCGCCCTCATTAGCCTGCCTCGTCAGTCTGCTGTTGATCGCTTTCCGTTAGGGTTCGCGGATGTGACCTCCTGCGCAGTGATCTCATAATGGAAGTGGTCAGGATCGAGGCTATCAAGTCGGCCCTCGGCAGTTTCCGCCTGCGGATACATGAAAAAACCAACCGGCGCGCCACTCGCTCCGGGCAGAGCGACATCGTGGGCGTAATTGTAGGCAATCCAGTTCATCTCCCACGCCCCGAACAACCGCGCGCGGGCAGCCTTGACCATCTTGTCATTAAGGGGGCGGTTCCCGGGCGGTTCCTCGAGCACGACTTTTCGCACGTCCGCGGGATCCACAGGAACCCAACCATAGTCGTGGAGGTACACCTCGGCGCGGCAATGCTGTGCTTTGGTTACATTCTCGGACGATACCCCAAGACTCTTGTATCCCAGTTCTGACTTGGCGACGCGAATACCATAGACATCCCGTGCGGGGAGTCCCACCGAGCGCGCTAGGCCCACATAAAGTGCGTTGAGGTCGGCGCATTTGCCGCCCAGATCCTTGGATTCCAGCATCCATCGGATGTCGCCATCGCCGCAACCACGCGTCTTCGGATTTCGAAAAGTGTTCTCAACAATCCATTCGTAAATCGCGCGGGCTTTATCGACATCGGTGTTCGCTCCGCGGACGATCCCAATCGCTGTCTCCCGCACAACACCATCGGTCGGCAGCAACTTGGTGGAACGCAAGAAATGGTGCAAATCCGCGCGGTCATCTTTCGGCGCATGGCCCGGTGCGGAAAAATCAACTGCATAATCCCGTGTCGCAACCCGGGTCTTCAGTTCAATGACTGGTCTCACGCCGGCCGGAAACATCGCTGCGACAATCCCGAGCGCGTCGCTCTTATTGTCAGCTATCTCTGCCGTCCCCCCCTCGGCACGGAACCGATTCGAGAGTGTCTTTTGAAAAGGCGTCTTCTCAATGAGCCCCGCCGGGAGCCATACCCGCGTCACTCCGGAAGGCTTTAGCACCTCGACCCGGGTGGTCACGTCGAAAGTGCGCCAGCTTGCAGATGCTGATTTCCTCGCAAACAGTTCCTCCGTGTCAGACAAAGCCAAGGTCGCGAGCACAGCTCCCGTGGATCGTAGAAAATCACGACGGTTCATCGAATACCTCTCCGTAGTGGTTATCTGTTTACGATGTGCAACTGCGTTGCGCCGATGCCTCAGTGTTCTTACGCTACGCCGCGGAGCTGTTGCAACCGGAATCCGGCTCGCCGTGCACTTTATGGATTCGCAATGGGTAGTACTGTAATTGGGATCATCACAACGCCATGAGGAAAGCAGCCTGGATGTCAATTCAATCCGGCAATCACCGTGACCTTTTACTGGCTCGGGAAAGTGGAGCTTTGGACTATACCCTATACAGGGAGCTGGAGGGGGCGATAGAAAGCAGCGGAGAACAAGCAGTTCAAATGGCCCGTTCGTTTTAGCCCAATTGCATCGTGAGTGATGTGAAGATGGGGGCGATGAACGGGATCGATGCGGTGATAGAGATTTTACGTGATCGACGCTGTTGATTTCCGGTGATGCTGGTTATGGAAACATTTCAGAAAATTCGCGGGCAAATGGTTTTGATTTCGAGATTCTGCTGAAGCCCATTCCGCCGCCTGAACTGCTGGCGAGAATCGAGCAGCTACTATCGCATTCAGACTGCCAATCCAACCGATGGAGTGCATAGATCTGCCATTATCGAAATCACCGGGCATTCGTTCTTATTGCCACACCCATCCGCACCCCTCACAGGTAATCGAATACTGCAGAGTGTATTTGCACATCTTGTTATCGCAATGCGGACAATGCCTGATCCACATCATTTCGACCGTTTTTGCTGCTTTGGTCCCCTGCTGACCGGTGCACGGGAGATCCCGCTCCAAAACTTCAAATCTCGCGATGATTTCTTCTCTTCTCATTCCGATTCCTCCTGCCAGGCGAATTCTGTCGCGAATACCAAATGACCTTGCCTGGTATTCGACGATCACATACGAGCGTTGCTGGACCCGCTTTGCTCGTTCAGTTTCGTTCGATCGAGTTCAGCGTAAAGCGCGATAAGTTGGCGCGCGTTGCGCTCCGCGTGCTCCTGACTCAACGACTCTTCACCGTGGACCAGTAGCTCCTCTCTCGGCGCTATCTTGTAAACCATGAAGGCCCAGTGCACCGAATTTCCCGCCCCAAGGCAGGGTTCTTTCCTGACCTCGTACGCATAATCTCCGACGTAGGTTTTCACGCTATCCTCTCTTCGTTCAGGTTGGTCTCCGCTTGCTCCTCCCAAGCCGGTCAGGATAGGTGAGGCCCGCACTCCCGACGCGAATGCCAGACGTGCAATCGCCTGCAGGCAGACGGAACACAACTTTCGTCCCAGAATTGATTGATCCAATCTGCACAAGTCACATAGGCCGTTGTTGTCCTCTCTCTTTCTCACTCCGATTCGCACTGCAAACTCCTTTGTTTCTTCCGTGATTGATTTTCGAGCCGGTTTAAGCGGCGCGCATCCCCCGATGGAAGCCTCGCGGGTCCACCAAATCGTGACTCCTGGAAACAACACTTTCGAGGGGGATGAAGGCGACTACCGGTTCCCAATCTCAATACGCTTCCTGCCAAAAAGGCGGGCATCGAGCGACCAGGCGCCAGGCCCCAGCATTGCCAGGCCGGCGCCCAGGGCTCCTAATAGGAGTGGAATACACAAATCGTGGGGCCGCGAGATTGCAATCCACAACTCCATGATTGCCACCAGCACTCCCGTGATCGGCGTCCACAGACCGACAACCAGAAGCATGGCCGCACCGGCCGCGATCCATTCCGGTGTGGCTGGTCCGAGTGGATTCGCTCCGAATGGTCCGATGAGGCCGCGATGGATTAGAACAAAACCAGCAACCAGCCGCAAAAGCAGCAGGCCAGTGCCGGGCAAAGCGTCAGGGAACGTTGAGAATAGTCGTTGCAGACGTACCTCACGGAGTGAGGATACGAAATCGCTGCACGAGTCGAAACACTCTACAAAGGGGTTTTGACGCACCTCTTTCGAGGGGCTATAACCGGATAATTCCGCGCTTCAGCCCGATCGTGACCGCGTGGGTGCGGTCATTGGCGCGGAGTTTGGAGAGGATATTCTTGACGTGTCCCTTGACGGTTTCCTCTGTGATCGAGAGTTGAGCTGCGACCTGTTTGTTTGCATTCCCGGCGGCGATTAACCGCAGGACATCGACTTCGCGCGGGGTCAAATCGTCCTCGGAAACATATTCGGCAAGTTGAGCGGCGATTTCAGGCGGGATACGCTTTTGCCCGGCATGAACAGCACGGATCGTCTCCAGAAGTTCTCTCCGCAAAAGGCTCTTCAACAGGTAAGCCCGGGCACCGGCTTTGAGAGCGCGTAGAACTTGTACGTCGCCAGTGTAGGTTGTCAGGACAACGAATCGTGCCTCGGGAAATTCACCACGAATGGCGAGCATCGCATCGATGCCCTCCATGTTCGGCATCTGCAGGTCCATTAAAGTAATATCGGGATGGTGCCTCCGGAACTGCGCGATGGCCTCGTGGCCGTCAGAGGCTTCGGCGACCAATTCCATGTCTGATTGATTGGCGACGAGCGCAGCGATGCCTTCGCGAAGGAGGGGATGGTCATCAACTGCGAGAATCCGAATTCGTTTCGGATCGATGCTCATAAATGCGCCGTCTTCTTCTTGTGCGCTAGATGAAGACCGGGAGATCCTCTGTAGGCAATCGAGCCGGGAATCGTTAATTCGACCTCGGTGCCTGCTCCGGGCCGGCTCCAGACATTCAACTTTCCGCCGATGCGTTCGGCGCGCTCGTGCATCCCTGGCAAACCCCAGTGTCCGGCACGGCTACCCTGAGTAAGAACTTCCGGCTCAATGCCATTGCCGTCATCCCGAATACGTAACCGGAGTAGAGAGTCGCCATAGGTAATTTCTGCTTCCATCCGCCGCGCCTGTGCGTAATGGAAAGCGTTGCGTAACGCCTCCCGCGCGATGCGGTAGATTTCATCCCGAAGGATTGGATCGAGGCTTTGTGGCGTGCCTTCTACCAGCACCCGGAACGTCGCCGAATTCCGCGTGCCGTCATAAGTGGCAAGTTCCTCTCCGAGAGCGGTGATCGCCTGTGCCAGGTCACTATTATCAATCGCCGAGGATCGTAAATCGTGTACGGCATCGCGGCCTTCGATGATCGCCTGATCGGCCCGGACGAGAGCGTCATCGAGAGCTCGTACGGCTTCGACCGGACGCTCGGGAAGCAGATTGCGCACACTTTGAAAGAGCAGCATCAATCCTTGAAAACTCTGCAACAGTGTATCGTGCAGTTCGCGAGCAATGCGCATACGCTCGCCGACGCGCTCTTCCAATCGCACGTTGAACCGCCATGCAAGCTGATGCAGGCGGAACTGGTAAATCGCCCAGAAGGAGAACAAGATCAAAGCGGCGCAAGTCATGATGAACCACCACGTTCGCCACCACGGCGGCAGCACTCGAATGCGAACGCTCGGCCCGTTCTCGCTCCAAGCGCCCCGGTTGGGGCGCGCTTGAACGCGAAAGATGTACTCCCCAGGCCGAAGCGTGGTGTACGTAGCGGACCGGCGGCGGCTGTTCACCTCGTTCCATTCGGTCTCCAGTCCTTCGAGCCGGTAACGATAGCGGGTTTGTTCCGGATCGGAGTAGCTGAGCGCCGCGAATTCGAAAGAGAAGATGTCCTGAATGTGGGAAAGAACCAGAGAGTTCGTGAAAGAGATCGACTGCTTCAGCGGAGAGTTTGCCCCGATGGACACCGGCTTGTTGAACAGCTCGAAGCTGGTAAGAACCACAGGAGGGATATAGGGATCTTCCACCTTCTCCACCTTCTCAGGAAAGAAGGCGACCACTCCGGCATAGGAGTTGAAGAACAACTCTCCAGTCGGACCCTTATACGCGTTTGCATAATTGTAGAACTCGTTTCCCAACAATCCGTCGGAGCTGTAGTAATTGCTGAAGGTTTTGGTTGCCGGACTGAGTCGCGATAGACCATTGCTGGTGCTCAGCCAAAGATCTCCGTGCTCATCTTCGAGGATGCTGTTCACCGAACTGCCAGGCAGGCCATCGCGTTCGAAATACGCGGTGACTTTGCCGGTTGCGGGATCCAATCGATCCAGCCCGTTCTGCGTGCCGGCCCAAACAATACCAGAGCGATCGACGCAAACGGCATTCACTTGTTCGTCCCCCCCCCCGCTTCCCGGGCGGTAGATGTTGAAGTTCCCGGTCGCGGGATCGAGACGTTGCAGGTCGCCGCCCAGGCTGCCGAGCCATAAGGCTCCCTGCGCGTCTTCGGCAATTGCACGGTAGCGGCGAAACCAGGGTGGTTTCTGAGGACGGTACACCCGGAAACGCTCGGTCGCCGGGTCGAAAGCGCTGAGACCATCCTCGGTTCCAGCCCACAATGTGCCTTTATGATCGACAAAAAGGCCCAGTACATTGTCGTGACTTAGACTGTGAGGATCGACAGGATTGTGACGATAAACCTTGAATTGTCCGCTCCGCCGATCGTAGCGATTGAGTCCTCCGCCCAGCGTACCAAACCAGAGATATCCCGAACGATCCTCCGCCATGGAGATCACCCACGTACTGGAGAGGCCGCCGGGCTGTCCCGCGGTCCGGTAAAAGGTAAACTTTCCAGTTTTCCCGTCGATGCGCGTGAGAGCCTTCCTGCTCCCGACCCACAGGTCTCCATGGCTGTCCTCAAGGACGGACGTCGTGTAATTGCTTTCTAGGCTGTTGGGATTGTAAGGTTCGTGCTGGTAGGTCTGGAATGGTATCTGCCTATAAGTGAAGCGATCGAGGCCCCCTCCGGTTGTTCCGACCCAAATGTTGCGGTCGCGGTCAGCGAAAAGCGCAACAACCTGATCCGAACTCAAGCTGTAAGGATGGCGAGGATCGTTGAGATAGCGGACGAAACTCTGCCGACGCCGATCGAGCTTCAGGACCCCGCCGCTCGCGGTGCCGAGCCACAATGTACCATCCTCATCCTCTTGAATAGCGCGTATGCCGGAAAGCTGCGTGCCGGCCTGCGAATATTCGACCAGCCTGTTGTTGCGGCGATCCACCCGCGCCAATCCATTTCCGAAGGAATAAACCACCCATAGAACATTCGCGTGGTCCTCCAGCAAATCCATGACAGTTTCGACCTGTAGTGAGGTTGGTGGGTGCGGTGGCAGCGGAATGTGCTGTGTCACCTTCCCAGTTTGACGATCGAAAACATCCAAGCCGTCCGTAGTGGCGACCCAGAACGTTCCATCTCTCTGTTGGAAGGTGGCGGTTACGACGTCACCGCTCAAACTCGTGGGATCCCCTGGGCGGTGCTTGTAACGAATTGTTTGCCATGTGGTCGGGTCAAGCCGGACAAGCCCCGCGTGGGTCGCGAGCCAGAGCATCCCCTCGCGATCCTGACTGATGTGCCAAACCCAGCCCTCGATTCCTTGCGCCAGGGATGAACGGCGAATGAAGCTTTCGGTCGATGGATCGTAGCGTTCGAGATATTCATCCGATGCGACCCAGAGTTTTCCATCGCGATCTTTGAAGAGGGCGTTAATGTAGCTGCCGCTCAGGCTCTTCGGATTCCCGGGATCGTGCCGAAAGGATCGCAGGTTGTATCCGTCATAGCGCTGCAGGCCGCTATTCGTACCAAACCAGAGGAATCCTTGATCATCCTCAATGATCGAACTGATCCGTCCGTGCGATTGACCTTCCCCGAAGGATACGTGCCCGAACCGAAGATCGTTGCCTTCTACAATCGGAAGTTTGATAACGTGATCTGGCCGCGCTGCCTCAAGGCGCCCGAGGCAGCAGCCGGCGAATAGAAGTACAAAGATGAAAACGAAAAAGTTCCTAGGGTGTCGAGCCGCGAGAGCTCGCGTTGCACGAATCGGAGTTCCCCTATGGCAGATGGGCTCCTCGTTCATCACGGGTAAGCATTTTATCTCAGCCCGGAGGAGGCCAAGCGTTTGCCGAAAATAGAGACATGGATTGTGATCTGGACAGTTCAAGAAGCAGAGTCGCTATAGGCAACAATTCTACTCCGCATGAGTTCTCATCACGGATGCCCGGCGCGTGTGTTGCTCGACCATTCTTCCTCGTCTTTATAACATCTTTGATATCTTTCCTGTGTTGCGCCCTTTCCTTGTCAGCCCAGGTGAACGCGACCGGAACTTTGTCAGGTCAGGTGACGGACCCGACTGGGGCCGCGTTTGCAAATGCCGAAGTCAAGGTTGTCGAACAGCAAACCGGGACCTCCATTAACAAGCTAACGAACACGGAAGGCTACTACTCAGTCCCGCTACTCAAGCCGGGCATATACTCCATTCAGGTGAGTGCGCCTGGCTTTGCCACAATGGTCCGTAAGAACCTCGTCCTCCAAATCCAACAAACGATTCGGCAGGACTTCAGATTGCAACTCGGACGCGTGGGGCAACAGGTGACCGTCTCCGGGGCTGCACCGCTGCTCAACACCGAATCCGGAGAAATCGGAAACGTAATCTCACAGCACACAATCGAGCAGTTGCCGTTGAACGGGCGCAACTTCTCGCAACTCGGATTACTGGTGCCAGGAACGAACCCCGGAGCGGTTGGTGACATTCGTGCGCAAGGCAATGGCAATGAAACCCAGCGTGCGGGTGCCGAGATCATCGCCGACGGTTCGCGCGGCAGCTTCAACGACTTCATGATCGACGGTATGGACGACCGCGACCAGTCGGTTGGCACCATCAAAGTCTTCCCGAACCTTGAAAGCATCCAGGAATTCCAGGTTCAGACAGGGAACTACGACGCCCAATTTGCGTCCGGAGGGGCAGTGGTGAATGTCGTCACCCGCTCCGGTTCCAACCAAATCCACGGCTCCGCGTTCGAATTCTTTCGCAACAATGCTCTCGATGCTCGCCAGTTCTTTGACGCGCAGAAGCCCCAGTTCCAGCAGAATCAGTTTGGCTTTGCGATCGGCGGGCCAATTCGTAAGAACAAGACGTTCTACTTTGGCGACTATCAAGGACTACGCGTCCATACCGCACCCACCTCGATCCTCTCCGAACCTACAGCCGCCATGCGCACCGGCGACTTCAGCGGCTATCCGGCCACAATCAATGATCCCAACACGGGCAGTCCTTTTCCGGGCAATATCATTCCCGCCAATCGGATTGACCCGATTGCTAAAAACCTGCTCGCGATTATGCCTCTGCCGAATCTTCCCGGCGTGGTGAACAACCTGCGAATCAACCCCCTTGATGTTCAGGTTCAGGACCAGTTTGATCTCCGCGTGGACCAGCTTTTCTCGCAACAGGACGCCATGTTCGCCCGCTACACCTACAGCAGAGCTGACATCACATATCCGGCTACGCCCGTCCTCAAGAACGGAGTCATCAACCCCTTGGCATTTGCTCAGGGCAACACTATTGCTGGCTCACTGGCATTGAACCATGCTCCGAGCCAGCAGGCGACATTGCAGGAGATCCATCAATTCACGCCGAATCTCTCCAACCAACTCGCGCTGAGTTACACACGGTTTTATCTGCGCGTCTCTCCCCTGGACGAGGGCTTGAATATTGCCAGCCAGCTCGGTCTGCAGGGGGCCAATACCGGGCCCAATGCGGGAGGAATGTCAACGCTCACCATATCTGGTGAGTCAGGCTATGATTCGGGGAGCCTGCCCGAAATTGTCCCGCAGAATACATGGCAACTCGACGACACTGTTTTCTTAACGCGCGGTGCACACCTGCTGCGCTTCGGTTTCAGCGTCATACAGAATCGATTTGGATTCTTCCAACTGGCCTTCCCATCGGGCCTGCTGGACTTTAGCGGAATCTACACGACAAGCACATCGGGCGGCGCCGGATTCGCGGATTTCCTGCTCGGCTTGCCGGACAGCGCTGGGAAATCGGCGTTGCCGCAGGGCACGCCCTACGAGCGCTACAGTGAGTACGGCGCCTTCGTCCAAGACCAGTGGCACGCGACGACGCGGCTCACCGTCAGCCTGGGCCTGCGCTATGACCTCTTTACACCGGTATCGGAGCGCCACAACCGGCAGTCTGATTTCTTGTTTGATTCTGGCACCCTCGTGCTAGCCGGACGAAACGGCTTTTCTTCGAGCATCCTGGGGCTGCAAAAGCATGACTTCAGCCCGCGCATTGGCCTCGCCTACCGCATCGGCGACAAAACCGTAATCCGCGCTGCTTATGGACTGTTCTACTTCAACGAACAAGGCACCGGCGGTTCGACGCGCCTGTTCATCAACTACCCGTTCGCGGAGCAGTACACGGTTGCGTGCAGTTCGACGGTGCCCTGCCTGAAAACCTCCGCTGGAATACCGCCGGCATCGAGTGGAAACAGCCTCCCCACCGTGGTGTATCAGCCCATCGCCAATCTGACGCCCAACCTGCAGCAGTGGCACCTCACGGTGGAACGCCAGTTAAGTTCTTCGATGGTCGCACGCGCCGCATACGTCGGCAGCCATGGCAATCACTTGAATCTCAACATCAACGAAAACGTTGCCATACCGGGGCCTGGGCCGATTGCTCCCCGCCAACCCTTTCCTGCCTTCGGCATCATTTCAGGCTGGGAGCCACGCGGCCTCTCTAACTATGACGCTCTCCAGTTATCGGCGGAAAAACGGTACAGCAGTGGATTGTCCTTCCTAGCTGCTTATACCTGGAGCAAGAGTCTGGACGAAGGCGGGGGCGGCAACTCCTCGACTGGCGACCCGCGCATCAATATTCAAGATCCGCGAAACGTACGAGCAAACTATGGCCTCTCCAGCTTTGACTACCGCCAACGCTTCACTCTTAGCGCGATAGCTGAGCTTCCGTTCGGCCGCGGTCGCAAGTTCATGCACAGCGCCAGCCCGCTCGCAGAGGCCATCGGCGGCGGCTGGCAGGCAACCACCATCGTCACCGCCCAATCGGGCGCTCCGTTCTCGGTGTTCCTCTCGAATCCGACTGCCAACACCGGCACTTTCACGCGCCCCAACCGGGTGTGCAATGGCAATCTGCCCCCTGATAAACAAAGCATCAATGAATGGTTCGACCTTGCGTGTTTCGTGAATCCACCGCTTTTCACATTTGGCAATGCGGGTCGCAATATCCTGATCGGACCGGGACTCGTCACGTGGGACTTGGGCGTGGATAAAGAGTTCCGCATGAACGAGAGATTCGGATTGCAGTTTCGCTCGGAGTTCTTCAACCTGCTGAACCGGGCCAATTTTGGTCTGCCCAATGCAAATATCGGATCGGCTGCTGCGGGCACCATCACCACCGTGGTCACCAACGCGCGGCAGGTGCAGTTTGCTTTACGCCTTCACTGGTAGAAAGTCGGGTTTCTCGAAGTTCAGAGCACATGTTCATTTGTCTCGAAAAGCTACCACTCTGAATCGAAGACGCTGCGCCAATGCGACTTCCGGTCTGACTGTGATGGTGATTACTGGTCTGGCTTACCGCTACAACTATTCTGGAATGGCCTACACACTGGCGGCGGCTGTGGCTCGGGTCGGACTGTGCTGCGACGAGATTAGTCCCGACATGCCTTAGGGTTGTATCTGAAGCGCCCACAAGTGAAGGTTTGACTTTCTGGCGCTGTGTACGGGCGCTTCGGATACAGCGACTTAAAACGCTCCGACCCAGCAGGAACTTGCCGGTCACCTGGAGACTTCTCCGTCACTGGACGACGTTAATGGTTGAGAGCCGCGTACCAACCAAGGCGGCGCAACAGCGCCGCCTTGGTCATTCCCGTCCCGACATTCTTATACCCATGTGCTCGACGAATCGGCCGAGTTTGCCGCCACCACGCTCAGTGAGAAATTGAGCGGAAAAGGGGTAAAAAGGCCGATCCGAAGACGGTTTCGCCGTCAATTGGCAGCCAAACGGCAGCCAGGAAGAAGCAGTGGGTGATGTAAGTGATTGAAAGATATGGAGGCGCGGGCCAGAATCGAACTGGCGAATAAAGGTTTTGCAGACCTCTGCCTTACCACTTGGCTACCGCGCCCCTTCGACGGATGTCTGACTCGGGCAGGCTGGTGAGCAGCCTTTTGATGGGAAACCCTCGCGCGTAGGCGAGGGTTCTAAAAAAATCTGGAGCGGGAGACGGGATTTGAACCCGCGACTTCGACCTTGGCAAGGTCGCACTCTACCACTGAGTTACTCCCGCTCGACTGTTTAATCTTAGACAATGCACCTTGCTCTGTCAAACCGGCAGACACCCTAACCTGTGGATTCGCCGCGTATTTACTGCGCGGCACCAGCCCACTGCGGATCCAGTTCCGGACGAACCACCTGGCCGTCGCGCAAGTGCAGGATGCGGTTTCCGTATCGCGCCGCCTCCGGGTTGTGGGTGATCATCAGCACGGTCTGGCCCAGTTCGCGATTGGAGCGTTGCAACATCTCCAGCACCGCATTTGAATTTTCGGTATCGAGGTTTCCGGTGGGCTCGTCGGCCAGCACAATTGACGGCTTGTTGATCAGGGCTCGTGCCAATGCTACGCGCTGTTGTTCGCCGCCGCTCAACTCGCTGGGGCGGTGATCCAGGCGCCTGTCGATGCCAAGAAGATGGGTGATATTCCGGAAGTATTCCGAATCACGGTCCTCCGCGCTGCCTGCAATATCTAAGGCGATCTGAATATTGTCGCGAGCGGTGAGGGTCGGCAGCAGATTGAACTTCTGAAATACGAATCCAATCTTCTCCCGCCGCAGCAGGGTCCGCTCGGAGTCCGTGGTGTGCGCAAAGTCGGTGCCGTCGATCAACACCCGTCCTGAATCCGCCTGCGCCAATCCGCCAAGGATATAGAAGAGGGTGGATTTGCCGCTGCCCGAAGGGCCCACCACGCTCAGGAATTCTCCCCGCTCGACTTCAAAGGAGACTCCGCGCACCGCAGGCACATCCACTTTGCCGATGCGATAGGTTTTTGTGACATTCTCAACTTGAATAATGGCTGACATGGGTATGCAAGTCCATCTTACACGAGGGCGCGCCTCGTCCTCAGGACAGAGCCCATTGTCGCTTCACTGGCCATGGCCGGGCGTCCGCAGCCGGAGCGCCGTCTTTTGGTGCGTACCCGGCAGCGAAGCCCAATTCCGATGACAGAGCGTTTGGGCGAATGCGTTTCCGGTCTAAGCGTGAGCGTGGTGAGTCAGCGCAGGTGCCGTAGCGCGGCGAGGTCCACGGCGCTTCATCAGCAACAGGCGGATGCGATCCAACAGCTCCGCCGGAGCATAGCTGCCTTTTTTCAGCATGAGATCCACTGGCGCATCGGTATGGAAGGCCCACTTCTGCGCGCTCAGCAGGACCACGGGAATTTCCGGAGCAGTGGCTTTGATGCGCTTCGCCAACTCTGTTCCCGGAGCATCGGGCAGCTCCACATTTCCTAAGACCAGATCCACATTCCCAAGATTGAAGATGCGGAGGGCCTCTACTGCAGTGTTGCAGGTCACCACCCGGTAGCCTCGCGTTTCAAGCGTGAGCTTCTGGATGGAAAGGCTTTGCTCGTCGTCCACGCACAAGATCGTCTTCTTAACAGTCACGTCGTACCTGTTTTCCTGCGATCCAGACTGCACGGATCTCATACCACTGGGGGCTTTCAATTAACAGTGCTCCGAATCCTACGTAGAAGAACCTTCTCTGACAAGTGCTCAGTTTGCCAATTGCATTCTGGTCATGACGCTGAAAATCCTGCATGCCCAAAAGACATTGAAAGCAAACGTTCGGCTGTTGATTGCGTTACAAACTCCTCCGGCATGTTGTCCGAAAGTTGAGCATGCTCGAATTCAGCTTCACTCAAAATCGGCTTTTTCCAATCCAGTTTCAATCGAGCTGGTGCCATCGAATTCGCTTCAGCAGATTCGTGGGAGCTGCTCTCCGCTCAGCATGTCCAGGACGCGCATGGTCCCGATGCGGCTCTTCATCTTCACCATCCCGCCGCGCTCGGCGGAGACGCGGCCAATCTCCACCGCGCCTGCTGTATGCGGGTCGCCATGCAATAATTCCAGCGCCCGTGCGGCCTCGTTCTCCGGCACAAACACAATCATCCGGCCCTCGTTGGCCAAGTACAGCGGATCGAAGCCCAGCACCTCGCACGCGCCGGCCACATCGTCGCGCACCGGAACCTTCGTTTCATCGATGGTGATCTGCAATCCAGTGGCTTCCGCAATCTCGATCAGGGTAGTGCCGAGCCCGCCGCGAGTCAGGTCGCGCAAACAGTGAACCGCAATCTTTCCGGAGATCAGCTTCTGCACCGCGCCATTCAGCGGAGCGCAATCGCTTTCAATCCGCGACTCGAATTCCAAGCCCTGTCGCATCGCCATGATCGCAATGCCGTGGCGGCCAATGTCACCGCTGAGCAGCACCACATCCCCGGCCTTCACGCTGGAGGGAGCGATGGTCAACCCGCCTTCCACAATCCCAACCCCCGCGGTGTTGATGAACACCCCATCGCCCTTGCCTCGATCGACCACCTTCGTGTCGCCGGTCACCAGCTGTACGCCCGCCGCCTCCGCCGACTGCTTCAGGCTCTGCACCACGGCCCAGAGGGTTTCCATCGGGAGCCCTTCTTCGAGAATGAGTCCGCAGCTCAAATACACAGGGCGCGCGCCGCACATCGACAGATCGTTAACCGTGCCATTGATCGCCAGTGAACCGATATCGCCACCGGGAAAGAACAGCGGATGCACGACATAGGAATCGGTGGTGAAAGCCAGCCGCGCGCCCCCCAGTTCAAAGACCGCACCATCATGCCGCGTCTCCAGCAGAGAGTTGTCAAAGGCCGGCAGAATCATCTTTTCGATCAGTTGGTGCATCAGCTTGCCGCCACCGCCGTGGGCCAGGGTCACGGTAGGATAGTCGGTGATCGGTAGTGGGCAGTTCAGCGCAAAATCCTTTATCGTGCTCATCGAGTATCCTTTTCAGTCGTCGCCAGTTCGGCGCGCCGATAACGATAATACGCAGCGCAGGCGCCTTCATTCGAAACCATCGGTGCGCCCAGCGGTTTCTCCGGCGTGCACTGCCGTCCGAAGGCGCTGCATTCGTGCGGCTTCTTTTGGCCCTGCATGATCAGCCCGCTGATGCACAGCGGGCTCTCCTCCGCCGTGTAATTGCCTACGTTGAAGCGCAGCTCGGCGTCAAATTCCGCGTACTCCGCGCTCAGGCTCAATCCACTGGCGGCAATCTCTCCAATCCCACGCCATTTGCGATTCACCACGCGAAACACCTCCTTCACGTAGTGCTGCGCCACACGGTTGCCGCCCTCGGGCACGGCGCGCGTGTATTGATTCTCAACCTCGTGGCGGCCCGCCTCCAGTTGCGCAACGCACATGGCGATGCCCTGAAGAATATCCAGCGGTTCAAAGCCCGTCACCACGATCGGCACCTTGTACCGCGCCGCAATCGGGATGTACTCCTCATAGCCCATGATCGCGCAAACGTGACCCGCAGCCAGAAAGCCCTGCACGCGGTTGCTTTCCGAGCCAAGGATTACCTCCATCGCCGGCGGCACCAGCACGTGAGAGACGAGCACGGAGAAATTTCTGATCCCCTGCTGCTTCGCCTGATACACGGCCATCGCATGCGCCGGAGCCGTAGTCTCAAAGCCAACGGCGAAAAATACAATCTCCTTCGAAGGGTTTTCGTTCGCAAGCTTCAGCGCGTCCAGCGGCGAATAAAGAATTCGCACATCGCCGCCCCGCGCCTTGATGCCGAACAGATCGGTCTCACTCCCCGGCACCCGCAGCATGTCGCCGAACGAGGCGAAGATTACCTCCGGCCGCTGTGCGATCTGCACCGCCTTGTCGATCAGCTCCAGCGGCGTAACACAGACCGGGCAGCCCGGCCCGTGCACCAGTTCGATCTCCTTCGGCAACAATTCATCCAGCCCAAATTTCACGATGGCATGCGTCTGTCCGCCGCAGATCTCCATGATCGTCCAAGGCTGCGTGGTGATTCTGCGAATCTCCTGCGCAAAGCCCTGTGCAGCGTTTGCATCGCGATACTCCGAGGAAAATTTCACTTCTTCACTCCCGGATCATCCGGCATCAGCTCCGCCAACTCGCCCATGATTCCCATCTCCCTCAAGTAGCCGAAAACCTTGTTTGCCTCTTCCTCGTCCACCACGCTGATGGCAAATCCCACGTGTACCAGCACGTAATTGCCAACCTGCGCTTCCGGAACATAGGCCAGGTTCACTTCCTTCAGGATTCCGCCAAAGTCCACGCGGGCCTGCCGTGCCACATCCTCGCCGCTAACGCTGATGATCTTTCCTGGCACCGCTAAACACATTTTGGCACCCTCGCATTCTTTTCGAATCTCATCTGCCGTACTGCTGCCACTACCTGCCCCAGCGCAATGCCTCCGTCATTGGGAGGAACCCTCTGGTGCCAATACACCTTCACGCCGTCGGCTTCCAGTCGCGAAACCGTCAACTCCGTCAGCAAACGGTTCTGGAAACATCCTCCGCTCAGCGCCACGCGAAGTCCAGCATGCTCGCCTGCCACGCGAGCAATCATTTCCGCCAACGTATTGTGGAACTTCCGCGCCATCGCATCCTGCTTCGTCTCTCGCGCAAGGTCGGCCAGAATGCCGCGCACCATCGGAGCCCAGTCCAATTCCGCCGGGCCTTCATGATCTGCGCGCGGGTGGCCCACATCCGCCTTCTTTTGGCGAATGTGGGGCTCGGTCAGCTCAAACTCATACTTACCGCTCTCACTGCTCCGCGTTGCCAGCCACTCCAACTCCATCGCCGCCTGCCCCTCGTAACGCGCAATCTGTCGAACCCCAATCAGCGAGGCCACCGCGTCGAAGAGCCTCCCCACACTCGAAGTCCACGGACTGTTCAATCCCTGCCGCAGCATCGCCGCAAGAATCTTGCGGTCGGCTGCGGAGAAAGCGTTGACTGGGTTAAACTCCTCGCTGAGTCCCTCGCGTTCAAGTGCTTCGTCTCCTATCGTCTCGAACAAAAGTCCCAATCCACAGCGCCGCGGTTCGCGCACTGCGCGTTCCCCGCCCGCCAGCCGCAGCGGCCGCAGCCGCGCCACGCGACTATATCCACATTCGTCAATCTTCAGAAACTCGCCGCCCCAAGCCGTTCCGTCCGGGCCCCATCCGCTGCCATCCCAGGCCACGCCGAGCGCCGGAGCCTTTATTCCATTCTCTGCCATGCAGGCCAGTACGTGCGCATAGTGATGCTGCACCCCCGCCGGATTCGCACAAATGCGTTGCGCGTATCCGGTCGAAATGTAGTTGGGATGAAGGTCGCAGGCCACCATCTCCGGCGTCGCTTCGTACAGCTCTTTCAGGCTCTCCACCACGCTCTCAAATGCCGCGCTCGCCTGTACGGTTTCCAGATCGCCGATGTGCTGGCTGAGAAACACCTGCCGTCCCAGGGAGAGCGCAACCGTGTTCTTCTGATGAGCGCCCACGGCGAGCACGGTGGGCATCTCTTCTTCCAACTGCACCGGCAGCGGCGCAAAGCCACGAGCGCGGCGCATCACCATCTCGCGTCCGGCCATCACGCGCACAATCGAGTCGTCCACGTGACGCAGAATCGGCCTGTCATGCACCAACAGCAGATCTGCAATTTCGCGCAGACGCTCCAACGCCTCATGCTCGTCGGTGCAGATCGGCTCATCGCTCAGATTGCCGCTCGTGGCAACCACCGCAAAGCCCACGGCCCGCATCAGCAAATGATGCAGAGGCGTGTAGGGCAGCATCACGCCGAGCATCGGATTGCCCGGTGCGATGGAAGCCGCCAGCGTGGATGCCGCGGAAATCCTGCGCCGTACCAGCACAATCGGAGACTCTGGCGAGCGCAGCAGGCGCTCTTCCAGCGGCGTCAATTCGCATTCGCGCAGCACGTCCTCTGCCGCCGGAAACATCAACGCGAACGGTTTTTCTTCGCGATGTTTACGCTCGCGCAGCTTCAGCACCGCGTCTTCATTGCGCGCATCGGTCATCAGGTGGAAGCCGCCCAACCCCTTGACGCCCACAATTCTGCCCTGCCGCAGAGCCTCGGCTGCCTGCTCCAATGCGGCTTCGCGACGCGCCAGCACCGTGCCTTCTATGCTCCAGAGCTCAAGCTGCGGCCCGCACTGCGGGCAGGCGTTGGGCTGTGCATGAAACCTTCGGTCGCCGGGGTCGCCGTACTCGCGCATGCACTCCGCACACATGGTGAATTTCTTCATCGTGGTGCGCGGCCGGTCGTAGGGCAGTGACTCGATGATGCTGTAGCGTGGCCCGCAATGGGTGCAGTTGGTGAACGGATAGCCGAAGCGCCGGTTTTGCGGATCAAACACTTCGCGTAAACATTCCGGGCAGGTCGCAATGTCAGGCATTACCAGCGCGGTCTTCTCTCCACCCTCGCTCTTGCGAATCTCAAAACCCACATAGCCGACGGGATCGGCAAAGCTGCTTTCGAGGCTCTGGATAAAAGAGATGGCAGGCTTTTCGCGCTCCACCCGCAGCAGAAAACAATCGAGCTTCTCTCGCGCGCCTTCCACTTCCAAATTCACGCCGCACGCGCTGTTGTTGACCCAGCCGTTCAAACCCAGCTCCGTCGCCAGCCGATAGAGGAAAGGACGAAACCCGACGCCCTGGACCGCGCCACGGATGGTCATCTTCAGCCGCGCCAATTTCAGCGGCGACGGCGGGTTCACTTTCGCCACGCTCTGCTCTGGAGTCGCCAATCGTCCCTCTCTTTGCACGGGCAGCAATGGATGGAAATCCCACCGAGCAGCGTAGAAGTCCGGAGCCACTTTCGGGAGGGCAGTAATCACGAGTGCCTGTGACGCAAATCATAACCGGGGCGGCGCGCACGGCGACAGGGCGCACGGCGGCAGTGCTAGAATCGCGAAGTATGTCGGGTGGCCCACATCCGCCCGCAGTTGGCGAATGTGGGGAAGCAGTCATCCCCACCGGATTGGAATCCTTTATGACAGCTTCTTCGCTCTCCGCACAATCTCAGCCCGTCCCCATGCTTGATCTGAAGCGCCAATACGCCGCGATTCGTGAGCAGGTGCGTGCCGCCATCGACCAGGTCTGCGAGTCGCAATCGCTGGTCTTGGGCGAGGAAGTCGCGGCCTTGGAGCGCGAAATTTCGGCGCACTTGGGCGCTGCCTTTACCGTAGGCTGCTCCTCGGGTACGGACGCCCTGTGGCTCGCCCTTGCCGGAGTCGGTGTCACCGCAGGCGATAGCGTGGTTACTACTCCGTTTACTTTTTTCGCCTCCGCCAGCTCCATCACGCGTTGCGGAGCCCGCCCTGTTTTTGCCGACATCGACCCGGCGACCTTTAACCTTTCGGCATCCTCGGTCGAGCAGGCGATTGAGAGTCAGCGGCCGGCGAATCTGAAGGGCATCATGCCGGTACACCTCTACGGCCAGTGTGTGAACGCCGACGCCTTCGACGCGATTGCCGCCCCTCGCAAGCTGGTGATCGTGGAGGACGCCGCGCAGGCTTTCGGAGCCACTTGGAAGGGCCGCCACGCCGGAGCCCTGGGCCGCACCGCAGCCTTCAGCTTCTATCCAACCAAAAACCTCAGCGCATTTGGCGACGCCGGTGCGGCCACCACCACCGACGTCGAGATAGGCGAGCGCATGAAGCGCCTGCGGAATCATGGGGCGGCCCGCCGCTACTACCACGAGGAGATTGGCTGGAACGCCCGCATGGACGGAATTCAGGGAGCCGTGCTCCGCATCAAGCTACGCTATATCGCGCAGTGGAACCAGCGCCGCAGCGAGATCGCCGCGTCCTACGATCAACTTCTGCAACAGGCGGGCCTCGCCGGCGAGCGTGGAACATCGATATATGTCGATGCATCCAGCCCGGTAGCCCTGCCTGCAACCGCCTCCGAAGCCAATCACGTCTTCCACCAGTACGTAATCCGCGCCCACCGCCGCGACCAGTTGCGCGAGTTCCTGCAGCAGCGCCAGATCGGTTGCGAGATTTACTATCCCGTGCCGCTGCATCTTCAGCAATGCTTCGATTATCTCGGCTACAAGCAGGGAGATTTTCCGGAGTCCGAGCGCGCATGCCTCGAAGTGCTCGCGCTGCCCATCTTCCCGGAACTCACCGCAGCCGAGCAGCAGCGGGTAGTTGCCGCCATCGCGGAGTTTTACTCGAAGTAGCGTTTCGACGAACTAGCGTTGACCGACGTAGCGTGGACCGACCGAGCTTACGCCGCGTGAAGCGAAGGCGAAGTGTCTGCCGCATCCTTTGCGGCAAGGCACAGCGGGCTGTGCTTTGGCCGCAATCGCAAAGCAACAGCGCGATACTTTTCATAATCCCGGAGCAGCAGCGCCTCGTCATACTCGCCTTGCATCGCCAACGCCGCCATCTTGCACCAGCCCATGCGGAAGGTCGTATAAGCCAGCAGGTAGGGCGCGAGCCTTCCGCCCACCGCATCTCCGGAGCGCGCTTCGTATTCACTGACGAACTCTCCGCGCAGGTCGCCCTCCAACTCCCACTCCACAAGCGCTCCGGCCACGTCCCAGGCGATATCGCACGGTCCGGGGAAGAAATGATTGTCGCCGTGATTGCCTGCATCTAGCTTCAGCAGCTCTCCGTTCGCGGTTTGCAGCCATTCATTCGGCATCATGCGTCCGTCGCAGAAAACCACGCGCGCGGTGCACAGCTGCGACTCGGCGCCTCCGAGCTCCTCGCCGAATTCAAGCCGCCAGTTCCAGCGCAACATCTTTTCGAGCTCGGGACTCTGTGGCGTGTCGCACGCGAATGCTTTGTACCTGAGGGCTAGATACGCAGCCATTCTTGTCAGCACCTCGGGCGAGCGCTCACTGGCCTGCAACACGTTTCCCGGCACCAGCTCATATTGGCCAAAGCCGCGGTGATTGCCGAAATATCGCGGCGAAAAGCCACACTCCTGCAGCAGCTTCGCCCTTGCGCCGACGGCTTCGCCATAATGTCCCAGGCCCTCAAACTTAAAGATGCTGCGCCCATCGCGGCCAAGGATTTTAGCTTGTTCGAGCGGTGTCCACGAGGCCGGCATCGTGCTCTCTGAGCGCTGAAAGTATCTGCGCCACATGCCGCCGGAAAGACTCTCTCCCGTCTCCGGCGGAGCCAGCGGAGCGTTTTCCATGACATGGTAGACGTAGCGCGACCATCGCTCGCAGGCGTTTGTGGCCCGCAAACTTGAAGGATCATCCACCGTGCGGCTTCCGATCATCTGAATCCGCTCCGGCCTGACGCCGCACTCGACCAGCGCCTCGGCCACGGCAAGAAAGGACGAGCCGCTGATCCCCGGCCCTTCATCCACCACCAGGAACCCTGCATCGGGAGCCAACGCAACCCAATCGCACAGCTCCGGTGTCAACTCCAGCTTGCGATCGTAGGGGTGGCCAGTGGGACGGACGTTGCGGCGCTGGCACTGAATTCCGCGCAGGCGCAGAGCAGCGCAGGCCACCGCGCTCAGGGTTACTCCGATGCTGCGAATTCCCAGCACGGCCATTGGAGAGCGCAGTTCCAGAGTGTCGAGCAGCATTGCCACCTTGCGCGGATGCAGGGCATAGTAGGCAAAGCCTTCCTGTACCGCGACCTGGTAGCGGCCGGTTACGCGTAGCTGCTGGGCGCATTGTGAAATAGATGCGTATGAATGTCTCTGCCCGGTCAGGAAGGCACGGGCGAGCGCCTCGGTGATCTCGGAGGCGGTATCACAGGAGTGCGAATCCTGGGCGCCCGGCCCGGCGCTATCCAGCAGCGCGCACTCCAGTTCTCCGGCGGCGATCAGCGCCGCCAGCACCCGATCTCCAGCAGCGTGCTCGGGCGCGCTCTGCCAATGTTGCAGAGTATCGTTCAGCGAAGAAATCAGCTCCGGTCCGCTTACCGTACGCTTGCCATCGCGAAACACGTACATGTCCCAGCCCGAGTTGTTCATGGCATGTCGCGGAGAGGTTTGCTAGCTGGGCTCCGCATCAGGCAGCCTTCTTCTTCTGGCCCCGCGGCGAGCGCGATATGTCACCTTCCTTGTCGATGAAGTAGAGAAACTGGTTATCCCGGTCGACGGCATGCGGCACCAGGACCTTCGATTCCCCTTCCCCGCTCTTCGGCTTGTGGCAGACGTTCCCCTGGCCGTCGATAAAGTACAGGTACTTCTTGTAATCTCTCTGGAGGTCCAGCTTCTTGATTTTCTCAGCCATGGCGGCATACCCCTCCGATTTCTAGAGGTAGGATTCGCGTTGGCCCTGAGGGGATGGATTGCTCTGCACAGAAGTTCAGACTGAAACCGCAATTCCGCGGCTCCGAGGCTCAGGACTTTCGCTTTTTCGTTGAGCCGTTCCTGGGGTGGCCGGATCTCCGGTCCGTACTCTTTTTCGGCGCTCCGGGTGCGTGCGCGGCCGGTTGCGGTTGCTCGCCGGGAGCCAGCACCGGACGAACAATGTTGCCGATGACCCGGTACTTGCGCTCTCCAATCGATCCGTCCGCATTCTGCTTGCGAATCGTAAACACCGGCATCACGCCTTCCTTGCCGAAATCTTCCGTCGACACCTTGACCGGGAAGTAGCCGATGATGAAGTGTTCGCGATAGCCGGTCTCGTAGCGATGCCTCTTCAAATTCCAGGTAAAGACGCGGACCTGGTTGAAGTCGTAGGCAATGCCGTCTTTGTTTTCGTTCAGCAGCACCAGGTATTGCGGCGTCGCTCCCTTCACCTCGTCCTGTACGGTATTGAGCACAAACGCCGCCTGGATGCGTTGGCCTTCGGCATACTGTGCCACGTCGAGAGAAATATCGAGATCGACCATGCGCGCCAGCACCCAACCGACGTGTCCCTGCTGGTCCCGCACCAGCCACCAATCATCCATTGGTTTCGGCTCCTCAGCCGAAACAGGCGCTGCCGCGTGGGTTGCGGATTGTGCTGCGGGCTGGTTTGCGGATTGCGTCACGGATTGCGCCACAGGTTGTGCCGTGGGTTGGCCACCCGTTTGAGCTGCTTTTGACCCCTCCATTAGCGCGGCCTTCGGCTGAGCCATTGGCGTGACCGCCTGCGCTGACGTGCCTTTCGGAGAAGAAGAATCGTTCTTTGGCGCAGACTGCGGAGCGAGCTTGGAAGCTTTCTTCGGCGCCACTTTGACCTGTTCGCCCGCGGCCCTGGCGAGTTCGGCTGCCCTGGCGGCGGCGATCTGCTCCGGAGTGGCGCGCCCGGTGGTCGAGCGTTTGAGCATCTCCACCTTGGAGTTTTCCGCGAGCTGATAGAGCGTGTCGGTCTCGCGTCCGGGGCTGACGTGCATGTTCAACTCGACGCGGGTGACGCCGTGACCCTCGACGGGTGTTGCGCGATTCTCCTTGCTCAACTGCTGGAACTGATCGTAAGTTTCGCTGGGCACCAGCGCGCGCAACTCGATCCAGCCTTCTACCTTTTGCTCTGTGCGGACGCGAACGAAGCGCCTCTGGCGCTCAAGAATTTCAATGCGATCCCCATTCTTAACCGAGCCGACCCGGTTGTAAACGGCAGCGACATGGTCGCGGAGATTAGCCTGCGGGGCGGAGACATACATGATCTCTCCGCTGCCAACCGGTCCTGAATGCTTGCACGAGGCGGCATACAGGAAAACGAGCAGGAGCGCGACGCAAGAGCACAGACGCATGGAGAGCAGACGGAGACGAGAGTTCAGGGAACGCAATGGGATTCTCTTCTGGATGAGTTTCCACTATAAACCAGGGCGGCGCAGAGAAGAAACTCCGATGTAGGTTGGCTGGTGCCCAACATCCGCTGGTGCCTCACATCTGCCGCAGTCGGCAGATGTGGGTCGGAACGGCGTGGGGTGAACTACTCATCCCCGAAGTGAGTTCCTATCGCCCGCGCGGTGTTGACCAGTTGCCCGTCCGGATCGACGGTCTTCATCTTGCCGATCGCCTCCGCGATATCGACGTATTCAATCTTGCCGCCGCGCAGAGCCACCATCTTCAGGAAGCCGCGCTGGGCGATCAGGTCCACTGCGGCCACCCCAAAGCGGGTGCTGAGGATGCGGTCGTAAGGCGAGGGAGAGCCGCCGCGCTGGGTATGGCCCAGGACGGTGACGCGGACCTCCTTCTTGGCGCAGTTTGCGATGGCTTCGCCAACCAGGTTGCCGACACTGATACCCGCCGGAATGGAGCCGTAGCGCTGCATCCAATCCTTGCGGATCTGCTCAGGAATCTGCACACCCTCTGCGAGACAGATGATCGTGAACTTCTTGCCGAAGACATGGCGCTGGCCGATGAAGGTGCAGACGCTCTCGACGGTGAAGGGAATTTCCGGAAGCAGGATAATGTGAGCCCCGCCGGCGATCCCGGCGTGAAGTGAAATCCAGCCCGCGTCCCGTCCCATCACTTCCACAATCATGACGCGGTGATGTGCTTCTGCGGTGGTGTGGATGCGGTCGATCGCGTCGGTTGCAACGTGGATAGCGGAGTCGAAGCCGAAGGTCACGTCGGTTGCCGAGAGGTCGTTGTCGATAGTCTTGGGAACGCCGACCACAGGCAAACCTTTCTTAGCCAGGTCGAGTCCGATCTTCTGCGTTCCGTCGCCGCCGATCACGATGAGAGCGTCGATGCCCAGGGCCTTCGCGTTCTGGATAACCTGATCGGAGAAATCGCGGACCGCCTCGTGACCGTCGTTGCTGATGCGATAGGTGAAGGGGTTGCCGCGATTCGTGGTTCCCAGGATGGTTCCGCCGCGCGGCAGAATGCCGCTGACGTCGCTGAGCAGCAAGGGACGGCTCTTCTCCGGCCAGATGAGTCCGTCAAAGCCATCGCGGATGCCGATGACCTCGTAGCGATACTTGTGAATAGCGGTTTTCACGGCGGCACGAATGACCGCGTTGAGACCGGGACAGTCTCCCCCACCGGTGCAGATTCCAATTTTTCTGATTTCAGCCATGCGGTTTTCTTCTGATTGCAAAATTAGGCTACGGCCGTCGCTGCGATTGTATATCAGAGGACCGGCGAGCGCGGTGAGCGGTGAGCGTGAACTGGTATGCGCGTCCGAAACGGGAGTTGAGTGCAGCGCCGGGCAGCGCGCCATGTTCGACCGGAAAGCTCTCTTGGGAGCTCTCCGCTAAAGTAATGTACCGCCCAATATGGTGAACGTGGTGGAGGTGCCGGTCACGGTGGGTGTCGTGGCCGAGGAGCCGAGGTAGGCAGTAGCTGTGACCGTGAATGTGGTGCCGGCGGTTGCAGTGCTGAGAACGGTGACTACTCCGTTCGCGTTCACAATGGCGGCGGAGGTGACACTGCTGGTCCAAGCGACGTAGCTGCTGATATTGAAGGAGGTGTTGTTATTGACGGTGGCGACTGCGGTGAGCTGAAAAACCTGGCCTGGGGTAATGCTGGTTGGGACGAGGCCGTTGGGGAGATTAACCGAGAGCCCGGCTGGAGGGTTGCCGGTGTAGGTCAGAACCGTGGCGGTACCGCTCTGCCCGCTCTGCTGTGCCGTGATGGTAGCGGTCGAGCCGCCCGTAGTAGTGACCGCGGTGACTTTGCCGGCAACGACGGTGGCAACGGAAGGGGCGCTGCTGGTCCAGGTGGCGGTCGTCGTCGCATCCGTTGCTGTTCCGCCGACGGTCCTGGCCGAGGCCTTCAACGAATAGTTATCACCTGGAGTGCTGGCATCGGGCGCGACTGCGAGAATGATGGCGGTAGGGCTGACCGAAATCGTTTGGATGGAGTTGTTGGAGACGAAGAATCCATCACAGGACGGGCAGAAGGCAAGCAGTGCGAGCACAGGGAGCAGGCGGGCTACACGGCTAAGCAGCGAAGTCATCAGTTCCTCCCAAAGAAGTCATTGTAGTGCCTCTATCCCGGATGAGTGCAAGCAGGGAAGGCTTCGCGCAGGAAACGATAAGTGCTCGATGTGCGCTTTTCGCTTCTGGTGCTTCGCAGTTGCGACCCTCAATTTCCGCAAGAAAAATCCCCGCCGGTATGGGGCGGGGATCCTCCTGCAACAGTTTTGTAACGGCAGGTTATGCTTTCATGCTGCCGGTCGCGAGGAAGCGCTGGTGGAAGGCGAGAGACTCGGTGAGCATGTGCGGCGTCTGTCCGCCCACGGTCTTCTTGGCGCGTTCGAAGTAGTCGTTGAGGAGCGGCTTATAGCTCTCGTCGGCGCAGTTGTCGATGATGACGCGGGCGCGCTGCCTCGGCGAGAGACCGCGAAGATCGGCCAGACCCTTGTCGGTCACAAAGACATGCGTGTCATGCTCGGTGTGGTCCACGTGGCTGACCATGGGAACGATCGTGGAAATGGACCCGCCCTTGCCGGCAAGCGATGGCGCCATGAAGAACGTCAGGCGGGCGTTGCGGGCGAAGTCGCCCGAGCCGCCGATGCCGTTCTGGATTTTGCTGCCCATAATGTGCGTGGAGTTGACGTGGCCGTAGATGTCGCCTTCGATCATGGCGTTCATCGCAATCACGCCGAGGCGGCGAATAATTCCGGGATTGTTGGAGATCTCCTGCGGGCGCAGGATGATGCTCTTCTTATAGTCGCGCATGTTCGCGTTGACTTCGTTGATCATGTCGGGACTGAGCGAGAAAGCGGTGCATGAGGCGACTGTCATCTTGCCGGACTTGAGCAGGGCGATCATGCCGTCCTGGATCACCTCGGTAAAGGAGGTGATGTTCTCGAATTGGCCTTCGTTGAGCCCGTGGAGCACGGCATTTGCGATATTGCCGACGCCAGACTGGAGGGGCAGAAGATTGGCAGGCAGGCGGCCCTTCTTCACTTCCCACGCGAGGAAGTCGAGGATGTGGCCGGCAATCCGCTTGGAGCCCTCGTCCGGTTCCTTGAAGGGGCTGTTGCGGTCGGCCATGCTGGATTCAACCACGGCCACTACCTTCTCGATGGGAATTCTGAGGTACGGAGTGCCGATGCGGCCTCCGGCGGTGGTGAGAGGAATAGGCTGCCGGTTGGGTGGAACGCCCCAGCCATAGTAAACATCGTGCATGCCTTCCAGTTCGAGGGACTGCGCGTTGTTGACTTCGAGGATGATTTTGTCGGCACACTCAATCCACGTGTTGTTGTTGCCCATCGCGGTGGAGGGAATGGCGCGGCCGTCCTCGTAAACCGCCGTGACCTCGATGACTGCAACGTTCATCTTGCCATAAAATCCGTACTCGACCTGCTGCCCGAGGTGGCTGAGGTGCATGTCATTGTAGTTCGCCTCGCCGCCGTTGATGCGCTTGCGGAGTATGGGATCGGACTGGTAGGGAGAGCGGAAATTGACGGCATTGGCCTCTCCGAGCTCGCCATCGAGTTCAGGGCCAGTAGAGGCACCGGTCAGTATGCTGACGCGCAGGGTCTCGCCTTTTTCTTGAAGGCGTTTTGAGCGACGGGCAAGGGCGGAGGGTAGCTCTTTCGGATATCCAGCGCCGGTGAAACCGCTCATGCCGACGACGTCGCCGTTGTTAATGAATGCGGCGGCCTCGTCAGCAGACATAATGCGCTGGCGTAAGGCTGCATTGAGTACACGAGTTTGCGAGGTGGTGACAGTAGCCATGAGGATCCCCTGGAATCAAGATAAGTTGCAGTGATACACGAGAACGAGCTAGGCGACTAATTTAGGTCGAGCAGAGGAATTCGTCAACAGATACTTTGAACAGAAAACGCTTCCGATCGAAGAAAAGCTTTTTTTTGACAGGGTTAAGGTGCCGTTTCGATTGCGGCTCTTGAAGGAAAACACCGAAATGACGGGCAAAGCGGAGCGTTCTGGCTCTCCAATGACGCAAGAGCCGAATGAAATCGGCGGCGGCTCATTTGCCGCGGCTATTTTTTGTTGAGGCGCAGTGAAGCGGAGTTGATGCAGTAGCGCAGGCCCGTAGGATTCGGACCATCGGGGAAGACGTGGCCGAGATGGCCTCCGCAACGCGAGCAGGTAACCTCGGTGCGGGTCATGCCGTGGCTGCGGTCTTCGTGCTCTTCAATGTGCGCCTTGTAAAGAGGATCGTAAAAGCTGGGCCAGCCGCAGCCCGAGTCGAACTTGGTCTCCGAGCCAAAGAGTTCGAGCCCACAGGCGGCGCACAGATAGACGCCGGGCGTCTTGGTCTCGGCATACTGGCCGGTGAAGGGACGCTCAGTACCTTTCTCGCGCAAAACACGATATTGCTCAGGAGTGAGCGAACGACGCCATTCTTCATCCGACTTGCGAATCTTTTCCATCTTCTCCGTTTGCCTCCCGAATAGGCGCTTCGATTGTATTACGCGATTAAGATGAGTGGCAGGTTCAAAACGCTGCCGCCCGCCAGTTGCGAACGCCGTCGGGAAAGCGAAAGGTGCGAATCCGTTTCGAATCCGTGGGGCGGTCATGGCGGGGTCTAAGATAACGCCTGCTCTGGATGCCCGCGGCGGAGCTACAATCCGCTATGGCTAATCTATCGTTGGTGTATGGATTGAGGCTGCTCCCCGCAGGTGAGCTGGAGCAGGTGGGTTCGGGATCGATCAAACTGAGGAATGGACGCGAAGAGCACGTCACCCTGCACCTCCTCGAAGGCAGCAAAGAAGAGATCGAGGCCCAACTAAAACAAAGCATCGACGCATTCTTCGACATCTATCCGGAAATTCAGTAGCGCGCGCGTTATCCCCTAATAGCGAGATACGTGACCTGTTTTCGGCAGGTATGCACAGGAGCATAATGCGATCCGGGTGATTGAGCCATCATTCGGAAGAAAAGTTACACCATACTGATCGGAATCGCAGCGCTTGTTATTGAGCTTGCAGTTTCTTTCGGGCAGGCGGGGAGAGTTGAGACTTCTTCTACAGAGAAAAAGAAAGCCGGGGAGGGGAAGTCGGGGCGACGGGTTGCCGCTGCGGCGCGGTAAAGAGGGGGCTGAAGTGGGCAGACAGGTAGCTGTCGTGCTTTACGTGGTGGCGATGGCAGCCGTCATAGTCGGTGTAGATTTCGTGTTCTTCAGACACCGATTCTGGGAACGGCTGAGAGTGAATGTTGGCATTGTCTTGGTGTTCGCGGCTTTCTACTTTAGATTCAGGCGTCCATGAACAAGGCGCGATAACGCTCTTTCGCTGTTATTGTGCAGACGCACTCGAACACCACTGCATCACTCAAACTCTGCTTCAAGCGGAAACGTGTGTAAAGCTGGATAACTGATGGAAAATCGCCAAGCCGCTCAGTATCTCAACCTGTGATCTTGAGTCGGAAGGCCTCAACACGCGTATCTCCGCCTCAGAAGGCCGGTTCAGCACCGGCCTTTGCTGTTTTTAGCCATATGAGGCATGGTAATAAAGGTGGCATAGAAAGGAAGGCTATCGTGGAATTCATGGAACTGCTGCGGGCGCGCCATTCGGTGCGGAAGTTTCGCGGCGAGCAGGTGCCGGCGGAATTGCTGGAGAAGGTTCTGGAGGCGGTGCGGACGGCTCCCTCGGCGGGCAACTTTCAGGCCTATGAAATTTACGCCGTAAGCGGAGAGGCGCGGATGCAGGCCTTGGCCGCCGCATGCTTCAATCACGACTGGATTGCGCAGGCTCCGATGGCGCTGGTGGTCTGCACCCATTGTGCGCGCTGCGAGTACGACGGCCGGGAGCACTGGGCCCTGCAGGACGCCAGCATCGCCGCGACCCTGGCGCATCTGGCGATTGTCGACCTCGGTCTGGCGACCTGCTGGGTAGGGGCATTTCTTCCGTCCAAGGTTGCCGAGGTCATCGAAGCGGCCGAGGGACACCTTCCGCTGGCGATATTACCCGTCGGATACGCGGATGAAGTTCCGCAGGAGAGCACGCGGCGCGCACTATCGGAATTTGTACACTGGCGCAAATAGGACGAGCAGAATTGATTTTCGATAAAACTAGGCGCGCGTGCGCAGTTCGGATTTGTAATGCTGAAGCCGCTGACGCATCTCTTGCAGTTTGCTGACCTGCTCGGCCGCCAGGGGACGCTCGCAGCCAAGCTGTTTCACCACCAGTGCGATCTTGGCAAAGTGCTCGACCGTCTCCATATTCATGTACGCCTGCATCAGGTCGCAGCCGCACGTCACGACGCCATGGTTCGCCATCAGGACGGCATCGTGATCCGGGATGAATGGCTCCAATGCCTCCGATAATTCCGATGTGCCTGGGGTCGCGTACCGTGCCAGCGGGACCGAACCGAGCGAGAGCAGGACTTCGCTGATCAGCGCCTGGTCGAGCGCCAGTCCGCAGGCGGCAAAACCGGTCGCAGTCGGAGGATGCGCATGCACGATGGCGTTGATGTCCGGGCGCATGCGGTAGATTGTCATGTGCATCCCGATTTCGCTGGTGACGTCGCGAAATCCGGAGACCTTCCGGCCCTGCATATCCACCACGAGCAGATCTTCGGTGGACATCATTCCCTTGCTGATGCACGTCGGCGTGGCCAGGATCGAATTTTCGTTGAGACGCACGGAGATGTTGCCGTCGGTGGCCGCAATCAAGCCGCGTTCGTGCAACATCTTTCCAAAGCGAAGAATTTCCAGCCGGGATTCGTGCTCGCTCATTACAGGTTCGATCCAATCAATAAAGTCACGCTATGGAATAGTATCGTAGCGCCAAGCGCTTCGCCACATTTTCTGTGATGCTTGGGCCGTTCCCGTCGAGCCCTATAATTATTTGGTGCTCGTTACCGATTTTGACTTCCCACTCCCCCCGGAGCTGATCGCGCAGCATCCACCCGCCGAACGTGCGGCCTCGCGAATGTTGCATATGAAGGGCGATTCGCTGCGAGACACCGTTTTCAGCGAGCTTCCGGCGCTGCTGCGGGCAGGAGATTTACTGATTTTTAATGATACCCGGGTGCTTCCGGCGCGGCTCTTTGGCCACCGCAGCGGACACCGCGCGCAGCCGCTGAGCCCGCACAATCCAGCCTCGCGGGATTTTTTGCACGGCCGCGTCGAGGTGCTGCTGACGCGCAGACTGGCCTCTGCTTCCGGGGGGCCGTCATTTGGCTCGTACCCGGCGACCTCGTCGCCGGTAGCGGAGGAGCAGATCTGGCAGGCGCTGGTGCGTCCGGGAAGAAAGATTATGCCCGGTGAGCGGCTGTACTTCAGCGTTCGCGAGGGTGAGCCGCCTTTGCTGGAAGCAGAGGTGCTGGCGCGGGGCGAATTCGGCGAACGCACCCTCCGCTTTTTGCCGGTGCCGGACTTTTTCGCCCGGCTGGAGCGGCTGGGCCATATTCCGCTGCCTCCCTACATCGACCGCGAGGACACGGCGGAAGACCGCGAGCGCTACCAGACGGTATTCGCGCGCGATCCCGGCTCAGTGGCCGCGCCCACGGCAGGGCTGCACTTTACCGAAGAGATCCTTGGAAAGCTGCGCGACAAGGGCGTCGAGACCGCCTCGGTGACGCTGCACGTCGGGCTGGGAACCTTCGCCCCAATCCGTACTGAAGTGGTCGAGGAGCACAAGATTCACACCGAGTGGTACCAGATTCCCGAGGAGACTGCCGAGCGCATCACCCGAGCCAAGCGCGAGGGCCGTCGCGTGGTGGCCGTGGGAACCACCACCGTCCGGACACTGGAGTACGCGGCAGGTGCTCAGGAGAGCGCTGGTGCACCACATCTGCCGCAGTCAGCAGATGTGGGTCTTCGCGAGGGGGCCGAGGGTGGCCCACATCCGCCCTCTGTTGGCGAATGTGGGGGCAGCGGGGCGGTTGCCTCGGAGTCTTTCATAACACCCCACAGCGGCGAGGCCAACATCTTCATCTATCCCGGATACCGCTTCCGGGTGGTGGACGCCATGCTGACCAATTTTCATCTCCCCAAGAGCACGCTGCTGATGCTGGTTTCAGCGTTCGCCGGCCGCGAGCAGGTGCTCGCCGCCTACAATCACGCGGTGCGCGAGCGCTATCGTTTTTTCAGCTACGGCGACTGCATGTTCATCGAGTAGAGCCAGATGCGCGGAATGAGATTCCCAAGTTTGGATTGGAGAGCCGAAGCGCCCCGCATTTGTTAGCATTTCATCGTGCCTGCCAAGAAAAAATCCGCTGACTCCGAACCCGTAGCCGAGAGCACTACCCCCACTCTTCCTCCCCATGGCAAGGGGCGCGTCTTTCTAATCGATGCGTACTCGTTTGTCTTCCGCGCCTATCATGCCATGGCCCGCCAGCGCCCCATGTCCACGCGCACCGGGCTGCCGACAGCGGCTACCTACGTCTTTGTGAATATGTTGAACAAGCTGCGCAAGGACTTCGCGCCGGAGTACATCGCCGCCGTCTTTGACATGGGGCCCAGCTTCCGCGACGCCCAGGCTCTCGCCATGCCCTCGCAGTCCAAGCGGGACAAAGAGACCGGCGAGATGGTGCAGGTGGCGTACGCGGGCTACAAGGCCAATCGCACCGAGATGCCCGAGGACCTGCGGCAGCAGCTTCCGTACATCCATCGCGCGCTGGATGTCTACCGCATCCCGATCCTGGGTCGCGAGGGCTTTGAGGCCGACGACGTGATCGGCACTCTTGCTCACCGCGCCGCCGAGGCCGGCTACGCCGTCTATGTCGTGAGCAGCGACAAAGACATGCTGCAACTGGTGGATGGAAACATCTGCGTACTGAATCCTCCGAAGGACAATTTGATCTGTGACCGCGCGAAGGTCAAAGAGCTGCTCGGCGTGGCTCCGGAGCAGGTCATCGACCTGATGGCCCTCCGCGGCGACTCGGTGGACAACATACCCGGCGCGCCCGGAATTGGCGACAAAGGATCGGTGGAGCTGATTCAGCAGTTCGGAAGTCTGGACGCGCTGCTGGAGCGGGCAGCCGATGTGCAGAGGAAAACCTATCGCGAATCGCTGCAACAAAATCGCGAGATGATTCTGCTCAGCAAAGAGCTGGTCACCATCGACTGCAATGTGCCGCTTCCCTTTGAGCCGGAGTTGATGCGGGCCCAGGAGCCCGACATTCCGGCGGCCCGCGCGCTCTTCGCCGAGCTGGAGTTCACCACCTTGCAAAAGGAGTTCCTATCTTCCGGCGAAGCGGTCGGCGAGACTAAGTATGGCGAACTGACGGACGCCGCGCTTGAAAAGCTGGAGCACGCGAATACCTTAGCCATTGCGCTGAGCGCGGCCGTACGGCTGACCGAGGCCGGAGCAAGCGAAGCCGCAGTTCTCGCAGCGGAATCTGGCGCGGCAGTCAGTGCCGAGGAAACTCTGGCCTACGAAGAAGCCCCGCAGCAGACTTCGCTGGACTTGCGCGACCCGTCAGCGGCAGAAGGCACCGGTGGCCCACATCCTCATCTATTTGGCGAACATGGAGAAGCCGCTCCCGTCGCTGGCGCCGGCCAGCAGATCGCGCTCTGCATGGAACAAGCCGAGAGCTATACGGCCGAGCTTGGCGGCCCACACCGCGAGCGCATTGCGCGTTTGCTGGCCGACCCAGCAGTAGTAAAGGCCGTCCACGACGCGAAGTCCACCCTCCACGCGCTGAGCGACACTGGCCTGCGGCTCTCAGGTGCAGAGCACAGCGGTTCTTTGAATGACACGTCTCTGCAAAATACGTTGTTCTTGCATGACACCATGCTGTACTCCTATCTGCTGGACCCCACCTACAGTGCGCACACGCTGCCGGGGGTCGCGTTGCGGCGGCTTGGGCTCAAGCTTTCCGGATCGCTGGCCGAGGCCGCCGACATTACGCTGCGCCTCGCGGGTACGCTGCGCGCCGAAGTGGAAGCCGAGCCCGAGCTGGAGCATCTCTATCGCGAAATCGATCTCCCGCTCGCCTTCGTGCTGCACGGAATGGAGCAGGCCGGAGTGCAGCTTGACTGCGCGGCGCTGAAAGAAATGGCCGGCAAGCTGCAAGGCGACATACGCAGTCTGGAGCGCACCATTCACGAGATGGCCGGGGTGGAGTTCAACGTCAATTCGCCCAAGCAGCTTGGTGATGTGCTCTTCAATCGGCTGGGGCTGCCCAAGCCCGTGAAGTACGGCAAAGGCAAGACGATCTCGACCGCGCAGGATGTGCTCGAGGGCCTCGCCGCCGAGCATGAGATTGTGCGGCTGGTGCTGGATTTCCGGCAGCTCACAAAACTTAAATCGACATATGTCGATGCACTGCCGCTGCTCTGCCGCAACGGCCGCTTGCATACCAGCTTTAACCAGACCGTGGCCGCAACCGGGCGTCTGAGTTCGACGAATCCGAATCTGCAGAACATTCCCATCCGCACCGAGCTGGGCCGCGAGATTCGCGCCGCCTTCGTCGCCGCTCCCGGCAAACTGCTGGTGGGCGCCGACTACTCGCAGATCGAGCTGCGCCTGCTGGCGCACTACTCGCAGGACCCTTTGCTGCTGGAGGCCTACCGCACCGGAAAAGACATTCACGCGCTCACCGCCGCCGAGGTCTTCGGCGTGCCCCCAATGATGATCAACGCCGAGCACCGCCGCCGCGCAAAGGCCGTCAACTTCGGTATCGTCTACGGCCTCTCGCCGTTCGGACTCGCGCAGCAATTGGGGATCGAGCAGAAGGAAGCGAAGAAATTTATCGAAGCCTACTTCGAGCGCTACGCCGGAGTGCGCGGCTTCATCGAGCGCACGCTGGAGCAGGCGCGGCGCGACGGCTTTGTTCGCAACCTCTTCGGCCGCAAGCGTCCCATTCCGGACCTGCAAAGCAAAAATCCGAACCTGCGCGGCTTCGCCGAACGCACCGCGGTAAACACTCCGCTGCAAGGTACGGCCGCCGACCTGATCAAGATCGCGATGCTGCATCTCGACCGCGAAATCCGCGGTCGCGGACTGGAGGCGAAGATGCTCCTGCAGGTCCACGACGAACTCGTGCTGGAGGCCCCCGACGCCGAAGTAGAGACCGTCAAGGCGCTCGTAAAAGAGTGCATGGAAGGCGCTCACGAAGTGAGCGTCCCGCTCGATGTTGAGGTCAGCGTAGGCGCAAACTGGCGGGATATGGAGTGAGGGGGTGTCGCTCCCATCGTTCCTCGTTCGCCAACTGCTTCCGGATGTGGTTCATACTAAGAAAGTTCTTGTTATCATCGCAATGAGAAAGGAAGGACCTATGGGGCGACTGGATCGTACCACCCAACAACCCGGTGTGATGGGCGGAAAAGCATGCATCCGTGGCATGCGCGTTACGGTCGGCATGATTCTCGGTCAGATCGGCGCCGGGCGCACGATTGAGGACCTTCTCATCGATTACCCATACCTCGAGCGAGAGGACATCATGCAGGCGCTCCGGTATGCTGCCTGGCGGGCTGCAGAACGCGAGATCACGCTGGCAAGCGCATGAAGGTGATTGCTAATGACGCCGTGAAGAGGAAAACGAAGACTCAACGACCTCGTGTCAAAAAGGCTGAAGACTTTGATCGTTTTGGCGTATTGCTAGAGGAATCTCAGAAGTTCTGCGAAGGTGTAGGGCTGCACAAGGACCTTGTGATCGAGATCCTGAAAACTGATAGCGATTGGGCTTTCATTTTGAAAGTCGATGCGCTGCTCGAAAGCGCAGCAAAAGAGATTCTACGGCACGGTTTGAGGTTCAAGATTCTAAACAGAGTTATACGCAATGAGATTTTGGACGACTTCGTTGACTCCTTGCCTATGAATGGAAGAACCTCGCTGCTCAAATTGTTGGACGCCGCCTGTTTGCCCCCAGAAGAGCTCGGATTTTTGGAAGCTACGCGTCTGGTTAGAAACGCCTACGCACACAATATCAAGCATGCAGACGTGAGTCTGATCGAACTTATCAAGCAACGGTCGGACAAGTCGCGTCTTGTAAAGAACCTTAGTGCGATCAAAACCTATAATGAAGCTGACCTGATCGCTTCGTATGAAAAAGACCCGCGATTTTTGAGGTTCTGCATTATTGATTCAACTATGCGTTTTCTGTTTTACGCTTACCACATGGCGGTAAAACATCGGTCCCAATCCTAGCTCCCAATCGCTTCCTGCAGCGCCCCCGCAATAGCATTGACATGCTTATGCATCAGCTCTTCGCTCTCCGCTTCAATCATGACGCGCGCTAGCTTCTCGGTTCCCGAGTACCGCACCACGACGCGTCCATTGCCGTCCAACTCCTGCTGTGCGGCGGCGAGGGCGGCGGCAACCGTGGGCAACTCGCTCATCGGAATCTTCTCGCGCACTTTGACGTTACGGATCTCCTGTGGGAAAACCTTGAATCCGGCGGTCAACTCGTGCAGCGATTTGCCAGAGCGAGCGACGATGTCGAGGACGCGCAGCGCGGTCAGCAAGCCGTCGCCGGTCGTCGAGTCGCCGTCCATAAAGAGAATGTGCCCGGACTGCTCGCCCCCGAGAGTGGCTCCAATCTTGAGCATCTCCTCCAGCACGTATTTGTCGCCGACGCCCGCGCGCAGCATCTGGATACCGCTTGCGTGCAGAGCTTTTTCCAACCCCATGTTGCTCATCGTTGTGGCGACCACGGTGTCACGCGCAAGGACGCCGCGGGCCTTCATGTCGCGCGCGGCGATGAGCAGCACGGCGTCGCCGTTCACCACGTTGCCAAGCGAGTCGCTAAAGAGGGCGCGGTCGGCGTCGCCGTCGAGGGTGATGCCGACATCGAAGTGGCCGGGACGGCGCTGCAACTCGGCGGCGACATGCTCGGGGTGGAGCGCTCCGCAATCTTTGTTGATATTGCGGCCGTCAGGCGAGGTGTGCAGGCTTTCGGCGGGGATGCCGATACGGGCGAAGAGCTCGGGAGCCACCGCGCTGGCCGCTCCGTTGGCGCAGTCGATCAGCACGCGCAGGTTCTTCAGTTTTACGCGGCTCAGCGCACTCGAAGATTGCCCGCGCGACGTTGCCGCTGCACCGACGCTGGCGGCGAGCCAGTCTTCATAGTCGGCGCGCAGGCGCGCATCGCCGGGAAGAATGCCGGCCATCAGGCTGCCTTCATCATGCTTGTAATCGACGAGCTGGTCGATGTGCTCAAAGATTTCGGCTTCGATCTCGTGTTCAATCTTGTCGGCAAGCTTCATGCCGTCCGGTCCGAAGAGCTTGATGCCGTTGTCCTGCCAGGGATTGTGCGAGGCGGAGATGACGACCCCGGCGGCAAAGCCGTGGGTGCGGGTAAGGTAGGCGACCCCAGGCGTGGTGATCACTCCCGCGCTGGCAAAGCCGCATCCTGCATCGCGCAGTCCGCGCGCGATCGTTTCGGCAATCCAGCCGCTGGATTCACGCGTATCTTGCCCGAGCACGACCTTTGCATCGGCGCCGCCGCGCACCAGCCGCGCGCCGCAAGCGCGTCCGATCGCGTAGACCGTGGCGCGGTCGAGGGGATATTCGCCGGCCACGCCGCGAATGCCGTCGGTTCCAAACAACTGCCTGATAATTGCACGGGAAGGATTTGCCAAGTTAATGGGCTCCAGCTTTTAAAGATGATTTCTGGGTTTTGACCGTGACCCGGACAACGCCGGAGCCGGTGATGTGGACGAGGGGATCGGGGAGATAGGCCATCGTCTCAAAGCTGGCCTGTCCGGCGACTCCGGTCGCGTCTACGGTATCGGTCAAGGCGTCCTCGATGGCGTTTACATGCCGCGCCGGGCCGGTGACCGAGA
Source organism: uncultured Acidobacteriota bacterium (assembly GCA_963738165.1). Classification (GTDB taxonomy): domain Bacteria; phylum Acidobacteriota; class Terriglobia; order Terriglobales; family Acidobacteriaceae; genus TOLSYN. Next base: position 215,926 of record CAVTVE010000018.1, read on the forward strand.
GAGTCGCCGGGTCGCTGATCACGGTCGCGATGTGATATCCAGGCGGCAGTGTGCCGACCACGCGGGGCCTGACGGCGATCTGGCGCGTCTCGCGCTGATCGAACACCATGCGCAGACGTGAGGGCGTGACCTGCATGACTTCAACATCATGCGGAACCCGAATCTGTTGCGCGGTGAGGTCATACGTGTGCTCGCCGGCGGTGGCGCCGCGCAGATCGATCACGGCGCGAACGCTCTCCGGCGCCAGATCGCGCAGCACACGAGCAGGGCCGCGGAGGCGGACCAGCGCCTGCGGAACTACGTCCGAGGTGTAGTCGAGATCCTTGGGAGGCCGCGAGAACTCGATCGGAAGGCGAAGCGTAACGTCGGCCACCGGGTCATGCGCCACTCCGTACCACATGAGAATGGCGATCACCAGCGAGATCAGCTTCAAGAGCATGTGATCGAAAATGAGATGGCGAATGCGGGAGATCATGACTGCTCCCCGTGCTCACCTGCGCGCTCCGTCGACCTCATCCCGCGCTCCTCACCCGGAATCCGGAATGCATCGACGGCGCTGGAGGTCGGGTACGGATGGGCGGGGGCCGGCGTGTGCGCCAGCAGCTCACCCAGCCGCTGCCGCAGCCGTTCGGGAGTGATATCGCGCTCCACCTGGCCGGCGACCGCAACGCTGATGCTTCCGGTCTCCTCCGAGACGATCACCGAAACAGCGTCGGTCTCTTCGGTAATCCCGATTCCGGCGCGATGTCTCGTCCCAAGCTGGGTTGAGAGCAGCGGATTCATCGAGAGTGGCAGGAAGCAGGCGGCGGCAGCCACCCGATCCTTCTGGACAATTACAGCGCCGTCATGCAGGGGCGCGCTGGGACGGAACAGGGTAGCCAGCAAATCATAGGAGAGATGCGCGTCAAGCGCGACGCCGCTCTCAATGTAGGTGCGCAATCCGATTTCGCGCTCGATCACCACCAGTGCGCCGGTCTGGTCCTGGGAAAACGTCGTGGCTGCCATGACGATGTCGTCATAGGCGTCGGCAGTGCCGTTTTGCGAGCCGCGGGAGAATGTGAGGTTGCGCCCAAGGCGCGCCAGGGCGTGGCGAATCTCGCTCTGGAAGATCACGATCAGGGCAAAAATGCTGTAGGGCAGGATGGTGCCGACCAGCCAATCCAGCGTGCGCAGATTAGCAAGATGGGCGATGTAGAAGGCGACCACCAGCGTGCCCACGCCGGTAAGCATCGGAACCGCACGGGTGCCCCGCACCAGAAGCAGGAACTGATAGATAAAAAATGAGACGAGCAGAATGTCCAGAACAGATCCGGCAGTTAGGTGCGGCGTATATCCAGATAGGTCCGGGAACTTCGGCATGGTCTCCTTTCCAAACAGCTTTGTACCCAGACTGACTCGCAGCCCGGTTCGAGATCAGGAATACTTTTATTGTAAAGCAGTGCCGCCGGTAAAGCAGATAAGGAGCCTTATCTGCTAACTACGGCAGTCGTCGGGGCATCGTCAAGAGGAGATTTGGGCCAGCGGCGATAAACTTCGCGCCATGAACCTTTGTTACTCCGCTCCGGTTTTGGGCGCGCCCTCGCGCACCGATTCGACGCGGGCCTCGACCTCGCCGCGAGCCAGCCTGGCCTGAATCGCGTCTCCGGGCTGCAGTTGCGCGGCATCCTTTACAAGGGCTCCCTGGCGGTCGAAGATCAGCGAATAGCCCCGCTCCAGGATTGCCAGCGGGGAAAGCGTATGGAGTTTCCCGGATGCCTGTTCCAGCCGCGCGCGGCGCTGCATGCGGTAGCGTTCGGCGGCGGCCACCAGGGCCTCCAAATGCGAGCGCAACTCCCGTTTCCTCATGCTGAACTGCTGCCGCAGGTCGCGCTGGCCCAGCCGCGAGGCGGCGAGATCGAAGCGCCGCGAGGCATCGCCCAGCCGGGTGCGCATCAGGCTTTCCAGACGGAAGCGCAGATCGTCGACGCGCTGCTGTCGGCGGCTAATGGCGTCCTCCATGCGGGCAAAGACGCGGTTCTTCTCCAGCGAAGTAAGACCCTGGCGCTGGCGGAGCAATGCATATTGAACGGCGCGCCGGAGTCGCTCGCGCAGCGCGGCAACGCTCTCCTGCAGCTCCTGCTTCGAGCGGATGACGATCTCAGCCGCCGCCGAAGGCGTTGGTGCGCGCAGGTCGGCCACGAAGTCGCAGATGGTGAAATCGGTCTCATGGCCGACCGCGGAGATCACCGGGATCCGGCTTGCGGCGACCGCCCGCGCCAGTGACTCATCGTTGAAGGCGGCAAGGTCTTCGACGCTGCCTCCCCCACGGGCAATAATAATGACATCCACGCCGAAGGCCGCGAGCTCCTCCGGCTGCTTGCCAATCTGCTTATTAAAGAAGCGAAGCCCGGCTGAAACCTCTCGGGCGGCGCTCTCGCCCTGCACCTGCGCTGGATAAATCAGCACGTTGAGCGACTGGTGGCGGCGCTGCAGCACGTTGAGAATGTCCTGAATGACCGCACCGCGCGGAGAGGTGATGACCCCAATCCGGCGGGGCAGCGCGGGCAAAGCTTTCTTGCGCTCCCTGGCAAAGAGTCCCTCCGCCGCAAGCTTTGCCTTGAGCTGCTCGAAGGCGACTTGCAGGGCCCCTGCGCCCATCGGCTCCATATATTCGGCGAGCAGTTGCATCTCACCGCGCGCCTCATACATCGTAATCCGGCCGCGCGTGATGACCTGCATCCCGTTCTGTGGACGAAAGCGCAGTAGCCGTGCCTGGGCGCGAAACATCACCACCCGGAGCTGTGCGTCGCCATCCTTGAGCGTGAAATACAGGTGGCCGCTCTCAGCCGGACGATAGTTTGAGATTTCCCCCTCAACCCACACATCCGGAAACCCCTTCTCCAGATGGGTGCGGACTGCCGTGACCAGCTCGCGCACCGCGAAAATGCGCCGCGACGGTACCTCAGCCGGAAACTCGAAAGAAAACTGCGAATCGCCCACGGGGAGAGTTTAGCAGGCAAAACTTCAGCGTGTCGCAACCCTTTGCGCTCGCGTCGGGTGGCCCACATCCGCCCGCAGTTGGCGAATGTGGGGGCGGGGCCTCAGCATTTCCGCACGCGCAAGTATCAAGCCCTCAGTGACTTTCGTAATTATCTTCGAGCGGGAGCTGATCGTAAGATCGACCAAAGGGGATTCTGCAAATGCGCGCTCTCCGACGTGCGATCGCTTCGGCTGCTTGCTTCTGGTTGCTCTTCTCGCTTTACGGCTCGGCCCAGGAGGAATCCCTTGGCGATGTGGCGCGCAGAGTTCGCGCCGAAAAAGCGGCCCGGCAGGAGGCCAAGGCTGCGCAAGGCGAAAGCGCAGGAGCGGCCCTCGGACAGGAGAAAGCCGCAATCCCGGCATCGGCGCGCAAAGGCGAATCCAGCTCTCTTCCGCACCCCGCCGACCTCTCCAAAGAAGCTTACGTAATTGAAAGCTCCACCACCCGGATTGCCGTGGAGGCCGATGGAACCGCGACGCGCGAGCTCGGTGTTGCCGTTCGCATCAACAACGACAATGGCGTCAAGCAGTTTGCCGTGCTGAAATTTCCCTTCACCAGCGCCAACCAGCAGGTCGAGATCGATTCGGTTCAGGTGCGCAGGCCCGATGGCACCGTCATCAAAACCCCCGAATCGAACATTCAGGACATGCCGCACGAAGTCACGAGCTCCGCCCCCATGTACAGCGACCTCCGCGAAAAGCACGTCGCCGTAAAAGGTCTGGGTGTCGGCGACCTGCTGGAGTATAAAGTCCGATTCAACACGGTGAAGCCGCAGGTGCCGGGACAATTCTGGTTTGAGTACAGCTTTTACAAAGACGTGATGACCAGGGACGAGCGCCTTGAGATCAGCTGCCCTGGCGAAAAATATCTCAATGTCAGGAGCCCCGACATCAAGCCGGAGATCCGCAACGACGCGGGGCGGCGAATCTACACCTGGTCTCGCTCGAATCTAGAGAAAACCGACGCTGAGACTGCGCGGCCAAAAGCAGGGAAGGCCCCGATGCCATCGGTGCAGGTCTCTACCTTCCAAAGCTGGGAAGAGGTTGGGCGCTGGTATGGCGGCTTGCAGCAGGAGCAGGTCAAGAGCACTCCGCTGATCCATGCCAAAGCCGCAGAACTCACCAGGGGCCTCAAGACCGACGAAGAAAAAATCCAGGCAATTTATGACTTCGTCTCCCTTCACGTCCACTACGTGGGGCTGTCGTTCGGAATCGGGCGCTATCAACCGCACCCCGCAGAGGATGTTTTAGGCAATGAGTACGGCGATTGCAAAGATAAGTACACTCTGCTGGCATCTTTGCTGAGGGCGGCTGGCTACGATTCCTGGCCGGTGCTGCTCAATAGCTCGCGCGAGATCGATCCCGAACTCCCCTCTCCTGGCCAGTTCGATCATGTCATCGCGGCCATTCCGCTGGCCGGAAAACTGCTCTGGGCAGATTCAACTCCCGAGGTCGCGCCCTTCGGTTTGCTGCTGCCTCCGCTGCGTGACAAGGTCGCACTGAGCATTCCCACCAAAGGCGTGCCAAAGCTGTTGCGAACCCCGGCCGTACCGCCGTTTGCGTCCTCTGAGTTGTTTACCATCACCGGAAGGTTGGACGAGAGCGGCTCTTTCAGCGCACGCACGGAACTGACCGTCCGCGGAGATATGGAAGTGGTCCTGCGCATCGCCTTCCGCCAGTCGCAGGAGTCGCAGTGGAAAAAATTTGCGCAGCTGCTCTCGGCTGAAACCGGATATGCCGGCGAGGTCGCCAACGTCCAGACCTCGCAGCTAGGCGATCTCGCGCATCCATTCCGCGTCTCTTTCGACTCCACGCGCCAGAAGGTCAGCTCCTGGGATAGCCGCCGGATCATGCCGCCCCTTCCGAGCTTCGGCTTCGAGAGGAAATATGAGGCCATTGAGAAAGCGCCCTCCGAACCCGAAGAGCTGGGTTCGCCCTCAGAACTCGTGTACCGCTCCAAACTCGAACTTCCAAAGGGCTACACGGCGACCTTGCCCATGGCGGTTCATCTGGTGAGACCCTACATTGAGTACCACGCGACTCATCTGCTGAAAGAGAATGTCTTGATCACGACGCGGCGGGTCATCGTCAAACAGCATGAAGTCCCGTCCGCCGACTGGGAGGGCTTTCGCAGCTTCTGCAAAGACGTTGTCGCCGATGAGCGTGCGTTCATAAGGCTGCAGTCCGAAAGCACACTCATCGACACCTCGCGTCAGTGAATCGCTTGCCCCGCTATTTTCTGAAGCTGTGGAGAATCCAGAGGATCAGCGAAAACAAGATGCTTAGCAGGATCGACGTACCCAGCGGGAAGTAGACCTGGGTGTGGCCGCTGCGGCTGCGCCAGTGTAGGTCTCCGGGCAGGCGGCCAAACGGCAGTCCCACGCGCGCGCCCACGAGCATGACCGCACCCAGAACCACCAGCACAAGCCCCAGCGCAACAAGCGTTTTACCGAACTCCGCCATGCCGTGATTCTAGCTCATACACTCCGGAACGCGAGCTTGCGATCTTGTTCCTGCTCTTGTCTTTGACCTTGTTCCTGCTCTTGTCTTTAGAGGGGTCATCCTGAGCGCAGCGAAGGACCCCCGCCCCGCTCAAATCTTCTGCGCTGTCCCAAGCTTTTCAACCGTAATCGATTTTCTCGCATTCCCCGAGCTTGCAAAAAAATGAGCCGCGCGAGTGCTGCCTGCGCGGCCTGAGCATAGGGAGGAGAGCAAAAACGGTCAATCAAAATTCTGTGGCTGAAGCAATCTGGAGTCGGCTATGGTTTTGCGAAATCGGGCAGGCCGTGCAGCCTCCCGCATCTGCGGCAACTCGCGTCGGTAGGTCTCATAGACTTCGGCGAAGACAGCATCCCAGGATGCGCGCTCGGCCCGCTGGCGCGCAGCTACGGCCATGTCACGCTGCAGCGACGGGCTGGCCATCAGGCGCAGCACCGAGGCAGTGAACTCCTCCTCAGTGTTGCAGACAAAACCGCAGCGCTCGTGGTCCACAATGAACTTGGGACCGCCCTGATCGCTGACCACGCTTGGAACGCCCGAGGCCAAAGCTTCCAGCACCACATTGCCGAAGGTATCGGTCTCGGAGAAGAAGACGAAAAGATTCATGTTGGCATAAGCCCGGCTGAGGGCCGCGCCGCGCAAAACTCCGGTGAATTCGGCATCCGGAACATTCTGGCGCAACCACTCTTCTTCGCCGCCTTGTCCCACGAATACGAACTTTACGTTATCGTACCCTGCATCCTTCACGGCGCGCGCCAGCGCGGCGAAGCTGCGAACCTTTTTCTCCGTCGAAAGACGTCCCACGTAACCGATTACGAATTGGCCATCCTCGCCACGGTCACGACGTTCGGGGCTGAACATCGCCAGATCGACGCCGCGCTCCATCAGCGTGCAGGGCCTGTGAGTCGCCTCGTGCAGTTTCGTGATGAGCTCCTGATTCGGCGCGAAGTGGAAGCGCGCTACCTCGTAAAAAAGGGCCGACAGCCGGAAGGTGACGTTCTCGATGCTCCGCAGCAGAGGGCCGCGGCAGCCGCCCGGCAGCCAGCGTGGCAGCACTCGATCCGCCCGGCGCGCCGCGTACTCATGCACATTGGTGTGCCAGGAGGCGGCAACCGGGATGCCGAGGTCGTGGGCCGTAGCAGCGCCGAGCATTCCAAAATCGTTGGGGCCGGTGATGTGGACCACATCGGGATTGAACTCGCGCAGCGCATCCACCACGCGGCGGTAATAGCGGAAGAGCGCCAGATCGTAACGGAGGTCTTTTTCCAGAGCGAATGAGATCGGTCCGCGTTGCAGATCGAGGCGGGTCACGCTGCCGTCCTGGCTCAGGCCGGCCCGCTCATTGGCGCTCACCAGCAGCATGGGAGAGCCGGTGCGCTGGGCATAGGCGACGAAGTTGCGGCAGGTATTGGCTACCCCGTTGACTTCATTCAGTGAATCGGGAAAGAGCGCAAGGCGTATGGGTCGTGCCATTACCACGCTTCCTTAGTGTGCAAGAGTCTGCTCCTGAACGCGCCAGTTGTGCCGCTTCGCATAGCAAAAATTGAAAATGGCTCAACAGCAGTATGTAAGAAAATAGATGACGTTTTGATTAAGGGAAGGACAACGGGAGATGAAAAACTCTTCGAGCCGGGATCACTGTGGATTCATCAAAATTTGACCAGAAATGCGCCGCATGCTGGAAGAGAATGAACGAATGAAGCTGCAGCCATCAATGGCGGCTTGCCTGCCGAATCGCCGGATGTGTGTCCATGTTTAAGGTCGCGCAGCTTGCGAATTCTGGTTGCGAGCGTCCCAATTGGACTAACATTGCATCCAAAATTGTGTGCCATTCGGTGTTGCAAGCGCCGGGTGCGATTGCCGGACGGCCCTGTGGCGGCAGATATCGCTGATGGAGTGAATCCAATGACCTGTGCAGATCGAATCCGGTCGCGGTTAGCAAGGATGGATTTTCCTGTACCTCAGCATGGTGGGCACCCTGGGAGTGTAATGAGCAGTCCGTTTCTGAAATCAATCCTTCGTAGCACAGTGGCCTTAGCCTTCCTTTTGTTCTCTCTGCCTTCATTTGCCGCAGATGCGGTGCTGATGGAAACCAGCAGTGCTGTTCGCTCGGGCATGAGCGTGGATGAGATCGTGGCCCGGCTGATCAAGAGCAATGAACGGCGCAAAGCCTCGCTCCGCGGCTATGAGGGTAGGCGCCTCTACACCCTCAAATATCGCGGCTTCCCCAGCGACCGCGAGGCCGAGATGGAAGTCGTGGCGCACTATGACGCGGCTCCGGCGAGCAAAAGCTTCGACGTGGTTTCCGATAGCGGCTCCAAGCTCATGCAAAACCGTGTCTTTGCAAAGTTGCTGGAAGTCGAGCGCGAGACCGCCAATGGCGAAAATCTGCGCCAGAGCGCCCTCACCACCGAGAACTATACGTTCACGCTGCTGGGCTCCCGTCCCAGCCAGTATGGCGGGTGCTATCTCCTGGCGGTTGAGCCGCGGCATGACAGCAAATATCTCTACCGCGGAGAGATCTGCGTCAATGCAGCCGATTTTGCGGTGGAGAGCATCGACGCCGAACTGTCCAAGAATCCTTCCTTCTGGATCAAGAACACACACGTAGAACATCGCTATCAGAAGATTGGCGAGTTCTGGCTGCCCGCCTCCAACCAGACGGTCACCATCGTCCGGCTCGGCGGCACGGCGACGCTGAGCATCTTGTATTCGGGTTACGAGCTGCGCTGAGATTGCGCCCGCGGTTGGGGAAGGCGGGTGCCCCATATCTGCCCGTCTTTGGCAGCTGACCTTGGCTTTGTAGTTGATCTTGCTTTGCTCCTGTCGACAAGCAACCCCCGCAAAAGCAAAGGCCGGAGCATCGCGCTCCGGCCTTTTTGACAGCTCGTAAATTTAGAAGTGATACACAATCATGATCGAAGGCTCCGGCACGTGCGTCTTCAGTCCAGTTCCAAAGGGGCTGGTTGCTGATACAAGCTTGAAGTCCGGGTCGCCACGGACCAGGCCGCGATACTGTAGCCGAACGGCCCAATGCGAAGAGACCTTGAAGTCGGTTCCAAAGCCATACGCGAAGGCGGCCTTGCTCTCCGTCGATGGTGTCGAACTGGTGAAGTTGCTGTTCGGGGAGAAGCGGACCAGGCCGCCACCGAGCAGAAAATAGGGTTTCACCGTCTCATTCGAGGGAAGGCGGAAAATGTAGGTTCCGATGATCTCGGCGTTGTTGGTCTGTACCCGCGTGGTCGCTTGGGTTGCGCCTGCAAAGAAGACTTCCGTATTGCGGTTGACCGTCACAGCGAGATCCAGCGCGCTGTGGTGGCCAAAGTCATAACGCGCGTCGGCAACGGCACCCACCGAGTTCGTGGTCCACTGGGTGTTAGGAAAGCCCGAGGCTGTGCTTGTGGGCTTGTTGACCGTTGCCGCCGGGAAGATTCCTTCAAAGCCGGCGCCGATCGAAAGATTCGACGCAAAACCCTGCGCGTGAGCCATGCTGCCCAACGCCAATACAGTAATAAGTAACAGTTTAACTTTCAAAAGTCTCTCCTTTTACTTGGGGACAACCGCGACGAAGCTGGGAACCAGTTCAAGGGAGACGGAAATGTCTTCCATCCCCGGTGTGGGCGTGCCCGCCGATAAATCGATGCGATGTAGTACATTGCCATTCGTGGTGTCACTGCTTCCCACGTACAAGTAGCGGCCATCGTCCAGGGCGCCGCCGCTTAGAGGAACGATCGCCTTCGTAGTGGTCAAAGTGAACGCCGCCGCCGCCGTGGGCGGAACGGTGTCCGGATTGGCAACACTATAGCCATGAATTACGGATTCCGAGGTCGTGCAGGCAGGGTCCACTCCGGTCACAAATGCCTGTTCCAGCGTGGGCGAAAAGGTGACCTGAGTTGCTGTGCATGGCAATGTCCCTGTAGCGGTGGCCGGCGTAAGCGTAAAAATGGTGGGCCCTGTGGTCGGGAAAGTAACCGTCGAAAGGCAGACATTGCCCGATCCCGCAGGGGGCGTCAGAGCACTGGGCGTCTGCACCGTTTGAGTCGGAACCTGCGCCGTAGTGCTAACCGGAAGATCGAACCACTCATTGTTGGTGCCATCGAGGCCCAACAGGTGGGGCACACCCTGCAGGGCGGTTGTGAACAGGCCGCCCGTGACGGTCGTCGGCACAGCGCCCGTGGGCGTTTGCGGCTTCGTGTCGTTGCAGGTGGAATAGTTCACCATCTGAGCGGCGGGTGCGGCAGCGATGCTGCTCGCAAAGTAGGATTGTCCGTCCGGCATCCATGCCACCGCATTCACGTTCGTGCTGAGCCCTTTTGATGCCGGGGTTTGCACGAAACTGTTCGCGTTGAAGACATACACCCCGTTCGTGCCTCCGATCCACATGTTGGAGCCATCCGCGGCGAAGGTCACGTCGTTGATGCTGCCGGGGATCGTATAACGCGTCGCGGCCTTGGTGCCGGTCGTGTCGATCAGAAATACGTAGCTGTTTGGCGCAGCCGAGGTCACATCGGAAACCACGACATAGCGGCCGTCCTGCGATACCCCCAAAACCCTGCCGGTTATGACGTCGGTGCTGATTCCACCCACAATCGGGTACGTCTGCACCGAGGACTGGAAGGTTGCCAAATCCACCACCATCAGGCCGCTGCTGCTTCCCAGGTAGGCCGTTGCACCGTTGGGCGCAACCACCAGCGAGTTCGGCAGATTTGCCAGCGTGATTTGGTGCGTCAACGTCAGCGACTCGCTGTCATAGATGTCAATGCGGTACAAAGGATTGGCTACCTGGTCGGAGTTGACAACCAGCACCGTGCTGCCGGTGATCCCCTGCACGTCCACCTCGATCACATTGCTGTAAATCGGAAAACCGAAGCCGGCCGCCTGCCCCGTAGTCGGCGTTGTCGCGTTGGGTACGGTGAAGTTGGCAACTGCGGCATTGCAAGTGGGTGGTCCGCAGGAAGCCACTACGCTGAAGCGCCCCGAAGTATTCGCCGTCAGCAGCGAGGTCAATGGCAGCACCGGGCTGAAACTCCCGATCAGCGGGTTTGTCGTAACGTAATCCAGCGGTGAAGTGGCCACGGGGTTGCCGTTGGTGTCCACCAAGTTTGCCGTCACATACTCCTGGGAGCCTCTGGGGATTCCATTCAGATCGGCCGTTGTGAAGGGTGGCAGCGGCGTCGCACCACTGTACGCCGAAGTGGCCAGCACGATCGACTTGGGCGGGCAGGTCACAAACGTCAGCGGCACGCTCGTCGTTCCGTTCAGCGACGCCGTCACGCTGGTCACACCAGGATTACGCGCCGCCACGAATCCATATGCGCTGACCGCAGCCACATTGGGGTCGGCCACGGTCCAGATGTAGTCGTTGGCAAATACATTGCTTAAAGACGGGCTAATGGCTGCACCTGTGGCATCCAAGGCGGTCGCAACGTACTGCACCTGATTGTTCTGCGAGATGCATGTCCCGGACGGAGCCGACGCCGCCGTCCAGGCAGCAGCAGGTACGCTCAATTGAATGCTCGCCGCGCGCTCGTGAACCGACAGCAGCGTCGTCCCGCTGACGTTGTGCTGGGCGTCAAAGGCCGTAATGGTCACATATCCCGTGGGAAGGTTCGGTTGTCCCGCGTTGGGATTGGCCATTCCGGTAGCTGGATCAATCGCAGCAACCACGTTCGGTGTGCAGGTGAAGAAGCTAACGTCCCATTGTCCGGCGCAGACCTCTCCCGAGGGAGAGATCGTCACCCGCGGGTCGGAGCTGAAATACTTGAGCGGCGGCTGTGGCGATGCCGCCTTCGGAGCACCATTTTCGTAAGACTGGTCCACCATCGCCGTAATCGTGGACCAGTCGCCGGAGTTCAACGTGAAATAGGGCATCGGCGATACCACCACCGTATACACAATGTTGGTGCCGGGCTGCGTGCTGCTGATAGCCGAACTGCCGCAGCTTGCCAGAAAACCGGCAAGCCCAATGAGAGCGAGCGTGAGCAACCGATTCATGTACCGCACCTATTTGAAATTCGCTATTGTCAGCCAGATCGGATCACTGGTAACGCTTTCAGCGCCAACCGAGACTGGAATCAGCGATCGCAGTTGGCCGGTGCTCTGGTTGATCCCAAGCTGGTAGATCTTGTTCGCATTCGGTGTTGTGTCGAGCACATACAACGCATTGTTCTGAGCGGAAATATCAATAAACGCCGGCGTCGTACAACCGGTGCCGCAAGGGAAAGGAGACGCAGTGGAGGTCGCGACGCCGTTGACCGTGGCCAGCGAGCCGAGAACTTCGGTCGGCTCGCCCGTTGTCGCCGAGAGTAAGAATACCGAGATAAATCCGTTCTGGTTGGCGATGTACAGGAAGCGCGAGTCGCTTGAGGTTACACCACCAATCGGCCCGACCGGGAAGCTTCCACTGAGCAAATCCGCGTTTTCGTGAAACGGCGAGCCCGGCATCAGAGTCAGAGTAGTGCCGCTCAGGTTGAAGGCGAAGATATCAGGGCTCGGACCAGGGGGGTAACCCGGTTTCGCATCGGCGATCGTCGTCGTTGAGGTGTGGTCCATCACATACATGTATGTGCCCTTTGCGGACAGAACCATGAAAATGGGGTCCGTGCCGACAGGCTGGGTGACCGGTCCCGTAACCAGGCCAGAGGTAGCGTTCAAACTCCAGGCCAGTACCGCCTGCTTGCTGGGGGAGAGGCCGTAAAGGGTATCGCCCTTGGGCGAGATCAACAATTGCGTCATCGGATAGGCAACCTGAATGTTGCTGCCCACCTGCGAAAGAATGCCCGTCGCCTGGTCAATCGAGAAAATGGCAAGCGAGCCACCTAACTGGTTCGGCAGTGCCGCGTAAAGAAATTGGTTGTTGGGCGTAATCACCAGCGAACTGGCCCCCGGGCCTACCGGAAAGGGAGAGGTCGAGACCGGCGCCGCAAACGTGCCGTTGCCGGCGCGCCTATACGCATAGATATTGGAGCCGGTAGCGTCCAGGAAGAAAACCCAAATGCCGCTGGGCGAAAACACAATATTCTGAGGGGCCTGCGGCGTAGGAAGTGGCGAAATGACCGCCGTCGTCAGGGTGCCGTCCGAATTCACGCTGAAAACAGTGAAGCCAGTGCCTTTGGCATTGGCGACGTAGGCCAGTGTCCCGGTGCTCGTGAGTCCACCACAGCCGACCATAATTGCCAAAAGGCAAAGTGCGGCCGTATAGCCGATAAAGCGCTTCATGCAAGCTCCCAGGGCGGCCACGATGTCCCCGCCCATTTCGAAGAATCAATCTCACCCAATCATAATTGGCGCAGACAGGAATTTACCCGCTCGTCAGTCAGCAATTCAGGTAAATATTCCTATCTCGGATTCAGAGATTCTACTCTACTCAGGATTTTTTCGCCTCCATCACGACTTCGGGCCGCTTCGCACCCACTGCCTCTGCACCGATGCCAATGCACTTTGCGCCGCCTCTCGCTTCCGCGCCTCTCGTCCAACGACCTGCCCACCTCGCTTGCCGCGCCCGGAACCAGAGGCGCAGAATACATCTCTGTGCGGGAACGCCTGTCATTCTTCGGGGGAAGGTTTGCAACTACATCTGGACGCGGTAGAGAAGCGAGTCCTGGGCTCGCTGATGGAAAAAGACATGACCACCCCGGAGTACTACCCGCTGACGCTCAACGCGCTTCTCGCTGCGTGCAATCAAAAATCAAATCGCGAACCGGTCCTGGAAGTCGATGAAGAGGCAGTGCGTGCGGCGCTGCGTTCGCTCGAGGAGCAGGGCTTGGCTGGAGTGGCGCGGGTCGAGGGCCGTGTCCCGCGCTTCGAGCACCGCATGGGTGACGCCCTCAACCTTGGCCGTCGCGAGAGTGCCCTGCTCTGCACCCTTCTGTTGCGCGGAGCCCAGACCCCAGGCGAACTGCGCGGACGCAGCGAGCGCATGCATCGCATCGAAGATCTCGACGAAGTGCATCTGGTCCTGCAAAAGCTCATCACCCACGATCCGCCGCTGGTGAGGCTTCTTCCCCGGCAGCCCGGAACCAAGGAGGCGCGCTACGCCGATCTCTTCTCAGCAGACGATGGTGGTGGCAGCGATAGCCCCCAGACAACTGCCGAGGATATCGCCTCGCCCCCCTCGCGCGAGGATCGCATCACCGCCCTCGAAGCCGAGGTCGCCCGCCTGCGCCGAGAAATCGAAGCCCTCCGGCAGCAATTTGCAGACTTTCGCGGCCAATTCGAATCCTAATCCTTTCGAATCTCTGGCCAGCAGCGTAGCATTTAATAATTAGGTTCGGGAAAGGCTAGGTTTGAAAAGGGGAAGATGAGCACAATCAGCGAAACACCAGCCACCGCCGTAAAGACTTCAGTCCATCCGCCCAAGCGCCTGCTCTACGGACCAGGCCCCAGTCAGGTTTATCCGCGCATTTATTCGGCGATGTCGCAGCCCGTCGTCGGCCATCTTGATCCATATTTCTTTCAAGTATCGCAAGGCGTGCAGAATGGTCTTCGCGAGGTCTTCGGTACTGCCAACGAACTAACCATGCCCATCTCGGCTACCGGCTCAGGTGGAATGGAGACGGCGATCTCCAACTTCATTGAGCCCGGCACCAAACTCGCGCTCTTCGTCGGCGGATTCTTCGCCGAACGTCTCTGCGAGATGGCCAAGCGCCACGGCGCCGAGATCGTGCGCCTGGAAAAGCCCTGGGGCGAAGCCGTCAGCGACGATGAGGCCACCGAGTTCATCCGCCGCGAGCGTCCACAGGTTGTCGCCTTCGTCCAGGCGGAGACCTCGACCGGAGTCTTCCAGCAGAGCAAGGCGCTCTGCGATGCCGCGCATGAAGTCGATGCTATCGTCATCGCCGACTGCGTCACCTCGCTCGGCGCAATGCCCGTCGACGTGGACGCCAACGGCATCGACGTTGCCTATAGCTGTTCACAGAAGGGACTCAGCGCGCCTCCGGGATTGAGCCCGATGACGATCTCGCCGCGCGCCCAGGAGCGCCTCCGCCAGCGCAAGCAGTCCAACCGGAGCTGGTACTTCGACCTCGCGCTGATCCAGGATTACCTGGCCGTCTCCCACCGCTATCATCACACCGCTTCGGCAACGCTCTTCTATGCGCTGCATGAGGCGCTGGCGATCATCGGCGAAGAGGGCCTGGAGCTCCGCCAGCAACGCCACCACCGTGCGCATCAACGCTTCGTCACCGGAATCGAACGGCTCGGCTTGACCATGCACGTTGCCGAGGGCCACCGCATCTGGAACCTCAACACCCCCCGCGTTCCCGAAGGCGTGAACGAGGCCAAGGTGCGCGCCTATCTCCTGGAAAAACACGGTATCGAAATCGCAGGAGGCTTCGGCCCCTTGGCCGGAAAGATCTTCCGCATCGGCATCATGGGCCCCTTGGCAACCGACGAAGGCGTGGATCGCTTCATGGCAAAGTTCGACGAAGCAATGAAGGAAAGCCGGTAAGAGAAAAGTTTCAAAGGTTTCAAGGATAAAGAAAAGTCGGGAAAACGATTCAAGGGTGCCATCGCTGGCACCCTTGAGTTTTTACTTTGAAACTTTGAAACCTTGTACCCTTGAAACATTGCTCTTTCACTCCCGCCCCATACGCTCGTCGATCGGCTTGCGTCCGGCAAAGCCTTCCTCGGTCCCGTGCCAGTGCGAGATAGTCTCTTCGCCCATCTTCCAGCACAGCAGCACAACCTCGCCGTCCACCATGCAAGGGAAATCCAGCAGTCCGATGTCGAGGTCTTTCACCTGTACGCCGATGGCGTTGATCTCCGACAGCGTGTCCTTGGCGGCCTGAATCGCTTTTTCGCGCTGCGCCCTGCGGGCGGCGCAGGCGCGCACATCCACCATGCTTCCGCCATTGAGGAAGATGCGTTCGCTCAACTCATTGAATTCCTGGTCGATCTCCTCGATCAGCGCCTTCGATTCAATGGATTTGCGCAGCAGGCTCTCCAAAACCGGCAGCATCGATTGTGCTTCGCGCACTGTAAAAGTTCGCATGGTCTTCTTCCATTCTAACCAACCCGTAGGGTGGCCCACATCCGCCCGTATTTGGCGAATGTGGGATTCGCCCTCAGCCCTTAATCTGCAGCATCCGATCGAGCGCGACCTTGGCCCAGCGCTTCACCGCCGGACGCACCTTGATCTGGTTGACCACCGTGCCTTCCACCAGGTTCTCCAGCGACCACGCCAGATGCTGCGGTGAAATGCGATACATCGTGGTGCATAGGCAGCCCGAATCGTTTAGAGTCACAACCGTCTTGTCAGGATGCTGTTTGGCAAGTCGGTTGACCAGATGAATTTCAGTTCCGATGGCAAACTTCGCCCCCGCCGGAGCCGCGGCCACCAGCCGCCGCAACTTGTCGGTCGAACCCGTATCATCGGCCTTCTGGCATACCTCCCAGCGGCACTCCGGATGCACGATGACCTGTATTCCTTTATACCTTTCGCGGATGCGGTCCACGTGCTCGGGCAAAAATCGCTGGTGTACCGAGCAGTGGCCCTTCCAGAGGATCACCTTTGCCCTGCGCAGCTTCTCCGCCGTCTGTCCGCCCTGCAAAATGTAAGGGTCCCACACCACCATCTCGTCCAGTGGAACACCCAGGTCATAGCCGGTGTTGCGTCCCAGGTGCTGGTCGGGAAGAAACAGGATCTTTTCGTTGCGTCCAAAAGCCCATTGCATCGCCGCGCGCGCGTTGCTGCTGGTGCAGACTGCTCCGCCGCGCTCGCCCACAAAGGCCTTGATCGCCGCCGTCGAGTTCATGTAAGTCAGCGGCGTGATGCCGCGTCCATCTTCGCTGGTCAGGCCCAGGCGCACGAACTGCTCCCAGGCGTCTTCCACCTGCGAGATCTCCGCCATGTCGGCCATCGAGCAGCCCGCATTCAGGTCCGGCAGAATCACCTGCTGGTCAGCCCGCGCCAGAATATCGGCGGACTCGGCCATGAAGTGCACGCCACAGAAGACGATATATTGCCCCCTGGCCTGTGAGGCCAGCTCCGAGAGCCGCCAACTGTCGCCCTGATAATCGGAAAACTGAATCACTTCGTCGCGCTGGTAGTGGTGCCCCAGCACGACACACTGCTCGCCAAGAATCTCGCGAGCGGCACGAATGCGAGCGTCCATCGAGTGGTCCGGCAGGACGAGATAATTGTCCAGGGAACACGTAGAGTTCGTACTGACTGCTGTAGCCAATGTTTGTCTGCCTTCAGTCTTCGCTGCTCTTCAGCACGAAGACGGGGATGTTGAAAGCGCTATCGCCGGCTCCAGCGGATGCACATACCTTGCAGGTCCCATCCGCGGGGATGTTGAAGCCGTAGTTCGTACTATTGTTAATAATGCATGAACGCACCAAAGGGAGCAAGTATTTTCGTACGCAAAGTCTCGTTTTGGAGGCCCATGAAAACGCAGCGATTCAAGCCTCATCCGCCGATATGCACCATCGTCCTGCCGGGATGTACAAATCCCGGCTCGCCAATGTGATGACGCTCTTCCTTGTGCGCCACTGCATACTCGATCACCCTCACCAGCTCTTCGTCTCCGCCACCAGCGCGTAACGCAGCGTGCAGGTCGTGCTCGCGCAATGAGAACAAACATGTGCGAATCTTGCCATCGCTGGTCAACCGCAGCCGCGAGCAAGCCCCGCAGAAGGGAAGCGTTACCGGGGCGATTACCCCGAACTCCGCACTCTCATCGTCGAAGCGATAGCGCCGCGAGGTCGAGCTAGGCTCATGCGCAATCTCATGGAAAGGCGCAAAGCGCGCCATGCGCTCTAGAACCTCGGTCAGCGGAACCACCACCTCAGGCGTCCAGACCCGCCCTTCTTCCAGCGGCATGAACTCGATAAAGCGCACCGAAACCTGCTCTTGCTGGGCGAAGCGGCCAAAGTCCTCGATCTGGTCCTCGTTGAAGCCGCGCAGCAAAACGCAGTTGACCTTTACCGGCCCCAGCCCTGCTCGCCGCGCCGCTCGCAGCCCTTCCAGCACCGAGGCGTAACCGTTCTTGACTCGCGTGATACGGGCAAAACGCTCCGGCTCCACCGCGTCCATGCTCACCGTCACCCGGTCCAGCCCAGCCTTTTTGAGAGGCTCGGCAATCTCCGCAAGCAGATGCCCGTTCGTGGTGATGGCCAGCTCCGGGGCTTTGCCCTCATGCGTGCGCAGGGCGGCAAGCTCGCGCACCATCTCCACGATGTCACGCCGCAGCAGCGGCTCGCCTCCCGTGAGGCGAATCTTCGTAATCCCGAGCGACACAAACACCCGCGCCATGCGCAGGTAATCCCCCAGCGGAAGCTCGGCAAACTGAGCCCCCTCGGTGCCGGTCCGGCAGTACACGCAGCGGTAGTTGCAGCGGTCGGTAATCGAGATGCGAAGGTCGTGAATGTTGCGCCCGAATTTATCCAGTAACGGCATGTAAACGACGAATCCAGGCCAATTGTAGAACTCTAAGTCCCACTAAATATAAGATGCTAACCGTGTGACAAGGACTCACGCGGAACATTGCTGGACGAACCCCCACAATGATCGACACTGGGTGCCCTACCCTTCCGCCCCATTTTTGGGCGGAGGGTGGGGTAGCTATTGACATGGCGGCAGAGCGGCACGACACGCGTCAACCTTGAAACCTTGAAACTTTACATTCCCTCGTAATTTGGCCCGCCGCCGCCCTCCGGTGGCACCCAGGTGATGATCTCGTATGGGTCCATGATGTCGCAGGTCTTGCAGTGCACACAGTTGGAAGCGTTGAGGTGGATGCGCTTTTTGCCCGGCTCCTCGGGCGCCTCCTCCATCTCATAAACGTTCGCCGGACAGAAGAACTGGCACGGATTGCCGTACTCCCTTGTGCAACGATTGCTGCAGATATCCGTATCGTGAATGATCAGGTGCGCGGGTTGGTCCTCTTCGTGCCGTGTTCCCGAGTGATACAGGTCCGTAAGCTTGTCGAACGTCAACTTCCCGTCGCCCTTGGCCCATCCGAGGATCTGCTCGCGCCCGCCCGGATGCCCCATCACATCCCACAGTGGCCGCATGCGCTCATACCCGGCCTGTGCCGGATATCGGTCGCGCAGGCCGTGTCCGCCGGTTGCCATCAGCAGCCCGGTGTTCAGAATTCCGCTCACGAAGCCGTGCTCAAATCCCTGGTGAAAGTTGCGTACCGGATAGAGCTCTTCTTTTATCCAACTCGCCTCCACCTTCTGCTGAAACTTTCCTAGCTGCCGTACGCTGCTGTCGCCCGCCATCCATGCCTCGAATGCGGTCTCCGCCGCGAGCATTCCGCTCTTGATCGCCAGATGAATCCCTTTGAGCCGCTGCGAGTTCAGAAAGCCCGCCGAGTCGCCCACAATCATCCATCCATCGCCCCCCAGCGGAGGCATCGACCACCATCCTCCATACGGCATGGTCTTCGCCCCGTAGCGAACCATCTTGCCGCCCTCCAGCAGCTTGGCCGCAAACGGATGCTGCTTGAACGATTGCAGCGCGTGTTGCGGATCGGTGCGCGGATCGGGATAATCAAGCCCGGTGACAAAGCCGAGCGAAACCATGTTGTCCTTGCAGCCATAAATCCACGCCCCACCATATTCTTTCGTGGTCAGCGGGTAGCCCATCGTGTAGATCACCTCGCCGGCCCGGATGCGTCCCGCAGGCACCTCCCACAACTCTTTCACGCCCACGCCATAGGTCATCGGATTGCGAATGACGCCGTTGCGATCGCGCATCAGGTCGAGCCGCTCAATCAGCTGCTTCGTCAGCGAGCCCCGCGACCCCTCGGCGAGAATCGTCACCTTCGCTTTCAGGTCGTATCCCGGCTCAAAATTCGCCTTGGGCTGGTTGCTCCGGTCCACTCCCTTGTCGTCCGTGCGCACGCCGCACACGCACGCGCCATCCATCAGCAACTCGCTCCCCGCAAAGCCGCTGAAGACCGTGATCCCCGTCTCCTCCACCTTCGTGCCCAGCCACTTCGTAAAGCGGTTGATGCTGATCACATAATTACCGTGATCCTGCATCGGAGGCGGCGTCAGCGGAGCTTTGAACGCAGACTTGCGCGTCAGGTAATAGAGGCTGTCGCTTGCGACCTCCGCTTCAATCGGCGCTTCCTTCCGCCACTCCGGCAGCAACTCATCCATCGAGCGCGGGTCCAGCAAAGCTCCCGAGAGGCAGTGCTGCCCAATCTCGCGCGCCTTCTCCAGCACATAAATATTTTCCTTCGAGAGCTGCGCTTGGGGATGCGAATTAAGATGTTCCGCATTGTGCGCATCGATCAACTGCGAGAGCCGCAGCGCGCAAGCCATCCCCGCCGGCCCGCCGCCCACAATCACAACGTCGGCCTCCATCTCCGGATGTGCAATTCCTTCAAGCGGCGTGCGGAAGATCATGGGTTCCTTTGCGCGGTTTCAAGAATTCAAGTTTCAAAGTTGAAGACCTTAAGCTCTCCACGAATGACACTGGACAAGGCGCCGGTGCGGCTGTGAGGTTGTCGCCATGAAGAGGCGAACAGCAATTCGGCTCTACAAATTCATGCTCTTCGTTCAAGTTTTCGCTCTTTGCGTCGGGTCGTTGCATTTAGTTTCGGACCTATTGCATGGCAACCACGAATCCCTGCTTCCATCACTGGTCGGGGCTGTTGTGGGTTGTTGCTTTGCTAACCTATGGTTTACTCAGTTAAAGCGAATCAATTCAATCTCAGAAGAACAGTGGAATCGGGCATGGTTTATATTCCCTTCTGGTAAGTCCTAAAACGACTTTCGGGTAACCTCGCCTAGGCTCCCTTCGCCTTCTTCACTTCTTCCATCAGCGCCGGAACAATCGCGAACAAATCGCCCACCACTGCCACATCCGCGATCTCGAATATCGGAGCCTCCGCATCCTTGTTGATCGCGATGATCGTCCGCGAGCCCTTCATCCCGACCAGATGCTGAATCGCGCCACTGATGCCGAGCGCAAGATAAAGCTTCGGGCTCACGGTCTGTCCGCTCGATCCCACCTGGCGCTCCATCGGCAGCCAGCCCGCGTCGCAGATCGGCCGCGATGCCGCAAGCTCTCCGCCCAAGGCATCGGCCAAGGCCTTCGCAATCTCGATGTTCTTCTGCTCTTTAATACCGCGCCCCACCGAGACGATGATCTCGGCCTGCGTTAAATCCACCGCCTGCCGCGCCTCCTGGAATGGAGCCTCGGGATGCGTGCGAATCTCGCCCGTGCTGGCGTTCACCTTCTCGACATCACAACCGGCCTCACCCATCTCCACCTGGTCGCCGCGAAACGCCCCCGTCTGGAAGCTCGCAAACCACGGCCCCTCGCCCGCCAGCGAAATATCCGCAGCGAATTTCCCTTGAAACATCTGCCGTGTAAAAATCAGTTTTCCACTCTCGACCTTACAGCCCACCGCGTCGCTCACCAGCACCGTACCCAACGCCGCGGCCAGCCTCGGGGCAAAGTCGCGCACCTGATAGGTATGCGGCAGCAGCACCAGCGTCGGCCGGTTGATTTCAATAAACTTTTTCAGCGCCGTCACAAAGCCATCCGGAGTGTATTGCTCCAGCGCCTTGTCTTCGATGGCGTAAACCTTCGCCACCTTTGTCTTTGCGATCTCGGCGGCCACGGATGCAATGTTGCTGCCCACCACCGCTGCTTCCACCGTCCAGCCGCTCTGCCGCCCAAGCGCCTGCGCCCCTGCCAACGTCTCAAAGGAGACCCGGTTCAGCTTTCCCTCGCGCTGCTCCGCTACCACCAGAATCTTCTCGCCCATCTCGACTTTCCTCGCTGTGCTTCGTTTGAGGGTGCCCCACATCTGCCGCAGTCAGCAGATGTGGGTCTTCAGAGCATTACCGCAGCGCGCGAATCCGCCGCCATCCCACCCACGATAGCGCCGCACCGCAAACCGCAAACACTGCTGCCAACAGTCCCAATGCGTATTGCCCTTGTGGCGCTTCAGCCATATGGAAGAAGTACAGCAGCAGCGCCACCGCCAGGAAAAGCCCTCCGATCACGCGTTGCACATTGGCTCTCTCTCGCGCCTGCTCGCGGTCTTCTCGATTTGCCATCTCTGCAGACATCGGCGCTCCTCTCACAGCACGTGCACTTCGTCGCGCAGCTTGGCCACTAGCTTTTTCGCCACTTCCTGCGGCGAGCCCTGAATCACTTCCGTCTGCTTGGTCTTCACCGGAATATACAGCCGGTCGATCGTCAACTGGTTCGGCTTCAGCGCCGCAGAAACTTCCTCGAAGCTCACCTTACGCAGCGGCTTGTTTTTGGCCTGCTTAATGCCCATCAGCGTAGCGTAGCGCAGCTTGTTGATCCCCGACTGAATCGTCAGCACCGACGGCAGCGGCATCTCCACATACTGAAAGTAGCCGCCTTCCAACTCGCGCTTCACGCGGATGCCGCCTGGTCTGCCTTCTGCGCCGCCCTCCTTTGCTTCAATCTGCATAATGATCGTTGCGTGCGCCCAGCCCAGCAACTCCGCCAGCAGCACTCCGGTTTGCGCATAGCCGAAGTCGTCCGATTGCAGCCCGGTAAAGATCAGGTCGAAAGATTCATCTTTGATCGCCGCCGCAAACGCGCGCGCAACGTTGAAGGCGTCCAGCGTCACAAAGCGCTCGTCGTCCAAATGGATGGCCCGATCGGCCCCCTTGGCCAGAGCTTCGCGCAGCACCTGCTGTGCCCGTGCCGGCCCTGCCGTGATCACAACCACCTCGCCGCCATTTTTCTCCCTCTGCCGCAGCGCCTCCTCCAGCGCATACGCGTCGGGTTCGTTCACCTCATAACCCACGTCTTCACGAACCCAGGTTGCCTGCTCATTCAGTTTGAGCGGCGCGTCCTTCTGCGGTACCTGCTTCATGCAAACCAGGATCTTCACCCATTCACCTCGACGGATCTTTTCACAGAAACAGACAAGCCACCCAGCTTCATCTCTGGCCAGCAACTAAGATGCGCTCAAAGACTCATGAGTGTCTAAAAATTGCTGGCCGTAGAAGCTCCTTCTCTCAGCGAAATCATCTTACGGCAAAGCATCAATCTTCGAGCGCAGAGAGTCGTAGGTTCCACGAAGCCTCGGACCAGCAAGCTCTCTTGCCTCGCGGGCTCGTTCAAAGTCAACAGCCGCACTGTTTTGCAACTCGTATATGGCGCGTCCTTGCTTTTCCATGTTATTGACGATTTCCTGCAATAAGCTTTTCAGTTCGTTCGTGCCGCTCTCTTCGTTCATGTCTTCTCCCTCCGAAACGGAATTAGGCTCCCCCGACTGAGGGAGCCCTGTTGAGCCTTCTCCGAAGAGGTTGCTATTTCCAGAAATGTTGAAGCAGGTACGCCAAAGAGGGACGCCCGTTTGTGAGCGTCCCTCCTGAATCCCATCGTCGGCGCCTTAGAGAAACGCCACCGTCTGAATACCGGCGATCTCAAAGCGCTTGCGGCAGCGCATATTCTTGCAGGCCAGCAGATCGTCCTTGCGAACCATGTAGCTCTGAGCCTTGGCAAACTTTGCCCGGTCGCGTTCGTCGGCCCGGGGCGGCAGCGATTTCTTCTTCATACGCACAATCCAGCCGACCTCGTATTCGCCCTCCTGCCGGCAGTGCGGGCAAATCAGCAGATGCTTCTTGGTCTCTTGCCGTTCGTCGTAAAACTCCCGTTCTTCCATAACCACCAATTATAGAGCTTTTGTTCTTGCCTTTGTTCCTGAGGCGTCATTCCGAGCTTCGCGAGGAATCCCCGCCCCGCCCAAATCTCCAGTGCTGCCCCAGAGGCAATTCAACCTGCAATCTCCAACCACAATCAGTCCGCCTCAATTTATTTTATAGAGCTTTTGTTCTTGCCTTTGTTCCTGAGGTGTCATTCCAAGCTTCGCGAGGAATCCCCGCTCCGCCCAATCTCCAGTGCTGACCCAGAGGCAATCCAACCTGCAATCTCCCTCACAATCGGTCCGCCTCATTTTCCACCTGTTTTTTTTACATCGCCTCAGAAAATCGCGCCTCTAATCTGTAGTTCCCGCTCTGGGTAGACGAACTCTGCTCCCGGAACACGCATCAAAGTTGAAATCGGGCGGCGCAGGCCGTATCGTTAAGCTGTCCGGGAGACGCGAACTTCCCCGCCGGACAGGGCTGAACCCGCCTATAGTCGTAAGCGTGGCGGTGTTTGTGGATTGGCTGTTTTAGCTGCTTTATTAGATCGAAGGAGACAGTGACCGATGGAAAGCAAACCGGCACAGAACATACAAGATTCGTTCCTTAACACTGCCAGAAAAGATAAGTCAGTCATCACGATCTATCTGTTAAGCGGCGTGAAATTAGCGGGCCGCATCCGGTCGTTCGATAAGTACTCCGTCGTGCTCGAAACCAACAACCAGGAACAACTCATCTTCAAGCACGCCATCTCCACCGTTGTTATGGCGCGCGCGCCGCACCTTGAGCGCCAGGCCACCCATGCGGCTTCTCCGGTGGCCGCCGCCACGCCAATCACGCAGCAGGGGTGAGCTATCGCTGAGCATCGCTTGCCCGGGCCCCTCGAAACTGCCGCCGCTGCCGCCGAGCGCCCCCGTATACCGGGCGAGCCCGAGCGTGCGTTTCTGGTTGGAGTTGAGTTCCGCAGCCGTCCGCATCCCCGCTCTGCTGCCACCGCCGAGGCCGCCGAAGATCTCGCGCGCAAGCCCGCACGCATTCCCCCTCAGGCTATCCAGGCCAGGTCCGCGTCAAAAACTGTGCGCCTTGAAGCCGAAGACCACGCCGTCCCCTTCAATGCCGAAGAATCGCTCGCGGAGCTGCGTGAGCTGACCTCAAGCGCTGGCGCTGTCATCGTAGGAGAAGTTTTGCAGCGCCGCGACCGTCCCGATGCCGCGACCCTGATAGGCCGCGGCAAAGTCGAAGAGATCGCAGCCGCCGCCAAAATGGCCGATGCCGGCGTCCTCATCTTCGATCACGAGCTGTCGTCCTCCCAACTCCGTAATCTCGAGCGCGAATTTCACTGCCGCGTCGTCGATCGCACCCAGTTGATCCTCGACATCTTCGCCCGCCACGCGCGCACCCGTGAAGGCCAGCTCCAGGTAGAGCTGGCGCAGCTTGAGTACATGCTGCCCCGCCTCGCCGGACGCGGCGCGGAGATGTCGCAACTGGGCGGCGGCATCGGCACCCGCGGACCGGGCGAGACCCAGCTCGAGACCGACCGCCGCAAAATCCATCGCCGCATCAAGCACGTCAAGGAGCAGATCGAGGACGTGCGCCGCATTCGTTCGCAGCAGCGCCAACGACGCGAAGCCGTTCCGGTTCCTGTGGTCGCCATCGTCGGCTATACCAACGCTGGCAAATCCACGCTCTTCAATGCCCTTACTCGCGCCGGAGTCGTCGAAAGCTCGCGCATGTTCGCCACCCTGGACCCCACCTTGCGCACCGTCACTCTGCCCTCGCGTCGTGACGTGCTTCTCTCGGACACCGTCGGATTCATCCGCAACCTGCCCACAACACTCGTCTCCGCCTTCCGCGCGACGCTCGAGGAGGTGCAGCGCGCCGCCATCCTGCTCCATGTCACCGATGCCACCAGTCCCACCGCCGCCGAGCAGATGGCCCAGGTAGACTCCGTTCTGCGCGAGCTCGATGCACTCGACAAGCCGGAGATTCACGTCCTGAACAAGATCGACCTCTTCGATGAGAGCACCCGCGCCGCCCTCAAGGACACCGCGGAGAGCGTACACATCTCCGCCGCCCGCGGTCTCTATCTCGAGCGCCTTCTCGCCACCATCGACACGCATCTGGACCTAGACCCCATCGAGCGCGCCTGTCTGCGGGTTCCGCAGTCGGAGGGCAAGGCTCTCGCGCAGCTCGAATCCCGCGCCATCATTCATTCGCGCCAGTACGGCGACAATGAAACCGTCGAGCTTGAAGTGGATGCGCCTGAGTCGCTGTTGCGCCGCCTCCATCAATTCGTCATACCTCCAGCGCGAGCCCCCCGCACCCGTCTCCGCAAAGAATAAAAATAAACACGGGTGGCCCACATCCGCCCTCTGTTGGCGAATGTGGGAAAGCAAGAAGTTCTCATCTAGGAGATTTTTTAGGAGTTTTTTTGTTCCTATTGGCCAAAGGAAAATCAAATGGGCCTGTCGCTGAGGAGCGGTAAGACTTCCTCAGCCACAGGCCCACTTCGATCCGGTTTGGATCGGAGGCGATGTTGATATGTTAGCGCTATCGCGCCGGTAGTCAAGCAAGATCGTGAGCTGTTACACCAGTTTTTTCCCCATTTCTGGCCAAAACGGGTATTCTTATCGGAGCAAACAAGAGCAACTGACGCATTTGACACTGGCTATCCGGGGATGTTATTTTGAGAGCTCCTTTAGATCCCTACACTTCTGGGCTATTGCACTCACGATATTGAAATGGAACAAACCTTCAGGCAATTAGGTGAATTACTGCTCGGCGCCATCCCCACCATGGTGCTACTCCTCGCGCTCTACGGGTTTTATCACGTAGTCGTGCACAAGCCGTTGGAAGCCGTCTTGGCCGAACGCCGCAAGCGCACCCAGGGAGCGGCCGAAAAGGCTCGCGCCGATATCGCGGTCGCCGCACAGCGTGCCAGGGAGTATGAGGATCGCCTGCGCGAAGCGCGGCTGGCCATCTTCAAAGCCTTGGATAACCGCCGCAAGCAGGCAATCGAGGCTCGCGCCGCCGCCGTGGCTCAAGCCCGCGAAAGCGCTCAGGGGCAGATTGCGCTGGCCAAGGCCGAGATCGAGCGCGACGCCGCTGCCGCCCGCGCCACTCTGGAAGCCGAGAGCGACCGTATCGCAGACCAGATCATCGGAACCATCCTTCAAGCCGCTGGCTCTGGCCCGGTAGCAGTCATGGGCGGGCGATAGATGTCAAAACACATCCGTATCAGTCTTCTTGCCATCGGGCTGCTGTTCGCCTCTGGCCTGCTCTTTTCGCAGACTTCTTCTTCGCAATCTGAGCCGCCTGCTTCCGTCACCGCACAACCCGTTGTTGCCGCGCAATCCGCTGTCACCGTCAACAAAGAGGCGGAGCGGGATCTTCGCAAAGCCTCCTTGCAGGCTGGAGAAGGCCGTGCTCCTGAGAACGAGGAAGAAGCGGAAGAAAACGCACAGTTCAAGTACTCCGGCGGCGTGAAGTGGGTAGCTTCCAAGACTGGCCTCTCGAAAGAGCTGGTCTACTGGGGCTTTCTCGTCATCAACTTCCTGATCCTCTTCAGCGTTGGTGCGGTGCTTGTGCGCAAGGCGCTTCCCAACGGCTTTGCTCCCCGCAACGCTGAGATCCAGAAGGGAATTGAAGAGGCTCGCAAGGCCAGCGCCGAAGCCAATGCCCGGCTAAAAGAAATCGAAGATCGGCTTTCCCGGCTTGACGCCGAGGTTGCCACGATCCGCACCGCTGCCGAGACTGATTTCAGTGTCGAAGAGCAGCGCATCAAGGCTGCCGCTGAGCAGGATGCCAAAAACGTCATCGCCGCCGCCGAGCAGGAGATTAATGCAGCCTCCCGCGTCGCGCAGCGCGAGCTGAAATCTTTCGTGGCCGACCTCGCCGTGGGCCTTGCGGAAAAGAAAATCAAAATCGACGACGCTACCGATCAGGCGCTGGTTCGTGCCTTTGCCTCCAAGGTCGGAAAGGACGGTCAATAATGGCAGCCGTATCCATCCGTTACGCCCGCGCCCTAGCCGATGTCATTGCCGACACCAAGCTGAACCCTTCCAACGTCGTCGCGCAACTGAAATCGCTGGTCGCCGCCTTTGAGGAGAGCCGCGAACTGCGCGAGGTGTGGGAGTCGCCCGCAATTCCCGTCAAGCAGAAGCAGCAGGTTCTGGATGCGCTCGCCGCCCGGATCGGCGTCACCGATCGCCCGGTGCGCAACTTCATCGCCGTGCTCATCGATCAGGATCGCATCAGCCTTCTGCCCGAGATTTCCAAGCTGTTGGAGATTGAACTCAACAGCCGAAGTGGACGTCTCGACGCTGAGATCGTCAGTGCACGCGAGCTTGTCCCTGAGCAGCGCAGCTCGCTGCTCGACGAGCTTTCTCGCATGACCGGTAAGATCGTCCTGCCGCGCTATGCCATCGATAAGCGGTTGATCGGCGGCGTCACGGTTCGGGTTGGCAGCACAATTTACGACGGCTCCGTGCGTGGACAGTTGCAGCGCATCCGTCAGCAGTTGATCGAAAACTAGAATTTACTATTCAAGTGCCCTGCCGGCGAATAACTGGCAGATGGTAGCTGAGAGCGGACATGGCCCAGATTAAAGCAGACGAGATTACACAGCTCATTCGTGAGCAGATTGAAAACTACGAAAACAAGATCACCGTCGATGAAGTTGGAACCGTGATCTCCGTCGGCGACGGTATCGCCCGCATCCATGGACTGGACAAGGTCATGGCCGGCGAACTGCTTTCCTTCCCGCACGGCATTGCGGGCCTCGCCATGAACCTCGAAGAGGATCAGGTCGGCTCCGTGCTTCTCGGTGAAGCCACCGAGATCAAAGAAGGCGACGAGGTCAAGCGTACCGGTCGAATCATGAGCGTGCCGGTCGGCGACGCCCTCATCGGCCGCGTCGTCAACGCCCTAGGTCAGCCCATCGATGACAAGGGCCCCATCGTCACCAATGATTTCAATCCGGTGGAGCGCATCGCCCCCGGCGTCATCGAGCGTCAACCGGTGCGCGAGCCCATGGCCACCGGCATCAAGTCCATCGACGCCATGATCCCCATCGGCCGCGGCCAGCGCGAACTGCTGATCGGCGACCGCCAGACCGGTAAGACTGCGATTGCCCTCGACACCATCATCAACAACAAGGGTGGCGATCTGATCTGCGTCTACGTCGCCATCGGCCAGAAGCGCTCGACCGTCGCCCAGGTCGTCAAGACTCTGGAAGAAGCCGGCGCCATGGCTTACACCGTGGTCGTCGTCGCCTCCGCCTCTGACCCCGCGCCGCTCCAGTACATCGCGCCCTACTCCGGCACCGCAATCGCCGAGTACTTCCGCGACACCAAGCGCCACGCCCTGGTCATCTACGACGATCTTTCCAAGCACGCCGCAGCCTACCGCGAAATTTCGCTGTTGCTCCGCCGTCCGCCGGGGCGCGAAGCCTATCCGGGTGACGTTTTCTATCTCCACTCCCGTCTGCTGGAGCGCTCCAGTAAACTCAGCGACGCGCTCGGTGGCGGCTCCATCACCTCGCTGCCGATCATTGAAACTCAGGCAGGCGACGTCTCGGCCTATATTCCGACCAACGTCATCTCCATCACCGACGGTCAGATCTTCCTTGAAGCCGATCTGTTCAACTCCGGTGTGCGTCCTGCTGTGAACGTCGGCATCTCGGTCTCCCGCGTCGGCTTCTCGGCGGCCGTCAAGGCCATGAAGCAGGTCGGTTCCAGCCTCAAGCTGGAGCTGGCGCAATACCGCGAATTGGCTGCCTTCGCACAGTTCGGCTCGGATCTCGACAAGGCCACGCAGGCCCAGTTGAATCGCGGTGCGCGTCTCGTCGAACTGCTCAAGCAGGGCCAGTTCGAGCCGCTTCCTTTCACTCATCAGGTTCTGTCGATCTATGCCGGCACCAACGGCTTCCTCGATGAACTGGCGGTAGAGGATGTGCGGCCCTTCGAGAAGTCTCTCTATGCCTACGTTGAGACCGCCAATCCCGCCCTGTTTAAGAACATCGCGGAAAAGAAGGCCCTCACCGACGACATCAAGGCCGATATCTCCAAGACCCTCAAGGAAGCAAAGGATCGCTTCCTTGCCGAGCGCAATGCAGCCGTCGGGGCTGCTCACTAAGGGGCAACTGCCAGAGTGACCGAATATGCCTAACGTTCTGGACATCCGGCGCCGTATCCGCAGTGTGAAGAGCACGCGGCAGATTACCAAGGCCATGAAGATGGTCTCTGCCGCCAAGCTCCGCCGCGCTCAGGAACGCGCCTTGGCCGCCCGTCCTTATTCGCAGATGCTGACCAACGTGCTGCGCTCGCTCGTCACACGCGCCGACGTCATCGATCCGGACACCGGCAGGGCCAAGCATCCCCTGCTGGAGACGCGCGAAGAGCAAAACATCGTCGTCGTCGTCGTGACCGGCGACCGTGGCCTGGCCGGTGGCTTCAACTCCAACCTGCTCAAGGCCGCACAGCGCTTTATTGACACCAAGTCGAACATCAACGTCGACATCGAGTGCATTGGCCGCAAGGGTCGCGACTACTTCCGTCGCCGCTATACTGCGCAAGCCGCCAATGAAGTGCGAACCTCGCAGGTCCGCGTCACCGGCGAACACCTTGGTATTCTCAAGGCGCCGCAGTTCAGCCACGTGTCGCCGATCGCCGAGGACATCATCGGGCGCTATGCAGATGGCGAAATCGACGCCGTCTATGTGGTCTTCAATGAGTTCAAGTCGGTCATCGCGCAACGCCTGGTCGTCGAGCAGGTTCTGCCCGTCGGTGCCATCGGCGAGCGCGACATCGAGCAGGCCATCGAGTTCTCGGTTGAAGAACGCGAGCGCGCCGGCGAAGCCGCAGCCACGTCCGGCGTCGGTCTTGCTCCGCAGGACACCAGCGAGATCGACCGTCACGCCGCCGGCATTGCGGACTCGCAGGTGGATTACATCTACGAGCAGCCCGCCTCTCAGTTGTTCCGCGAGCTGCTTCCCAAGTACGTCATCGCGCAGATGTACCGCGCCATGCTGGAGTCGGTGGCCGCCGAACACGCTGCGCGCATGACCGCAATGGATTCGGCTACCAAAAACGCAGGTGAACTGATCGACTCGCTTACGCTCACGATGAACCGCGCCCGTCAGGCGTCGATCACCAAGGAAATCATCGAGATCGTCAGCGGAGCCGCAGCTCTGTAATAACAAGCTCTCGCGCAAGCGAGGCAAACGAATTCAGCTCCACGGGTTTCTGCTTCGATTTGAAACCTTGAAACTTTGAAACTAGGTTTACTCATATGCCTGAAAACATCGGACACGTCATTCAGATCGCCGGACCCGCCGTGGACGTCCAGTTCTCCGAGTCTGCCATTCCGCTCATCTATACCGCCCTTCGCGTCGTCAGCGATGGCTTTACCGTTCCCCAGCCTATCGACGTAATTCTTGAGGTGCAGCAGCACCTCGGTGAAGGCCGCGTTCGCTGCGTCGCCATGCAGCCCACCGAGGGCATGGTTCGCGGCATGAAGGCCATCGACCTCGGCGGCCCCATCAGCGTTCCCGTTGGCCGCGAGACTCTCGGCCGCGTGATGAACGTGATTGGCGAGCCGGTCGACAACCTCGGACCGATTAACGCCGAGGTCCGCATGCCGATTCACCGCCCGGCTCCGGCCTTCGACGAACAGTCAACCCGCGCCGAGATGTTCGAGACCGGTATCAAGGTCATCGATCTCATCCAGCCCTTCCTTAAGGGCGGCAAGATTGGACTCTTCGGTGGCGCCGGCGTCGGCAAGACGGTCGTCATTCAGGAGCTCATCAACAACGTCGCCAAGCAGCACGGCGGCTACTCGGTCTTCGCCGGAGTCGGCGAACGCACCCGCGAAGGCAATGACCTCTGGCTGGAATTCCAGGAGTCGGGCGTCATCGAGGCGGGCAATCCCGCCAAGTCCAAGGCCGCGCTTATCTACGGCCAGATGACCGAGCCTCCAGGGGCGCGTCTCCGCGTCGCTCTCACCGGCCTCACCGTCGCCGAGAACTTCCGCGACGCCGAGGGTGCCGACACGCTGCTGTTCATCGACAACATCTTCCGCTTCACCCAGGCGGGCTCGGAGGTCTCCACCCTCCTTGGCCGTATGCCTTCGGCCGTGGGCTACCAGCCCAACCTGGCCAGCGAAATGGGCGAATTGCAGGAGCGCATCACCTCGACCAAGCGCGGTTCGGTCACCTCGGTGCAGGCCATCTACGTGCCTGCCGACGATTTAACCGATCCGGCTCCGGCCACCACCTTCGCCCACCTCGATGCCACCACGGTGCTCAACCGCGCCCTGACGGAAATCGGCATCTACCCGGCGGTCGATCCCTTGGCCTCCACCTCGCGCATTCTCGATCCGCGCATCGTCGGCCAGGATCACTACGACGTCGCGCAGAGCGTCAAGCGCACTCTGCAGACCTACAAGGATTTGCAGGACATCATCGCCATCCTCGGCATTGACGAGCTTTCCGAAGAGCAGAAGTTGACCGTGTCGCGCGCCCGCAAGGTTCAGCGCTTCCTCTCACAGCCCTTCCACGTCGCCGAGCAGTTCACCGGCTTCCCCGGCAAGTACGTCAAGGTCGAGGACACCGTCCGCAGCTTCAAGGAGATCATCGACGGCAAGCACGACGCCATTCCGGAGCAGGCCTTCTACATGAAGGGCTCCATCGATGAAGTCTTGGAAGCCGCCGAACAGATGAAGGCGAAGGCGTAAAGTTAACGGTAGTTGACGGTGCCCCACATCTGCCGTTGTTCGCAGATGTGGGTGCTTCGCCCTTGCATTTGCTTTTGCTCTTTTACGTTTTGCTCAGGAAATTCCCATGGCAGATACTATCGAACTCGAAATCGTCACGCCGGAGCGCCTCGTCGTCAAGACCCGCGCTGAAGAAATTCAGATTCCGGGGCGTGGCGGCTATCTCGGAGTCCTTCCCAACCACGCACCGCTCATTACTGAGCTCGCTGTTGGCGAAATCTCCTATACCGATGCCGGCGCCACTACCCGTCTCGCCGTAGCCTGGGGCTTTGCCGAGGTTCTTCCCGACAAGGTCACCATCCTCGCGGAGTCTGCCGAACTCGCCGAAGAAATCGACGTACCACGCGCCGAAGCCGCTCGCGACCGAGCCCTGGAGCAGATCAAGAAGGCCGAGGACGCCGCCGCATACGACGAAGCCGCCGAGGCCCTCGCACGCGCCGAAGCTCGTCTCGCAGTCGCCAAACAGCAACAGCACTAAAAAACCGGCATTTGCAGCCTTCGAATGCCCCGGAGATCTCCGGGGCATTTTGTTGGACACCGCTACATTCTGCCACCTTAAAGCTCCTGCTCTTAGGATGTCATTCCGAGCATCGCGAGGAATTCCCGCGCTGCGCAAATCTCCCGCGAGGTCTGAGAGGCAATTCAACCAAGCGGCCCATTAGCCTTTATCGGCAATGAATTCTGCTACACTCATCCGTCTATGAGTATCGAAACCGTCGGCGTCGTCGGCGCCGGAACCATGGGCAACGGAATCGCACACGTCTTTGCCAAGGCCGGGTTCACCGTCTTCCTCGCGGATGTAGAGCAGCGTTTTCTTGATCGCGGCCTCACCAACATTTCCAACAATCTCGCGCGCGAGGTGCAGCGATCCAAGCTTTCGTTAGCCGAGCGCGCTGCCGCGCTGGCCCGCATTCATGGCACTCTCTCGCTCGATGCGCTCGCGCAATGCCAGCTCGTCATCGAAGCCGCCAGCGAGCGCTATCAGACCAAGCAGCAAGTTTTCCAGCAGCTTGATCGGCTCTGTCCCTCTGCCACAATCCTTGCCTCGAACACCTCCGCCATCTCCATCACCAAACTGGCGGCGCACACCAACCGCCCCGATCGCGTCGTCGGCATGCACTTCTTTAATCCTGTCCCGGTCTTGAAGGTCGTGGAGGTGATCCGCGGCCTGGTCACCAGCGACGAAACCTTTGCCACCGTGAAGGCCACCGCCGAGCGCATCGGCAAGACCGCCGTCGAGGTCAACGATGCCCCCGGCTTCGTCAGCAACCGCATTCTTATGCCGATGATTAACGAGGCGATTTACGCCGTAATGGAGGGCGTAGCTGCGCCCCATTCGGTCGATGAAGTTTTCAAGCTCGGCATGTCGCACCCCATGGGGCCGCTCACCCTCGCCGACTTCATCGGCCTCGATGTCTGCCTCGATATTCTGCACGTTCTGCACGCCGAACTCGGCGACCCCAAGTACCGCCCCTGTCCGCTGCTGGTCAAGATGGTCGACGCCGGCTGGCTCGGCCGCAAATCCGGCCACGGCTTCTACAAATACGAGTGAGCGTTTGTTGGACAGTGGCACCCGTCCACACATCTCATACCTTTGACGGTGCCCCATATCTGCCGCTGTTAGCAGATGTGGGAGCTCTTGCGTTTGCTCCAGTTCAATCAGCCAATTTCCTTGTCATTCCCGAATCGATGAACAGTGCACCCTCTCTCGAGTGCGTTAGAATCGCTTCCGCAAGGACCATGCCTCCCATGACACCATCCAATCCTGAACGCTTTCCCCTCGCATTCCTGCTCTTCGCCATCCTGCTCGGTGCCGCTTGCGGCGCGCTCCACGTTCTGGTGGAAACCATGCAGGAGCCTGACCCGCTGCTCTCCGCCTTAGCCGTTACCGCCGCCACCATGCTGCTCGGCATCTTGCGTCCCGCGCGCCCATGGAGATGGGTTCTGTGCGTCGGCGCCCCCGTGCCGCTGGCGATTCTCCTCGCCAGTTATGTCATCCCGACCGCGCACTTCACCCGTGCCAGTATCGCCGGCTCCATTCTCGTCTCTTTGCCAGGATGTGCAGGGGCCTTCGGAGGATCGTTGCTGCGGCGCAAATTTTCCGAAATCTTCTCCCAAGGCAAAGCATAGTTCGAGCCGACGAGCGCGAGTCCGAGAGTATCGAGCCCGACTGCAACGAATTCCACACCCTGAAAATCAGCTCTCCAGCGCCTGCCGTTCCAACTCCCCGCGCTCCAGCTTTTCCTGGCAGCTGATGCAATGCCGCGCCCACGGAACCGCCTCCAGTCGCCGCTCGTTGATCGGGTTCCCGCACTGTTCGCATTCGCCGTAGCTTCCCTCTGCAATGTTGGAAAGCGCGTGCTCCACCATCTGCAGAAACTGCCGGTCGTTGTTGCTGCGCGCAAACAGAAACTCCTTTTGATAGGAGTTCGAAGCGCGGTCGGCAATGTCCTGCGCGGAATCCGTATCCTGGGCGGCGCGCCCATCCTCCTCGCTTCGGGCAACGCTTTCGCGCAAGTGGAGCCGCCGGTTTTCCAGTAATTGTCTGTAGTGTTCAAGTTTTTCTCTGTCCATAGTTCGGTCCACTTTCGCATCGGTTGTCTTTTAACGTCAATGAAAATCCCCAAATTCCCATCTGCGAACATCTTGGATGCTTAATTACCGTGATAAGTAATGCGGCATCGCATATCCCGCCGGACTGAAAACTCAATCCCAGCAAAAAAGCGACCCTGGTGAGGGTCGCTTCCTGAAAGAGGCAAGGGAGGGAGGAACAATAGGCGAGAGAATTTAGACGCTGCCTCCGTTACTCGGAGCAGCCATGAGAAGACGGTACTTCTTGAGAGGGACTTCCATTTGAATGTACGGCCTCTTTGTTACAGTCTCTGATGCACGTTTCGGGCCAGGGAAGCTCGTTTTTTGTGGCTACTTCTAAAAAAAAATTAAAGTGCTGAACAACGGGCAGAATTCATCGATACTTGGAATTTGCGAGGGCAGAATCTCTGCTTTGGGAGCTGGATCGATCTGGTGGAAGTTAGCACAAAAATACCACTATTTAGAAATCACATTCTTCTTTGCGCCATGATCCTGTTCTTCCATCAACTTCATCTTGTTGAGAAGAGCCTTATAACTCACCTTCAGAATCTTTGCCGCCTGCCGGCGATTCCACCGCGTCTCATTCAGAACCCGCTCAATCGCCCCGCGTTCAGCCTCCATCGCGGCACGCCGCCCAATCTCCAGTAGCGACAGCGACCCAGACTCAGAACTTTTGGAAGACAGCGCGTCCGGCAACTTCACCGAGTCTCCGCTCCCTTTCGGCTCCCAAGCCGGACCGGCGCTTCCGCTCACGGAAGAAAGCAGCGGCTTGTGTGTAGAAAGTTCACGGATAATCTGCGACTCATTGCCCACGATGACGTAGCGCTTCACAAGGTTCTCAAGCTCGCGAATATTTCCTGGCCAGCTATATTCCAGCATCCGATTCACTGCGTAGTCGGTGAAAGGCGGAGGCTGCTTGCCATAATATTCGCTGTACTTGCGCAGCAGAAAATCGAGGAAGATGGGGATCTCCTCCTGCCGCTCGCGCAGTGGTGGAATGTGAATCGTCACCACATTCAACCGATAGAACAGGTCCTCGCGGAAGCTGCCTTCTTGCACCGCGCGCTCCAGATCTTTGTTGGTGGCCGCAAGAACACGAACATCCACCGCGATGTCGCGCTTTCCGCCCAGCCGTGAGAATTCTCCGTCCTGCAATACGTGCAGCAGCTTTGCCTGCAGCGCCGGATGCATCTCGCTGATTTCATCGAGGAAGATCGTGCCCCCATGGGCGAGATCGAACTTGCCTAGCTTCTGGCGGTTGGCGCCCGTAAATGCTCCCGGCTCGTAGCCGAACAACTCGCTCTCCAGCAACTCGTGCGGAATCGCCGCGCAATTCACCTTCACAAAAGGTTTATCGCGGCGCAGCGAATGGGAGAACACCATCCGCGCCACCACTTCCTTGCCCGTACCGCTCTCGCCCCGTATCAGCACCGTCACATTGGTGTCTGCCACCTGTTCGATGGTGTTCTTCACGTCCTCCATCTTGGGGCTGGTGCCGAACAAGGTGCTGAAGTCGTTTTGCCGCCGCACCTGGTCGCGAAGTTGGGTTACCTCGCTGCTCATCCTCTGTCCATCCAACAAGCGAGTCATGCGCTGATCCAGGTTCGTCAGGTCGAGCGGCTTCGAGAGAAAGTCATCGGCGCCCAGCTTGGAGGCGCGAAAGATCAGCTCTGGCGACCCACTGCTGGCGGTCATGATCACCGAGACTTCCTGCTTCATCTGCTTCAGCCGCTCCAGCGTCTCCATCCCTTCCATCCCGCGCGCATCTGCATCCAGCAGCACTAGCGCAGGGTCAAAGACCCGGAACATCCGAACCGCTTCCTCTCCCGTTGATGCCGCACTCACGTCAAAGCCGCGCCGCGTCAGGTGCGCACTCAGAAAGTTCGATTGCGCACGATCATCGTCCACAATCAAAACCCTCGTTCTGCTGGCGGCATGCATCACAAAAAAGTCCTCGGAATTCGTTTCACAACATCGTAAAAGCTGCTCGGGCTCGCAATTCGAGTCAGGAGCCCGTTTCCCCCGGCAAGTCACGTCACTTTAACAATAAGAGCGCGCAACACGGAAAACAGTTGCCCACCGTAATCAGCTTGATGCATCTTCTGGGTCGCATGCACCCTGAAAACGGTTGCCGCATTCTCAGCGTATGGTACACCTGCTCCTATGAATGGTAAATAGGTTTAACTTGTGAGCATAAGAATTCCAACTGAGGGCCCTTGTGCTAGGCAAGTGCAGCGTAACACGCCTAGGCAGCGCGGTGCACAAAGGAAAGGGCTGGCTTCCGCCAGCCCTTTCCTTTGTCGCGCAAAAGTCCTGTCGCTGAGGCTTTTTAGTTGTTGACCACCGTGCGGACCTTACCGGGGCTGGGCATAAAGTGATACGGCGGCCACGGTCCTGAGAGCGAAATCTCAACACCCTTGAATTGGCGCAGCGCGTTTGAATACCGGTTCTGGTACTTCTCCACCCCGGTCGAGTCGATCAGATGCGCAATGTCCAGCACCATTCCCGTCCCCGCATCCACCTTCTTGCAGGAAACTTCCTCCTGCAACGGATTCAACAGCTTACTGACCTGAACCGTAAGTGCGCGGGCACGCGACTGGTGCTCACGATCGCGATTGGCCTGCTCTTTCAGTTTGGTCAGGTACTCGCCACCGGCCTTGTGCGGCAGCAGGGACACCACTTCGGCAATCGAGGTTCCCCCTCGAACCGTGACCTTGATGTGCATTTCGCTCTTGCCGCGGAGCTTTGCAATCGAATCGGCAAAGGTTTTTTTGTTATTCCGCACCGCATGCCGCAGCGCTTCGTCGGATTCAAAGATCGTCCCGAACTTGAATGGCAGCAGGGTTGCCACCTTAAAGCACTCACTTACAATTCGGGCATGTTGCATGGCAGACTGCTGGGTTAAGGGCTGTCCGTGTTCAATTTCACTGACGATCACGACAAACTCGCCGCAGGGAAATCCCCGCACCGGATTTGCATTCACGCCTTTAAGAGTTTCGATAAGAAAAGGGCGACGAACCCGGCCTTGCTGAAAGTTCGCCTGTTCGCTAATGCAATATGCGTACCACGCCATCTTCGCTCTCCAACGATACCCGAAGCGGACTCCGGGAACTAGGCACAGCTTTGAATTGAAAACTCCGGCATAGTGCTTTTGGGGGAGACAGTTCCTATCACGACTGAAGCAAATTAAGGTAGTACCTACCATTTCAATCCTAAGTCGAATTGCTGAAATTAGCAACTGAATGTGGAGAAAAAGTCATTGAGCGGATGAATACGGAATCGGATCGAATCCAATCGCGTGTTCTCGGGCAGCGACAGCACTACAATGCGCATCTAACAAAACGCGAAACAACGCCTTTTTAACTCCAAGGGCAAGATGTCACCGTACCCATCGCTTTCTCCCGAACCCGAGCCGCTCGAGCGCTGTGCCGTCGAGGTCTTTTCGGAGTTGCACGAGGACACCATCGTCCGTCGCTCCCGCGAAGTGAATGTGCTGCTGCGAATGAGCATGTTGGTCGGACTGGAGATGGAGCTCTCTTCTACCCTGAACCTGATCTGCGATATGGCCGCCGAGATTGTCAGCTTTTCGCGCTGCGCAGTTTACTTCTGGGAGGAAGATAGTGCGGAGATGCACCTGCGCGTCATCCGCAACATGACGGAGCCCGATCAGGGGAGCCTTACCCGTAGCAATGTGCTGAACTTCTGGGCAGCCAAGCTGGCGCGTCCCCTTCTGCTCACCCACAATTGCCAACCCGAGACCGACATCCTGCTGGACACACTGGATGCTGCCAGCATTCTCGTAGTGCCGCTCTTCGTGCGCAATCGAGTGATGGGCTCGCTGCAGTTGTTCGGTGAGCAACCGGACAGCTTCTCGCGCGAGGATGCGCAGCTCCTATGGATGCTCTCCCTGATCGCCGAAAGCATGTTGGCGCGCGACTACTCCAATGAGACGCTGCTGCGCTTTGCCTTCACCGACTTCCTCACCGGCCTCAAGACCCGCGGCTTCTTCGAGCAGCAACTCGCCCTCGAACTGGCGCGCGCCGAGCGCCGTGGGACCACCTTGGCCGTTCTCATGATCGACATCGATCATTTCAAGCGCCTCAATGACACCTTCGGCCACCATGTCGGAGACACCGTGCTGCGCGACCTCTCCGCCATCCTCACCCGCGAGCTGCGCGAGATCGATACCGCAGCCCGCTACGGCGGCGAGGAGTTCATCCTGCTGCTTCCAGAGACCGACCTTCCCGGTGCAAAGCTGGTTGCCGAGCGCCTGCGCTATGCCGTCGAGCAGGCTTCGTTCAGTGTTGGCAGCAACCCTGCCTCGGGGCATAAAACCGAGCAAGTCACCATCAGCATCGGTGTCGCGCTCTTCCCCCAGGAGGCTCGCCTCAAACCGGAGTTGCTCGAAGCCGCCGATACTGCGCTCTATCAAGCCAAAGCGCAGGGACGCAACTGCGTTGTCTTGTACGCCGATCTTAAGAAAAAGAAACCTCGTAAGCAGGGACCGGGTAGGCTTCCAAACTCGGAGCTCAACGCTTCTTGACCGCCGCCTTGGCGCTTGTCTTGCCAGCGGTCTTCCCGGACTTCGATGGGTGGCCCACATCCGCCTTCTTTTGGCGAATGTGGGGCGTAGTCGGCGTTTTCTCCGGTGCAGCTTTTACCTCAGCCTTCACCGCTGCCGCCTTTGTTGCTCCACCCTTCGGCGCCGCTGCCTTCGCCACCCCAGCCTTTGCCGCCACAGCTTTTGCCGGAGCAACTTTCTTCGTCGCCGTCTTGGCAGGCGTCCTCTCCACAGCCTTGCCGGCCGGCTCTACTACTGCATCGCCGGCCTTAGCTGGAACCTCTGCCTCCGTTTCAACCGCGGCCGAAATTGCGTTCGCAGCCCTGTTCTTAGGCGCAACCACCAGCGGGATCGGCGCGCTGTTTTCCGCCCCTGCTGCTCCCAACTGGCGCAAGAGAACCTGCCGCATGGCATCGATCGGCGCCGGTTTTCCGGTCCAGATCTCAAACTGCCGCGCCGCCTGGTGAATGAACATCTCTGCCCCGCTGATCGTGCCGCAGCCCTTCGACTGCGCCATCTTCAACAGCCGCGTTTCAACCGGGTTGTACACCGAGTCGAAAACCCACAGCGCGTTCAACTCGTTTTCTTCAAGAGGCGTGTGTTTATCCCCCGCCATCCCCACCGGAGTCGCGTTGAAAATCAACTCGAAAGACAGCTTCGGCAACTCACTGCGCTTCACCACCTTTGAGCCGGACTCCTTCGCCAGTTCCTGTGCCGTCGCCGGGGTGCGATTCAGGATCGAGACCTCAGCGCCCTTGCTCCGGAAGCCGAAGACTGCCGCACGCGCCGCGCCTCCTGCGCCCAGCACCAGCACTCGCGCGCCCTGCAGTGGCAGCCGCGGCTCAACCGCTGCGATGATTCCGTAAACGTCCGTGTTGAAGCCGAACAGCCGCCCGTCCTTGCCGCGCACAATCGTGTTGCAGGCTCCGGTGCGCTGGGTCAGCACGTCGCTGTTGTCCAGATGCTCCACCACCGCCTGCTTGTAAGGCATGGTCACGCTCACCCCATCCACCGGAAGATCGGTGATGGTCGAGAGCAGATCTTCCAGCGTCTTGGCGTGCAGAGGCACATAGACCGCGTTTACATTCTCGCGGCGGAAGGCCGAGTTCATCACCCAGGGCGACATCGAGTGGGAAACCGGGTCGCCCGCAATGCCGTAAACCTTGGTCACAGACTCAATCTGCTCCACGCGATAGAAGTCCCGCAATTCACGATACGTGGGCTGTCCCGGAGCCGTCTCCTTGCCCTGTCCGGCGGAACCGAAGGTAAATGCCGTTCCCGCGCGAATCCCCAGAATGCGGCTCAGTAATCCCTGCTCGCCCATGCAGGCGCCCACCATCGAGTACTCGGAGCTGTGTTGCTGCAGGAAGTGGGTCATCAGCACATTGTCGTGCAGGCAGGTAGCCGTGCCGATCACCTTGTAGAAATCTGCGACAAAGGAGCGCATCCGCTCAAACGTCTCATCCAGCTTGCTGGTGCCCTTAAAATCATGGCTGGAGAGCACGATGGCGGCGCGTGCGCGCAGCTCTTCCCAATCCCCGCCAGTCATGGCCTCGGCGCTCTCGATCGCGACGTCCATGGCGGGGCAGCCGGCGTCTGCCGCCTTGCGCAGCAGCTCCAGCTCCTCGCCCACCGAGCCGTGGAACTTGCCTCCTGCATCGGTGCGGCGGAAGGTGGCGATCACGATTGCATCGGGACGCACCTCCATCAGCCGCCGCAGCCGTGGCAGCGCCGACGAAGGATTCTTCAGGTAGTCGAGCCGAAGCTCAATCAACGCGTTTTCGCGTAACACCGCCTCGGCTTTTTCCAGCATTTCGGCGGCATCAGACCCCGTGATCGAGACGCAGATCCGGGGGATGCGAAGGCGTAAGGAACGTGCAGCGTAATTCATCGGCGAAACATTCATTTCTGGGCACATGGTAATGATGCGCTAGTTTAGTTGCAATGGCTGAATGCACTTTTCGTCCATAATACATGTAGAAAATGGTCGGGGTGCCCTTTCAGTCAACTTGCTTGGTCCAACGTCACTTGACCCTGGCCTCCGCCTTTGTTAGCTTCCGGTTCATAATTGTGCACAGCTATTTTCTGGGGAAGGCGCCGCTGTGCGGCTGAAATGAGAGCGCGGAATGAAATCTCTGATCGTTGCAATCGCCCTGATGTCCGGAACCCTGCTGGCGCA
Organism: uncultured Acidobacteriota bacterium; assembly: GCA_963738165.1. GTDB lineage: Bacteria > Acidobacteriota > Terriglobia > Terriglobales > Acidobacteriaceae > TOLSYN. Next base: position 257,145 of record CAVTVE010000018.1, read on the forward strand.
GTCTGCTGCCCAGCCTGCTGCCCAGCCTGGCGCAGAATCTGGCCAGAAGCTAACCATTCCCCCCGGCTCCGCTCCTGCCTACTCGCCCAGCTACAGCCAGCTCTATTGCGCCGGCTTTGTCACCAGGCAGTCGATTCCTCGCACTAACTACATCGTCGGCTCCAAAGAGAGTCCGCTTGCAGATCGTTTTCCCGGACACACCACTCTATTCCTCGGCGGGCCGGGCCTCGTCGAAGGCGAGCGTTACAGCATCCTGCGGCAGATCGTCGATCCCAACCGCGAGACCTCTTCCCCCGAGCAGCGTAGCCGTTTCGAGAAGCTCGGAGCCCTCTACCAGGAAGTCGGCTGGGTGACCGTGCATTCGATCATGAAGGGTACCACCGTCGCCAGCTTTGATTTTTCCTGTGACGGGGCGCTTCGTGGCGACATCATCGTGCCCTTCAAGGAAAAGCTTCCCATCGCCTACCGCACCGTTGAAGCTCCCATGGAATCCTTCCGCGACATCTCTGCCGCGCCCAAGGGCCACATCCTCAGCTCATTGGATTTCGCCGGTCTCCTCGGCACCGGCCAGGTCGTCTACACCGACCTCGGCAGCGCCAAGGGCGCCCAGCCCGGAGACTATCTCGTCGTCCTGCGCGGTTACGCCCCATCCGACCTGAACAAGGTCGACCGCATCTCCGAGTCGCTGCCCAGGGGCGCGGAGTTCGATTTCCTGGCCGTCAATCCCGCCCATGTCAAGAACAGCGCCGATGCTCGTCTCCCGCAACGCGTCCTCGGAGAAATGCTGGTGCTCAACTCGACCCCGGAGTCCTCCACTGCGATCATCACCCGCAGCTTCGCTGAAATGCAATTAGGAGATGTCATCGAGAGCGAAGGCGCCCAGCATGCCAGCGCACCCGCCGCGTCCAAGGCAGGCAGCAGCGCAGCCGGCGAGTGCAGCCTCACCTCCCGCCTCCACCAACTCCTTCACCTGCACACTCACTGCCGCAATTCCCAACAGCTCACAGCGGCAAAGCAGTAAGCAAACAGGCGCCGACACATCTACAGGACGGGTGGCCCACATCCGCCCTCCTTTGGCGAATGTGGGGTGCGGCAACGCTAGTGGCAGGTGCCGCCCCATATCCGCCGCAGTCAGCAGATGTGGGGCGGTTGCTCCTGCTCTTGCTGTTGCCTTTAGCCTTGAAACCTCAAACTCAATCCCGCGAACTCTCTCCCGGCTCTTTCTCACCAAACACCTCTGCCGTAAACGCCTCGATCTTTGCTCCGCGCCTCCAGCTATCCGCAGCCAGTCCAGCCTTGCGGCAGGTCTGCATTAGTAGCATCTCCCGATCCCAGCCCCACTCCAGAGCCACTTGCGGCAGCAGCAATCCACGATGATCGCCATAGCTCACCATCAGCCCGTGCCGCCCCACCACCACTTCTTCGGCCGCAATCTCAAACATCGCTGACAGTACGCTAATCTCAATCTGCAACTTCGGAAGCTCCGCCAGCGTCACCGGCGGAAAGCGCGTGTCCGACAGGGCGGCGGCGCATGCCATCTCGCAAACCGTATCATCCAGCGGCTTCAACGCCATCACCAGTCCAATGCATCCGCGCAGAGCTCCATCTTCATGCAGTGTCGTGAACGCACCTCGCGGCTCCCGCAGATGTGGGCTCGCCTCCGCTCTTTGCAGAGGCCGTCTGCACACCGCCGCGCGAATGCTCTGCTGCGCCAATCGCAGCAGCCAGCGGCGTTCTTCATCGGAGTACTCGGCAGGGAAGTCTTTCATCGCGAAATCCGCAGGTTGTTCTATCAGGCGCGCACGTTCTTATCGCCGCGACGGGGAACCAAAAACGGAAGCGGCCTGCGCCGCCTGCTGCTCTCTTCGAGTGCCGCGGTCCAGAAAGCGCGGAAGTAAATCAAGGCCGAAAGCAGTGACACCGCCAGCATCAGCCAGATCGCGCCCATGGCGATCGTCTCGCCCGGCAGCGTCACGCCTCCAACCGGCCACCGTCTCCACCCATGCGCCATCAGCACTGCCACTACCGAGATCGTCTGCACAACGGTCTTGAACTTGCCGATGTCGCGAACCTCAAGCTTCATGCCTTCCTGTGTCGCCACCGAACGCAGCCCCGTCACCAGGAACTCCCGTCCGACGATCAGCACCGCGATCCATGCCGGCACCAGCGCCGGAGCAAAGCGCACCAGCGCGATATACGCCGTGGCAACCAGCAGCTGGTCCGCCAGCGGAGAAAGCAGTGCTCCCAGCGTGGTCACCTGATGCAGCCGCCGCGCCAGATAACCATCCACTCCGTCCGTCACCGAAGCCAGCAGAAACACCGCAGCCGCCATCAGCTCCTGCCTGCCGTGTACCGCATGGAGAGCGTTGCTGGAAAGTATCCAGAGAAACAGCGGCACGCACGCAATGCGCGCCAACGTAATGGAGTTAGGAAGATTCACAGAAAAAATTGGGCGAACCGTTGCCATGGATGCGGCCCGCACAGCATTCCGCCGCCTGCGCCAGCCTGCCGGACTAGTTCTCCGGCTTGGCCGCCTGCGCCTCGGACGAGCTCATCTCAGCGGCAGCCGCCTGTGGCTTTTCGCTGTCCTGGTTGACCATGTCCTTCAGCTCTTTGCTGGGCTTAAAGAAGGGAATCTTCTTCGGAGGCACCTCGACACGGTCGCCGGTCTTCGGATTCCGGCCAACCCGAGGTTTGCGCTGCCGCGTGCGGAAGCTGCCAAAACCACGAATTTCGATCTTGTCTCCCGTGCGCAGAGCATGAACCACGCTGTCGAAGATGGTCTCCACAATCACTTCACTATCTTTGCGGGTCAACTCGGCCAGCCGCGAGACTTCTTCGATGAGATCGGCTTTCGTCATGTTCCTGTGTCTCCGTATAAATTTCAAATCCCGTTGCCGGGCGTCGCAACCGAAGTTAAGACATTGGCAAATGGGAGTTTACCACTCTAAATCGAAAAACGGCAGCAGACTTTCATCCCAATTTGAGAGTACGCGCTCAGTCCTGGAATAGCCGCCCCAGAAATCTGCGGAAGCGGCCCAACCGGGTTTGCTTTTGAGCGGCGGGTTTCAGCTCTGCCACAGCCGGCCCGCTGACCTGCGGAAGCAGCGCCAGCGTCAGCTTCGAATTGTCGCTCGAAAGCGACAGCCGTGACACCGACCCATAAATATCCTGCTCCGCCTTATCTCCCTCGTACACAAAACCGCTATCCACCTCAAGGTGCGCCTCGGTGGGCCGTTTCTCTTCCAGCTTTGCTGCGCCGGTCTTGTCCACTGCAGGCTCCGCCGCCTCCGGTTTTGCGGACAATGTTGCGGACGATGTTGTCGGCAGTGTTGCCCCCGCCGCCGCAGCCTCTGTCCCCCCCGTTGTCGCAGCCTGTGTTCCCGGCGATACCGCGGCCTTCATCATCTCCTGTTTCGTCTCCGGGCAGCCGCAGACCGCCGGTGCCTCCGTCGCCCCGGAGATCTTTCCCGCCCGGAACATCACGTTCTTTCCCGGCGAGAGCTGGTAAGAGTCCGCCCCCATCGTCTCTGCGACAAACACAGAGGCATCGTTACCCGGCAACGACCGCAGGCAGGTATCCCCGTTGGGTGCCACCGAGACGGCCAGATGAAAGCTTCCGGGGCTGATCAGTTGCACCCGGAAGTCCGGTGTGATCAGCATATCCGCCGAGCTTTGCAGCGAGTAATCCAGCTCCATCGCCCCCGCGTTCAATCCCAACACCAGCGCCTTGCCGGTCGCATCCGAGCTCAAAGATACGTTCGTCTTCGCGCAGATGCGCAACTCGCCGCCGCGCTCCAGTTTCAGCAGCGCGGCCACTTCCCCAGCCGTAATCTGCGACCCGCTGAGCACATGGGTGCCGCTGCTGGAGAGCAGCACTGCGCCCTGCACCCCGGCGTCGGCAGCGAATACCTCGCCAATCGCGTTCTGCGCGTTCGCCCCCGGAGCCACAGTCAGTGCAATGCCGAGCAGCAGCCAAAATCTTTTCACAATTCAGTTATTCAATCACAGAGTTAGACGGTGCGTCACCCGCCTCGAATATCCGCTCTTCTTCGCTGGCTATAAAATCGTAGTTTTCAATCGCGGCAGCCACCGCAAACCTGCCATCGTCATTCTTCTGTACCCGGACCACGGTGCCGCGGCATTGCACGCTAATCGGCTCCGTCATCGTGACCTCTGTCGGCAGGGTCACCGTGAATTCAATCCCAGCCCCGAGTCGCATCTCCTCGGTGCAATGGAAGCAAATCCCATGTGAGCTCACGTCGCGGGTCTCCGCCACTGACTGCAGCCTCTCGCCTGAATCCGATACTGCATTCACGACGACCGGGAGTTGAAGAGCAAACCGCCGGATCGCTCGCTTCTCTGCTATTACGGCAGGATCTTCCATCACCAACTCTCCTTTAAGACTTTCAGCTTACGTGCTCTGCGGAAAGTGTCAAGATGGGAATTCCTGTCGAGTCAGACAATAGTAACCACCTCTCCCTTACGGGAACCTGTACTGTAACCAATTCCCGCATCCGAGGACGGCCATTCCTCTCGCTTTTACTACGACAACGGCTTGCCGTCGGCCTTCATCTGTTGAAGAAGTTTCTGGTCCTGATCAATGAGCGATTGCGGAAGTGGGGCATAGTGCAGGGTGCTTGCCGTCTGCTGCCCATTGTCACTCACAACAAAGCCAATAAACCGTTTTACCTCTTCGCGTTTTGCCTGGTTCGATCCATCCTCGGGAACCAGCAGAAACGTCAGCCCGCTGATTGCATACGCATCCGGAGCAGACGCGGGGGGATTCACAATGGGCGTTCGCACATCCGCTTCAAGCTTATCTTTGAACGCAGCAATGGCTGCCGACGCACTCTGCGCGCTCGGAGCCACGAATTTGCCCGCCAGGTTCTGCACCTCTGCAACCGGCAGACTATTTTCAGTCGCATAGGTCAGTTCAACGTACCCGATCGAGCCCGGCGACTCTTTCACAATGCCCGTCACGCCCTCGCTACCCTTGCCGCCCAGACCGGTCGGCCAGTTCACGCTCACCCCTTTGCCCACCTTCTGCTCCCACTCCGGACTCACTGCAGCCAGGTAATTGGTGAAAATGTTCGTCGTGCCGCTACCGTCGCTACGGTGCGCCACCACGATGGTTGTGCTCGGCAAAGTCGCGCCCGGGTTATTCTTCTTGATCTCCGGATCTTGCCAGGATTTAATCGTGCCAAGAAAAATTCCCGACAGAGCCTTGGGCGTGAGCTTTAGTGGCTGCTTCAACGCGGGCAAGTTATAGGTAATGCAGACCGGCCCGGCGCTCTCTGGAATCTGCAGCGTCGGCGGCATGTTCTTCAGCGCCGCGTCATCCAACGCGGCATCGCTGGCGCCGAAATCGACCAGTCCCTTCTTAAGTTGCTCGATGCCGCCGCCCGAGCCGATCGATTGATAGTTGATCTGCACTCCATTGCTTTTCTGCTGGAAGTCATCAATCCACTTGCTCATCACTGGATACACAAAAGTCGACCCGGCGCCAATCAACTGATGCGGGTTGCCGCTGGACTTGGAAACCACAGTGCTGCTGCCGCTCGAAGGAGTCGAGTTACAAGCCAGGGCACACGCAAGCCACAGGACTCCAAAACCCAACCACCACTTGCCGTATTTCATAAACCACCTCCCACCGGGAGAACGCACAACGACCCGCACGACTCCGCAAGTTTTATAGGAGTTGGATGGCCGCCAGTATGAACAAAATGTTACAAACGCAAGCCTTTCCAACACCTCCGTTATGGGGCAGTCCACTACCCCCCCACCACGGTTTTGAGAGCCTGCAAGGATCGCATATACTTCCTTAACTCCCCGCTACCTGCCATACTGGAGTCTTCGGGAGCCGCTGCTCTGCTCTTCGCTTTTTGCTGTATTTTGATCTTGCTCGCACCGATTCCGGAAGGGACGCATGCAAATCAGATTCTGGGGGGTTCGTGGCTCCACCCCTACGCCGCAGGTCGAGAACATGCGCTACGGCGGGAACACCCCATGCGTCGAGGTGCGGATCAACAATCACATCTACATCTTTGACTGCGGCACCGGATTCCGCAATCTCGGCAAGAGCCTGATCGCAGAGTACGGCTCCACTCCCATCTACGCCCACGTATTTCTATCCCACTTCCACTGGGACCACATCCAGGGAATTCCATTTTTTCAGCCGCTCTACGAAAACCCGGATAACTATTTCTTTTTTCATTCCTCCAGCCGCACCCGCGGCCTGCAGCGCGCCATCGAGGAGCAGATGACCGACCCCTATTTCCCGGTCGATATGAGCGAGATGGCGGCCCATTGCAACTTCTTCGACATGGAGGAGGAGCGCGTTGCCTTTGACGATTGCACCGTGCAGTCTCTCTGGCTCAATCATCCCCAGGGCTGCCTCGGCTTCCGCCTTGAGACCGATAACGAGGTCTTTGTCTACGCCACCGACACCGAGCCCGGCCATACCGTCTTTGACCGCAACGTGCGCAAACTAGCCGAAGGCGCCGACGTGCTCGTCTACGACGCGCAATACCTCCCCGACGAATACCAGGCCCGCCGCCGTGGCTGGGGACACAGCCATTGGCGTGAAGCCGCCGACATCGTCGCCGCCACCGGCACCAAAGAACTTGTCCTCTACCACCACGATCCCGACCACGACGACCAGTGCGTAGACGCCATCGTAAAATCCGCCTCCGACCACTGCCCCCACGTCCGCGCCGCCCGCGAAGGCGACCTCATCGAACTCTAGTTACTTCGGGAGGCATTCAGTTTCTTTTTCGAGCCGGGTCATTCCGAGCCAAAGCCGGGTGCCCCACCTTCGACGCGCCGCTTTTGCGTGGCTAAGGTGGGGTTGTTGACTCGCCTTGCTCCTGCCCTTGCCCTTGCTTTTGCCTTGATGTTGCTCTTGCCCCTACGCTGTCATTCCGAGCCAAAGCGAAGAATCCCCGCCCCGCCCAAATCTCCCATACCGCCCCAGAGTCCCGTCAACCGGCTTCCATTGCGTCATTTTTAAGCGTGTCCCCAGCGTTGTCCATGTACCTTCGGTGGTTACTTTCGTTCATTGATCATATTCCAGCTCTGGATTATCCTTCGCCACGTAAAGGTATGCATGAAACTCCTTGTCGCGGATGACTCAAGTATGTACCGGGGGATGTTGAAGCGCTTGCTGGAGGGGTGGGGCTATGAAGTGACGCTCGCCGCCAACGGCTATGAAGCGCAAGGCATTCTATCCAGCGACGAAACACCTCGCCTGGCTATTTTGAACTGCTTCATGCCGGGACTGGGCGGACTTGAACTCTGCGAATTCATTCGGGAACACAATGAACGCTATGTATACACGATCCTGTTGAGTGCAGCTGATCACCAGAACGACATTCTCAGGGGATTTGAGTTGGGGGCGGATGATTATCTTTGCAAGCCGTTCAACGAACTCGAGCTCAGAGCACGTCTTAAAGTCGGTGAGCGAATCATGCGCAGCCACCAAGAGTTAGTCGTGGCACGCGAAGCTTTTGAATTTGAAGCGTCGCATGATCCCTTGCTGCGACTTTGGAATCGAAGAGCCATTTTCGACTTGCTGAAAACGGAATTAAGCCGGGCAGCGCGGTTACAAGCCCCGCTCAGTGTCTCTTTCATTGACCTGGATTTCTTCAAGCTCGTCAACGACAGCTACGGCCATTCGGTCGGCGATGACGTGCTCCTCGGCGTGACGAAAAAGCTGTCAAAAGCGGTTCGCGAGTACGACCATGTGGGTAGATATGGCGGAGAAGAGTTCCTTGTGGTGTTGCCCAACTGTACCGCCCAAGCAGCGTGGGAAGTGGCCGAACGGGTGCGCCTGCAGATTGCCGAAGAACCTATATTGATTGGCGCCGTTCAAGTCAAGATGACTGTCAGCATTGGCTTAGCCCAATGGCGCACCGGCCAGGAACCTTCCGACCTCCTCCACCAGGCTGATATTGCCTTGTATCGAGCAAAGCAAAACGGGCGAAATCGTGTAGAGGAGGAAGGTGCAAACGAACCGCTCTGCACACCTAAGAAAAAAAGTCTGGACGTACCTGAGAACCTGACCCTGACCCTTACAGACGGCGCATCCCCGAGAAAGCGTCTGGATGTGCGTCACACCCTTGCCCTTCCTGTTCGCGTCTGGGGACTGGACGCAAACGGACAAATGTTTGAAGAGTACGCGACCACCGTCGATGTCACCACGACTGGAGCGCACATTGTCGGTATAAAACATCTGCTGCAGCGTGGCTGCGTCATCGGTGTAGAGCATCGTTTCAGCCGCGCCCGCTATCGCGTTACTTGGGTTGGAAAACCAGAAGACGGCAAGCCCGGTAAGATCGGCGTGCAGCTTATCGAAGTCGGCAAGTTCATCTGGGGACGCGTGATTCCCCGCGTCTTTGTGGATCGCGCGTTGGCAGACTCAGAGAATGCGCAGTTCCCGAACGAAAGGGCTTCTAGAACAGATCCTTCAAAGCGCAACCGTTAAGCCGTGTGCCTGTAGATTCTCAAGAGATTGTACTTGGATCGCCCTGCCCCAGGTGTCCCCAGTCCGGGTGCTCCGGGTGCCCAGGGTGCCCCACCTTCGACGCGCTGCCTTTTGCGCGGCTAGTGTAGTGCGATGAAAGTCAGAGCAGTTATAGTGCCTACCCGGTATATCCACACACTCCAACGCGAGGAGAGTTGACGACCGGCAGGCACATTTCGTCGCCACACTCATGTGCAACGACGCACGATTTGCAAAGCCAGCCCTCCCCATTCCATGCGCATTCGGTACAGATCTGAGTAGCTGGTTTGTTCCCGCAGCGCTGACAGGTTACCTGCGGTGCCTCGTTTCTGGCCAACAGTCGCACTTTCGCTGAACCTCGTTCACAAAGAGCAACAACCTTTAGCGCAAGAGCGGTTGTGGAGCCGTAGTCATACTCGTAGAAGAACCTCATTCCCACCTCAAGCACTTGGTTCAACCGCGTACCCATGTCCAGTTCTTCATCCATGAGTTCGTCTTCATCCATGGGCTCTGAAGCATAGCGTTTGCCGCCTATTTCAAACGCACTCAAGTGACCGCAGCATTCAAGCCAGGTATGGCGGAGAAAATCGTCGAGTTTGTTTAGCGGGGACGCAATAGGTAGCGCCACATGCATCCAGTACGCCTTCGCCTCACGCCCTTCGACAAGTAAATGGAAGCTCTGGCCAGTCGGCTTCTTCGAAGTCGGCAATGGTCCGGAAGAAGATCCCAGATGGCCGCACGCGAGTAGATGCCATGTCATGGACGCCTTGGCGACTATCTCTCCGCAGAGATAACACTTTCCCATCGATTGCTGTTTGCTCATGACTGAACATTATAATGCGTCATATATAGAAACATTTATCGTTTAGCCGGGTTCTTATACAAGGGGACACGGCGGATGAGAATCGCACCTCAAGTGGTTCTGACAATCGAACAGAGGACGAAGTTGGAAACCTATGCGCGCGGCCGCAGGATACCCGCCCGGCTTGTGTTGCGGGCCAAGATCGTGTTGCTGGCCGCTGAAGGCAAGCAGGACATCGAGATTGCCCGCCTGCTTTCGACCGTGCCGCGCACCGCCGCACGCTGGCGCTCGCGTTTTCTGCGCAACGGTATTGCCGGACTGGAACACGACGCGCCACGGCCCGGCCGCACGCCCTCCATCTCGCCGGAGTTGGTGCGCATGGTGATTACCAAAACCACGAAGGAAAAACCTCCGCATGCAACCCACTGGAGTACGCGCACCATGGCCGCCGCGGCCGGTATTAGCGAGGCCAGCGTACGGCGCATCTGGCACAGTCACGGCCTGAAACCGCACCGCATGGAAACCTTCAAGCTGAGCAACGACTCCCATTTTTCCGAGAAGCTGGAAGATATCGTCGGGCTCTATCTGAATCCGCCCGAACACGCGCTGGTCCTTTCGCTCGACGAGAAGAGCCAGATCCAAGCTCTGGACCGTACCCAGCCCGGCTTGCCCATGAAGAAGGGCCGCGCCCAGACGATGACCCACGATTACAAGCGGAATGGAACCACTACGTTGTTTGCTGCTCTCAACACGCTTGATGGCAGCGTGATGGCTACCTGCATGGAACGTCATCGTCATCAGGAGTGGCTGAAGTTCCTACGTCTCATCGATCACCAAACACCCGCCGACAAACAGCTCCACCTCATCGTCGATAACTACGCCACCCATAAACATCCGGCGGTGCAGCGCTGGGCGGAGCGCCACAAGCGCTTTCATTTTCACTTCACTCCGACCAGCAGCAGCTGGCTCAACATGGTCGAACGATTCTTTCGCGACTTGACCGAAAATCAGCTCCGGCGCGGAGTCTTCACCAGCGTTGAAGTTCTCGAACAAACCATCCTCGCCTATATCGAAGAACATAATCGCAGCCCCAAGCCTTTCATCTGGACTGCTAAGGCCAATGACATCCTCGAAAAGGTCAAACGCGCCAGGGCCTATCTCAATAACAGCTCATCTGTGTGACGCACTACACTAGGTTGTTGACCTTCTTGCCCCGTGTTTGCTCTTGCACTTGCCCTTACGATGTCCACCTCCGAGCAAAGCGAGGAATCCCCGCCCCGCTCAAATCTCCCGCGCGATCCCCGAGGCAACTCGACCCGCCACCACCCCACTTGTGATAAATTTAACGGTTTACCCGTGCAGGTTTTTCACCGCACGCGCAGGAGCATCGTTCTTGGAAAACCGCAGTGCACAGCACCATAAGGATCGCCTCGTCGAGGCGATCAAAGAAGAACTCATCATCATCGTGACCGGAGAGCTTTCCGATCCCCGCATCGGCCTCGTCACCATCAACGAAACCATCATGGCTCCCGGCGGCAAAGCCATGCGCGTCTATGTCGCCGTTGAAGGCGATGAGCGCGAGCAGAAAGAGTGCGTCACCGCGCTCAATGACGCCGTCGGCTTCATCCGCCATCAACTCGCCGAATCGCTTGGCCTCCGCGTCGCGCCCGATCTCCACTTCGTCCTGGATAACTCCAACAAGTACGGCTCGCGTATCGACGAGCTTCTCCACCGTATCGACAAGCGGAGCAAGAAAAAAGTTCCATGAACACACTCCCCGAGGTGCTGACCGCGCTTCGCTCCCGTCAGCGTTGGGTGGTCACCTCCCACGCCCGGCCTGACGGCGATGCCGTCGGCAGCGTCCTCGGCTGTGTGCAAATCCTGCGGGCCCTCGGCAAGCAGGCCGATGGCTACCTCGGCGACGGCGTGCCCTTTATCTACCGCCACCTCCCCGGCGCCGCCGCTCTTCGTCCCGGCCCGGTCGATGCCGCCTGCTACGACGGCGTCGTCGTCCTCGAGTGCGCTACGCTCCAGCGCGCCGGCATGGATGGCATCGACCGCCTCTTCTCCGTCAGCATCGACCACCACGAAACCTTCACCGAGTTCGCCGCCGTCAATTACGTCGTCCCCTCTGCCGCGGCCACCGCCGAGTTGCTCTATCACCTCGCCCAGGCTGCCGCCATCCCCATCTCCCCGGACACTGCAACCTGCCTCTACACCGCCCTGCTCACCGATACCGGATCGTTCTGCTATTCCTGCACCACTGCCCAGACCTTCGCCATCGCCCGTGAACTGGTCCTTGCCGGAGCCGATCCTGCCGCCATCGCCCAGCAGGTCTATTTCTCCAACCCAGCATCCAAAATGCACCTGCTTGGCCGCGCACTCTCCACTCTCCGCTGCCGCGGCGCCATCTCCTCCATGCATCTCTCGGAAGCCGACATGCTCGCCAGCGGCGCCACCGAACAGGACTGCGAAGGCCTGGTCAACTGGGCCCTCAGCATCCATGGCATCGAGGCCACGGCCTTTTTTCGTGAGATTGCAGATGTTCGTGAGATTGCAGACGTTCGTGAAATCGCAGATGTTCGTGAGATTGCAGATGCACGCTACCGGGTCAGCCTGCGCAGCAAAGGCCGCATCGATGTCGCCCGTATCGCCCAAGCCTTCGGCGGCGGAGGCCACACCTGTGCCAGCGGCCTTGACATCGACGGCCCCATCGAGTCCGCCACCCACCGCGTCCTCACCGCCCTCCGCCAAGCCCTCGACGCGAGCAGCAAAGAGTAAGCGGTCGGGTGGCCCACATCCGCCATCTTTTGGCGAATGTGGGATCGGCGAATGTGGGATCACGAATAGCGCGGGTGCCCCATGTTTTGCCTTCCTTTGGCAAACGTGGGGTAGTTGACCATGCTCTTGTTGTTGCTCTTGCTCTTAGGGTGTCATTCCGAGCGAAGCGAGGAATCCCAGCCCAGCCCCCAATCTCCAGCGCCGCTTCAAGCCCTTCAACCAGAAACGATTTCCTTTCGACGGGCCTACGCCGGCTCTTCCACTATCTCAATCAAATACCCAAACGCTTTCGGATGCACGAAGAACACCGTGGTTCCCCGCGAACCCGCACGCGGCGCGGCGTCAATGATGTTGACCCCCTTGGCCTTCATGCAGTCGAAGGCCTTCTGCGCGCTCTCTACCCGGAATGCCACGTGCGCAAAGCCGCCGCGTCCGCCATTCTTTTCGATCAGCTTCTGCACCGGACTCTCCGGCGAAAGCGGCTCCAGCAATTGGATCAGATTCGGCCCGCCGCCAATCCTCAGCAGCGCCTCGCGAACCATGTCCTTGCCGTGTACCTCCTCGCGATGTACCTCACGGAAGCCCAGCAGCTCATAGGCCGCAACCTGCGCATCTAACTGCCCCTGTGGAACCGCAATCGCAACGTGGTCGATAAACAAGAATCCCGGTACTTCCTTCAACTCCGCCGCAATCCCCTTATGCTCTGCCCCTGCGTCCATAATTCAAACTCCCGAGTCGTCTCAGCTCGTCATTGCGAATAAGCCGGGCGCCCCACCTTCGACGCGCGGCTTTTTCGCGGCTAAGGTGGTTTTGTTGACCTTGCCCCTGCTCTTGCTCTTGCTCCTGCGCTGTCCGACTAAGCTATCGTTTTTCGAGGCTGTCATTCCGAGCCAAGCGAGGAATCCCCGCGCCGCTCAAATCACCCGCGCCGTCCCGGAGGCAACTCAACCAATCGCCTCACCCGAGCGAGCCTATCCCGCCAGCGAGAAATCACGCCCTTCGCGCACCGCACCAAAGAAAAAGCTGCACACAACCCGCGGCTTCTCTCCCAAATTCTACGGAACCGTCACCACAATCTGCACCGGCTGCGGATCTGTAACCGTCCCCGATCCTTTCGCCGTCACCGTCACCGTGTACGTCCGTGCCAACTTCTGCACCGAACTGCTACTGCTTCCCCCGCATGACATCATCACGCCCGCCGCCGAGATCGTCAGCGCCGTCAGCAATATCATCAGCGCCCGCCTCCGCCGCAGCGTAAATGGCGCGCCCAACAGCACCGCAAACACCACCGCTCCGCCGCTGCGCCAAGGCAGCACCGGCGAGTGATTCGCCGCGCTCGAACTCGCCGAGATCGTCAGCGTCGGGCTCTGTGCGCCGGGGGCCAGTGAGACAGAGCTTGAACTCAGGATCGCCGAAATATTCGCAGAACTGCTGCTCGCGGTCAGCGTAACCGCCCCCGTGTAGTTGGTTGGCGTAATCGCGAGTGTAACAACGCTGCTGCTCCCGTCGGCCATCGAAACCGCAGACGGACTGGGGCTGATCGTGTAGCTCACAGCCGTCACCGTCAGGCTCGCGGTCCCGCTGGAAGCCGAATACGTCGTGCTTCCGCCATAGCTTGCCTTGATCGTATCCAGGCCGGTGCTAAATCCGCCGGCTGTCGAGGCTGCTGCCGTCAAACTTGCTGTCCCGTTCGTCAGCGGCACCGTGCCCAGCGTATTCGAGCCCACGCTGAAGGTAACATTGCCCGTCGGAGTCGCACCCGAGCCGCTCACCGTCGAAGAGATCGTAACCGTTGCGCCCTGCATCACCGTGGTCGGCGACACCGTAATTGCCGTCGTCGAAGGCGAGAGGGCTGTGCCTCCCAGCGCCAAGTACAGTTGATAGCCGTCAATCGAGCCCAGCCCCGTCGCCAGGTCATAGCCGGTCGTAGCCGAATAACCCGCGTAATCGCCAGCCACAGTGAAAGGCAGCGGCGCGATGGCTTGGTACAAGCAGTCACCCTCAGTGCTTACGTTTCCCAACCAACTGCAGGGCACAATATTGTTCCCGCCTGAGGTGCCGATATCGTGGAAGATGCGCGCGTAGGTTGTGGGATTCGTGGCTAAACTATACAGCGTCAGGGGGTTGTTACTCCCGTCCATGTTCCCGTTTATATTGCCAAGCCCCTTTCCTTGTGCCTGCGCCAGCAGCGTCAGCATCCCCGCAAATGAGGGCGCGGCCGCGGACGTGCCACCATAGGAGTAGAAGGCCTGATCTAAGCTGCTAAAGAAGGTGTTATTCGCGCACATCGTGCCGTCCGCTTGCGAGTTATCCTCCGACGAACATGCCAAATAGCCGTCGTGATACGCCGACGCTGCAAACGAAACGTCGGGTACAAAGCGTCCGGGTGCCCCGGTGTAATTAGTCGGCTTCGGCTGCCACGCTGGCTGCCCATAGTACCGGCTCACACCGCTGCCGCTTGCCGCAAGCGCGCCAACGGCTGCAGTATCGTTCCAAACCGTCTCGGGAATGTACTGAAGGGCGGAGTCCGGGTTCAACATCCCGTTCCAGTACAGAGAAGCATTGCTCTCATCGCCGCTCAGCGTTGTGCCACCCACCCCCGTGTAGTACGGAGAGTCCGCCGGCACGGGGGCGTACAATCCCCCGGACGCCGAAGCCTGCGCTTGACCATCGCACCCAGCGGCTCCTGCGTCGCCCGAGGCAACCACGATCGTCTGCCCCTGCAAATTCGCTTGTTGGCCGATCTGCGTTACCCAGTTCTGGTAGCTTGTATTGCCGGAAAAGTAGTACTCGCAATCGGTGTAGCTCATGCTGATTACCGGCAACACTTTGCCCGTCGCCGGAACCGTGTAATCCTGCACCGCACGCTGCAGCGCGTCGAATACGTTATACCTGCTGTTCGCCTCGCAGGCGGGAGGATTCGAAGTCTGAGTGCAGTACTGGTTCGTGACCGGATCGACGACTTTGTACACATCCGAGTATGGCGCGTACACGTAAACCACCGTTGCATTCTTCGCGATGCCGCCCGCCCATTCGATATCCAGATCTGCTTCGCCTAAGTCGCCAGCCGTGGAGATTGCGGAAGCTCCCGTGCAGTTTGCCACCGTCGAATCGATGCACACATAGCATAGGGAAGCGCTATTGCTCGCAGGGCAGCTGTTGAGGCCGGGCAAACTGGCCGCGCTCAGCCCGGAGGCGCTGCGGAAGTTTGTGATATCGGACGGCGGCGCATACGTCTGTCCCACCACGCCCACATAGGTGCCTGCGCCCGTGTATCCGGCATCGTAGATAGCCTTCACGTCATAGGTCGTCGCCCAGTCTGCCGGAGTCAGAAAATTCTCGAGCCCGTTGCCGGTGTCAATCGTATATCTCGGTACCGGACGCTTCTGCACCTGCGGCTTCAGCCGGAAATTATTCAGCCCCCGCACATTCAGCAGCACGCTTCCAAGCGCCGCCGGAACCCGTATCTCCGTCGCATTCGCAAAATGCATTTCGTCATTCAGCTTGTATTGGTGCAGTTGCGTATGAAACGCCGACTCCACCTGCCACGCCTTGCCGCCAAAATAAATTGCGTTACGCGACTGCGCCACGCCCTTCACAGTGAAGCCCTGTAGCGTCAGCCACTGCGTCACCGCGTTCAGGTCCGCATCCGTCAGTCCAAAGCGCGCGCCGTACTCCTCCTGCGTCAGCCACTGGTGGTACTGCGGCGACTTCGGGTCCTGCTGTGCGGCCAGCAGTGCATCGAGCTCCGCCTGCTGTGCCGCGCTCAGCGCAATGTTCAGGGTCAGCGATCCCATCTCCATCGCCGAACTCACCTGGCCCAGATCGGTCGCCCGCCGCGTCAGCGGGTGTACCGTCCCCGGAACCGGCACCACCGCACCCGAGCTCACCTCCTGCGTGATCCGGTTGGGCCGCTGTATCTTCTGCGAATTCAGCGTCTGAGAAAACAGGGTCGCCGCCATCGCTAGAACCACCGCGCACACCGCGCTCCACCGCTTCCATCTGCTCCCTTTGTGCTGCGCCGGTCCACTCCACACGTAAGTCAGTCTCATCCAGGCGACCCTCTCGGAAAATTGCGAATCGATTACGTATCTCCGGGGATTCTGCCCAGAGTCATTCGATGACATTACCTGCTTTGGTTACTGAAGCCAAGCACCAGTTTTTCAGACGCTGAATTCCGCAAGAAAAAAGCCGGGTGCCTGTAGATGCCGGTGCCCCACCTTCGGACGCGCGGTTCTTGCGCGGCTAAGGTGGGATTGTTGACCTTGCTCTTGCCCCTATGCTGTCATTCCGAGCGAAGCGAGGAATCCCCACCCCGCACAAATCTCCCGTGCCGTCCCAAAGGCAACTCAGACGATCAGTGGCACCGGATACAGAAAAGCCGTGCCCTCGGGCACGGCCATGACTCGCAAATTCCCTCAATGTCAGTCTGAAAGCAGCCTGCACTGCCCGTGCAGCGAACAGGATTCGTTCGTGCAGCTACGCATGTGGTCGCACGCCTGTTTCAGCCCATTCAACTCGTCGCACATCATATTCATCACCTGCATGCACAGCTCTGGCCGCCCACGCAGAATCTCGTTGACCGTCCCAGTCGGCAGAAACACCGCCTCCAATGCCTCCAGCGCCTCAACATCAAACTGGTAGTGGGTGGAGCAAAGCGCCGACGGCAATCCCAGCACCGAGCCCGCTCCCGCCGTGCGGCCCACCAGCTTGCCTCCCGCCTCGCCGGGCAGCGTCGCCCGCGCCGTGCCCTGGATAATCAGGTACACTCCCTCGGCCACGTCGCCAAAGGAAAACAATCGCTCTCCGCATTCAAGCCTGCGCGTCTCCCCCGCCGGCGTCAGCGCCTGCGCCATATCGACGGCCAACTGGTAGGGCCAGGCAGCCTCCCCACATCCTTTCACCGGCATCAATGGATCCATATTGGCCATGCTCCTTGCTCGTCCGTCATACACTTCTATCAATCCTTTAACCATCGCGGTGTGATCGGCATCACCTCCATCTGTGATGCATTCCGCCGCTCTCCCGTCGGCGCAGCCACCCCATGTTCCCGGATCGTAACTTGTCCCCGCCCGCGCAACCGTCTACGCTGATTCTGCATGATCCGTTTCTTCCGCCTGCTCGCCCAAATTCTCGTGCTCATCATCGTCGCGCTCGCCTCTGCGCTGGTCAGCATGAGATTCGCCATCCATGGCCGCGAGGTTGCGGTGCCGGACTTGCGTGGCATGGCCCCCGCGCAGGCCGAGCGTGCCGCCTTCGAGCGTGGCCTCGAACTGGCTCGCAGCGATCATTTCTATTCCGCCGTCATTCCCGCCGGATGCATCGTCTCCCAGCAGCCCGAGCCGGGAACCCGCGTCCGCCGCGGCTGGCGCGTACAGGCCGCCGAAAGCCTCGGCCCTCAACTCATCGAGATCCCCGCCGTCCTCGGACTCAGCCCGCGCGCCGCCGAAATCGATGTGCGCCGCCGCGGTCTCGAACTGGGAGCCGCAGCCGAACTCCCCACCGCCGCCGCCGCCCCGCAACTCATCATCGCGCAAACCCCCGCGCCCGGAGCCCAAGGCGTAGCCTCGCCTCGCGTCAGCCTCCTCTACGCCGCCCCGCCGCCCGCACCGGCCTATGTCATGCCCGATCTGACCGGAATGACGCTTACCGAGGCCACCAGCCTCGTAACCGCATCGGGATTCAAGACCTCTTCCGTCACCAACGCGGTCAGCAACTCCACCGCAGCCTCAGAGAGCTCGGCCTGGCACCCCACCGCTCCAATCGTCACCGGCCAGACGCCGCCCCCCGGCACGCGCGTCACCCCCGATACCAGCATCTCGCTCGAGGTAACCCGTTCGTAGCTGACCACCCCGTCAATTGACCGGAAGAACAATTGACTCGCCAGGAAACCTCGCGCTCCAAATAAAAATGAGACTGACGCGTGAGCGCAGTCTCAATTTTTCTCAAAGCATTATCTAAGTAGTGAATGATTCAAAAAGATTGTCTAAAAACCAACATCCATCCCGGCAACGATTATCTTTTCTGTTACTCGTTGCCCCGCTGCAGCACCGCCGCAAAGAAACCGTCGCAGGGATGAATCCCAGGCAGAGTCCGCAAAAATTCTCCGCGCACCAGCCCCTTTGGCTCCGCCCACGCCAGTTCGCCTGAACTCTTCAACTCCTCAAGAACCTGCTCGCACGGAATCACTGTCAGTGCGTCCTGCCCGCATAAAACCTGCTCCACAACCCCTTCGCCCTCCTCCGCCTCCAGAGAGCAGGTGGAGTACACCAGCCTTCCGCCCGGAGCCAACGCGGCCGCCGCCGAACGCAAGATCGACAATTGTAAATCTTTAAGTCCGCGCAGATCCTCCGCCTTCAGCCGCCACTTGATCTCCGGATTGCCCGCCAGCGTTCCCGTGCCGCTGCAAGGCACGTCGGCCAGCACGCGGTCGAACTTCTCGGCGAACTCCATCGTGACCATATTGCCGGTCACAACGTTTACGTTCATCGCTGCAACCCGCTCTTTCAGCGCTCTTGCGCGGTGTTCGTGTACTTCCACCGCGGTGATTCTCGCCTCCGGATTGCGCGCCGCAATCGCCGCAGTCTTTCCTCCCGGCGCCGCGCAGCAATCCAGGATTCTCGTGCCTCTTCCCACCAGCGCGGCCACTAGTTGCGATGCTTCGTCCTGCACCGCCACGTGATGATCGCGAAACGGAATGCTGTGTGCCAGATCGCCCGCCAATAATCGCCGCGCGCCCGTCAACAGCGCTCCCGGCCCAATCTGTATTCCTGCCTCGATGAGTTCTTCTTCCGCATCCGCCGTGCAGAGCCGCAGCGCAGAACCAGGCGCATGCTGATCAGCCGCGCAGATGGCGCGCGCGGCCTGATATCCATACATGTCGATCCATCGCGCAACCATCCACTCCGGATGCGCAAACTCCACCGCGAGCTCCGTCGCTTGGTGCCCCACATCTGCCGCAGTTAGCAGATGTGGGTCTTTGGCCAGCTTGCGCAGCACCGCGTTGGCATAGGGCACAGCCGAACGCTTCCCGGACTGCTTCACCAGCTCCACGCTCTCATGTACCGCGGCGTGCGCGGGGATCCGCTCCAGGCGAGAAAGTTGGCATGCGCCCAATCGCAGCGCGACCCGCACCTCTCCATCGAGGCGCGAAACCTTCTGCGACGAGTACTTCGCAATTTGCGTATCCAACTCGGATTGCCAACGCAGCGTACTCATCACCAGTTCATAGGTAAGCGCGCGATCTTCGCGCGAGAGTGTGTCCATACGCGGCGAGTTCAGCAGCTCGGAGGCATATGAGCCATCGCGCTCCACGCGAATCAGAATGTCGTAAGCGACGTTTCGTGCGGGCGAAACGGGCATCTATGCTCCCATCTTCTCACCCGGCTTGGGCTGGTATCCGTTGATGAACTCGCGCGCGCTCATGCGGCGCTTGCCTTCCAGTTGCAACTCGTCGATCGCGATCGCCGTGCCCGCGTTGCAGCCAACCAGCAATTGATCGCCGGTCGCCGCAATCTCTCCGGCTGCAAGCCCAGGCCCTCCTGCAAAGGACGAGATTGCGTGCAGCGTGAGCTGCTTGCCGCGAAAGCTGGTGAACGCACCGGGCCACGGCTGAAAGCCGCGATGGCGATTGCAGATCGTCTGCGCCGTGTCGCGTGCAAAGTTGATCTGTCCATCTTCGCGCGTCAGAATTGGCGCCAAAGTAGCGTGCGCATGATCCTGCGGCCTGGGATGTAATCTCTGCTGCCGCATCTCTTCCAGTGTCTTCACAAGCAGCTCTGCTCCCGTCGCCGACAGCCGCGGAGCCAGCGTCACGCTTGTGTCTTCCGGACGAATCTCCATCTCTTCCTGTAGCAGAATGTCTCCGGTGTCGAGTCCTTCGTCGATGCGCATCGTGGTGTTGCCAGTCACCTTCTCGCCCGATGCGATCGCCCACTGAATCGGCGCCGCGCCGCGATACTTCGGCAGCAGCGAGGCGTGCAGGTTGATGTTGCCATAAGGAGGCAGGTCAAGCATCCAGCGCGGAATGATACGCCCATAGCCAACGATCACGATGCACTCGGGTGCCATGGCCTCAAGCTGTGCGCGGAACTCCGCGTTGTTCTTGATCTTCTCCGGCTGCGCGACCGGCAGCCCAAGCTCGCTGGCCTTCTGCTTCACCGGCGAAGGAGCCAGTTCCATCCCACGCCCCTTGGGGCGATCCGGCTGCGTCACCACCAGCGAGACGTTATGGCCGGCGCCCACCAGCGCCTCCAACGGAGGAACCGCAAACATCGGAGTACCGCAATAGATAAGTTTCACGGATTGATTGTAGCGGCTCAAGAAAGCGGCGTCATCGCCGCTTTCCTTGAGCCGGTGTCACGTGCGAATTTCTACCATTCGCCCTGCCGGATCAGGCGCTTGATCTTGCGCCGCATCATGTCGCGCTTGAGCGAGGAGAGATGGTGGATGTAGAGGGTTCCGTTGAGATGATCGATCTCGTGCTGAAAGGCACGCGCCAACAGGTCCTCGCCAGTCTTCTCATACCAGTTGCCGTTCACGTCCTGCGCGCGGATCGTGACGCGCTTCCCGCGCGCAAGATTCTCGCGAAAGTCGGGCAGAGAAAGGCATCCTTCACCGCCGGTCTGCTTGCCCTCCACCTTGACGATCTGCGGATTCGCGAGCACCAGCCGTGCCTCGGGATCTTCCTTGAAGGATGTATCGATCACCGACAGGTGCAGCGAAATTCCGATCTGCGGCGCAGCCAAACCCACGCCCTGCGCCTCGTACATGGACTCGAACATGTCATCGACAAGCTTTTTCAGCTTGTCGTCGAACTCAGTCACCGGCTTCGCCGGAGTCTCCAGCACGGGATCGCCGTACTTCACAATTGGATAAATCATCGGTCGTTCCGGTCTTCAGTAGCTGCGAAGCTGTTCGCAGTATCCTTCATAATTTCGACGAAGCTCAAGCAGCGAATCGCCTCCAAATTTCTCCAGCGCCGCTGCGGCCAGCACCAGCGCCACCATGGCTTCACCCACCACGCCCGCCGCCGGAACCGCACATACGTCAGAGCGCTCGTAGGCAGCCTTCACCGGCTCGCGGCTGGCAAAGTCGATCGAGCCTAGCGGGCGGCGCAAGGTAGAGATCGGCTTGAGATGCCCGCGAACCACGATGTCGCAGCCGTTCGATATCCCGCCTTCAACGCCGCCGGCGTGATTGCCCGCGCGAGCGAAATCCGTGAACTTCGAATGCAGGATTCCGACCGTGCCCTGGATCGCGCTCTGGCTTGCGTTCTGCGCCGCGCTCTGAGCGTAACCAATCTCATCCTGTGCCTGCGAACCGTGCGAGGCGGCAGCCATTACGCCGTCCCCAACTTCGACCGCCTTCACCGCTTGAATCGACATCACGGCCGCTGCGAACTTTGCATCCAGGCGCTCGTCCCAATTGGCATAGGTGCCAAGACCGGGCGGGACGTTGTGCGCAACCACTTCGAAGATTCCACCCACTGTGTCGCCGGTGCGCAGAACCTCATCCACCTCGGCCTTCATGCGCCGCTCGGATTCATCATCGGCACAGTTCAGCAGAACTTCATCTTTGGCGGCCAGTGCGCGGAGTTCGTTAAACGAAACTGCGCGCGAGAGCCGAGCGCCTCCCACCTGAATCACGTGGCTGAGCACTTCAATATCCAGCGCCGCGAGCACCTGCTTTGCAATCGCTCCGGCAGCAACGCGCGCCGTGGTCTCACGGGCGCTAGCGCGCTCCAGAATGTAGCGCGCCTCTGGCAGGTTGTACTTCAGCGCCCCTGCCAGATCAGCGTGTCCGGGTCGCGGAGATTTCACCGGCTTATGTTTCTCCGGGTCGCCTTCACCTACCGGCAAGGAATCTTTCCAATTCTGCCAGTCGCGATTTTCAATCAGCATCGCAATCGGAGATCCAATGCTGTGACCATGCCGCACGCCACTGAGAATACGTGCGTGATCGTGCTCGATCTTCATGCGACCGCCGCGGCCAAAGCCTTGCTGGCGACGCCAGAGTTCGCGATCAATATATGCCTCACTGACACAAATGCCGGCGGGCAAACCTGAGATGTTGGCAATCAGCGCTTCGCCGTGCGACTCGCCTGCGGTAAAGAAACGGAGCATTCAAGAATTGTAACGGAAGCACGCGGTTTGCCGTCGGCAGGGAAGCCGGATTCGCGGCGCGAAGGTGAAGTACTACTGAGCGGGTTAAGGAGCCCTATCGTGACCGCTTTACCTGTTGGTAAACAGGTGAGCTGAAATAACCTTAGAGATCGGCGAATTCCTTAGGAAAACTGGGTTAGAATGTTTTCAACGGATGGGGTGGGCGCGGCACTCGGTAGAGCCTGTGGTTACTTATATCTACATACAAAGCTGCACGTCATTCCAGCATCTAAGGAGCCATGGTGTCGACTGTGCTGCCCATACAGGAGTCGGCCCGAGAGTTGATTCTTGAGGCGACTGCCGCGTTGCAACCACACCTCGCAGAGATGACGGCTGCGTGGCGGCAGCGCATGTTTGAGGAATTTCAGTTCGAAGGGCGCGCCATGGTGGCCTTGGAACGCTTGAATCTCGGCGTCGGATTTATGCTGTTCAGCCATTCGGATTTCGCTGAGTTCACGGACAACCTTTGCTACTACGGCAAACGCCTTGCGAAGCTGCGCGTCGATACTCGGCAGGTGGCGCGCTCGTTGGAGATTTACCAGAAGATCGCCAGCCCTTTCATCGCACAGGCGTTTGGAGAACGACGGTTTCAGATGATGGCGGCTCTGGACACGTTGACCTCGGCGAGTTTTGTCGCGGTCTCCGGCGCCTACTTTGACGTGCAGCACAACGCAAGTGACGCGTTGCTGAAAGTGCTGGATGCCGAGCTTTCGGCCAGAAATCTTACTGCACTGCTGGAGCGCGTGCTGGTGGTGACGGCGGGCATTTTCGGTGCACCCGTGGGCGCCATTCTGCTGGCCGATCCGGACACGAACACTCTATACGTGCGCAGCGCCACGGGAATGTCTCCTGACTTTGGTAAAGACATTGCAATCGCTCCGGGGCAGGGTTTCACAGGCCACATCTTTGAAACCGGCGAGGCTGACATTCTTCCTGACCTGACTCTTTCGGCAGGCTTATTGAATCAGGAGCTGCGCGAGCGGGCACGCGCCCTGTGGGGCGTCCCACTGAAGATCAGCGAACGAGTGATCGGAGTTCTAATCATTGGCTTTGAGAAACCTTATCACTGGCTGCCCACAGAGTTGGAGTTGTTCCGCGCTGTCGCCGACCGCTCGGCGCTGGCGATTGATCGCGCTCACATGACGGACGCGTTGCGCGAACGTGAGGTGCGCATCGTTGAACTGAGTGGACATTTATTGAAGGCCCAGGAGGAAGAACGTAAGCGGATTAGCCGTGAACTGCACGACGAAACCGGGCAGGCGCTCATGGTGATTCGTCTATACCTCGGAATGCTCGATGGAACCGTGAAGACTCGCGAGGGCAAGGCGAAGATCGGTGAGCTGTTTGCGGTGGTGGACCGGACGATAGAAGGAATCCGGCGCATCATCGGGCGGTTGTCACCGCTGGTTTTGCAGGAACTTGGGCTGATTTCGGCGATTCGCAAGGAAGCAAAGGACCTGGCCAAGACCGCCGGCGTGCAGTCGCGGGTTGCGATCAGCGACAACGTTGGCAGGCTTGACCCCGTCATTGAAGCCGCGATCTACCGGGTGGTGCAGGAGAGTCTTCACAATGTTGCCAAGCACGCGCAGGCGCAAAACGTGGACATCCAGATGCAGCGCGAGGGCGACTCTCTCAAGCTGGTAATCGAAGATGATGGGGTTGGAATTCGCGCAGTCACGAATCCTCTCCGGCCCTCGTTTGGAATGGCTGGAATGCAGGAACGCGTCAGTACTCTGGGCGGCAAAATGAGAGTGGTCTCTCGCAAGGGCGAGGGGACGAAGATATCCGTTACTGTGCCTATTCCGGTACGCACGGAAATAGCCGAGTTGAACGGGCAAGACCAAGCGGGACGGGCGCTGCTGGGTACAGTAAGTTGAGCAAGCGAGAACAATAACGAGCAAGAACGATTCTGAGGAGCAGGACTGTGCAACTGAAAGCAAGGAGCCGCAATGCCGAAGATTAAGTGTCTGTTGGTGGATGACCATACTTTGTTCCGGCAGGGCGTTCGCCGCCTGCTTGAGAGCGAGAGTGATTGCGAAGTAGTGGGCGAGTCGCCCGACGCAGGTGATGCGGTGGAGAAGGCACGCGAGCTGCGTCCCGATATTGTGTTGATGGACATCGGAATGCCGGGGCTGTCCTCGTTCGAGGCGGCGCGGCACATCCGCAAGACGCGTCCGGAGACCAAGGTGTTGTTCCTCACCATGTATGAGGACGAGGATTACCTGGTGCAGTGTCTGGAAGTTGGTGCCTCAGGATACGTTCTCAAAGATACTCCGGCGCAGCAGTTGGTGACCGCCGTTCGCGATGTGTACAAGGGCGGGAAGTATTTGAGCTCGCAGGTGCTGGGTAAGCTGGTGGAGGACTTCCGCGCGCGCGTCCGCGATTCGAAGATGCGGCCCCGCATCTCCACCTTGACACCGCGCGAGCGCGAGATTCTGAAGCTGCTGGCCGAAGGCAATTCGGTCAAGGAAATCGCGGTGTTGCTGGGGCTGAGCGTGAAGACCGTGGAGGCCCACAAGTTTAACCTGATGCGCAAATTGGACATCCACAACAAAGCACAGTTGGTGACATACGCGATTCAGAAAAAGATCATAAAGATACCGGTCAACCAGTAGGGACAAGCAACGAGCACGTGCCGGCTTCCACCGAGGATGGTGGGGCGCATGGACGTTGCGCGGATAGGGTAACTTTGAGCACTACGAAAGGCCGCTCGCAGGCGGCCTTTTCACTGCTCTGCATTCGCGAATATTACGGCCTGCGGCGTGAGAAACCCAATTCGGGCGCCGCAACGGGCGCGAAATCTCCTGCGCTTTCAAATCTTTACCGGAAAATACACGTGAGGGGGGCATCACGCCGGCCTGTGACCATGGTCACTGGGCAAAGCAGGGCGAGAGTTGTACACTGGTGGAACTGAAAATCATTTTCAATTTCATAAGGCGGCAAGCCCAACGTGTTCACCCCTGACTCCACACTCTTATCCTGTCTTCGACTTGCTTTTCAGATTAAGCTTCGCCAAAGCATCGGCATCGCCCTCGTCCTCTTCGCCAGCACCGCTCTCCTGTTCGCCACACCGGCGGAAGTCGCACAACTCCGCGGCACTGTTTCCGATCCTGTTGGCGCCCTGGTGCCCGGAGCCAGCGTGCGTGCGCGCAATCTCACCACCGCTGCCGTCGTCGAAGCTACCACCGGCCCCGAGGGAGCCTATTCGATCCAGCTTTCCGCAGGCCGCTATGACGTGGAGTTCAGCGAGTCCGGCTTCCAGACCGTCATCCGCCGCGCAGTCGATGTGGCCGACGGCGCCGCCATCGCCCTCAATGTTGAGTTGCCGCTCGCCACGCAAAGCGAGTCGCTTGAAGTCACCGCTGAGCTGCCTGGCGTTGAAACCTCCAGTTCCCAGGTTGGAGAAACCATCTCTGCCGCCAAGATGACTTCGGTACCCTTGAATGGCCGCAGCTTTACCGATCTGCTCGCCATCCAACCCGGCGTCATTCCCGCCAGTTCGCAGCAGCCTAACGCGGTGGTCATGTCCGGCTGCACCGCTACTCCGCCCTCGGGCGATCTCAACCCCGGCAATCTCTCCGTCAGCGGACAGCGCGAGACCAGCAACGGCTTTGCCGTCAACGGTTCCAACGTCGAGGAAGCGTTCAACAACGGCACCGCCATCGTCCCCAATCTCGACTCTATCCAGGAGTTCAAGGTGCTCACCAGCAACTTCGACGCCGAGTACGGAAACTACAGCGGCGGCCAGGTGCTGGTAAACACCAAGTCCGGAGGCAATCAGCTCCACGGCAGCGCCTTCGAATTCATGCGCAATACCGCGCTGGACGCCCGCAACTACTTCGCTCCCACCCGCGCAACTTACGACCGGAACCAGTACGGCGGAACCCTCGGCGGTCCCATTCGCAAAGACAAGACGTTCTTCTTCCTCGACTACCAGGGCACCGGCATGACCCAGGGCCAGGAGACCGGAAACATCGCCGTTCCCAGCCTCGCCCAACGCAGCGGCGATTTCATTGATCCCACTACACAGGCGAGCATGCTTACCGGCAGCGTCAGCGGGGCTTACCTGGCTCAACAACTTTCGACGGCGCTTGGCCGAAACATCACTGCCGGCGAACCGTATTCTCAGATCTTTCCAAACGGCATCATTCCCCAATCCATCTGGTCCGCGCCCGCCAAGGCCCTGATGCAATACATCCCAACCGCCAACACACCCAACGGCTTTTCCACCGCCTCGCAGAACGAAACCCTCGGCGACAACAAGGCCGGGGCGCGCATTGACCAGAACACGCGCTGGGGCAATCTCTCCGCCTACTACTTCATCGACCAGTACAACCTGAACAATCCCTATCCCACCGCGCAGGGCGGAGCCAACGTGCCGGGCTTCAACGCCACATCCAACGGACGCTCGCAACTGTTCAGCGTTGGGCTGACCAGAGCCCTTGGCCCCAACACCGTCAACGAGTCCCACTTCAGCTACATGCGTGCTTTCAACGTCATCGGCAAGCCCGAAGGTGGCGTCGGCCCGTCGCTTGCCTCGCAGGGCTTTGTCCAAGGCGGACTCGGCATCGTTCCCCTGGACCCGAGCACGGAAGGAATTGAGAATGTTGCCTTCAATAATTACACCATCGGCGTCGATGTCACCGGAGAGCGGCAGGTCAACAATACCTACCAGTGGAGCGACGATCTTTCCCGCGTAATTGGCCACCACACGTTGAAACTTGGCGGCAGCTTTCACCTCGACCAAGTCAACATTCAATCCAAGTCCATCAACAACGGTTCGTTCGTCTTCCAGGGCGCGGAAACCGGCTCCGATTTCGCCGACTTTCTCCTGGGCGTTGCCAGTACTTACGAGCAGGGTGATGCGAGCTCCTTCTACATCCGGAACAAATACATCGGCGCCTTCGCTCAGGATAGCTGGCAGGTGCGACCCGGTCTTGTGCTCAACTACGGCGTGCGCTGGGATGTTCTTCCGCCCTGGCGCGAGAAATACAACCAGCTGCAAACCTTCGTTCTCGGCCAGCAATCGGTCGTCTATCCCGGCGCGCCCACGGGAATTGTCTTCCCCGGCGATCCCGGAATTCCCAAGACCCTTGCACCCACCAAGTGGGATAACTTTTCCCCACGCCTCGGTATTACCTACTCGCCCGATTTTGACGGCGGTCCGCTCGGCGCAATCTTCGGTCATTCCGGCAAGAGCAGCATTCATGCAGGCTTCGGTATCTTCTACTCGGCGTTCGAAGGCCTTTCGGCGGGCATCATGAGCGCCAACCCGCCTTACGGGTACGATTACGACAGCACCGGCGGACATCCAATGTTCGACCAGCCGTTCGTCACCGCCAACGGCCCCGGCACGCAACCTTTTCCTTCGCCCATTCCTGCCTTCGGAGCGTCAGCAAGTCATCCGAACACTTCCGTCGATTGGTCAAAATATGCGCCCATCACTGGCGACCCGGCGTTTTACTATCGCAACACCTCTCCTTACACCGAGAGCTACAACATCTCGGTGGAGCGGGAACTGGCGCGCAACACCTTCCTCAAGCTCGGATACGTAGGCTCGCAGGCGCACCACCTCCTGGTGCTCACCTCGGCCAATCCCGGCAACCCCGCTCTATGCCTCGCCACTCCGGGCTGCGGCCCCTTCGCAGAAGGCAGCGCCCGCGGGCCGTTCGACCCGACAAAGTTTGCCGGCATCACTTACCAAAAGACCATCGGCTTCTCCAACTACAACTCGCTCCAGGCATCAGTTCGCCACAATACCAAGTCGCTGGAGTTGATGGCCGCCTACACCTATGGCAAGTCGCTCGATGATTCCTCCAGTCTTGCTGAACCGGTCTATCCGATGGGGGCGGCGCTCAGCAAGGCCATCTCCGCCTTCGATCTCCGCCACAACTTTGTCGCCAGCTATCGTTACGCGCTCCCATTGGCGCAACTAGTCGGTGCGAATCGCTTCACCACAGGCTGGTCCGTCTCCGGTATTACGCGCTTTTCTACCGGGCTCCCGGTTACGCTCTACAACAACACGGACAGCTCGCTGCTGGGCTCGATGCCAAACGGCATCAACAATAACGGCGTAGATACGCCCTACTACACGCCCGGCAACCTGGAACTTAACCGTAATCCGCGCACGAATGCCTCGGCCTTCAACACCTCGCTCTTTTGCGTTCCGGGAACTCCCAACTGTGCTGCTCCCCTGGGTACGCTGGGCAACGTCCCGCGCCGCTTCTTCTATGGCCCCGGCCAGAATAACTTCGACCTGTCACTGCAAAAGGAGCTGGCAATTTCGGCGGAAAAAATCCTCCAGTTCCGCATCGAGGCCTTTAACGTCTTTAACCACGCGCAGTTCTTCGGCGCCGCTGCCGTCAATGGAAACATCAGCAGCACAGGCAATGCCGGCTTCGGACAGATCGTCAACGCGATGCCGCCGCGCCAGGTGCAACTGGCCGCAAAGTTCACGTTCTAACACCGGGAGTGCTTTGAAAGCTTGAAACTTTGAAAGCTCGAACAGTATCCTAGCCGTAACATGATCGCCGTCCTCAATCTCGGCCGCTGCGATTACGCAACTGCTCTGCGCTTGCAGGAAACTCTAGTCGAGCTGCGCAAGCAGGAGCGCGTCGGGAACGTGCTGCTCTTTGTCGAGCACCCGCCCGTCATCACTCTCGGCCGCAACGCACGCGAGACAAACATCGTCGCGCCCCGCGAGCTGCTCGTCTCTAAGGGAGTTGAGATTCACGAGATCAATCGCGGCGGCGATGTCACCTTTCACGGACCAGGACAGCTCGTCGCCTATCCTATCTTCGACCTGCGCTCTTTTTCACCTAAGCTCGGCGTCATCGACTATGTCCGCCGGCTCGAAGAGGTATTGATGCGCATCTGCGCCCGGTACGCCGTCGAAACCCAGCGCATCCCTGGCATGACCGGCGTCTGGACTTATCCAACCGGCCCTCCACGCCTCAATGGCCGCCCAATGGGACGCGACTACGTTCCCCTTTGTGATGGTGCCGAAGGTGGCCTGCATCCGCCTTCGGCTGGCGAATGCGGAGCGCAGTCGATGTGGCCCGAACGCAAGATCGCTGCCATCGGCGTACACATTTCGCGCGGTGTCACCTCGCACGGATTTGCCCTCAACGTCACTACCGCCCTCGATCTCTTCCAACTCATCGTCCCTTGCGGTCTCGCCAAGCCCGTCACCTCCATCGAGTTTGAAACCGGCCTCCGTCCCTCGCTCGACGAGGTCATGCCCATCGCCTCGCGCACGTTTGGCGAACTATTTCAATCGCAGGTGCTCTGGCTGGAATCCATCCATGACCTCATCGCCGAGGATTCCGGAGAAGCTCAATCTTCTGCGCCACGTTTGTCGACGCCATGAGTTTTGTCAGCGAAATGTAAAAGTTTTCTGCGATCCGCCTCTTCGCGATTCGCCGCTCTGCGAGCGCTCTGCCACTTACAGAAGTCTTACAATTCGCGCGCGCTGCGATTGCTATCTTAAGAAACAACAGTGGCGTGGCCTTCCCTCTCTCTGCCGCATCCGCGGCGCGCACCGAAGACCACGGAAGGATGGCGTTTAAGTGACAGCGACCAAGAATGCAACCAAGGACAAAGGAATCAATTGGCTTACCGCCGTTGTGATGGCGATCTATCACATCTTGGCAGTTGTCGCCCTCTTCCACTTCTCGTGGAAGGGCGTTGCCGTCGCCGCCGTCCTGTGGTGGATCTCCGGATCGCTTGGCATCGGCGTGGGTTATCATCGCCTGCTTACGCATCGCGGCTTTCGCTGTCCCAAGTTGCTGGAATACTTCTTCGCTATCTGTGGCACCCTTGCGCTTGAAGGCGGCCCGATCTTCTGGGTCGGCATCCACCGCATCCATCATCAGCTCACCGACCGGGAAGGTGATCCGCACTCACCGCGCGACGGCAAGTGGTGGTCGCACATGGGATGGATCCTCTCCGGCCAGGCGCTTCATCAGGAGACGGAAAAACTCGCGCCCTACGTTCCCGATCTGCGCCGCGATAAGTTCTACCTCTGGCTCAGCCAATACCATTGGATCACTCAGGTCGTTGTCGGTCTCGCCGTGTTGTATTTCTTCGGATGGAACGTGGCGCTCTGGGGCGTCTTCTTCCGTACGGTGATTGGTCTGCACGCCACCTGGGCGGTGAATTCCGCCACCCACTTGTGGGGCTCGCAACGGTGGGCCACCGGAGATGACTCAACTAACAATTTCTGGATTGCGCTACTCACCTTTGGCGAAGGCTGGCATAACAATCACCACGCGCATCCCAGCTCCGCGCGCCACGGCCTGCGCTGGTGGGAGATCGATACCAACTGGTATGTGATCTCCGCTCTGCGCGCCGCCGGACTCGCGTACGATATCAAGCTTCCCAGAGCTGACAGCCGCATCAAGGAGCTCCGCCCCAAAGCCGCGCCCGCTACGAGTCCGCTCGCGCCGGAAGCCGATGCCGCTCGCAGCAAGCACGCCGTCGCCGGCGACTAGCGCCTCGCAACCGACCACTTAGGACCGCTTCGCCGCCCCGGTTTCATCGCCGGGGCTTGCTTTTCATACCGTTGCATCTCACCAGTTAAGCCGTACCATGCATCGCGTGTTTCCAACTCCTCTTTGACTAACTCCGGCGGCCTCACTACTATCTAGCTGTCTTATGCCGATCACCTCCCGCAACAAGGCCATCGCGTTCTTCATCGTCCTCGGAGCCTGTTCGGTCGCCTTCGCACTGGCTCTCAATATCACGTGGCTGATTCGCTGGCGTGATGTGGGGATGATTGTGCTCGGGATTATCTTTTTCGGTTTCATCATCACCGGAGTCACCTTGAACACCATCTTTCTGGTGCGCGAGATGCGGCGCAGCGAGCAGCATGACAGCTTCATCAACGCGGTCACTCATGAGCTAAAAACGCCGATCGCCTCCATCCGCCTCTACCTGGAGACGCTGCAGTCGCGCGAACTCAACGAGGCGCAACGCAATCATTTCTACGGGATCATGCTGGCGGATACCGATCGCCTGATCAATACAGTGGAGCAGGTCTTGCGAGCCGGCCATCTCGGACAGAAGAGCACGAAACATTTCCAGCGCCTCGACCTGGGAGAAATCGTGCGCGACTGCGCCTCTCTTGCCCAATCCCGCCACCACCTTGCCCCGGAAAACATTCGATTCATCAACTACTCACTCTCATCGCCATTTGTGCAGGGCGACCCCGAAGAGTTGCGGTCGGCAATTCACAATTTGCTGGAGAATGCCGTCAAGTACTCTCCCGGCAAGATCGCCATCACAGTTGAAATCCTTGACGAGGCTTCCGATCTGCTGGTACGCGTCACCGACAAAGGGCAGGGTATCCCACAGGGCGAACTCAAGCGGATATTCCGGCGCTTCTATCGCGTCAATGAACGTTTGCGGCAGCGGGTGACGGGCACCGGCCTGGGATTGTTTATCGTCCGCGGCATCGCGCGACGTCACGGCGGCAGCGCCTATGCCACCAGCGAAGGCGAAGGGCGCGGCGCCACCCTCACGCTCCGCCTGCCGCGCGATTCCGGTTAGGCTGCTCCGTCGATCTCACTATCCCCCGGCTGCTTTCCGCGGTACCATAAGTCCTTCGCCCGCTTCCGGGGCAAGGATGGCGCATTACATGAAAGAGTTTTATATTCGAGACGCCGCGCAGCAGGAAAACAAGGTAGTCACCACCAGCTTCGTGATCAGCAACAAGCAGATTAAGTCCAAAAAAAGCGGCGAGCCGTATCTCGATCTCACCCTGATGGATCGCACCGGAACCATTCAGGCGAAGATGTGGGACAACGTCGAGGAGTGCGCCTATACCTTTGAGCAGGACGACATCCTAAAGATCAAGGGACTGATTAACAAGTACAACCAACGCTGGCAGCTCACCATTCACAAGGTGCGCAAGATGGACGAGTCCGAAATCGACTTCTCCGATTACCTCCCCAAGACATCGAAGGATATCGACGAGCTCTGGCATGCGCTCGGTGAGTTTGTCGCCTCGATCGGAGAGCCTCATCTGCGGCTGCTGCTGGAGCTGTTCATGGCCGATCCGGAGATCGCCCGCGCCTACCGTAACGCACCCGCCGCCAAGACCATGCACCATGCCTTTATCGGCGGGCTGCTCGACCACGTAGTTTCGCTCTGCCGCTCGTGTGATCTGACTGCACGCAATTACCCGTTCATCAATCGTGATCTGCTGCTTACCGGCGCCTTCCTTCACGACATTGGAAAGGTTCACGAGCTTAGCTATGCGCGCTCCTTCGGCTACACCACCGAAGGCCAACTGCTCGGCCACATGGTCATCGAATTGGAACTGCTGCACTCAAAGCTGGCCCAGGTTCCAGGCTTTCCTCCGCAACTCAAGATTCTCGTCGAGCACCTCATCATCAGCCATCATGGACAATACGAGTTTGGTTCTCCCAAGCTGCCCATGTTTCCCGAGGCGCTCATGTTGCATTATCTGGACGATCTCGATTCCAAGATGGAAGCCATGCGGGCGCAGTTCGAGCGCGATGCCGATCTGGAGTCGCCCTGGACCGCGTACAACTCCGCGCTGGCGCGTCCACTGCTGAACACGCGGAAGTTTCTAAAATCCCTGGAAGCGGACGAACTTGAGGCCGAGCCCCTCGCGGCCCCTGTTGAGGCACCTATGGAGTAGCAGCGGTGGATTCACACGCGTTTGCCGTTGATTACCCGCTCCGAATAGACAGCAAAAAGCCCGGCGCAAACCGGGCTTGCTTTTTTTTACCAACCCCGGCCTGATCTGATTCCGGAGTGGGGCAGAGTCTCTAACAGTGTTTAGCCAGGAGTTTGGCGGCGTCTTTGGCGAAATAGGTGAGGATGATGGAGGCTCCTGCGCGCTGGATGCTGAGGAGGGACTCGAGCATCACGCGGTCGTGGTCGATCCATCCGTTCTGGGCGGCGGCCTTGATCATGGCGTACTCGCCGCTCACCTGGTAAGCGCCAAGGGGGACGTCAAACCTCATGCGGGCTTCGGCAATGACGTCGAGGTAGGCAATGGCGGGCTTGACCATGATCATGTCGGCACCCTCCTGGAGGTCGAGTTCGATTTCGCGGATGGCTTCACGGGCGTTGGCCGGGTCCATCTGGTAGCTGCGGCGGTCGCCGAAGGATGGGGCGGAGTCGGCAGCCTCACGGAAAGGGCCGTAGAAGCCGCTGGCGAACTTGGCGGCGTAGCTCATGATCGGAGTGTTGTCGAAGCCATGAGCGTCAAGGGCGGTGCGCAGGGCATCAATGCGGCCATCCATCATGTCGGAGGGAGCGATGATGTCGATGCCGGCCTTGGCCTGGGCGACGGCAGTTTTGGCGAGCAGGTCGAGGGAGGCGTCGTTGACGATCTCGTACTCGGTCTCAGGGGTTGGACCGCCAACCTTCTTGACCACGCCGCAGTGACCATGCGACATGTACTCGCAGAGGCATACGTCGCCCATGATGATGAGATCGGGGACCGCGGCCTTGATCGCCCGGGCAGCGCGCTGCACGATGCCGTCTTCGATCCAGGCTCCAGTGGCGATCTCGTCCTTCACTTCAGGCAAGCCGAAGAGGATGATGGCGGGGATGCCGAGCGAGTGAACCTCGCGGCATTCCTTGACCGCCTCATCGACGGAGAGGTTGAAGACTCCCGGCATGGAGCCGACCGGCTTGCGTACGCCTTCGCCGGGACAGATGAAGAGAGGATAAACGAAGCCGGAGCGAGTAAGCCGGGTCTCGCGGACAAACGAGCGCAGGGCTTCGGTACGGCGCAGACGGCGCTGACGATTTATAGGGAATGCCATGCAAAAAGTATAGTCCCGGGGAGGGATTTACGGGCTGTGATGAGGGTCACAGGTGGACAGCCAGAGTTGAAAAGGCAGGCACGGGCGGGGTTCATGGCATAATTCTCGGCATGGAAAATGAAGACGATCGCTCCGAATTGGTGATGGTGGCCCAGTTTTTGATGGAGCAGGAGTTTCTATTTGCGCGGGGACGACTGGAGTCGGCGGGGATCGAGTGTTTTTGCGCGAATGAATACCTGAGCCGGATCAGTGGCGGAATCTATAACGGAATGACGGGCGGGATCGAGTTGAAGGTGAGGCGGGGAGATTTGGCCGACGCGCGCGCCATTCTGAACGATCCCGGCACACCCTACCTGGTTCGCTGAAAGGGTTAGACCGATCGCATGGGCAAACATGAACGCCGTTTCGACCCCAAGAGCCTGCACAAGTTGGAGGCGCCGGA
This sequence comes from uncultured Acidobacteriota bacterium, assembly GCA_963738165.1. Taxonomy (GTDB): domain Bacteria; phylum Acidobacteriota; class Terriglobia; order Terriglobales; family Acidobacteriaceae; genus TOLSYN. Next base: position 291,640 of record CAVTVE010000018.1, read on the forward strand.
GCGCGAAGAGCAGTTTCCGGTGGATGCGATTCTGAACGCCGCGGGCGTTTGCGGATTGCTGGATGTGGCTGACGTTGGCGCAGGCAGCGGCTACTTTACGCTGCCCATTGCGCGGCGGGTGGCTCCGGGAAAGGTGTATGCGGTCGACCCTTCGACTGAGTTGCTGGATGTGATTCGGGGCAAGCTGGCGGCCGACGGTGCTCCGAAAAATGTGGAGTTGGTCGCGGGCGAGGCCTCATTGACTGGGGTGGCCGCGGCGTCTTGCGATTTGATCTTTCTATGTGCGGTGTGGCACGAGATCGACGATCACGCTGAAGCGTTGCGGGAGTTCGAGCGGATTGCGGCACCGAACGCGAAGCTGGCAATCGTTGATTGGAGTCCGGATGCGATCTCTCCGCCGGGACCTCCGCTTGAGCATCGCATTGCCCGGACCGAGGTGGAGCGGGTTTTGGAAGAACGCGGCTGGGGCGTTGTGAAGAGCGACGTGGTGACCCCGTGGACCTACATTGTGGTGGCGCAGCGATAACAGCGCGCGTATATAATTTTCGGGTTGACGTGGTGAATCGAAGAACCAGCAATTGTGCGGAAGGAAGATCATGCCGATTGAAGTAGTTATGCCCCAGATGGGCGAGTCCATCTTTGAAGGCACCATCACCAAATGGCTTAAGCAACCCGGTGACCGGATCACGCGGGACGAACCGTTATTCGAAATTTCGACCGATAAGGTTGATGCCGAGATTCCCGCCCCCGCCTCGGGAGTGCTGAAAGAAATCAAGGCCGAGGTAGGGAAGACGGTGCAGATCAACACCGTGGTTGCGGTGATCGATGAGTCCGGAGCCGCTGTTTCTGGTGCGGGCAGGGGGACGACTTCGAACGGATCTTCGACTGTTAATGAGGCGGCGAACTCGGCGGCTCAGGATAAGCAGCAAGTGAGTGGGAAACAAGCGGCGGCGGTTGCGGATCAGGCGCCGGCCGCAGGCGGTGCGGCTACAGAGGTAGTGATGCCGCAGATGGGCGAATCAATCTTCGAGGGCACGATTACGAAGTGGCTCAAGGAGGTGGGCGAGCAGGTTCGGCGCGATGAGCCATTGTTTGAGATCTCAACCGACAAGGTGGACGCGGAGATTCCGGCACCGGTCTCCGGCGTGCTGACCGAAATCAGGGCCGAAAAAGGCAAGACGGTGCAGGTCAACAGCGTGGTTGCGGTGATTGGCGGAACAGGCGCGGCCACCAGCGCTGCGCCTGCGGCTGCGGGCAAGGCTGCGGTGGCGAGCGAGCGGGCGGCGCGAGAGACGGAAATTGCCGCACGCGAAGAGATTCGCGGCGAAGAGGTTCGAACCTCTCCGCTGGTGCGCAAACTGGCCAGCGAGCACAATGTGGATCTGCGCCGGGTCGCAGGCAGCGGCGCCGGTGGCCGCGTCACGAAGGAAGACATCCTGGCATTTGTGGAGCGCGCCAAGAGCGCTCCCTCAGCGGCCGCGCCAATGGCCGAAATGGCTGCCACGGCGGCTTCGACAATCGCGGCTCCAGCTGCGGTTCCTATGACGCCAGGTAAGTTTGCGGGTGCGCCTGGCCTTGTGGAACCGATGTCGGTGATGCGCAAGAAGATTGCCGAGCACATGATCGCCTCGCGGCGTACCAGCGCGCACGTACATACCGTGTTTGAGGTTGACATGACGCGGGTCGTAAAACTGCGCGAGAAGAACAAGAACCGCTTCCAGGAGACGACCGGGCTCAAACTGACCTACACGCCCTTCTTCATTCGCGCGGTGACGCAAGGATTACGTGCGTGGCCGGTTATGAACTCGTCGGTGGAGGGCGACAACATTCATTACAAGCGCGACATTAACATCGGGATCGCCGTGGCATTGGACTGGGGCCTGCTGGTTCCGGTGATTAAGCACGCAGACGAACTGAGCTTTGTGGGCTTGCAGAGAGCGCTCAACGATCTGGGCGAGCGCGCACGGACGAAGAAATTGAAGCCGGACGAGGTAACGGGCGGTACTTTCACGATCACCAATCCGGGAATCTTTGGCGCGAGCTTCGGGTTACCCATCATCAGTCAGCCGCAGGTCGCGATTCTGGATATCGGTGCAGTTGTAAAAAAGCCCGTAGTGCTGACGGACAAGGAAGGCAATGACACCATCGCCATCCGTTCAATGATGACCACCGCAATCGGCTTCGATCATCGCGTGGTGGACGGCGCGGTCGCTGACCAGTTCATGATGATCGTTAAATCAGTCCTTGAGAACTGGAGCGAGCCGCTGCTGTAATCCCAGAAACTGCTTGGTGAAAATGAAAAAAGGCGGCAGACCCTAAAAGGTCTGCCGCTATTAATCAGGAGGAGTCGCTTACTTTCTTACTTCGCCTTTGCCCAAACCGATGCGTTCATGCAATCCACCACGCCGTCGATTACTTTGCTCAGACCTGCGCTGAACTTGTTCTGATCCACAATCTGTTTGCTTGTTACCGCATCGGTGATACCCAGCGCTGCGCCCACAAAGGACAGCACCGCCTGTTTCTTCTCGCCACCGCTTTTGCTCCCCAGCAGTGCTTCGGCACCATGTACGAGGGCGGGGATGAACGAGATACCCTGCAGCAGAGTCGCTAGAAAGATCATTTCGTCATTCCTCTCACCTCATGCAGCACCGCCAGGAGCTTCCCGGCATACTTGGGGTCGGTGGCCCAGTGTTTCGCGATCTCGGCGACGAAAGCGGCTTCATCGTCGCGCTTCTCTCGCGCCCCTGCGTAAACCGCGGCCCGCAGAAGAATTCCATCCCTGCACTGGAAACAGTCGAGCATGGAGAGATACTTCGCAAACTCAGCCTTGACCTCTACGGTTGCTCCGCCCTCGCATTCGTGGGTACACATCTGAATGCGCTGATGAGTGCCATGCGCTTTAATTCCGAAAAAATTATTTGCCTGTTGGGAAAGCTTCGACTGGCCCCAGTTGCTTTCGAGCGCGGCCTGGGCCACCGTCACCATGGCGGGCATCGCGCTTCGCTTCGAGCTGCGCGATGCGGCATCACATGCTTGCTGCACAAATTCGTCTTTTGTCATCAGTGGTGTACCACCCTCATCGAATCAATCGCGATATGCACGATGGTCAGCAAGACTCCCACGGCCACGCCGATCCCGGCCGTGCGTTGCAGTGCCGCCTCGTGCTTACGGATTCTGCATTCAAGTTCCTGGATTTTTCCCTCGTTGCCGTTGCCGACGATCCAGCGCATATGTGCCTTGAGCTCAATATTCTTCGCCCCGCGCCTCGATTCAAACTCCCTCTGCGCCAGGTTCGTCTCCAGCCTTACCAGCCGTCCGCGCTTGTTGCGGATCTTCAGCAAGCTCGCCGCCAAGACCTCGCGATAGCTCCCCCGCTTCGTCGGCTGGTCCAACCTCTTCCCCAGCGCCATCAGGGCCTCAAGATCCATCCCCTGACTCTTCGCCTGCTTTTTCGCCATCGCAGCACTCGCCCGCCGCATCGCAATCGTCACCGCCACTCACCTCGCGTGCTCAGAATCCCAGGCTCGTCGCCGCCGCTTGCAACTCTTCGCCCCGCCTGCCAAACGCCCGCTCCACCCTCTCCCGGTCCTGCCCGCTCCAACAGCGCACAATCGATTGCAGCTTCTCCGTCCGCTGTGCCGCCGCAGTTTGCGTCTGGGCCGGGCTTCGCGCCGCTAGTAAATACCCGTCTAACACGTGAACCGCCGCATCCACAGCGCTCAGGGCGGCCTTCGCCTTTGCCTGGCTCACCGGATCTTTGATCGCCAGCGCCGCCAGCAATCCCTGGTCCGCGTCGTTCACCAATGTATCCATTACCGCCCCCAGCTTCGTCCACCCATCTGCCGAAGGCGCCGACGCATATGCCCCGCTCACCGCCTCCAATTCCTGTAAATCCGTCTGCACCTTCGCGCTCAGCGACTGCAAACCAGCCGCCCCCGCCGGATCGATCGCCTCCGCGACCACCACAGCATCGCCGGCCAGCCCCGCCACCACCGGCAGATACGCTTGAATCGTGCTCGCCGCCTTCACCGCATCCGCCTGCGAACAGCCCATCATGCAAATGCTCAGGCCCATTGCCGCCAGCACTGCCGGCATCGTCCCCCATCTCTTTTTCATCGCGTCCTTCCGCGCAAAAGAAAGACGCCGCCATCTCTGGCAGCGTCCGTCCCTGCTCTGATTCTGATTTTTCTCTCGTCTGAACTGTCGCCCCTGCGCTTAGTCCTTCGCCAGCAGTCCAAGCATCGCCGTCGCCAGCGCGCTCGCCAGCGAGATCACCGTCCCCGTCCCCACATGACCCAGCGAAACTCCCTGCTGCTGCAGCACGCCCAACACGGTTGTCAATGCAAGCAGCAATCCTGCTGCGCTCGTCTTCGGTTGATCCAGAATCCGTTCCAATATTCCCGTCATTCTTCCACCCTTTCTGAGGTACCGATCCACATCCCCTAATCAAAATTCAGAGTGTGTTACTGCCCTAAATACTCCACCTTGACATGCATCGCGTACTGCATCGCGGTTGCCCCGCTGGTAGCGTAGCTGCTGGTGTAGTAGTTGATCGCTCCCGCTCCCGCATAAATCGTCGTGCTGCCCGTATAGTTGAAGCCGTAGGTTCCATTGCTCCCCACGGTGTTGCCGGTCGCGGTCGTGGTCACTCCAAGGGCTTTCTGTACTCCGGTGTCAGCATCCAAGAAGTTGAACGAGCAGCTCGGCAGGGTTGATGAGGTTGTCGCGGCCTGTGTCAGCGTCACATAACAGGAGAGCCGGTACATCCCCGGATTGCCCGATGTCACGGTGTACGCGGGAGTCGCAGAGACATTCGCCGCAAGCCCGGTACGGTTGATCGTGGCCACCACAGATTCAGTTGCCGCCGCCGCATGGATCGTTCCATCTGGGTCAATCGAAACCGTCGAGCCATCCGGCTTCACCGATCCGAGCGAACCCGTGGTTGCCTTGTTCGCGCTTATCTGGCCATTCGCACTCTCGGCAATGGTCACACCGTCCGGGTAGACCAACCCCGGCGTTGCCGCCTGCACTCCGGCCGGAGGCGTCCCGTTTGCCGGCCCTGCGAGGTAGCCAGATGAATAGGTGTCCCAAGCGTAGCCGTCGCTGGCGATGTCTGCGACCAGCGTGCGCAACACTTGCGCCGATCTGTCCGCTACGCCATAGGTCCAGTTGTTCACCATCAAATATTTTTGCTTGGGAAGGAGCACGTTCCCGCTGTTCGGACCAATGTAGACGGCTGCTGTGTTCGTCATACCGATACCAGATGCATTGAGTTGGAAGGAATCGATGGTCAGCCCCAGCGTCCGATAGGTATTCAAACAGTCGAAACTTCCCTCGCAGAACATCTGGTTGATGTGCAGTTGCGCCCCTGCTTCGATCTGGACGGAAGGCACGGGCTCCACAGCGGTTGTGCTCAGGGACGCCGTGATGGGCGACGTGTCCCGGTAGTAAATCCGAATGTATTGGCTGGCATCCGTTCCGGTGAAGGTCAGAACTCCGCTCGGACACTCGGCATACTGTCCCGCCGTGGGGGTCGCACCGCAAGCAATTCGAGAAAAGGCCACAGGCGTAACGCCGAGCCCTTGATAGTTGCCGTTGTAGTTGCCGACCACCTGGACCACCGAAGAGCCCGGAACAAAGCCGCCGACATACGGAATCGTGACCGTTCCCTGCGAAGAGCATCCGCCTCCCACGCAAGGGATGCGCGTTTCCATCTGTCCCAAAGTGCCACCTAGGTTATTGTTGCCTGAATCCAGGAATTCAAATGAGCCGACGCCGGATAAGTCCATATTCGGGCCGCTGATCGTGGATGCGCAGTTATCGTGATCGTACCCCATGCCAAAGGTTGCGAACTGCCACACGCAGCCTCTACCCCAGGCATGACCAGCTCCGGTGTTCTCCAGAGAGGAACCTTGTGCCAGGGCCGCATACATACCGCTTACGTAGTTCGTGACCGAGAGCGTTACAACCGGCTCCGCACTCGAATGTAAATTAGCGAAGATGGCCGTGAAGTGCGTGCCATCGACAATCGCCATAGGAGTGACCACTTCGTAGTCCGCTCCGATACCAACTTGCACTTGCGAGCCAGCCCCGGAGAGCGCCATTCCATTCGTCGAGCCCACTGTGACGGTTTGGCCACCAGTCCCGGTGATCGCAGCGGTTAGTGTTGTGGCATACCGCTTGTTTCCGTCCACTGCGACGCCGACGCCCTTTACTCGCGTCCCAAAGGCGACGTTACCCGACACAACGCCAGCACCGTTGGCCGGAGGGTCAATGAACCATGCGAAAGTCTCATTCGCGGGAATGCTCGGAACCGCGCCGCTCGCCAGCTCCAGACTCGCAGTGCCGTTCCACCCGCCCGTCTCGTCGCCAATCGTGTAGGACACGCCATAACTGCACGTCCACGGCTGGCTCATCAGATAACTCAGCACCTGGAACTTGATGGTCCCCACGCGCGCATGTTGCCCGGTGTAAGTCATCTGCGAGCCATTGCCGAGATAGGGAAGCGAGTTGCAGGCCGATACCAGCGCCGGGTAGGAGTCCACAGTCGGACTCAACGTAGGCATCGCGCCCCACCACTCCGGATAGACAACCGGCTGATTGGAAAACTGAACCTGCCCCGCGCCACTGAAAATCTGGTACAGCCCCGCACCCGGCGTGCGTGCCATCGTAACCGTCACGCCCGTCGCAGGCGAGAGCTTCGCGCCTTGCCCCATGATCCATTGCGAGTTCAGCGTAATATTCGACGCAATCACACACGCGCCCACCGTGACGCTCGGCACCAGCACCGAAATTCCCAGCGCATCTGCCGCAGCAAATGCCGCCGAGTCATTGGTCACGCCATCGCACTTCGCACCGTATCCCATCACACTTGGCACGCCGTTCACGCTCTGCGCCGTGACTGCGCCCGAGAATGAAGGCGACGTCGCTGAAAGGTTCGAACTCGCCGGCTTGTTCACCAGGTCGTTATAGTTTCCAGTCGATGCCACCGTCGCCAGCCCCGCCAGCGCCGAATCCAAATAGTCGCGGCTCGCAAACTGCGCCGCCACAGCCTGCGGCACCACCTTCGCCCGGATCGCGGCCACCGTCGTCGTATTCGCTGCTGGAACCACCCACATCTCTTCGCTCGTCGTGCCATCATCCAGCTTGAGCACAACCCGGTAATAGCTGCCCGAAGGACTCGACCCCGTATTCGGAATCAGAGGAATCGAAATTCCGCCGTTTGCGTCCGTCGTCACCGTCATCTGGCCCGCCGTCACGGCCTCTCCCGCGCTCGTCGAAAACCCATTCCAGCGGACCGTAACGCTCCCCTGCGCCGCACTGCCGTCGGCCCGGTACAAAGTATCCTGCACCAGCGTTTTCACCGGGGCCGCATGCGCCCCCGCCGCACCCGCAACCAGCACCATCCAACCAAAAATTAAAAGCCGCCTGATCAGGCGGCTTGAACTTTCCATCATTCTCGTATTCATGCTCTTCTGTCGCCGTCCTTTCGGCCCATTCCCGCTCTGCCGTCCGTTCCCCTGTAACTCTTCAAGAAGTGCTCCACACTGCGCACATATACCTCGGCAAAGTCCACAACATAACGCTTGGTCTGGATCAGGCCCTTCGCCTGCTCCAGCGAATATCCCGTCGCGCACAACACGGCCAGCGCCATCATCGGAGCCCGGTGGATTCCCGCCGCGCAATGCACGAACAGCTTTGCCTGCGGATCTTCCAGCGCTCGCAGCGCAAAGTTCACGCCGCGCTCAAAAACCTCACGGCCCTTCGGCTCAAAATCATCGTCCACCGGATTCCATAGCACTTCCACTCCCGCGCGTTTGCCCAACGGGGTGTCGTCGAACTCCATCTGCATGTCGATGACGTGCGTCACTCCAGCCCGCACCACCTCGGCCATTCTTTCATCTACCCAGATCCCGCCACCTACTGCAATCCGGTCAGTCACCCACGTCATATCCATGCTAGCGTTCGCCTTTGTCGAACCCGGCTCCGGTCCGCGCCCGTCACTGCCTTACTGCTCCACTCCAGTTTCCTGTGTTACTTCCCGCCGACTCGCGCTCTCCGCGGCATCGGCCTCGTCCAATCGCTCCAGCACCAGCTTCGCCCACGGCTCGCCTGCGTCCTGGCCTTCCCCTTCGCCGTCGAACATATGTTTGGCGCCGGTCATCTCCAGCAGCGTCTTGGCGTGCGTACAGCTCCCCTGCTTTGCCTTCTCCACCATTGCATCCACAATCGCCGGAACCGACCCCTTCACCCTCTGCTTCGCAACCTCAAAAGGATCCAGCTCCGCGCCCGCCACCGTCCCGCCACTTTTCTCTTTGCTCGGCGTGACCGGAACCTGTATCGTGACCGGAACCTGTATTTTATGATGCTTTGTAGGATCGTGCTTTAATTCGTTCTTGACGCCCTTCTTGGTTGTTGTCTTTTTCGCCGCCGCCTTCACAGCCTTTGGCTTCTTGGACGTTGTTTTACCCTCGCCCGGATCGTCCTTGCCGACTCGTTCTTTCTTCGTCTTTGCCTTCGGCTCTTTCTTCGACGCCACAGCCACCGCCCCTCTCTCTGCCTCTTATCTTCAGGATATCAATTCCACCCCCCTCATCCCCTCACCTGGCACGCAAACTCTATTTCACTCCATATCAACTACTTACTCTGTTATTTGAAACTTTCCGCTCTTGACAACAAAAATCCGCTATCTATTCCGGCAGTTCCGAAACGGCATTGTGAGCTACATAGCGATGTTTCATCCACTAAGTGAATGTTTACGAGCCAAGGGGAACGACGAAGTTAAGGCAAGCGCTTCAGTTCTATTTGCGGTCATAGTTGCCCTTCTGGGAGTAAGCGAGACCGCGACGGTAGATTGCTTCGGAGTAGTTAGGCTTGAGCCGGATGGCCTGATCAAAATCCAGGATGGCGCGATTATAGTCGCCTATTTTCAATTCGACGCTGCCCCGGTTATAGAACGCCTCAGCGTAGTTGGGATCGAGCCGAATGGCTTGATCGAAGTCTTGGAAGGCGCGGTCGTACTCGCCCTTTTCGCCGTAAGCAGAAGCCCGATTGCCGAAGGCTAGACTATTGCTGGGATCGAGCCGAATGGCTTGAACGTAGTCCTGAATGGCGCGGTCGTACTTGCCCTTTGTGAAGTACGTGCAGCCGCGGTTGTTAAAAGTCATGGAGTCATTGGGGTCGAGCTGGATAGCCTGGTCGTAGTCCTGCATCGCACGATCTCGGTCGCCCTTCTTGTCGTAAGCTTCCCCCCGGCTGGCGAACGCCAAGGCATAGTCGGGATTCAGTCGGATGGCTTGATCGAAGTCTTGGATCGCGCGGTCGTAGTCGCCCTTCTTGTAGTAGGCGAGTCCCCGGCTGCTGAAGGCAAGAGCAAAGCTGGGGTCGAGCCGAATGGCTTGATCGTAGTCTTGGATGGCGCGGTCGTAGTCACCCTTAAGGTAGTAAGCGCCCGCTCGGTCGTAGAATGGTTCGGGGTCGCCCTGATCGCAGGGGTGAACCGGGAGCGGACTGGTAGCGGCTTTCAGGAATTCTCGGTAATCACGCACCCAGAATTCGCCGCCAGGGTTTTCGTCCCAGTCCCAATAAAGTGCTTTGTCCGAGACCCTATAGATCAGGGCCAGAGAGTCCGGGCCGTCGATTGGCAACCGTCCATGAAGCAAGTCCTCCCAGAGGTCCACTGACCTAGCGAACATCAGATAGCGAGAATCCGGAGACCAGATGGGCCCCCCAAGGATCTGGTGTCCGGGCCGAATCGCCTGGACATTCATGGAGGCAAGGTCGATCAACGAAGCCTCTTGTTTTACAGACATGAAGGCGATCCGGTTACCGTCCGGCGACCATTCGGGTGCCCAGCCCTGTGCGATAGAGCGGGAGGTCCCTTTCTCCAGGTCGTAGATATAGATCACGCCACTCCGGTCATAAACCAAGGCTTTCCCCGAGGGCGCCCAACTGATACGTGTGACGAAAGGAGGAGGGTATTCCCAAAACACGAGCTTAACCGTACCTGTTTCGTGATCGAAGAGAAGGAGACCGGTGATCCACCGCGAGGTATTTGTTGGGGTGGCGAGAACCCCTGTACCAGGCGGTTTGTAGCCGCCAGCGAAGGCGAATTTGAGGCCGTCTGCGCTCACAGCACCTGTCCCGTTCAACACGCCGCCTGGTAGTTGCCACAGATGTCCGTCAGTTGACCGGACGATTATGGGATCAGGACATCCATCGTCTCCAGAGGCCACCTCCCGAGCAATCACCCCAGAAGGGGAAGCGAATGCGTAATCGCCTGTGTGTGGCAAGTCGATAGGCGCGTGGTGAAAAGGCTCTACTCTGTCGAAACTGGCTAAGGCTAGGCCTTCCCCCTCACTGCGCTCGCGCAACTCTGCTAATAGGGACTTCGACGGCCCTGCAAGCCATGTGGCGAGAACCAGGCAAACAAGAACGAGTAGGACAGCGGCAATGAGGCACCCGCGCCAAACTGCATTGAAGCGCAACCTTGCTCGACCCGCGACGTTGGAGTGCGCTTCGCTCATAAGATAAAACTGTACTCCAAACTCCGGCAACTTGAAGATGAGAGATGAAGCCTGTGGTTACTGGCGATAACAGGCCAAGGCGCTCACTATCCTGCAACGGGAATCGTCGCCTACGTCTCAATCGAAATATGCGCCACTCGTCCCACCACATAATCCGCAAAGGTCTCGCCCTTGCCTAGCTGCACATATCCCAGAGGATAGCTTTGATTCTCAGGACGAAGTGAGAGTTGGTTTCCCTGTAACTCCACGTAACGAACCGTCCACATCTGCCCGCTCTGTACAACGTACATATTCGGCTCGCGCCGCCGGTAACTGCGCAGCGAGTTGTAATGCCGGTCGATCAGCATCGTCGCTCCCGGCAATAACCTGGGACGCATCGCCCCGCCCGAATCCTTATCCGCCTTCACCAGCACAAAGCGCTGCCAGTGTTTACGCTGGTTCGCCATCTCCGGACGAATCCGCCGCAGAAAGCTCTTCTTGAATCGCAGGTACTCAATAATGTCGCCGAAGCCGAAATCGCTCAGCAACAGCGCACGGCCTTCCACCAGGGGAATCGACTCAAACCCTGCTTCGTCGCTCTCCGCCGATAGCGCTCTCCGCCGCTCCTCCGGCATCAGGTCGCGAACCTCCAAATGCAGAACCTCCATCACACGGTCCATCCCCTCAACGCTCAACTTGCGCCGTTCATTCAGGAAATTGGAAACGTGCGCCTGCTGAAATCCGGCGCGGTTCGCCAGTTCAGTCCCTGTCAACTCACTGGATTCAATGCGCTCACGCACCAGAGTCCGCAACCGATTCTGTAAATCTGAAATCAACATCGCACTGCCCCGCGGAGCCGAATAATAGCTCCAAGAAATACAAGTTCCTTTGGTAACAGCTTATAGCAATACAGTAGTGTCCGGCTAAAAGTCGAATAGATTGAACTGGTTACCGGAATCGACTAAGTCGTTATCGAAGTCAGGTGCGTGAAGTGCCCATAAAATGGGCGCTTTCTCGAAAAGCGTGAGGCTGAGAATCTGTAAAATCTGGTACAGGCTGGCGTCCAGTTCCAGCCGTTTGCGCACGATTGCCACCAGCACGTATACCGACACCGCGATCCATATCTGAGTCTTCACGGCGTTCTCGCTGGTGCCGAAGAATGCCTTGATGCGTAGGTGCTGCTTGATCCATTTGAAAAACAATTCAACTTGCCAGCGCTGCTTGTAGATTTGCGCGATTGTCAGCGCCGGAAGCGCAAAGTTGTTGGTCAGGAACTTCAGCCGCTTATTGGTCTCCGCATCGAAGTAACTCACGCGTCGCAGTGGATCGGGATAGGCAGAGGCCGATTCGAAAGATGCTAGAAGCACGGTCTGATCGGAGCGAACGCCTGTGCTCTTATCGACCGGATGCGAGTAGCGCCGCTGAATCAAAACGTTCGACTTGGTGCGCACCACGAAGAAAGCCGAGCTGAGCGTGAACACAAACAGACGTTGGAAATCGATGTAGCCGCGATCCATCACATAGAACGCGCCGGGTTCCGGCATGATCTCGTCCAAGATGTTTACGTCATGCACTTTGCCGTCAGTAATGCGGATAAACGTGGGAATGTTGCCGTGCAGATCAAGCAGCGTGTGCATCTTGACAGCAGCTTTGTGCTCACGGAATTTGGCCCATGGGAACAAGGAGAGGCAGAGATCAATAGTCGTGGAGTCCAAGGCATAGAGGCCGTTGTTCAGGTCGACGCCCAACGGATCGCAGGCGTAGAGCGGCCGTGCCATGCCAATCAGAATTTGCGCGAAGTCAGCGAAGATCCTCCAATCATGAGATTCGTTCGCATCCGCTAAAGTCGAGCGCGTCACCTTGCCGCGAAAGCCCATGTGGTACAACTTGGCACCCATCGCGCGAAGGCATGCTTCTATGTCGCGCAGACTTTCCCGGTAAGTCAATTGCGCGAAGGCCATCGCCAGATACTGGTCCCAACAAGAGAAACCTCGCAGGTGGGAGTCGCCGCGATAGCGGGCTACACACTTCTGGAACTCCTTGCCTGGGGCGTGCTCGATCAGTTGAGAAAAGATAGTGCGGCCAGCATTCATTCCACCATTGTTTCGGATCTGGAACTCTTCGTCTCAGTCCGAAAGCTGCATTCTGGATTTCAAATCGTTCTCGCGCCGAACGGCTACATCCTGCTGACCTGTGGAGACTTACGCAACTCTCGGAAATTTTAGCCGGACACTACTGATAGCAATAAATTCGGTTGACATCCTCTGCGTCGGTACTCAATGATTCATCCAACAACTCATTTCCAAATAAGCAGGAGCTGGTAAGGCATGGAGCCAGACGTTAATGCTTTTCGCGAAACTACCTTTGTCGAGTTTCGCCGCAAGGTTCGCAATTCCGAGCTTCTTTCAATGGGAGTCTCGCAGTTACTCCGGGAGATAGGTTTCACCGGTCGACTCAGTGTGGTCATCCAGAACGGCACAGTTCTCAAATCAGGCTACGAAGAAGGCTACTTTACCCGTAAGGACGATCGCAGGCTGACCTGATTCTGGTCACAGGCAACGTCGAACTTCAGTAAAACGGCAAATCCAGAACAGGGATGCGCCGCTCCAAATCGAAAACGTACAGGTCATCGCAAATAAAACGAGCCCTGTCGCCGGCACTGGCGTGATTCTTGCCCGGGGTCCAACTCCTGCAATCTTCACCCTCTGCCCGCGGCAGGGATTTTTTTGCTGGGGGGCAAAAAACAATGAGAGCTACATCCGAATTAACACAATTGCGCAACATGGAATTAAAGTATTGCGAACGTTGCGGCAACATCTGGCTGCGCCGCTCCGGCAGCCCACAGACACACTGCGCACCCTGCGCCAAGGCGGAAGCTTCACTCCTGCTCGACCGCCCAGCTTCCTTTCTCCAACTCTGGACCCGGCTTCGGGCAGAGGTGCAGGCATGAATGACCGCCCCGCTAAGTCCAGTCTGCAAATCGTACCCGCCCGTCGCAAGCAGCCGGCCGACGCGAACCTGGGCGCCTATCGCCCGTACACGCGCGCTCTGCTGCGACGCTACTTCCGTGTATCGGTCGATATCGGGCGCCTTCCCAGCATTCTCGGAGGCCTCTGCTTCCGCGCTCGCGTCAGCTCCTACCGCCTCAACACCTTTGAGGACGCGGTGATCTTCGTGCACGACATTGAGCGCGCCTTCGAACGCGTGGAGCGTCATTACTTGGAGATCATCGCCGGTGTAATCCTGCTCGAGCACAGCATCCCTGAAGCCGCGCTTCGCCTCGGCATCACCGTGCAGCGCGCCGAGCGCCGCTACTCCGCCGCGCTCGACTCCCTCTCGTCTGTCCTGCTCGAGGCGGGCCTGCTGCGCCGCATCTTCGACAGCGAAGCCGAAGCCGACGCCAAATCCGAAGACGCGAACCATTCCATTCAACCCAGGGCTGCGCTTCCTCCAAAAAAGCCGCCCGTCTCGGCGCAGATCGAAGCTCCCGTGCCGGCTCATCGACAGTCTTCCAATCGACAAGCTGCCATACGTGAAACACCATAATCGCGGAAGGGGAGCGGACACTCTGCTTCGCTCCTCGCATCGCTCGACCTTTCGGTTCTCTTCTTCATATCTGTTATGATCGGCTGCGCGCCGCCTTTTCCAAAGGCGGCGCGGTATTCTTTTCAATTCAGCCTCGGAGAATTCCCGTGAGCGATACCCCAGCCAATTCCATTCCTGCGCCATCACCTCTGCGCCGTGACGAGGAGATCGCACTGGAGATGATGAAATTCATCGCCACCACAACCGGCTATGGCCGCATCGGAACCCCCGGCGCTGGATTCCAGGGCGGCACCGTCTCGCGAGCCGAAGATTACGCTAAACATCTCATCGACCTCTACGGCCAGTGCCTCGACGCCACGAGAGGAAAGCGTTAGACTTCTGCGGCTTTGCTGAAGCACAGTGCTCTGCGCATGAGAGTTTCCGGAGAAAGCTACTCTGAATCGCTCTCTTTAGTGCCGTAATCCGCTCCGGCACACTTTACCGGCACGCTTCAATGGTGCAGTTCAGCTTCTGCCATGCGGTGAACGCTGCGCGCCTGAATACGCTGGAGTGCGGGTCGAACTCGCCTGCCGGGATGGGTCTTGCCTGCCACCATTCGTCGATCCTGGTCCCCGAGGGACCGGAAAGAATGGTATCGAAGGAGCAACCGGGCCTTTGCCGGCGAACTCCGGTGACCTGAAACAGGCTCGTGTGGTTGCCCGACGGATCAATGGCTCAAGCAGCACAGGTTGTGATGGTAGTATATGGTTCTTACCTGCGCAACCATTGCTGAAAGAAGCAAGGATGATCGCTCCCAGGATTGACCCATCGGTGAATCGTCCGTAGATTTGAGAGAGCGCGTGCTCCGGTCGGCTGCAACCAAACCTCGCCGGAAGCACTCCGCACACACTGATGAGTCTTCTTAAGCGTACAATCCTGCCGCTGCTGCTGGTCCTCTGCCTGCTCCTCGCCTCCTGCGAACACACCAAGGATGCGGCATCCACCTTGCCTGCACCGCAGGCCACCGCGCCGGATCTTCCCGCCTCCCCTGCGGTAGTGAAACCCTATCCGGCGCCGCCCACCCAGCACACCGCAGCGCCGAAACCTGTCGTCGAGACCGTGGAGCAATTAATCGCGCGCGCCGAAGCCGAATACGCCCGAGGCCAAGCCAACTACACCGCTGGACACCTTGAGGCCGCCAAGGACAACTTTGATGCCGCCTTCAATCTTCTGCTGCGTGGACCCGTCGGGGTGCAAAACGATGAAAGATTGCAGGCCGAGTTCGACAGGATCGTCGAGGCAACCCACGAGTTGGAACTGCAGGCCCTGAAAGCCGGCGATGGATTCACCGAGCAACGCGCCCAGCCTGCGCCCATCGACGAGGCCAACAACGTCACCTTTCCGGTCGATCCCTCGATCAAGGCCAAAGCGCAAGCCGAGCTGGCCAATACCCGCAGCGATCTTCCCCTCATGCTCACCGATCCGGTGGTGAGCTACATCAATTACTTCTCCACCCGCGGACACGGCACCATCGAGCGCGCCTTGATCCGCCGTGGACGCTACAGCGAAATGATCTCGCGAGTCTTTCGAGAGGAGGGCGTACCGCAAGATCTGATGTTCCTGGCCCAGGCCGAATCCGGCTTCGAGCCGCTCGCACTCTCGCGCATGGGAGCCCGCGGCATGTGGCAATTCATGCCCTGGGACGGCGTACACGCGGGGCTGCAGCACAACTGGTGGGTAGACGAACGGCAAGATCCGGAGAAGGCCACCCGCGCCGCCGCCCGGCTGCTGAAAGATCTCTTCAACCAGTTCGGCGACTGGTATCTGGCAATGGCGGCCTACAACTCCGGGCCGGGCACGGTTCAGCGTGCGGTGCAGCGCACCGGCTACGCCGATTTCTGGGAGCTTCATCGTCGCAACGTCTTGCCGGAGGAGACGCGCAACTACGTGCCGATTATTTTGGCTATGACCATCATGGCGAAAAATCCCACTCAGTACGGGCTCGATCATCTGGCGCTGGACTCCCCGCTCGCCTCTGACACGGTGCGCATCCACTACCCAATCGATCTGCGCCTCGTCGCCGAGTGTACCGACTCCTCCACTGCGGTGCTCCAGGAGCTGAACCCCAGCCTGCTGCGCATGACTACCCCGAAGGACATGGATTTTGACCTGCACCTGCCCCGCGGAACCGCCGCCAGGTTCCAGGTCGCGGTCGAGGCCATTCCCGAAGAAATGCGGGTCTACTGGCGCTACCACCGCGTCGAAAGCGGAGAGACCTTGAGCGAGATCGCGCGCCGCTACCACTCCACGACCAGCGCCATTGCTGAAGCCAACAACCTGGAAGACACCTCGCTGGTGACGGACAGCAAACTGATCATTCCGGTCTCCCCGGCCAGGGTTGCCCCGGCCCGCCCTGCAGCGGTGAGCTACAGCAAGCATCCGGTGCGTTACACCGTACGCAAAGGGGACACGGTTCTGTCGGTGGCCGATGATTTCGGAGTCCCGGCGGAAAAAGTTCGGCAATGGAATCGCCTCAAGGGCAACGCGCTGTATGCCGGACGATCTCTGATGATCTTCAAGTCTGCCGGCCAAGCCGCAGCGGAACCTGCGTCTGAACCCACTACCCGTCGCCGGAGCCGCGCCGGTGCGGCTCCGCACACGCCGCAGCACGCGCAGCACACGTCGGCCAAGAGCGCCGGAAAGAGAACAGGCCGCGATAGCGGAAGCAGCGCCAAAGCGTCTGCCGCACGGCACCCGGCTGCGCCCCGTCGCACAAGCGCAGCAGCCTCTCGAAGCAAAAGGCGTAAGCAGCAAGACTGAGTTTCTCGAATTCGATGCCCGTTCTGCGTATTGATTGTTTCATTCCGTTGCATAGCTAACGTTGCTGAGTTATTGTGTTCGGGTGCAGGGCGCGGATGATTTCGTGCATCCTGCCCGCGTTAACCAAAGAAGCAGTCGTGTGGTACCTGTGCTCAGCGGTCCGCGGGCGCGGAGTGGAAAAAGAATCCAGGAGGAAACATGACGTTCGACGAAACGCTTTACGGTCGCGGCAATGATGATGATGGGAATGAATTCGACGATAACGAATCATTCGAAGAAGTGATTGACGACGAAGAGGAAGAAGAAGAGTTGGAAGACGATGAGGACGAGGCAGAAGAACAGGAAGAAGGTTACGCTGAAGACGATGCGGTAGCTCCTTCCGCAAGCCGTGCTCAGCGTGACGAGGAAGCAGCCGAGCTACCTCCTCCTCCTAAGCCGGCAAAGAAGGCAGCCAAAAAGGCTCCTGCGAAGAAAGCGGCTGCCAAGAAAACCGTCGCTAAAAAAGCGGCCAAGAAAGCAGTTGCCATCGAGCCCCCGGCCAAAAAGACCGCTGCCAAAAAGGCCGCCGTCAAGAGCACAGCCAAAAAGGCTGCCAAGAAAGCAGCAGCCGCACCGGTGAAGCCTGCCAAGAAAGCAGCAGCCGCACCGGTGAAGCCCGCCAAGAAGGCAGCCAAGAAATCGGCGAAGCCAGCCAAGCTGGACAAGAAGCAGGCCAAAGCCGGCAAGAAGGCTGACGTCAAGAAAGCTGACGCTAAGAAGGCCGACACTAAGAAGGCCGACAAGAAGGGCAAAAAGGGCAAAAAGGGAAAGAAGGGCAAGAAGTAGTAAGCCCGGAGCATCGCTTGAGGGCCGCGGAGCCGTCCGCGGCCTATTCTATTTCACTGCCATCACGTCGGAAACGAAAAGCCCCAACCGGTCCGGCTGGGGCTTTTCTGGTCAATCTCTATCCCGGGCTAATTGCTTGCGGCGGCGGCCCTCTGGTCCTGCTTACCAAACTGCTCTATGGCTCGGCGGAGCTGTTCGTCCGGCTGATTCTTCGGCGACTCCGGCTTCTCGTTCTCGTCCGGGACGATGTCGGAATCCTCCGGTGCGACGAAGTCTTCTGCCTTGTCAGCCACCAGCACATTGGGCGTGATGGACGTGTTTTGAATCGCTTTGCCGCCCGGTGTGTAGTACTTGGCAATCGAGAGGATCAGCGCGCCTCCGTCCTGGAGATCGATCGTCTTCTGGATGGAGTCGTCGCCAAAGGTCTTGTCGCCTAGAACGTCGCCGCGCGCGTTGTCCAGGATCGCACCCGCTACAATTTCCGCAGGCCCGGCGGTCGATTTGTTCACGATCACCACCAGCGGCAAAGTGGTGACCGCCTTGGAAGGATCGGCCGTGAAGTTCTGGCGTGGATACTTCTGTCCTTCAACGTATGTGATCTGCCCGTGATTCAAAAACAGGTTCGCGGTCGAGATGCCCTCGGAGATCTCTCCGTCGCCGGAGTTACGAAGATCGAGGATGAGCTTCTTTGCACCGCTTTTCTGCAGCTCGCGAATATGCGCGGCGATCTCCTGGGCCCGGCCCTTCGGAAAGCCCTCGGCGCGAATATAGCCAATCTGGCTCTCCAGCATCTTGGAGGTCGACGCCGGGTACTTCACGGCTTCGCGAGTGATGGAAATCTTTTCTGGCTGAGCCTTGGTGGGGCGCACCACGCTGACATGGACGACCGAACCGGCCGGACCTCCGAGCAGTGCGGTGAACTCAGCAACCGACATTTCGCGGGTGCTCTTGTCGTCCAGGGCCTCGATAATATCGCCATCGAGAAGGCCGGCTTTATCGGCTGGACCTCCAGGCACCACCGAGATCACGTCGCCGTAGCCGAAACGCTTGGACACGGCAGCGCCGATACCTGCCACGGACTGGCCGAACTGCTTATAGATCTTGTACTCATCCGGGCTCAGGTAGCTGGAGTCGGAATCCAGCGCCTCAAGCAATCCGTGCAACGCTCCATTGCTGACCTGAGGGATATTTGGATCTTCCACATAATCGGAGCGGATCCGCGAAAGGACTTCGCTGTACACGCTCATCTGCCGATATGCGCCGTCATTGCCGCCGCTTGGCTTTACGCCAACCGCGCCAGCTACCGCGAAGCCAAGGATGAGGAACGACAACAGGAGAAGTGAGGTTTTTACGGTTTTTGACATGGATCCTTTTAAACCAGCCGGAGCTAACACACATTATACGGCGGAAGTGGAATAACCGCCTTGTTCCAGCCCTGCTATGTGTTAGACGCGCCCCGATCTATCAAAGGTGGAAAGATTTTTCTCTATCTGTGATTAGGATGATCGAAGGAGGTGTTCCCCAAAGGCAAAATTTGCCGTATATTTCTGAGACTCCCAAATTCATTCGGTCGTGATCGTACGGCAGCCTCGGTTCCTCGGAGGCATCCGCAGCATCTGAAAGAGATTAAGATCAACCAAACGAAAGTGTGGCTCGACTTCGTACACTGGCGCACTGCATTATTGTGATTGTGACTTACCAGGGCACTGCCCGGAACTCCTGAAATTTTCTTGCGGCACCCGGCGCGCGCTGGGGCAGAAAGGCAACTCAAACTAAATGTCATCGAATGTGCAGCAGATCGAAACCACAAAGCCCTCGGCGCTCGACCAACTGTGCGTAAACACCATCCGCACGCTGTCCATCGACGCGGTTCAGAAGGCCAACAGTGGACATCCCGGAGCCCCCATGGGACTGGCTCCGGTCGCGTATGTGCTGTGGGACCGCTTCCTGCGCTACAGCCCGGCGAATCCACGCTGGCCGAATCGCGACCGCGTCGTGCTCTCCGCCGGACACGCCTCCATGCTGCTCTACTCGATGCTGCACCTGACCGGCTACGACCTTCCCCTCGCGGAGATCGAGCGCTTCCGCCAACTCGGCTCGAAAACTCCCGGCCATCCCGAGTACCACATGACACCCGGCGTGGAGACCACGACCGGCCCGCTGGGGCAGGGAGTTGCGAACTCGGTAGGCATGGCCATCGCCGAGCGCTGGCTGGAGGCTCATTTCAATCGGCCCGACAAGAAGATCGTAGATTACCGAGTCTATTCGATCTGCTCCGATGGCGACATGATGGAAGGACTTTCGCACGAGGCCGCGGCCCTTGCAGGCCACCTCAAGCTCTCGAACCTCACCTGGCTGTATGACTTCAACCATATCAGTCTGGACGGCCCTACCACGCTTGCCTACAGCGACGATGTGGAGTCGCGCTTCAAGGGCTACCACTGGAACGTGCTGACCGTCGAGGACGCAAACGACCTGGAAGCCGTCGAAGCAGCGATCCAGGAGGCGCAGCGCGAGACCGCGCGGCCCACGCTGATCATCGTGCACTCTCACATCGGCTACGGCGCGCCGCACAAGCAGGACACCAGCGCGGCGCACGGCGAACCCCTCGGCGCCGAGGAGGTCAAGGCCGCCAAGCGCTTCTACGGCTGGCCGGAAGATGCCCAGTTCCTGATTCCAAAAGAGGTGGCTGCCCATCTGGGACAAGCCGTTGATCGCGGCAAGAAGCTCGAAGCCGACTGGAAGGCCGCCTACGAAAGCTGGGCGAAGAAGAATCCCGAGCTGGCCAAGCAGTGGGACGGGATCATGACCGGCAAGCTCCCCGAAACGTGGGACAGGGATGTTCCGGTCTTCCCAGCCGACCCCAAGGGCGTCGCCACCCGCGAGGCCAGCAACAAAGTAATGAACTCGATTGCCAAGAACCTCCCTTGGCTGCTCGGCGGTTCAGCCGATCTTGAAACCTCTAACAAAACGAAGATCGACGGCGAGACCAGCTTCGAGAGCGGCAACTACGGCGGTCGCATCCTGCGCTTTGGCGTGCGTGAGATGGGTATGGGCGGAATCCTGAACGGCCTCGCCGTCAGCGGCCTGCATGTCTTCGGCGGAACATTCATGGTATTCAGCGATTACATGCGCGCAACCTTGCGCCTCGCCTGCATCATGGAGTTGCCGGTCACCTACGTCTTCACCCATGACTCAATCGCCGTCGGCGAAGATGGCCCCACGCACGAACCGGTCGAGCAGGTCATGTCGCTTCGCCTGATGCCGCACATGCGGCTCATCCGTCCCGCCGATGCCAACGAGACCGCCGAGGCATGGAAGCTGGCCATCGAGAGCAAGAAGCATCCCACCGCCCTGTCGCTGACCCGGCAAGCCGTCCCGACCTATGACCGCACCAAGTACGCCAGCGCCGAAGGTCTCCGCAAGGGCGCTTATATCTTCAGCGACGTGCAAGGTGCACCGGATGTGAAACCAGACGTGATCCTGATCGGCACCGGAAGCGAGTTGCAACTCGCAGTGGAAGCCCAGGAAAAGCTGGCGGGCGAGGGCATAAAGGCGCGTGTCGTAAGCATGCCGTGCTGGGATCTGTTTGACGAACAGAGCGCGGAGTACAAGGAGAGCGTGCTGCCCAGCGCAGTGCGCGCCCGCGTCGCCGTAGAGGCAGGGACTCCGATCGGTTGGGAGCGCTACGTAGGACTGGAAGGACGGGTTGTGGGCCAGAAACAATTCGGCGCCTCTGGTCCCGCAAAAGAGGTACTGAAGCACTTCGGCTTTACCACCGAAAACGTGGTGGAGCACGCCAAAGAGAGCATCGCGGCGGTGAAGGGCTGGGGTACGAAATAGGTCAAGAAATAGGTCAAGGTTGCCCTTACGGCCGTGCGGCCGCGGGCGCCTTGGGAAAGAAAGAACAAATGAAAGTCGCCGTCGCCGCAGATCATGCGGGCGCTCTGTTAATCGACCTCGTGCTGGACGAAATACGCAGGTTGGGCCATGAAGCCCTGGATCTGGGAACGCACGATGCAGTTACGCCGGACGACTACCCGGAGCGCGCGGCCGCAGTTGCGGCGGCTGTAATCGAAGGCCGGGCCGAGCGTGGCGTCCTTATATGCGGCAGCGGCGTCGGCGCGTCGGTGGCGGCAAACAAGGTGCGCGGCATTCGTGCCGGGCTTTGTCATGACACCTATTCCGCCCACCAGGGTGTGGAGCACGACCAGATGAACGTGCTTTGCCTCGGGGGCAAGGTGATAGGCGAGGCAATGGCACTGGAACTGGTCCGGGCCTTTCTGGCGGCGAAGGTTGACACCGTGGAACGGCATATGCGGCGTGTTCAGCAGATCGTCGCCATGGAAGCAAAGTTTTGAGCGAGCGTCGTTTTGACGCAGTAACGTCACGAGGAGATGAGCAATGGCCAGCAATCCTTTAGCGCAGTTAAGCAAGGTGGGACAAAGCCCCTGGTATGACCAGATGACGCGTTCACTGATCACCGAAGGCACCCTGAAAAAAATGATCGAAGAAGACGGCCTTCGAGGATTGACCTCTAACCCGACGATCTTCGAGAAGGCCATCTCCGGCAGCAAGGATTACGAAGACGCTCTGCACGCACTGGTTGATAAGGGCGCCGGAGTCGCCGAGATTTACGACGCGCTGGTGGTAGGAGACATCGCGAGCGCCGCTGACGTCTTCCTGCCCGTTCACGAGAGCACCAACGGCGAAGACGGATTCGTCAGTATTGAAGTGTCGCCTTTGCTGGCACAGGACACGGCAGCCACGGTTAAGGAAGCCAAGCGACTGCACGACAAACTCGCCCGCCCCAACGTGATGATCAAAGTTCCCGGAACTGCCGAGGGTCTGCCCGCATTTGAAGAGCTCATCTCGGAAGGCGTCAGCGTGAACGTGACCCTGATCTTCTCCGTGGATGTTTATGCCCAGGTGGTCGAGGCATACATGAAGGGCCTGGAGAGGCGCCTTGCCAAAGGCGGGGCGGTCAACCGTATCGCATCGGTCGCCAGCTTCTTCGTCAGCCGCATCGACACCGCGGTGGACAAAAAACTCGAAGAGCTCGTCAAAGCCGGACATCCCGAAGCCGCAGAGCTTGAGGGCACGATCGCCATCGCAAATGCCAAGCTGGCCTACGAGCGCTTCCAAAAATTATTCAGCGGGCCGCGTTGGGAGAAGCTTGCAGCCGCCGGCGCCCAGAAGCAGCGTCCGTTATGGGCATCGACGGGCACCAAGAATCCGAAATACTCCGACGTGCTCTACATCGACTCGCTGATCGGGCCGCACACGGTCAACACCATGCCTCCCGCGACCTATGAAGCATTCCGCGATCACGGCAAGCCCGCGGTGACCATCACAAACGATCTCCAGGGCGCGCACCAGTTATTTGCCAAGCTGAATGAACTCGGAATCGATATCACGGCCGTGACCCGGGAATTGACCGTTGCCGGTGTGAAGAGCTTTTCCGAATCCTACAACAACCTCATTGCAGTGATTGAACGCCGGCGCCATGAGGTCGCGCATGTCTAGGTAAGCGAGTTGCCTAGGTAAGCGAGTCAAGCGCTGTGCCGAATTGTTGAGGCCGGGAGCCGCCTCCGAGCATCAAAAAACTGGTTTTCTCATTCGCGCATTGCTGCGTTCCTGGGCTTTTCGCGGCGTAAGCTCCCGGCGTTCACAGGACAATCAAACATGAGCACAACGATTCCCGCGACTCCGACCGCGCCCTCCGAAGTGCAGCCGCTGCCCAAAGCCGATCCCTGCATATTAATTATCTTTGGCGGCTCAGGCGATCTGACCCGGCGCAAACTGCTGCCCGCCGTCTTTGATCTCACCTCAATCGGCGCCACCGGGCGTGGCTTCGACATCGTTGGCGTAGGCTTGCCGGCCATGTCCGATGACGAGTTCCGCGCCGCCATGCGCCAATCGGTCGAGTTGTCCAATGATGCACACACATTCAGTGAACAAAATTGGCAGAAGTTCTCAGGTAAACTGAACTACCTCTCCGGCGACCTGGACTCGCCAGAAACCTACGCCCAGTTAGCCAAAAAGTTGGAGGCCATGCGTGCGGCCGGCGCCAGCGGAAATCATCTCTTCTACTTCGCCATACCCCCTTCCATCGCGCCCCAGGTGATTGCCGGACTCGGTGCAGCGGGGCTGAATCAAAATGACATCGGCTGGACGCGAGTCGTGGTCGAAAAGCCGTTCGGACGCGATCTGGAGAGCGCCCGGGCGCTCAACAAGAAGCTGCTGGGGGTCTTCGAAGAGAGTTCGGTCTACCGCATCGACCACTATCTCGGCAAGGAGACGGTGCAGAACATCTTGATGTTCCGCTTCGGAAATTCACTCTTCGAGCCGCTCTGGAATCGCAACTTCATCGACTACGTCGAGATCACGGCCGCCGAGCCGCTCGGCGTCGAGAACCGGGCAAAGTTTTACGAAGAGACCGGAGCCCTGCGCGACATGGTCGCCAATCATCTGCTGCAGTTGCTCTCGCTCACCGCGATGGAACCGCCCTTCAGCATGGATGCCGATGCCGTGCGTGAACAGAAGGTGCAGGTACTCAAGGCAATCCGCCCGATGACCTTGGAGGAGGTGTCGCGGCGCACCGTGCGTGGTCAATATGGCCCTGGCGTCCTGGAGGGCAACCTCGTACGCGGCTACCGCCAGGAGCCCGGTGTTTCCGAGGATTCGCTCACCGAGACCTTTGTCGCCCTGGACTTGCGGGTCGATAACTGGCGCTGGTCCGGCGTGCCCTTCTGTATCCGCACGGGCAAGCGCCTGGCATCGCACCTGACCGAGATCCGCGTTCATCTCAAGCCCACGCCCGAGGCTCTCTTCGGCAGCTCCAGCCGTCAGCCCGAGCCAAACATTATCGGCATCCGCATTCAGCCCGATGAAGGCATCGCCATCTCCTTTGCCGCCAAGCAGCCCGGAATCGGCATGAATGGCATCACCGTCGAGGCGGATTTCAGCTATCGCAACGCCTTCGGAACGCGCTCTCCCGTGGCCTATGAGACCCTATTGCTGGATGTCATGATGGGCGACGCAACCCTGTTCACGCGCGGCGATGAGGTAGAGGCCGAGTGGCGCATCGTCACCCCCATTGAGCAGGCCTGGGCTCAGTTGCCGAAGCCGCAGTTTCCAAACTACGCCGCCGGCAGCGAAGGACCGGAGATCACCCAAGCCCTGATGTGGGGAGACCGGCGCTGGAATACCCTGCGAAGAGCGCAGCGCTAATAACGCCTCATAAGACCGCCCCGCCAACGACATACATTCGTTTCTCCGCCGATTTGCCCCACGTTTGACAGTGCATGCAACGCCCAATAGAATCAGTGTTGTCGGTCGCGTCCTGACCGCATGATGTCTGCCCGCCTGCACCCGCAGGCCCTTTTCGGCAGACTGTCCGTGGCGGCGTAGCTCAGCCGGTTAGAGCGACGGTCTCATAATCCGTAGGTCCGTGGTTCGAGTCCACGCGCCGCCACCAAGATAACCAAAAAACTTCTGTCGTTTACAGGCGAGGCTCGGCAGTACGCCAGAGATCTCCAACTCGGCTGCGCTCAGAATCGGGAGCATGCAGGCGATCGCCTTGAACGAAAATGGCATGTTACAGTGCGGTACACGAGTCGAGCGCGATGAACGGTCTCGCCAATGACGGATGACACGCGCATCACGCTGCCCAGAGAAACTCCAGGCAGTGGCTTGGTGTGCCCCACTGCGGCGAGCCCCATGCTGGCAATGCAGCCGCATTGTGTACAGTCGGGTCTGCCCCCAAACTGGCAAGGGGTGACCCGGGTTTTCAAGTCGGCGGCAATGGTTGTAGTGCTGCGGGCGAAGATGCATTCTTGGGGCGACCGCGGCGGGTTGGCGTACTCACGGATAATCGGCTCCGACATGTCGAGCTTGGGGTAGAGGGGGCGCAGCCGCAGAAGCTCGTTGACCACGAACACGCGCTGGTCACGGGTGAGAATCTCCGGCGCGTTGTCGCCCATCTGTGGGGTGAAGATGCTGAACCAGACTCGCTTGGCCTCGGGTCTGGGACTCCAGAATTCCAGGAATTCCTGCAAATACGACGGGCGCTTCAGCATTTGCGAGGTGATCGTACAGTGAACGCTGATGCGATGGCCGGCAACGTTTTTGAGAAGGCGTTCGTAGGTAACGGGGAAGCGGCGGGCGGCGTGTTCGGGCTGTAGCCCGTCAACGGAAACGGTGAAGTTAAGCCGCGGCAGTTCTGCCCAGTTTGCAGGGATTGGGCGGAACGCACTGGTGACGAACTGAACGTGAATGCCGCGGTGGACCAGTTGCGGAATAACCTGATCCATTTCGCGGTAACGGACGAGCGGGTCGCCGCCAACGAGGGAGACGTGCAGCGGGCGGTGCATGTCGACAACGGCCAGAATGCCAGCGACGAGGGCGTCGCCGCGGAAGTCGGCCAGATCGCGAAGAGTCATGCGGCCGCCGAGGTGTTGCGGCTCGTACGCGTAGCAACCGGGACAGCGGAGCGGGCACTCTCGGGTAACCTCAATGGACAAGAAAGGGCGATAACCAGACAGAATGTGGCCCCAGGAGCGAAAGAGTTCGGTAGGTCCCACGTAAACCTCCCAATGCACGACTAAAGGCGGGTACGGATCATCCAGTGAACGCTTGACGGTTCAGCGCACGAGTCGTGGTTAGAAGAAGTAGGCGCAGGTAATCGATACGACATCAAGCCCGTGTGAACCGTCGACGGCAGGCCTACGAATGGCGAATAACAATGCCCCTGATGCAGCCAACGACAATCAGAGTGAACGCGGACTGAAAACCAAGTTTCACGACAAATAATTAGAGTTCCTGAGTGCCGACTCAGTTGTCCTTCGCGGCTGATGTTTTCTTCGGACTTCATCCCATATAGTCGGCAACGGAAAGATGTGGTCGGGCTTAGCGCTTTGGCGATCGTGGATGACAGGCAACTCTTCCCCAATTGCGTCGTGGAAGAGTTGCCGACGACCCGCTCAGAGACGCGATCCTCTCTCGGTGAAGAGGACAGACCTTTCTTCCTTTTGCTCCGGCACTCTCAGCAAAGCCGAGCGTTCCAACCGTTTTTGAAGCTGGAACTTGTCCGTTACCGACGCGACCGCATCATGAAGCTGCGCGCCATTCGTTCTCATACTCGTAGCAGTCACGTTTGTGGAACGCCAGTTCAATCACCTTGCGCCAGAGGGCCGAACCCACAACCCGCCCAGCGGAACCCGGACATTTGCGCACCCTAGTTGCGTCCCGGTTGCGGCGCCCTGCCCTTTTCTGCCGCATTTTGCCGAGCTAGGGCCTGCATATGGCAGGCTCGGGCGACGATTGTCTTCTCATAATCCGTAGGTCCGTGGTTCGAGTCCACGCGCCGCCACCAAGAAAAACAAAAGACTTACGATGCTGCATTTTTGCTGGGTATATTTGGGGAAGAGTCGGCGGGCTCAAGGCGTGACTCAAAGATTTTCATGCCTCCTATTTGTCCTGCTGGCGCAGACGCTCATAAATCTCCGTCGTGGTCTTCAGGTTCTTGTGGCGCAGAGTCTTCTCCTGGGACACAGATTAATGTCCCTGTAGCTCCTCGGTACTATGTGCGACTCTGGTCAACCTCCGCTATAGCGTGATCCAGCTCTCATTTTAAATCCTTACCATTTTTCTGTCGGCGAACTAGCGAGCGTCGCCGGAGCAAACCATCGCTAATCAGACCCGTTCGCTTGTTTCTCGACGTAGGCATCCTTACGAGAGCTGCTTCCATCTCACACCAAAGCTGTTTGGCGTCAGTTAGCCTTCGCTATCAAACGAGAAATCCTCCTTTTCACTGTTCGCTGTAAGCGAGAAGTCAGCACCTTCTTTGTAAGCAGACAAAGTCAGCCGTTGGTTCCAAGGCCGACCGAATTCGCATTCGAACCAGGAGGTTCTGCTTATGCCGTACACTTTCTCCAGCTTTCATCCCAAATGGGTGATACGTTTCGTCTGTTGCCTGCCGTTCCTATTCACGCTATCCGGTTGTGGGGGCACGCCAGCAAATCCGGGAGCAGCATCTTCAGGAGGCACGAGTGCAGGCAACAAGATAACAGGCGCAGTACTCGGGTATGCGTGGGACGTCACCTCGCAAGGCCTGCGAGCGATCCAAGGAGTGCCCGGCGCGGCCTACCTCGGTAGTCCTATCTACGGATCCGGTGCGTATACGTCTGGGGTAGCTTCTGCACGCAGCGGATACGCACTCCTGTCCGGTAAGGGAGGAGGCATCTGGTTAGGCCAGTTGCCGAGCGGGCAGCCGATGCCCTTGCTTCCGGCGTCCTCAATATCTCAACACATCGTCCTCAGCCCTGCCGGAACTGCGGCCGCCGTTTTTGCCGATGACAATCCTCAGGTCTATATATTCACGCAGCTACCCGCTACACCTCACTCACAGCAGATATCGATTCCCCTGTCAGGACACATTGCAGGCTTGTCCGTTAGCGATACCGGCCTACTACTGGTGGCGACAGGCGGCTCTAGCGCGATGGAGGTCTCGTCCGTTTCCGCCACGGGAGTGGTCCGTAGTGTCGCTAGCCTGGCAGGTTACGGCGACATGCGATTCATCGCGTCCACCAACGATGCCTTAATCGCGGACGCAGGCCAGAACGCTGTGTGGTGGGCCAAGGATGTGGCGGCAGGCTCCAGTCTGGTCAAAATCGCGAGTGCAGCAGATGGCGTGCAGACACCTGTCGGTATCGCCAGCTCATTTGATGGGCGCTGGGCCGTCATCGCCAACCAGACAGGCACGGTGTTGCGGGTCGATCTGAAAGAGCAGGAGCCCGTCCAATTGGCTAAGTCCCTCTGTACCCCGGGCGCAATCGTGCCGCTGATCGGCAACACGATGTTCCAGATCACCCCGCAGGGAACAGCTCCGGTGTGGCTCTATGAGGGTGACTTACCGACGCCACGAGCGGTATTTGTCCCGGCGCTCAACAATGCGCAGTAAAAATTGAGGCCATCATGATCATTCGGAATACATTTTTTCAAACGGTTTTGCTGGTACTCATGCTCCTGATGCCCGGGATCGCTTTCGGCCAGGCCTCACCGACGCTCACTTGGACTCCTCCGGCTCCCATCGTCTACGGCACCGCTCTCAGTTCCGCACAACTGAATGCGACCGCGAGTGTGGACGGAACTTTCGCCTATTCCCCACCAGCAGGAACCGTGCTTTCGGCAGGTACGCAGACCCTCTCGGTCGTGTTCACGCCGACGGACACTGTAGACTACCTGCCTGCCTCCGCGACGGTGAACATCACAGTCAATCCGGCATTGCCCACCATCACTTGGGCAACTCCGGCTGCCATCGCCTACGGCACCGCTCTCAGTCCCGCGCAACTGAATGCGACCGCGAGTGCGCCCGGAACTTTGACCTATACCCCACCAGCAGGAACCGTGCTTTCGCCAAGCACGCAGACCCTCTCGGTCACGTTCACGCCGACGGATACTACAGACTACCTGTCTGCCTCTAAGTCGGTGAGCATCACCGTCAATAAGGCGTCCCCCACCATCACCTGGGCTCCTCCGGCTGCCATCGTCTACGGCACCGCTCTCAGTTCCACGCAACTGGATGCGACGGCGAGTGTGCCCGGAACTTTCGTCTATACACCAGTAACGGGAACCGTGCTTTCGGCAGGTACGCAGACCCTCTCGGTCGCGTTCACGCCGACGGATGCTACGGACTACCAGACTGCCTCCGCGACGGTGAGCATCACGGTCACTCAGCCGGTGACTACCATCACCTGGGCTCCTCCGGCTGCCATCGTCTACGGCACCGCTCTCAGTTCCATGCAACTGAATGCGACCGCGAGTGTGCCCGGCACTTTCGCCTATTCCCCATCAGCAGGAACCGTGCTTCCGGCAGGTACGCAGACCCTCTCGGTCACGTTTACGCCGACGGATACTAAAGACTACCTATCTGCCTCCATGACGGTGAGCGTCACTGTTAACAAGGCGTTGCCCACCATCACCTGGGCTACTCCGGCTCCCATCGCGTTTGGCGTGGCCCTTGGTTCCACGCAACTGAATGCGACCGCCTCCGCGGAACTGAACGGGGCTACCGCAAACGTGCCCGGTACCTTCACATACTCCCCAGTAACCGGAACGGTCCCCGCCATAGGAACAAAAACTCTTACGGTCGCGTTCGCACCAACGGACAAAGTAGATTTTTTGCCCGCTACAGACTCAGTCATTCTCACTGTCGGTACAGTGCGGCCGGTGGTAACCTTCCAGGGCCCTTCGACCAGCGCGTCTGCCGCTCAGCCCGTTCTGACCTTTGGGGTGAGTTCCTTTCCAGTGAGTGTCCTTGCTACCCTCACGCTGACCTTCGCTGGTAGCACCTCTCCCGCCATGGACGACCCAAGCGTCCAATTTGCTAGTGGCGGGCGCACCCATACCGAAACCATACCGGCAAACAGCACGTTCAGCGTCAACGTCCCGGTGCAAACCGGCACCATCGCAGGCACTATAACTATTACTGCCACCCTCAGCGCCAATAGCACTGATGTCACTCCCTCCTCGCTTGCACCAGTGGCGATTCAACTCCCTCCGTCGCCGCCGGTTATCAGTAGTGTGGTGTTGACCCGCAACGCCGGCACTCTCCAGGTCGCGATCATTGGATACTCCAACACCCGTGAGCTTACGCAAGCTGAATTTCAATTCACGGCGGCACCAGGCAGCACACTTCAGACCCCTGACGTAACAGTTTCCGAAAGCGAACTCTTTTCCGGCTGGTTTCAGAATGCAGCTTCGGATGCGCTCGGAAGTGCCTTCCTGTACACAGAACCGTTCACCATTAACGGGAGTAGTTCGGACATCAGCTCTATGACGGTCACACTCACTAATTCGGTGGGAACTTCGGCTGCGGCAACCGCCCAGTAATCGGCAGAATGGAAGCACTTTATGAGCATTCGTGACAGGTTTCAATGCGTGATTGTGCGGGTCTTGCTATTCGGACTGTTAATTCCTCCCGCTTTCGGACAATCAGCACCGGTATCTTCAGCACTCCATATCACGATCGTGGGACGCAACGGAGCTCGCAACGACATCAATGCGCCCACGGCGTATGAACCAACTGTGCAGGTGGAGGATGAAGATCACAACCCGGTTGCCGGGGCCTTAGTCAGCTTCACCACCCCCTTCGGGGGACCCAGCGGATTGTTTTCCAATGGCGCACACACGTTTGCCACGTTGACGGACAACAATGGCCGTGCGCGCGCTGAAGGTCTGCATGCGAACAATCAAAAGGGCATCTACGAGCTTAAGGTTTCCGCTTCGTTTAAGGGCGCCAGGGTGGGAACGGTGATCATGGAAAGCAACGTCAGCGGCAATGAAGGCTATGAAACACTGGACTCATCAACCGAATCAACCGAACCCGCTCAGCATAAATCCTCTATGAAGTGGATTCTGATTGGCGCAGGGATCGCGGGGGGTGTGTTGGCTGGAGTACTGGCCGCCAAAGGTGGCGGGAGCGGAACTCCGACCGGTTTGACGATCACTCCTGGTACCGGAACTGTCGGCGCGCCTCCGAAGCCTTGATCTGCGGAGATGGTTTTGAGTGTCAAACATTACTGTCTTTTTTCTGAACTGTAGTCGTGAGAAACCGGGCGACGACGACGTCTGGCTCGTTTTTTGGGGTGGTTCCTAGTTGCGCCCAGGTTGCTCGCCAGGCCTCTTTTCTGCCGCATTTTGCCGCGCTAGAACCTGCATATAGAGTTGCAGGGCGACGATTGTCGTCTCATAATCCGTAGTCCGTGGTTCGAGTCCACGCGCCGCCACCAGTTCACTCCATCTATTGAGAAGCAGGCAGCAGGTCATCCATTTTTTGGACATCGCCATTGGCAGGTTCACCTACTCTCGATTGACGGCGCTGGACTCGGGATGCGATATTCAATTGTTACAATCAGGTCAACAGATGATTACAAAATGCGGGAGGTCATCGGTTGAGCTGTTAGCCCCTCAGGAGATTCCTCCGCCATTATGGTCCGCTTAATCCCACGTGAAACCAAGTTCTTCGAGCTTTTTTCCGATCTGGCGCAAAATGTTACGCTCGGCGCGTACCAGCTGCGCGATCTACTCCAGAACTACACAAACGTTGCCTCAGCGGTCCAGAAGATCAAAGACACCGAGCACAAAGGCGACGAGATTACGCATGCGGTCTTCATCAAGCTAAATTCGACGTTCATCACGCCCTTCGACCGCGAAGACATACACACGCTGACAAGTTCCCTGGACGATGTCCTCGATTACATCTATGCGGCGGCAAGCCGCCTGGTCACTTACAAAATCACGAATCCGCCAGCCGAGGCTGTCGAACTGGCGAAGGTCGTCTTACGTCAGGCTGAAGAACTTGGCAAGGCTGTCGCTCTTCTCGAGAAAGGCGATGCCCTGCTGAAGCACTGCGTTGAGATCAACCGTTTGGAGAACGAAGCCGACACCATCACCCGTGCCGCCATCGGTCGGCTCTTCGAAACCGAAACTGATCCCATCCGCCTCATTAAGCACAAGGAACTGCTCGAGGTCTTGGAAATGGCCACCGACAAGGCCGAAGACGCAGCTAACGTGCTGGAATCCGTGGTGCTCAAGAGCGCCTGAGCAGCGGCCCATTATTTGCGGACGCGCAGCGCCTCCGCCAGAGGTAGGCTTGAACACTGGAATGATTTTGGTCGTCCTCACCTGTGCGGTGGCTCTGACCTTCGACTTCTTCAATGGCTTTCACGATGCTGCAAACAGCATCGCGACGATCGTTTCCACCCGCGTACTCTCGCCCAAGCTAGCTGTGGTCTGGGCTGCATTTTTTAACTTCGTCGCCGCATTCCTGCTGGGCACCGCCGTGGCAAAAACCATCGGCAAGGGGATGGTCGATCTCAGGATCGTCACCCAGTATGTTGTGTTGGCTGGACTTCTGGGCGCCATCGCCTGGGATCTGCTGACCTGGTGGTTTGGTCTGCCGACCTCTTCTTCGCACGCTCTCATCGGAGGCTATGCCGGAGCCGCTATTGCTCGCGCTGGCATTTTGCATGGCTGGCGCACATCCCTCAGCGTCATCATTCCGGGAGGTTGGACAAAGACCATCATCTTCATCTTCGTAGCTCCCGTCATGGGCTTCGTGCTTGGTTTTACATTCATGGTCGCGATGTATTGGATCTTTCGCAATAAGGCGCCGCGCCAAGTCGACACCTGGTTCCGAAAGCTGCAGTTGCTCTCCGCCGCCGCTTATTCGCTGGGCCACGGGGGCAATGACGCGCAAAAGACTATGGGCATCGTCGCCGGGGCGCTCTTCACCGGACACATCATCTCCGAGTACGACATCAAACATGACTGGGGTCACTACCACTGGCCGATCATCCTCTGCGCACATGCCGCTATCGCCGCTGGAACCTACTTTGGCGGATGGAGGATCGTCCACACCATGGGCAGCAAGATCACAAAGCTTAAGCCTGTCGGAGGCTTTTGCGCCGAGACTGCGGGAGCGATTACGTTGTTCGGTACCGCACTCGCCGGAATTCCCGTCTCGACCACTCACACAATTACCGGAGCGATCATCGGGGTCGGCACCACGCAGCGCCTATCGGCCGTTCGCTGGGGCGTGGCCACCCGCATCGTTTGGGCCTGGGTGTTGACCATTCCCGCTTCGGCCGCCGTCGCAGCCGCTATCTTCTATCTCACATACATCATCAATCCAGCGGCATAGCTTTGATTGCGAATTACCGTGATTCCAGGAACCAGGAGGAATAGTCGAAACCTTGATTCGCACTCTACAGCTATTGGCATGTGCACTGGCATTGTGCATCAGCGCGTCCGCACAGTGGCTGAACGGTGCAGGCGCTACCTTCCCAAACCCCATTTACCAAAAGTGGTTTACGGAATACAGCGCGGCGCATCCCGGTGTCAGGATCAACTATCAGTCACTCGGTTCCGGCGCGGGTATCCGGCAGCTAATTGCCGGTACTGTCGATTTCGGTGCATCGGATAGTCCTATGACGAACGAGCAGTTGTCGAAGTTTCCTGTCAAGATTCTGCACATTCCCACCGTACTCGGTGCCGTGGTTCCCTCCTACAACATCCCCGACGTAAAGCAGGAGTTGAGATTCACTCCAGAGCTGCTGACCGGCATCTTTTTGGGCAAGATCTACAACTGGAATGATCCGGCAATTGCCCAAGTCAACCCCGGGGTGAAGTTACCAGAGCTGCCCATCGTCGTGGTCCATCGCTCGGATGCATCGGGCAGCACCTATGTCATCACCGATTACCTCTCCAAGGTGAGTCCGGAATGGAATTCCAAGGTGGGCAAGAACACCAGCGTGCAATGGCCGGTGGGTCCGGGTGCCAAGGGAAATGAAGGGGTCTCGGGAGAAATCCGGCAGATTGATGGCTCCATCGGTTATATCGAACTGATCTACGCTGTTCAAAACCACCTCAGCTATGGCCTGGTGCGCAATAAAGCCGGCAACTTCGTGAAGGCATCGCTGGACACGGCTGCCGCTGCTGCCGCTAACACTAAAATCCCGGCCGACTATCGAGTCTCCATCACCGACCCGGAGGGCAAGGATGCTTACCCGATTGCCAGTTTCACCTGGTTGCTGATCCCCCAGCAGTCCAGGGACGCAACCAAGGGCAAGGTTCTGCATGACTTCCTGATATGGATGCTTACAGACGGCCAGCGCGAGGCTGCCGAGCTGACCTATGCTCCACTGCCAAAGGAAATGATCAAGCAGTTGCAAGTAACGATCAACACGGTTCACTAGACCCGTGGCGTAGGGAGAGGCGTTTCAATGAGCAGATACGAAGGCTTATTTCTTGCGAACTCCAGTTGCGCCTGGGTTGCGCGCCAAGGCTCTTTTCTGCCGCATTTTGCCGAGCTAGACCCTGCATATAGAGTTGCAGGGCGACGATTGTCGTCTCATAATCCGTAGGTCCGTGGTTCGAGTCCACGCGCCGCCACCAAACAAACTTCACCGACAACTAAGGCTGGACCGACCCGCGCGAGGGCAGGTCAACGGAGGCCGCGCGAATTGAATTTACCTATGGGGGAGCTATTCGATAGGGATGGCTGGGTGCTCCGCCAAGGCCTGACACAATCGCCTAAGCACTAGGAAGCACAGAGGGGAAGGTAAAAGCATGTCACTTCAACACGGAGGTCACGCGCCGCGAGATTACTCGCAGACGCCGATGAACATTTACTGGGAGATGACACAGGCCTGCGCGCTGACCTGCCGCCATTGCCGCGCCGAAGCGATGCCGGGGCCGCATCCCATGGAGCTGACCTTTGAACAGGGTGTGGAGTTTCTCCGCCAGATCCCGGAGTTTGGCAACCCGCTGCCGCAGTTGATCCTGACCGGAGGCGATCCCCTGGAACGAAAGGACCTGTTCCCATTGATCGACGAGGCCCGCCGACTAGGAATCGGGGTTTCCATCACGCCCGCCGCGACACCGGCGTTCACCCGCGAGGTACTCGTGCGGTTTAAGGAACACGGCGTGGAAGGCCTGGGGCTCAGTCTGGACGGATCGACGCCGGAGAGGCACGACTCCATCCGTGGCGTGCCCGGAACCTTTGAACGCACCATGGCCGCGATCCGGTGGGCACAGGAACTGGGGATGGCTTTGCAAGTGAATACGCTCGTGGCCGAGGAGACGGCCAGCGATATTCCCGCCGTTTACGAGCTGCTGAAGCCCTATGGGGTTAGCCGCTGGAGCCTGTTCTTCCTGATCTCGGTTGGCCGCGGGAAGGTGCTGCAGGCGCTTTCTCCCGAAGAGGGCGAGAAACTGATGGGCTGGGCTTTCGATACCTCGCTCACGGCTCCCTTTGTCATCGCCACTACGGAGGCTCCTTCATTCCGTCGGGTGGCCCTCGAACGGATGCGTTCCAAAGGGATGAGCGGAGAAGAGATCAAGCGTAGCGGTGTCTCCCGCAGCTTCGAAATCCGGGACGGGCACGGCATCATGTTCGTTTCCAACACTGGCGATGTCTGTCCGGCTGGTTTTTTACCCCTGGTGGTTGGCAATGTACGGAGGGATCGTGTCGCCGATCTTTACCGGAACGCGCCGGTCTTCCGGTCACTTCACGACCCCACCCAATTCGAGGGCCGTTGCGGCATCTGCGAGTACAACGCGCTATGCGGCGGTTCGCGCTCCCGGGCCTATGGCGCCACCGGCAATCCGCTGGCCACGGACCCATTTTGTGACTATATTCCGCACTCCAAGACAGCAGAAAAGGGCGGAACGAAGAAGTAGTGAACAGCCAGAGTGGAGAGAAAACCGCCGTGAACTGCACAGCTAGACGCCGGAAGCAGGTGGTTCGGCTGGGGCGATGGTCAACCTTTGTCGCTCCCAAAACGAGAGCGACAAGGTTGGGACGATGATCTTTGTGTCAATCACTGCAACTACTTTGTTACTTTGTACGGCCGCATCATCTCGTTGTCCTCATGGTCGATGATGTGGCAGTGCCAGACGTAGCCTGGACCATAGGTAGGATCGAACGAGTAGAAGTTCTGGCCCGCGAACGACCTATGAGGCTGAAGCTGCGTGTCTGTCGGTGTCCATCTCGCCAGCAGCCTTAGCACTTGGCCGGGATATGCCTTGGCTGTATCTTTCCACCCGGCCTCGTCCGCCTCAGGAGGCACGGGAGAACCGGAGAGGTACGGACCGACTGCGGGATTGCCGCCGATAGCTCCGTCCTTGTTGGGCACGTTATAGGCAAGAGGCGGACCATAGCCGGGACACAAGACGCCACCTGTACACCCTGACGGGAAGAAGGAAGACCAGTTGGCGGTATAGTCACTAACGTCGAAATTCTGGCGATTGAGCACCTGGAACTGGACGAGATGGGTGTGCATGGGATGTGCGTCTGGCGTCAGATTGACGATGTCCCATTCTTCTACGGAACCTTCTCGCGGTAATTCGCTGATACCATCTGAAGGAAATACAGCATCGATGCTGGGTGAGTTCCTGCCGTCCCATAAAGTGTTGTTGACCATGACGACGTCGGGGCCGCCGGTCACTGGGTCCTCTGCCTCTTTTAAGACGAGCTCTCTTTTTGCATCGACCTTAAGGCTGGGCTTAATGTTACCCTCGCCATCAGTGAAAGCCACTATCGGCGTTGGCCTTGTGCACCCGTTAGCTGCGGGATTGCAACTCGTATCTCGTCCTGCCAAACGTTTGTTTACTATGAACCGCATGACTTGAGCCATCCCGGGTTGGTCGACGCCTGGGACGAGCCCATCGGGATAGGGCACGCTGGCATTGTTCGTAACGGTAATAGTCTGGCCCTCTAAGCCGGTGAAATCGACAATAATGTCGGCTCGCTCGCCCGGTGCGATGAAGACATCATCCAACTTCACCGGCGAGTCAAAATAATTGTCGTCTGCGCCAATCTGGTAGACAGGCGCTGCTCCGAACATGAGTCTCCACATCCGCGCGTTCGATCCATCCAGAAGACGAAAACGGTAGCGACGTGGTTCTACGTTGAAGTAAGGCCACGGAGCGCCGTTCGCGATGGCCACGTCTCCGATGAACTCAGGGATCCAGAAAGGGTGCTGCGGGTCCGAGGGCGGACCGTTCAGGCAAGGGTCTCCGACACGCATGGAGCCGCATTTCGGATCGCTTCCATCCGGCCAGTAGAGCTGACTGTTGGTGTCGAACTGGCGATCCTGGATAGCGATTTCTACCTCATGAGGACCGCTCGGAAGGTTCGCCGGCTCGTTGTCCGGCTGCCTAATGAAATAAAACGCGGCTAGGCCGGCATAGACGTTCAGGCGTGTCCCACCGAGAAGATGGTCATGAAACCAGAGGGTCCCAGGTTCCTGGGCATTCGGATAAAGATAGACCGCCTTACCTGGGCCAGCGTTATTAAGACTGGTATATCCGGGGCCGGTTCTTCCGTCGGGTGTAAACCACGCATTAGGCCCGCCGTCGACGGTAGACGAGTTCTCTGCGCCATGCAGGTGCGCAACCGCTCCCACCGGACCGATGAAGGGCTGGTTACAACCAGGTCCATTGGGGTCATTCATGCAGGGATTCATCCCGGGACTGTGGAGTGGGTCCGCCCAGTGAATCGTCTTGTCCAGGCTGATCAACCCCTGAACGAGGCCCGGACCTTCCGGATAATGCGGATTAAAGCTCGGCAGTTTATTCACATAGGTGATAACGGTCGGGATAAACCGCCCCGTTTCGACAGTTACTCCGGGCCAGTTCGCCGGGCCAAGGAGCGCGCCTGTGTGTGTATCGGTGGTTTGGTAGCCGTAGACTCTCGTCGGCTTAACCGTTACCACTGGACAGCGATGAGATTGGCGATCCCACGTGCTGATATAGGTTGCCGGATAGTGAACCGTCGATGGCAACACAGCTTGGCTGATTTCCTCCATGGTTATTGTGAGAGAAGGATGTGTCAGGGCATCAACGCGCGGAATCGGACCTGCCGGTCCGAGTACCGGAAGCGGAGTTGAAAACTTGGGAATGCAGTCACCGGGCAGCGCCGTTTGCTGGACCAGATCACTCGCATAAATGCCATTACAGACAAAAACAAATGCTGACAATACGAAACACAGACCCAGTAATTTGATTGCCTTCATTCTGATTCTCGCTTTCGTAGTTATTAAGACCCGGTGTCACCCCACCGCGAGACCGCAGTGGTACAAAGCGAAAGGAACTCCAGAGTTGGATGGCAAGCCACAACACCGTGGTCGGCAGGTGACAAAGAAACAGCTACTCTTTCCCGTTATGGATCAGCTATACGATTTGCGATTGAAGTCAAATTCTTAAGCCCATGACGTCTTGGCCATTCACATCGATGCCGGACTTTGCATAGCACCGAACTTTTAAGTTCGAAGAGGCCGTGATTCAGGTGCTTCCAGGTTGCGCCCAGGTTGCGCGCCCGGCTCTCTCTGCCGCATTTTGCCGAGCTAGACCCTGCATATAGAGTTGCAGGGCGACGATTGTCGTCTCATAATCCGTAGGTCCGTGGTTCGAGTCCACGCGCCGCCACCAACAGCACACATTGAGGGACTAACTCATGCCAAGAGCTATCAAGGTGACAGTCGCGACTGTCATGCTGATTTCGATGCTCTCCACCCTGGCATTTCCGAATACCCTTCCGGTCAAACCTGCACACCAGGAAACGCCAGAATGGTGTTGGTTGGCGGTGGCGGAGATGGTATTTACCTACTTCGGAATCCCGCCAGTTCGCAAGGGTGGGGGCCCCTTTCAGTGTCAGCTCGCGGCGATTGAGGGTGGACATTTCAGCATCTGCTGGCAGAATTGTG
This sequence comes from uncultured Acidobacteriota bacterium, assembly GCA_963738165.1. Lineage (GTDB taxonomy): Bacteria > Acidobacteriota > Terriglobia > Terriglobales > Acidobacteriaceae > TOLSYN. The sequence goes on from CAVTVE010000018.1 coordinate 330,587, forward strand.
CTGCTTGTCCGGTGCCTGCAGGCTCGGTTGAGATGCTCGCGAAGTTAATCAGGAGGTACCCGCATCTCGTCGTTGAACAAGAAAACGTTGAACAAGAAAACGAAAAGCGAGTAAAGAACCTAAACGCTGATGTTTTGAATCGTCCTTTGACTGAGGAAGAAATACGCCAGCAGCTTTTGGATGCTCGGCCAATCGTGGCATTCATAGATCCATCTGGGAAAACAAGCTTACCGACTCATGCCGTGCTGATAGTCGGTTGGGAGCTGAAGAACAACGAGTTCTGGCTGGAAGTGGACGACCCATTTCCTTATCAGACCATTACTGACACCAATTCGCCATACCAGAACGCAGGAGGTAGCGACACTGCCCCAAGAAGTCTGGTGCACCAGATTCCCTATGATTCCTTCAAGAATAATCTGAATTGGAACGCATCGATCTACAACATACACCCGATCTGATTCCGTCTTTCTTATGAGACGGCGCTAGCGTGCGATAGCTACCCGCCACGAGAATTGTCCCTGATCACGCAAGCATGAAATCGCAGTTTCCGCACTTCAGAATCAATATTCCTGAAGAGCTCTCCTCCAAGTGGAGGATGGTGCCGCAAACGCGGCATGCTTCCGCACTCACTTCGGACCACCGTTCATTGGAAGCAGCCCCAAAATCTTCCAGCTCGTACACGTCTTGCTCTCCGATGCCTTTGAGCAATTTTGTCCCGATCATACGGGTCTGAAAGCCGCGCGCGGCCAAGGCTTCAAGTGAGGAACTATCGAATACAATCTGGCCCGGGTTGGCGGTGCTACAGAGGCGATTTGCCTTGTTCACCACCATGCCGGTTGCGGTGTAATTCCGCACAATCTTTCCCTGAAAACCCACTTTGGCGAATCCATTGGCGAGACCGATTCTCAACTGAAAGGGACGACCCCAGAAGCGTGCCATTTCGAAGTCGCGAGCTGCAATCGTGTCTCGAATCTCAAGGCACGCCGCCCCCATCCTGGCGATGTAATCCATTCTTTGTGCCGGTTCGTTGGAGAACCCCATAATTGCATCGCCGATCATCTTGTCGAACGTGATGTCATACTTGAACAAAATTGGCACTGCAATCGCGACAAACAAGTTCATCGCATTCTGATAAGCCTCGACGCCCACCGCTTGCATGGCGGATGTCGATTCACAGACGTCAAGAAATGAGACACAAATTTGACTCTCTTTGACCGAGTCGGAGATGTGCATTTCACCTGTTCGAATCGCATGAACAACCTGTGGGCTGAATTGTTTCGCAAGCTCGGCCAAGCTGAGAGCTTCCCGGGTCTTCTCTTCGATAATGATCGCGCGCCGTTCCAATTCATCATCCAGGGCAACTCTGCTTCGAATCGCAGACATCCGGTATCTCTCATTAAAATGCCGGATCACCAGTGTGATGATGACCGTGGTTCCCATGAAAAATGAATTCACAACGAAAATGGAGTTCCCCTGCTTACTCCACGTTAGAAAAGACAATGCAAAAAAAGGTAGATAAATGAACGCAAGATTGCACATCAGAGAGCCAGAAGTCCAGGGAATGAACGATCCCACCAATATGGCGCACAAGTTAAGACCAGCATAGTAGGCTGAACTTTTTCCTTCGGCCAAAAATGCCATGGTCGTGATCAGGATCGCATTCATTAAAACGTAGAAGGCGCCCCAAGCCTGGATTTTCGACAGGCTGCGGGTTCTCTGGACCGCAAAGTTTACAAGCAGGTAGCACGGAATAATGACAAGCCGGAGACAACCGAATAGAACAAATTTGTGGGGAGCGTAAAAGTAATCAGCGATCCAAAAAACCAAAAAAAACGGAAGCGATATCCAACTGCAGGAAACTAATATAAAGTCGCGTAGTTCTCTTATCCTCTCTATCCGCCGCAGCTTTAATATCTTTTGCTCACGTAGGTCCATAATGCTTTGGTCCAATCATGAATAGCCGCGTTCCCGGCAGTCAGGCTGTTTCCGGCTTCCTGATGACACAGAACAAATTCACGCCCTCGGGCTCCTGCTCTATCTTACAAGTATTTCCCAACTCCCCAAAAAGCCGTTTGAGATCGTCCGGGGTTCGATTCACCAAACTCCAGTCCAGGGCAAGCCACATCCCAAATTGATTGGGTGTTATGTTGAAGTTTCCGATGATGAGCCGGCCACCCGGCTTCAGACGCTTTAAAAGGGCCTTTGCCCCCATTTGAGCAACGGGATCGCTGAAATAGTCGAATAAGCCGGCAGAATAAATAAGGTCGAAATCGCTCTCCTGCAAGCCGCGAGTAATCACGTTCTTGATCGCCTTATGAATGAAGTTCAATTTGACCGGGCTCTCGGTCCCTTTGACAATTTCCCGAAGCTCCTCGTGTGCGTGTTTCAGGGCAATTTCATCCTGATCCAGAAGGTGAAAATCACAATTTGAAAGATCCAGCTTTTGCTCGGCAGAGGACTTAACAATCATCTGCACCTCGCGAGCAGGCCCACAGGCAATCGATCCGATTTTTAAAGGCCTTCCCGCTGCGCCTCGAATTGCCTGCGAAAGAACTTCGTAGAGGTATAGGGATCGATTCCTGACCGCCTTCGCCTCCGGATGATCTAGCCAGTATGCGTGAAGGCACTTTCCAAAGAGTGAATCACCCACACGCTCATTTCGATAAATGATATTCATCATCTCGTAGTCACCGGAATATCCCAGCGGCTTCGCGACGCTCCGGTGGGCAAACGGAGACTGATAGATCAAATCCTTGAGTTGTTCGCGAAAAAAATTCACACATATGGCGATATCAGCTTCAAGCTCAACCGTCCTTAAACTCGCTTCCATTTGACAATAGGTTGACTTGAACAAGTCAGTGATAAACTCGGCGACTATCGGAATCAGTATGTTTTCAAAGCGTTGAAGCTGCTGCAGCGAGTAGTCTTTCTTCTCGGCTCTCATCTCCTCAACCCGGGCTTCAAGGGTCTGCAAAAATAACTTTGCCTCGAGCGTAAGCCGTTTGAACTCCGGCGGGATCCTGCTCATCTCCTGCTGAGTTTCTTTTAAGCCGTTCAGCACCCGACGAAGTTCAATGACCGCATGAATCCTGTCAATCGGGACTGAGCCAGTTCTGATCTCGAATGCAACATGTGTCCCCTCGCCTGACGGACGCTGGGCTTTTCGCGCCACGCCCAATTCATACGTTCCAACTGTAATGCCATCGACGCTGTGAGTAGCCGTGTAGGTCTTCGACTTGGTGAACTGCTCCGAGCCCGTCTTAACCAAAATGGCCACACCGGTTGCGCTGTAGTTACTGACTTCAAAGGAACCGAAAGGGAACTCCAAATCAGACCGGATTCCGATGAGTTCACGCCGGTCAGAACGAATCATTGATTTGCGTTCCCCGAGGACTTCGAAACCTTCATGTTTCTTGTCGTAGGCCAGGCCCATCGATCGGTTCCCCCTTACTTAATCACTTAGCCCGGAACAATAGCAGTTCTGCATGCTCCATGAGAGTGATGGTCGTCACATGACGCGCATTGTCCCCGACCTGTGGGCCAATTCTCGTTAACATGGGCCGCTGTGAAAGTGGGCATCATGACTATGTACGGATGGCCATTTTCGGCACTGAACTTTCGTGTAAACTCCATCAGCTTTCCGCTATTTCAGATGGCGATGCAGTAGTCGATGAGACTCTGTCCCCTTGCCAAAACCCTGCCCATCTGCCGAGCTAGCGTCCATTTGATAGGCCGAAGGTCGACTGCTACCCCACGATGCGAGTCCGCGCCGCAACCCGGCAATTCCCTGAGCTTGCTCAAAACCGCAGAATCATGACTGGCGGGCACCATCGCATTCCGCAGAGCGAGCTGGACCGGGTCGAATAGCACCAAACCAGCCACATTCTTTATTATGAATCGTATGTGATATGCACTTTTATCGTGCAGTCACTCGAATGTTCGGGGAGAAAATGAGCAGAGCAAAAGTTGTACTGATAACTGCGGTCCTGTGTTTCACATCGACGTTGACGTTTGCGCAAGATGGATATTTCGCCAACTGGTTTGATCGGGTGGATAAAACACAGGCAGCGCAGCCTCATTGGGTCACGCCATTGGCAACCACAACGCCACGCTTGGAAGAGGAGGTTCGTTACGACCAGTTCTGGCAGCACAATGCCAAGGGCGTGACCACCGACAATTACGATGGCGGCAAAGGGCTGGAACTGATCCCCCTCGAAAAGGTGGAAGTGATCTTCAACGTTCCTACATTGACCACAACAGTCCGACCGCAAAGAACGGCTTCGGAGACACCGCATTCCTGGTCAAGTACCGTATGCTTTCGGCCAGCGAGAAAGAAGGCAGTTACATTCTGACCGCCTTTCTGGGCTGGAGCATCCCGACCGGCTCTCACACTAACGGCGCCGTGCACGCTGTTATCACCCCGACTATTGCCTACGGAAAGGGCTTCGGTCGCTTTGACGCACAGGGCACCTTCGGAGTCGGCCTGCCGGTCGCCGATACCAATCTCGTAGGCCGGGCCTATACCTGGAACAATGCTTTTCAGTACCGGCTCTTTCGCAAATTCTGGCCTGAGGTCGAGCTCAACTCAACTCAACTTTCTATCAGCAGGGCGCGCATGACGGCATGAAGCAGAACTTTGTCACCCCTGGTCTGGTCATCGGGCGTCTCCACCTTACCAACAGAGTCGGTCTCACCTTCGGCGGTGGCTACCAGATCGCGACGACTCACTTTCATACCACCAATCACAACGGAATTCTATCGGTTCGCTTCCCGTTTTAACGTCGCACGCCGCGCACTGCCGTTTTAGAGCGGCAATTCCTCTGCTACACTGGATGCCAGCAAACTCCAGAGCAGGTGCAAATGCCAGTCATCCTCGCATGTGTCAATCTAAAGGGCGGTGTTGGAAAGACCGCCATTTCGGTCAACTTTGCGGCCTATTGCGGACGCCAGGGCATGCGTACGCTGCTGGTGGATTGCGACCCGCAAACCAATGCGACCTTCTCCTGTATGCGCGGCGAAGACTGGGTAGAACACGCCCAGAATTGCGGCACCATTGCCTCCCTCCTCGGGGTAAGGAGCATCGCAGGCGAGACGAACCTCAACGATGCCCGGACCGTCATCAAGAAAAGTGTCTTCCAGAACGTGGATTTAGTGCCCTCGCACATCAGTCTCTTCTCCGTGGACCTGGATCTGGGCGGTGCGGCGGGAAGGGAATTGAGGTTAAGAAAGGCTCTCAAGCCCGTACTCGATCAGTACGACATGGTCGTCTGCGACTGTCCACCGAACCTGACCATTCCGACCCAGAACGCGCTTGCCATGAGCACCCATTACGTGGTGCCGGTTCCACCCGATTACCTCTCCATGCTCGGCATTGCGCTGCTGACCACACGCGTAGAAGAGTTGTGCGAAAACCTCGATCACAAAATTGCCAATGCCGGAATCATCGTCTCCCGTGTCGGGCGCAAAGCCACCCACCGCGACAATCTCCTGGCAAATCTGCGAACGCGCTTTGAGAAGCTCGTCTTGCAGACAGAACTACGCGAGCGCGTCGCTGTCCCCGAATCAGTTTCGCTCCAGAAGCCCATCTATGAGATGGGTGACGAGCAGGCGTCTCAGGAATTCACGGCGATGTCGCAGGAGTTGCTCGAACGGATCAGCGCGACCGCCTGAACGCAGCAGGGCCTCGGTCGGGAGCTGGATTCATAGTTGCTCGGGTGCCCCACCTTCGACGCGCCGCTTTTGCGCGGCTAAGGTGGGACGAAGCGTCCACCACGTTTCGGCCTCAGGCGATCGATCCCGTTCCACCGTGCGGCGCACCTCCTACCTCATCTGCATCATCCAGCTACATAACAATGCCTGATCGCGAGCATAAATTCTTTCAATTTCCGCTAGCGCGGGGAGTGGGGTAGGGTACTTGAAACTCTCTTTCTCGGAAGCAATGCCGGAACAACCAGACCGCGCATGCATAGCCGGGCAGCGCAACGATCAGCATCGAATTCGGGTAATGCAGAATCACGGATACACAGGGTGAACCGATGAGCTTCAACCGTAAAAAGTCGATCAGTGTGGGCATCTTGCTGGTTGGCTACTCGGCGGTGATTGCCGGCCTCTTTGCTCTCTCGGTTCAGCCCCTTATCGGTGTGCTCGTGGTATTGGGCGGTATGGCTCTGTCAATTTGCTCGGCCGCTGAGCTCGTGCAAGATCAGTCCGAAACAAATACTCCTTCTCACAGCGAATAGCTCGCCAAAGGAATCCACTTCTATAAGGCACGAAGACCACCACGGGATCGCCGCCCGACCTCATTGCAATAGTTTCACGCAATCCTCATCGCTTCTAAGGCTGTTTTTGCGCCTCTTAGGCTGTTTCCTACCCAGAGCTTTCGCTCCCAATGAACTGATACTCTCCATCTTGTGACTGCATATTTCTGGCTGGTCTTGGCAACCTCGCGGCTTATCCCGCCTTGTAATGTGAGAGCTTAGCCGCCGGTCGCGAAACTACCTGCACCGAACCGGGTTCGTATACACAACCCGTCAGTGTCGGGGAGTTGCAGTTCGAGAGTATGCTGGCCTTTAGGAGTGAGTTCATGAAATTCGCTATAAGTACGAGAATTACCGATGGATTTCAAAGTGTTCTGCACGGCACCCTGCAACCGGAGCAACGCACGGCGGCGATCGACCGCAGAATTGGACAGCTGATTCGGCAGGGGCTAGCCGTCGTACTCAGCGCGCTCATGATCATGATCCCAATGGGCCAGGGCACAGCCTTTGCGCAAGAGCAATTGCCCAGCGGCCCTCCCCCAGTTGCCGATAGCGGGAATCCACCTCCGCAGGGACAACCCCTCACTCCTGACCAGCTCGATCAATTAGTGGCGCCAATCGCTCTCTATCCCGACGCTCTGGTAGCCCAGATTCTCGCAGCCGCTACCTATCCCACCCAGATCGTCGAGGCCGATCGCTGGCGGCAGTCGCAGGGCAATGCCTCGCCGGAGCAGATTGCCTCCGGCGCCGAAAGCCACAACTGGGACCCGAGCGTCAAGGCGCTTACCGCCTTCCCAACCGTTCTCGCGCAAATGGACCGCAACGTTCAGTGGACGACCGACCTCGGCAATGCCTACTACAACCAGCCGCAGGACGTGATGGATTCGGTGCAGGCGATGCGCCAGAAGGCCGAGTCAGCGGGCAACCTGCGCAGCACCCCGCAGCAGACCGTATCCAACGACAATGGCCAGATCGAGATTGCCCCCGCCAACCCGACCGTCGTCTATGTCCCTGCCTATAACCCCTGGGTTGTTTATGGCCCACCGCTGGCCGTTTATCCTGGCTTCTACTGGGGAGCGCCTCCGGGAGTCTTCTGGGGCGGACTCGCAATCGGCTTTGGCATCGGCATCGGCATCGGCGCCTTCTCGCACTGGGGCTGGGGCTGGGGACACTGGGGAGTGGGATGGGGTAACCACGCTGTCTTCTATAACCACAACACCTACATCACCCGCAGCATGACCGTGATCAACCGTGGATATGGCCGTCCGGGCGGCCCGGCGCGAGGCTTTGCCGGAGCCCGGGGAGCTTACGCCCGCAACAATGGCTTCAACCGCGGTGCCGCCTACAATCGTAGCGCCGGCTTGAACCACAGTAGCGGCGCAGCCTTCAACCGTGGCGCTTCCAGCAGCTTCAATCGCGGCAATACCGCCAGCGTTAACCGCGGTGGCGGTAGCAGCTACAACCGCGTCGGTTCGAGCAGCTACAACCGTGGCGCTTCGAGCAGCTTCAACCACAGCAATGCGAGTAGCTTCAACCGCGGAGCTTCGAGCAGCTCCAATCGCGGCAATACCGGCAGCTTCAATCATGGCAACACCGGCAGCGTCAATCATGGCAACACCGGCAGCGTCAATCGCGGCGGCGGCAGTGTCGCCTACAACCACGGTGGCAGCTTCAACCGTGGAGCTGGCAGTCCTGGCGGTGGCAGTCACGCGGCTAACCTCGGTGGCGGTGGGCACCCTAGTGGTGGCGGTCGTCCCAGTGGTGGTGGCGGGCACCCCAGTGGTGGCGGTCATCCCAGCGGTGGCGGTGGTCACAGCGGCGGTGGTGAGCACAAGCGGTAAGCCGTTTGGCGTGAAATCCAAGGGAGGTCCTGCTTAGGGGCCTCCCTTTTTCCAGCTCAGGTTTATCTCCTAATACCCAAAGTTTCTCCCCTAGCTTCCCGTTTTCAGATACCCCGTTTCCCGGAATTCACGCGCAAATTCCTGCGCCTCTGCATTACACTTCATCTTTGAAACTTTTTTGCTGAAATCCCGGCAAGCGATCGTTCCAAACCCGCCCCGGGAAACCGGCACCCTCCATTCGCTACGCATTTTCGCGTAAGAGAGAGAAGTACCTGAGATGAGAAACCTGACTCGCGCTTGTGGGCTCCTGGGGCTGGTCGCACTTCTATCCGGCCAACCACAGCTGTGGGCGTCCGCACAAGCAAGGCAGGACGTTGTCCTCACCAGCATGGATAAAGAGCTCCAGCGTGCCACGCGAGAGCTGGGCAAGCTGACTCCCGCCCCTTACTTCATCAGTTACACCGTTTATGACCAGCAGGTATCGTTTGCCATCGGCATGAACGGAAGCCTGCTCAGTAGCACCAGTGGCCGCAAGCGGATGGCCGACGTCATCATGCGCGTGGGAACTCCCGCCTTGGACAACGCGCATGGCGAGAATCGCCCCTCGGCCATCAACACCGAGACGCTGCCTCTTGACGACGATCCCGACGCCATCGCCCACGCCCTCTGGCAGCTCACCTTCGGCGAGTACCGCAAAGCCTCCAGCGCGTTTCTCAACGTACAAACCAAGTCGCAGGTCAAGGCCAAGGAAGATGACCTCTCTGCCGACTTCAGCAAAGAGACCGCGCAGATCCACGCCGATTACACCGAGGCGCCCGCTCCGGAACAGAAGCAGATGGAGAATTTTGTGCGTCGCTTCTCCTCGGCCTTCCGGAACTATCCCTACATCTACTCCTCCGGTGTAATAGTCACCGGCGAAAAATCTCTGCAGCGCTTCGTCTCCAGCGAGGGCGGACGCGTAGTGACCCCCGAAACCGTCATTCGCGTTGTGATCCAGGCAGAGACCCGGGCCGAAGACGGAATGGAGTTGATGCGAGTCGAAACCATGCAAGCCGAGTCCATGGACAAACTCCCCAGCGCGGCGGAGATCAATGCCAAGGTGGAACAGATCGCCAAGGATCTCAAGGCTCTGCGCGAAGCTCCGGTCGCCGAACCCTACGACGGCCCCGCACTGCTCTCAGGACGCGCCTCCGGTGTCTTCTTTCATGAGGTGCTCGGTCACAGGCTGGAAGGCCAAAGGCAGCGTGGCGACGAAGAGGGGCAGACCTTCACCAAAAAGTTGAACCAGCCCGTCTTGCCGGAGTTCCTCTCCGTCACCGATGATCCCACGCTCAAGACGTTAAACGGCACCCGCCTCGCCGGCTGGTACCAGTACGACGACGAAGGTGTACCGGCCGCAAAGGTTGAGGTGATCAAGAATGGAATCCTGCGCAATTTCCTGATGTCGCGCATGCCGATCGCCGGCTTCGATCAATCCAATGGTCACGGACGCTCCCAGGCCGGCTACATGCCGGTGGGCCGTCAAGGCAACCTCATCGTAACCTCCACGAAAACCGTAAAAGACTCCGAACTTCGCCAGAAGCTGCTCGATGAAGTCAAGAAACAGGGCAAGCCCTACGGACTCTACTTCGAGGACATTCAGGGCGGCTTTACCCTGACCCAGCGCTCCTCGCCTCAGGCCTTCCAGGTTCTTCCCGTGATGGTGTGGCGCGTCTATTCCGATGGACGCCCCGATCAACTCGTCAGAGGCGTCGATATTGTAGGCACGCCGCTGGCCGCCATGGGCCGCATCCTCGTTACCGGCGATACCTCTTCGGTCTTCAACGGCGTCTGCGGTGCCGAGTCCGGCGGAGTTGCGGTTTCTGCCGCCGCTCCAGCCATCTTGTTCTCCGAAATTGAAGTACAGAAGAAAGCCCACTCCAACGAACGCCTGCCGATACTGCCGCCACCGGGGTTTGACCAGGAGGCCGTGCCATCTCGCGCAGGAGTTCAGCAGCAATCAGGGGTTCAGCAATAATGAAAACGATTCTGAAGAGGTTGATGTTATTGCTGGCCGTGCTTCTCTGTGCTGTCGTCGCCTTTGCCGCCGCTCCTCCGCAGGACGCAGGCGATCCGATCCTGCGCAGCCTCCGCGCCGAGATGGACCGCTCCAAATCCAAGCTGCGGTTGGAGAACATCTCCGCGCCCTACTTCATCGACTACCGCGTCGTGGACCTGGAGACCTGGGATGCTGATGCCGCGCTCGGAGGCCTCCGCTCGGAAACTCATACCCGTATTCGCTTCCTGCTGGTGCAGGTGAGGCTGGGCGATTACAAGCAGGACAATTCAGGTCTTCGCGGCGGCGGCGCCGTGGAGATTGTTCCACTCGACAGTGATGAGCGCGCCTTCCGCTTTCAGATCTGGTCCGCAACCGACAAAGCTTATAAGCAGGCCGTAGAGGCCCTCACCGAAAAGCAGGCGCGCTTAAAGCAGTTGACCATCGACCATCCCGTCGATGACTTCGCCCACGCCGAGCCCGTGCAATCGTTGCAGCCCGTGGTAGAACTCAAGGTTGAGCCCAAGCCCTGGCTCAAGATGCTGCGCGACGCCTCCGGCATTTACACGCGTGACCCGAAGGTGCAATCCCTTGAGGCCGCGCTCAGCTTTAAGGCCGTCAATCGCTATTACCTCAACTCGGAAGGAACCGTGGTGCGCAGCGGAGAGGAGCTCTACCGCATGTCGATCGGCGGCAACACCCAGGCCGATGACGGAATGCGTCTGGAGCGCTCTGCCGAATTCACCGCCAACTCGCTCAAAGACCTTCCCAAGCCCGCTGACTTTCAGGATCGGGCTTCAACCTTGCTCGCATCACTCAAACAGCTTCGCGAAGCCCCGCTGGCCGACGAAGATTATCACGGCCCAGTCCTGCTCTCGGCGGATTCTTCTTCCACCATCTTCGCCTCGCTCATCGGCGACAACCTGCTGGGAAGAAAACCGGAGCTTGGGCAGAATGCGCGCGTGCGTGGACAGTTTGCCAGCAGCTACAAGACGCGCGTGCTGCCCGACTTCCTGAGCCTCACCGACGACCCGACCCTCGCCGTCGTGGAAGGCACCGCGCTCCTCGGCCACTATGACGTGGACGACGAGGGAGTCAAGGCCCAGCGCGTTCCCTTGGTTGAAAAGGGCATCCTGGTCAACTTCCTGCTTGGCCGTCAGCCCATTCGCGACTTCGACTCCTCCAACGGCCACGGTCGCGCAAGTTTGCCGGTGAACTGGCCCGTACCGGGCTTGGGCAATCTCGTAGTGCAGTCCACCGACGCCGCCACTCCCGAGGAACTCAAGAACAAGTTGATCGCACTCTGCAAAGACCGCGGCCTGGAATATGGCTACTATGCGAAGACCATGGGCGGGATTCGCGCACCGCGCCTGCTCTATCGCGTCTGGACGAAGGATGGCCATGAGGAACTCGTCCGCGGCGCATTGTTCGGCGATCTTGACCAGCGCTCCATGCGCAGCAACATCGTCGCCGCCGGCAACGACCATTACGTGGACAACGAACTCCACCCGGTCCCGCACAGCGTCGTCGCGCCTTCCATCCTCTTCGACGATCTGGAAGTGAAGCGTCAGACCTCGAACAAAGACAAACTGCCCGAGTATCCTGCGCCGGAGACGGCAAACAAGTAATGCCGCTCGCACCGCTCGTCGTAAGTCCCTGGTTCGATCGATTGCGCTTAGTCCTGGTGCGCTCGCGCAATCCCCTGAACATCGGCGCGGCGGCGCGTGCCATGAGCAACTTCGGCTTCCAGCATCTTCGCCTCGTGAACCCGTGGGAGCCATCCTACCTCGGCGCCCGCTCCGCTGTCGGAGCCTCGCAGGTGCTGCTGAATGCGCAGGTATTCGGCAGCATTGCCGAAGCAGTTGCAGATTGCAGCCTTGTCGTCGGCACCACCGCGGTAGGCGAACGCGAACTTCAACATCCCTTGCACGCGCTCGAGCAAGGCGCGGAACTCATGCGTCAGGAACTCGCGGCGGCTCCGGTTGCACTACTCTTCGGATCAGAAAAATTCGGCTTGTCCAACGAAGACCTCAGCCATTGCCATTGGCTCACGCGCATTCCCACCCGCGACCAGCACATCTCGATGAACCTCGGTCAGGCCGTTGCCGTATGCCTCCACGAGCTGGCCCGCGGCAGCGCGACTGTCCCGCCACCCAGCGCACAAACACCTGCCGAAGCCGCCGAAATCGAGCGCATCACCCAGCTTCTCTTCGAGGCGCTCTGCATCAGCGGATACGTGCAATCACCTGGAGAGCCCGCAGCCCAGGAAAAACTACGTCGCCTCTTGCGCCGCTTAAACCTTGAGAAAGCCGATGCCGAGCTTTGCCTCGGCATGATGCGCCAGATTCTTTGGAAGATGAAACATACGGACGAGAAAAAATAAGAACAGCTGGGTGCCCCACCTTCGCGCCGGCCTTTTCGGTGCTAAAGGTGGGAAGCAATGCGCACCGAAGTCAGCCGTCCGCACGAAGCAGCGTGACCGTGAACCACTCGCGCTCGTCGCTCCAGCTTTGCTCGATGCGGAAGCCGCCATTTGCGGCCATCGATGCAATCATCCTCGGCGTGAACTTGTAACTGTTTTCGGTATGAATCGTCTCGCCCGAGAAAAACGGAACTGAGATCTCCAACGCTCTGATATTGACGAAGTGATGGATGCGGCTCATCAAGTGCATTTCGATACGCGAGTCGCGCTCGTTCCACCTGACGCAGTGCTCAAACCAATCCAGATTGAAGTCACCATCAAACTCCCGGTTGATGCGCGCCAGAATGTTCCGGTTGAATTGCGCCGTCACTCCAGCAGCATCGTCATAAGCAGGCAGCAGTACACTGGCAGCTTTGCGCATATCCGTGCCGAGCAGCAGAGAGTCTCCGGCCGCAAGCGACGAGCGCAGACGACTCAGCAGCGCGCTCGCCTGCATCGGCTCAAAATTTCCAATGCTGGAACCGATGTACAGAACAAGCTTGCGTTCGGGGAACTGTCCCAGTGCGGGAGATAGTGCGGGGGCCAGTGCAGGCGAATGCCGCGTGTAATCCATCACCCGTGGTTGCACTGACACCTGCGGCAACTCCGTGCGCACCCGGCGGCACGCTTCGTCCAGCGCAAAGCTGGAAACATCGACCGGAATGAACCTCACCTCATCATGCGCAGCCAGAGCGGCGCGCAGAATCAGCATGGTCTTCTTTGCGGTTCCGGCCCCCAACTCGATGATCGTGGAAGCCCCGCCGGCGGCGCACACCATATCGTGCGCATGGCGTTCAAAGATGCCTTGCTCGGTCGCCGTCAAATAGTATTCCGGCAACTCGGTAATCTGCTCGAACAATGCCGAGCCGGCGGCATCATAAAACAATTTCGGAGGCAACTGCTTGGGCCGTGAGGTAAGTCCTTCGAGCACCTCGCGCGCATTGCCGTCCAGCGAGAGCGCTCGCGAATTAACGTTCATTCCTTGCCAGCCTGATGCCCATGAACTGCCAGCGAACATGGGGCGGGAAAAAGTTGCGGTACGATGCGCGAAGGTGCGACGCAGACGTAGCGAACGATCCTCCGCGCAGGACAAACTGATTGCACATGAACTTCCCGTTGTACTCACCAACGGCGCCCGCTGCCGGACGAAAGCCCGGATAGGCAAGATAGGCGCTCGCCGTCCACTCCCAGCAATCGCCGTAGAGCTGATCCTCTTCCGCTCGCCCGCTGCTCTCGGCCGGACGCGCCTCCAGCCTCCAGCCCTCAAGCAAATTCCCATTAATCGTGTGATCCTTCGCCGCCTGCTCCCATTCGCCTTCCAGCGGAAGCCGTGCGCCAGCCCAGCGTGCGAACGCATCCGCCTCGTAATAACTCACGTGAGTCACGGGGGCCGCCGGATCGACCGCACTCACGCCATGCAAGCTAAATGTGCGCCATCCCTCATCCGTTCTCTCCCAATAGAGCGGTGCCCGCCAACCCTCGCGACAAACCGTATCCCACCCGTCAGAGAGCCACAGCTCAGGACGTTCATAACCCTTGTCGTGGATGAACTCGAGATACTCCGCGTTGGTGACCAGCCGTGAGGCAAGCCGGTAAGGCAGCAGCAGCACGCCATGCCGGGGCCGCTCGTTGTCAAAGGCGAAGCCCTCATCGCGCGCGCCAATCTCCACCGTACCGCCGGAATGCTCAACCCAGCGCAACTCAGTTTTTGCAGATCCGGGTGTTACGGGCCAGGATGTTTCACGTGCATGCGAGCTGACTTCCTCCAGCGCAGGAGCGTACGCCGGCCGCAGTGGCTGTGTCCAAAAAGCGTGCAGAATATCGGTGAGGATCAGCTCCTGATGCTGCTGCTCGTGGTTGATGCCGAGTTCGACAAGCGCAAGAATTTCTGGCGGCCTCTCAGAGCGGAGCAATCGATGCATCGCCTCGTCCACATGCGCACGGTATCGAAGCACGTCGCTGAGCGACGGCCGCGAAAACGTTCCCCTCTGCTGTCGCAGCGGATGGCTCCCAAGCGTTTTGTAATACGAGTTGAATAACAGGCGATACTCGGGATTGAAGACCTGATATCCGTCCAGTTGCTCGCTGAGAATGAATGTTTCGAAAAACCAGGTGGTATGTGCCATGTGCCATTTTGCCGGGCTTGCGTCGGGCATCGACTGCACCATCGCATCTTCGGCAGACAACGGATCGGCAATACGGAGTGTTGTGGAACGTACCTGCTGATACAGCTCCAGCAGAGCCGCTCCAGGATAGACTACCGCCTTAAGAGAAGTGATGGTTGCCAAACCAGAGGTCCTCCGCCCCGCAAGCACCATACATCGGGGCCAGTTATCAGATGCACCCCACGCGTCTCCGATTCTAGTAAGACCTGAATGAATGAGAGATGCTGCCACTGAGCAGGATGCCCGACAGTCTCATTCATGGCAACGCACGCCGGGTAAACCTTCATCTTGTAATGAGATCGAAAGATAAAATCCAGAGGCAAGTTACCTCTAAAGAGGGGATGTATGCGCAGGTTCTTACTAGCCGCGAGTCTCTCAGTTTGTACTCTCGCGTTCGCCGCACAGGATTATCAAACTGCCGGTGTAACGCCGATGGACAAAACGCCCGTGTACCGGGTCAACGTAGTCTCCCGAACGGTGGACGCGGTCAACTATCATCATCGCAGTTCGACAAAAATAAACTTCCGGGGAACCAGTCTCATGCCGGACGGCTCCGGCGAAGCCAAGGTGAGTAGCAAAGCCGGAGGGACTGAGATCAACGCAGAGTTTAAAGATGTTCGCAACGCCAACTACTACGGGCCGGAGTATCTCACCTATGTTCTCTGGGCAATCACGCCAGAGGGACGCCCCGCGAACCTGGGCGAGGTCATTCCCGATGACAAGCACGAGGTTCACGTTCACTTCACCACGAACCTCCAGGCATTCGGAATGATCGTCACCGCCGAGCCTTATTTTGCTGTCACTCGCCCAAGCAACATGACCGTACTTGAGAACGAGGTACGCAAAGACACCAAGGGCACCGAACAGCCCATAAGCGCTCGCTATGACGCCACGGAAAAGGGCGAGTACACCGTGGACCTCGCCAGCAATCAGCTTCCGGCGACCAACCTCAGCACTGAGCAGAAGAAGGAAATTCCTCTGAACCTGCTCGAAGCTCGTAACGCAGTGGCGATCGCGCAGGCGACCGGGGCCCAGGAGTATGCACCGGAAGTGATATCCCGCGCCCAGCAGCAACTGGATCGCGCTGACGAAGACTTTCGCAGAGGAAAGTCCACCTCCGCGATTAGTACCGTAGCGCGCGGTGCCACCGAGGCAGCCGAGGATGCCCGCGTCTTGAGCATTCGCAGGAAGGCCGACGCACAGGCGGCGGCCCGGCAGCAGGCGGCCGAGGAGCAAGCTCAGTTGGCGCAACAGCAAGCGCTGACGGAGCAACAGCGCGCCCAGAATGCTCGCGAGCAGGCCTTAGAGGCTCAGCAGGAGCGTCAGGCAGCCGAGCAGGCAAAAGCTGAAGCTTTGCAGGCGCAGCAGCAAGCCGAAGCTGCCCGCCAGGCAGCTCTGGCCCAACAACAGGCACTCGCCGCCCAGGCACAAACCGCGCAGGCCCAGGCGCAAACCGCCGAGCAACGCGCTCAGGCAGCCGAGCAGGAGAAGGAGCAGATGCGTCAGCGCCTGCTCGCCCAGCTTAACCAGGTGCTGCAAACTCAGGATACCGCCCGTGGGTTGATCGTAAACATGAGCGACGTGCTCTTTGATACCAATCAGGCCACCCTCAAGCCAGGGGCAAAGGTGCGCCTCGCCAAGGTTGCCGGAATCATCGAAGCCTATCCCGACTTGAAACTGAACATCCAGGGCTTCACCGACTCGACCGGAACCCTGCAACATAACCAGGAACTCTCCGATCGCCGTGCCGCCGCGGTTCGCGATTTCCTGATCTCCCAGGGAGTCAACGTCAACAACGTCACCGCGCAGGGCTTCGGTCCCTCCAACCCAGTCGCCAGCAACAGCACGCCGCAGGGACGCCAGATGAATCGTCGCGTCGATCTGGTGGTAAACGGAGAAGCCATCGCAGCCGAACAAAGGTCGCCGATGAATCAGGGTGGCGCTCCGGCGTCTATGGCTCAACCTGCAACGTCCGCGCCCGCATCCTCCAATCCGCGGGAGCCCGTGTCGTCACCGGACAACACGAACAACACGGCCCCGAACTACAGCGCCCCGGATCAGCGTTAACTCCGCGGCGCATCCAAGGCGGGAGCCCAACGGCTCCCGCCCTTTCTTTGCACTTGAAAGTTCCCGCCTGAAACTTGAAACTGAGTCGATGAACGCTGTCGCAATTATTCCCGCCCGCATCGCCTCCACTCGCCTGCCGCGCAAACCTCTTCGCGAGATACTTGGCAAGCCGATGATCCAACGCGTCTACGAAGCCGCTTGTGCCTGCCGTGGGCTCAGCGACGTCATCGTCGCCACCGACTCCGATGAGATCTTCGCGCTCTGCCAGCGCCAGGGCTGGAAGGCGCGTATGACCTCTGAGGAGTGCCGCAGCGGCACCGACCGCGTTCGCGAGGTTGCACAAAGCCTGTCGGCTGACATTTATGTGAATGTTCAGGGCGATGAACCGCTCGCCCGCCCCGAGCATCTCGACGCGCTGCTCTCCGTCATGAAGCCCGGAGTCGAAGTCGGAACCGTCTACACGCCCTGCCCGCCCGAGGACGTGAATAACCCGAACGCGGTGAAAATCGTCACCGCACTCAACGGGCGGGCTCTTTATTTCTCTCGCGCAACCATCCCCTTTGATCGTGACCATCGTGGCGATCTGCACTACTTCAAGCATCTCGGATTTTATGCGTACACTCCCAATGCCCTCGAGCAGTTCTGCCTCTGGCCGGAGTCCGAACTGGAACGCAGTGAGCGGTTGGAGCAGCTTCGCTTCCTCGACCATGGCGTAGACATCTATGCCGCCGAAACGCTGTTCGACACCGTAGGCGTGGACACTGAAGCCGACCTGCAACGGGTAGAGCAGATCTTGCGCGAGCAAGGTCGCGAGTAGATTCCGGTCACGTCTTCGCGAAGTCGCATCCAAGGAGAACCGCCGCATGAAGCTGGAGAACAAGAAGCTGGAAAAAAAGCTGCGATCGCTGGCCACCCTCTTCAGAGTCGATAACGGCAAGAATGTTCGTCTGAAGGATTTCGATCCGGGCGATACCGGCGGACTTGCCAAGGAGTTCAAAAAGGAATCCGACGATTTGTTGCAGCACTCCAAGCAGCAGCTTGCCGAGTATCAGGACATGCTCTACGCCCAGGATCGCTGGGCGTTGCTGGTGATCTTTCAGGCCATGGACGCTGCAGGCAAGGACAGCACCATCAAGCACGTCATGAGCGGTGTCAACCCCCAAGGCTGTCAGGTCTTCTCGTTCAAGCAGCCTTCCGTCGAAGAACTCGATCACGACTACATGTGGCGAACCTCGAAGAACATGCCCGCGCGCGGCAGAATCGGAATCTTCAACCGTTCCTATTACGAAGAGGTTCTGGTGGTACGCGTACACCCGGGGCTGCTCCATGCCGAACGTCTGCCCGACCCTTGTCTGAAAGGCAATCTCTGGAAGCATCGTTTTGAGGACATCTCCGCCTTTGAGCGTTACGCCACGCGTAACGGAACTGCGATCCGCAAATTTTTCTTGCATATCAGCAAGGAAGAGCAAAAGCGCCGCTTCCTTGCCCGTCTCGACGAACCCGAAAAGAACTGGAAATTTTCCGCCGCCGATGTGCGCGAGCGCCGCTTCTGGGATGACTATCAGCAGAGTTATGAGGACATGATCCGGCATACATCCAGGGAACATGCGCCTTGGTTCGTCGTTCCTGCGGACAATAAGTGGTTCACGCGGCTGGTCGTCTCTTCCGTAATTGTTCACGCGCTAAAAGACATGAAGCTGTCCTATCCAGAAGTAAGCCCGGAAAAGCGGCGCGCTTTGGCCACCGCGCGACGAGAGCTCGAAAAGGAAGAATGAAGCAGCTTAGTGTCAAGTCCCAGTCGTGCCCCGCATCTGCCGCAGCTAGCAGATGTGGGTTCCCGTACTAGCGCCCAAGGCCGCTCTCACCGTAAATTACCTATATCAAAACCAAATAAGAGAAAACAGATGAGTACCGAACACGAGATGGAAGAGTTGCAGGAATCCGCCGAACACGGTCGCGAATCCAAGATGGCCCACGTCAGCCTCACCATGGCGATCCTCGCCGTACTGGTGGCCGTGGCGGCACTGCTAAGTCACCGCGCCCACACCGAAGAGGTTCTTCTGCAGAACAAGGCCACCGACCAGTGGGGTTACTATCAGGCAAAGAACATCCGACGCCACACTGCGGAACAGATGGACGAACTCCTGAAGGTGTTGCCATTGAAGGATGCCGCGGGAGCCGAGGCACTGCTCAAAAAGAATGAAGCGGCAATCGAAAAGTCCAAGGGCGAACAGGAGAAGATTCAGGAAGAGGCGAAGGCCCTTGAGTCCGAGGTCGATCTCTTCACTCATCGCGCCAACCGCTATGATCTCGGCGAAACTTTCTTGGAGGTAGGCCTCGTAATCTGTTCCATCACGCTGCTAACCCGCCGCCGCACCTATTGGATCGCAGGAATCATCTTCGGCGTAGCAGGCGTCATCCTGGCCGCGATGGGAGCAGCGCTCCACTGACCATATCGCTGGCTGCCTCCTTGCTCTTGCCGGGTGCTCCACCTTCGCGCATTCTTTTCTCCTACCGAAACGCCGGGTGCCCCACCTTCGCGTCGTTCCTTTCGACGCTAAGGTGGGAAGCAGGGAATCCCCGGGTGCTGGGGCCCCATTTCTGCCTTCATTTGGCAGAAGTGGGCTAGTTGCTCTTGCCGTTGTCTTGCCGTTGCTCTTGCCGTTGTCCTTGCGGTTGTCCTTGCCGTTGTCCTTGCCGTTGTCCTTGCCGTTGTCCTTGCCGTTGCTCTTGCCGTTGTCCTTGCGGTTGCTCTTGCCGTTGTCCTTGCCGTTGTCCTTGCCGTTGTTCTTGCCGTTGTCCTTGTATTTGTCCCTAGTTGTCATTCCGAGCGCAGCGAGGAATCCCCGCGCCGCTCGAATATGCAACCCCGCCCAGAGGCAATTCAACCAGAGCCTTCCACGTCCCGCCGGTAGCCGCCCTCCCTCTGCGATAATAAGAACGACTCTCATGCCCAACCCGCTTCTCCACACCAGCGCCACCGCGCTTGAGTTCGACCGCCTCCGCGAGATCGTGCGCGGCTGCTGCCAAAGCGAACTCGGCCAGCAGGCGGTGGACTCCCTCGCGCCCACCACCGATCCCGAATGGATCGAGCGCCAGCAGCAACTCACGGACGAGGTGCGTGCCTTCTTCCGCGCCGGCGGACGCTTCGACTTTAGCGGCCTCACCGACCCCCGCCAGCTCGTCCTCCGCTCCCGCATCAGCGGAGCCACTCTTGAAATTACCGAGCTCCGCGACATCATCCTCCTCGTCGACCGTGCCGCCGAATGGCGCGAAGCCGCCTCCCATCCGCCGCAGGCCATGAAGGAACCCTGGCCCGCCATTGAGCAGCTCAGCTCCGCCATCGCGGACTTCACGCCGCTCCTGCGCTACTTCGCCAACAAGCTCGCGCCCGACGGCACCCTCGACGACAACGCCTCGCCCGCCCTCGCTGCAATCCGTCGCGAAATCGAAAAGCAGCGCCGTGGAATCCAGAACTCTCTTCGCAGCTATCTCCGACGTCTCTCCGAAGGCGACGCCTTGCAGGAAGAGCTGGTCACCATCCGCGGCGACCGCTTCGTCATCCCCGTCAAAGCCGAGCAGAAGCGCCGCGTCCACGGCGTCGTCCACGGAGCCAGCTCCAGCGGCCAGACCGTCTTCGTCGAGCCTCTTGAAACCATCGAGCAGAACAACGAACTCGTCCGCCTCCTCGAAGACGAGCAGCGCGAGATCCACCGCATCCTCGTCGAAATGACCGCCCGCCTCGGCCAGCAATCCGAGGCCATCATCATCGCCATCGATCTCCTCCGCGAGCTCGAACTGCAATTCGCCAAAGCCCGCTTCGCCGACCAGTACCACTGCACCCGCGTCCACCTGTTGCCCGAAGCGGGTGGCCCACATCCGCCCTCAGTTGGCGAATGTGGGGGACAAACAGGTGCCCCACATCTCCCGCGGTCAGCAGATGTGGGTCTTTGCTCGCCCAGCACAAGCTCCCTCATCCTCATCGACGCCCGCCACCCCGTCATGGAGCGCAATCTGCGCTCGCGCGGCAAGTCCGTCGTCCCGCTCACCCTTGAGATGGACGCCGACCACCGTCAGCTCATCATCAGCGGCCCCAACACCGGCGGCAAAACCGTTGCCCTCAAAACCGTCGGCCTGCTCGTCCTCATGGCCCAGGCCGGAATCCCCGTCCCCGCCGAGCGCGCCGACCTCCCTATCTGCGACGCCGTCCTTGCCGACATCGGCGACTCGCAGTCCATCGAGCAGAATCTCTCCACCTTCTCCGCGCACGTCACCAACATCGACTTCATCTCCCACACCGCCACCGCCCAGTCCCTCGTCCTCCTCGACGAACTCGGCTCGGCCACCGATCCCGAAGAGGGTGCCGCCCTTGCCGTCGCCATCGCCGAGCACTTCCGCCGCGCCCAGGCGCTTACCATCATCTCCACCCACCACACCGCGCTCAAAATCTACGCCGCCAACTCCCCCGGAGTCCTCAATGCCGCCGTCGGCTTCAATGAAAAAACTCTCGCCCCCACCTACGAGCTTCGCGTCGGCATTCCCGGAGCCTCCGCCGGAATCAACATTGCGCAGCAGATCGGCCTTAACGCCCAGATCATCGCCGACGCCCGCCGCCGTCTCAGCACCCAGACACAGGACATCGCCGCCTTCCTCGACCGCCTCCACTCCGATCTCCGCCAGATCGAAACCGAGCGCCTTCACCTCCGCCAGCGTGAGCAGGAAGTCGCCCGCGAGCGCAGCCGCCTCGAAGCCGAAGGCCTCAAAGAGCAGCGCGACAAGATTCGTGATTTAGAGAAGAAGCTCGACTCGCTCATGCGCGACTTCGAGTACCACGCCCGCGAGGCCGTCGCCGCCGTGCAGGACCGCGCCGCCGCCCAGAAGCTCGGAAAAGAGGCCGAGCGCCGCATCGCCAAGGCGCGCCGCGAGTTCCGCGAGCAGTTCAATCAAACCGTCGTGGCCCACACCACCGGAGCCGACCGCGGCGACCAGAACGCCCGCCCGCACGTCGTCGCCCGCGTCTCTGAAGGCGACACCGTCCAGCTCAAGTCCATCGGACGCAGCGGTAAAGTCGTCCGCAAGCTCGAAGGCGAAGCCCTCGAAGTCCAGGTCGGCCCCATGAAGATGCGCGTCCCCCTCGACGACATCGCCGCCGTCGTCACCCAGGCCCCCAACCCAGCCGCCAATCCCGTCCACGCCGCCCGCAGCAGAGGCATCAACGTCCGCCTCCGTGACGAAGACGGCCCCGCCTCCGCCGAACTCAACGTCATCGGACGCAACGTCGATGAGGCCACCGCCGAGGTCGAAAAATTCGTAGACCGCGCCTTCCTCGCTGGACTCTCCCACATCCGCATCGTCCACGGCTCCGGCATGGGCATCCTCCGCCGCGCGCTCCGCGAATACCTCAAATCCCACCCCCAAGTCATCGGAGTCACCGAGCCCCCCCAAAACCAGGGCGGTGCCGGAGCCACCGAAGTCGAGTTGAAGGTGTAGGGTTTAGGAGCCAAGCAAGTACGCCCGCTTTGTACTAACCTCTGCTCACATCCCATACACCGCAATTCCAGAGCCCCAATAACATTCCCGTCCGGACAACCCTCCCTCCGAGTGTCATCTCAAACTTGCGACAACCTCTTATCACGGATTCCCCGATAGGAACGGCTAGTGGCTGGACCTGGTTAGGAACCAGAAAGAAAGGAAGAAGAACGATGAGGAAAGTTGCTCGCATAACATGGGTCGTGCTCGCTCTGTGCCTGGCTGCATCCGCGCAGTTGCTGCGCTTCTCAAACGCAGGATTCAATGGCGGTTATACGCACATCACTGGCTATCAAGGTTTGAATGGTTTCGATGTCGGTGCCGAACTGATCGTGCAGCGCCCAGTTTCGATTGCCTTTGACTATGACAGCGGGTGGAATGACTCCACTCTCGGTGTATTTCAAGTTTCGACAGTGGGCTTGACTTCCGTGAAAACTCACATGCAAGACTGGATCATAGGTCCGCGCGCCTATTTCCCACTCGTCTTCAAGAACAGGTCCAACAAAGAAGGGCCGTGCGGCACTTCCTGGGGCAGTTTACGCTCTCTCATGCCATTCATCGAAGCGCAGTTCGGAGAATCCCATATCAATTCGACTCTCACAAGCGTAGGCACCGGTAGCATCTCTGCCTCGGATACTGCCTTTACATGGGAGTTGGGCGGCGGCGCGGACATCAAATTGAATCCGCGTTGGGCCTTTCGCACCAAAATCGACCTTCTTCGTACTCACTTCACCAGTTCCGGTCAGAGCCATGCGCGAGTTGTTATCGGCCTCGCGTACTCCATAAAACCGAGGGAAAAGTGGTAGCCTTTCGAGCTATCCACATCGCAAAGACCTTTTAGGACGCTCTTATCGTTTGCGAAACTTCGTACACCAGAGAGGGATACAGAGTTGGTGTGCTCGCCCCTGCCGGGTTGAAGTTGAAGAGTGGAGTTGAAGATACAGGGCACCTTCAATTCGGCACCAGCGACCAAAAGCTTCCAACAGAGCAAGTCGGGATTTGCTCCGCGAGAGATTCACCTGCACCAATTCCGCCCCATTTTCCACACCTAGAGCAGGGCCAAAATGTCCTTACCCACAGCTTTTCCACAAACATAGCGAGAATCCTCTCCGCCCATCACCCGCAATCGGGCAGACTAGGAGTGTGGCCAACCCCGGAGACTTCGCCTACACGCTCAAGCAGCAGGCCGACATCGTCCGCATCATCGGCGAGTACGTAAAGCTGCGCAAAGCGGGAGCCCAGAACTACTCCGGCCTCTGCCCCTTTCATGGCGAAAAAACTCCTTCCTTTTCCGTTCACGCCAGCCGCCAGTACTTTCACTGCTTCGGCTGCGGAGTCTCCGGAGACGTCTTCTCCTTCGTACAGAAAATCGAAAACGTCACCTTTCCTGAGGCAGTCCGCGCCGTCGCCCAGAAGCTCGGCATCGCCGCTCCCAAGGCCCAATTCAACTCGCCCCAGGAAGCTCGCGAGGCCCGCACTCGCGGCCTCCTGCTCGATCTTCACGAGGCCGCCTGCCTCTGGTTCCAGGAGCAGCTCCGCCGTCCCGAAGCTGCCGCCGCCCGCGAGTATCTCCACGGACGCGGCCTCAACGACGAGGCCATCGCGCGCTTCCGCATCGGCTTCGCCCCCGAATCCGGCTTCCTCCTCCGCGACAAGCTCAAAGGCATGGCCGACGAAGACACCCTCCGCGAAAGCGGCCTCTTTAGCTGGAAAGAACGCGATTCTCGTTCCGACGCTCCAGGCGCCGAAGCCACTCGCACCAGCGAGCCCGCCAAGCCCGCGCCTGCCTCCCTCTACAGCAAGTTCCGCAACCGCATCGTCTTCCCCATCTGCAATGAGAGCGGCAAGGTCATCGCCTTCACCGGACGCACTCTCGCCACCGATGACAAGTCCGGCCCCAAGTACCTCAATTCACCCGAGACGCCCATCTACAGCAAGTCGCGCGTGCTCTTCAATCTCCACCTCGCCAAGGAGGCGATCCGCCGTCTCGACTACATCATCCTCGTCGAAGGCCAGATGGACTGCATCTCCGTCTTCAACGCCGGATACCACAACGTCATCGCCTCCAGCGGCACCGCCTTCACCGAGCCCCAGGCGCGCCTGCTCGCCCGTTTCAGCAAAAAGATTGTCGTAAATTTCGATCCAGACACCGCCGGAGCCGCAGCCGCCGAGCGCTCCCTCGCCCTGCTCGTCAGCGAGGACTTCGAGATCCGCATCGTCACCCTTGAGCAGGGCTTTGATCCCGACCTCTTCGTGCGCCGCAAAGGAGCCGCCGCCTACGGTGCCACCCTTCAGGCCTCGCAAAAATATTTCGACTACCTCATCGAGCGCGCTCAGGCCCAGTTCCCGCGCACCGCCGAGGGCAAGGTCAAAGCCGTCAACTACCTCCTGCCCCACATCCAGCGCATCTCCAGCC
Source organism: uncultured Acidobacteriota bacterium (assembly GCA_963738165.1). GTDB lineage: Bacteria > Acidobacteriota > Terriglobia > Terriglobales > Acidobacteriaceae > TOLSYN. The sequence goes on from CAVTVE010000018.1 coordinate 355,358, forward strand.
GCATCGTCCGCGACGAACTTGCCGCCGACGTCGCGCAAAAATTGCAGATCGACTCCGCCGTTCTGCGCCAGGAGCTTCGTCACGTTGCCGGCGCGCGCACCTCAACCAAGCTCGCCCCCGCGCCCCTTGCAGCTCTCACCGAAGCCGAGCGCGTGCTTCTGCAGGCGCTCGCCTCCGGCCCCGAGCTTGCCTTCACCTTCCAGGATGAGAACGGTCAGGAGCAGCTCTACAATCCCGCCGAGCAGGCCTATTACACCCTCTCTGCCGAGCAGTTGCACAAAGGCCTGCGCGCCGAAGCCCTCATCGATGCCGTTCTTCACGCCCTTGCAGAAAGCGCCGACCTCATGGCCCTCCCGCTCCCCGACGAGGATCGCGCCCTCTTCATGTCCGTTGTCATGCAGGAGCACGAACCTCTCACTGCCGAACTTCTCCACGAATCCATCGAGGCCCTGCGCCGCCGTCAGCTTGAGCATCGACAGCGCGAACTCCGCCGCCAAATCGCCGAAGCCGAGCGCAACAAAGATCCCCTCGCCGTCGCCCGCCTCATGCAGGAAAAGCAAGAGGTAGACCGCGCCGTGCGTCACGCCGCAGGCGTCTGACCCCTTACATTCCGCTCACAATGGGTGCCCTACCCTGGGTGCCCTGTTTTTGGGCGGAGGGTGGGTAGTAATTGTCACTTCTTCTTCGCGTAGTTCTCCATCCCTGAAATATCGATCACCACAACCGCCTCGCTGCCCACCACCCATGCGTCATGTCCTGGTGGAATTTCACTGATCTCGCCGGGACCAAATTCGTACTCCCTACCATCGTCCATAAGCACGTGAAGCCGCCCGGAGATATGAAGATTCAGGTGTGACGCCTCGCAGCTCGCCGTCTGCGCGATTGGCTTTACGCTGGTGGACCAGCGCCACCCAGGCTGAAAGACGGCGCGGCCAAAGGTCACTCCCGCCACGGAAACCACATCCACCTTTCCACGATCGAACTTGCGTGTCTCGTCCGGCGTGGCAAAACTGCGCTGCTCTACGGATGGTTCCGGCTCGCGTTTAAACTCTCTAAGTGCCATGGCATCCTCCCTATAAAACACCTTCGGCTTAGAGAACTGCAGCCCCGCTAAAGTTGTCACCCCACGCCATTTCCCGAGTTAATGCACGGTGGTGCTCTGGTGGCCCATATCTGCCCGCTGTTGGCAGATGTGGGGTAGTTGACTCTGCGCCTGCTCCTGGCGTTGCCCTTGCTCCTGCCGTTGCTCTTGCCTACGGAGTAATCACCGCGCCAGTCTGTCCAGCAGATCGCAATTGATGCTTGTTGCCGGGCGATATAACATCGCTGCATGGCGGGAAATCAGGATGAGCGGGCGCGGCTGGTGGCCGGTGGGGCACTGGAGGGCGAAGAAGGATTTGAGCTGAAGCTGCGGCCTCAGCGGCTGCAGGAGTTTATCGGGCAGCCGAAGGTGAAAGAGAACCTGGCGGTGGCGATTGCTGCGGCGCGGGCGCGCGGCGAGGCGCTGGATCACATCCTGCTCTATGGCCCTCCGGGGCTGGGGAAGACGACGCTGGCGACGATTATCGCCAACGAGATGGATGCGGCCTTTCAGCAGACCTCGGGGCCGACGCTGCAGATTAAAGGCGACCTGACGGCGATCCTGACCAACGTGCAGTCGCGGCAGGTGCTCTTTGTGGACGAGGTCCACAGGCTGCAGCCGGCGCTGGAGGAACTGCTCTATTCCGCGCTGGAAGACTGCCGGCTGGACATCATGGTTGGGCAGGGGCCTTCGGCGCGGACGCACTCCTTTGAGATTCCAGCGTTTACGTTTGTGGCGGCGACGACGCGGATCGGGCTGCTCTCTGCTCCGTTAAGGTCGCGGCTGGGGCTGGTGCTGCGGCTGGAGTTTTACTCGCACGAGGACTTGAAGATCATTCTGAACCGCTCGGCACAGATTTTGAACGTGGGCATCGACGACGAAGCGGCGCTGGAGATTGCGACGCGCTGCCGCGGGACACCGAGAGTCGCAAACCGGCTGCTGCGGCGGGTTCGCGACTATGCGCAGGTGCGCGGGACGGGGCACATCGACCGTGTGACCGCACAGGCCGCCCTGGAGATGCTGGAGGTAGACGAGCATGGCTTTGACGAGGTGGACCGGAGGCTGCTGCTGACGATCATCGAGAAATACCAGGGTGGGCCGGTGGGGGTGAATACGCTGGCGGCGGCCTTGGCCGAGGAACCGGACGCGATCGAAGAAATTTATGAGCCGTTCCTGATCCAGATTGGGTTTTTGGACAGAACTCCGCGAGGACGGGTGGCAACGCAGCTAGCGTACAAGCACTTTGGAGTGGAGCCGCCGAAGCGACAGAACATGCTGTTTTAGCTAGTCTGGATTGGAGTTTCCACAGGCTACTCGAGAGCAGTAGAAACTTGCGCGCGGAAGTTGGGTTTCTAGTGGAGAAGCTGAAACGGTCCACAGAATTTACATCGCACCAGGAGACGTATTGATGATGAAAAATGCAAAGCTGTTTCTGATGGCCGCATGCGCGGTTCTGTTGCTGACTACATTTGCCGCAGCCGACACACCGGGGACGCATCCCGCCTATCTGCACGCGCTGACCGACCTGCGCCATGCACGGGCACACCTGGAGCGCACGACTCCGAACGCGAAGGTGGACGAATTTGAACAGCGGGCGATTGACGAAATCGATGCGGCTATCCGCGAGGTGAAGGAAGCCGCTATCGACGACGGTAAGCCATTGGGCGACCATCCTCCGGTGGATAGGGGCATGGACAGGGCGGGACGCCTGCGCCGCGCAATGGAGCTACTGGATCAGGCACAGATGGACATCGACCAGCATGAGTCGGATGGCTTTGCCAGAGGATTGAAGCATCGCGCAATGCACCACATTGAGGAAGCGCGGAAGGATGTTCATCGCGCTATCGACGCACGCTGGCGCGAGTAGCGAAATTCACCACATATTCATACATCAAGAAAAAAGGGCAGCCTTCGAGGGCTGCCCTTTTGATTTCGTATCTGTCTTTTGGAAGCCGACTCAGGTCTAGCACCTTCATGCTGAGGCGGGCAGGAACAAGCAGAAGACGGTACCCTTGCCTTCAATGCTGCGGAGTCTGATCTTCCCTTTATGCTTTTGGACAATCTCTCTACTGACCCAAAGGCCGAGTCCAGTTCCGACCGCTATTTTAGTGGTAAAAAAAGGCTCAAAGATGCGGCTCTGATTTGCCGCTGAAATTCCATCACCCTCATCAGCAACGGTCACGCGAGCGTAGCTGCAACCGTTCAGAGTAACTTGGTTCGTGCGGACCCTGATCTTGTCCTTGGGTCGCGAGGCATCAATCGCGTTCGTCAGCAGGTTCGAAATGACCTGCCGAATCTCGCTGGCGACCGCAATGGTTCTGGCACAGTGGCCGTTGTGTTCAATTTTAAGGCGGACATCCTTGCGCGTGAACTTCGGGTCATAGAGTTCCGCCACCTCATCTACCAAGGCGCGAATATCCACAACCGTTGGCTTTGTTGTTTCCCGGTAAAAGCCAAGTGTCCGCTTCGCAATGTGGGCTACCCGACGAAGTTCCCGTTCGGCTTTCGCGAGATGTTCTTTCGATGCCGGAGAAAGATTCGAATCGCTGGCCACAAGATAGATGCAGTTGGTCACCGCCTCCAGAGGATTGTTGATTTCGTGAGCGACAGTCGCCGCCATCCGACCTACCGAAGCCAATTTTTCGCTTTGGAGGAGAGCCGCTTCTGCCACTTTCTTCTCTGTTACGTCCTCCCAGACGCAGTGAGAAACAGGACGACCATCGACGGTGATGATGCGGTAGTTTACGACCACATCTCGCAATCCACCGGATTTTGTTATGTGCTTCGTCTCAAGCACAGCTAACCCGCCCGCACTGGATTGTTCATCGACAATTTTTCGGAGTTGCGGAGGCGAAAAAGAAGCTTCAATGTCATTGACTGTGAGCTTTGCGAATTCTTCGCGAGTGTATCCGAGGTTCTCTGCGGCTGCATCGTTGAACTGCAAAAACTCCCACGTCTCCGAATCAATAAGAGCCACACTCAGTGGAATCGTGTCGAAGAGAGCGTGGAACTCTGTCTCCCGCGCGATAAGAGCCTCTTCCGACCGTTTTCGCTCAGCCAGTGCTTGAGTTAGCGTGAGATTGCTGTAGCCCATGGACGATATGATTTGGGCAAGCTTCATCAGGAATGACATACCTTTATGAACGGTCTCATGACTGAGACGGGGCACGTTCTTGAGGGCGTCAAGGTAGCGCTGCTCGTCGAAGTCGTACTGCCTCGCTTGTTCACGGTAGAAGTCTTCGTCCAGCGGCTCGTCGGCAAAGAAAAACTGTCCCATGAAGATGTTGCCGACGTGCTCACCACCCACCACCAATGGGGTGGCGAAATCCCACATGTTGTTCTTGCAACGGTAGAGTTTGTACTGGCCCGCAGGAATTTCTGCCGACAACTGCTTGTCGCTCTCTATGCAGTTCTTGCTGGTTTCAGGATGAACGCGGTGAAAATCCGCGCAGATTTCCTGCCATCCGGCTCCTGCCAGCACCTTTCCATGAATGTCGACTACGGCCATCGGGATATTCACGATGGCGTGAAAATCATTTATCAGGGATTGAATCGGCGGTATGTCCAGAATGTCTGAGAGTTCCAGCTCGCGCTGGTCTGGCTCCATCCTCGGTGAGGACGAACTTAGCTGAACAAACCTCTCCTCTGGCGGCAAGATTTGCTCGGGCATACGACCGAGGCGATGACGGTTCGAGCTATCAACAATTAAATTCACGCTAGTCACCGCTGAATTGGGCTACCAAATCTTCGTCGAAGATTCTTGGGCCCCAGTTATAGATGAGTACTGGTATCAATATAGCCGTTGTGAGCCTCTGGTAACTATATGAATACGGCTATTTCTTTGCTCACCTCGCGGATTTCCTAAAAAAGAACAGGTGCGTCTCGCAGCCGCAGTCCGAGACCCGAACCCGGCCAGTGGTATCGACGCACCCTTGACGATTTCGTGGAAGGGCTATTTTCAGGCAAAGCCCCAGGGCATCCGTGTTTGTCGCGTGGAGATCCGGGACTACTCTTCTTCCTCCTCTTCGAGTCCGGCTCCGGCGGCCTTGGCGGCTGCAATAATCTTTTCCTGCTGGAGCTGGGGAACGAAGTCGTAGTGATCCATTTCCATGTTGAACGAGCCGCGGCCCTGGGTCATGGCGGTCAGATCGGTGCCGTAGGTGAGCATCTCCGACATGGGCGCGTGGGCGCGGATGATGGTGTTGCCGGCCTTGTTCTCCATGCCCTGAATGCGTCCGCGGCGCGAGTTCATGTCGCCCATGATGGCTCCGGCGAACTCGTCTGGGACGGTGATTTCAACCTGCATGATTGGTTCCAGGAGTGTGGGCTTGGCGACCTCCATGGCTTTTTTGAAGGCGATGCGGCCAGCGGTTTTGAAGCTGAGTTCGTTGGAGTCCACGTCATGATAACTGCCGTCGTACAGGCTGACCTTGAAATCGACGACGGGATATCCGGCGAGGTAGCCGCGGGCGGCGGCTTCGAGGATTCCTTTTTCGACCGCGGGAATGAAGTTCTTGGGGATGGCTCCGCCGAAGATGTCATTGACGAACTCGAACTGCGCGCCACGGGGCAGGGGCGACATCTTAATTTTGCAATCGCCGAACTGGCCGTGTCCGCCGGACTGCTTTTTGTGGCGTCCCTGGACGTCGGCGGTGCCGCGGATGGTTTCGCGGTAGGGCACCTTGGGCGCCTTGAGAACGACCTCGGTGTGGTAGCGGCGCTTCAGCTTGCTGACCACGACTTCGATGTGCTGCTGGCCGGTCCCGGCGATGAGAAAGTCCTTGGTCTGCGGATCGCGGAAGAAGCGCAGCATTGCGTCCTCTTCCATCAGCTTGTGGACGCCGACGCCGAGTTTGTCTTCGTCGGCGCGGGTCTTGGGCTCGATGGCAAAGGTAATCGCAGGCTCGGGAAGTGTGATGGAGGGGTACTGGATCGGGGCGGCCTTGTCGCCAAGGGTGTCGCCGGTGAGAGTTTCCTTGAGCTTGGCCACCGCGCCGATGTCTCCGGCAGAGAGCTCAGTAACCGGGATGAGCTGCTTGCCCAGGACGGCGGAGATGTGGGCGAACTTTTCCGCCGTGTTGCGGGTGAAATTGGTGACCGAGGCGTCATTCTTGAGCACGCCGCTTACGACCTTGAAGTAAGAGATGCGTCCGGCAAAAGGATCGCTGACGGTCTTGAAGACGAAAAGCGAGAGCGGCTCCGAGGGGGAAACTTTGCGCGCCGGAGGCTCGGCCCCGTTGTTGGCGGGAATGCCGGCGATGGTTTTGCGCTCGGTGGCCGAGGGGACGAAGTCGAGGATGAAGTCGAGGATTTCGTCGCTGCCGATGTTGCCGAGACCGGAGGCGAAGAGCACCGGGAAGAGACGGTCTTCACGGATAGCATTGTGGATGCCGGCGACAATGTGCTCCTCGCCGATGGTTCCGGTATCGAAGAACTCGCTCATCAGTTCGTCATCGCCTTCGGCAACGAGTTCGACGAGCGCTTCATGTGCGGCCTTGGCCTGCTCGGCCATCTCAGCGGGGATCTCTTCGACCCGGGCGCGGCCGTTGCCGCCGATCTCATAGTAGTAGGCCTTCATCTTCACCAGATCGACGACGCCTTTGAAGGTCTTTTCAGAGCCGATAGGGAGCTGGACGGGAACAACGGTTCGTCCAAATGCGGAGGTGAGCGACTCCATCACGCGCGTAAAGTCGGCGCGCTCGCGGTCCATGCGGGTGCAGACGACAATGCGGGGAAGCTTCAGCTCGTCAGCGTAGTTCCAGACCTTCTGCGTCACGACCTGGACGCCGGAAACCGAATCGACGACGACGAGGGCGGCGTCGACGGCGGGCATAACCAGCTCGGCTTCGTGTACGAACATGTTGAAGCCGGGAGTGTCGATGAGGTTGATCTTGGCCTTGCTCCACTCGAAGGTGGCGATCGCGGCCGAGACGGTCATCTGACGGGCGACTTCTTCTTCGTCGTAATCGGTGGTAGCGGAGCCGTCATCGACCCGGCCCAGCCGGGGCGTAGCCGCGGCGGTGAACAGCAGGGCAGAAACAAGAGAGGTTTTGCCGGAGTGGGAGTGGCCAATCACAGCCACGTTGCGGACATTCTCACCTTCGTAGGTCTTCACAAAAAGAACTCCCGTGAGCTTTGATTTGAAAGCCTGCGCGGAGCACGCAAGGTTGACCCCAAAGCGGCGGCGGCAACCAACGAGCACGTTGCAGGAGCATTCGCCTACGGCGCCCGCCGAAACGGGCGTCTTACTGCAGATTGCAGAAACCGTATAGCACTCTAAAGCAGAGCATCGTAGCACACGGGACGAGCAGGCTCAATTTTTCACCGGATTGTGACAAATTTTATTCAGAAGGTGTGATATCGGAGGACTTCCGCTGGCCCACGCCGCAACGCCCATGGTGGACGAATGGCACGGGATGGTCTGGTAAACTGCGGGGGATCAATCGCCGCGTATGAATACACTGGAAGCCATTCGCATCGCGCTGCAATCGCTGTGGGCCAACAAGCTGCGCAGCGTGCTCACCTTGCTCGGGGTGGTGATCGCGGTGGCAACACTGATCGCCGTGATGACCTTCGTCAACGGCATCAATGGGTTCGTGGCGGAGAAGATCTTCAACCTTGGCGCCGACGTCTTCATCGTCTCCAAGGCTCCCAACGTGATCACAAACGTGGACCAGTATCTGGACAGCCAAAAGCGCAAAGACATTGTTTACGACGATTTTTTGGCGGTTTCGGAGAGCTGCACGCTTTGCCGCAACGTGGGCGCCTCGGCGCACCAGGAGAACGTGCGCATCAAGTACAACGAGCAGAACAGCAGCGACACCAGCGCACGCGGCTGGACTCCGGGGATGTCGGCGATCTACGACCTGAACCTGCGTGAGGGGCGGGCGCTGACCGGGGCCGACGTCAGCGCCGGATCGAGCGTGGCAGTGATCGGCAGCGATATCGCCGACAACCTGATGCCGGGTGTCGATCCGCTGAACAAGGAGATTCGAGTCGATGGGCAGAGCTACACCGTAATTGGAGTCGCCGAGCCCAAGGGCAAGGCGCTGGGACAGAGTCTGGACAACTGGGTGGTGATTCCGCTGACGAGCTGGTACAAGCAGTTCGGCTCGCAACATGTCGCGCTGCTGATCTGGGCGAAGTCCGATGGAGTGGGCACCTTGGATGCGGCCATCGACCAGGTGCGGGTGGTGATGCGCTCGCGCCGCCACGACGCACCGGGGCAGCCGGACAGCTTTGTAGCCGAGACGAACCAAAGTTTTCTTTCCATCTGGGCCAAGCTGAGTGGAACGTTTTTTATGGTGGCGGTCGCACTGGCATCGATCTCGCTGATCGTGGGCGGCGTGGTGATTATGAACATCATGCTGGTTTCGGTGACGGAGCGGACGCGGGAGATTGGGATACGCAAGGCGCTCGGAGCGCGCTCAGGGGACGTGATGCGGCAGTTTCTGATCGAGTCCTCGACGCTCTCTCTGGTGGGCGGCGCAGTGGGCGTAGGCCTGGGAATCGCGGTGGCTAAGACGGTGACAATCATGATCGGAATGCCGAGCGAGGTGAAGCCGTGGACGGTGCTGGCAGGACTGATCATGGCAGGCGCCGTGGGTGTCTTCTTCGGCGTCTATCCGGCGCACAAGGCGGCGAGGCTGGACCCGATCCAGGCGCTGCGCTTTGAACTGTAAAGGATTGCGGAATGGCACAGCGCGGCGATATTAGAGAGATCTTCCGCCTATCGTTTGAGACGCTGGTGCGCAACAAGATGCGCTCCGCCTTGACCATCCTCGGAGTTGTGATCGGCGTGGCGACGGTGATCACGATCTCATCGGTGGTGCGCGGGTTGAACAGCAACGTGCAAGGCATGGTGCAGCAGATGGGATCGAACATCATCTTCGCATTCCACATTGACATGATGACATTCGGGCGCCCTTCGGCCGAGATGCTGAACCGCAAAGAGCTGACCTACGAAGACGCCGAGGCAATGAAAGAGCTGCCGCACGTCAAGGCCGTGGCTCCGGGGATCCGGCTCTTTCTGCCGCAGTTCAACACTGGAAGCTACGTGGTGAAGTACGAAGGCCACGTGGCGAAGAACACGATTCTGGAAGGCGATACGGCCGACAGCATGGAGGTCTTCGACTACACCCCGGCCAAGGGGCGCTGGTTTACCCAGATGGAAGACGAGCAGCGCATGCCGGTGATCGTCATCGGCCAGGACACGGCCAGCGCGCTCTTCGCCGAGACCGACCCGCTCGGCAAGGAGCTCAACATCGAGGGGCAACTGTTTACCGTGATCGGTGTGGCGGAGAAGAAAAAGAGCGCCTTCAGCGGCGGCTCGAATCCCGAAGACAACATCGTGATGTTTCCCTACTTTACCTTTCGCAAACTGCATCCGGAGCTGAAACAGAACTGGATTTCTATCAAGGCAACTTCGCAGCCGGATATGGCGAAGGCCGAGGACGAGGTTCGCGAGCTGCTGCGGCGGCGGCGCAGGTTGAAGCCGGATCAGCCGGATAACTTCTCCGTCTTCAGCCAGGATTCAATTGTGCAGGTGTGGAACCAGGTAACGCGCGGAGTCTTCGCCTTCATGTTTGCCGTCTCCAGCGTGGCGCTGCTGGTGGGCGGCGTCGGAGTGATGAACATCATGCTGGTCTCCGTAACCGAGCGGACGCGCGAGATCGGTGTGCGCAAGGCCGTGGGCGCGCGCAAGCACGATGTGCTGCTGCAGTTCACCACCGAGGCTGTAGTGCTGACGGCAGTAGGCGGCGCGATGGGGATTCTGCTCGGCGGGGTGCTGACTTTCGTGATCGCGGCAACGGTGCCTGCCTTGCCGGCGACGATGAGTTGGCAGTGGACGGTGTTTGCGTTCGCCAGCTCAGCAATCATCGGCCTGGTCTTCGGAATCTATCCGGCCTGGAAGGCCGCAAACTTGGACCCGATCGAGGCGCTAAGGTACGAGTAGCTCTGGACTACACTTGCCTTTGCTCTTGCTTTTGCTCTTGCTTTGCTCTTGAGGTGTCATTCCGAGCTCCGCGAGGAATCCCCGCTCCGCCCCAAATCTCCAGTGCTGCCCCAGAGGCAATTCAACCTGCAATCCCCACTCACAATCAGTCCGCCTCAACTATCCCAGAGACCTGCAGACATGGTACTAGTACCAGTGTTAGTACATCAACACAAAGGGCACGGCCGAAGCCGTGCCCTTCGAAAAAAACAAACTTAGTCGTGCACCCCGTCCATAAACGCCCGGAGCTTGCGTGAGCGCGACGGGTGACGCAGTTTGCGCAGAGCCTTCGCCTCGATCTGCCGGATGCGCTCGCGAGTGACCGCGAACGACTGCCCGACCTCTTCTAACGTGTGCTCGCTGCCGTCTTCGAGGCCAAAGCGCATCTTGATGACCTTCTCTTCGCGCGGGGTGAGGGTGCGAAGCACTTGCGAGGTCTGGTCCTTGAGGTTGACGTTGATGACAGCCTCGGCGGGCGAGACCACAGCGCGGTCCTCGATGAAATCTCCAAGATGCGAATCTTCCTCTTCGCCGATGGGGGTTTCCAGTGAGATGGGCTCCTGCGCGATCTTCAAGACCTTGCGGACCTTGGCGACCGGGATGTCCATGCGGCGGGCAATCTCTTCACTGGTTGGCTCGCGGCCGAGCTCCTGCACAAGCTGGCGGCTGGTGCGAATGAGCTTGTTGATCGTCTCGATCATGTGCACCGGGATGCGGATGGTGCGCGCCTGATCGGCGATGGCGCGAGTGATGGCCTGACGAATCCACCACGTTGCGTACGTCGAAAACTTGTAGCCGCGGCGATACTCGAACTTATCCACGGCCTTCATCAGGCCGATGTTGCCCTCCTGAATAAGGTCGAGGAATTGGAGGCCGCGGTTGGTGTATTTTTTGGCGATGGAGACGACGAGGCGGAGGTTGGCCTCGATAAGCTCGCGCTTGGCGTGCTCGGCATCCATGTCGCCTTGAATGATCTCTCGCTGAGTGCGCTTGAGCTCCGTGAAGACGGCTCCGGCTTCGACCTCAATGCGCTCCATGTCGGTGCGCACAGTGCGGATCTGCTTGCGGATCTCCTTCTTCTGCTCTTCGTTCTTGGTGAACTCGCAGCGCTTCTCAAGGTTAAGGACCTGACGGTCGAGCGCCTTCATGTTTTCGACCGTCTTGTTGACGCGGTCGATGAGGCGCTTGCGCTCCTGGTTTGTGAAGCGCAGCTTGCGGATCGCGCGACTGACCTCTACCTGGGCACGGCCGAGACCCCAGTGCAGCTTGCGATAGTCGCGCTGCTTTTTCTTGTCCTTGCCGGGAACTCCGACCTCCGAGAGCTTGACGGCGATGGCGAGGCCGCGTTTGTAGTGGCGTCCCAGTTCGTCGATCTTGCCGGAGATTTCCTTGAGGCGGCTTTGCATGACCTCGTCGGTGATCTCTTCCTCGTCGAAGACCACGACTTCCTTAACGGAGCGGACGCCGCGCTTAAGATCGTCGCCAATGGCGAGAACCTCGCGAATGACGATCGCCGAACGGGAGAGTGCCTTGAGGACCCGAATCTGTCCGCGCTCGATGCGCTTCGCAATCTCGACCTCGCCCTCACGGGTGAGCAGGGGGACGGTGCCCATCTCGCGCAGATACATGCGGACGGGATCGTTGGTCTTTTCCAGGGCGCCGGGCGTCAGGTCGAGCTCGACGTCTTCCAACTCCTCATCGGGATCAAACTTTTTTTCCGAGGGAAGCTTGGTGTCTTCCAGGACGTTGATTCCCTGGGTTCCGATCATTCCGAGCAGGTCGTCAAGATCGTCGGCGGAGTTGATATCGTTCGGCAACAGGTCATTCACCTCGTTGTAGGTGAGAAAACCTTTTTCCTTGCCGGTGTCGATCAACTTTTGGATGTCTTCGTATTTATCGTCAAGAGCCAAGAGCAATATCCTTCACTGGGCGCCGTAGGCAGCCGGAAACTTCAGAGGCGGCGAGGTTGCCGCCAAACAATCACAACTCGGCTCGCCGGCCGGTAAGAGCCGGAAAAATAAGCCGAAACCTCAAAAATTTTATCACGCAGTACACAAGAAAGCCCGCTCCGCTACGGGCAAGTCGCCATATTGGGGCGAAGAGGCCTTAAGCCTTAGATGGCGGAGAGTCGTCCCGAGTTTCGGGAACCTAGCTATTTTTGCAGAGAAAGCAGTGGAATGCAAGCGAAAGCAGAGCTGAATTCAGAGCCAAAGCACCCCGTAGGCTGTCATTCCGGGCCAATTCAGAGCCAAAGCATGGTTCTTCTGTGCTTTTGGTGATGGCAGTGGAGAGCTCACGCACGGTTGTGTTCCCCAGCGATATCAAGCTGCGTACAACACGCGTTGTCGGAGCAGGTCGAACTTGGCGCGTCCATACATCTGTCGTTTGATGAGCTTCAGCCGATGAACCTGCCCTTCGACGTGTCCGTTGCTCCAAGGCAATTGCATGGCAGCTAAGACCGCACCTTGATCCCGTTGAAGATGAGCAGCGAAACTCTTCAGCGGAGTTTCCTTCGCCGTTTTCAACCATTGAGTCCAGGCGTGTGCGTCGCGCCGTTGAATCATCTTGAACAACTCGCGGGCCGCAGTTGCGCTGGCATCGATCTCCGGGCTACGACGGCAGAGCTCTTCCAGATACGCTTGGGCTTCTGGCGGCTCCTGTATCAGGAGCCAAGCCGTCTGCCGAGGTGAACTCTTATCAGTTCGTTGAGTTGTTGGCACCCGGGTGGGATGATCTCGCGCCGTGCGCATATGTCGAACCCACTGAGAAACGATACCGTAGCCGCCGCGAAATCCTTGTGCACGAAGTTCTTGCCATAGTCGTGTGGCGTTGTAACAGCCTTCTTGATGGCGGCGTTTCAAATAGTTCTCATGCCGGTCCAGACAACTACTTCGCTTTGTGCGCACATGTTCGGGAAATGTACCCGCGCGAACCCAGCGGTGGACCGTCCGCCGCCCAATCGCCAACTGGCGCGAGATCTCACACTGTGACACGCCCCGCCGGATCATCTCCATCACCGTTTCGTACCGGGTACGCCGTCGGCTCCGCTTTGCCTGGTGAAGACGCTCGGCACTTGTAGTCTTGATCGCTGGTGCCGGAAGTGGTGCATCAGGGCACATTGCCAAGGGCGGAGACGGCGTGATTCCGGCGACTGCTTTGGCAGTCTGCGTCAACAAACTGTGCTTGCTTTCCAGCAGGCGTTGGAGAGCTTCAACGACGTTGCGTAGGAGATGCCATCGGTCGGCTACCTGGATTGCTCTTGGTGCGGCCGTGCGCGCCGCTTCGGCGTAGGCACTGGCACGATCACGACTGATGATCTCCACACCGGGGTGCGAGCGCAACCAGGCAGACACCGTTTCCACCGTGCGATCCGGCAGCAGATCAACCACTCGGCCTCGCTCCAGATCGCAGAGGATCGTTCCGTAGCGATGCCCCTTGCGCCAAGCCCAGTCATCGATACCAAGCACCCGCGGAACATAGGGCGAAGCCGGTGGCGGCATCCGGCGCAACTGGCGAAGCAACGTATCTCCGCTGGTCACGATACCAACTTTGCCAGCAAGTCGTGCGCCCGCCTCACCGCCCATCGCCAACGTAAACCAATCCGCAGCCTTGCTCAGTCTTTCTGTACGTCGCGCATGCGGAGCCGCGGTATTCGGCAGCCGCTCCGTGAAGATCTGCTGGCCGCAACCGGGCGTATCGCAAAAGAATCGCCGCGTTCGCAACCTCACCAGCACCGGGATGCCATTCCATGGCAGGTCGGCGAGTTTCCGCTGTGAGTGCGACAGGACGGCTGGTGGCAAAAGGGGCAGACCGCCTCGCGGCGGGCGGTGCGAACGATCAGGACAACGGTATCCAACTCGAACTTCAGACAATGCAACTGAAGCTCGGTAGCATCGGGCAACAGCGTGCGTTGACCCATCCCATTGACCGGAGAACATCAGAGCAGTGCAGTGTACCCAAATTATTGGTCAGGCGGGAGTATCACCAAAAGTGCGGAAGAACCCAAAGCATTCCGTAAGTTGTCATTCCGAGCCAAGCGAGGAATCCCCGCCCGCGCGGCCCGGAGGCAACTCAAGTAGCGATCGATGTTGTTCGGTTTTAAACGCTCTCCCGTTGTCAAATTCAGAGCAGACCCGAGCGGTAGACGATCCACCAGCTTAGCCAAAGAGCGAAAAACATCTCTGCGATGGCCCAGCCAAAGGGCAGGAAGTAGCCCACAAGGCTGAGTATCGTGAAGAGAACCCAGAAAACTTTGCGGTTCGTGGAGTCCATGCTTGATTGTACGGGGAACTCCGCTTGATTGTACGGGAAACTCGGCACAAGCAGGATGGCCCATCAACCCTCGCTATCCCGCGTCCTTTCTCCTAAGTTAAACTTTCCCTTTCTGGAGTGCTCCTGAATGCTGCGCCGCCTGTTCATTGCCACAATCCTGCTCGCCTCGTTCTCCGCCTTCGCCCAGAAGCGCCCCTTCACCTTTGAGGACATGATGAACCTCAAGCGCATCGGCGACTTCACCATCTCTCCAGACGGCCTCTGGGTCGTCTTCTCTGCCGTCGATGTCTCGCTCGCCGACAACACCATGCAGTCGCACCTCTGGATCATCCCTCTCGCTGGCGGCCAACCCCACCACCTCATCGAACCCGGCCAGGGAACCGAAGACCGCCTCCGCTTCTCGCCTGATGGCAAGCACGTTCTCTTCAACGCCACTCGGGAAGGAATCCCGCAGCTCTACATTCAGCTCTTTCACCGCGAGACCGGAACCCTCATCGGCTCCCCGCGCCAGCTCACCACGCTTTCCACCGGCGCCACTGGCGGCCTCTGGTCTCCCGACGGCAAGCAGATCCTCTTCCTCTCCGCCGTCTGGCCCCGCTGCCCGGACGATGCCTGCAACAAAGCCAAAGACGACGCCGCCGAAAAGTCTCCGGTCAAGGCCAAACTCTTCGACCACTTGCTCTACCGGCACTGGAACGCCTATGACGACGGTAAGCGCTCACACCTCTTCCTCATCAGCAGCGACTGTTCTCAACCCTGCGCCGCCCGCGACCTCACCCCCGGCAACCACGCAGTCCCGCCTTCCTCCCATGGCGAGCAGGACCAGTACCAATTCTCTCCCGATGGCCGCGAGATCGCCTTCACCGGCAACCGCGATGAGGTGCAGGCCACATCCACCAACAGTGACGTATTCACCCTCTCCCTCGCCGCTCCCAACGCTCGCCCCGTCAATCTCACTGCAGCCAATAAAGGCTCGGACTCCACGCCCCTCTACTCGCCCAACGGACGCTATCTTGCCATCCGCTCCCAGCTCCGCCCCGGCTATGAGAGCGACCGCTTCCGCCTCCAGCTCATCGAGCGCGCCACCGGACGCATCCTCAACCTCACCGAGAACTTCGACCGCTGGGTGAACTCCGTCTCCTGGGCTCCGGACTCCTCCAAGCTCTACTTCACCGCCGCCGATGCCGGCGAGTCTCCCATCTACAGCATTGAATTACCCGGCGGACAGCCCAGGGAAGTTGTGCGCGGCTCCAACCACTTCCCCACGCCCGCTCCCGACGGCAAGACCCTGCTCTTTGCCCGCAGCTCCGTGCGCTTTCCCGCCGAGCTGTTCACCATCTCTACCTGGGCTGGCACGCCTCTGCCGCCTCCCAGCGCCGCCAAATCCCATTCCCCCGCACAGTCAACCCCGCGTGCCGTGTATTCAGAGAAGGATGAGGCCCTCGCCCCGGATGCCGGAGCCCAGACACTCACCCACATCAATGACGCGCTCCTGGCGCAGATCCAGATGCAGCCCATCGAGTGGTTCTGGTTCACCGGAGCCGAGAAAAAACAGGTGCAGGGCTTCGTCATCAAGCCGCCTGGCTTCGACCCCTCTAGCAAGTACCCGGTCAAGTTCCTCATCCACGGCGGCCCGCAGAGCGCATGGGGAGACGAATGGAACTTCCGCTGGAATGCCAATCTCCTCGCCGCCTCCGGCTACGTCGTCGTCATGATCAATCCGCGCGGCTCCACCGGTTACGGCCAGCAGTTCATCGATGAAGTCAACGGAGATTGGGGCGGCCGTCCCTTTGAAGACCTCATGCTCGGTCTCGACTACGCCGAGCGCGAGTACGGCTTCATTGACCGCCAGCGCGAGTGCGCCCTCGGTGCCAGCTATGGCGGCTACATGGCCAACTGGATTCTCGGCCACAGCGACCGCTTCAAGTGCATCGTCTCGCACGACGGCATGTTCAACACCGAAAGCGCCTACGGCACCACCGAGGAGCTATGGTTCAACGAGTGGGAGTTCAAGGGAACTCCGTGGTCCAATCGAGAGCTCTACCGACGCTGGTCGCCCGCGCTTGCCGCCTCCAACTTTAAAACCCCAACCCTCATCATCCACGGCCAGCTCGACTACCGCATCGATGTCAGCGAAGGCTTTCAGCTCTTCACCACCCTGCAGCGTCTCAAGGTTCCCAGCCGCATGCTCTACTTCCCCGACGAGGGACACTGGGTCCTCAAACCTCAGAATTCCCAGCTCTGGTACAAGACCGTCAACGAATGGGTCGATTGGTATATCGCAAACCCCGGCAAGCATCCCTATGACGCTCCACCTGCCGATGACTAGTTGTTTTGGGTGTCATCTTGAGCGCAGCGAAAGATCCCGGCACCGCTGAAATCTTTCGCGCCGCCTCAGGCGTTTCAATCGCCCATTTGTTTTCGAGCGACCTTCGGCTGAATCGCCCCTGGTTGTAGCGAAGCCAATAACACAACAGGCACCCTTCCGGGGTGCCTGTTAGCGAGTTGCCGATTGTCGACCTGGCCAATCCTTGCAACCTATTGACCAACAACTAACTTTCTGCTTCCCAACGATTACCTTACGAGTTAACCGATGCCGCCGCTGCCTTCTCCGGCTCCGGTTTCAGCAGTGACTTTCTCTGCACCGAGTCCTGAGCCGAGAGATGCGCTCCTGCCAGCAGCAGCAGCCCCGAAAAAAATGCCCAGAAAATCAGAGTAACGGAAACATAGAAAGGTCCGTATGCCTCATGAAAATCCAGCAACGGCAGGCACGCGACAAAGATGATCTTCGCAATCTCCCACGCCACGCCCGCAATGATTGCCGCAGGCAGAACCGCGCGATACGGCACCTTTCCATTCGGCAGCAGCCAGTAGATAAGAAAGAAGATCAGTACGCTGGCAATCATTCCAAATATCTTCAACGCAATGAATTGAATTGTCACATTGATCTGGTCCACCAGCGAGTACACCATGCCGGTGCCGATGTGATGGCCCAGCCAAACCTGCGCCGCGGCCGCCGGAGCCCATACTCCCGCCGTACCCGCGACGCTCAACAGCGCCAGTACGCCGCAGCCCAGCGCCAGCCCCAGCGATACCACCTGGTTCATCAGGTAGTTGCGCGGCTTGAATCCCCACACCGAGTTCAGGGCCACTTCCAGCGGCTCAAACACTCCCGTACAACTGATGAACAGCATGATGATCGAGAACAGTTGGATCTTGTGCGTCGCCGACATCGCGTCTACAGTCGAGACGATAAAGCCCTGATTGCTCGGCAGGTACGCGGCCAACATCCGCTTGATCGCACCCACCATCGACGGTGAATGAAAGCAGCGCCGGCTCAGCGTCAGCAGCAGAACTGCCGCAGGGAAGAAAGAAAGAATTGCGTTTGCCGCCACGGAAAACGCATACGTGTGTACCTCGGTCGTGCCCAGATATTTCAGCGTGGACCAACCGTTGCGCCGCAGAGTTTGCAGCATCGAAGTGCGTAGCTCTTGAAGGGGATCGCCGCTGTGGGAAGAAACGCCGGTGGCCACGGCAGTCGCCACCGCGGCAGATGTGCTTTCGGTTGTCATGATCTCTCTTTCCATTGTAGCGAAAGTGGCTGGTTTGTGATCGCGTTTTCCCGGCTCTTGAAGTTGCGAAACTGCGAAACCATGCGATCAGCAGTACAAACTCTCCCCTTTTGGGCAATTTTCCTCTTCAAAGTGACACAGTCCTGCAACATTCACTTGTCAAGCTGATCAGCTTGAGATAAATATGCGACACCCACTAAAAACAACTGGGTTTAGCGGGTAGTTTTGAGCGGTATTAGGAATAAGTGGATGTGCAGTCAGCAGTCAGCGCAGCAGTCGAATCCGGATTCCAGCATCTTTCTCGCGAGCCACGGGCCTGCCAGGAAGATGATGGAATCCGGATTTGCTTGATGGGCGGGTTTCGGGCTGCAACGGAAGCTGGAAGGTATTCCACGTATCCGGGCGATGAATACTGTTTCGTTGCAAGATGTGAAAGGAGTGAGTCGTGAAAGAAAAGGGTACGGTCAAGTGGTTTAACGGCGCAAAGGGCTATGGCTTCATCCAGCGCAGTACGGGTGAAGATGTATTCGTGCATTATTCTGTCATTCAGGAAAACGGCTATCGCACTTTGAACGAAGGCGAAACCGTCGAGTTTGAATGTGTAAAAGGACCCAAGGGGCTTCAGGCCCAGAATGTAAGCCGCGGATAGGCATAATTGTTCGTTTTAGAGCTGGCCCTTGTCCACCAAGGGCCAGCTTGATTTGCAAGAATTTCTATCATCACACTGCTCCGTCCCAATTCCTGTCGTTGTCTCCAATTTCGCAATTGCCCAGCGCGCGTGTTCGGCTACCGCTGGGTCTTCCTGCTGCGCCAGTTCGCGAAGACGCGGCAAATACTTCCGCTCTCCGCTATTGCCCATGGCCACAGCGGCATTGCGCAACAATCCATTCAGCTTGACGCGCTTCAGCGCAGAACCGCGAAAGGTGCGATGGAATTCCTCCCTCGTCATTCCTGCGATCCACTCCAGAGGGGGATTCACGAGTTCGGGACGCGGCGCAAAGGCCGGGTCCGTCGAGGCCGGCGCGCGCCGATTCCACGGGCAAACATCCTGGCAGATATCGCAGCCGAACAGATGCCGGCCCATCTTCGCGCGAAGCTCTTCCGGCGCAGGCCCGTGCTGCTCGATCGTCAGATAGGAGATGCAGCGGGTGGCATCAAGCTGGCGCGGCGCCACGAACGCCTCGGTCGGGCACGCATCCAGACAGAGCCTGCAGGAGCCGCAACGGTCGGCCGCAGGCAGATCGGGCGGCAGCCCATGGCTGCTGAGAATCACTCCCAAAAATAACCAGGAGCCGAGCTGCTGATTCAGGATGCAGCCATTCTTGCCACTCCAACCAATACCGGAGTGCTGGGCCAGCACGCGCTCCACGACCGGGCCAGTATCGACATAGCACCAGGAGCGCGGAGTCGCGTGACCTTCGGCAACGATGCGCTCCATCATGCGGCGCTCCATGCGGCGCAGGCGCTTCAGCAACAGCTCGTGATAGTCGGCCTCGACGAAGGCATAGCGCGAGATCCATCCCTGTGTCGGGTCGGTGCATTGCGTTGAATAGGGTATGGCCGAGTTATAGTTTGCGGCGCAAACCACCACCGAGCGCGCCCAGGGAGCGACATTGGCCAGCGCCGCCCGCCGCAGCGCGCCCGCATCATTGGTCTTCGCCAGGTACTCCATCTCGCCGTGGAATCCGGCCTCGATCCAGGCAGGGAAGTAGTCGAGCTCGCGCAATGGCGCGGCTGGCGCAATACCGGAGAGCGAGAAGCCCTCCTCGAACGCCGCCTGTTTGACGAATTCCGCAAGCAACGACATCGCATCCTTCAAAGCCGAAACGCGCAACGACCTCTGGTTATGCGGCGACTTTGCGCCTTCTGGCCGCCGCAACGATTGCCGCAACCTCAGTCAGCGTAATGATTGCCGCCGAACTCACGCACCAGATGCAGTAAGTCTCCAGGATTCGCGCCTCGACATAGGTGAGATACATGGAGAAGCCGAGAGCTCCGGTGGTGAGCAGCAGCACGATCCACCAGCGGCGTGCCAGTGCGAATCCGGCGATTGCCGCATAGCCCAGAATGCCGAAGACGGCTACCGGGACGCCTTCGATTTCCGCGAAGGGGCTATGGTTAACCGCGCCGCAATCCCAGCGTTCATTGATGCTGCACGGCGAGGGTTCGGTGCGGAAGTGTTCGCGTAGGGCGAAGCAGGAAATCACCAGTCCGGCCAAGGCAAGCAGAGCGATCAGATAGCGCATGAACCTATTGTATGCAGAGGAAGCATCTGAGGGCTAGACGCAGGTTCGCCGGGGCGTTCTGAAGTCGATTTCAGCACTGAATGCGGCTTATGCGTCCAAAGTCCAGCCAGCGCATCGAATCGAAGTGTTACGATATCGTTTTAGCCGTTGCGCCCCCGGCGAGTTTGCGGCAAGAAGCTTTTCGTACAGAGGAACTGGAGGAAGAATGGCGAGCGATGGAATTAGCACTGTGATTTTGGAAGTAACCGACGCAAACTTCGATCAGGAAGTGCTCAACAGCGAACAGCCTGTTCTGATTGATTTCTGGGCTACCTGGTGCGGTCCCTGCCGCGCTCTTGCCCCGGTCGTGGATGAGATTGCGAAGTCGTATCAAGGCAAGATCAAGTTTGCCAAGATGGATGTGGACCGCAACACGGCGACGCCTCAGCGCTATGGCGTGCGCGGCATCCCCACCCTGCTTGTCTTCAAAGACGGCAAGGTGCAGGAGCAGATTGTCGGCTATGTCCCCAAGGAAACGATTGAGAGCGCGTTGAACAAACTCGCCTGAGTGGAACGTGATCTCGACGTACTCAGCCCGGCCATGGCCGGGCTTTTCTTCCAGCTTTTGCAAGCCACGTCGGAGCCAAATCGGAGCGCGAGATGCGCAGGACCATAGCCATCGCACTGTTGCTGCTTATCGCCGGCGTGTGTGCAACCGTCGGAGTGGCCTACCTGACGATCTCGGCGAAGGGGTTTAGCGCACGCTCGCAGCCCACCGAATTGGAGGCGGAAATCGCAGAGTGGGCGCGGGCTCTGGCGATGCCTCGCTCCGCCAAAACTCTCAAGAACCCCATTCCAACCTCGGCTGAAGTTCTTGCCGAAAGTCGAGCGCACTTCGCCGATCACTGCGCCGTTTGTCATGCGAATAACGGGAGCGGAAAGACGATGCTCGGCGCGGGCCTGTATCCTAAGCCGCCTGATCTGCGTGCCCAAGACACCCAGAACATGAGCGACGGAGAGATCTTCTTCGTCATCGAAAACGGCGTTCGGTTGTCTGGTATGCCAGCTTTCGGCGGACAGGACTCGGCAGATGAGAGTTGGAAACTCGTGGATTTCATTCGTCACCTTCCGAAACTTTCCGCTCAAGAGGAACTCGAAATGGAGCGGCTCAATCCCAAAGCGCCGGGCGAGGTGCGAGAAGAGATAGAGGAGGAGCAGTTCCTAAACGGCAATACGCAAGCTCCGCCTCCGAAGCATCCTGCCACGCATCAACATTAAAGGGGATTAACAAATGAAAACGCTGCTGACGCTCGCACTGACATTGAGCGTGATGGTGAGTCTGGCCTATGCCCACGGCGGGATGGAGCACGTGATGGGAACCGTCACGGGCGTTAACGCTACTTCGATCACGGTGACCACCACGGACGGAAAGTCGCAACCCGTGTTCGTGAACGCCGATACGACGTATGCGAAAAATAACACTGCGATCGCGCTCAAGGACATCAAGGTTGGCGATCCGGTCGTGATCCATGCCACCCGGAAAAACAATGAACTGACAGCGGCGACCGTCACGGTTGGAGCCAGCCACAAGCAGGCCGCATCGGGCGGCACGAAGGCGGAGAACAGCACTGCCTCGCAACACACAGCCTCCCAACCACCCAAATAGTCCTGCGGGCCCTCAGTATTTTCGCAGCACCGCAACCACGCGTCCCTGCACTCGCACGGCCTCGGCGGGAACCATGATGGGCTGCATCGCGGCATTCGATGGCTGGAGGCGAATCTGGTCACCGGCGTGGTAAATGCGTTTCAGAGTGGTCTCCGAACCGTTCACCAGTGCTACCACGATCTCGCCTTCGCGAGCGCTCTCGGTCTTCTCGACCAGAACGTAGTCGCCATTTACGATGTGCTCGTCCTGCATGCTTTCGCCTACAACCTGGAGCACGAAGACGTCTTTGGCACGGGTGAAGTCGGTAAGCGAAATCATTTCCGGAGTCTCCACCTGTTCAATCGGCCTACCGGCGGCGATGCGTCCCACCAATGGCAACTCGAAGAAACGGGGAGCGAGTGCGCGACTGCGCTCCGGGGTCCCCTCCGGCAGTGGCAGAATGTCAATGGAGCGGCTGCGGTTATAATCGCGACGCAATAGCTTCTTCGTCTCAAGATTGTTGATGTGTTTGTGTACGGTGGCAAGCGAGCTGAGGCCCAGCGCTGCGCCGATCTCTTCGAAAGAAGGGGAGTAGCCGTTGCTCTGCACGAAATCAGCGATAAAGTCGTATATCTGCCGTTGCCGTTTGGTCAAAGCCATATCGACCTTTCCTCCTCACCAACATTCCCAATAGTTTGGCGAATAAAAGGCGAAGTGTCAACTGGCTCGCTGTTTCGAGCTAACAAATGTGCCTTTGCAGCTTAAAATTGCTAAGCAGCCATGAGTGATCCTGCCAAGTTTATCGGGCGCGCTGAGAAGCTCCTGGAAAAGGGCAAGCCAGAGCTTGCTCTTGAGGAGTACCGCGCCGCTATTGAGTTGCAGCCGGAAGACGAAAAGCTCCTGCAGAAAACCGCCGATCTGGCTCTGTCCATCAATCAGCTCGGAATCGCATCGGAGATGCTGCGCCGCCTCTTTATTCTTTTCCTTGAGCGCAAGCAGATCAACGATGCTGGCGTGGTCTTTCGCAGACTGCAGCGGATGAAAGCATTAGATCCGGAGATGGTGAGCCGCTACGCCGAACTGTGTGTCAGCCTCAACCGCAAAGATGCGGCAGAGGCCTATCGCATCGCATTTCAAGAATTTCAGCGCCTCGGCGAGCCGCGGCGAGCGCTCAAGTGCATTACGGAATCGCTGGAGCTTGATCCTCGCATGGAGGATTACCGCGAGCAAGCCCGCATCTCGGAAGCTCTGCATGAACGCGCCCTGGCCGCGGTGGCACTGGTGCAGCTTGGCATCATGTTGGAGCGGGTTGGCCAGGATGCCTCCGAGGCGTACGCGCGCGCCTATGCTAATAATCCGGACAACATGGCGGCGCGTCTTGGGCACGGACGGGGCCTGATCGCGAATGGCCACCCGGCAGAGGCGATTGAACTGCTGCGACCGCTCGCCACCTATCCATCCAGCCCGGAAGAGGCGCGCGAACCCTATGCACTGGCTCTTGTAGCCGTGGGCCGTGTGGAAGAGGCCGAGCCCTTTGCATGGCGGCTCTTCGAGCGCAATCCCAGCGGACATCTTACGGCTCTTCACTCCATCATCGTGGGCCTGCTGGACCGTGACTGTGTAGACCGCGCTTTGGGCCTGGCGCGTCGCCTCGAAGAGTTTTATCGCAAGGCTGGACGCCGCAATGAGTTCATGGCTGATGTGGCCGAACTTGCCGCGAAGAGCAAGCCCAGCATTGCTTTTTTCGAATATCTCGCGGAGCTCTACAACAGTGCCAATCGCGAGATTGACTATGCTCAGGTGCTCTCCCGACTTTTTGGACTGTACTTTGAAGCGGGCAATTTCGCCAAGGCAGTGGACGCCTTGGACCGCGCTGTCGATATTGATCCCTATGAGGCCGAACATAAGGAGCGGATGCAAATGCTGGCCGGCCATGCTCCGGAGGATCGCTTGCAAGCGGTAGCAAGGCGGCTTGGAGTCGACCCGCCCGAGCAGGTTACGGCTACACCCGAGCAAGAAGAAGATACCACTGAGGGAGCCGCGCCGACCGTCTTTGAGGATCTGATTCTTCAGGCTGAAATTTTTCTTCAGTACGGGATGCGAGACAAAGCGCTGCAGAAGATTGAGCAGCTCAAGCAATCCTTTGCCGCCGATCTTGATGGCAACCCACGCGTGCGGCAGCTTTTCCTCAACGCTGGACTCGCCGTTCCAGCCGCGCAAGAGCCGGCCGAGCAGAAACGTGTTGCCGAAGCCGTGATGCGCGCCGCCGAGGTCAGCCGCCTCATCGCCCGCCAAAGCGATCCGCGCTCAGTCCTGGTGACGGCGGTCAACCAGATTGGAGCGCGTTGGCAATATAGCCGCTGCCTGGCCGCGCTGGCCACGCCCGGCAAGGCGCCATCGCTGGTGGTTGAGTACTGTTCGCCCGAGGTGCCGAAGTCAGAGCGTACGGCCATGGTGCGCCTGCTCGCGCTAAGCCAGCGGCTCACCTCGGTCGAGCCCGTCTTTCGCGCGGCTGACGTGCAGCTCTCCGAAGCGCTCGCACCGATTCGTCAGGAACTCGCACGCCTGAACGTGTACTCGCTTGTCGTGATCGCTCTGCTCAGCGAGGATCAGCCCATCGGATTGTTCATCGTGCAGCAGTGCGGAGCGCGGCGTCGTTGGTCCTCCGACGATCTTGCGCTGCTGCGCTCGATGGTGGATCAGGTTGCACGCGCCGTGCAGGTAGCACGCTTTCAGCCCCTGCTTACAACCGGCGTGGCGGAGGAAGAAACCGGGCTGCTGAAGCGCTCCTCCTACATCGATGCGGTAGTATCCGAGCTGGGCCGTCAACGCTCCGGAGGCGAGCTCTGCAGTACGCTGGCGCTCCTCCAGGTCGCCTCGCTCACCTCGGAGATAAAGGTTGAGGGCGCCATCGCCGAGCTGGTGCGCACATTGCGCTCGGTTGCCAACAGTCAGGCGCTGTCGTTCCGGTATGACAGCGATACGGTCGCGTTGCTGCTGCAACAGGAAGTTTCCGGGACTGAGGCCCTGGTGGGACGATTGCGCGAAGCTCTGGAACCGATCGCGATCACCGTCACGGCAGGAATCGCGCAGGCCGGTCCCGTCTCGGGCTTCGAACCAGAGGACGCCGCGACGGAATGGATCAACCGGGTCGCACGCGCAATGACTCTGGCAGCCAGCCGCCCCGAACGGCTCTGCACACTTCCGCCGGAGCAGGCATCGATCTCGTAGTGCGGCGGGTAGCTGCTTACCTTGAAGCGTTGAAAACTTCTATCGCTCGGTCCCGCTCAGCGCCTGTCCCGTGTAGCTTTTCTTCACCTTGGCGACCTGTTCCGGAGTTCCCTGCGCCACAACTCTTCCGCCCTCTTCTCCCCCCTCAGGGCCCAGGTCGATGATCCAGTCGGCATTGCGAATTACGTCGAGGTTGTGCTCGATGATGATGATGCTGTTGCCCAGATCGGTCAGGCGGTGCAAGACTTCGAGCAGGCGATTGACGTCCTCAAAGTGCAGGCCGGTGGTCGGCTCATCCAGCAGGTAGAGGGTGCGTCCGGTTTGCCGTTTGCTTAGTTCGCGGGCCAGTTTTATGCGCTGTGCTTCGCCGCCGCTCAGGGTCACGGAAGATTGACCGAGGTGAATATATCCCAGCCCCACATCGACCAGCGTCTGTAGCTTCTGGCGCGCTTGGGGAATGTTCTCAAGCACGGTCAGGGCTTCGCTGATGGGCGTATCGAGCAGGTCGGCGATAGTGTACCCCTTGTAGTGTACGGCCAGCGTCTCGCGGTTGTAGCGCTTGCCGCCGCAGACTTCGCAGAGCACATACACGTCCGGCAGAAAATTCATTTCAATGCGGCGCTCGCCCTCGCCCTGACAGGCCTCGCATCGTCCGCCGGAGACGTTGAAGGAGAAGCGCCCCGCCTTGTAGCCGCGTTCACGCGACTCCGGCAACATGGCGTACAAGTCGCGTATCTGGGTAAACACGCCGGTGTAGGTCGCCGGATTCGAGCGCGGGGTTCGGCCAATCGGCGACTGGTCGATGCGGATTACCTTGTCGATCTCGCCGGCGCCGCTGATCGCTTTATGCGCACCCGGTTCCTGCCGCGATTTGTAAATCTTCTGCGCCAGCGCGGCGTACAGAATGTCATTTACAAGTGTCGATTTACCCGAGCCCGAGACGCCGGTCACCACCGTCATCACACCCAGCGGAAAGCTCACGTCGATGTTCTTGAGATTATTCGCACGTGCCCCAAGCACGGCGATCGAGTGACCGTTGACCTGGCGCCGCTCATCGCGCACTGGAATCGTCTTGCGTCCCGAGATGTATTGCCCGGTCAGCGAATCCGGGATCGCGGCGACCTCGGTGGGAGTGCCGGCGGCCACCAACTCTCCGCCGAGTTTGCCCGCGCCCGGTCCCAGGTCGATCACATAATCGGCGCGGCGGATCGTCTCCTCATCGTGCTCCACCACAAGCACGGTGTTGCCAAGGTCGCGCAGCGATTCGAGCGACTGCAAAAGCTTCTCGTTATCCCGTGCGTGGAGGCCGATGGAAGGCTCGTCGAGCACATAGAGCACGCCGCGCAGTTTGGAGCCAATCTGTGTCGCCAGACGGATGCGCTGGCCTTCGCCGCCGCTCAGGGTTGCCGCCGAGCGATCCAACGAAAGATATCCGAGGCCGACGTGGTTCAGGAAGCCGAGCCGCTCCTGTATCTCGCCGACAATGCGGCCCGCGATCTTTTCGTCGCGCCCGTTCAGCAGAATCTGCCCCGCCACCTCTGCCGAGCGCACGATGGGAAGCGCCGTGAACTCCGCGATGCTCATGCCGTTCACCCTGACCGCAAGGCTCTCCGGACGCAGCCTGCGCCCGTGGCACACCGGGCAGGGCGTGGCCGACATGTACTGCATCAGGTAATCGCGATAGCCTTCGGTGACAGTCTCCTCCAAGGTCTGCTTGTGGAAGGCGAGGATGCCCTTGAAGCCCGAGCGAGCGCGCTTCGACGGATCGCCGTAGAGCAGAAATTTCTGCTGCTCTTCCGGCAGTTGCTCGAATGGCGTGCCCAGGTCGATGCCTTTGTCCTCGGCGGCGCGCTTGATCATCGCCACCAGGGTGGCTGAGCCCGCACCGGGGCCAAGGCCGCCATCCAGCAGCGGCTTGGACCAGTCCACGATCACCTTGGCTGGATCGAAGTCATACTTCGAGCCCAGCCCGTTGCACTCCGGGCAGGCGCCGTACAGGCTGTTAAAGCTGAACGAGCGCGGCTCAAGCTGGGCGACATTGACGCCGCACTCCGGGCAGGCCATGCGCGAGGAGTACATGTGCTCCTCACCACCCACCACGCTGACCACCAGCAGTCCCGAGCCCAGCTTCATGGCGGCATCGACCGAAGTTGCCAGCCGCCTCTCGATTCCTTCCTTCACCAGCAGGCGATCCACCACGACTTCGATCGTGTGGTTGCGCCGCTTGTCCAGCTTGATCTCTTCGTCGATGGAGCGTAGCTCGCCATCGATCCGCGCACGGGTGAATCCGTGTGCCGCCAGCTTTTCCATTTCCTTGGAGAACTCGCCCTTGCGTCCGCGCACGATTGGCGCCAGCAGCATGACCCGCGGCTCCTCGCCGCTGCCGCCCAGCTCCATCACTCGCGCCGTAATCTGCTCCACCGATTGACGGCTGATCTCCTTTCCGCAACTCGGGCAGTGAGGAACGCCGATGGAGCTGTAGAGCAGGCGCAAATAATCGTAAATCTCAGTGATTGTCCCGACAGTGGAGCGGGGGCTGCGCGAGGTAGTCTTTTGTTCGATGGAGATGGCCGGGCTCAAGCCGTCGATGGAGTCCACGTCAGGCCGCTCCATCTGGTCGAGAAACTGTCTTGCATACGCCGAGAGGGTCTCGACATAGCGCCGCTGCCCCTCAGCATAGATGGTGTCAAAGGCCAGCGAGGATTTGCCTGATCCGCTCAGCCCGGTGATCACCGTCAGCGTATTGCGCGGAATTTCAACATCGATGTTTTTCAGGTTGTGCTGGCGCGCGCCACGCACCGTAATGTTGCGGATACCCATGTTGACCGGTTTCAAGTGAACCACTCCGCTCGTTCGCCAGTGCCATGTTTTGGTACAAGGCCGCTCGTAATTGGACACGCCTGCACGGACGGGGTAAAAAGAGCAGGAAGATAGTTCAACTCAGGTATCTTATTTGCCAATAGCGCTCTGGGTCAAACCGCCGCATAGTCATTTCAGCCGCATTGACCGATATGGTCCTTTGCAGCAGGAAAAAGCGTGAATTCGTGATTTCCGCAATTCAGAGTCACTGCGCGGTGGTCGAAACAGAGTTAGCATTGAGAGTAGACTCGGCGTGAGCGCCGGAGCAGCCACCGGGCGCGAGCCCGGCACAAGACTAGAAGGTATAACGTGTTATCGATAGTTATGTTCATTTCTTTATTCGCCGTGATCCTCTTGTCGCTAGCGGCGGGGGTTGGACTCGGCTACGTCATTATTTTCGGAATTCTCTCCGCATTCGATCGCAGCCGCCAATCGATCAAAGCCGCTCCGGTACGCCCTCTCACCACCTCCGCGGGCCACAGTTAAGCAGTCCTTCCGCCCGGCAGAGATCCGCATTCCTGCACGCATAAACATAAACGAGATGAAAGCCCCGCGTTCTCGGCGGAGCTCCGCTCTATGCATCTCTTTCACATATTTTTTTGTCGATTTTATTGCGGCTGCTTAGGCTGCGTCGGCGTCGGCGCAGCCAGTCCCAGCGTTTGCAGCTGTTTCAGCAACTGGTCTGGTGGCGCTTGCTGCTGCTGAGGTGTGGGCTGCGGTGGCGGTTGTTGTGCCTGCTCCTGCTCGCTCTCTGCGTTCGGTTGCGTCGCGACCTCCTCAGGAGGTGTGCCCATCGGTTGAGCATTGTTTATCTGCGGCTGGTGAGGTGAAACGCCTGGGTGGAACCCGGGACCCGGTTGAGCCGCCGCGTTTGGCTCGGGCTCGGACTCGGAGTCGCTGCTGGCAGAGGAGGGAGCGGGCGCCCCAGAGGGTGGTACCGCGTGAGTCAGCAACACCCGCGTCACCACGTCCTGTCTCCCCAGCGAGCCGAGAATTACATAATCATAAGGCGTGCCGCGCAGCAGAGCTGCAATGACCTGCTCGGGGTCGCCGGGGCCCAGTCGAACCGCAACGCGCTCAGTTGGCGACGCTCCTTCAATCGCCGCGCCGGTCGCCTTTTGAACTCCGCTCAACACATCTCTCAAGGTAGAGTTCGGCGCGTCAATCGTGAGCAGCCCTTGATCCATGGTCACAGTTGGCGTTACCGGGGCGCTGTTCATCAGGGTGGCTGGAACCGGAGGCGTGGTTTGCGCGGGAAGCTCCTGGGCCGGAACAGCGGCCTTCTCCTTTTTCTTCCTCAAGGCCAAGTGCCGCGTTGTTTCCGACTTTTGAGTATGCACTGCGGGCGCCGTCGAGCCGGACGTCTGCGCCCAGACGCCGCTCGACATGATTGCCACCACACACGCTGTTGCGATCGTTCGTCTCATTGCAGGCTCCGCCTTGCAGTGCAAACCATGCAGTCCATGGGCGATTCTAACCCCTGCCGCGTTCGGGATGCACCTCGCGATGGCTGTTCGTCACTTGCGGATATGTTTTTGCGCCTCCGTAATCGCTGGCTAATCTCATCGAGAACGCATTTTTTTAGTTACATTCAAGGGTGCATTCCCCCACGCTACGAGCGAACATCTGTCCTGGCCTGCGGGGCATCTATTCCGCCGGGGGCTGAGTTATTCGCGCGGGTGTAATCTACGGACGCAGTCCTGCAACGGATTTTATGACAGGAGAGACCATGCCTCGCAATTCCTACTCGGCGCAATGGTTTCAGCGGCTTGCATTCACTACATGCCTGCTGTTTTCGTCCATGGCTCTCGCCCAGGAGTGTTCTCAGGCCGGTGAAATTCAACCTGCCGTGCGGACTGCGATCGACAATGCCGCAACGCAATTTATTCAGTATGCGTCTCGCGGCGATGTGCAGAGTATCCGCCAGAGATCAATCCCTGCTCTAGCCAATTCCTTCGGCGGTGTTCAGGAAAGCGTCACCCGCGACAAAGGTCAGCTCGGAGAGCAGGTCACGATTCGCCGCGACTACCTTCTCGATGCCTCGAAGGCCACCGCGCCCATGCCCCGTGCCGAGTTCTTCTGCGGCGTTTATGGATCCAATGGACACACGCCTTCGAGCGCGAGCTTCGTGATTCCCAACCTCGAACCGGGCACCTATGCCCTGGTTTTGACCAATGCGAACGGAGGCAAGATTCCCTACATGGTTACTCTCGTTCTGCAGAATGTGCAGAACCAATGGAAGTTGGCGGGTTACTATCCCAAGCCGCAGGAAGTCTCCGGCCACGATGCGGTCTGGTATGTGCAGCAGGCGCGCGCTTTCAGACGGAAAGGCGAGTTGCACAATGCCTGGTTTTACTATGTGCTCGCCTGGGAGATGTATTCTCCCGTGGACTTTATGAGCAGCCTGCAACTGGACAAGCTCTCGAACGAAATTCAGTCTGCGCGCCCGGCCGATATGCCAGGCGCCCAGCCCATGCCTCTGGCGGCTGCTAACGGGCGCACCTACAATCTGATACAAGAATTTGCCGTACCCGACGACAAGGGCCAGCTTTCGCTTGTGGCTAAGTACCAGGCCACAGACGTCAGTAACACCGCGCAGGCATTTCAGGACAACACTACGGTTATGAAGGCCCTGGTCGAAAAGTATCCCGAATTGCGTTCGGCTTTCAGCGGCATTGTCGCCCGTGCCACAACGGCGAACGGGCAGGACTACGGAACCCTGTTGGCGATGAAAGACATCAAGTAGCCGAGCAGATAAACAGAGAGTAACCGGGCGGCACACTCCGAGTTGCTGCTTATCCCGGGCCGGATTCCGCTCCCGATTCCGACCTCCGTCGCCCCTGGGATTGTCCGGATTTTCTGAAATTCGCCCCTTGACTTCCCAGGCGGCCAAGCTAAAATACCCCAACCTACCGCTGCGGCGGAGTAATTTCCCTTATGCCAGCACCGCAATCGCTTAGCAAGACCGTACAGCCCGTTCAGCCGATGAGTACTCCCGTTAATCAAAAGTGCCGCCATCCTCGCGTGCAGATTGTCGCCCGCGAAGAGGATTCCGAATTCGTGGAATGCCTGGAATGCCGCGAGGTATTCGAGAGCAGCGAGTTCAAGGACATGGCTATCGAGGATTCCGCGCTCGGCGAAGCTTAACGCCAGCGGGAAACCGATTCCTGTTTGGCACCGCGCAGTGGTGTGTTTTCTGCCTGTATTCTCCAGCCAAGACACAAACTGTCTGGAAATGCTATACATAGAATCCGAAGCTCGTTCGACGTTATGTCTACTCCGCTCTCCATTCCGAAGACCGCCTTGGTCGTGGATGATTCCATGCTCATACGCCACAGTGTCTGCCGATTCCTCGAAGAGCGCGGCTTTATTGTGGAGGCGGCCACCAACGGCATTGAGGCGCTCGAGGTATTGAACAATTTTGTCCCGGATATCATCATCACCGATCTCTCCATGCCGCGCATGGGAGGCGTTGAACTGATCTCCAGAGTCAGGCAGCTCAAGGTTTTTGCCGACACTCCCATCCTGGTCCTGGCGGCGCGCCGCAGCGCCAGCGAGATGAGCGGGGAAGTTCCTAGCGGAGCCGCCGCCGTGATATTCAAAGACATCGACATCGAGGCGCAGCTTGGCAGCGCGCTCTCCGCTACGATCGAATAGGCGCACAAAGTTTCCCACTAGATGTGGTGGGTTCAGCTCAGCGCAGCTCCAGGTTCGCCTCCGCCGAAACATCCAATCCAGCGAACTCCCTCGACATCCACTTCGAATAGGCGGCGGCGGCGATCATGGCGGCGTTATCGGTGGACATCACCCGCGAAGGGAAGTGGACCCGCACTCCGCTGCGTGGGCCGCGCTGCTCCAGGCTGGCCCGTAGGGCGCTGTTGGCGGCCACGCCTCCGGTGACCAGCAGGGTCTGCACCCCGTACTCTTCGCAAGCTGCGATAGTTCGCTGAGTCAGGTCGCCGACCACTGCCGCCTGAAAGCTGGCAACCAGATCGAGGGTCTGGCGATCGCAAAGCTGTTTGTAAACGTCATCGTTGGGCGCTTCAATGTGCAGCAGCGCACTTCTTCGCGCAGCGATTGCGCCGAACATACCATGGTTTTCCACATATCGGAGCACCGCGGTCTTAATTCCGCTGTAGCTGAAGTCGAAGCGCTTGCGGTCCTGCTCGATTCTTCCAGCGCGCTTCGACCCGTTGCGCGCCTGATGCTTGAGCTGGGCAAAGGTGAACTTGACCGCCCGCGGGTCGCCGAACTTCGAGATGCGATCGATGATCGGCCCGCCGGGGTAGCCCAGGCCAAGCAGCTTGGCGGTCTTGTCGAACGCCTCTCCGGCTGCGTCGTCTCGGGTGTGTCCAATATTTTCGTAATGCCAGCTATGGCCGCGCTGCTCGGCAAGAAACAGGTGGGTGTGTCCGCCACTGACGACCAAGGCGAGCACGGGAAAGTCCAGTGCGTCAGCGACCGAAGGGCCGTCTGTTTGCCCATGCCCGTCGCGAAGCCCGGCGTTCTTGCTTCGCTCCAGCAGCACGGCATGGATGTGGCCTTCAATGTGATTGACGGCGATCAGCGGCTTCTCCAGCGCCCAGGCGAGCGACTTGGCAAAGCTTACCCCGGTCAATAGCGCGCCTGCGAGACCGGGGCCGTTGGTCACGGCAATGGCGTCCACGTCCGCATAGGTAAGGTGAGCTTTGGCCAGCGCGGCGCGGGTCACCGGAACCAGATTCCGCAGGTGCTCGCGGCTGGCCAGCTCCGGCACAACTCCTCCGTAGGCGGAGTGAGTTGCGATCTGTGAGGCAACGACGCTCGACACCAATTCATCGCCGCCGCGCACCAGTGCCGCAGCCGTCTCGTCGCAGGAGCTCTCAATTCCAAGAATCAAAGCACGCTTGTCCACCTCTAAAGAATACCGCCTCCGATCTACAATGTCCTCATGCCGGTCCCGACGCATCACGTTCCAACGCACCGCGATGCCGCACTGCAAGCGCTTCGCCTGCTACGCCGGCACGGGCACCAGGCCCTCTGGGCAGGCGGATGCGTGCGCGACCTGCTGCTCGGGCGCGATCCCGCCGATTATGACGTTGCCACCTCGGCTACCCCCGACGAGGTGATGCGGATTTTTCCTCAGTCATATGACGTCGGCGCAAAGTTCGGCGTGGTGCTGGTGCCGATGAAAGCCCTGGGTTCACGCGATGGTCAGGATGGTTCCGGTGTCGATGCCGACCAGCACGGGCATGTCGAGGTTGCCACCTTCCGCTCCGACGGAGCCTATCTCGATGGGCGCCATCCGGACTCGGTGCGCTACACGGATTCGCCGCAGCATGATGTCGAGCGGCGCGACTTCACAATCAACGGACTGCTGCTCGATCCGCTCTCCTCGCATCCCAACACACCGCATGGAGAGCTGTTGGACTACGTCGAAGGCCAGCGCGATCTGGAGCGCGGAATCGTGCGCACCATCGGGCGGCCCGAGCAACGCTTTGCGGAAGACAAGTTGCGCATGTTGCGTGCGGTGCGCTTTGCGGCGCGCTTCGGATACGTGATCGAAGGCGGGACCTCGCAAGCGATTCGCAGCCTCGCGCCGCAAATCCATCAAGTGTCGTGCGAGCGAATCCGCGACGAGCTTTCCAAGATGCTGACCGAAGGCCGTGCGCAAAGGGCGTTCCAGTTGCTGGATGAAACCGGGCTGCTGCGCGAAGTCTTGCCGGAGATCACCCGCATGAAGGGCGTTGAGCAGCCTCCGCAGTTTCATCCCGAGGGCGACGTCTTCGTTCACACTCTGCTGCTGCTGGAGGCATTGCCTCCGGGCTGCTCGCTGACCTTGGCCTGGGGCGCGTTGCTGCATGACGTGGGCAAGCCCGCGACCTTCCGGCGCGCCCCCGACCGCATTCGCTTCGACGGACATGTTGAGATCGGCGTGCGCATTGCCGACGAGATTCTCTCGCGTCTCCGCTTCAGCAATCGCGACCGCGAGCAGATTCTGGCACTGGTGGAAAATCACATGCGCTTTGCCGACGTGCGCAAGATGAAGGACTCCACCTTCAAGCGCTTTGTGCGGCTGCCGGAGTTCGACGAGCATCTTGCCCTGCATCGGCTGGACTGCCTTGCCAGCCACGGAAAACTCGATCTCTACGAATACACTCGCGAACGGCTGGCATCGCTCCCCGCCGGGGCCGTGCGTCCCCCGCATCTCATCAGCGGACACGATCTGATCGCCGCCGGATTCCACCCCGGCCCCCGCTTCGCACAGATTCTTGCCGCGGTTGAGGACGCGCAACTGGAAGGTACGATTGCAACCCGCGACGAGGCCCTGGGATTCGTCGCGAGCAACTTCCCTCCGCTGTAAGGTGGATCACGGTGGCCCACATCCGCCCTCTTTTGGCGAATGTGGGGAGAGAAGTGAATGGTGCGGCTCTCCGTTATAATCAACCAATGGAGCAGGTTTCCAACACATTGCAGCGCATCATTGCGCAGGCATTGCAGCGCTTACCGGCTGAACAACTTCCCGCCGCCGCCTGGGACTTTGCCGCCGGAAAAGCAGTGGCGGAAAAAACGCGCGTGCTGGGCTGCGATATGTGCGGCGAGAAGCAAACCCTGGTGGTCGAGGTTCCTGACGCCACCTGGCGCGCGCAACTCTATGCCATGACTCCGCAGATTCTCGCGCGGCTCAACCAGTTCACCCGGATTGAGCGCATTGAATTTAAACTCGCAAGCCCGCCGGGCGCGAAAAGTTCATCGCAGCATTCGGAAGAAAAAAGGAAGCTATGAAGGTCACTGAAAAAGACGTCGCATACGTCGCCGATCTGGCCAATCTCGAACTTACGCCAGACGAGAGCACGCGCATGGTCGCCGATCTGAACTCCATTCTGGAGCACATCGGCAAGTTGAATGAACTGGACACCAGCAATGTGGAGCCGCTCGCCGAAGTGGTCTCTGCCTTTGCCTCCGCCGAGCGCCACGGCAGCGAGAAGTTTGCTTATGCGCAGCGCCCTGATGAGGTGAAACCGGGCTTGAGCCGCGAAGTAGCGCTCTCCAATGCACCGGATACCGACGGCACCTGCTTCAAGGTTCCCAAAGTCATTGAGCGCTAACCAGCGCCTTCGGGGGAGAAAGATCGATGGATATCAATACACTGACGATTGACGCCGCGCGTTCGCTGGTCGAGAGCCGGGAGACTTCCGCGCAGGCATTGGCCGAGGCGCACTACGCACAGATTGAAAGCCGCGACAAGGCCATTGGCTCCTTCCTGAGCCTGACCCGCGAGCGAGCGCTGGCGCAAGCCGAACGCATCGACCGCCTCGCCGAAAAGGGCGATCCGCTGCCGCCGCTCGCCGGTGTTCCGGTCGGCATTAAGGACGTGCTGATGACGCTGGGCGACCGCACTACGGCCGGCTCGCGCTTCCTCGAGAAATTTATCTCCCCCTACGACGCAACCTCGGTCGAAAAGCTGGAAGCTGCCGGCGCGGTCTGCCTCGGCAAACTCAATTGCGATGAGTTCGCCATGGGATCGTCGAACGAAAACTCGGCTTTCTATCCGGTGCATAATCCGCGCGACCTCACGCGCGTCCCAGGCGGCTCCTCGGGTGGCTCGGCTGCGGCGGTTGCCGCCGGTTTTGCGGTCGCGACGCTTGGCTCAGACACCGGAGGCTCGATCCGCCAGCCTGCGGCCTTCTGCGGCGTGGTGGGACTCATGCCCACCTACGGACGCGTCTCGCGCTATGGCCTGATCGCCTTTGCCAGCTCGCTCGATCACGTCGGCCCACTCACGCGCTCGGTCAAGGATTCGGCGACATTGTTGGAAGTGATTGCCGGACGCGACCCGCACGACTCGACCTCCGCCGATGTGCCGGTGGGTAAATACTCCGCTGAGTGCGGGCGCGAGGTGAAGGGCTTGCGCATTGGGATTCCCAAGGAATATTTCGGCGAAGGGTTGGATCCGGAGATTCGCCAGGCGATCGAGCGCCGCATCGACGCTCTGCGCAAGGCTGGCTGCGAGATTGTCAACGTCTCGCTGCCGCACACCGAGTACGCTATTCCTGTTTATTACATCGTCGCCACCGCCGAGGCCTCGGCGAACCTGGCGCGCTTTGATGGCGTGCGTTACACCACGCGCTCGCCCCAGGCAAAGACGCTCTCGGATATGTACCGGCGCAGCCGCGACGAAGGTTTTGGCGCCGAGGTGAAGCGCCGCATCCTCCTCGGCACCTACGCGCTGAGCGCCGGATATTACGACGCGTACTATCTGAAAGCGCAGCAGGTCCGGACCCTGCTCACCCGCGACTTTCAGAACGCATTTACAGGTGTTGATGCAATCGTCACTCCAGTCACGCCGACGGTCGCCTTCAAGCTTGGCGAGAAGACCGATGATCCGGTGGCAATGTATTTGAATGACATTTACACGGTCACCGCAAACCTGGTGGGTGTGCCGGGCATCTCGCTGCCGTGCGGGGAGAATCACGAGGGGCTGCCGATTGGAATTCAGATCCTCGGCAAGCACTTCGACGAAGCGACGATCATTCGCCTGGCGCACGCGGTGGAGCAGGACCAGCAATAGATGCGCGAAGGGAAGTGACCGGCAGCGGACAACCGGTCACTTCATTTCTGAATGCATTTGTTGGATATAGCGTCAACTACAGCTAAGCCGCTTTTTCGAAGCCATCACACCCGCTGATGGGCGTGACCTTCAGGTGCAAAGTGGCGTTGCGTGCGAGGCCACACTCGTCCAGCAAGACCTCAGGCGCTTTGTGTGAGGATCGAATTTCAACCAGCTTCTTGTCATTCGAGTGAGGTTCTCCAAAGTGCTTACAGAGTCCGCACTGCCCATCTTGAAGCGTCTGCATATATGCTCCTTTCGGGTGCTTAGATCAGTAAAGGGGTTGGGTGGTTGCCGCCAAAAGTGGTGCCGTTACCTGAGCTACAGGATTACGTTGAAAATCTGAGCGCATGGAATTAACGTTGAAATCTTAATTGTCGCAGCGTTCCGCGTCTGATGAGAGACTGTGCTCGATCCGATTCCGAAGCCGGTCAGAGTAGAGCAAAGTAGACAGCGGGATGCGAGTCGTAGTTACATAGATGGTTATATTTACGACTTACATCGTTACGTGATACTGACACACGAGGCCAAAGCGTGCTGCAAACGATTCGAGAAGACATTCAATCCGTACTGGATCGCGACCCGGCTGCAACCGGCACGTTTTCCGTGCTGCTCAACTACCCAGGGCTGCACGCGGTGTGGATGCATCACATCAATCACTGGCTCTGGCGGCGGAACTTCCGCCTGCTGGCGCGCTTTCTTTCGCAGGTCTCGCGCTTTTGGACCGGCATTGAAATTCATCCAGGTGCAACAATCGGTCGCCGCATGTTTATCGACCACGGCATGGGAGTGGTCGTCGGCGAGACGGCGATCATAGGCGACGACGTGACCCTCTATCACGGAGTCACCCTTGGAGGCACCAGCCTGCAGAAGAAGAAGCGTCACCCCACGCTTGGCAACGGCGTCGTCATCGGCAACACCTCCAGCGTCCTGGGAGACATCGTCGTGGGAGACAACTCGCGCGTCGGCGCCGGCTCGGTGGTGCTGCGCGATGTGCCGCCCAACTCAACCGTCGTCGGAGTGCCCGCACACATCGTCTATCGCGACGGCCAGCGCGTGCTCATCACCGACCCGCGGGAGATCAAGGACCCGCTCAGTGATGCCCTGATCGCGCTGGCAAAGGACGTCGAAGCGCTGCGCGAGCGCCTGGACAAACTCGCACACCTGGAGGCAGTGGTCGAGTCCGTATCCGTGCCGCCCGATGGCACCGTGCGAGGCTTAGCCAATGAGGACCAGGAGCGCCGCAATTATCGCAGCGAATTCGACAAGAGTGGATTCGCCGATTACGGCGCGGGAATCTAGTTGCGCGTGAGGGTGCATTATCAGGTGCAACGTGGGTTTGCGCTCAGGCGGAGATTACGATAGCATCAAGCGGTCTTCGGCACTTCTTTCCTGTGCAGTGAGGCGCGGTGGCCAAGTGGTAAGGCAGAAGCCTGCAAAGCTTCGATCAGCGGTTCGACTCCGCTCCGCGCCTCCATATTCTCCAATCCCATTCACAAATCAGCGGGCTCTGACCGGCAACACTCGCCGGAAAATCGGCTTCGATAGGTGGATAATATGAAACGCTCAGTTCAACTCACCTTTCTACTGATGATCTCGGCGATTTGTGTCTTTGCGGTTCAACCTCAAAAGGTTGACCGGGTGCTCGTATTCAAGAAAAAACATAAGTTGCTGCTGCTTAGAGGTGAAACGGTAATAAAGACCTACGCGGTAGCCCTTGGGAGTGGCGGGCTTTTACCTAAGCGGCGGGAAGGTGACCAAAGGACTCCCGAGGGGCTCTACCACATAGACAGTCGAAAGAGGGACAGTAGCTTTCATCTTGCGCTACACATTTCGTACCCGAATGAAGCTGACCGTGAACGCGCTCTCAAGCTTGGGGTCAGGCCCGGCGGCGACATCATGATTCACGGCACCCCAAATGGTTTGGGTTGGTTGGGCCCAAGTCATCGAATGATGGACTGGACAGCTGGTTGTGTCGCCGTCACCGATGCTGAAATTGAGGAGATCTGGTCGCTAGTTCCAGACGGCACTACGGTTGAGATCCGTCCGTAGCTGGGCACTTTGGATACTGAGCTGCTTTTCCTGTCCTCGTTGAGAGATGCGCGGCAAGATCTGCCGGGGCGAGCTCTGCATCAGAACTCGGCCGTGTCTCTGCTCTACCCAGCGCGGATTTTTCGTTTGACCGCGCTCTGCATCCGTCGTAATCTTTTCGGGTGAGCCTTGCAACTCCATCCTTTGCTGATTCCCGTCGATGGTGGTCCTACACCGTCGAGTGCCTCTAGTCGCAGGCACGTTCCCGTTTCCCTTACAATTAGAAAATATCTCTGTAGCAGCGCATTGCATTGTGCGCGGAATTACAGGACCAACGAATGCAAGTAGTCTCCGCAAATTCATCGGCCACACCCGCCATGGGAGAGTTGCTCCGTATGCTGCTGGCCGGGCGCGATCTTACCCGCCAAAAGGCCGCGCAACTGGTGGATGCCATGCTGGCCCCGGAAACTCCGGACGCGCAGATTGCGGCGGCCTTGGCGCTGCTGACTGCCAAGGGGGAAAATCCGGAAGAGCTAGCGGGCTTTGCCGACGCGCTCTACCAGCGCGTGCGCTCCGTGGAGATTCCGCCGAAGGTGCTGGACACGGCTGGTACCGGCGCCAGCGCCGTCAAAACCTTTAACGTTTCCACCGCTGCCGCCTTCGTCATCGCCGCCGCCGGATGCCAGATCGCCAAGCATGGCGCGCGCGCCTCCACCAGCCGCAGTGGCAGCGCTGACGTGCTGACCGCCCTCGGTGTCCGCATCGACTGTGAAGCCGCGACCGCCGTACGCTGCTTGCGTGAGCTGGGAATCTGCTTTCTCTTTGCGCCCAACTACCACCCCGCCCTGGCCCGTGTCGCGCACATCCGCAAGGCCCTGGGAATCCGGACGACATTCAACCTCGTCGGTCCGATGGTGAACCCATGCCGGGCGCAGTACCGCTTGCTCGGCGTTGCCGACCAGGCGCGCATGACGGATGTGGCCGGCGCGCTTTCCTTGATCGGAGTCTCGCGGGCGTGGGTGCTGCGCGGCGGCGATGGCCTGGATGAGATCACCACTGCCTGCGCCACGCGCGTGCTGGAGGTGCGAGAGGGCCGCCACAACGAGCTCCTTTCCGTTTCACCCTTAGATTTCGGAGTTACTCCGCGCCCCACCGATGCAGCGCGCGCCGAAAGCGCGGAAGAGAATGCGGCGATGGTGCGCGCCGTACTCTCCGGCGAACGTGGCGGCCAAGCTTGCGATCCCCAGCGTTATGGTGTCGCGCGCGAATTGGTGGTGCTCAACGCGGCCGCAGCCTTGCATGTCCGCACCGGGGATGGATTGCTCGACTGTGCCGCACGCGCGCAACGCGCGATGGACGACGGCTCCGCGCTGCACAAGCTGGAAGCTTTGGTTTCCATGTCGCAGGGAACAACGTCGCAGCTCGCCACGCCGCAGGCGTCAGGAGGAGAGACCAAGTGAGCGCAGAATTCCTGCAACGTGTGATGGACGGCAAGCGTCTCGAGATGAGTCTGCTTGGCGACCACGCGCGCGAGAGCATGCGCGATGCGGCGCTGGCTGCGCGGCAAGGCCGCAAGGCCCGTTTCCGCGACGCACTGCTGGCGCAACCGACAGCGATCATCGCCGAGTTCAAGCGGCACTCGCCATCTGCGGGAGACATTCAGGCCGGAGCCGATCCGCTCGCGGTCGCGCGCCTCTATGAGGCCGGCGGCGCTGCCGCAATGTCCGTGCTCACCGAACCGCAGCACTTCAAAGGCTCGCTCGAGGATCTGCGCCGCGTCGCCTCCGCCGTGAGCTTGCCGCTGCTGCGCAAGGACTTCGCCGTGGACCGTCACCAGGTGTATGAAGCCGCCATCGCCGGGGCCGAAGCCGTGCTGGTGATCGTCGCCGGATTGACCGATGCCGATGCCTTGAAGCTGTTGGACGCAGCTCACCACGTTCATCTCGATGCCTTGGTAGAAGTACACACTGCCGAGGAGTTGCAACGCGCCTCGGCCCTGGGCGCAACCTTGATCGGGGTCAACAATCGCAATCTGAAAACTCTCAAAGTTGATCTGGAGACCTCTCTGCGCCTGGCCGAAGTGGCTCCGTCCAATGCGACGCTGGTGGCCGAAAGCGGCCTGCGTACGCGGGCCGACATCGAACGCCTCCAGTCTGCCGGATACAAGGCCTTTCTGATCGGTGAGACGCTGATGCGCTCGGGCGATCCGCTCACCTGCTTGCGCGAGTTGCAGGGAATGGAGCAGAAGCGATGAGTGCTGCTGTGAGTACGGTCGAGATCAAAATCTGCGGCATCACCCGCGCCGAAGATGCGCTGGCCGCAGTCGATCTGGGCGCGGCCATGCTCGGGCTGAACTTCTATCCGCAAAGCCCGCGCTGCATCACCCTGGAGCAGGCTCAGGAAATTTCCAGACCGGTGTTCGGCCGAGTGAAGCTGGTCGGCGTGTTCGTAAATATGAATATATCGGAGGTGCTGCGCATCGCACGTGCCGTGCCGCTCGATGCCGTGCAGTTGCACGGAGATGAATCGCGCCGTGATTGCGAGGTGGCCGCACAGGAGTTCGACGTGATTCGCGCCCTCAAGGCGGACGCGGCATTCACCGAGACGGCCTTCGACAAACTCACCGCCGACTTCGCCTGTTGCCGCGGGCTGCTGGTGGATACTCCATGTGACGGACATGGCGGCTCGGGCGAAAGTTTCGATTGGGCCAGCGTGCCGTGGGCAAGTCTGCGCACCGCATCTCCCGCGGTCAAGATCTTTCTTGCAGGAGGCCTGCATGTGGGCAATGTCGGCACGGCCATTGCGGCGGCGCATCCTGACGTGGTCGATGTTTGCAGCGGTGTCGAGTCGGCGAAAGGAATCAAGAGCGTGAGCCACATGCGCGAATTTGTAGCGGCCGTGCGGGCCGCGGAGAGGCATGGTCAATGAACGACGCAACAGTGTTGGAGAGCCTTTTGAGCGCCTCCGGCGAGGGTTACTTCGGCCACTACGGCGGACGCTTCGTGGCGGAGACCCTGGTCGAACCCTTGGACGAGTTGACCGCGGCATTTGCCGAGGCCAGCAAGGATGCGAGCTTTCAACGCGAGTTGAGCGGACTGCTCGCCGAGTTCAGCGGCAGGCCGACGCCCTTGTACTATGCCGAGCGGCTCAGCGAATTCGCCGGTGGCGCACGCATTCTGCTGAAGCGCGAAGACCTCGGGCACACCGGCTCGCACAAGATCAACAACGCGCTCGGGCAGGTGCTGCTGGCACGGCGCATGGGCAAGCGGCGCATCATCGCCGAAACCGGCGCCGGGCAGCACGGCGTGGCCACGGCTACGGTATGCGCGCGCTTTGGCCTGCAGTGCGTGGTCTACATGGGCGCCGAAGACATGAAACGTCAGGCGCTCAATGTTTTCCGCATGCGCCTGATGGGAGCCGAAGTACGGGGCGTCGAGGCGGGCTCCAAGACCCTGAAGGACGCCATTAACGAGGCGTTGCGCGACTGGGTCACCAATGTGCGCGACACTTACTACCTGCTCGGTTCCGCGCTGGGTCCGCATCCGTACCCGACCATGGTGCGTGAGTTCCAGCGTGTAATTGGCGATGAGGCGCGAGTGCAGGTCCTGGCTCGTGAAGGCCGCTTGCCGGATGCGGTGGTGGCCTGCGTGGGAGGCGGTTCAAACGCAATCGGCATCTTCGCTGCGTTTGTTGCCGATCAAGCGGTGCGCCTCATTGGAGTCGAGGCCGGTGGCCGCGGCGAATCGCTGGGCGATCATGCGGCGCGCTTCCACGGCGGTGTGCCGGGCGTCTTGCAGGGAACCTACAGCTACGTGCTGCAGGACGACGATGGTCAGATTGCGGCGACCCATTCGGTCTCTGCCGGACTCGATTACGCCTCCGTCGGCCCCGAGCACGCGCATCTGCGCGAACTAGGCCGCGCCGAGTATGTCTCGGCCGATGACGCCGAGGCCATCGAGGCCTTCGATCTGCTATCGCGGCGCGAAGGAATTATTCCCGCTCTGGAATCTGCGCACGCGATTGCCTACGCGGTAAAGCTGGCCAAAGAACTTGGCAAGGATGGATTGATGATCGTGAATCTATCAGGACGCGGCGACAAGGATGTGGACACGGTGGCCAAACTGAAAGAAGGAGCGCAATGACCACAGGTCTTCAGCAGGCCTTCAAGACTCTTCGTGAAACCGGGCGAAAGGGCGTGGTGCCCTACATCACGGCGGGCGATCCCGATCTTGAGACAACCTACGAACTGCTGGTTGCATTGGCGCGCGGCGGAGCCACGGCAATCGAAGTCGGCATGCCATTCAGCGATCCGGCAGCCGACGGACCGGTGATTCAGCGGGCCTGCGAGCGTGCGTTGGCTCGCGGCGTAAAACTCGACCGCGTCCTTGAAGTCTCGGCCCGCGCGGTCAAAGCCACTGGCGTGCCGATTGTGCTCTTCAGCTATCTGAATCCGCTGCTGCGCCACGGTCTCGACAAACTCGCACAGGATGCGGCGGAAGCGGGCCTTGCCGGAGTGCTGGTGACCGACCTTCCGGCGGAGGCGGCGCAGGGCTTTTCGCAGGCTCTGCAACGGCGCGGACTCGATTTGGTTTCGCTGGTTGCGCCGACCTCGACGGAGCAGCGCATAGCTCAGATCGCAGAGCACGCCACCGGTTTTCTCTATGCCATCTCGGTCACCGGAGTCACCGGCACGCGGCAGCAGTTGAGCGCCGATGCCAGCGCATTGCTGCATCGCATTCGGCGTGTGACCCAACTGCCTGTCGCGGTAGGATTCGGAATCAGCAATGCGGAGCAGGCGCGCGAGACCTGGGCGCAGGGGGCCGACGCAGTCATCGTTGGCTCGGCGATCGTGCGCAAGATTGAAGAATTCGGAGCCAGTGCCCCCGGCGAAGTGGAGCGCTTTGTGCGCGAGTTGCTGGCGTCACAGGCGGTGGAGGCATAGATCAATGCTTGTATTGATGAATGTGAATGCAACCGAGGAGCAGGTGCAAGCGGTCTGTAAGCGCGTGGAAGAGCTTGGATATCGGCCTCATCCGTTGCCCGGTGCAACCCGCTGCGCCGTCGGAATCACCGGCAATAA
Organism: uncultured Acidobacteriota bacterium; assembly: GCA_963738165.1. GTDB lineage: Bacteria > Acidobacteriota > Terriglobia > Terriglobales > Acidobacteriaceae > TOLSYN. The sequence goes on from CAVTVE010000018.1 coordinate 398,939, forward strand.
GGACGCGGTAGAAGCCGATGCACTTAGCCAGTTGCCCGGTGTGGCCGAGGTCATCGCAGTCACCAAGCCCTACAAACTTGTGAGCCGCGACATGAAGAGCGAGAACACGGTTGTGCGCTTTAGCGGAAGCGATGCGACCGTGGGCGGAACCGAGTTGGCGCTGATGGCCGGGCCATGTTCGGTGGAGAGCCGGGATCAGCTCTTTCGCGTCGCCGAGTCCGTGGCTAAGTCGGGCGCGCGATTCCTGCGCGGAGGCGCCTTCAAGCCGCGCACCTCGCCCTACGCCTTCCAGGGAATGGGCGAGAAGGGATTGCAACTGATGGCCGCTGCGCGCGAGGCCTTCGGGCTGCTGATCGTGACCGAAGCGGTCGATCACGAATCGCTGGCGCTGGTCGAGCAATACGCGGACATGATTCAGATTGGCGCGCGCAACATGCAGAACTTCGCTCTGCTCAAACTCGCAGGTCGCGCCAGCAAGCCGGTGCTGCTCAAGCGCGGCATCAGTGCCACGCTGGATGAGTTGCTGATGGCCGCCGAATACGTGATGAGCGAGGGCAACTACAACGTGGTGCTCTGTGAGCGCGGCATCCGCACCTTTTGCGACCACGCCCGCAATACTCTGGATGTGAGCATCGTCCCCGCGGCGAAGAAACTTACTCACCTCCCCATCATCGTCGATCCCAGCCACGCCGCCGGTAAGCGGGAGACGGTGGCTCCGTTGGCGCGTGCCGGAATCGCCGTCGGCGCAGACGGCATGATCGTCGAAGTGCATTGCGATCCCGACCACGCGCTCTCTGACGGAGCGCAGTCGCTCTACCCGGATCAGTTTGCGGCCATGGTGGGCGACCTGCGTCGGATTGCCGAAATCGTCGGCCGCACGATGTGCGAGCCGCAACTTCAAAACCCGCAACCGAAGCAGCCTGTGGGCGTGGTGGTGGCAAAGTGACGGCCTGCGCGGAGTTCGCGGATTTCTGCCGGCTTGCCTCCTCAGGCGGTCTGGTCGTCGTTGCCGAGACTGTATCAGCCGACCTGTTGACTCCGCTCTCGGCCTACTTGCGGATTGCGCAGGGCGCCGAGCGTTCGTTTCTGCTGGAGTCGGTCGAGGGCGGCGAGCACCTTGCCCGCTATTCCTTTCTCGGAGCCAATCCCGGGATGGTTGTGCGTAGCTGCAACGGCGTTACCACCGTCCGGGATGCCGCCGGAGAACGCGTCGAGCCGGGCACGGCCGTGGACATCCTGCGTCGCGAGTTTGCGGATCGCAAGCTGGCTGCGGCGGAGAATATCGCGCCTCTGGCCGGAGGCTGCGTGGGCTATCTGGGCTATGCCGCTTCGCGCTGGTTTGATCCGGCGATGCAAGCGGTATCAGGCTCGGGCGACGACGCCTGCTTCCTGATCTTCCGCACTGTGCTGGCCTTTGATCACGCGCGCCAGCAGATACAGATTCGCACTCTGGCCGAAGTGGAGCCGGGCGCAAGCCAAGCCGCGCTCGAGCAAAAGTTCGGCGCCGCCGTGGCCAAGAATCGCGAAGTCGTACGCAAGCTCAGCGCCGCCGTGGAGTTGCCGCTGAAGGCGATGGCGGTTCGTGGCGCAGGTGAGGCCGACTTCGAATCCAACTTTTCGCCCGAGGAATTCGAGCGGGCCGTAGCCGAGGGCAAGGAGCTGATCTTCGCCGGCGAGTGCTTCCAGATCGTGCTCTCGCAGCGCTTCCAGCGTAAGACCAAGGCCAATGCGGTTGCGCTCTATCGCGCTCTGCGGGCCACCAATCCATCGCCCTATATGTTTCTGCTCAACTTTGGCGACCTTCCCGGCAATGGTGGTGAGCGGGCATTGATCGGCGCATCGCCGGAGATGCTGGTGCGCTGCCGCGACCGCGAGTTGACCTACCGGCCCATTGCAGGCACCCGGCCCCGCGGAGCCAATGGCGAAGAGGATGCCCGGCTCGCCGCAGAGTTGCTCGCCGATGAGAAGGAGCGCGCCGAGCACATGATGTTGGTCGATCTCGGGCGCAACGATCTTGGTCGCGTTGCCAGCTACGGCACCGTTAAGGTGCAAAAGCTACTGACCGTGGAGAAGTATTCCCATGTGCAGCACCTTGTAACCGAACTGCAGGCCGAGTTGCGTCCCGGCCTCGACCGCTTCGATGCTCTCGGCGCATGTTTTCCTGCAGGCACCGTAACCGGCGCGCCCAAGATTCGTGCCATGCAGGGTATTGCCGAGCTGGAGCGCGGCGCGCGCGAAGCCTATTCGGGCGCAGTTCTCTATGCCGATTACGCAAACAACCTCGACTCATGCATCACCATCCGCACCATGGAGCTTGCGGGCGATCAGCTAAGCGTGCAGGCAGGCGCGGGAATCGTCGCCGACTCGGTGCCCGCCCTGGAGTGGGAAGAGACGATCAATAAGTCGCGTGCGCTACGTCGCGCCGTGGCGCTGGCCGAGTTGGAAGGATAACGCGCACATCGCGGAGGATAACAATGCTGCTCGTGATCGATAACTACGATTCATTCACCTACAACCTGGTGCAGTTTCTGGGCGAGTTGGGAGCCGAGCCCGTGGTATGCCGCAACGACCAGGTAACTGTGAAAGAAATTGCCAACGGCGGCTATAGTGGCATCGTAATCTCACCCGGACCGGGTGTGCCCAAAGATGCCGGGATCTCCCTGGCTGCAATCCGCGAACTCGGCGAACAGCTTCCCATCCTCGGTGTCTGCCTGGGGCATCAGGCGATTGGAGAAGCGTTCGGCGGACGCATTGTGCGAGCCCCCAGGCCGATCCACGGAAAAGCCAGCCGCGTGAAACACGATGGACGCGGAATCTTCGCCGGAGTGCCCGGTGAGATTGACGTGGCGCGATATCACTCGCTGGTGATCGAGCCGCAATCCTGTCCCGATGTGCTGGAGGTCACGGCCTCGACCGCCGACGGAATCATCATGGGGGTGCGGCATCGCAGCTTGCCAATTGAAGGCGTCCAGTTCCATCCCGAGTCCGTGCTCACCAGCCACGGTATGCAGATCCTCTCCAATTTCCTGCGTCTCTGTGGCCTGTGCGCCAATGGAGTCCCGGGCACAGGTGGCCCACATCCGCCATCTGTTGGCGAATGTGGGGTGTCGAGATGATGGCATGAAGAGTGCGCTCGTTTGCGACTCTGCCGAGTGAACGTAAGATCGTTGCTCGCCCGTTTTGTGTGCTAGTCTTTGCTTGTTTCGATAGAAACTGCCTATGCTCGCGATTCCTGTCTCGTTTCCAAAGAATTTTCTTTGGGGTGTTTCCACCTCCTCGCACCAGTTTGAAGGGGGAAACACGCTGAACCAGTGGCATGACTGGGAGCGTGCAGGACGCATCCGCTCGGGCTCACCCTGCGGCGCGGCCTGCGATTGGTGGGCCAACGCCGAGCGCGACCTCGAACTCTGCTCCAGTCTCGGACTCAACGCCATCCGCATCTCGCTGGAGTGGAGCCGCATGGAACCGGCCTTCGCGCATTGGAGCGATACCGCCGTGGTGCGCTACCGCGAGATCATCCGCGAAGCCCGCCGCCGCGGCATGAGGGTCTTTGTTTCGCTGCACCACTTCACTCATCCGCGGTGGTTTGAGGCCCGTGGAGGCTTCCTCGACTCCCAGGCGCCTGAACTCTTCCGCCATTACGCCAAGCGTGCCGTGCGCTCGCTGGGAGACCTGGTGACCGACTGGGTAACCTTCAATGAGCCCAATGTCTATGCCGCCTTCGGCTATCTCTTCGGCGAGTTCCCGCCCGGACGCCAGAATGAGTTGAATTCAACTCTCAGCGTCTTTGCCTCTATGATGCGCGCGCACGCGGCGGCCTATGACGTGCTCCATCGCGAGCAGTCTGGCGCGAACGTCGGCTTGGCGGTGAACTACGTCGTCTTCGAAGCTGCCCGTGACAATGTGCTCGACCGCCAGCTTGCCTCGGCCTATGACACGCTGTTCAACCGCTTCGCGCTTTTCTATCTCCGCGGCGAGCCGCTTCCCATGCCCTTTGCCATGATGGCCCCAAGCGCGCCCGAATGCGTCGGCAAGATCGATTTTGTGGGGCTCAATGTCTACAACCGATTGCACGTGCGTGCGCCTCTCGGAGAAAAGTTCGGCCCCGGCGGCCTGCATGTTCCGAGAAATGTGCCGCAGGGAGACCACGGCGTCGCCGCTCCTTACGGCGAGGCGTACCCCAAGGTGGTCTCGGCGGCCGTCGAAACCTACGCAACCCTCGGCTGCCCGATGTATGTAATGGAGAACGGCGTCCCCGACCGCGCCGACCGCATCCGCCCCTGGCTGCTGGTCAACTCCTTGCGTGAGTTGCGCCGCATGTGGCAGCAGGGCTATGACGTGCGCGGATACTTCCACTGGAGCCTGGTGGATAACTTCGAATGGAGTGAGGGCTGGCACTTGCGCTTCGGCCTCTACGAGCTCGATGAAGCCACCCAACAGCGCAATCCGCGTCCCAGCGCCGAGATCTACCGCCAGATCATCGCCGATAACGGCATCCGCCGCGAATTGCTCGAGCGCTGGGAGAAGGCTCCGCGGTAGAACGTATTTCCGGTGTTACCTCCTATTGAAAAGAACTGGCCTTACTTGTCTGAGGTAACGGTCCTCAGGTTAAAGCCGTACCTTTTTTGGGATCGACCCTGTGGGTCTTGGGCACGCTAAGTAACTAAAGAGTAATTAATTCGTGTTAGGTGTGCGTAAGGCAATCGGGCGTTTTGATGCGGTCGCTCATTCGAGAATTGCTGGATTAATTTCGGCGCCGAACACATTTACCAAAAGCCAGCAATCCTGTTAAACTCTTAGACGCACAGCAGTGACCCCATCTAAAAACCCAGGAGTAAATCTTGACTACAACGGCTACGACAGCGGCGGCAGCTGCCGCCACAACGGCGGTACACGAGATCGATGTGTTGGCATCAAAGGCACTCACGGCACTCGAGGAGTTCAAGGGCTTCTCGCAGGAGCAGGTTGACAGGATCGTAGAGGCAATGACAAAGGCTGGAGTGGCCAACGAGCGGTACCTAGCCGAGTTTGCCGTTGAAGAGACAGGCATCGGCAATGTGGAAGACAAGGTCATCAAGAACCACTTCGGTACGCAGGTGGTTTATGACTACATGAAGGACGCGAAATCGGTCGGCGTGATCGAGGAAAAGAACGGCATCATCTCGATTGCCGAGCCCTTCGGAATTGTGGCGGCGGTGACGCCGACCACCAACCCGACTTCGACCACGATGTTCAAGTGCCTGATCGCGCTCAAAGGGCGCAATGTGATCATCCTCGCCTTCCATCCCCGCGCGCAGAAGTGCAGCGCGGAGGCCGCCAAGATCATGTTGGACGCGGCGGTAGCGGCGGGCGCTCCTGAAAATTGCATTCAGTGGGTCACCAAGCCTTCGATTGAGGCCACCGACGCGCTGATGAAGCATCCGGATGTCGCCATCGTCATCGCCACCGGCGGCGGCGCCATGGTGAAGGCCGCTTACAGCTCCGGCCACCCCGCCCTGGGCGTTGGACCGGGCGGCGTACCGGTCTATATCGAAAAGTCCGCCAACCTGAAGATGGCGGTTGAAGACGTCATCTCCTCCAAGACCTTCGATAACGGCACGATCTGCTCTTCTGACCAGTCGGTGATCTTCGATGATCGCGCGACTGCCGAAAAGGCTCTGCAGCTGTTCAAAGAAAGTGGCGCCTATCTCTGCACCGAAGCCGAAAAGGCCAAGCTGGAATCGGTGATGTTTGACAAGGAACGTGGCGTTCCTTCGATGTCGATCGTGGGCAAGAGCCCGCAGGTCATCGCCGAACTGGCCGGCTTCCACATTCCTGCCGGCACCAAGATGCTGATGGTGCCGCTGACCACAACTCACGGTGATGACTGGATGAGCCGCGAAAAGCTCTCGCCGGTTCTGGGCTGGTACATCGTCGACACCAAGGATGAGGCCATCAACGCAGCCGCAATTCAGCTTGAATTCGGCGGCGCCGGCCACTCGGCCGTGGTGTTTACCGAGAACGAAGAGATCGCACATGAGTTTGCGCTCAAGGTTCACGCAAACCGTGTTGTGTGGAACCAGCCCTCGGTACACGGCACCATCGGCGCCCTGTACAACTCGCTAGTCCCGTCGCTTACACTGGGCTGCGGCGCAATGGGTGGCAACATCACCAGCGAAAACGTAGGCTACAAGAACCTGCTCAACATCAAGCGTTTGGCTCGCAGGAATGCCTAAGTCACAGCGGTAAGGGTAAACAGGAAGCGATGTTCCGAATGGAGCATCGCTTCTTTTTTGCGGCTGGAATGGATGGACGGTTAAGCGGCTTGGACGGCTGTGATGTGGAAGGTTTCAGAGGACGCAACGTCGAAGCTGCGGATGGTGGGCGCACCTTCGAGGAAGTCATCTACGTGGCTCGACGCTTGATGGAATACTTCGCGCTGATAGCGCTCGGCGTCTTTCTGAGACTTCCAGAAGGAGAGTCCACAGCCGTGGTTCGTGCCGTTTTCAAAGAGCAGAATTTCGTCAATGAATCCGTTCTGTTTTTTCAACAAGGGTAGAACCTGATTGCTCCAGGCCTTGAGGAATTCGTCTTTTTTTCCGGGCTTGAGTGTGCCGTCAATATGTAGCATGTACATCGTAAGGGACTCCTTTGAGCGGATGAAGATGTGCTGTGAACCCCACCCACGGCGGCCCATGCTATGCGAGTTTGTAAGGTGGTTCAATGTGGAAAACTTTGGGTGCGATCTCTTTCCATCTGAGCGTGCGGCACTTAGTATTTGTGCAGGAGATGCGTCATGAAACTTAATGGCAACACGATTCTGATTACGGGCGGCGGTTCAGGCATTGGGCGCGGGCTGGCGCAGAGCCTTCAAGCGATGGGAAATCAGGTCATCATCGCCGGGCGGCGCAGGCAGGTGCTGGAGAAGACCACGCAGGCATGTCCAGGGATGAAATCCATCGTCCTGGATGTTGAAGATCCGGCCAGCATTCGCTCAGTGGCGGCAGAGATGGCGCGGGACTATCCGGCGCTGAACGTTCTGATCAACAATGCGGGCATTATGCGGATGGAAGATCTGCGGGACCAGCGGAACGATCTGGCCGACGCCGAGGCGATTGTGCGGACGAACTTGCTGGGGCCGATCCGGCTTACGGCGGCGCTGCTGGGACAGTTGCAGAAGCAGACGCACTCGGCAATCGTCAACGTCTCCTCGGGGCTGGCGTTTGTTCCGCTGGCGATGACCCCGACTTATTGCGCGACGAAGGCGGCGATCCACTCCTACACGCAGTCGCTGCGCTATCAACTGAGAGGGACGGCAACGGAGGTAGTGGAGCTGATACCGCCGTATGTTGCGACCGATCTGATGAATGGGGCCTCGGACCCGAGAGCGATGCCGCTGGACCGGTATATTGCCGAGGTGATGGCGATCTGGAAAGCGCAGCCGGAGGCGACCGAGATTTGCGTGGATAACGTGAAGTTACTGCGCTTTGCCGCCGAGAGAGGGCAACACGACGGAGTATTCGAGGGACTGAACGGCGCATTCGCGAATCCGGCGGAAGTGGAGTAAATCCCGAATGCCGTACGAATTATTTTGTTAGCTCGTTGCTGAGCAGACTGGCCTTGACGGCGAGGTTGTAGGCGCGTTCGACGTCACCGGACTGCAACGCCTGGCTGGACTGGCTGATGTAGTTGCGCGCCTGCCTCAACATGCCTTGCTCGCTCTCGCTCAAAGGGCGGTTGAGGCCGGCGAGCCTGCCCTGGGAATTGCGCAGCAACTGCTCGGTACTCTGCTTTTGTGATTGCACGGCGGCACGCGGAACATCGGCAGTGATCTGCACGGAATCGTCTGGCCCGGTGGGTCGGACGGCCTCGGGCTTCGGCGCTTCGGCGGGCGCGGGCTGCACGGGCGCGGGTTGCGCGGACTTTTTAGGAAGAGGTTTGCGGGGCTTGGGTTTGGGCTTTTGCGCCTCGCTCCGGGGCGCAGCGGCGGGAGCGGTTTCAGAGGTGGGATTGGCGTTTTCGTTCGGTGCGGGCTGCGGCACAGGGGCGGGCTGCGGTTCGGCTTCGATCGAAGGAACAAGCACGGGAGGCGTGCTGCGCACGGGCTTCTTTTCGCAGCCGGTGAGAAGCAGGGCAAGGCACAAAGCTGCTGTGCTGAATGTGCGAGCCGGGATGAACGCCTGGAACCGGAATGCCAACATATTTCTTTCCATCAATACGGAAGCTACGAGCCAGTGGAAGTTTGTTCCGCGATCGCTCTCGGCAAAATCTGCGGCGCCAAGGGAAGCATAAAGCGGAAGGTTGTGCCTTGCCGTGCCTGCGTGTCCAGATCAAGAGCTCCGTGATGCAGCTGCATGGCGCGATAGGTCAAGGCAAGTCCGATTCCACTGCCGGTTTTCTTAGTTGTGAAATACAGATTAAAAATCTTATCGCGAATCTCTGGTGAAATCCCAGCGCCGGTGTCTTGCACCTCAAGCACGGCGGCCTCTCCCGAGGCGAATGCGCGGAGGGTGAGGGTGCCTCCTTCTGGCATGGCCTGCACGCCGTTGAGGATCACGTTGAGGATTGCCTGCTTGATTAGGTCGGTATCGACGTGGATGGGGAGCGGCTGTTGGCCCAGTTCCTGAACGATTTCCACCTTTTGGGCGCGGGCTTCGGGCGAGGCGAGGGCGGCGACATCGGCGGTGATGGAGCGCAGGTCCAGCAGGCAGAGCTTGAGCTCGACCGGGCGGGAGAAGTCGACCAAGGTTTTCACCACACGGTCGAGGCGATGGATTTCCGAATTGATGATATCCATATGGCGGCGGGTCGCGGGATCGAGTTCGAGTAGACGCTCGCGCAGAATCTCAAGGTGGATGACGATGGCGTTGATGGGATTCTTGACCTCGTGCGCGACGCCGGAGGTAAGGCGTCCGATGGCGGCGAGGCGGCGCGATAGTTCAATCTCATTTTCAATACGGCGCACGGACTCAGCGTCACGCACGGTGAGTAGCGCGCCAATATGCGCTCCCCCCTCGGAGATGAAATCGAGCGAAAGCTGAACCCTGCGTCCGTGTTCCATCTCAATCTCGCGCACGGAAACTTCCTGGCGCAGCGCAAAGGCATCGAGCACAATGCGGCCGAGGCGATTGGAATCATCAAAGATCTCTTCGACCATGCGGCCGAGCATCTCGCCACGCGGGTGGCCGACAAAGCGTTCGGCGGAGGCGCTCACCAGCACGATGCGGCCGTCGCGGGTGAATAGCATGAGTCCATCCTGGAGAGTGGACATGAGCTGGTCGAGGTTTTCCTTCAGTGCGGAGAAGACCTCGCGAACATCGTGAATCTGGCGGCCGAGGCGGTCGATTCGGGTGCTGACGGCGCCGACTTCATCGGTTCTGCCGGTCTCCGGCTCAGACCTTTCCGTCTCGGCGGTCATGGCGTCGAGGCGGCGGGCAATGGCCTCCAAAGGCTGCAGTGCGAGCGTCGAGACGAAGGCCGCGATAATCAGCGAGAACAGAACCGCTAGGCCGGAGAGCAGGAGAGCGCGGTTGAACTGCGGCACCAGTTCCTGCTTCAGGAAGAGAGTAGAGAGCCCGACGCGAATCTCGCCGAAGGGCACGCCCTGGCGCTGCACGGGCAAGGTGACCTCATAGACGCGAGCGGGGCCATAAACGGCTCGAAGCTGGTCGATGAAGCCGCCATTGCGCAGATCGGCGAGCGCGGGGCGGTGGGGCATGGGCTTGTCGACGGCGCCGGCATCGGTGTCTACGAGGGCCACACCGTTACGGTCGGTGAGCGCCGTATCGTAGACCTCGGCGTTGTAGCCGACGATCGACTCGAGAAGGCTTTCCACGGCGCCATCGTGCTGGAGAATTGCCGCGATGGCGTTGCGAGCCTCGATCGAGTCCAGGGGCTCGCGACGGCCGCCGGGTAATTCAGTTTCCAGGGCCTGCTGCGCCGTGTGGAAGACCTGGTGGGCGATGAAGTTGGCGTTATCGTAGCTTTGATTGATTCGCTGGCGAAAGATCTGGGAGACGTAAAGACAAGAGAGCGTGGCGACCAGGACGAAGACCAGTCCGCTGATTGCGAGCACCAACTTGGTTTTTAACCTAAGCCGCGGCATTGAATTTTGAGGCGGAGCCGACTGAAGCTCCATGGTCCGCTATCCGGCCTGGTTTCCCATCGCATCGCCGGAAGATTCCTGATGTGCCCGCGCTCCGTACTCCTTCAGCTTATTGTGCAACGTCTTGAGGCTGATGCCGAGGATTTCGGCGGCCCGGGTTTTATTATTGTGGGTTGATTCCAGAGTTTTGACGATCAGCTGGCGCTCAGCCTCATCGACGGTGGTACCAACACCGAGGTGGACCCCATTGGCGTCGTTGATTGGAAAGCGCACCGGGTTGATTCCGAAGGCCGGAGGCAGATGGCGCGGCTCAATCACGCTGGAGTCACAGACGATAACCGCTCGTTCCAGGGTGTTGCGCAACTCGCGCACGTTGCCGGGCCAGGCAAAGGATTCAAACAGCTGCATGACTGAGTCGCTGACCGTACGCACGCTGCGCGAATGCTTGGCATTCATCTGCTGGATAAGGGAGTCAGTGAGACTGGTGATGTCTTCCTTGTGCTCGCGCAGGGGCGGCATGTGAATATTGAACACGTTGAGCCGGTAGTAAAGATCGTTGCGTAACTGGCCGCGGGCGACGGCTTCCTCGGGAACCTTGTTGGTCGCGGCGAGCACGCGGACATCGACGGTGGTCTCCGACTTGCTGCCGAGCCGCCGCAACTTGCGGTCCTCCAGCACGCGTAGCAGCTTGGCCTGGGTTCCCACCGGCATCTCGCCGATCTCATCGAGCAGCAGGGTACCGTTTTCCGCCAGTTCGAAGCAGCCGACGCGGCGCTCGAGGGCTCCGGTGAAGGCGCCCTTTTCATGGCCGAAGATCTCGCTCTCGATAAGAGTCTCGGGAATTGCGGCACAGTTGATGGCGACAAAGGGTTTGTTTTTGCGAGGCGAAAGCTCGTGAATGGTGCGTGCGACGAGTTCCTTGCCGGTGCCGCTCTCGCCGGTGATGAGGACCGAGGCGGTGCTGGGAGCAACCATCTCGATCAGGTGAAAGATCTCCTGCATCTTGCGCGAGGAGCCCTCGAGGGAGCCGAGCTTTCCGCTGTCACGCAGCAGGCGGCGAGTGACCTCGAGTTCACGATCGGTGCCGCGCTGACGCGTGGCGTTTTGCAGAATGGTGCGCAAACGGGTCGGGTTTACCGGCTTTTCGATGAAGTCGTAGGCGCCCAGCTTCATGGCCGCAACCGCGGCATCGATAGAGCCCTGCGCCGTGAGCAGGATGAATGAGATCTCGCGCGGGGCCTGCGTAACGCGCTCGAGCAACTCCATGCCATCCATGCCCGGCATCCTCAGATCGCTGACCACGATGCCGGGCCCCCAGGAGATCACTTTTTTCAGCCCTTCTTCCCCATTCTCAGCGGTTTCAGTGCTATATCCCCAGGCCGAAATGAGCTCGGCCAAGCCGGAGCGCTCGTGCTCTTCGTCTTCTACGATCAGTACTTTTTCCCATTCCATCTGGAACAAGCCTCGCGGCAAAGTTTTCACTGTGGCGCGGCGTTCAGGACGCCACGATTCGCAAAATCTAACTCCGTTAGATGCAGGAACTTGGCACAGTGTAAGTTTTTCCCGGCATTTCTTTCTCAATTTCTCTTCGTAATTCAATCATGACGTTCCAGAAGCAGCTTCGCAACAGGGGTTTACCGATAAGGAGCAGCCCGATCTAAAAAAGCAAAGCTGCAGATACCTTGAGCTAAAATTCAAAGCAGAGTAGACGATTCAAGTATTTCCTGTTCAGAGTGGGATCGCGGCGCTTATGGGTTTGATTTTAAAGGCTCAGAACCACGTCTGGCTGACTGCTGTCCGGAGGATTGAATGTATTTTCGTCGCGTCTTGTCGGTTATGTTGGTTTTGGCGGTTGCACTCTGCACGGCGCTGCCCTTGTTTGCACAGGGTCAGGACGGTGTAGAGAAGTACGACGTCTTCGGCGGATATTCCTGGTATCGCCCAGGCGGTAGCATCCCCACTACCATTCTAAACGGCAAACCCGTAACCGGTGGCACGCTGGCGGATTTCAATGAAGGCTGGGGCGCACAATTCACCTCCAACCTGAATCACTGGGCGGGTTTAGCGGTGGAAGGCACCGGACACTACAACGATTTCGGATATGCCCACTCAATCGGATTCGGTCCGCAGTTCAGATTGCGCAGGGAGCATTTCACGCCGTTTGCGGAAGCACTACTGGGGGTGCAGTTTATGAACCCGAATAGACTTCCGGAGCAGACCGCGGGCACGTTCATCCTCGGCGGCGGTGTTGATATACCGGTGAGTCCTCGCTTCTCGATTCGTGCCATTCAGGCTGATTACGTAAATACCTATTACAACAAGACCTCTGCAGTCGGCACAGGCAACACTCTCAATGGTGTTCGCCTGCAGGCCGGGGTGGTTTTCAAATTCGGCTTGCCCATTCGCGAAAACAAAGTGGGTGCGGATTGCGCCGCCGAGCCGGCGGCTGTGGATGCAGGCTCTCCGGTCAGGGTTTCCGTGGCTGCCAATGGCTTCTTGCCCAAGCGCTCCTTGAGTTACTCCTACCAGAGCAACGGCGGCAAGGTTTCCGGGACAGCGGCGACGGCGACCGTAGATACAACGGGGCTGGCTCCGGGCAGCTATACGGTGACCGCTAAGGTCGCCGACAACGGCAAGGGTACGCATCGGCAGGAGGCTATCTGCGAGGCCGGATTTAAGGTGAATGAACTGCCGAAGCATGCGCCGACGCTGTCAATCTCGGCGGAGCCGACTTCGGTGGTGGCGGGCGACACCGCCACGATTACCGTGAACGGCAGCAGCGCGGACAACCGTCCGCTGAACTACAACTGCACAACCACCGCCGGACGCCTGACCGGAAGTGGCCCGACCTATACCCTGGAGACCGCCGGAGTTGCCGAGGCCACTGCAACCGTGAACTGCACAGTAAGCGACGACCGCAACCTGACCGCCTCGGCCAGCACAGAGGTGAAGGTCAAAGCGAAAGTTGCGGCAATGGCCCCGATCGCAAAGGACTACGGCACCATCGAGTTCGTGCGCGATCCCAAGCGCCCGACCCGCGTAGATAACGAGGCCAAGGGTGAACTCGACCGTTACGCCGATGCCTTGGCCGCCGCGCCGGACGCTAAGGGCGTGCTGGTTGGAGAAGCCACGGCCAAGGAAGCTTTCGTGTTAAGCGGTGGTAAAGCGGTGGTTGACTTCGCTGCCCAACGCGCCGTAAACACGAAGGATTACCTGACCAAAGAGAAGGGAATCGATCCGGCGCGGATCGAACCTCGCATCGGCAGCGGCGAAGGCAAGACGGTCGAACTCTGGATCGTTCCCGCAGGTGCAAGCTTCCCAGCGACTGGCACCACGGTTGTGGACCAAGTCAAGGTAAAGCCGGTTCCGCGCATTCCCCTGAAAAAGAGGGCGGCTCATCGGAGGGTCCACAAAAAAGCACAGTAGAAGAAACCGCTGCGGGTACGTGCAACGATGCGGAGCCCCGCAGGTACACCGTCAAGACGCAACTCTAAAATTCCTTGCTCCCGGCCTACGTAACATTCAGCCGGGAGCTTTTTTGTGCGCTCTGACGCAGTCTGGCCCGCGGGTTTCGGGCTATGATTCTGAAACGGGAGCTGAGATAGGGCAGAGTTTGATCGGCAGTGGCTGCGGCCCATTGCCGGCCCGATTGGTTTGCGATTTTGCGATGAGGATTCCGATTTTGAAGTGCTGGTCCGCGCTGATTTGCGCTCTGCTGCTACTTTCGGCCTGTGCCCACGCGCAATGGCGCTGGCTGGGACCATACGGCGGCAACGCTCGCGCCCTTGCCTATAATCCGTCCTACCCGGACCACGTTCTGCTGGGCTCCGGGGCCGGGACTCTGTTTGAGTCTCTGGATGGCGGCAGGCGGTGGAGACCCTTTGCGCACCTCGGTGCGGACGATGAATTGATGCTGCAAATCGTGACCTTCGATCTGCTGCACTCGTCGACTATCTACGCGGCCGGGTGGAGCGTATCGGGCTCTGGTGGCGGATTTTTCGTGACCCGCGACGCCGGACGGAGCTGGAGCGAGCCGGCGGCGCTGAAAGGGAAGAGCATTCAGGCGCTCGCGCAGTCGGAGTCCGAGCCGCGAATCCTGATCGCCGCGGCGCTCGATGGCCTCTACCGCAGCGGAGACAGCGGAGAGAGCTGGGAGCGAATCACCCCGGCGGCCCATCCCGATCTGAAGAACTTCGAGTCGGTTGCCATCGATCCGCGCGATTCCAAAATTATCTATGCCGGAACCTGGCATCTGCCCTGGAAGTCGACCGACGGGGGCGCCAGCTGGAGCAACATCAAGCAGGGCGTCATCGACGACTCGGATGTCTTCTCGATTATTCTTGACCACTCCAACCCGGAGACGGTCTTTGCCAGCGCCTGCTCGGGCATTTATAAGAGCGAAGACGCGGGCCGACTCTTCCACAAGGTTCAGGGAATCCCCGGCGCCGCCCGGCGCACGCGGGTTCTACGCCAAGATCCGGTAGACGCCAGGACGGTGTACGCCGGAACCACCGAAGGGCTTTTCAAGACCGTTGACGGAGGCATCAGCTTCCAGCGCATTACGCCGCCGGACTTCATCCTGAATGCCGTGCTGGTGGACCCGCGTGACCCCAGACGGGTGCTGATCGCGACCGACCGTGGCGGAGTGTTCGCCTCTGACGACGCAGGTGCCAGCTTCCAGGCCTCAAACGACGGCTTCTCCGAGCGCCAGATTGCGACCGTAGTGGCGGACCCGAACGATGCCGCCGGCCTCTACGCTGGAGCGCTGAACGATAAGGAGTTCGGTGGCGTATTCCACGCCCACGATGGACGCTGGCGTCAGATGAGCGAAGGTTTGGGTGGGCGCGATGTCTTCGACCTTGGCTGGTCCCGAAAGGGACAACTGGCGGCGGCCACAAATCATGGAATCTTCCTCTACGACGCCGTGGTGGGGAGCTGGCATCCCGGCCAGATGAAAGCGCGAGCGGGACTGCACAGAGCCGCGGCGCGGCGAGGCAGGCGCGGAAAAAAGGCATATCGCAGGCCGCAGCCGGTGGCATTCACCCCTGCGATCTTTGAGGGAAGGACTTCGGCGCTGGCGATCGGAAACCGGCGCTGGTATGCGGCCACCGACACAGGCATTCTGCACAGCGATGACGATGGCGTGAGCTGGAGCGGAGGGGCCATAGGGACGGAGCGATCCTTCGTCTCGGTCTCGGCGCACGAGCGGGTGGTGGTCGCAGCCTCGATGCACCAGGTATGGTACAGCCCAAACTATGCACAACACTGGGCTCGCCAGCCACTTCCCCCCGAGGTAACGTTGGTGCATTCCGTGACCGTTACGGAGGACGACGCGGTTTGGGCGGCAACCCGCGAGGGGGCGCTGCGCTGGCTTCGCAAGTCGCTGGACGAGGGTAGTTGGGAGCATGTGACCAATGGCTTGCCCGCCCGCGAGGTGACCTCGATCCGCCAGCAAGGCGGTCTATTGCTAGCCACCGTGGCCGCCTCCAACTGCTGGTATGTGAGCCGTGACAAGGGGAAGAGCTGGACGGCCTCTGAGCCCGCCGAGTTTGAAGTCAGCGGAGCGATGCTGCGGGGCGGCACAGCCTATGTTACGACCCGGAATCACGGGCTGCTGGTGCGGGAACCTGTCTCATCCGCGGCAGGACTAAGTGTGACGGCGCGATAGCTGAATTCTGCCTCTGCCTTTTCTTCGCCCTTTTCCGGAAATAGCTCCAATTCGGCAAACCATAAAAAACAAGTGGGTTCCAGCAGATATGGGCGGTTCCGTCCCGTTTTGGGAAATATCCGAGGCTTCGAGCACCTCGCCCTCCTCCTTCGCAAGGCATTGTGCTGCAATCATTTGCGATTTCTAACCCAATTTGGCACGTGTCTTGCATTAGAACCAGCATGAACTCCGCAAGGAACACGGGCGAGGCAGGAGCTTCCGGGGCGAATATCGGCCCTGGCAGCATTAGCTTGACCCAGGACGGGGTTCGGGCGGTGCGGCACAGCCTGCATGAGCTGGCGAATGTCTTTACCGGAGTGATGATCGCGGGCGATTTGCTCTCTCTGCGCCTCAGCGAGGGCTCACTGCGGCCTTATGCGGTAGAGATCTGCGCCGGCAGTGCACGCGGCTGCGCCCTGGTACGGGAGCTCCGCAGCCAGTTGCTGGCCGCCTGCGTCGAAGCCGAAGCCTCTGACGACGCGAGCACAAGTGGCGGAGAATAAACGATCTAAACGGATTCCGAACTGGACTTCAGCAGTCAACAGACAGGCGGCATGGAGGTGAAAGGATGACGGATGTATGCGCGACAGATGCAGGGCAGCGAATCCCCGGTCACAGTTCTGGCGTGTCTAATGGCACACCCCTGAGTGACGCAGGTACTTCAGCAAGCGGGGTGCAGCTCAGTACTATTCTCGGGGCGTTAGCCATGGAACCCACAGGCGACAAAGCGGAGGCGAATCTATTGAACCTGCTCATTGTGGATGACGAGCGTTCGATCCGCGAGGGCTGCCGCGATGTGGCCCAGAGCATCGGGTACACCACTTATATTGCAGATAACGCCGAACACGCATTTCGGGTGCTGGACACCACCAGCATCGACGTTGTGCTGCTGGATCTGCGCCTGCCAGGCCTCGGCGGGCTGGAGGTTCTGCGCGAGGTCAAACGCCGCCGCCCCGAAACGGTCGTCATCGTCATGACTGGCTATGCCAGTGTGCAGTCGGCGGTGCAGGCGATGAAGCAGGGCGCTTACGACTACGTGACCAAGCCCTTCAATCTCGAAGAGCTCCGCCTGATCCTGGACCGTGTGCTCGGCCACCTGCAACTCTCCAGTGAAAACCGCATTTTGCGGCAGCAGGTAAAGAGCAAGGAAGGTTTTGGCGCCATCATCGGCCGTTCGCCGGAGATGGAAAAGCTCTATCGGATCATCTCCAAGGCGGCGCACAGCTCGCACCCGGTGCTGATCCTGGGCGAGAGCGGCACCGGCAAGGAGCTGGTGGCGCGCTCGATTCACTTCTCCGGCCCCTATCGCGACAAGCCGTTCGTGGCCATCGATTGCGGCTCGCTGGTACCGTCACTGATCGAGAGCGAGCTCTTCGGCTACGTCAAGGGCGCCTTTACCGGGGCCGCGAAGAACAAGGAAGGGCTGCTGCAGGCCGCCGATGGCGGAACCATCTTCCTGGATGAAATCGGCGAGCTGCCGATCGATCTGCAATCCAAGCTGCTGCGCGCGCTGCAGGAAAAAGAGGTGCGCCCGGTGGGCGGCACCAAGCCGGTGGCAATCGATGTCCGGGTGCTGGCGGCCACCAATCGCGACCTGGAGCAGGCGGTATCCCAGGGCACTTTCCGCAAGGATCTTTACTTCCGCCTGAACGTGCTGAGTCTGCGCATCCCCTGTTTGCGCCAGCGCAAACAGGACATTCCGCTGCTGGTCGGACATTTTCTGGAGCGGCTCTCGCGTTCCACCGGGGTGCGGCGCAATATCAGCGACGACGCGCTAAAGCTGATGCTCAGCTACGACTGGCCGGGGAATATTCGTGAGCTGGAGAACTGCATCGAGCGCGCCTGCGCCCTGACCAGTGGCCCCACAATTCACATTGCCGATCTTCCCACCACGGTTCAGAACTGGCACGAGCAGGGCGAACCGGCCTCCGAGCGGCCGACGGTGGGGCGCTCCATCCTTCCTATTGCCGAGATAGAAAAACAGGCGATCCTCAGCGCCATTCAGATGCTGCACGGCGACAAACTGGAGGCAGCGCGGCTGCTCGGCATCGGCAAAACCACTCTTTACCGAAAACTCAAAGAATACGGCGCGCTGCTGTAAGCGCGGCGGCAGTCGGAAGTCGGAGACGCGGACCGGGAAGTCCTACGCCATGGCCCAGGCATGCTCGTGGGTCATTTTGGGGGAGAAGATCATGATTCTACTGGTGACATCAAGCAACCGCCGCATGGATTGCGGCAACGCGCTGGAACAGACCATCGGCGAGTCGGTGGAGGTCTGTGAGACGGTTCGCAAGGCAGCATCGATGCTGCGCAATAACGAGTACTCGTCGGTGATCCTGGACGATCCGATGGTGGAGGCCGAGGGCGAGGCCCTGGAGTCTCTGCTGAATAATCTCGGCCTCGCCGTGCCGGTCTATGTCAATCTTGCGGTCAGCAACGCCGAGCGCATTGCGCGGGAGCTGCGGCTGGCACTGCGGCGCAATCGCGAATCGCGGATCATTGCCGTGCGCGCTGCCGAGTCCCAGTTGAGGAGTGAGATCCGCGACGCGGTGACCGGAATCCTGCTCTCCACCCAGCTGGCAATGCGGACGCCGGAGATGCCGGCCGAAGCCTTGGAAAAGCTGACCTCGGTGTGCCAGCTTGCCAATCATATCCGGAACCGGCTGGAGAACGTGAACTAGAGCTGAATCGAACAGGGTGCCGACGGCGGCGTGAAACGGCTCGCGGGTTGTTTGTAGATTTATTCCGCACCGGGCCAACTTGAGGCAAGCTGCTTCCTTCTTACCTTTAGGCTACTTTGCCTGGCACGGAGGAAGACTCAAGTGATGTGGACCATCTTCGCCATACTGCTCGTTCTTTGGTTGCTAGGCTGGGGCTTCCACATCGCGGGAGGCCTGATCCATCTGCTGCTTGTGTTCGCCTTGCTCATGGCGGCGGTGAGCCTCCTGAAGGGGCAGCGCGCCACGTAAAGGTGCGAATTCCGCTGGGCTGGCATGACGCCAGGGTAGCTGGCCGTGACTTACGAGGCATCCCGAGTAGGCGGCGGTGCCTCTAACTCTCAGCGGCGGGGATCGCAGAATTCAACTTCTCTGCCGAACGGAGACGATGTCACCATCGCAAAGTATTCCGTCCACCTACGCGGATTCTACCGCTGACCCCCTGGCGCAGCAGATCTCGGAGCTGGGAGAGTGGTTCCATAACATTGACCTGCGTGGCATCCAGACGGCGCCCAATCACTTTCTGGGCGATTTTCCCAACATCAAATGGCGGCACATTGCTCCGGAGATTCCGCAGGATCTGAGCGGGGCCACGGTTCTCGACATTGGCTGCAACGGCGGATTTTACTCGTTGCAGATGAAGATGCGCGGCGCCAGCCGGGTGCTTGGGATCGACATCTGCGACCGCTATCTGAATCAGGCGCGGTTGGCGTCGCGGACCCTGGGGCTGGAGATTGAGCTGGAAAAGCGCAGCGTCTACGAGGTGGAAGAGATCGCCGGGCAATTCGATTTCGTCATCTTCATGGGTGTGCTTTATCACCTTCGATACCCGCTTTATGCGTTGGACAAGGTAGTGACGAAGGTGGGCGGCAAGCTGATCTTCCAGACCATGATTCGCGGCTCGGATGAGGTAAAGACCTGGGATAGCAATTACGATTTCTGGCGCAAGGATATCTTTGCCGACCCCGCTTGGCCGCAGATGTACTTTGTGGAGCAGTGTTATTCGAACGACCAGACAAACTGGTGGATTCCCAACCGGGCGGCAGCCGAGGCGATGCTGCGCTCCTCCGGTCTTGAGATCGAGTCGCATCCGGAGAGCGAGACTTGGATCTGCACCCCCGATGGGCGCTCGCGCGAGGGGCGGTTTGTACATCATATGGAATTGGATGGAACGCTGTAGTTTTTTTTATTTTGGCGCGCCGAAGCGCGACGTGATTCGAGGTGCAAGGCCTGATGGTGGAAGCCATAATGCTGTGGAATGAACCGAATAACCTCTCGCATTGGGATTTCAACATCGATCCAGAGTGGAAGCAGTTTGCGGCGCTGGTTCACGCCGGATCCAAGGCAATTCGCGAGGCGAATCCGCAGATAAAGATCGTGCTCGGCGGCATCTCGCCAATTGATGCCAGATTCATCGAGCTGCTGGCCGGCTACGGCGTGCTGGAGTCGGTGGACATCGTAGCCGTACACGGCTTTCCGCTCGACTGGAATCACTGGCAGATCTCGGAATGGCCGAAGAAGCTGGACGAGATCCGTTCCGTAGTCGGCGGAAAGTCGATATGGGTGAGCGAGGCCGGGGCCTCGTCCTTTGGCGCCGAGGAGGTTCAACTGTTCGGATTGCAGAAGACCGCCGAGCTGCTGCTGCCGCGGGTGGAGCGGGTGCACTGGTACAGCCTCTTCGACCTGCCTGCCACCTGGACGGCTACCACCCGGCATAAAGAGGCGGAGGGAAGCTCGTATTACCGCCATTACTACATGGGACTCTTCCGCGAAGATGGCTCTCCGAAGCTGGCGGCGGCGAACTTTCCAGCCGGCCTTGGCGTCTGCCAATGGTTCCACTTCGAGGACCACCGGCTCAGGCTCGGAGTGGAGCGTTTGCGCGAACTGGGGGTGAGGGCGGTGCGCACCGGCATCAGCTGGGCGGACTGGTTCCGGCCGGGCTCCGAGGCTTGGTTCGACCGCCAGATGTCGGCGCTCGATGAGTTCGATACCACGGTTACGCTGTGCTTTACGCCGGAGCACCTGGGGATTGCCCCGCATTACACCAGCCCGGCAAAAGATCCGGCGGACTTCGCGGAATTTGCGCGCTGGGCGGCGCTGCGTTACGCGCCTCGCGGGCGCACCTCCGGCGTAAGCGCACCCAGGGAGCGCGCCATCGTGGTGGGAGCGGAGAAAGCATGAGCAAGAGGATTCTGGTGACGGGAGGAGCCGGATTTGTGGGCTCGCACACGGTGGACGCGCTCTTGCGAGAGGGCCATCGGGTGCAGCTCTTCGACAGTCTCGACGATCAGGTACATCACGGCAAAATTCCTGCATATCTTTCGCGCGAGGCGCAGTTTGTGCGCGGCGATGTGCGGGATCTCGAGGCCTTGCGTTCGGCGGTCGCCGAGGCCGACGTGGTCTACCATTTCGCCGCCGCGGTCGGGGTCGGGCAGTCGATGTATGAGATCGCGCGCTATATGGGGATCAACACGCAGGGGACGGCGAACCTTCTGCAGGCCTTGCTGGACCGCGGAAACCGCGTGGAGAAGCTGATTATCGCCTCATCGATGTCGATCTACGGCGAGGGGCAGTACCGCTGCGAGGAGCACGGCATGGTTGCGCCGGGGATGCGTCCGGCGGCGCAGTTGAAGGTCAGGCAGTGGCAGGTGACGTGTCCGCAGTGCGCGCGGAGATTGGAGCCGGTGGCGACCTCCGAGGACAAGCCTCTGCAGTGCAGCTCCATCTATGCCCTGGGCAAAAAAGATCAGGAAGAGATGTGCCTGCTCTTCGGACGCACCTATGGCGTTCCAGTGGTGGCGCTGCGTTATTTCAACATTTATGGGACACGGCAGGCGCTCTCGAACCCCTACACCGGGGTAGCTGCGATCTTCGCCTCGCGGTTGCTGAATCGCCGTGCGCCGCTGATCTTCGAAGATGGCGAACAGTTGCGCGACTTCGTGAGCGTGCATGACGTGGTGCAGGCAAATCTGCTGGCGATGCAGCGCAGCGAGGCCGATGGATTTGCCCTCAACATCGGCTCTGGCCAGCCGGTCACGATCCGGCAGGTTGCGGAAACCCTGGCGTCATCCATGAACGCGCGCATGCCCGCCGAGATTACAGGCAAGTATCGCGCAGGAGACATCCGTCACTGTTTTGGAGATATTTCGATGGCCGAGCGGCTGCTGGGCTACCGTCCACGCCACCGGTTTCAAAGCGCGGTGGGAGAGCTTGTGGAGTGGCTGCACTCGCAGAGTGCGGTGGATGCGGTGGAGCAGGCATCGAGCCAGCTAGCCGCCTTTGGCCTGACGGCCTGAGCGCGGCCTGAAAACGGGGTTGCCGTTCTCCCGATGGCGAACCGGCCGACAGGGAGACGGAGGCGCAAGCATGGAGCTGAACCCAGCCGAGTGCTCGCGCCAAGTTTAAGAACGTAGCAGCCGGAGCTTTGCAACCGGGTACGCGGCAAAAGATGCCGCTCCGGCCGCGGGCCCCGGCTGGCGCTTGTTCATTGGAGCAGAATGCACGTTCTGATCACAGCGGATACGGTGGGCGGCGTGTGGACCTACACGCGAGAGCTGGTCACAGGACTGGCGGCGCAGGGTGCTCAGGTGACGCTGGTCAGCTTTGGAGGGATTCCGACGCGCGCGCAAAGCGCATGGCTGGATGGGCTCTCCGGTGTGACCTATTTCCCCACCGGCTTCCGTCTGGAGTGGATGCAGGAGGCGGAGCGGGACCTCTCCGATTCGATGAGTTATCTGCGCAGCATCATCCAGGAGCGCACTCCGGATCTGCTGCACCTCAGCCAGTACTGCTACGCCTCGCTGGACGTGCCGCTGCCCAAGCTGCTGGTGGCGCACAGCGACGTCATGAGTTGGAGCCGGGCGGTGCGCGGAGCGGAACTGGGCGGGCGATGGGCGGAGCGGTATCGCGCAATCGTGGAGCAGGGTCTCGCCGGAGCAAGCCTGCTGGTTGCGCCCTCGCGCTGGATGCTGGATTGCCTTGAGCTTTGCTACGGTAGGCAGACGAACTCGCGCGTCATATACAACGGACGAACACCGGCCCTCTTCAACCCGTTTGTCAGCAAGCAGCATTACGCGGCCAGTGTCGGACGCTTGTGGGATGAGGGCAAGCAATCGGAATTGCTGATGCATCTTGTCTCTCCGCCGCTCCCCATCTTTCTTGCGGGTGCAACGAAGCTGGCAGGCGAAGGTGAAGAACAGGGCGGGGCGAACGACGACAGGACAGGACCGGCCGGCGTTGCGCTCCGGGGAGAGCTTTCTGAAGGTGAGATGAGAGAGCTGTTGAGCCGCGCCTCGATCTACATTGCGACCTCAAAATACGAGCCCTTTGGGCTTGCGCCGCTGGAGGCCGCGCTCTCGCGCTGCGCCATTGTGGTGAACGACATTCCGAGCTTCCATGAAATATGGGACGATGCGGCGTTATATTTCCGGAGCAATGATGCGGCCTCTCTGCAAGAGGCATTAGCCCTGCTGCATGGCAATCGCGAGCTTCGTCTGATGTACGCCAACCGCGCCTATGAACACGCCCGCCGGCGTTATACGGCAGTCCGGATGGTGGAGGAATATATGCAGGTTTACAAGGCCCTGCTGGAGCGCCGGGTGTGGGCCGCGTGAACCATCCGCTGCGCATACGCTTCTTCGCCCACTCGTGGATCAGTGACTGGAACCACGGCAACGCGCATTTTCTGCGCGGCCTCTCACGCGAACTGGTGCGCATGGGGCATGAGGTTCGCTGCTACGAGGAGATCGGCGCCTGGTCCCTGAGTAACTTGATTCACGAGGGTGAAGCCGGGGAGCGCGCCATTGACGGCTTTCACGCCGCGTATCCCGAGCTCGACGTGCGCTTCTATCGTCGCGATGAGAGTCTGCCGGCTTTTCTCAATCACGAACTTGCAGGCGCTGACCTTGTGCTGATTCATGAATGGAATGAGCCGGAGTTGGTGCATGAGATACTTTCGCGCAAGAAGCGCCTCGGCTTCCGCGCCCTCTTCCATGACACCCATCATCGGGCCTACACCAACGCAAATCAGATTCTGCGCTTTCAGCTTCACCTTTTCGATGGAGTGCTGGCCTTTGGTGAGGCAGTTCGAAAGATTTACCGCGATGGATTCGGCGTGGAGCGGGTGTGGACCTTTCACGAAGCGGCCGATACCAGCGTCTTTCATCCCATGGAGCAGGCCAAGCAGAACGACGTGGTGTGGATCGGGAACTGGGGCGACGAAGAGCGCACGCAGGAGTTGATGGAATTCCTGGTCTCAGCCGGACGGCAGTTGACGGCAGGGCAGCGGCGGGTGCTGGTGCATGGAGTCCGATATCCGGAAGACGCTAGAAGGATCTTGCGCGAAGCGGGAATCGAATACCAGGGCTATCTTGCAAACCTGGGCACGCCGGAGGTTTATGCGCAAAGCCGTCTGGCGCTGCATGTCCCGCGCCGTCAGTATGCAAACGGATTGAGCGGCGTGCCGACGATCCGCGTCTTTGAAGTGCTCGCCTGCGGCATCCCGCTGGTCTGTGCGCCGTGGATGGATACAGAGGAGCTCTTCCGTACGGGTGAGGATTACGTGCTGGCGCGCGATGGTGCGGAGATGAGGGCTCTGCTGGGCGAACTGCTGGACGACGAAAAGATGCGCCGGCAGATTGCATCGAGTGGACTGCAGACGATCCGGCAGCATCATACCTGCAGGCATCGCGCCGGGCAGCTCATGGAAATTTTCGGAGAGATCACGCGATGAGAATTTTTGTATTTGGGTCGAGCATTACTTCGAGCTATTGGAATGGGGCGGCCACATATTATCGCGGCATTTATAAGGCTCTTGCGGCACTGGGTCACGAGATCACCTTCGCCGAGCCGGACATCTTTAACCGTCAGCAAAATCGCGATCTGAGCGAAGTGGAGTACGCCAAGGTCATCGTTTACAAGACGCCGCACGACATAGATGATCTGATCGCACTAGCCTCGACCTCCGATCTGGTGATCAAGCACAGTGGTGTGGGCGCAGACGACGACCGCTTGGAGTGGCGTGTCCTTGACTGTCGCCGGCGCTCCGGGCATGCCCAGGTGGCGTTCTGGGATGTGGATGCGCCCGCGACGCTGCAACGCGTAGAGAGCAATCCCAGCGATCTGTTCCGCGGCTGCATTCCGCAATACGATTTCGTCTTCACCTACGGCGGGGGGCCGGAGGTGGTGCGGCGCTATCGCGATCTGGGGGCGCGCAACTGCCATCCGATCTACAACGGGCTTGATCCGGAGACGCATCATCCCGAAGCGGCTGATCCGGCGCTGGCCTGCGAACTGGTGTTTGTGGGCAATCGCCTTCCCGACCGCGAGCAAAGGGTGGAGCAGTTCTTTCTCCGCGCAGCCGCCTTTGCGCCGGAGATGAGTTTCATCCTTGGCGGCGAAGGCTGGGGCGGCAAGGTGCTGCCGCACAACGTGCGCTGGATTGGGCACGTCGGCACAGGCTCCCATAACCGCATCAATGCCTCGGCCAGAATGGTGCTCAACATCAATCGCGACTCGATGGCCGAGGTCGGCTTTTCGCCGCCCACCCGCGTCTTTGAAGCCGCTGGAGCGGCAGCTTGCCTGATCACCGACAAGTGGCGCGGCATTGAGAAGTTCTTTGAACCGGGGCGGGAGATTCTGGTGGCCGAGAGCGCAGAGGAGATTGTGGGGTATCTGCGCGGCAAGTCCGCGGCAGAGGCTCGCGCGATTGGCGATGCGATGCTGCGGCGCGCGCTGGCCGAACATACCTATGGGCGGCGTGCCGCCGAGACCGAGCAGATTCTGTCCGCGGCACGCGCCGACCGTCACCCGAGCGCGCTGGACCCAGCGTTGCTGGAGATTGCCGAAAGGCGCAGATGAGTTCTTGAATTTGAGAGGCAAGGAATCGCATTGAAGATCGTTATCTTCGGCCTGTCAATCACGTCTTCCTGGGGCAACGGTCATGCCACGACATTTCGCGCGCTGGCCCGGGCGCTGCATTCCCGTGGACACCGCATTGTGTTCTTCGAGAAAAACGTGGAATGGTATGCGTCCAATCGCGACCTGCCCGAGCCTGCCTTTTGCGAGCTGAAGCTGTACAGCCGATGGAGCGATGTGCTGCCTGTAGTACGGCGCGAACTTGCGTCGGCCGACGTGGCGATGGTGGGCTCGTATTTCCCGGACGGCGTCGCGGCGACGGAGGCGATGCTCGATTCCAGGGCAACCGTGCGCACTTTCTACGACATCGACACGCCGATCACGGTGGCCACGCTGCGTGAGCGAGGCGCGACCGATTACATCCGCGCGGATCAGCTTGCGGGGTTGGATGTCTACTTCAGCTTCACCGGCGGGCCGATGCTGCGCGAGATCGAGACGCGCTTCGGGATTCGGCGGGCGGCGCCGCTGTATTGCAGCTTTGACCCGGAGCGCTATCGGGCGTATCCTCGGTCGCCGCGATTCGCATGCGCGATGAGTTACATGGGAACCTATGCTCCCGACCGGCAGCCGAAGCTGGAAGAGTTTCTCTTCGGCGCTGCCACTGTGCTGCCGCAGCAGCAGTTCATTGTCGCTGGTCCACAATACCCGCGCAACGTGCGCTGGCCGCACAACCTGCGGCACATTGTTCACCTCAATCCGCGCTGGCATCCGCACCTGTACTCATCCTCGCGATTGACCCTCAACGTGACCCGCCGCGATATGGTGCTGGCAGGCTACTCGCCTTCGGTGCGGCTGTTTGAGGCTGCCGCCTGCGGTGCCGCAATCGTAAGCGACAACTGGCCGGGATTGGACGCGTTCTTCGCGCCGGGAGTCGAGATCCTGCTGCCGGCCAGCGCGGACGAACTAGTGCGTTATCTTCGCGAGTTGGACGAGGGCGAATTGCGTGCGATCGGAATGGCAGCGCAGCGGCGGGTGCTGGCCGCACATACCAGTCAGCAACGCGCCAAGGAGTTCGAAGCCGAAGTGGAGGCGGCGCGTCGCGGCGAGCGCATAGCGCTGGTGAAATCAGAGGCGGTGCTCTGAAGTGCAGCTTGCCATTCGAAAGCTGCCGCGATAACCCGCAAATCTCCTGCAAGCATCGTACCCAAGTGGCGCACGAATGTGCCGCCCCGTTCTGATCCAGCCCACCTGGGAGTACCATGCGAATAGCTTTGATCGCCTCGCCATTTATCAGTGTGCCGCCGAAAAAGTATGGCGGCACGGAACTATTTATATCGCAACTAGCTGAGGGGCTCACGCGGCTCGGAATCGATGTTGTGGTGTACGCAAATGGTGAGAGCAGGGTGCGCGCGGAACTGCGCTGGCTTTACGAAAAAGACGACTGGCCGATTGAGGGTGAACTGTATTCCAGTCTGAAAGATTTGAACCACACCTCCTGGGCCGTGAGCGACTGTTGGCGCAACACAGACGTGATTCACCTGAACAATACACCGGGTCTGGCCTTTGCGCGTATTTCCGGCCCGCGCCTGGTTTACACTGTGCACCACCCACACCTCGATTTTCTGACCGCCTTCTACGCCAGTTTCCCGGAGGTGGAATTTGTTTGCATCAGCAACTTCCAAAAACAGCGCGAGCCGCTCAAGCGAATCCGCACCATTCACCACGGCATCGACGTTGCTTCGTATTCTCTTCAGAGCAATAAATCCAGCTACCTTAGTGTTCTCGGACGAATCGCTCCCGTGAAAGGTATTCATAATGCAATCGAGATTGCAAAACGGAGCGGAATTCCGCTGAAGATTGCGGGCGAGGTGCAGCCGATCTTTCGCGAATACTTCAATTCTCAGATACGGCCTCATCTTGACGGCAAATTTATTGAATACCTGGGCGAAGCGGATTTTGCGCTCAAGAATGAGCTGCTTGGCAACTCGATGGCGATGCTGTTTCCCATTGAGTGGGACGAGCCGTTCGGATTGGTGATGGCGGAGGCGATGGCGACCGGGACGCCGGTGATTGCATTTCCCGGCGGTTCGGTTGCCGAGATTGTGCGGGAGGGCATCAGCGGCTTTCTCTGCTCGGGCGTGAACGATGCGGTGGCCCGGCTGCGCAATCTACCCGCACTGAAGCCGGCGGCAATCCGCGCCTACGCCCAGCAGTTCTTTTCGGTGGAGCGCATGGTGCAGGATTACCTCGCCCTTTATCGCGAGATCTCCGCCGTCCCAGCGCTGGTGAAGGACAGCGGCATAGAGGAGCAAGCGGCTGCATGAGCGCGTCCGGAATTCTCTACCTTGAGCAATTGGTGGCGATCGAGTCGCCCTACGTGGAGCCGCGCCTGGCTCACCAGGAGCACGAGCCGCGCAAGGTCAACAATCTTACCCTGGTGGATGGCAAGACCTTTCTGGCCACCAACGTTGCCGGCGACATCGTACCGCCGGGAGCGCCCGATGTTGGATTCTTTCACGAGGACACGCGCTTTCTCTCGCACCTTGAATTCAAGCTGGATGGGCATCGCTCGGCGGTGCTATCGAGCAGCACGGAGCAGACGTTTGTCTCGCAGATCGAGCTGACGACGGGAAACATTACTCTGCGTGATTCGTTTGATCTTCCGGAGAACACGGTTCATATCCGGCGCGAGCAGCTGTTGGGCTCAGACATTCTCTTCGACCGCTTCACCTTCGAAAATTTCAATCGAGTTGCGGTGGCGTTCACGGTAGAGCTCTCCTACGCCGCGGATTTTGTGGATGTCTTCCAGGTGCGGGGCGTGGCGCGCGCTGAACACGGGCAGTACTACCAGCCAGTGGTCGAACGAGACGGGCTGATCTTCAGCTATCGGGGCAGGGATAATGTCCTTCGCCAGACCGAGGTCCGCATGAGCCCCGCTCCGGACGAAATCAACGATGGCACCGCCCGCTGGGAGCTTCGCCTGGAGCCGCTGCGGAAGACCACGTTGCAGGTTACGGTGACGCCCCGCGTAGAGGGCAAGGAAAGCCGTGCCATTCTTTATAAGTACGAGGCACAACTGGAGGCGCGCCGCTCCGCCTTCCAGGAATTCGATAACTCGTCCACCAGGTTCTTCAGCTCCAATTTGGTTTTCGACAATCTTCTGCACAATGCGATGGGAGATTTCCACGCCCTGCGCATTCCGGTCGGCAATGAGCACGTAATCGCCGCGGGCATTCCTTGGTTTGCGACGATCTTCGGCCGTGACTCAATCATCGCTGCCTACCAGACTCTCTCTCTCAATCCTGAACTTGCCAAAGATACCTTACGCGTCCTCGCCCGACGCCAAGCCAGCGAACTGGATGACTGGCGCGATGCGCAGCCTGGCAAAATTCTCCACGAGTGGAGAGAGGGCGAGATGACCAAGTGCGGCGAAATGCCCTTCAGCCCCTACTATGGCTCGGTGGACGCAACGCCGCTGTGGCTGGTGCTCTTGAGCGAGACCTATAACTGGACCTGCGATGAAGCGCTGGTGCGCGAGATGCTTCCCCATGCCTATCGCGCGCTGGACTGGATCGAGCAGTATGGCGATCTCGACGGCGACGGCTTTGTCGAGTACCTGCGTCGATCGCCGCGGGGCCTCATCAATCAAGGCTGGAAGGATTCATGGGACGCAAACATTCATCGCGATGGCCGCGTTGCCAGCCCTCCCATTGCGCTCTGTGAGGTGCAGGGCTACGTATATGACGCGAAGTACCGGATGGCATCGCTGTTGCGGACCTTTGGAAACGGAGAGCGGGCGGAGAAGCTCCGCCGCGAGGCGAATGAGCTTGCGCGCCGCTTTGACAAAACCTTCTGGAACCAGCAGCGCGGCTTTTACGCAATGGCTCTGGATGCGGAGAAGAAGCCGCTGGAGGTGATCTCCTCCAACCCAGGCCATCTCCTGTGGAGCCGCATCATCAGTCGTGAGCGCGCCCGCGCCGTCACCCAGCGCATGATGGGGGAGGACATGTTCAGCGGATGGGGATGGCGAACCATGGCGCAAACGGAGCAGGTCTTCAATCCGCTCAGCTATCATCGCGGCTCGGTCTGGCCGCATGACAATTCCCTGATCGCGCATGGAATGGCGCTGAACGAATTTCGTGAGCCGGCGCTGATTGTTCTCGGTGCGCTCTTCCAGGCGGCTTTGGAGTTTCGCGATTATCGCCTGCCGGAACTTTTCTGTGGAATTCAGCGGCGTCCATTCGATGAACCGGTACACTATCCTGTCTCCTGCTCTCCGCAGGCATGGGCATCGGGGGCGCTGTTCCTGATCCTGATGTCGGTGCTGGGGATTCGCCCATCGGCGCAACGCAAGGAACTCAACATCATCAATCCGCAACTGCCGGATTGGTTGGGCTATCTGCACATTCGCAATTTGAAGATTGGAAACTCGCGCGTAGGCCTCGACTTTACCCGGCGCGACCAGCGCACCTTCTGCAATGTCGTCGATATCACGGGAGAAAAACTGCTGGTCAACGTCGCATTCCGCAACTGAGAGATTTGCAACAGTGATGTCCGTTCTTACTTTGGAGGAAGAATGGCGAAAGTGAAGATCACGATACGTCCCAACGGGCCCTACCGCGTCGAAGACCCGGAAGGACTGATTGAACTGGTGGACGCAACCGGAACCGCCTACGACCTTACCGGCAAACCGGCATTTTCTCTGTGCCGCTGCGGAGGCAGCGTCAACAAACCATTCTGCGACGGTACGCACTCAAAGATCGGTTTCCAGGGCGCCGAAGCCGCAGTGCGCACCACAGAGAGCAAAGAATAGAATTCCGCGACACCGTAGGCTCAGTGTACGGTCTTGGTCTTCCTGCTCATGTAATCCATCAGCAGGTACTGGCCAAGGGTGTACGGCGTGGTGAAGTATGCCTTGCCGCGGCACATTTCAGTTACCTTTTGCACAAACTGCACCAGGCCGCGGTCGGAGGCGAGCATGAAGGTGTTGATCAAGACTCCGGCCCGCTTGCACTTGGCAACTTCCTCCAGGGTCTGGCTCACCACCATGGGGTCCAATCCAAAGGCGTTCTTGTAGATTCTTCCATCGGGCAGCGTAATTGCCGAGGGCTTGCCGTCGGTGATCATGATTATCTGCTTCATGTCCTTGCGCTGGCGCTGAAGAATGCGTTGCGCAAGGCGGAGTCCTTCGCGGGTGTTGGTGTAGTACGGGCCGACGTGGACTCGCGCGAGTTGCGATACCGGCAACTCTTCCGCCGAGTCATGAAACAAGACGAGCGACAGGGTGTCGCCGGGATACTGGGTTCGAATCAGTTGCGACAACGCCATCGCAACTTTTTTCGCCGGAGTAAAGCGGTCTTCGCCGTACAAAATCATCGAGTGCGAGCAATCGAGCATCATCACCGTCGCACACGAAGACTGATACTCGCACTGGTGTACATGCAGGTCGCTGTACTCGATATTCAACGGCAAGGCGAGTCCCTCGCGCTGGATTGCCGAAGCCAGGGTCGCGTTGATGTCGAGGTTCATCGTGTCGCCGAACTCGTAGAGCTTATTCGATCCGCTCGTCTCGATGCCGGTTGCGGTGTCGCGCGTGTCGTGGCGTCCAAAGCTGGAGCGGCCCAGCGACCCCAGCAGATCGCGCAGTGCGCGATAGCCGAGAAAATCGAGCGCCTTGTCCGTCACTTCAAACTTAACGGGCCGGTGCGAATTGTCCGCGCCCACGCTTCCACTCGTGCTCGACATACGGGTGGGATCGTGCGGCGGAGAGATGGTCACAAATCCCTCCTGCTCCAGGCGGTTCAGCACCTCATCGACGATCTGATCGATCAGGCCCTCTTTTTGCAACTGCCGCATCTGTTCGCGCGTCTCTTCGTCAAGCAGAGGAGAGTTCAACAGCGCATCGCGGATGGCCTGGCGCAATGCCTCGAGTTCATCGGGGCCGTTGCCCGGTCGGTAGTAACGCCCAAGATCATTTTCGAATCCGCTCTCCAGGAGAAAATCGGAGAGCGCATCCATCAGATCGTCGAGGTTCACCTCCTCGGCCAGGTTCGGGATAAATTTGCTGTACTTGACGCGCTTCATTGCGCCTCTCTCCCGCTAGTTGAAGGGGCTGCGATTCTTTCTGCGCTGCTCCCATTCGGATTCGAAGTCCTCGCGTGTCTCTTCGCGCTCGGTGCGCCGTGGCTGCTTTTCGCCGGAGGTGAAAACGCGATCCTCGGTGCGGCCAATGCGCTTGTGCGCGTGCAATCCCTCCAGAATGAATTCCGCCGCCGAGACGATCGACTCGGGAGGCTCGCCCTCACCGACGCCAACCTTCTCAGTTCTC
Organism: uncultured Acidobacteriota bacterium; assembly: GCA_963738165.1. Lineage (GTDB taxonomy): Bacteria > Acidobacteriota > Terriglobia > Terriglobales > Acidobacteriaceae > TOLSYN. The sequence continues at coordinate 430,630 of CAVTVE010000018.1, forward strand.
TCCAGCAGCCCCTGTATCTTCTCCATGCTCTTGAGTCCGTCGCGCGTCATGGTTTTGTCCGTCAAGGTGATCTGCCCGCCTAATTCAAACCACTGCACCACCTGCTTGAGATCGTTGGGGCCAAAGTAGCGATCAAACGTCTTGGCGACCGCAGCCAGGATGACCTCGCGCGCAACCGTATCGGCGCCCTTGATCTCGCCTTCGTATTCGAGTTCCAGTTTTCCTGTGATCGAGGGCATAGCGGCGTAAATATCCGAGATGCGCGGCACGGCGAGGGTGGAGCCTTCGAGCACCGCGCGGCGCTCGGCGTTTGAGATCACGTTCTCCAGAACAGAGATGGGGAGGCGCTGGCTTACGCCGCTGCGTTTGTCCACCCGCTTGTCGGCCCGCGCGACGAAGGCAATCTGCTCCGCGGTTTCGCGCACGTAGGCCGGGACGATCAGCTTGAATCCTCCGCGCTCGCACCAGGATTCCTGCTCGGTGATGGCCATTGCCTCTTCGATGGTGGCCGGATAATGGGTGCGGATCTCGCTGCCGATGCGGTCCTTGAGCGGAGTTACGATCTTGCCGCGCGCGGTGTAGTCCTCGGGATTGGCGCTGAATACAAGCGCCACGTCCAATGGCAGCCGGACGGGAAAGCCTTTGATCTGCACATCGCCTTCCTGCATGATGTTGAAGAGTCCGACCTGAATTTTTCCGGCGAGGTCTGGAAGTTCATTGACCGCAAAGATCCCGCGGTTGGCGCGAGGCAGCAGGCCGTAATGAATCACCAGCTCGCTTCCGAGTTCGTGGCCGCCGCGGGCCGCCTTGATGGGGTCAATGTCTCCGATGAGGTCGGCAATGGTCACGTCCGGAGTTGCGAGCTTTTCTACGTAGCGTTCGCTGCGCTTCATCCAGGCAATCGGAGTGCGATCCTCTTCGCGCTCCAGCAGGTCCTTGCACCGGCGGCAGAGCGGCGCGTAGGGATTGTCGCGGATCTCACAGCCCGCGGTGTAGGGCGAATACTCATCGAGCAACAACGTAAGAGCGCGCAGGATGCGGCTCTTGGCCTGCCCGCGCAGGCCGAGCAGGATGAAATTATGCCGCGAGAGCACGGCATTCACCAGTTGCGGAATCACCGTATCGTCGTATCCGACGATTCCCGGAAACACAGGCCCGGTAGCCTTCAGTCGTGCGATCAAATTGTCCCGCATCTCGTCTTTGATACCGCGCCGCAACAGGCGGTGCTCGCTGAACTCGCTGGTGCGAAGCTCGCCCAGAGTACGAGGATGGATCATTCATGGCCTCCAACCTTTGCCAGCGCCCGCTCTGATTTTGCGCGCTAAAGGTTAGCGGCGTTGTCACAAGGCTGCCAATTTGACGCGAATATCAGGTCCAACGTTGCGCAGAATTTCGCCCCGGCTTATGCCCGCTTGACTTTTCACCATAGCGCCAATCATAGTTCCCGGCATGGCGATTTCAGGGAAGGTCGTTGTGGTCACCGGAGCCTCGATGGGCATCGGCGAGGCGATCGTTCAGCGCTTTCTCCGCGAGGGTGCATCCGTGGTACTCGCCTCGCGCGACCTGGTGCGAGTAGAGGCTGCCCGTCAGCGCTGCGGCGCCCTGGAGCGCACCATGGCCCAAGTCTGCAATGTGACGGCGCGGGCGCAGATCGAAGCTCTGCTGGCGGCAACGATCGAGCGCTTTGGACGTGTCGACGTGTGGGTGAACAACGCCGGCTTCGGCCTGGTGGATTCAGTCGAATGCATGGACATCAACGCCTGCCGCCACATGTTTGACACAAACCTGTTCGGCGCAATCGAATGCATGCAGGTGGTCTCCCCGGTATTCAAGCAGCAGCGCTCCGGCGCGATCATCAACATCTCCAGCATGGCTGGATTGATCAGCGTACCGTACATGTCTGCCTACGGAGCAACCAAGCACGCGCTGAATTGCATCGGGCGCGGCGCACGCCTTGAACTCGCCCCTTACGGAGTTCACGTCAACACCGTATGCCCCGGATATGTGCAAACCGATTTCAACCTTCATGCAGTGCGGGGAGGCGAGAGCCTGCGCATGGCAGGCAACCGCAACTATGGAGTAACCGCCGAGCGGGTTGCAAATGCTGTCTGGCGCGCCTATCGCGGCAACCGCCGTGAGGTGGTGGTGCCTTGGAGCGGGAATCTGGTGGTCGGACTCTATCGTCTGCTTCCCCGCGTATTTAACTGGGGAATGATGAGAATGCTGCGCAGAATGGATCGCGCGGAGAAAAGCTAGGCCTCCAATTCTTCGAGTAGCGACTGCATCTCGCTCTCGGCGTGATGATTGCCGACCCGACGCGCGCAGGCGATGCCGTCCCGCAGCCAGGTGATCGCTTCCTCGATTCGCTCTGCGCGCTGCAGCGCCTGCGCCCCCATGAAGAAAGCGCTGGGATAGTTGGCATCCACTGCCAGCAGCGTGCGAAACTCCTCCAGGGCCGAATCGGTCTCGCCGGCAGAGACATACTCCATGCCGAGCGCATAACGGGCGAACGCGTTGTTGGGTTCCTGTGTGAGAATCGACTTCAGCTGGTCCAAACGCTCTGACATAGACAGAACATAACACAGCGGACAGGCCGGGTGGCCCACATCCGCCTTCTTTTGGCGAATGTGGGGAAGCAGCCAGCTCACCTTTCTACTTGCTCTTGTCTTTGTTTTCCAAGCACACCATCGCGCCGATTCGATCATTCCGCGCGATCTGCGATCAGATTAGAATTGCAAGGAGAGCGCGATGACTTGTCCCTACTTTATTCCGTCTGAGGTTCACCAGCGCGAGCTCTGGTCTCATCGCGAGCGGCTGCCGCTGGGGGATGGTTTTGCCGGCTCTTGCGCGGCGCAGTCGCCGAATGTGCGCTGTGATGACGAGACGCTACGCCTGCACTGCAATCTGGGTTACGCAGGACGTTACGCAGGATGTTACGCAGGATGTAACGCAGGTCCCCACACAAGCCCTCATGCAGGACTCCCGGTCTGTGTGCATCTGCCCGCCGGAGGTGCCTTCGATGCCGTTCGCTTCTTGGTGCAGCGCGAGAGTCCTGTCCTGCTGCGTGTCCAATTCGCCTGCGAACTCGCGCACCGGCCCGCATTCTGCGGAGCGCTGCGTTATGATCAAAGCTTAAAGACGTGGCTCGAGCAGCCCGATCCGCGCATTCTCGACCTGACGCAAGCTGCGCTGCGAGCCTGGATAGCTCGGAATACCAGCGCTTAAAGAATTCGCGCCGCGCATGATAGGCAACAGAGAATCACGAATGAGTGTAGTGCAGAGCACGAAGAACGAAGAGCGAGGAACGAAGATCATGGAAGCCTCTGAAAACCTGACCCCGCGTCCGGTTGCCGACTCGATCTCTGAGATGGTCGAGCTGGTTCTGCCTAATGATGCCAATCCGCTTGGCACTTTGCTGGGCGGACGGCTGATGCATTGGATCGATCTTGCCGGCGCGCTGGCCGCCCATCGACATTCGCGCAGCTACGTAGTGACCGCCTCCACCGATCATCTGAATTTTCTGATTCCGGTGCGGGTTGGCGACCTGGTGATATTCAAATCTTCGGTAAATCGCGTCTATCGCACCTCGATGGAAGTTGGTATCAAAGTCTGGGTGGAGAGCTACTTCACCGGCGAGCGCCATCACGTCAGCTCCGCCTATCTCACTTTTGTCGCCGTTGACCGTCATGGCCGCAAGCTACGGGTCGCACCCGTGCTCCCCGAGACACCCGAGCAGATCCGCCGCTTTGAGGACGCGGGACGGCGCCGCGAACTGCGCCGCGCCGAAGCCGAACGCAAGGCAAGCGTCACCGGCCGCAGCTAACGAACAAGAGTTTTCAACTTTGCTGAAATCCGTTGGTTCTGGATCGCGTCTGCCGCGATCCAGAACCCGGCTTCTGCTCAGACGGGACGAAGGATGGGCGAGCGCCGCTGGGACACTCATCCTATCCGTCGCTGCTTATGCGGCAGAGTCCTCTTTCTTCCGCTCCACCTTCGGTTTGTCTACCTGTTGGTGTCCCTTGGCGCGATCCAGGACATCGCGACCGGCGTCTTTCGCCTTTCCCCAGGCGTTTTGGATCTTGCCCTTGGCCTGTTCGGCTGTGCCTTCGGCCTGTGTTTCTTTGTCGCCCGTAAATTCTCCAACCTCGCGCTTAGCTCGTCCCTTTAGGTCATGCATCTTGCCTTCTACACGATCTTTATCCATTGTTTACTCCCGGTGATTGTGATTCGCTGCCAAACATCGTTCTTAAACTTAAACAGTAGGCCTTCGTCCAGTGATCAACTGAAAGGCCAGCGCAATCAGCGCCAGCACCAGCAGAATGTGAATGAAGCCTCCCAAGGTGTAGCTGCTCACGATTCCGATCAGCCAGAGCACGAGCAGCACGACGAACAAGGTCCAAAGCATATTGGGCTCCTTCCCGCCCGACACACATCGATGCAGACACGATAAAGGTTTGAGTGCATTCCAGAGAGAAGAGGTTGGCAACAATCGGTAGCTGCTAATTCTGTGAGAGGGCTGCTTGCTTCCCCCTTTTTGAGAGTCGAAAAGGCACCTTTTTATCGGATTCCCGAATCCTTCTTGCCTGCCGCTTCTCCAAGGACTACAATCCGCCCGCTTGAGACTTTTGCCGAGTATCTGGTTTTGTGTCTGCTGCCGCGGTTTGTGAGAAGTGGCCACGCAGAAAAGATGCGTTTTCGGCTCTCATAAAGGACGAACAACTTCATTCATTGCAATTAGATACCGGAGTTCGAATCTTTATCTAAATTACAGTCATCAAAGTTGAGTATATTAGACTCAAGGAGTATTAATGGCCAACGAAACGCGCACTCTTGAAGGCATTCCTATCGCAAGCGATCGCAGCCCCACGCGCGATCTCCCGGTTCTGCCGGTTCGAGACACCGTCCTGTTTCCCCATGCCGTACTTCCCCTGACGGTGGGGCGGGAAAGTTCGGTACAACTGATCAATTCGCTCGGCGAGGACAAGACCATCGTTGTCATCGCCCAGCGCGAGGCGCGTGTCGATTCGCCGCAGCCCGTTGATCTCTACCCCATCGGAACTCTGGCCACAGTTCACAAAGTGGTCAAAATGCCGAACCAGAGCTTGTTTGTCTTTGCCGAGGGCTTGGAGCGCGTCAGCGTCGTCGAGTACACGCAGCTGGCTCCTTATATGAAGGCAACGGTCGAGACGGTTGCCGATGTCGTTCCCGAGCAGAATGCCGAGGTTGAGGCGTTGCAGCGCAACATCCTGACACTCTTCCAGCAGATCGTCGCCGGCTCTCCGACGCTCTCCGACGAGCTTTCCACGGTTGCCATGAACATCGAGGAGCCGGGCCGTCTGGTGGACTTTGTCGCCAGCTCGCTACCCTCGCTCTCCACCCGCGACAAGCAGGACGTGTTGGAGACCTACGACGTTCGGTTGCGGCTGGACAAGATCAATCAGCATCTCGCCAAAGAGCTGGAGGTTCAGCAACTACGCAATAAGATACAGAGCGAGGTGCAGGACCGGGTGCAGCAGACGCAGCGGGAGTACTATCTGCGCGAGCAGCTCAAGGCAATTCAGAAGGAGCTTGGCGAGCAGGACGACGCCACCCGCGATGTCGAGGATTTCAAGGAAAAGATCGACCAGAGCGGAATGCCCGAAGACGTGAAGAAAGAGGCGCTGAAGGAGTTGAACCGCCTCTCGCGCATGTCCCCCATGGCTGCCGATTATTCGGTGACTCGCAATTACCTGGAATGGCTTGTGGTGCTGCCGTGGGTCAAGTCGAGCGGCGCTGAGGTGGATATCACCAAGGCGAAGGAAGTTCTCGACGAAGATCACTACGATCTGCAGAAGGTGAAAGACCGCATACTTGATTACCTTTCGGTGCGGCGCTTGAACCCGAAGATGAAGGGGCCGATCCTGTGCTTCTTTGGGCCTCCGGGAGTGGGCAAGACTTCGCTGGGCAAGTCGATTGCCCGGGCGTTAGGGCGTAAGTTCGTCCGCATGTCGCTGGGCGGCATCCATGATGAGGCAGAGATCCGTGGTCATCGCCGCACCTACATCGGCGCCATGCCGGGGCAGATTATTCAGGGCATCCGCCGTGCGGAAGCCAATGACCCGGTCTTCATGCTGGACGAGATCGACAAGGTAGGACGCGACTATCGCGGCGACCCCACGGCGGCGCTGCTGGAGGCGCTCGATCCGGAGCAGAATGCGACCTTCCGCGACAACTATCTGGACGTGATGTTCGACTTGTCGAAGGTGTTGTTCATCACCACGGCCAACCAGTTGGATACGATTCCCGATCCGCTGCGCGACCGCATGGAGATTATCGACCTGCACGGCTACACCGAAGAGGACAAGCAGCACATCACGTATCAGTACCTCATCCGGCGGCAGCTTGAGGAGAACGGTCTAACTCCGGATCAGATTGAATTCACGCCGGACGCGGTCAGCTTCCTGATTCGCCACTACACTCGCGAGGCCGGGGTTCGCAGCCTGGAGCGCCAGATCGGAACCATTGCGCGCAAGCAGGCACGCCGCATCGTCGAGGGCAAAACCGAAAAGCTTCTTGTCACCCGCGAGGTGGTTCAGGAGATGCTGGGCGGCATCAAGGTTCGCGTCGATACCGAGATCGCGGCCCGCACCAAGCATCCCGGAGTCGTGGTCGGCTTGGCGTGGACCCCGACCGGCGGTGACATCCTCTTCATCGAAGCCATGAAGATGAAGGGCAAGGGCGAGTTCCGCATCACCGGCCAGATTCAGGAGGTCATGCGCGAGTCGATGCAGGCCGCCTATAGCTGGGTGAGGGCGCACGCGGAGCAGTTGAAGATCGATGATGACATTTTCACCAAGTACGATCTTCACATTCACGTCCCCGCCGGAGCCATACCGAAGGATGGTCCCTCGGCTGGCGTCACGATCGTAACTGCGTTGGTGTCATTGCTCACCGATAAGCAGGTGCGTCCGAAGATGGCCATGACCGGCGAAATCACCTTGAGCGGAAACGTGCTTCCTATCGGTGGCGTGAAGGAGAAATTCCTGGCCGCCAAGCGAGCTGGAGTCGCCGACATCATCTTCCCCGCCGAGAACCGTATGAATGTCGAGGAGGATGTACTTCCAGAGCAGATGGAAGGTGTCAAGGTGCATTACGTCGAGAGCATTGAGGAAGTTCTGGAGATCGCGTTGCCACAGAGCCCGGCGGAGATCCGACAGGATGCCGAGACCCGCGAGCAGGTCTTGGCTGACGCGCAGGACTAATCCGTTCGCCATCTGTTTTTCATCAAGGCCAGCCCTTCGGGGCTGGCTTTTCTGTTGCTGCGGCAGGCGCGCTTCGCACCAAAGGTGTGGTATGGACGTGTCCGATAGGTACATGCGATAGCAATAGGGAAACCAACCTAGTCGTGGCTATTCCTATACTTACGCACCATTTTGTGTCCAAAGGTCCTAGCACTAGGGTATCAAGTTCACAAACCCGAATTCACTTGAAATGCAGAGTTGATGTTGCGAAGATTGAGAAACATTCCTCACAGGAGACTGCAGCAGATGGGGCGCCGCGCATTGGTTGTGTTGTGTTGGGTTTTTATGACGATAGTGATGGCCAGTTGCGGCCAGACCTACAAATTGCAGTCAATCACGATTTCGCCAGCTGCAGGCTATAGCCTCACGAATGCAAGCCCGCAAGGGGCGCTCACGGTCACGGCCAGCTACTCCAACACCAAGACCGCAGACGTGACAGGGAAAAGTTCGTACGAGATCTTAGCCTCGTCCTTGAGCAATACCACCGCCCCACAGAATGCCGTCATGATCAACAAATCTGGCCTCGTGATCGCGAGCGGTGCCACGCCGGCATGCACGTGGAGCGGGACAACGCAGAGTCCGTATATGGCGCAGGCGTCCTATACCGAGGACGGCGTAACTGCAATGGCGTCTGTACCGATTAATGTCGCCACGGCTTCCGGGTGCACCAGCACCACGCCGGCTTTGGAACAGTCAACGGCCGCCATCGCAGTCCAGTAGGCGGCAAGGTTTGGAAGGCACGCCTCGGATCAAAGCTCTTTGCTCTGCGCCGATGGTGTTTCGCACCGGGATTGGTAGTTGATTCTTTTTTGATTGCTGCACTTGAGGCCCGAACATGAAGCTGAATTTCTGCACCGCCTTGCTCATCGCTACTTCCATCCTCGCCCCGCTCTCTGCCGTGGCCGAAAAGGCTCAGAACCCCGCTGAGGCGAAACGGGCAGCGTTGGCGACGTTCGGCAAACTTCCCTTGAGCTTTGAGCCAACGGAGAGCACCGCGCGTTTTGTGGCGCACAGCGGCAATTACACAGTGTCGATTGGCTCTCGCGAATCCTCGGTGGCAGTTACCGCGGACGGCAAGAGCCAGGCGCTCCGCTTCGCCTTTGAGAATGCAAACCCGGCCGCCACCCTGGAGACCCTCGATCAGCAGGTCGGCGTGACCAACTACTACCTTGGTCAGGATCCGGGCAAGTGGCGGCTGAAGGTAAAGCATTACGCAAAGCTTCGCGAACAGGGTGTCTATCCCGGCGTGGACGTTGTCTATTATGGCGACAGTCGCCGTCTGGAATTCGATTTTGTGGTTGCCCCCAAGGCCGACCCCGGCGTCATCGCATTGTCGTTTTCCGGTATGGAAAAGTTCTACAAGGACGCAACCGGCAATCTGGTTGCCGAACTTAGCGGCAAATCTGTGCGATTCGGCAAGCCTTACGCATATCAGAAGGTTGCAGGCGTCTCCAGGCCCGTTGAAGCAGATTATGAATTGACAGCCGCCGGAAGCGTCCACCTCCACCTCGGCGATTACGACAAAAGCTCCGAACTGATCATTGACCCCGTTATCTCCTACGTGACCTATCTTGGCGGCGCCGAGGGCGACACTGGCAACGGCATTGCAGTGGACACCACCGGCCCAGAGCCAGGCGTATTCGTGACCGGACAGACCTGCTCTAACAATTTTCCCGCCAACCCGAACCCCAGCGGCTACACGCTTCTAGGTAACTGCGACGCTTACGTCACCAAGTACAGCCTTGATGGCACTGCCTACCTCTACACCACCATTCTGGGCGGAACAACCCCCTCCGGCGCCAGTGTTTGGGGGAACGGAATTGCGGTGGACCTTTCCGATCAGGCTTACATTGCCGGCACCAGTAACATTTCGAATTTGCCGGGAAGCGCCGGTCTTACAGACCCCCATCGCTACCAGGGTGGTGATACCGACGCCTTCATCACCATCCTCAAAGCCGACGGAACCTTGCTGCGCATGTCCTATCTCGGTGGCAAATATGCGGATTCAGCGAATGCAATCGCCCTCGACCAGGCCACCCCGCCCAACGTGATCGTCGTCGGTCAGACCCAGTCTCCCGATTTCCCCGGCTACAGTGCCTTCAAGTGGGAGGCTCAGATCGAAGCCTACGTCGCCTTCGTCACCAAGCTGGACAACAACCTTGATATCGCATCGCCCAAACTAGCCCCCGGTTCACCAGGCTACATCGACCCGGAAGTTTCAATCTTTGCCCCCGCTCCCCCCGCTGTAGGCACAGCGAAATTCTTCTTCTCAGAGTTTTTTGGCGGGCAGATTATGACCGTCGGGCCTGCTGCCACGGCAAGTTGGCAGGCGTACACCTCTTACCCGCAATACGCCATTGTCTATGACAACCTTCAGCCTGCTCACAGCCAAATCGCAACCAACGCTGGTTGTACTGGACCATACGTCCCCCCTCCGGTCACCCAGGGCAATATTCCCCTTCCCGCCTGGAATGCAACTCTGTACGGTTTGACCACTGATGGCGATGGTAGCTGCGGCACGCCCGTCGTCTGGGAGGATCTCGGGCCGGATGTGATGCCGGTTTACCACACCACCACGGCCTACGGCGTGGCCGTCGATCCCCAGGGCGACGTCTTTGTTGCTGGCGGCACGGATACCCCCACTCTCGAGCCTTTCAGCCATTACGCAGGCAGCGGAGCCTGGGTGCTGAAGGTCAAGGGAGACGACGGATCGTACATCTACGGGACGGCCCTCGAAACCAACGCCTCCCAGGGTACGACGGCCGATATGGCGCGTGCCATCGCCGTCGATTCCCAGGGCCGCGCTTATGTGACCGGAACTGTCACGGGAACCCTTATGACCTCCAGCGGCGCCTACCAGCCGAAGGTCAACGGCAGCGCCACGGACGCGTTCCTGCTTAGAATGACCACCGCCGGAGATAAGATCGATTACGCCACCTATCTGGGCGGCAGTGGCAATGATCAGGGGTTGGGCGTTGCGGTCGACGCGGGCGGAGATGCCTATGTCACCGGCAGCACTCAGTCTAAAGACTTCCCCACGGTCAACCCGATGGTCAACCCGAGCACGAACAACTTGATGACCACCCTCTCGGGCACCTCCGGCACCATGGATGCGTTTATTGCCAAATTCAGCGCTGACGGTTCCACGCTGACCTTTTCCAGCTATCTGGGCGGTTCGGATATCGATCAAGCCAACGCAATCGCCGTAGACCAGGTTAAAGGCGATATGTACCTGGCAGGTTACACCGCCTCGACCGATCTTGAACTGCTCAATCCCCAGGGCTATACCGCCCCTCAAGCGCAGTACGGTGGGGCTACCGATGCCTTTGTCACCAAGATTGCCGCGAGCGGTGCCAATATCGCAGGATTGGCCACGATCTCGTTCTCTCCGGCATCGCTGGCTTTTGGCAACCAGACATTGAGCACCAGCGCCAACCTGCCCGTGACTCTGACTAACTCGTCTGCCACGGCCACACTCACGATCAGCCAGATCCTGCCTTCCGGTAGCAGTGATTTCACCGTGAACTACAGCGCTTGCCCCATCAGCCTGGCGCCGGGTAAGAGCTGCACGATTGTCGTGACCTTCGTGCCCACAAGCGCGACGAACGAGTCTGCTTCCTTTTCAGTCTCTGGCAGCGCCTCGAACTCTCCGCAAACCATGGCCATCACAGGCACCGGAATCAAGGCGGGCTCGGGTACGGGCACCGGCTCGGGTTCGGGTTCGAATGGTTCCAGTGACTTCAACGTGGTTGCTAGCGCGACCGGCGTGTCGGTTACACAGGGCGATACCGCGGTCTACGGTTTCACTGTGACCCCGATTAACAGCTATAAGGGTTCAGTCGCCTTCACCTGCTCCGGACCAACCGGCTCCAGCTGCTCGGTCACTCCAAACCCATTGACCATGGACGGGACCACCGTTCAGACCGTGACGCTCTCCGTGAACACCACGGGCGGCAACGGTTCGATGTCCGCACTGCGGCCCCAAGGCAGGTCCATATTCCTTGCGTTGCTTCCGTTCTCGATCATGGGGATGCTGCTCATCAACAAGCGGCGCGGCGTTTGGCTCGGGCTTGGGCTAGTGGCGTTGTGCCTTCTGCTGGGAGCGATGAGCTGCGGCTCTGGACCTAGCTCGGCCAGCAGCGGAAAATTGGCCCCCGGCACTTACCAGTACACCCTCACTGCGAAATCGAGCACAAACTCTACGCAGACCCTCAACCTGAGCTTGATGGTGAGCCCTCAGTAAACAATTCACCCGTCTCTGCAGCACATGCAATTCTCGGTGCTGCAGAGACGCTTGCTTTCCACTGGATCCTTCGCGGAAACTGCTATCCTTTTCTCATGCAACTTCGAGTCCTCTCCTTTGGCCGTCTGCGTGAGCTTATTGCTCCGGAGATCGCGGCCGAACTTCCTTCCCCTGCCACCGTTGCCGATCTCTGGCGCTCTCTGCGCCAGCAACATCCTGGGCTGGCGGCCTACGATGGAGCGATCGCCATTGCCGTCAATCAGTCCTTTGCATCCTTGTCCACGCTGCTGGCGGAGGGCGATGAAGTCGCGCTCCTGCCGCCGGTAAGCGGAGGCTCAGCCAATCCGGAACTGCCTCTGGTCTCCCCACATGCCCGTCTCCAGCGCGAGCCGATTGATGCCGCGCCGCTGCTGGCCCAGATCAAAGAGGACGAAGACGGAGCGGTGTGCCTCTTCGATGGCATCGTGCGCAACCACAGCCGCAACCGCCGCACCCTTTATCTCGAATATGATGCCTATCCGGCCATGGCGCTGGCCGGGATGGAGGCGCTGGCACAGGAGGCCTTGGCGGGTTTTCCGGTCCGCGACCTTCGCATCGTGCACCGCGTTGGACGTCTGGAAATCGGCGAAACCAGCATCATCATCGCCGTGGCGAGTGCTCATCGCGCTGCCGCCTTCGACGCCTGTCGTTGGATCATCGACTCGCTCAAGCGAACCGTGCCGGTCTGGAAGAAGGAGTTTTTTGAGAGCGGAGCCGTCTGGGCCGATGGCGAACCATTCCCGCCGGACCTGGTCCTGTAGCCTTGCGGGAGACGGAATCAGCGTCCGGGCAACTTCGCAATCTCCGCCGTTCGACTTTCCCTATAATGGCTAGCATGTTCGCCCGCCTCGCACTCTCGCTTCTGGCGCTGCTGCTCGCTCCCGCCCTGGCACAGGTTTCGCCCCCCCCGACTCCGGACATGTCCAAGGTGCCCTGGTCTCCGGTCCAGAGAAATGCAGCACCGGGGCAGAGCTCCGGTCAGTCTCAGTCCTCGCCATCGTTTTCGGTGAACGTCAAGCTGGTGAACGTCTTCGCCAGCGTCGAGGATAGCTCCGGCGCACCTTACGGTGGACTACAGAAAGACGACTTCCGCATCTACGAAGACGGTGTCGAGCAGAAGCTGGCGTTTTTCGATCGTGAGTCCGGACTGCCGCTCTCCATTGCCATGGAGATTGACACCAGCTTGAGCACGCGCAAAGATCTGCCGCTGCAGATCGCCTCGGCCCGCAAGTTTACGCACGTCATTCTGCGCCCGGTCGACTCCATCGCGCTCTACCAGTTTTCTACCTACGTCACGCAGGCCATGCCCTTTACCAACAACGAGAGCCGTGTGAATGAGGCCTTGAGCCATCTGCGCGTCGGACCGGCCACCGCTCTCTATGACGCCATTTATCTCAGTTCCATAGCGCTGCAGCGGCGGCAGGGACGCAGGATCATCGTCCTCATCACCGATGGCGGCGACACCGCCAGCAAGGTCGACTATCAGGAGGCTCTGCGCGCGGCACAGATTGCCGAAGCCATCGTCTATTCCATTATCACGGTGCCCATCGAGGCCGACGCCGGGCGAGATACGGGCGGAGAACACGCACTCATTCAGCTCTCGCGTGATACCGGAGGCAAGTATTATTACGCCACTTCGCTGCCGCAGCTCGACGAGGCCTTCCGCCAAATCGGCGACGAGCTGCGCACCCAGTACCTGCTTGCCTACTACCCGGCCAGCCGCGTCGGAAACGATTTCCGCCGCATCACTGTCGATCTCACCGCCGAGGCGAAACAGCGCGTCCAGCAAGAGCTCGTTGTCCGCCACCGGGCCGGGTACTACAACAGCAAGATCGAGTAGGACGTTCCGCCAATTCACCTGTCGTTGTCGCAAGGCATTCGCGAATCCAACGATTCGTTCCTTTTCGGTTCTCGACTTTGCATGGAATCAGCGGATAGAATCAGCTCATGCCGTTCCATCCAACAAGCAAGAGCAAGACGCCTCCGCCCGAGGAGACCTTCGAAGAAGCCGCCTACCTCAAAGCGCTCGGCGAAAAGCAGAAGCTGGTCAGCATCAAGCTGCAGGGCGGTGAGGTGGTTCGCGGCTGGATTGAGTACTATGACCGCAACATGCTGCGCCTGACTCGTGAGGGCGCGCCCAATCTCTTCATCTTCAAGTCGGAGATCATGTACATCGCCGAAGGCGAGATTAAAGCTCCGCGGGTGCGCCGAACCAAACCGGCGCCGCCAAAGCCGCCGGACTCTGCCGAGTAGCATGACCTCCGTTGATGCCGCCGCATTTCTGCCGCAAGCCACAGCCGTCGCCGTCGAAGCGGGCAAGCTGCTCATGCCGTACTTCGAGCGCCGCGTCAAGTTTGAGTACAAGGGAGACGCCGATCTGGTCACTGAGGCCGACCGCGCCAGCGAGCATCTGATCGTCTCGCGCCTGCGCGCCGCATGGCCCAATCATGACATCGTCGGGGAAGAGGGAACGCGCGACTCCCATGGTGGAGACTTCCGCTGGTACGTGGACCCGCTCGACGGTACCACCAACTTTGCCCACGGCTACCCTGTCTTCTGCGTCTCAATGGGTCTGGAATGGGAAGGGCAACCCATCGCCGGCATCATCTACGACCCCACGCGCGACGAACTGTTTGCCGCCGCCAAGGGAAGTGGCGCGACCCTGAACGGGCGGCCCATCCACGTCTCCACCATTACCACCCTCGCCGAATCCATCCTCGGCACCGGCTTTCCCAGTTTCAAGCGCCACCAGAATCCGAACATTCACTTCTACCACCAGATTACCCTGCGTTCGCATGGCATCCGTCGAGCGGGCTCGGCCGCGTTGGACCTGGCCTGCGTCGCCGCCGGCCGCTTCGACGGCTACTGGGAGTTCAACCTGAACCCCTGGGACACGGCCGCAGGAGTCCTGCTGGTGCAGGAAGCCGGAGGCGTCGTGACCCGCTTCGATGGCTCGCCCTTTCAAATCGACAGCCGCGAGACTCTCGCCTCCAACCCGCTCATCCACCAGGAACTGGTCGATAACTTCCGCGAGATTTTTGCCGGACGCGGCCTTGAAGCCCTGCCCCCAATTTCCCGCTCCGGCGCTTAGCGCTAAGTCCAGCGAAGCTCTCGCAGCATCCAACGCAATGAGCAGCATTTGTTACAATCATCTGTTTTAGGTGGGTTTCCAGCCACCTGGGAGAGGATCACCAGAACGTTATGGCATACGTGATCGCAGAACCATGTATCGGAACCAAGGACACTGCTTGCGTGGATGCATGTCCAGTGGATTGCATTCACCCCAAAAAGGATGAAGCAGCCTTCGAGTCCTCAGAGATGCTCTACATTGATCCAGTCGAGTGCATTGACTGTGGCGCGTGCGTCCCGGTCTGCCCCGTCTCGGCCATCTTTGCCGTAGACGACCTGCCGGAAAAGTGGAAAGAGTACACCGAGCGCAACGCCAAGTACTTCGGCCGGTAGCGAACCGCGGAGCTCAGCGGCTCCGGACTGAGCGGCTTTTGTGCGATGAATCCAGCTTGGAAAAACGTAGAGGCGCCCCCCCAGCGATGCGCCTCTACGTTTTTTCTTTCTTCCGCGCTCCTTCAGCCCTGCCAACCAGAGTTCCTCCCTGTGCATCTCTCCTATCTCAGCCCTCACAGGCCGAAGTATCCGCATGCCTGCACATCGTCTCATTCCGCCGCTTGAGCCGCTTCCTCCTCCGGAGAGGTATCGGCGGCGATATGCATTCGTGCGCGGCGTAGTGGCCGGGGCAGCCGATCTCGACCCTGCCGCAGTGCTTACCGCAACCGTCGCCGGGGCCACCTTCGGATACAGCATAGGGTGGGTCGTGCTGCTCTCGATCCCGGTGCTCTGGAGTGTATTTTCGGTCTCCGCACGCATTGGCCGAGACTCCCGCAAGGGCCTGGTGGAGCTGGTGCGAGAGCAGTTCGGACGCAAGACAGCGCTCACGCTTGCCGCAGGAATCTTCGCAGTGAATTTCGTCATGATCATCGGAGACCTGGTCGCGGTCAGCGACGCGCTGGCCATCGTCACCAACCAGTGGCGCGCGTTTTTCCTGGTCTCCTTGGCGTTTGTCGTCTGGTACATGCTGATCGTGGGCAATGCGCGCAGAAGCATGGAGCGGCTGGGTCTGCTCTCGCTCTTCCTCATCGCCTACGTGGTGGCCGCCTGCTATACCGTGCATTCCCCGCTCCACGTTGCAAAAGAAATCCTGCTGCCGCACATCGAGGCTTCCGCGGCATACTCGATGGCGGTCATCGCCGTCTTCGGCTCGCTGCTCACCCCGGATGTCATCGTATGGCAGACCAGTTCCAGGCGCGATGTTCCACGCAGCCCGGAGCCTTCGCACGACACCGAATCGCACGCCGGAACCTTTGTCGCCACCCTTGTTTCGCTCTCCGCAATTGTCGTGGCGGCCAGCTTTCACGTCTCCGATCCTGCGGTAATGACCACCCGCTCGGCCTCGCAATCGCTGGCCTTCCTCGGCTCGGCCGGGCCGCTTCTCTTTGCGCTTGGGATCTTCGGCTCCGGAATGGTCGCCTTGCCGCTGTTGGCCGCCTCGCTCTCGTTCAGCATTTCGGAGGCCATTGGCTGGGAGTCGGGCCTGAACAAAGAGGTCTGGGAGGCGCGCTATTTCTACATCGCAATCTCCAGCATTCTTGTCCTCTCGGTCATCATCTCCCTCTTTGGAGTCAACACCGTCCAGCTCCTCTACGGCTCGCAGGTCGGGGCCGGAGCCCTGGTAGTTCCCATCCTTGGCTTCCTCATGCTACTGGGACATAGCCGCGAAGTGGTTCGCTCGTTCAACAGCCCTCTCGACGACTTCTGCCTCTTCTTCGCATTCGTCGCCATGCTCACCGCCAACGCTTTCTTTGTCTGGACGAAATGGATCGCCCCCCATATCTGAGGCCTTTGCGAAAACATAGACAGGTGGCCCACATCTGCCGCGGCATTTCAAAACGACAAAATCCGGATGCATTTGCTTTCCCATACTTCTCCGGGCGGTTGATCGCCCCCTTGGCAGCGTGGTAGCTTCAGCTTTGGGTTTCCGCCCTCATTTCTGATGAACGCGATTTTCTATAAGGAGCAAAGCTATGCCACTGGTTTCAATGCGGCAGTTGCTGGATGAGGCCGCCAAGGGCGGCTACGGCGTTGGTGCCTTCAACGTAAACAACATGGAACAGATCCAGGCCATCATGGAGGCCGCACGCGAAACCCAGTCGCCGGTGATTATTCAGGCTTCGCGCGGCGCACGCGCTTATTCGCAGGACAAGTTCCTCTATCACCTGATGCTGGCCGCCGCCGAACTCTACCCCGAGATTCCGCTAGTGATGCACCTTGATCACGGCAACAGCTTTGAAACCTGCAAGTCGGCCATCGACCTCGGCTTCACCTCGGTGATGATGGATGGCTCACTGCTGGAGGACGGCAAGACTCCCTCCACCTTCGAGCAGAACGTCGCAGTCACCCGCCGCGTGGTCGAAATCGCCCACGACAAAGGCGTTACCGTGGAAGGCGAGATCGGCGTGCTCGGCGGCATTGAAGACGGACACGGCGCGGGCGGCAGCGGCCTCGACCACGTCACCGATCCCGACCAGGCGGTGGAGTTCGTCGAAAAGACCGGCGTGGATGCCTTGGCCATCGCCATCGGCACCAGTCACGGCGCGTACAAGTTCAGCAGCAAGCCCGATGGCTCGGTGCTCAAGATGGATCGCCTCATCGAAATCCACAAGCGCCTGCCCAACGTACACCTCGTCATGCACGGCTCCTCCAGTGTGCCCAAGGAGTTGCAGGATGTTATCAACCAGTACGGCGGAAAGCTGAAGCCGACCTGGGGCGTTCCGGTCGAGGAGATTCAACTCGGCATCCGCAACGGTGTGCGCAAGATCAACGTCGATACCGACAACCGCCTCGCCATCACCGGAGCCATCCGCAAGGTCTTCGCCGATACGCCGGAGAAGTTCGACCCGCGCGACTACATGAAGCCCGCCCGCGAGGCAATGAAGAAAGTCGTCGCCCAGCGCATGACCCAGTTCGGCCAAGCCGGCCACGCCAGCGACTACGCCCCCATCTCCATCACAGAGATGAAGAAGCGCTACGCCCAAGAGGCCGTCGCCGCAAAGTAGTTCGCAAAGAAGTTGGTTTTCAAACGTTCGGTGGAGGAGTGAGCACTCCTCCGCCGGAAACACTCTATGAATCTCTTGCGGATTGAGACGATCACTTTCCGAAGCTACAGGGCCGTCAGCCTCCTTGGCGCTGCCGCGGCTCTCCTTCTCATCCCGATGACTTTCGGGGCATTCTGGACTTCGCAGCGGTTGTTCCACTCCGAGAAGCCCGGCTTCGTTTTCGAAGTGATTTACGTTTTATCCATGTTCATTCTTGCCGTTTTAAATCGCAACGCGAAGTGCCCGTCGTGCAATGCCCGTCTTTCATTTCTGTCTCCGTTTATGGGAAGGTGCAGTCGCTGCAAGTCACTTTTCAAGACCGTAAACGTTTGAGGTTCCGTAAGCGTTAAGACAAAAAACGGCGCGAGCCTTGGCCCGCGCCGCATCAACCAATCGCACTCTACGCTCCCGCCCCGTAAATCGGATACCACGGCGAAGCCGCCTTCAGTTTGTCGTTTACGTTTTGGATGTTCTTCACGCCTTCCTTTTCCAACCATTCGCGGAATGCCGCCAAGCCTTTTTCGGCGAAGATGGGAACACCATCGGCCCATGTGGCGCGGCCGCAGAGAACGCCGTTGTACTTCACGCCGCTCTCGCCCACCAGTTCCAGGGTCTCGGAGAACTCCGCATTGCTCACGCCCGCCGAGAGATAGATGAATGGCTTGCTGGTCGCCTCGGCGGATTTGCGGAAGATCTCCATCGCCTCGGCTTTACTGTATGCCTTCTCGCCCTTAAAGCTCTTGGTGCCTTCGACGAACTTCATGTTGACCGGCACCTCGAGCTTCAGCACATCCACGTTGTACTGCGGCTTGCTGAACTCGCGCATGTAGGCCATCACGATCTCGGGCTTCTTCTTTGCGTAGGCGAGGCTCTTTTCATCGAGCCCCTCTTCGTAGCCGATGATCTCGAGAAAGAATGGAATGTCGTTGGCCACGCACTCGTCGCCGATACGCTCGGTCCACGCGTGCTTGTGTTCGTTGATGTGCTTGGGGTCCGAGGGCGCGTAGTAGAGCAGAATCTTAATGCAGTCCGCCCCTGCTTCCTTCAGCCGGCGCACACTCCACACATCGAGCAGATCGGGCAGCCGTCCGGGAGTCTGCTTGTCGTAACCGGTCTTTTCATAGGCCAGCAGCAGTCCGGCTTTCTTGTTGCGCGCCTTCGCCGCGGGCAAGCCCCACTCAGGATCCAGCAGAATTGCGCTGGCATAGCGGGTGAGCACCTCGCTCACCGCGATCTTGAAATCGATCAACTCCTGATCAGTTGCTTTGGGGCCGAGCGCTTTCTTAAGCGACCCGCGCTGATCCATTGCCGCGGCGGCAATCACGCCCCGCTCGTTTGAGACTGCCTTCAATCCAGCCAGTTTTCCGGGAGTAAGTTTCACGTTCGTCCTCCTGCAACTCTCAGATGCGAATCCTGTGCGGCGCGGAGCGCGATGCGTCCCTCGCCTGAGCCAACCACTGTAACGCAATCCGGGCGCGAATACAGCTTTGCGTCATACCTGTTTACAGCTTGATTCCGGCAACGGAGAGTACCTCGCGCTGCCGTGCCGCCAACTCGGCGATTCCTTTGCGGGCCAGCACCGTCATCTGCGCGAGCTGCTCATCGCTGAAGGGCTCGTGCTCGGCCGTGGCCTGAATCTCTATGAACTTGTCAGCGCCGGTGAGTACGTAATTCATATCCACCTGGGCGCGCGAATCTTCTTCATAGGCCAGGTCGAGCATCGCCGCGCCGTCGACAATGCCGACGCTGATGGCGGCAACCGTGTCCTTCAGCGGAAGGCGCTTGAGAGTTCCGCACGCGACCAGCTTCTGCATCGCCAGCGCCATCGCCACAAAGCCTCCAGTGATGGAGGCGGTGCGGGTTCCGCCGTCGGCCTGGATCACGTCGCAGTCGATCCAGAGGGTGCGCTCGCCGAGCTTCGCCATATCGACCACGGCGCGCATGGAGCGGCCAATAAGGCGCTGAATCTCATGGGTGCGTCCGCCCTGCTTGCCTTTGGTGGATTCACGCGCAGTGCGGGTGAGGGTGGAGCGCGGCAGCATTCCGTACTCGCTGGTGATCCAGCCCTTGCCCTGATTGCGCATCCATCCGGGAACGCTCTCTTCGATGGTGGCAGTGCAGATGACGCGCGTGTTCCCCACCTCGATCAGGCAAGAGCCTTCGGCGGTGCGAATAAATTCGGGAGTCAACGTCAGCGGACGCATCTGGTCGAGCGAACGGTTATCAGAACGAAAAATCATCTTGGATTCCTTACTTCCTGAAATGGCTTTGGGTGGTGACGCCGGATTCTACTAGCGGCAACGATTCACTCTGATGCTAATGGTTTCGAGAGGCGAATGTAACTGCAAAGATAATCGTTTGCGCACCGGGCAAAACGATTGGCGATTCGGGCACACGACTGCTCGCAACGATTGACCGCAAAGGCAATAGTTGGCCTGTTCTGCGCGAACTTCCGGAGATCAGCGTATTCCGTCGAGGTCGGCGCGCTCCACGGCTTCGGCGGCAAAGCCGAGGAAGATGGGAGCATGTTTGCGGAACTTCTCCACCGAGTCGGTGACGAAAAACTTGTAGCCCGGCTCACCGTTCGCAAGGTCGTGGCCGTCGAGATAATGCAGGAGAGCGCGTGCGGTGGCTTCGGCGGAATCGACGATCTGAATGCGCTGCGGAACCACGCGCCGCAGCAGCGGACGCAGCAATGGGTAATGGGTGCAGCCAAGAACCAATACATCGACATTCGTCGATGCAGTGCGGAGTGCCTCGATGGTGTAGATGCGAGCCACCTGCTCGGCCACTGGAGAGTCCACCCATCCTTCTTCGACCAGAGGCACCAGCAGCGGGCAGGCTTTCTCATGCGTGGCGAAGCCGCGGCGCGCGAGGGCTCGCTGATAGGCGTGGCTGGCGCAGGTCGCCTCGGTGGCGAAGACCAGCGCCTCGCGGCTCTTGGAAATTGCCGCTGCCGCGTCAGCGCCCGGCTCGATGACGCCGACGACCGGAATCTTGACCGCCGACTTCACGTCATAGAGCGCCAGGGCAGAGGCTGTGTTGCAGCCGATCACTAGCAGGTCGATGCCGCGCTCGGCGAGGAAGCGCGCCGCCGCCGAGGAGTAGCGGGCCACGAACTCCTGCGACTTGGTTCCATAGGGAAGCCGCGCGGTGTCGCCAAAAAAAAGATAGTCGGCATTCGGGACAAGCCGCGCAACGGCTCCGAGAACCGTAAGGCCGCCGACGCCGGAGTCAAAGACTCCGATGGTGGGACGATGTGAGTTGGAAGTCACCTGAATCAATGTAGCGCAAAAGCGGCATCGACGCTTCCCACATTCACCAGCTGCGTTCTTCAGGAATGCTGGGCGTCACGGAGAGCGCCAGTTTTCATCAAAGGCTGGATGGACGCGGACTGATGCGCACGAAAGGGGAACACTGTGAAAACTTGGATTGTGAGGGTCGTGTTTGCTTTGGCTTTGTTTTTTATTGGTTACATGTGGGGCCATAGCTCCTCCGCGGTGGTTCATGCGCAGCATGTAAGCCACGTAAACATTCCAAAGGCTTGGGGCCCAGTCATAGGAACGATGACGGGTGTGCTCGTACTTCAGGATAGTGATGGCACGATTCGCTTGGTTACGGCCACTACGGGGCAGCTAGGGGAAGTGGTGACACGAAACTAGAGCAGTGGTTTCTGTCACGGCAGAGAAAGAACTACGCACGTAATTGCGAGCAATTTTGTCCGATCGGCAGGAATATTGGTGGCGAGTGAGAAGCATTTGCCGGTTTCCAACTCCCGATGCAACTTATCCGACCAAAAGTATCGCAATTATTTAACTCATGTTGAACTAACGACATAGGTACAATTCAACAGAATTGGCCTGTTGCTTTTCCGGGTTTGCTGCATCTATACTCCTATTGGCGACCGAAAAGGTCGGAGTTGAGCGGAGACCGGCTTCCATGCTGAAGCTTACCAAGAAGGCCGATTACGGGTTGATCGCAGTTCGGCACCTGGCCGAGCACGCCGCGTTGGGGGCTTGCAGCGCCAAGGATTTGGCGGAGATGTATGGGATTCCGCAGGAGGCGCTGGCGAAGATCTTGCAACGGCTGGCGCGGAGCAAGCTGCTGATCTCGCAGCATGGGACCAATGGCGGGTATGTGCTGTCGCGCGACCCGCGGATGATCTCGGTTCTGCAAGTAATTCGGGCGATTGAAGGGCCGCTGTTCCTGAGCTCATGCCAATCAGCAAAGGGCTGCAGCACGAGTTTGAAGTGCACGGTGCGGGAACCCCTGCAGAAGGTGACTCGCACGATTGAAGAGGTGCTCGGCAGGTTGACGGTATGGGAGCTGCGCGAGAGCACGGAAGATTCCGCTGCAGCGGCTTCCAACCATGTAGCCGTGGAAGACGAGCTGGTGAAGATCGAAGTTTCGGGAGGGAATTATGGGAAGTGATGGCGCCGTGAAGCTACCAATTTATATGGATAACCATGCCACCACGCGGACCGATCCGCGGGTGCTTGAGGCAATGCTGCCCTATTTTTGCGAGATCTATGGCAACGCTGCCAGCCGCAATCATGAGTTCGGCTGGATCGCAGAGAAGGCGGTGGACGGCGCGCGCGAGCAGGTTGCCAAGCTGATTGGCGCCACCGGTAAGGAAATTGTGCTGACCTCCGGCGCGACCGAGAGCAATAACCTTGCGATCAAGGGTGTTGCTGAGATGTATCGCGAGAAGGGCAACCACATCATCACCGAATTGACCGAGCACAAGTGCGTGCTGGATACCTGCAAGCGGCTGGAAAAGCACGGCTACCGAATCACCTATCTTCCGCTGAAGAAGGATGGGTTGATCGATCTGGATCAGCTGAAGGACGCGATGACCGACGATACGATTCTGGTCTCGATCATGACGGCTAACAATGAGATTGGAATTCTGCAGCCGATTCGCGAGATTGGAAAGCTCTGCCATGAAAGGGGCGTGCTGTTCCACACCGACGCGGTGCAGGCGGTGGGCAAGGTTCCGTTCAACGTGATTGAGGACAACGTGGATCTGGCGTCGATTTCGGCGCATAAGATTTATGGCCCGAAGGGCGTGGGCGCGCTGTATGTGCGGCGGCGCAATCCGCGGGTACAGCTTGTGGCGCAGATGGATGGAGGCGGCCACGAGCGCGGTATGCGCAGCGGCACGTTGAATGTTCCGGGCATTGTGGGGCTGGGCAAGGCATGTGAGATCGCGCAGCAGGAGATGGCAGAGGAATCGGTTCGGCTGCTGGCGATGCGCGAGAGCCTGCGTGAGCAGATCACCTCGCAGCTCGATGAGGTCTATATCAACGGCAGCATGGAGCATCGCCTGCCGGGAAGCCTGAACATCAGCTTCGCATATGTAGAGGGCGAGTCACTGCTCATGGGGATCAACGATATTGCGGTCTCCAGCGGATCGGCCTGCACGTCGGCCACGCTTGAGCCGAGTTACGTGCTGAAGGCTTTGGGCGCGGGCGACGACCTGGCGCATAGCTCGATCCGCTTTGGGCTGGGCCGCTTTAACACGCAGGCCGAGGTGGATTACGTGGCGACAAAGGTGGTGGACGTAGTGAAGCGTCTGCGCGAACTTTCGCCACTGTACGAGATGCACAAGGAAGGCGTGGACCTTTCGAAGGTGAAGTGGGCGGCTGAACCGGCGGCTCACTGACGCTCCACAGTCCCACATCTGCTAAAGACGGCAGATGTGGGGCACCTTCAGCAAAGAGATTTTGCGGTTCCGTGGGGGAATCGCGAATGGAAGGAATGGAAGAAGGAGAACAAAGGGATGGCTTACAGCGATAAGGTACTGGATCACTACACGCATCCGCGCAACGTTGGCACGATGGACAAGAACGCAGGAGAGGTGGGCACCGGGCTGGTTGGCGCTCCAGAGTGCGGCGACGTGATGAAGCTGCAGATACGCGTGAACCCGGAGACCAAGATCATCGAGGATGCGAAGTTCAAGACGTTCGGCTGCGGCTCGGCGATCGCTTCGTCATCCCTGGCAACGGAGTGGGTGAAGGGCAAGACGGTGGACGAGGCTTTGCAGATCAAGAACACCGACATTGTGAAAGAGCTCTCACTGCCGCCGGTGAAGATTCACTGCTCGGTGCTGGCAGAAGACGCGATTCGCGCCGCCATCTCCGACTGGAAGAAGAAGAACGGCTAACAAGCAGAATCATTGGACAGGAGTTTATACAAGATGACGACAGAGCAGACCCCGGCAAAGCAGGGAGTCAATATCACAGAAAAGGCACTGGAACATATCCGGGGAGTTATGCAGAAGGAAGGCATTGACCCGGCGCAGGGCGGATTGCGCCTGGGCGTGCAGGGGGGCGGATGCTCGGGGCTTTCCTACAATGTTCGCTTTGACACGCAGCCGCGCGAGCGCGACCGCATCTTTGAATACGGCGAGATCCGCGTGTTCGTCGATCCGAAATCGTTCATTTACCTGAACGGCATGACGGTGGAGTGGGAAGAGACGCTGATGCACCGCGGCTTCGTCTTCCAGAACCCGAATGCAAAGAAGAGTTGCGGCTGCGGCAGCAGCTTTTCCTAGCAGAAGGCAAGGAGAGACGAATTGAGCGATTCATGGAAGTCAGGGCCGGATGCGGCTCTACAGGTGCCGGGCGAACATCATCATCACCGCTGCTGGTCTTGCGGAGATATGCGTGCCGAGCATTTTTGCGACGAGTGCGGGCATGTGCAGCCGGCAGAGCCGACGGATTTTTTCTCGTTCTTCGGGTTGCCATGCAGGCTGGAACTGGATGAGGATGCGCTGGAGCGGGAGTATTACGCGCTGAACCGGAAGCTGCATCCGGATGTGTACTCGCGCGCAAGTGCGCGGGAGCAGGCGTGGAGCCTGGAGAAGACTTCACAGCTCAATGACGCGTATCGCACATTGAAGGACCCGATCTCGCGCACCGAATACCTGCTGATGCTCGAAGGCATTCAACTCGATGAGCAGAGCAAGAGCGCGACCGAGAAGGCGAAGGCTTCCGGCGTAGATAAAAAACAGACGGTTCCTGCGGAGTTGCTGGAAGAGGCTTTCGAGTTGAACATGCTGCTGGAAGAGGCAAAGATGGGCGGCATTGACGACGAGTTGCGCGGGCAACTCTCAGCGACGAACGAGGCACTGACTGCGCGGCTGAATTCGATGCAGGGCGAATTGCACGCTGCCTGGAAGCGGTGGGACGGCGGTGAGTCTGAAGCAACGGCGGAGATGGTGGATCTGTTGAACCGCCGCAGCTATCTGTGCAACCTTGTACGCGACATTCAGGAAGTTCTGAACTAATTTTGATTCAATAAAATTAAAAAATGGCAGAAGACAGAGTTGTAGGAATCGATCTCGGGACTACGAATTCACTGGTGGCCTACATGGCCTCCGGGCCTTCGCTTGCGAATCCGGATGCACCGGGCAAAGGGGTGTTCATCATTCCGGGCGAAGATGGTTCGAACCTTGTTCCTTCGGTGGTGGCCTTGGACCGGGATGGCCGCATGCTGGTGGGCAATGCCGCGCGTGAGGTGCTGCTGAGCGCGCCGGAGCGCGCCGTGTACAGCGTGAAAAGGCTGATGGGACGCGGCGTTGAGGATGTGCAGCAAGAGCTCAAGCTATTTCCGTTCCATCTTGCCGAAGACCTTGCTGCGGGCGAAGTGCTGCGGATTCGACTTGGTGAGCGCAGCTACACGCCTCCGGAGATTTCCGCGCAGATTCTGCGCCAGCTCAAGCGCAATGCCGAACGATTTTTTGGCGGGGCAGTGAAGCAGGCGGTGATCACCGTGCCTGCGTATTTCAACGACGCGCAGCGGCAGGCGACCAAGGATGCGGGACGGATCGCGGGGCTGGAAGTGCTGCGGCTGGTGAACGAACCGACGGCAGCATCACTCGCGTATGGGCTGGACCGGAAGCAGAATGGCACCATCGCGGTGTATGACTTCGGCGGCGGAACCTTCGATGTTTCGATACTTAAGTTGAAGGATGGAATCTTCGAGGTGATTGCCACCAATGGCGACACGCACCTGGGCGGGGATGACATCGACAATCTGCTGATTGCGGTTGCGGTCGAGGACATTGCCGGCGACCTGAAGGTGGATTTGCGCAAGTATCCGGATGCGATTCAGCGGCTGCGCCGTGGGGTAATCGAGGCGAAGATCGTACTGTCCTCGCAGGAGGCGGCGGAGATTGAAGTGGAGCTGCCGGATGGCAAGCTGTACCAACGCAGAATTACACGCGAGATGTTTGAGCAGATGGTGCAGCCGATTGTGAACCGCACACTTGGCCCGTGCCGGCAGGCGCTGAAGGATGCTGGACTGACGGCGGAGCAGGTGGACGAGGTTGTGCTGGTTGGCGGTTCGACGCGGATTCCGCTGGTGCGGCGGCAGGTGGAAGAGCTGTTTGCGCGCAAACCTCACACGGAGCTCAACCCTGATGAGGTGGTGGCGCTGGGCGCCGCGGTGCAAGCGAATATTCTGGCGGGCGGCTCGGTGGAGACCCAGGATATGCTGCTGCTGGATGTGACTCCGCTTTCGCTCGGCATTGAAGCGCTAGGCGGAGTTACGGCGAAGATTATTCATCGCAACTCGACGATTCCGGCGAGCGCGACCGAGCAATTTACGACCGGAGTCGAAGGCCAGGTTTCAGTCGCGATTCATGTGCTGCAGGGCGAGCGCGAGCTGGCCAAGGACTGCCGTTCGCTGGCTCGCTTCGACCTGAGAGGGATTCCTCCGATGCCGGCGGGGCTGCCGCGCATAGAGGTGCGATTCCTGATCGACGCGAACGGAATTCTGCACGTCTCCGCGCGCGAGCAGCGCAGCGGCAAGGAAGCCGAAATCAAGGTGCAGCCGAGCTACGGGTTGACCGACGAGCAGGTGGAGGGCATGATCCTGGACTCGTTCGACAACGCAGAGAAAGATTTGGCGGAGCGGCAGTTGATCGAGGCGCGCAACGAGGCGGAGACGATTCTGGCGGCGCTGCTGAAGGGACACCATAACCCCGCGTGGGAAATGTTGAGCAGGGACGAACAGGTCCAGGTAAACGAACTTGAGCGAGCGCTGCGGCAGGCGATGGCCGGCGAGGACTACCAGCACATCCGGCGCTCGATCGATGAGTTGAATCAGGCGACCATGCATCTGGCGGAGCTGATGATGGATGCTGCGGTGGGCGGCGCGCTGCGGGGTAAGAACATGAACTCGACAGATATGGGTGAGGGGCCAGCGGCACCGCATCCGATTGGCAAGGCCGAGTTCAGCTAAAGCGAAGATCGACACATATCGATGTGTAGGATAGGACGCGAAGAATGTTACAGCTAAAAACCGATCCCGCCGAGAACAAGACTGAACTGGGAGCGAACGAAATACGTCTTACCGTTCTGCCAAGCGGACAGAGCGTGGAATTTGAAGCGGGCAAACTGCCTTACCAGGAGCATGGAAAGCCGCAATCCATTCTGGATGTGGCGATGAATTTCGGCATCCACCTGGAGCATGCCTGCGGCGGCAACTGCGCCTGCACGACCTGCCACGTAGTGGTGAAGAAGGGCAAGGAACTGCTGAACGAATGCAGTGAAGAAGAGGCGGACCGTCTCGACACGGCTGCGGATCTTCAACTGAACTCGAGGCTGGGCTGCATGGCGATTATCGAGAAGCCCGGCGAAGTGGTGATTGAGATTCCCTCGTGGAATCGCAACTACGTTTGCGAGGGCGGCGGCAGCACGCTGTAGCAGAGTGCTGCTAGCAGTGAGCGCGGAGGAACGATGAACGAATTGCATTGGGGCGATGCCGAAGATATTGGAATCGAGCTCTGTGAGAAGTTTCCCGACACCGATCCGCTCACGATCCGCTTCACAGAGTTGCATCAACTGGTGGCTGAGCTGAAAAATTTTGCAGACGACCCGCAGGCCTCGAATGAAGCCAAGCTGGAAGCAATCCAGATGGCATGGTACGACGAATGGAAAGATAGTCAGTGAATTTACAGAGTGCGGTAACGCGACCCGCACCAAACGCCGGGACAGGAAATCTGGCGTGATTGAATAAGTCGAGCTGCGGGTTCTGGGCGCGAAGTTAATTGAAGCCACACAACTTTTCCCCTCCGATAGGTTTCGTAATTAGGAGTATTTGTAGTCCGGAGGCTGGGCTAGACTCAGCGCTAGGACGGGAGGACTGTTGGAACTCCAACTTGGATTGGAGTGCAACGGGGTGGAGGCGATGTTTAGTCCAGCGGGAAGGTATGCAGGTGAGGCGCCTGGCAGAGGTGAAGTGGCGGCCGATGAGGCTTTGAACTACATGGAAGCTGCCAAATTTGATCCGCAAGAACTGATGGAATTTCTGGAGTTCTGCGCGGATAAGATACATGCGGAACGAGAGTCATCGAAGAGTATGACAGGATCCAAGAGAATGCAATAAGGGTTATCTATTGCTCACACGAGGAGTAGTTCAACCCTCAAGCCGGCGGAGGAAATCACGTTCGGCCATGTGGTACTTGAATGATTTTCGTCCATCTATAAACACGACGGGAACCGAATCGCTGTACAAGGCTCGCAACTCAGGGTTCCCGTCGATGTCGATCTCGCGCCATTGAAAGTCGGCCCGGTGCTCCAGGCTGCGTAGAGTATCTTTCACCACATCACAGAGATGACAGCGTTTTCGCGAATAGACCACCACTTCATGCATGTTGCAATTTTATTCCGGTGCTGGAGTGTGGGGCAAGCCTTGCAAGCTGCTGGTGAGATCTCTACGGCAGGTTGTTTCTGATGTTGTTCTCCTTTTCTCCCCGTTTAAAACATCCGCTTACAAACATTCGAACACGTTACTGAATCAGGTGGGTACGTCTATCACCAAAGTTCAGGCTTAACGTTGGCTCAATGCTAAACGACACACTTTGAAAAATGTTCTGCAATATTGCGTCGAGAAAAACATCTGCGTGTAGTTCGAAGCAGGCTGTTGCTCCTCATGAAACTGGGATGATGAACACGAGATAAATACCATTTTGGGGATGTATCAAAGCTTTTCATGCATTGGGATACATCACACCCGGAGGCCGAATCATCAGACTGTCATCCACTGAGGAAATTTAACCCGCCATCTCGCAAGCGGTGGCTTAACAGAAATCACACTCATGGAGGAAGTGATGGCAGAGCATAGATTCGAGCAAGAGAATCGCGATATCCAGAAATCATTGCAAGACGCTCAAGCTGCTTCGACGGACACATACAAGGCAGGCATTGACCTGCTTCGGAAGGGAGTGGAACGCAACATTGCTATACAGAAGCAAGTGCTGGACGCGGCCGCTCAGCAAAATGCCGAGAGTGCCAATGTATGGAAGAAAGTGTATGGGTGTTTTCCCGGAGCGGAGTCCATTGTTACATTGACTGAGAAGGTGGTTGAGAATGCTATCAATCTGCCCAGAAAGTATCTGGACATCATGGAGGAGCAGAGCAACGAAATTGCAGGCTCGGCTAAGTCACAAGCAGACCGGACGGAGCGAACGGCCCAGGAGACGACTGACGAAAACAGAGCTCAATGGGAACGGCAGAAATCCGCATAGCAACGAAGGAGCGAACCGTAGGCATCGGCTGAGCGATATGTGGCGATGCTGCTGTTAGTCGGTAATCCCCTCAGTGGTTTCACTGAGGGGATTACTTTTTATCGCTGTTGCGTGATTTGGTTCACCCGCCAAACGTGACCTCGACCTTTTTGCTGAGATGGGCGTACTCTCGCCAGCAGCCACAAGGGTGGAGAAGTGAACTTGTGGGTACGGGGCCGTGGGATGGAGATGATCGAATGCGCAAGCAGAAGGGTTTCTCTTTGATCGAGCTTCTTATTGTTGTCGCGATCATTCTGATAATCGCCGCGATTGCAATCCCAAATTTTCTGCATTCGCGTATGCTCACCAATGAAGCATCGGCGGTGGGTTCTCTTCATAACATTGAATCCGCCGAAGTCGCCTATGCTTCGACGTATCCGACCTTTGGCTTTGCGCCTGACCTGAATACGCTGGGGCCGGGCCCAATCGCCGGCAACACGACACCGACGTCTACAAACGCAATACTTCTAGATAGCGTATTAGGCTGCCCTACTGGCGTGGGCACGACCCCCTGCACGAAGAGTGGATACAACTTCTACATTACCGCCAGTTCGGCAATCCCGGTCGGAGCCTATTCGGTCAATGGGGATCCCACCGCCTTGGGGCAAACCGGAGGTCGTTATTTCTATAGCGATAGCTCTGGCTTGATCCATTACAACACCACGGCGATTGCCACATTTTCGGACCAGGCTTTGCAGTAAACATTCAGGCTGCGGGGTTGCGCACGCGGTTGATTGCTGCGTCCAGTACCAGCAGAAGTTCTGCGAACTCAAAGGAGCCATCGTGTCGCTGGCCGTTGATGAAAAAGGTCGGGGTGCCGTTGACTCCGCTACGGACGCCGCTGATGAAGTCGAGCCGCACGTGATCTGTAAACTGGCCCTCTTCAAGCGCCTGGGTTAACGCGGGGACCGAGAGCCCGAGTTTGCGGGCGAGTTCGAGATAAATCGCGCCACCCAAGCGCGGCTGATTTTCAAAGAGCAGGTCGTGCATCTCCCAGAATTTTCCGTGAGCCGCAGCGAACTCCGCGGTCTCAGCTGCGGCCTCGGCCTGGGGGTGCATCTGGCTGAGTGGGAAATTACGGAAGACAAAACGAAGCTGCTCTCCGAAGCTCTTCTGAAGGCGCTTGACGATGGGATGAGCGTGGGCGCAATGAGGACACTGATAGTCGCCGTATTCCAGCAGCGTCACGGCGGCATTTGGCGGACCTTGAACGTGATCTTCAGGGGAGACCGGCGTTTTGAGAATGGTCATGCTCTTCTCCTATTTGGGCAACTTCTCCAAGGCGTCCAGAATTCCATCGGCACCGGGATTGACACGGATCGGCGAGAGGTAATTCCAGGCGATGACGCCGTTTTTGTCGATGACAAAGAGTGCGCGCTCCGAATATCCGTCTGTAGTGCGGTATGCGCCGTATTGCCTTGCGACGGCCCCCTTGGGTTCAAAGTCGGAGAGCAGCCGGAAGTGCAGGTTGCGGGACTCGCCGTAGGCTTTGTGGGACCAGGGGCCATCGACGGAGATGCCCAGCAACTCGGCTCCGAATTTCTGGAACTCGGGAAGGATTTCGTTGTAGAGACCGATCTGGTCACCACAGGTGGGGCTCCAGTCGGCGGGATAGAAGGCGAGGATTACGGGCTTGCCGAGCAGTTCACTGAGGGAGAAATTCTGCTGCGGCGCGAGGGGCAGAGTGAAGCCGGGCGCCTTGGTACCTGGGGCCAGCAGCCCGGTTGATTGCAGGACTTGTGTGTCGCTCATACTGCTTTCCTTTCTCGCTGGTTTATCTCTGGACGAATTCGCAGAGACAAAAGGTAGGGAGCGAATTGAACGATGCTCTCTTGGGTGAAACAGATGTATGCCAGACGGGCTCAGATACTGACTAAAATTGAGATGCGGGCAGGCGGGTGAAGACGGAGTAGCCGGTGCAATCTTTTGTCCGGTCAAGTAAACTGAAAAAAGCTATGAATGAAGGTATAGAGAACATTCGCAAACACGGTAGCCGCATTGTTGCCGGAGGCGCTCACATGCTGCCGGCGGCTTCCCTGATGATGGCCGAAGGCCTGATCAGCTCGCTTGACGACCTGAAGAAGCCGTTCGTCACGGTGATCAACTCCTATTCAACCCAGATTCCAGGGCACGCGCACCTGGACAAGATTGGCGCGATTGTACGCGACGAGCTGAAGGCGATCGGCTTCAACGTCTGGTACACCAACGTGGGCGGCGCGGTATGCGACGGCATTGCGATGGGGCATTACGGCATGAAGTACTCGCTGGCCTCGCGCGAGCTGATTGCGGATCAGATCGAGACCATTATCGGCGCACATCCCTGCGACGCATGGATCGGGATCGCCAACTGCGACAAGATCGTTCCGGCGATGTACAACGCGATGGCGCGCATCAACATTCCGGCGGTTTATCTGAGCGGCGGTCCGATGCTGGCCGGGCCCGGCGGCACCGACCTCATCACGGTTTTTGAGGGCGTGGGAAAGCACAGCGTCGGCCAGATGAGCGAGGGCGAATTGCGTTCGCTGGCGCAAAAAGCCTGCCCTGGATGCGGAAGCTGCTCGGGCATGTTTACTGCGAATTCGATGAACTGCCTGGGCGAGGCGATTGGGCTGTCGCTACCGGGAACAGGGACGATTCCCGCCGAGCGCTGGGTGGATAATACCTACAGCCGTACCGAGGTGAATCCCGAACGCATTGCACTCTCAAAGCAGGCGGCGCACGCGCTGAAGCGCTGCCTGGAGCAGAATGTGCGCCCGCTGGACATCATTACCGAGCAGTCGCTGGTGAACGCGTTTGTGCTGGACATGGCGATGGGCGGCTCGACGAACACCATTCTGCACACGCTGGCGCTGGCGTACTCGGCGGAGATTCCGTTCAAGCTGGAGAGGCTGAATGAGATTTCGGCAAAGACGCCGAACATCTGCAAGGTGTCGCCAAGCCGGCCGGAGGTACACATCGAGGATGTGCATCGGGTGGGCGGCATTGCGGCGATCTTGAAGGAGCTGAGCCGAGCGGGCACAACCGATTTAAAGCTGGATGTGCCGACCATCAATGGGCAACTGAGTGATGCGGTGCATCGTGCGCCAGCGGCAGATGGCAACGTCATCCGCACGGTGGAGAAGGCGTTCTCGCCGACCGGCGGATTGGTGGTGCTGTTTGGAAATCTTGCGCCGAAGGGTGCGGTGGTGAAGGTAGCCGGCGTGCTGCCCGACATGATGGAGTTCGAGGGACCGGCGCGGATTTACGAGTCGCAGGAAACGGCGCTGAAGGGCATTCTGGATAGGGAAGTGAAGGACGGCGATGTGGTGGTGATCCGCTACGAAGGGCCGCGCGGCGGCCCGGGAATGCAGGAGATGCTATCACCGACGGCGGCGCTGGTGGGCGCGGGAGTTCGCGCGGCTCTGATCACCGATGGCCGCTTTTCAGGCGGAACACGAGGGCTGTGCATTGGCCATGTTTCACCGGAGGCCGCAGCGGGTGGGCCGATTGCCGCAGTACGCGAGGGCGACCGGATTTACATCAATGCCAAGACTTGCCGGATCGAGTTGAAGGTGTGCGATGTGGAGATTGAGGAGCGGCTGAAGGCGCTGCCGGAATTTGAGCCGAAGGTGAAGCGCGGCTGGCTGGCGCGCTATCTGCACTTTGCAACCAGCGCCGACACCGGCGCGGTATTCGAAATCTAGGGCACGGGTGCGCTGACCCCACATTCGCCAAAAGAGGGCGGATGTGGGCCACCCGTCGACCTCCGCGCCCCCACATTCGCCAATTGCTGGCGGATGCGGGCCACCTGTTAACTGCTGAGACTTCCCAGGCAGGCGATGATTCCCTCGACGACACGCTTGGTTTCGTGGGTATCGCGGACCTGGATGGAGAGGACGCCGATCTCTTTTGGCGGATAGTCGTTTCCACCGGGGAAGATTGCGTCGCCGATGAAGATCATCTCTTCGAGCGAGATGCCGAGGACGTCGCGGAGTTTGCGGATTCCGTAGGCTTTGTCGATGCCGGGCTTGGTTACGTCGATAGATGTGGTGCCGCCCATGCGCACGGAGAACTCCGGGATGTAAGTGTCCAGGACGGCTTTGATGCGGGTGCGCTTGGCGAAGTCGGGATCCCACTTTTCTTTGGCTGCGAGCGGAGCCTGCTGGCCGAGGGCGGAGAATGTAATCTGGCTTCCGCGGTCCTCGATGATCTCTCCCCAGGTTTGCTCCGGCTTAAAGCCTGTGACTTCAAGGGCGCGGTTCATCGAAGTGATGATCTTCTGTTTTTCGGCAGCGGTGAAGTCCTCGGCGTAGAGCCGTTTCCAGTGCCCGTTATATTGGAAGAATTTGGTTCCGCAGGTTGGTAGAAGCAAGAGGTTTTCCATGCGCTGGCCCTGGGGCAGATTGGAGACCAGTTGCTTTTCAAATTGCGGCCAGTCGCCGCCGGAGATCACAGCGACTTTCGCAACTTCAAGCAGGCCGGCCAGCAGTACAGACATTTCGGCATCCAGCGCTGACTTACTTTCGGCAAGCGTTCCGTCCAGATCAAACACAATCAGTTTCTTCAATGTTCTCCCCCTGCATTTCTGATCTTAAATCAAAGTTTCCGCTGAATGGCTTGTGGGATTCATTCGGCAGAGAAGTGCTTCTGAGATAAACTTTGCCGGATGCTGAACGGGAGAATTGCGGAGCTGATTACAGCGGGGCTGGAGCGGGTTGCGCGACTGCTGCGCGGGGAGCGCGGTGGCCCGGAGCATCTGCGTACCGGACGCAAGGGCGAGGAGATGGCCTACTACTTTCTCCGCCGGCAGGGCTACACGATGGTGGCTCGGAACTGGCGCTGCGCGCGACACAAAGGGGAGATCGACCTGATCGGATGGGATGGAAGTGTGTTGTGTTTTATCGAGGTGAAGACCCGTAGCAGCCATGCGGTGAAGTCCGCCGAAGCTGCGGTGGACAGGGCCAAGCAGGTCGAACTGCGGCGGATGGCGACGGAATTTCTGCGCGGGAGGCGGCCTCGCCCGCACTCCCGTTTTGACGTGGTCAGTATCTATCTGGTTCCGGGAACGGCGGCACAAATTGATCTTTTCAAAGAGGCCTTTTCTTGGCGTACTATGAGTGGAAAGCGCCGCCCTCCGTTCTAGCGGCCAAGGGGAAACGTTTGTGCCTGAACTGAGAAAAGATCCCGTGGTTGGACGTTGGGTCATCATTTCTACGGACCGTGCCAAGCGGCCCAGCGATTTTCTCCGCAACAAGGTGGTACAGAAGGGCGGCTTCTGCCCATTCTGTCCGGGCAATGAAAGCAAGACACCTTCCGAGGTGCTGGCCTACCGTCCGAACGCCGATGGCAGCGGGGAGAAGAACGGCGCAGGCTGGACGGTTCGCGTAGTGCCGAATAAATTTCCGGCACTCGGAATTGAAGGAACGCTGAACCGGCAGGCGGAGGGGATGTTCGACAAGATGAACGGCCTGGGCGCGCACGAGGTCATTGTGGAGACGCCGGAACATACTGCCCACCTTGCGCTGCTGCCGCAGAAGAACATCGAAAGCGTGCTTTGGGCGTGGCGCGACCGGATCGTCGATCTGAAGCAGGACCGCCGCTTCAAGTACATCATGATATTTAAGAATCACGGCGAGGCCGCTGGAGCCACGGTGGAGCATCCGCACGCGCAGTTGATCGCGCTGCCGATTGTGCCCAAGCACGTGAGCGAGGAGTTGGAGGGCGCCCGGAAGTATTTCACCATGAAGGAGCGCTGCATCTTCTGCGACATTCTGCGCCAGGAGATGGAGAATCCGGTGCGCATCGTGAGTGAGAACGAGGATTTCGTGAGCCTCGCGCCGTTTGCGCCGCGCTTCCCGTTTGAGACCTGGATTTTGCCGAAGCGCCACGAGTCGGCGTTTGAGAATCTTTCGTCTCATCAGATGATCAATCTGGCGGCGGCACTGAAGCAGTTGCTGTTGAAGTGTGAGTCCGCGCTTGACAGCCCTGCTTACAACCTGGCGCTGCACACCTCGCCGGTGCAGGAGAGCTCGCTCGATTATTATCACTGGCACATCGAGTTCATTCCCAAGCTGACGAATACGGCGGGATTCGAGTGGGGCACGGGCTTTTATATCAATCCAACGCCGCCGGAGGAGAGTGCGAAGTTTCTGCGTGAGGCCGCGGTGCCGGCAGAACTGCACCGGGTCAAGTAGCCGCTACGGGGTTGCGGTGGGACAGAGCAGGAGTTTGCCTCCTGCTCTTTTTTTGATCACATCAAACCATTTAGCGCATGAATTGCAGCATGGAATGTGGGCTGCGCCGAGGTGTCCCGGAGAGCGATGGATTGGAAGCAGAATTCAACGAGCGAGCATGAGGCCGAGGAGCGTGCTTCCGAGCCGCTGGAGATGGTTGCTGCCAGCGAGCCGTTTGCCCCACAGGTAGGCGGCACGAGCGGCGATATGCCGCGCATGATCCGGGCATTGCGCCATCGCGATTTCCGCCGCTTCTGGGCCGGAAACTTTCTCTCAAACATCGGGACCTGGATGCAGAACGTCGCGATGGGCTGGCTGGTGCTGCAGTTAGCGACGGGCAATGCGGCCTTCTGGCTAGGCGTGGTGGGTTTTGCCTCCAGCGCTCCGATGATGGGCTTTTCACTGCTCGGCGGAGTGATTGCCGACCGCATCAATCGCCGCAAACTGATGCTGGTTACGCAGTCGGCGATGATGATTTTTGCGTTCATCCTTTGGGGATTGACGGCGCTGCACCGGATGACGATGCCGCTGCTGGTGCTGCTCTCCTTCGCCACCGGCACTGCCATGGCATTGAACGTTCCGAGCTACCAGGCGCTGGTGCCGCAACTGGTTCCGCGTGAGGATCTGGCGAACGCGATTGCGCTGAACGCGGCGCAGTTCAATATGTCGCGCGTGATTGGGCCTACGCTCGGCGGTTTTGCGATGGCGTGGTTCGGGGTGCAGGGAAATTTTCTGCTGAACGCGTTGAGCTTTGTCGCCGTGCTGGTGGCGTTGACCCGCATCCACTATCCACCACTGTATCCAGCCGAAAAGAAACCGATGTGGGAAGACCTGAAGGAGGGATTGCGTTATGTCTTCGAGCGCAAGGAGCTGTTCACGCTGCTCTCGATGACGGCTGTGACGAGCGTGCTGGTGATCCCTTACATCACGTTTGTTCCGCTCTTTGCCAAGCAGATCCTGCATCTGGACGCCCGCGGCTTTGGACTGCTGATGGCCGCCAATGGCGGAGGCGCATTCCTGGCGGCGGTGACCATGGCCTTCGCTCATCCTGGCAAGCGGCGGGGACGGGTTGTCTTCCTCGCCTCATTGGCGCTGAATACGTTTGTCGTGCTGTTCGCCGCGTCGCGCAATCGTTGGCTGAGCACGCTGATGCTGGTGGGAACCGGGTACTGCATGGTGCTGATGATCGCCACGGTGAATGTGATGCTGCAGCATCTGTCAGAGGACAAGATGCGAGGGCGCGTGATGAGCATCTACGCCACGGCCTTTCTGGGCTTTGCGCCGCTCGGGAGTTTGATGGCCGGCTCGCTGGCCGGAACGTTGACTGCCCCGGTTGCGCTTTCTGGAATGGCGGTGATCGGTATCGTGATCAATTTCGTTATTTATCGGAGAAGGCCGGAGCTTGGAAGGTTGGAGTAGAGGCATGCAGGAATGAGTGGTGAAGACTCGTATTGAAGGGCTATGCGGCCGTTTCTACGGCAGGAGTCTTCGTGACATTGGTTTGTGCGGGGCGAGCGACGGTCCCGTCTACAATGTGTAGCTTTTTCTTCAGAGCGGGCAGCGCGGCGCGCATGGTTTGCTCGCCGATGGCGATTAGCTCGGGGGCGCGGGAAAAGTCGTCGAAGGCAAAGCCGTCCACGTTGGGTTCGAGTAGAAAATCTGCGTCCTTGTCCCACTGCATGCTCATGCGCGTTTGCGCGATGGCGAAGCATTGGCCGATGACCTCAAAGAAATGGCGTGGCGCGGAGGGTTGAGTCCACTGCGAGCGCAGATGTACTCCCATGACGCAGTCGATCCCCATCTGCTTGAGTGGGGTGGTCGGGACCTCGTAGCTCAGCATGCCGTCGACGTGGAGCACTCCGTTGATCTCTACCGGGGTAAACATTCCGGGATAGGCGCAACTGGCCCGCACAGCGGCACAGATGGGGCCCTCGCGGAAGATGGCGGGGTGGCCGGTGAGGAGTTCGGTTGCGACCACCACCAGAGGCGTGTTGAGCTCGGAAAAATTGTTGCAAGGACAGATGCGGGTGAGCAACGCTGCCAGGCGATCGTTGGTGCAGAAGCCGCCGCGCTCAAGTGTCCACCGGGCACAGTCCCTGAAACGTAAGTGGCGGCCGATCTCTGCCATTATTTCGGCAGAGATGCCGCTGCAAAATCCCGCGCCCACGATCGAGCCTGCGCTGGTTCCGGCGATGGCGGCAATAGGAATACCAGCCTCGTCGAGTGCCTTGAGCACGCCAATATGGGCCAATCCGCGTGCAAAGCCTCCACCCAGTGCTACGCCTAACGTGCGCTGGGGCAGCACGGCTTCCGCTTTGGGAATCCCATTCAGCTTCCGGAAGAATACCTGGACGGAGCGTGAGAGCTGCGAAAACTGCTTCATAACTACAAACCCCACAAAGTCGAGAGGCAAGGGGTGCCGCTCGTTGAGTACTTAGATTCGCGATACTACGATGCGAGTTGTAGTTCGCTACTCAGAATTACGGAAGTGGTACTCGTGTTTGCCTGGGTTTAGAGCAAAAACTTGCTCCAAGGCTCATAGTTTGCGAACATGAAGGCGGGTTAAAACTGTGTCGAACTTGCCAACTCGCAAGAAAACAGTGCATGAGGTGGACGGCGCCAAGGAGGCCGACAGCTCGCCGCCGGGAAAGAAGCTGGTGTGCGAAACCTCGGCTGGCGGAGTCGTGCTCAGACATATTCGCGGAGCTTGGCAGGTTGCCATCATCGAGCCCAACATCATCAACGCGGATACGGTTACCCGGCGCGCCAAGGCGCGTCCTGAGGGCACGGTTTTCGCCCTGCCGAAGGGTGGAGTGGACGAGGGCGAAACGCCCGAACAGAGTGCGGACCGGGAGGTCTTCGAGGAGACCGGAGTTCGTGGCACGCGTTTGTTCCGGCTTACTACCATCCGTTACCTCTATGTACGCTCCTGGGGAGGGCGCGAGCGGGTTTCCAAGGCGGTTAGTTTTTACCTGTTCCTGTACTCTTCGGGACGGCTGGGGCAGATTCATCCGGACATGCGCGACGAGGTACGCAGGGCGTTCTGGTTTCCCTTGGACAAGGCTCATCGCAAGCTTACGTATCGTGGCGAGCGCGAAGTGTTGAAGATGGCGCAGAAGATTGTCCGCGAGCATCCGGAGCGGCTGACCCCGCCGCTTCCGGAGAAGGCCTCCAGCGGTCCCGCCGTGGAGCGTCCGACGGCGCAGCAGCGCGGCCCTTCGCAGCACGCTGGCCTGCCGCCCCGCGCGGCACCTCCGTCGCGCGGTGCAAAGCCTCCTCGCGTGGCTCCACCGCCTCGCATAGCACAGCAGCGCGGGGGAGCACCGCAGCGCGGCGCGGCGAGCCAGGATCGCCCAGTCGCCCCGGATGTACATCACCGCCCTCACCCTTAGCGATCACAAACAGAGGTGACCCAGGCACTTGCATCGCGGGTGGCATTGATCTCCGGATTCAGGCAATTATCTCCATTATTTTTAATAGGTTGCACAGTTTTTTGTTGACGGAGCGCCAGTCCATTGAGTATGGTTGATTCAATTCATTAAGGCGCGCGTCGTTGCCATCCTCACCCCACAAATTTTCGGCGCGCGCCACCTCTGTTTTTGGGCTCTTTTGCTGATTCACAAGCAACGAGGAGCCGTTTCGAGTCGAGTCTCAGATCCTTTCTCCTCAATTTGCTCCTAATTCACCTTTTCATGCATCCGAACTGTTGCAGCCATAGTGTCTGCCCTGGCGCGAGTTAGTTTTTCGCGCTGAGGGCGTCCTGGCACATTGTTTTGGAGCGCATTCAAAGCTGTCGGTGTTCGGGAGAGAAGCCTTACCGATGCTGAAAAGAATTGAGAGAGTTGCCGTCCTCGGTGCGGGAACCATGGGCTCCCGCATCGCTGCGCATCTGGCCAACGCCGGGGTCCGTTGCTACCTGCTGGATATCGTTCCGCCGGAGCTCGGTTCCGGCGCTGGTGCAACAAGCTCTGGGCGAAACCGAATTGCCGAAGCCGGACTGGAAGCGGCACGCACGTCTAAGCCTCCCGCGTTCATGGAACCCGAACTGGCGAGGCTGGTGACTGTCGGCAATTTTGAGGATGATCTCGGATTGCTGAGCGGCTGCGACTGGATCATTGAGGCGGTGGTCGAAGATCTTGATGTGAAGCGCACTTTGCTGCGGAAGGTAGAGACGGTGCGCAAGCCGGGGAGCATCGTTACAACGAATACAAGCGGGCTGCCGATCCATTCGATCGCTGAGGGCTTTAGTGAAGATTTCCGGCGGCATTGGTTTGGCGCTCATTTTTTCAACCCACCGCGCTATATGCGCCTGCTGGAGATCATTCCCACGGCGGAGAGCGATGCAGAGGCGATTGAGGCCGTGGCTCAGTTTGCGACCGTTCGTCTCGGCAAAGGGATTGTTTATGCCAAGGACACGCCGGACTTCGTCGCTAATCGTATTGGCACCTTCAGCGTGCTTAACATCATGCGGCTGATGCAGGAGTTCGGCTTCTCGGTTGAGGAGGTGGATGCGCTTACCGGCTCGGTGATCGGCTTCCCGAAGTCGGCGACCTTCCGCACCCTCGACATGGTGGGGCTCGACGTTCTGGAGCGCGTGATACGGAACGCCAAGCGGCCGGTGCCGGCGGGGGCCGGAGGCGGCAAGGCCGAGTTGCTCGATGAGCGCGGCGATCTGGATCTCCCTGCTTTTTACGATCGAATGATTGAGCACAAGCTGCTAGGCGACAAGACGAAGGCAGGGTTTTACAAGAAGGAGGGCGAAGCGCGGCTGGTGCTGGATTGGAAGACGTTGGAGTACCGCCACGCACAGCGTCCCAAGTTCGCTTCTCTGGAGATGGCGAAGAACGTGGATTCGCTGGGCGAGCGGCTGAGGATGCTGACCGGCTTCGGCGGCGAAAAGCTGGACAAGGCCGGGGAGTTTCTCTGGAGTGCGATGTCGGAGCTGTTCACGTACTCGGCCAACCGGATTCCGGAGATCAGCGATACGGTGGTGGAGATCGATCGTGCGATGCGGCTTGGTTTCAGCTGGGAGTTGGGACCGTTCGAACTCTGGGATGCGGTGGGCGTGCCGGCCTCGGTGGAACGCATGAAGCAGGAGGGCAGGCCGGTGGCCGCGAACGTGGAGAAGCTTCTCGCGTCCGGCTTTGAAAGCTGGTACGCAGACGCTCCGCACAGCGCGAGCGGGCGCACGTACTTTGATTTCGGCACCGCCTCACGCGAGGAAGAAAGAGTTGCGCCGGGGATTTGGAGCGTCACGGTGGCGAAGAAATCCAATGGCGTGGTGAAGGCCAATTCCGGCGCGTCGTTGATCGATCTTGGCGACGGAGTCGGTTGCATCGAGTTTCACTCCAAGATGAACGCGATTGGCGCCGACATCATTCAGCTGACCTCGCAGGTGCTGAAGCCGGGCGGGGGCGGCGAAAATTTTGATGCGTTCGTGATCAGCAATGACGCAGCGAATTTTTCTGTGGGAGCCAACCTCATGCTGCTGCTGATGGCGGTGCAGGATGAGGAGTGGGATGAGGTGGACATGATGGTGCGCCAGTTCCAGAACATGACCCAGCTCATTAAGTATTCACCCAGACCGGTGGTGGCCGCGCCATTTGGCATGACGTTTGGCGGAGGCTGTGAGGTGGCGCTGCACGCCGCCGCGCGCCAGCCTCACGCCGAGCTCTACATGGGTTTAGT
This sequence comes from uncultured Acidobacteriota bacterium, assembly GCA_963738165.1. Lineage (GTDB taxonomy): Bacteria > Acidobacteriota > Terriglobia > Terriglobales > Acidobacteriaceae > TOLSYN. The sequence goes on from CAVTVE010000018.1 coordinate 471,834, forward strand.
GGAGGCGAGTGTAGGCCTGCTGCCCGGCGGAGGCGGATGCAAGGAGATGACACTGCGCGCGGTCGATGCCGCGCAGTCGATTCGCCCGGAGGGGCGCGGCGAAACGGTCGAGATGATGGAGGCGACGAAGGCGGCGTTTGAGACAGTCGCGATGGCCAAGGTTTCGAGCTCGGCGTTTGAGGCGCGCGGACTGGGCTTTGTGGTACCGGGCGATGAGATCACCATGAATCGCGAGCGCGTGTTGAGCGACGCAAAGGCGCGCGCGCTGGAACTGGCGCGTGCCGGATATCGTGCACCGGTGCCGCGTACGGACGTTCCCGTGCCCGGCGAAAACATTCTGGCAACGTTGAAGCTCGGCGTGCATCTGTTGCGGCAGGGAGAGTACATCAGCGACCACGAGGTGACGATTGCGACGAAGATCGCCGAGGTGCTGTGCGGCGGAGCGCTGACGCCCGGAACTCCGGTGAGCGAGCAGTACTTGCTGGACCTGGAACGTGAAGCCTTCAAGAGCCTGTGCGGCGAGCGCAAGACGCAGGAGCGAATTCAGTTCACGCTTAAGAACGGCAAACCGCTGCGGAACTAAGTTCAAGCGGGGAGATCAGCATGCGAGAAGTAGTGATCGTAAGCGCCGTCCGCACCGCGGTCGGCAGGGCAAACAAGGGAACGTTACGCGCCACCCGTCCGGACGATCTGGGCGCGGTTGCGATTCGGGGGGCGCTGGCGCGCGTTCCGGAAATCGATGTGCATGAAGTGGAAGACGTCATCCTCGGCTGCGCCATGCCGGAGGCGGAGTCAGGAATGAACGTGGCGCGCATCGCCTGGCTGCGGGCGGGGCTGCCGGTTGAGACTTCGGCGATGACGGTGAACCGTTTTTGCGCGTCCGGCTTGCAGGCGATTGCGATTGCCGCGGATCGAATTGCGGGGGGCGGCGCGGATTTGATTGTGGCGGGCGGCACCGAGTCGATGACTATGATTCCGATTGGCGGACATAAAGTTTCGTGCAATCCGTCGCTGGTGCAGAGTTATCCGGATGCGTACCTCTCGATGGGTTTGACTGCCGAGCGGCTGGCTCAGCGCTTTGGTATTTCGCGGCAGCAAGCGGATCAATTCAGCTACCAGAGCCATCGCAAAGCAATCCGGGCGATTGAGTCGGGAGCTTTCACGGATGAGATCGTGCCGGTACACGTCACCTTCCGCGCTCCGGTGGAGCCCACGCGCGGCGGGGCGGCGATCCAGCTTGCGGTGGAGACGATTGAATTCAAGGTGGACGAGGGACCGAGGGCTGACACCACGGTGGAGGCTCTGGCCGCGCTAAAGCCTGCGTTTCATCAGAAGGGGACGGTCACGGCGGGAAACTCATCGCAGATGAGCGATGGGGCGGCCGCTGCCGTGGTGATGAGCGCGGAGCGTGCGAAGGCTCTGGGACTGAAGCCTATGGCACGCTTTGTCTCCTTTGCCACTGCTGGGTACAAGCCGGAGGAGATGGGCCTGGGGCCGGTGTTTGCAATACCCAAGGCGCTGAAGTTGGCAGGGCTCACGCTGGATCAGATCGGCGTGATTGAGTTGAACGAAGCTTTCGCCGCGCAGTCTCTGGCGGTGATTCATGAGGCGGGACTCGACCCCGCGACGGTGAACCCGAACGGCGGAGCCATCGCGCTGGGCCATCCTATGGGCTGCACCGGCGCCAAGCTCACGGCGACGCTGCTGCGCGAACTCAAGCGCCGCAATCAACGGTATGGGATGGTCACCATGTGTGTGGGCGGAGGCATGGGCGCTGCCGGAGTATTCGAAAACATCGATTAATGTGAATGCGTTGGCGAGTCCGCACACAGCAAGAAAAATTGGAGGAGCAGACGATGGCAACTACGATCACACCGGCGCAGAAGAAAATTCCCGGCGGAAATTTTCTGATCGAAGAGACGAATCCGCAAGAGATTTTCACGCCGGAAGATTTCAACGACCAGCACAAAATGATCGAGCAGACGGCGGAAGATTTTGCGCTTAAGGAAATTTTGCCTAACTCCGAGCGTATCGAGCAGAAGGATTTCGCTTTCAGCTCGCGAGCTGCTGAAAAAGGCTGCCGAGCTTGGATTGACGAGTGTCGATATTCCGGAGGAGTACGGCGGCGCGGAGATGGACAAGGTGTCGTCCTCGATCATCGCCGACCGCATGGCGAAGCAAGGTTCCTTTGCCGTCACTTTCAGTGCGCACGTGGGAATCGGCACGCTGCCGTACGTGTGGTTCGGCACCCAGGAGCAGAAAAAGAAGTACCTGCCGCGGCTGGCCAGCGGCGAGTGGGTGGGCGCCTACGCGCTGTCGGAGAGCAGTTCGGGCTCCGATGCGATGAATGCACGCACCAAGGCAGTGCTCTCTGCAGACGGCAAATACTACCTGCTGAACGGCGAGAAGATGTGGATCACGAATGCCTCGTTTGCCGATGTGTTTGTGATCTTCGCCAAGGTGGACGGTGAGAAGTTCACGGCCTTCATCGTTGAGCGCACGTTTCCTGGTTTCAGTGTTGGGCCAGAGGAGCACAAGCTTGGGATTCGCGGTTCCTCGACCTGTCCGCTGATTCTTAGTGACTGTCAGGTTCCGGTTGAGAATGTTCTGGGCGAGGTTGGCAAAGGAGCCACGATTGCTTTCAACATTCTGAATGTGGGCCGCTTCAAGCTGGGCGCGGCTTGCGTCGGCGGCGCGCGTACTTGCCTGTCGAATTCGATCAAGTGGGCCAAGGAGCGCAAGGCTTTCGGAAAATCGATTGCAGAATTCGGAATGGTTCGCGCGATGCTGGCCGACATTGCAATCGGCATCTATGCGGGCGAGGCGCTGGTCTATCGCACGGTGGGCATGATGGACGCGGCGACCGCGGAGATCGTGAAAGGTGCGCCTGACGAATCTAAGCTTATCCGCAAGGCTATCGAAGAGTATGCGGTCGAGTGCTCGATCATCAAGGTGTGGGCGTCGGAGATGTTCGACCAAGTTGTGGACAGGCAGGTGCAGATCTTCGGCGGCTACGGCTTTGTGGAGGAGTACCCGGCAGAGCGGGCCTATCGCGACTCCAGGGTCAATCGTATCTTCGAGGGCACGAATGAAATCAATCGCCTCATCATCACCGGATGGCTTTTGAAGCGCGCCCTGAGCGGTCAGCTTCCGTTGCTGCCGGCGATCAAGAAGTTGATGGACGAGATGATGGCCGGACCAGGGTTTGCCGAAGCGGACGAGCGCCCGTTGGCGGCACAGCGCAGACTGGTGGAGAACGCGAAGAAGATAGGCTTGATGGTGGCCGGTGTGGCTTCGCAAAAATACATGCAGCAGATTTCCGAGCACCAGGAAGTGATGGGCGCTATCGCCGACATCGTCATCGAAGCGTATGCGATGGATTCGGTGCTTGCGCGCACGCTGAAATTAGCGGAGGGCCAGGGCGAAGCTGCGTCGGCCGTGGGCATCGCGATCAGCGAGGTGTATCTGGAGCGAGCATTCGCCCAAGTAGAGGCCGCAGCGAAGAAGATTCTGGCCGACGTTGCAGAAGGCGACATGCTGCGAACGCAGATGACGATCCTGCGGCGTTTGGTGAAGGGTGATCCAGCCAACGTGATTGCGGCTTGCGAGAAGATTGCCGCTCGCGTGCTTGAGGCAGGGAAGTACGCTTTCTGACGTGTTTTTTAAAGAATACTGCGAATGTAAGACCCACATCTGCTAACTACGGCAGATGTGGGCGCCGTGTTTGCTCTGCAAACAACCCCGATGATCATTCGCAAAAAGGTCTGGGCAATTGCTTGGCCATAACCGGGGTAGAGCTCGGGGCGGGTATATTTTGTCACGCTGCGCCGCGCATGTGTCTTTCCATCAGATCGAAAACATGTTCTAACTGTTCCAGCGCGAAGCCGCCTAGCGCACCTCGTATGTGCCTGGCCCTAACGATAGAGAGCAAGCAGCCCGCCACACACAGAGCGCCCATCGTCACCCGATTCATGCTACAACCTTTCTGTTGCGTTCTAATTTTCTTGGATGGTCGCGCCCAAGGCTTGGATACTGCGGGACAGAATGATACATGCTTCAAATTGGTAAAAAGTCTGTAACAAAATACTCGGACTTATGTGACAAGCAAGGAGCTACAAGATGCGGCGCTGGCCGATGACAATACTCGTGATGTTGATCGCGATTTTCGCGCTGGGCTATGTGGCCGACTGGGTTATATTGCGAATCCACGAGCGCGGTGGCTCTGGGCATGGCTCAGTGATTGTGGACAACGCTGATGTGGTGAAAGAGAAGGGCGGCAAGGTGGAATATTTTTTTAACCCGCCGGAGCCGACCCCGTGTGTCCGGGCGTTGTTTCCGCATGAGGGCCAACCCGCTTGCTGGTGGCTGGCCCGTCACTCGGAGCGGCAGATATTCATGAATTGATTTCAGCCGCTGTTTACGGGGCTGCGGGCTGCATTGCCGGGCGAGGTTGCGGAAGCAATTTGTTCAACTGCTGCAGGGCATCTTTCAGATAAGCGCGCTCCAAGTCGCCGGTCTTGGGGTCGGCGAGTCGAAGGTTCATCCATGCGATTGCGGCACGTGGGGAGACATGAGGCGAGTCGGGACGGAGTTCGCTCACCAGCAATTCGCCGTTTTGCTCCCGCACGCGGAATGTGACTTGGTCGCTGCCTGCCTGAGCGGTGTAGCCCTCATTCTCCTGGTAGAAGCCCAGAGTCTGATAGGTGGCGCTTAATTCTTCGACGGGTTGGTCGGGGGTCTCAATATTGAATCGGGTTACGATTACGACGCGGTTGAAATCCGGATTGGCGCGAAGCGAGGTATAGGGTTTGAAGCGGCTCCAGCCCGCCGCTTGCAGGCGCGCGCCTTCAAAATCCAGCCGGCAATAGTTGGAGAGAAGGATCTTCTGCGCGGCAAACAATTCGCTAAAGCTGCGGCCCCCCAGGTTGATGGCGGGTTGCGAAGCCGAGCTGAATTGCGCCAGCGCGGCGGAGGTCAATGCAGAGCAAAAAATCAATGCAAGCAGGCGACGACGCATGGGATTCAGGCACTCCGCTTTCAGCGTAAAGCGGCGGGGACGCAAAGAGCAACCCGCATCAGGCAGAGGGTAAAAATCGCAAAAATCAATTCGGGAGATACCGATCAGGAATTCGGGATTGGCCGGGCACTCTCCCGAGGGCCGCTTTTTATCGTAGGATGAGAGTAGCGAGCCTTCTTTGCGACCTCTTGAGATGCCTAAAGTTCACTTCATTTCCGCTCGAATCACGGTTGTGCTGTTGCTCCTGATGGCCGTGGGCTTTGCCGAGCCGCGGCGAATCTCCGTCTACACGCCTCAGACCAGTTATCAGGTGGATATTCTGGTGCGCGACGGGGTGGACTATGTTGGCCTTACCGATCTGCTTGAACCTCTCGGGCGCATTGAGTCGCGCGTTGGCGGCGGCAAGTTCACGCTCATCTTCAATGGCGGTGCAGCCGAGTTCCAGGACGGAAGACGACAGTATCGCACCAGTGTTAATAGCAACCAGGAGCTGCCCTCGAACTTTCTCCTGGCCGATGGGCGGGGGTACATTCCGAGTGCGTCGATTCCACAGGTGCTACCGCAGCTTGCTGGTCTGAGCGCGGAGTTTCACGCCACCCCGCGGCGCTTGTTTGTAGGCTCAACGAAGTTCCGCTACTCTGCCGAACTGCGCCATACACCATCCCGGCTTGTGCTCACCTTTCCGGCTCCTGTCGCCCCGTCCAGTGTGATCGAGAAAGGCCGCGTGCGCCTGCTCTTCAGGCGCGAGCCGGTGGTCAGCAACGGATCGGACAGCGTTTCCTATGGCGATCCATTTCTTCTCAGCACCAGCTTCGCCGAGATCCCCGGCGGGGCGGAGTTCATCGCCAGCGTTTCGCAGCCGGCCACTGTGTCTGTGAGCGATGGGGGGCGCACGGTGACGATCGCGGCTGTTGCGCCTCAATCGCCGCCAGTCGCGGTGGCATCCACCGCGACGCAAGGCGCGACACAGAACCCGACACAAGGCGCAACACAAAGCTCGCATCCGGCGACGCCTTCGGCAACGCAACCGGCAACCCAATCGACAACGACTGCTGGAGTGCAGGCTCCGCGCTCACGCCCGTTCGTCATTCTGGATGCGGCTCATGGAGGCAGCGAGACCGGTGAAGTTTTCTCGCCCACTCTGATGGAGAAGACGGTCAATCTGGCGCTGGCTCGCCGTCTGCAAAGGGAATTGGAGGCGCGTGGGATTCCCGTGGTGCTCACTCGTATTGCCGATAATGTACTTACCTGGGACCAGCGCGCGATCTCGGCCAACACCTGTCATGCATCGCTCTACGTTGCGCTGCACTCTTCCGGCAGCGGACATGGCGCGCGTGTGTACACCTCTATGATTGCTCCGGCGCAGTCGGGTCAGACGACCCGCAGCTTTTTGCCTTGGGAGCGGGCGCAGGCTCCATACTTGGAGAAATCCGCGATTGCGGGCTCGGCACTGGCCGCCGAATTTTCATATGAAGGTTTGCCTGTACGCAACTCGCCGGCCCCGTTGCGGCCGTTGAATAACATTACTATCGCGGCGGTGGCGGTAGAAGTTGCACCTCTGGGGGCATCGGCCGACGAACTCGGCAGCCCGGAGTACCAGCAGAAGATTGCCACGGCTCTGGCGTCCGCGATTGCGGCGCTGCGGGGAAAGCTGGAGGCCGCACAGTGATCCCGCGCAAACTGCAATATGTTGTCGCCGCGCTGGTGGTGGCCATACTTGGAATGGCGTTCTACCTTGTGCATCTCAAGCGCAAGGCGGAGCTTCTTGGCACGCCGGAGACGCAGGCACTGGTGCCGCCAGCCAGCGGCCCAGCCGGGCAGATGACGCTTTATCTGGCCAACGATGAGGAGGATTCGATTCGTCCGAGCAGCGTCTCGCTGGCGGAACCGAGCGACCCCGGCGAGCGCGGCCGCCTCACGCTGCACACGCTCATCTCACGGTATCAGCAGAAGGATTCCACGCACTTGCTGGGCCCGGGAGCCGATGTGCATGATGTGTATCTGCTGGATCCGGCTTCGGCGGTGGTGAATCTGAATGCCGCTTTTGCGAACTCGCACCGCAGCGGCGTGGAGGTCGAACAACTTACGGTCTTGTCGATGGTGCTCACCTTGAAGGCCCAGCTTCCACAACTCACCCGGGTGCGCTTTCTGGTGGATGGCAAGAGCCGCGAGACGCTTGCAGGCCACGTCGATATCGCCGACTGGCTGGACACAGGCATGATCGCCGAAGCCGCCAAGGACTTGAAGTAACGGGAAGATCAACCGCGCACTTCGGGCAGTGTTATGCTGCAATGTTCGCCTCGGGTTCCTGCATGGCGCGCGAACGCAAAAGAAAGAATCTCGGCGATGATCAAGACGCTTCGGGTCTGGACTTTAGTTCTCGCGTTGGCAGCCATTGCGCCGGCTCAGCAGGCGAGGTCGAACGCTGGAGCTCTCGCAGGGTTCCGCGATGCCGCGGCGGAGCAGAAGCTGGAAGAGCAATTTCTCTCCGTACCCGAAGCGAAGCTCGCGCAAGAGCATCTGCGGATTCTGACGGCCGAGCCGCACATCGCCGGTTCGCCCGAAGATCGAAAGACCGCTGAGTACGTCGCCAGGAAATTCCGCGAGGCCGGTCTCGATACCCGCATCGATTCCTACAAGGTGTGGATGAATCTGCCGCATGAGATTCTGGTGGAAGCCACCGCACCGAAGGGCCTGAAGATGCGCGGTCCTACGCGCGAGCACGTGGAAGGCGATCCCTATCAGGACGACCCGCGAGTGACGACCGCCTTCAACAGCGGCTCGCCTTCGGGCGAGGTCGAGGCCGAGGTGGTCTACGCCAACTACGCCCGCCCGGAGGACTTCCGTAAACTGCAGCAGATGGGAGTCGATGTTCGCGGCAAGGTTGTGATCGCACGCTATGGACAGAATTTTCGTGGCGTGAAGGCCTTGACAGCACAGGAGAACGGCGCCGCCGCGCTCCTTATGTACTCGGACCCGTTCGATGATGGATACTTCCGCGGCGACCCGTATCCGGTAGGGCCGTATCGTCCTGCAACGGGGGTGCAGCGCGGTTCGGTGCAGTTCACCTTTGAGTATCCCGGCGATGCCACGACACCCGGCGTGGCATCGACCGTGGATCTTCCGCAGTCGCAGCGCGTTGCGCCGGAGAAGGCGGGGAGTCTCACGAAGATTCCGGTGACTCCGCTCTCCTATGCGGACGTTTCGCCGCTGCTGGAAAAGCTGGGAGGGCCGGACAGCCCTCGCGAGTGGCAGGGCGCCCTGCCCTTCACGTATCACGTAGGTTCTGGTCCCGTGCGCGTTCATGTGAAGCTGGTGCAGGATTACAGTTACACCACGATCTGGAACGTGATCGGAAGCATTCGGGGAAGCGCCCAGCCGGAGTCTTTGGTGATTGCGGGCAATCACCGCGATGCATGGGTTTATGGCGCGGCCGATCCCAACAGCGGCACGGCGGCGATGCTGGAATCAGTGCATGGCCTCGGGGAACTGCTCAAGAGCGGCTGGCGTCCTCAGCGCACCATTATCTTCGCGAGTTGGGACGCCGAGGAGCAGGGACTGATCGGCTCCACGGAATACGCGGAGGAGTACGCCAACAGGCTGCAAAATGCGGTGGCGTATTTCAACATGGACGTGGGAGTTTCGGGTCCGGATTTTGGCGCCTCCAGTGTGCCGAGCCTCAAGGGGTTTTTGCGCGAGATCGCCCGCACTGTGCCGAGCCCGCAGGGAGGCACGGTCTATGACGCATGGAAGTTGCAGAGCCAGCGGGGCCGACGCGAGAGTGCCGACGAGGGTTCATTCACCGAGCGCCGCGGCGAGGTCGATCGCGGGGAGGCGCATGTAGGCGATCTCGGCAGCGGCTCGGATTACTCGGCGTTTCTGCAGCACCTTGGCGTGCCCTCCACCGATATCGGCTCCAGCGGGCCTTATGGCGTCTACCACTCGGTTTTCGACAATTACGCATGGTTTACCAGATTCGCCGATCCTACCTTCGTGTATGAACAGGAGATGGCTCGCATCTTTGGCCTGGAGGCGCTGCGCATGGCGCAAGCCGATGCGCTTCCCTTCGACTACGAGAGCTATGGGTATGAGGTGCGCCAGCATCTGGAAAAAGCGAAGCGGCGTGCCGAGGCGATGGGCTGGACGGAGCGGCCGGACTTTACCGCTTCATTGAAGGCCGCCGACCAGATGGCGGCCGCCGGACGCGCGGTGCGTCAGGCCGCCGCCTCGGCAACCGGCGCGCAACTGTTTCGGATCAACGCGGCAATGATGGAGGCCGAGCGCGCCATGCTGGGCCCAGGATTGCAGCATCGTACGTGGTTCCGCCACACCATCTATGCTCCGGGCGAGTATACCGGGTATGCAGCGGTGGTGTTGCCGGGCATCAATGAATCGATGGATCGCAACGATCTTGCCGGGGCCGCCGCGTCCCTTGACGAGGTAACGGCAGCGCTGGGCCGGGCCGCGTCGGTTCTGGACTCAGGCCTGTAATGCGATCGTCACAATCACCTGTGACGGAAGTCGCGTGCATTTGATCCCGGGCAATGGTACTACTCCTGAAGTTTCGATGATTTCCATCAAGAGCACCCGGGCAACAAACCTGAAACAAACCAGTGGAGTGGACGAGGTAACCAGGAGCTAGATCGCGCGATTTCGGGTGGAAAGCGGAGATGAGAGGCAAGAACAAACGTTACACTTTCGTGCTTGAATTCCTGGGGGGCACCTATGTCCGCCAGGCTTGTGGCATCTCGCCTGAGTCGGCGCTTCGCACATGGCTGCGCGCTGCCAGCAAAGAGGATCTTGAATGGGAGCGCCATCGGCTGGAATTGCTGCGGGAGCTGGGAGATAAGTCGGCTGTCCCAGTCGAAGGGTGTCAGAACGTCTGGTGCCTCTCGGGCCTTGCGGGAGAGTACCTCTACCTGATTCACATTATTGGCACCGAGAGCGGGGCCGGGGCGGGCAAATTGCTAGCCGAGGCGCAGCTGGAGCGGATTGGCTCCGATGCGAAGCTGAGGGGCTGGCGAAACCGGCGGTAAAGCAAAAGAACATTACGAGACATTAGGCGAGCGCAGCTTCGTTTAACTCAGTAGCACGCCTAAGATCCCTAGTTACTCTGGTGCTGCGAATCGTTTGAAATTGTTTTGTCCAGGTTCGTTTATGTGAGATGTTATTGGCGAGGTGCTCATATCATGCTTCGAGAGATGAACGGCTTCATTCAGGCTCATGACCGCTATCTTGCATTGGAACTAGCGCGTACGGAGTGCACCACCCCGGCGCAGCGCGAGTTCATGCATATTCAGATACTGGAAGCCTATCTTGAAGTTCAGTGCCAGGCGCGCCGCCTCCAGTGCTTCGAAGGCCTCGCGTACATGGGCCAAAACTAAAAAAGGGCCGCGCCTGCAGGCACCGGCCCTCTTGGATTCGCTCATATGAACTTCTACTTGTGCGAAACCAGCTTCACCAGCTCCGAGTAATCTTTCTTTTCGAGCCCATGAACCTGTTTGTTGTACTCATCCACTTTGGAGGAGTAGTTCATCGAGCAGAACTTCGGTCCGCACATTGAGCAGAAAGCCGCCTCCTTGTAAAACTTGTCGGGAAGCGTCTCGTCGTGCATCGAGCGCGCGGTCTCCGGGTCCAGCGATAACTCGAACTGCTTGTCCCAGTCGAAGGTATAGCGCGCGTGGCTGAGTGCGTTGTCGCGGTCCTGGACGCCCGGACGATGACGCGCCAGGTCGGCGGCGTGGGCCGCGATCTTGTACGCAATAATTCCATCCTTCACGTCCTTCTCGTTAGGCAGTCCGAGGTGCTCCTTCGGCGTCACGTAGCAGAGCATCGCGGCGCCGTACCAGCCGATCATGGCAGCGCCAATGGCCGAGGTGATGTGGTCATAGCCGGGGGCGATATCCGTGACGAGCGGCCCAAGGGTGTAGAACGGCGCGCCGTCGCACCACTCCACTTCTTTATCGACCTGTTCCTTGATCTTATCGATGGGCACGTGTCCGGGGCCTTCGATCATCACCTGCACGTCGTACTTCCATGCGATGCGGGTCAGCTCGCCCAAGGTCTTCAGCTCCGCGAACTGGGCTTCGTCGCTGGCATCTGCAATGCAGCCGGGACGGAGTCCATCGCCGAGCGAAAAGCTCACGTCGTACTTTGCCATGATCTTGCAGATGTCTTCGAAGCACTCATAGAGGAAGTTCTGCTTGTGGTGGTGGGCCATCCACTGCGCCAGCATCGCGCCTCCGCGGCTCACGATTCCGGTGATGCGCGAGGCCACCAGCGGCAGGTATTGCACCAGCACGCCGGCATGGATGGTCATGTAGTCCACGCCTTGCGCCGCCTGCTCTTCGATGACTTCCAACATCAGCGGGGCGGAGAGGTCTTCGATGCGCTTGACACGTGCCACGGCTTCATAGATCGGGACGGTGCCCATGGGGACGGGACAATGCCGCAGGAGAGTTTCGCGGATGCCGTGAATGTCGCCGCCGGTGGACAGGTCCATCATGGTATCCGCGCCATAATGCACAGAGGTGTGCAACTTCTTCAACTCTTCCTCCACATTGGAAGAGACCGACGAATTTCCGATGTTGGCGTTGATCTTGCAGAGCGAATCGACGCCGATGCACATGGGCTGCAACTCGGGATGGTTGATGTTTGCGGGGATGATCAGCTTACCCTCGGCGATCTTGGCGCGCACCAGCTCCGGCGAAATCTTCTCTCGCTCAGCCACGAAGAGCATCTCTTCTGTGACCTGGCCTTTGCGCGCAAAGTGCATCTGGGTTACGTTGCCGTCGCCACTGCGCGCTGCTTCTTCGCGCCGCCGCGTGATCCACTCCTGGCGCAGTTTCGGGATTCCCTCGGAGGGAAGTCCGTGTGGCGAGATGCTCTTGCTGTCATTGCCGCTTGACCCGTTTGTTGCGCTCATTCCAGTAAACCCCTTATGTCATCGGTAAGGGCCCATTATACGATGCGAGCGCAGCCGAAAAGACGTGCATCTTTGAATCTCTTCACTGTTCTCTGCATCCAATTATGGAATCAGCAAGGCTTGCGCCTTGACCGGGTGGTTGCGGCGAAGTACCCTCTTTGCAACGGGAAAAAGGATGGCAGCTCTGGTCGCGCTTTGGCCTGCTGTTTTCTTTGTGGGTGGAAAATGAATAAGTTTGTGAAGTTTGGCGTGCCGATACTGGTTATCGTATCCGGCCTCGCCTATTTGGCCGTAAGCGGCGTACAGGAGAGCAAGAGCTACTACGTCACGATCAAAGAGATGAACGAAATGGGCGACGGCGTTTACAGCAAGCGGCTGCGTGTCGCCGGAAACGTTCAGCCGGGATCGATTCATCGCCAGGGCACGCATGTAGAGTTCACTCTCGGTGAACAGGGACGCACTCTCAAGGTCGCTTATTCCGGCACCGAAGCTCCACCGGATACTTTCAAGGACAACGCGCAGGCGCTCGCCGAGGGCAGCTACGGCCATGATGGCGTATTCCATGCCAAGCAACTTCAGGCCAAGTGTGCTTCCAAGTATGGTCCTGCTCAGCCAGGTGAAAATGGCGCTCCGCAGGCTGCTCCCGCCGAGAAGGCGCAGGCGGCCGCGCCCTCGATGAATTAGGAGAAGATGGATCAGCTTCAGTATTCCTCACGGGTTTGCGCGTGCCACGCTTAATCCAAGAGAACGCGCTACACTTCCAACGTGTGACTGATACGCCTGAACAAAAACCTGCTGTTTGCGTGCGTGATGTGGTGCGCCACTTCGGGCGCTTCGCCGCTCTGCGTGGAATTACAGCGGACTTCGCTCCCGGACGGCTCTATGTTTTGCTGGGCGAAAACGGCGCGGGTAAAAGCACCCTGCTGCGCGTGATCGCCGGATTGCTTGCGCCCTCGCGCGGCAGTGTCCGCGTACTTGGCTCGGAGAACATCCGCGAGGTTGCTACGCGCTTCGGCTACATGGGGCACGCGCCGCTGCTCTACGATGAAATGTCGGCGGTTGAAAACCTGCAATATTTTTCGGCACTCTACGGAATCAATGACCGCAAACGATGTGAGGACGCGATTCGAACCGTCGGGCTTGATCCTGCCCTGGAGCGCCGCGTCGGCCAATATTCGCAGGGGATGCGACAGCGCATCTCGCTTGCGCGGGCAATTGTACACGGCCCCGAGCTGCTGTTTCTGGATGAGCCTTTCTCCAACGTGGATGTGCGCTCCGCCAAGCAGATGACAACTTTGCTGGCCAAAATGCGGGACGCAGGAACTACCGTCTTTGTTGTCACGCATCAGGCCGCACTGATGGAGCCGGTTGCAGATGAGTGCATCGTGCTGGATGCGGGGCGCTTGGTTGCACGAGAGAAGGGGATTCCCGCTCGCCTGCTTACGCCCTATCTTGCCGAGGAGCGCGCGGCGTTCGGAACGAACGCACGGGGCGGCGGCGTTGGCGGCGTCTTCGGCGGCGTCGTCGGGAACAAGGAGGTTGAGCCATGACCTCCGCTCCGGGCCTTTGGGCGATTACACGCCGCTCGCTGGTGAAGGATCTGCGTCTGGAGTGGCGCTCGAAAGACGCCATCAACAGCATGTTGTTCTTCGCCCTGCTGGTGGTCGTCATCTTCAGCTTCGGCTTCGATCCTACGGCGGAGGAGTCGCGCAAAATCGCCGGCGGCCTGCTCTGGGTTGCGATTCTGTTTGCGACCGTGGTGGCGCTGAACCAGACCTGGACGCGTGAGTTGCGCAACCAGGTGCTGGACGCGTATCGACTATCGCCCGCCCCGCCGCAGGCGATGTTTCTGGCCAAAACGGTGGGCAACTTTCTTTTTGTTTCGATTCTTGAAGTGCTGATGGTCCCGCTCTTTGTGGTGTTCTACAACCTGCGGTCGGTTGGCCCGGTTTGGGAGTTGCTGGTGGTGGCCTTGCTGGCAACGTGGGCGCTTGTGGTCAACGGAACATTTTTTGCGGCGCTCTCGATACGCACCCGGAGCCGCGAGATCATGCTGCCGCTGATTCTGTTTCCAATCTCGATTCCGGCGCTGCTCGCCATGGTCGATGCCACCACTTCCATCCTTACGGGCGAAAGCTCGCCCGCCTTCTGGATACGTCTGCTGGCGGTGTATGATCTGATTTTTACAACCGTCAGCTTCATCTTGTTTGAGCCGGTGTTGAACGCGGAATGAAAATTCTATTCAAAGTTCTCGCAGTGCTTACGGCAGTGTTGCTCGGATATGGCTTCTGCCAGGCGATGTTCATTGCTCCACGCGAAGCCACGATGGGCGACGTGCAGCGCATCTTCTACTACCACCTGCCCTCGGCATGGATAGCTTTTCTGCTGTTCTTCGTCAACTTTTTGGCTTCGATCTGGTATCTCGTCCGCCGCAATGTCGGCGCGGACGCGCTAGCCCTGGCTTCGGCGGAGGTGGGAGTAAGCTTCTGCACGATTGTTCTGCTGACTGGACCGATCTGGGCGCGGCCTATCTGGGGCATCTGGTGGACCTGGGATGCGCGCCTGACCAGCACGCTGGTGCTGTGGTTGATCTACGTCAGCTACCTTGTGCTGCGCCACTACGCGACAGGAGGACAGGTTCCGGTGCTGGCGGCGGCGCTTGGTATATTCGGATTTGTCGATGTTCCGATTGTTTATATGGCGATTCGCTGGTTCCGCACCCAGCATCCACAACCGGTGATCGGCGGTGGCGAGGGCTCTGGGCTGCACCCTGCGATGTGGGTCGCTCTGCTATGGAATCTGGCGGCCTTCGGGATGCTTGCTTTCATGTTCGTTTCAATACGCTACAAGCAGGCATTGGCCGAGCACGCGCTGGAAGAGGCGCACGCGCAGGCCTCGCTGGAAACGGAGGATGCACAATGAGCGGCGGGAATCACTTGGGCTATCTCTATGCGGCCTACATTGTCGTGTGGGTCGTGCATAGCGTCTACGCTTCCACCCTTGTGAGCCGTGGCCGGCGGATCAAGCGCGAGAGCCGCGAACTGAACCGCCAATAGCAACTTATTTCCTCCGCACGGTGTTCCTACTGATGTTATGCACGATGCGAGTTGGAGGATAGCCTGACAGGCGGGAAGCCGCCATCCAATGCAGCGAGCAGAAAAACTGAGAGCAGCGTAAGCTGGTCAGCAAGCGTTGTGGAAAGAGGAACGAGAATGAAAAAGTTCGCTGGATTGTTTGCAGCTTTACTGATCTGTTCTGTTTTCGTGTTTGCCCAGGAGCGGGATCACGAAGGCGGCCAGGCCGGTGGTCACGAAGGTGCGCAGGCAGGTGGTCACCAAGGCGCACAGGCGGGCGGCCATGAAGCCGGCGTAGGAGGCGGTCACATCCCCGCCCACGGTCCTGCACCGACCAAGAAAGCCGCTCCGGCTCCGAAAGCCGCTCCGGCTCCGAAAGGCGACGCCCGAGCTTCATTCAGAGACCAGCCGGGACATCCCGAGGCCCCCCATGTACATACCAATGACCAGTGGGTCGGCCATAACACGGGCCCTAACGATCCGCACTATCATCTCGACCACCCGTGGGAGCATGGGCACTTCCCCGGCGAAGTTGGCCCTAGCCATATATGGCGTCTCCATGGAGGCGGCCCCAGCCGCTTCGGGTTTAGCGGCTTCTACTTCACAGTCGCGCCGTATGACATTCCCTACGTCACTGGCTGGGATTGGGCGGATGATTCAATCGTGATCTACGACGACCCGGATCATCCAGGTTGGTACCTCGCCTACAACCCCCGCCTTGGAACCTACGTGCATGTGGAGTACCTCGGCGGGTAAACTCTGCGCATATCGGCCAGGCTCCTGCATGGCAGGAGCCTGGCTACCTCAGCGTGAGTAATCTTCCACTTCCGTTGAGAGATTCTTCACTACTTCCACGGTCGCTGCGTAATCGTCGTTCGCATGACCGGCTTCGACGGCCTTCTCGTAGACCTTCTCGATCTCCTTCAGCGCGGGCAATTCCAGCTTCTCCTGACGGGCGGCATCGAGCATCAGGTGAATGTCCTTGAGCATCAAGCGAAGCGGGAAATTCGGAGACCAGTCACGGTTCAGCACAAAGCTGGCCTTGTAGTCGGTCACGCCGCTGCGAATCATTGAGGACTGGATCAACTCGACCAGCTTCTCCGGAGGCACGCCGAGTTTTCCGGTGAGCGCGAGCGCTTCGGCGAAGCCCTCGAAGATGGAGGCGATCATAAGATTCATGCCGATCTTCGCGCTCTCGCCCGCGCCGGTTTCGCCGACGCGAATTACCTTTTTCCCCAAGGCCATAAACAGCGGATCGAGCGCTTTGACGGTCTTTTCCGGTCCACCGACAATGAACAGCAGTTGTGCGGATTCGGCGCCGACCTTTGATCCCGTAACCGGTGCGTCCACAAACTCGGCGCCCTTGGCGCGTACGCGGGCGGCAAAGTCGCGCGTGGCCAGCGGCGCGATTGTGCTCGAATCGACGACCGTGACTCCGGGCCGCAGCACCGATTCCACGCCCCCTGGGCCGAAGAGCACACCCTGGACCGCCTTGGTATCGGCGACGCAGATCCAGACGACTTCGGCATCCTTTGCCGCGTCGGCCGGAGTCGCTGCGGTACGTGCGCCCTCCACGCTCTTCGGCGTGCGGTTCCAGACGGTTACGTCGTGTCCCGCCTTCACCAAATTTGCGGCCATCGGACGCCCCATGATTCCCAATCCTAAGTACGCGATTTTCACCAGAATACCTCCCTTTCCAAAAGCGAAAAATTTGATTAAAAGCCAGCCCCGGATGTTGCAAGCATCATGCGGAGCGGTACCATTATGGAATCGTTGATGGCGCGTGCCGCGTCCAATGGAGCAGGATGCTCAACATCGGAATCAGAAAGAAAGCCGGCCAGCTCGGCAGGTTGGTGAAGCACTCTGCGATGGCGAAGCGCACCGGCCGCACCCATCGCCCGGTGCTCGCCGGGCAGGGCCAGATGGGAGTTACCTTTATCGGCCACTCCTCGTTTTTTCTGCAGGTCGGCGGATCGAACGTTGTGGTCGATCCGATCTTTGCTCCGTGGCTCTTCGTTCTCAAACGCCTGCGCCGGCCCGGACTTCGAATCCAGGACCTTCCGCCACTGGATGCTGTTCTGGTCACCCATGCTCACTTTGATCATCTGCATCGCCCCTCGCTGCGCGCCATCGCCCGCGCGAACCGCATCAAGAACGGCCGCACACCGCTGCTGATCGTACCTGACAAGGTCACTGACCTGGTCTTCGATCTCGGCTTTGAGCGCATTGTGGAACTGAAGTGGTGGGAGGAATTGCAACTTGGAGGGACCCGGGTGGCGGCGACGCCGGCCAAGCACTGGGGAGCGCGCGTGATTCGAGACATGCATCGCGGCTATGGCGGTTACTGCCTTAACGGGGGCGGCCATTCGATCTATCACTCGGGAGACACTGCCTACTTCGGCGGCTTTCGTGAGATTGGGGAGCGCCTTGATCCCGATGTCGCTCTGCTTCCCATTGGAGCCTACCATCCGGAGAACTTCCGCGCCGTGCACACGAGCCCGGAAGACGCACTGCGCGCCTTCGTCGATATGGGCGCCCGTCACATGATTCCCATGCACTTTGGAACCTTCAAACTTTCGCAGGAGCCGATGGATGAGCCAGTGAAACGCCTGCTCTCCGGTGCCTGCCGCCTCGGCATCTCCGATCGCGTACATGTGCTTGAAGAGGGCGTTGCAGAGTTCTTCTAACACCGGCTTGGCTACCACGCCAGCAGCACTCGCACATCGCGCACATTTGTTCCGGTGTGTCCCGTCATGATCGTATCGCCCAAGGCGTCGAAAAATGGATAGGCATTGAAGCCCGCGAGTGCAGCCTCGGCGCACAGCCCTTTTTCCTTGGCGCGGGCGAGGGTGGTTCCATCCACCACGGCTCCGGCGGCCGGGCTGTTGCCATCGATGCCGTCAGTTCCAGCGCTGAGCACGGTGATGTTTTCTCCCCGGATGCGCTGGGCGCAATAGAGCGCGAACTGCTGGTTGCGTCCGCCCATTCCAGGGGCTGCGTCCACTGTGACAGTGACCTCGCCGCCTGAAATCAGGCAGACACGCGAGACTCCCTTGCGCAACTCGCGCAAGCGCGCCAGCAGGTGATCGGCGGCGGCGCGGTAATCCCAGTCGTCGCAACTGTTATCGATCTGGATGGCGAAGCCCTTCATCGCGGCGCGCTCGACTGCGGCCCTTTGCGCGGATACATTGGAGAGCACGGCCCACCAGCGCGCCCGCTCGAAGAACGAATCGCCCGGCTTCGGTGTTTCTTCCAGCGCGCGCGTCTGAAAAATTCTGCTGATGCTTTTGGGTAACTGCGGTAGCAGATCGTATTTCCGAGCGATGTCATAACACTGTGCGCAGGTGCTGGTGTCGGGCATTGTCGGTCCGCTGGCCAGCGAATCCATCGAGTTTTCAGGTACGTCCGAGACCAGAATGGAGACCTGGTGAGCGGGCGCTGCGGCTACGGCCATGCGTCCACCTTTGACGGCTGAAAGGTGTTTGCGAATCGCATTGATCTGCGCGATCGGCGCGCCGGAATGGACCAGCGCCCGGTAGGTCTGCACCAGGTCCTCAAAGGATATCTCGTTGCTGATCGGCTTTTCCACGATTGCCGAGCCACCGCCGCTGATGAGGTAGATTACAAGCGAGCGCGCGTTCATGGTATCGAGTGCGCGGAGGATTGCCTCGGCCGCGCGCATCGATTCGTAGTTCGGCATCGGGTGGCCGCCCTGGAAATAGCGGAAGCCGAAGCACTGTGAGATGGGGAGAGTGGGCGCACAGACAATCCCGGATGCGCCGGTGCCGGCGCCGAAGCGCGCAATCAGGGCCTCCAAACTGCTATGTGCCGCCTTGCCGAAGGAAACTACGAAAACTCGCGAGAAGGTGCCGATGTCGTAGAGGTCATCGCCCACCTGCAGAACGCTGCGTTCGTAATGGACGCTGCGGCTGAACCCGCGCTCGATGCTGCTCTCCTCCAGCGCGTGCTGAAAAATCTCCCGTGCGATGGCGTGCATCTCTCGCGTCGCAGTCTCGTTGCCGGCGGTATTATTGGGCGCACTCATCGCGCCAAGATTATACGGCAGGAACCGCCGGCGGCCCCACTACTTCACGTATCCAAAGGCTTAAGGCGGCACGCATCTGGTCAAGGTGTCCGGCGAAAAAGTGGTCGGCTTCGGGAATTACGACCAGGCGTTTGGGCTTGGCTGCGTCCGAAAATATCTGCCCAAGTTGCTCCGGAGTCGCGAATGGATCGCGGCCGCCGCTGAGCAGGAGCTTCGGCTTTGTGCTCTGCTGCAAAAACTCATAAGTATATTCCCGCCCGTCGGCATTGACCGGGGTGCCGATCGAAATCAGCGCTTCTACGCTGGGGTGTGGCACCGCAGCGCGCAATCCGATGGCCGCACCGAACGAGAAACCGGCAAAGATGATGGGCACGGCGAATCTTGCCGCAAGATAGTCGAGTGCAACTCTCGTATCAGCGATTTCGCCGCGCCCGTAATCATGTTCGCCGGCACTGGCACCGACGCCGCGGAAATTAAAGCGCAGTACCGGAAAGCCGAATGCGTTCAAGGCCTTCATCGCATGAAAGACGACCTTGTTGTGCATGGTGCCGCCGAAGAGCGGATGCGGATGGCAGATGAGGCAGGCATATCGCGCGTCGGGCAGGCCGAGGTTCAGCAAAGCTTCGAGTTTTCCGGCTTCACCCTCCAGAAAGATCGATTCAATGCTGCCGTGACGCAAACTCAACCACGCGCCTTCAACTTGATCGAGTCCAGAACCGCGACTCCGGTCTTGCCTTCGCGCGAGGTCAGAGGGCGATTCGAGTGGCAGGTCGCCAGCAAGAGCGTCTCTCCATTAGAGATGAAGCGGACGAACCAGTTATCGCCTTCCTCATCGCGGAAACGCGCGCTGGCCCGCTGCTTGCTACTGTCTCCGGTCTGAAGGCGTCCAGCGACGGGAGCGGTATCGAGGAAGTGCTTCAGGTAGTCACGGGCATCGAGCGATTTCACGTCCTCTTTGCGATGGTAAGCGGTGACGATGACCGTGGTCTCGCTGGCTTCTGACTCTACCTGTAAATCGTCATTGGTCTGGCGCAAACTCCAGAAGGTCGGCACCGCGATGCTCACGTGTCCTCGTGGGACGATGTAGGTACCAGGATGAAAGCCGTTCGTCGGAATCGTTGAGGCCTTGGCAGGGGTTTTGGCTGAAGCCCGGGGCGAGGTTTTGGGTGAGGTCTTCTTCGCCGCTTTTTTTGTGGCTTTCTTTACCGAAGCGGTCTTCTTGACGTGTTTCGCAGTTTTAGGCATATCTCACTCTAGCGCGAAGCTGTACTGCTGGTCGAGTTATTGAGAGATGTAGCATGGGCGAAATATCATCGCGATTCACTTTTCAGCTAACGGCTCTGCGTGATCGCGTTCCGAAGTGCCTGGTGCAACTCGCCCGCGGTGTGGATAGGCGGTTGGCAGGAGAAGCCGCTGCAGAGCATGGCAACCGCGCGGCCCTGCTGTAATCCGGGGACAGCAGAGATGGTCTCCGCCAGCGCCGGCGGCAGGGTCGTATTCAGGCGTGCTGGATCTTTAACGCGCAGCACGATTTTGTTTAGCGCGAAGGGAGCCAGCGCCTCCGCATATAGTTCGTCGGCCTCGGGGCCTTGGCCGATCACCACTACTTGCGTGTGCGGGCGCGACATCCAAACCGAGGCCAGTCCGTAGGTGCCGGCGTAGATGCCGAACTGTCCGGCGACCCCGGCGAAAACTTCGAGCGTATCTTTTGCGCGTTTGTGCAGTTGAGCGTCTCCGTTGAGCGCGTGGAGGCGCAGCAGCGCGAGCGCCGCGGCGGAGTTTCCGGCGGGAGTTGGTGAATCCTGGAACGGCTTTCGTCGTGCGGTCAGGGCTCCGGTGGAATCAGTGGACGGCGCGCAATCGAGATCGAAGAAACCGCCTCCGGTCTCGTCGTAAAAACCGGAGATCATGCGAGCGGCAATTTCCTCGGCGTTGTTAAAGTAACGCAGATCACTGGTCGTCTCGTAGGCATCCAGACAGGCCAGCACCGTGAAGGCGTAGTCGTCGAGCACGCCGGCCGGCCGCTGGCTGGTGCCGTTTTCGGCGTAGGTAATGACGTGGAACAGTCCCTTTGCGGGGTCGTAGGCTTTGGAGAGCAGACGATCCAACGAGCGCAGGGCAAACGCCTGCTCGGCATCGTCTCCCAGCACTCGCGCGGCCTGCAACACGGCGGAGATGCAGAGTGCGTTCCAGTTGGTGTAGAGCGTGCGATCGATAAACGGCATGGGGCGCTGAAGGCGCGCAGCGTAAAGCTTTTTCTTCGCCGAAGCAAGCAGCTCTGCGGTGGATTCAAGTGTGCGATTCTGGGCGGTCGCAATCTGGCCAACGGGTTCGCGTACCCAGAGCACGTTCTTAGCCGGGTTGTGATGCATCTCGCCATGTTCGCCAATGTCGTAGTGCGCGGCGGCGACCGCGAGTTCATCCGGGCTCAACACGGCGCGAGCCTCGTCGAGCGTCCACGTGAAGTAATCGCCATCATCGTGCAGATCAATATCGGCATCCTGCGAACCGTAGTAGCCGCCGCGCTCGCGGTCGCTGAGCCATTCGCGCAGCCAGCGCAGAATATCGCGGGCCACGTCGGCAAAGAACGAATTGGCGGTGCCCTGCCAGCCGTGCGCGTAATTCTTCAGCAGCTCGGAATTGTCGTAGGCCATCTTCTCGAAGTGAGGCACGCACCAGCGTTCATCGACGGAGTAACGATGGAAGCCTCCGGCGAGCTGGTCATAGACGCCGCCTAGCGCCATCTTTTCAAGCGTGACGCTTGCAACTCGCTCCACCTGCTGCTCGCCGGTCCGGGCGTACCAGTCGAGCAGTAGATCAATGATGGGCGGATGGGCAAACTTCGGAGCATGGTTGAAGCCGCCGTTTTCGCGGTCAAAGGCGCCGAGTGCCGCCTGTACCATCTGCTCCACGATTCTAGGAGAGAACTCCCCGCTCTGTCCGGGCATTCCCTCGGCGTGGGCGAGGGCGTGCATCAGTCCCTCGCTTTCGTTCTCCACCTCATCACGCCGCTCGCGGAATGCTTGCGAAATCGCGAGGAGGATGCGCTGAAAGCTGGGGCGTCCGTACGCATCCTGGGGCGGGAAGTAGGTGCCGCCGAAGAACGGTTTGCCCTCTGGCGTGAGGAAGACCGTAAGCGGCCAGCCACCTTGTCCGGTAATGGCGGCGACCGCCACCTGGTAACGCGCGTCCACATCGGGTCGCTCGTCACGGTCCACCTTCACGGGGATGAAGTGAGCATTCAGCAGCGCTGCGATCTCGGAGGATTCGTAGGACTCGCGGTCCATGACGTGGCACCAATGGCACCAGACGGCTCCGATGTCGAGCAGGATTGGCTTGTCCTCTGCCTTGGCGCGGGCGAATGCCTGCGGACCCCACTCATGCCACTGCGTAGGCTGATTCATGGCGGAGCGGAGGTAAGCCGAGGAGGCATGAACGAGAGCGTTGGGCTGATCGGTGCTCATGCCGACAAGTGTAACGCGAAGCAGGAAAGGTTTCGCGCGCTCGGCAGCAAAAGAAACGCCCGGATTTTCTCCGGGCATATAAGGCGTTTGCTAGTTCCGGCTCAAGCGTCCAGCTGAATCTCAAGGAAATAGAGATCTTGGTCGGCGATGCGCGCAATTTCAGTGAACATTTCGACTGTTCCGTTATCGCCCAGCCTGTCTGCTTCTTCGATCGCCTCGCGAACCAGATCCCCGTATTTTGCGAGACTTTGAGACAGTGCTTTCAGATGCTCTTCGCAGGTGACTGCGCTCAGGTCGTATTCGGGAAGGGATGTGAACCTTGCCGCCACGGTAGCGGTTCCCATTGCGAAGCCGCCGAGTGCTGTGATGCGCTCGGCGATCGTGTTCATGTACTCTTCCGCATGCTCGACGACTTTTTCGAGGAGAAAGACGAGAAGGTGAAGTCTGTAGAAGTCAATCCCCTTCACGTTCCAGTGTGCTTGTTTGGCTTGCGTTGAGAGATCCAGCGAGTCGGCCAACCTGGCATTGAGAAGCTCGGTAAGTCTATCGCGGACATCTTCGCTGAGGTTAATTCCCGTTTTGTAAGCAGGATGTATTGCGGCGATAGTCATATATGTATGCGTACCCCCGCTGGGTTTGATGCGGCGAGCACAAAACAGGGCCGGTCAGCGTAGCAGAAATATTCCGATCCGCACGTAAAGTTCGATTGCTTGCATGAGCTCTGCCTTGGAGATGAATTCCTTATCGGTGTGCGCCACCAGAATCGAGCCTGGACCCAACAACACAGGTTCTCCCCAGGACGAGAGCTGTGGAATGTCGGTGGTGAATGAAGCGGTCATGGTGGGAATGCCGGGAACGGTGAGGAATTGCATGTAGGGAAGGTCAAGCACGAACTGCACCTCCGCCAGCGAGCCCACGGCGGAGATGATGGCCTGCCGGAGTTCCTGGGACGGAGCGACCAGGCGATAGAGCAACTGTGCCTTGGCGAAGTCCGGAATGACGTTGGTGGCGCGCCCGCCTTCGATGATGCCGATATTGACCGTGCTGGAGCCGATCTCCGGATTGTGAGGCAGCGGCATTGCGCGCAAGGCCTGGAGCGCGTCGAGTAGTTTGTCGATCGCGGACTCGCCCAGCTCAGGGTACGCCGAGTGCGCCATGCGCCCGCGCGCGACGACCTCGACACGCAACGCGCCTTTGGAGGCCAGCGCGATGCGGTTGTCGGTGGGCTCTCCGTTCACCAGGAACCGCGCGCCGCGCGGGTTCTTATTGGCAACGGCCGCGCCTAGAGAGTCGCGCTCTTCACCAACAACAAAGAGCAGGCCGACGGATTCGCCGCTGTAGCGGAGGCGCTCGCAGGCTGCAACCTGGGCGGCGATGATGCCCTTGGCGTCGCAGGCTCCGCGTCCGTAGATGTTGCCAGCGTCCTCGCTGGAGGGCAGGAACGGAGGGACAGTGTCGATGTGGGTGGAGAAGACCAGCTCAGGGTCAGCAGCATGGGAGGGCTTGGCGAAAATGTTGAAGCGCTCGCCCTCCACCGGCATGCGTTCGACATGGTAGCCGAGTTCTTCCAGGTAGCCGGCGAGAAAATCGGCTGCGGCGGCTTCCTTGCCGGTGATTGATTCGATGTCAATGAGCCGACGGGTGAGCGCAACAGGGTCCATGGCAACAGCATAGCAGGAGGAGTCGCGCGGAAAACAGAAACGCCACCCCGCGGGGTGGCGCTCTGTGGTTCAAGGCGTACTTTCTGCTGGTTATTATTTACCCGCTGTAGCTCCGGCTGCCTCAACCGAATCGATCGCCTTGACGATGCGCATCTTGTAGAAGCTGCGCCAGACGAAGGTGGCCGAGACGAGGAAGAAAACAAGTGCCAGCACGTGGGTGAGAACTTCGCTCTTCAAAGTGAGAGTCACGCCCAACGGCACCGCCAGCAAACCGAACAGGGTGGTGAACTTGATGACCGGGTTCATGGCCACCGAAGAGGTGTCCTTGAACGGGTCGCCCACCGTGTCGCCCACGACGCAGGCGTCGTGCAGCGGAGTGCCCTTGGCCTTGAGTTCGGTCTCGACGATCTTCTTGGCGTTGTCCCACGCGCCACCGGCATCGGCCATGAAAATGGCCTGGTACAAGCCGAAGATCGCGATGGAGAACAGGTAGCCGATGAAGAAGTACGGCTCGATAAAGGCGAAGGCGAGAGTGGCAAAGAAGACTGCGAGGAAGATGTTGAACATGCCCTTCTGCGCGTACTGGGTGCAGATTTCAACGACCTTCTTGGAGTCTGCTACGCTGGCCTTTTCTACGCCTTCCAGCTTGATGTTGTCCTTGATGAACTCCACTGCGCGATAGGCGCCGGTGGAAACCGCCTGGGTTGCCGCACCGGTGAACCAGTAGATCATGGCGCCGCCGGTGATCAGGCCGAGCACAAAGGGTGCGTAGAGCAGGGACAATTTGTCAACGTCGTGGGTGAGTCCGCCGGTGAGGCCCATGATGATGGAGAAGATCATCGTGGTAGCGCCCACCACGGCGGTGCCAATCAGCACCGGCTTGGCAGTCGCCTTGAAGGTGTTGCCCGCACCGTCGTTCTCTTCCAGCAGGTCCTTGGCGCGGTCAAAGTTCACATCGATGCCGAAGTCCTTCTTGATCTCAGACTTGACGTTGGGAACCTGCTCGATCAGCGAAAGCTCATAGACTGACTGTGCGTTGTCGGTCACGGGGCCGTAGGAATCGACCGCGATAGTCACCGGACCCATGCCGAGGAAGCCGAAGGCCACCAGGCCAAAGGCAAAAACGGCTGGAACCAACATCAGCGCCCCGAGTCCGTGCAGGCTCACGTAGTAGGCTACCGACATCAGACCGACCATTGCCAGCCCCAGCCAGTATGCGGAGAAGTTGCCCGCCACAAAACCGGAGAGGATGTTCAGCGAAGCGCCACCCTCACGCGACGCGGTGACAACTTCCTGCACGTGGTCGCTGGAGGTGGAGGTGAAGACCTTGACCAGTTCCGGAATCACGGCGCCGGCCAGCGTGCCGCAACTAATAATCGAAGCCAGCTTCCACCACAAAGTGCTGTCGCCGCCGAGGACGGGGATCATCAGGTAGCTGACGATGTAAGTCAGCGCGATGGAAACGACAGAGGTCAGCCAGACCAGCGAGGTCAGCGGCGCCTCGAAGTCCATGTGGTCGCTGCTGCCGTACTTGGCTTTGGCGAGCGCATGGTTCAGGAAGTAGGAACCGGCGCTGGCGACCAGCATCATGACGCGCATGACGAAGATCCAGACCAGCAACTGTACCTGTACGGTCGGGTTGTGCACGCCGAGCAGAATGAATGTGATCAGCGCGACGCCGGTGACGCCGTAGGTCTCAAAGCCGTCAGCCGAAGGTCCAACCGAGTCGCCCGCGTTGTCGCCCGTGCAGTCGGCAATGACGCCGGGGTTGCGAGCGTCATCTTCCTTGATCTTGAAGACGATCTTCATCAAATCAGAGCCAATGTCGGCAATCTTGGTGAAGATGCCTCCAGCGATACGGAGCGCGGCTGCGCCCAGCGATTCACCTATAGCGAAGCCGATAAAGCACGGACCGGCGTAATCGCCAGGAATGAAGAGCAGAATGCAGAGCATGATCAGCAACTCGACGCTGATCAGCATCATGCCGATGCTCATGCCCGCCTTGAGCGGAATGTCATAGACCGGGAAGGGCTTGCCGCGCAGGCCGGCAAAGGCGGTGCGGGAGTTGGCAAAGGTATTGACGCGAATGCCGAACCAGGCCACGCCGTAGCTGCCGGCGATGCCCACCAAGCTAAAGCCCAGGATGATGGGCAGGGTGACGGCAACCGCTTTGCCTGGAACCGGGGCCAGCCAGCCGAAGTAAGCCGCAATGATGACCGCGATGAATGCCCACAAAATCAGGATGAACTTGCCCTGGGTTACCAGGTAGGTCTTGCAGGTTTCGTAAATCAGCTCTGAGATTTCGAGCATGGCACGATGAACCGGCAGATTCTTCAGGTGAGTGTAGATCGCCAAGCCAAACAGCAATCCGAAGACGCAGAACAGGATGCCGATCATCAATAGAGCGTGGCCGTTGATGGCATCGTGAAAGAAGCGGACGCTGCTCAGGTCGGGAAGCTTGAGTGCAGCTTCGCCGCCTGCGGGCTCGGCCAGTGCTGCGAGGGAGGTGAAAAGGGTAAGGGCCATCAGCGAAATACCACGGCGGAGCAGCGAAAGCTTGCTCATCCGGCCCAGATATTTAACGCTCTGCAAAAGCCATACATTCATACGATTCTCCAAGACAAAACTCGTTGCGGGTTACCACTAGCCATTCAAAATAGTTGCGCACGAAGAACGACGCTGCGGCAGAGCCGCACACGTACGCTTCCGGGCGACAACTGAACCCGAAACGCGCTTCCACTTCAATGAATGTTGAGGCTTGGCCGCGTTGGGTGCTACAGGAGCCGCTTGCGAGGCGCTCCATTCCCCGGCAGAAAACAATTAAAATCCTCTTCCGGGGGGCAAAAATTTATACCATGTTGTTAGATTGCATATCAATGACATACGCACGCGAACTATGTTAAAAGTCTGTGCTATTGGGGGCTGGAGCGGGGATTTGCCCTGCTAGTCTCCGCGCATATCGTTCTTGACCTGCCGCGCCAGCTTCTCCATCTCCTCGGCCTTCCGCAGCACTTCTATAGAAAGAATGTCTTCTCCGGTGCTATCGACGTACTGCTTGAGCTCGGTCGCCAGTTGAAGCAGCTTCTGGGAATCGCGTTTCATCTCCTCAAAACGCTTCTTCTGCTGCTGTATCTGCAACTTCCGATGCATTTCCGCCTCGATCTCCACGCGGTCGGCGGGGTCCGTAGAGTTCTGGATTGGGTCGCGCTGAGCCCATCCCGACACCAGGCAAATAGAAAGCAAAAGTATGATTTCCACGACCGAACGGTAGCAACGCATGGCAGACGACCTCGGCAGAAAAGATTGCAGCCGGATTATAGGATCGCAAATTTCTGAGGGCTGACCATTTATAATCCGCCATCGTGAATCCTATACAGTTTTCGCACACTTGGCACGATCTGTTCCAACTGAACAGTTGGTATGGGGACCTTTACGTTCTCGTGCATGACAAGCTGCCGAGGATCGTGGCTACGGTTGTGATCGCCTTTGTGCTGATCCGTATTTTGAACGTTGTCAGCGAGCGTTTGGCCCGCATTAACCAAGCGAACCTGACTACATCCAATGTTCGCGTACAACAGCTTCATACCATCTCGTCGATTTTCCGCAGCGTTGGAATGGCCGTGATCGTGTTTTTTGCGGTGGTCACCATTCTTTTTGATTTGGGAATTCGTGTGGAGCCGCTGCTGGCGAGCGCCGGTATCGCCGGCCTTGCCGTGGGTTTTGGGGCGCAAACCCTGGTGCATGATGTTCTCAACGGATTCTTCATCTTGGTGGAGAACTGGTTTGACATCGGCGACGTGATCAAGATCGGCACTTTCCAGGGCTCGGTGGAGATGCTCACTCTTCGTCGTACGGTGTTGCGCGACGCAGACGGTTCGGTACATACCATTCCGAACTCCACGATCACGGCAGTGACAAACATGACCCGGGACTGGACGATGGTGGCGATGCGTGTAGCGGTCGATTATAAGGAGAATAGTGACCACATAATCGAACTGCTGCAACAGCTCGGCTCTGACCTCTATCACGATGAACGCTTCCGGGATGCGATCGTTGCCGATCCGTTGGTTCCCGGCATTGACCACGTCGCCGGAAATCAGGTGGACTACCTGATCCTTGTAAAGACCCGCCCCGGTCAGCAGTACGCGGTCAGTCGCGAGCTTCGACGCCGAATTAAGGACTGCTTTGAACAGAATAAGATTCAGCCCGGAGGGCAGAATCGCTTCTTTGTCCTGGATTCGAGCACTCCGCAGGAGAAATAAGGCACCGCGATTGGGGTTAAGAAATAGCATCTTCAGGCGCTGTCCGCTGCATCACAAGGTGTTGAATGGCGTCCGCATGCACTCCATACTCGTCAGCAGTATTCTCGGAGTTTTGATCGTTGCCGTCTGGTACTGGTGGTTTCTGCGCTTCAACCAGCGGCGCGCGATGCGCGTCCTGCGCTGGCTGGAGGGGACGCTTGCCGCGCACGGCCAGATCAGTGGCATCGAATGGATCAGCCCGTCGCGGGTGCGAGCACGACTGCGGTTGTCGGGATGCGCGTTTCGTCAACCTTCTCTCGATGTGCATCTGGCGCCTCGGCAGATGCCTTTGAAATGGGCTCTCTGGGGCTGGCGGCGGAAACAGGAGATTCTGACCTTTGAAGCGAATCTAAGCTGCCCGCCGCGGTTTAACGTGGAGGTCGGCCGTACCCGCTGCACCGGGGTTACTCGGCGAGGGATGCGCAATACCGGTGACTGGCCCACTCATACGGTGGCCACGCTGTTCATCTCCAACCAACCTGAATGGGAGCCGGAAATTTCAGGACGTGTAGCTGGGGTGGTATCGACCCGTGAGTTTGAGTTCATGGGAGTCACCTTCCGGCCCCGAGCACCTCAGTTTTCGGTGATGTTTTCGGTGCGGGAGGCGCTGAAGCATCCGAGCGGCGAACTGGCTGTATTCGACGGCCTTCGCGAACTGGCCGAAGGCTCTTCTCCGTCAAGGATGTGAGTGGCTGTGAGAACGAAAAAGCCGATGCCCACAAGGGCATCGGCCATTTTCTTTGCTGCAGTTCAAGTTATTTCAAGGACTCAGCGATCGCCTGCGCCTGCTCGGGAGTTACGTTGAAGGGTTTTGCGTGAATGCCTTTCTTGCCACCGGCGGTGAGCACATCGACAATACCGGCCTTGCCCTTGATGGCCGGACCTGATTTGCCTTCACCCGCTGCGCCATGGCAGCCAGCGCACTTTGCCTTATACAGAGCTGTACCATCTTCCGCCGCAAACGCAGCCGTGCACATCATCATTGCAAGAGAAGCCAGAACAACCGTAAACAGTTTCATGGAAACATCTCCTAGGGTATGGGTATTAGTTGCGTCGAACATTGTGCCACCGCTTTGGTGAATTTGCCAACGGAATGTGGTGCGCTGTCCGTTTTATGTTCCCGAGATGACAAAGCCGGTGCCCGAAGGCACCGGCCGGTCTTTGCACCAACTCAAAACTACTTGAGGGTAGCAACGTAATCGGCAATCGCCTTCTGCTCTTCGGGAGTTGCATTGAAAGGCTTCGCGTGGGGACCCTTCTTGCCGCCGCTGCTAAGCACAGCCGTAACATCGGCAGCGGACTTGCCCTTGAGGGACGGACCCATCTTGCCTTCGCCTGCTGCACCGTGGCAGCCCGCGCACTTCGCCTTAAACAGAGCCGCGCCATCTTGAGCAAACGCAGCGGTGGACATCATCATTGCCAGAGCAGCCAGAACAATCGCAAAACGCTTCATGGAACAGGATCTCCTGTGAAAGTTAAATTAAAGGTGCTCGTGTACCCGAGAGCTATTCTATCCTTGAGAAGCACCTCGTACACAAAAAACGTCTCTTCCTGCTACTTTTTATCACTCTGAGCTGCTGCTTCTTTCGGATATCTTGAGCGGCGTTGCCAGATTCTTCCGCGCCGCGTTTGCATCGTCGCTTCAGAGCTATTTTTCGATGCGGCCCTTCTCTCGGATGCAGGGATATTCATGCTGCAATGACCTCCCGATGCTGTCTTTGCGTCTATGATGTGGTGTGTTTGTCACAGGCAGCGGAGGGCATAGACCCTGCTGCGGAAGACTCTCCGGCATGTATGCTGGAGAGGAGAGAGTCTATGTTTTACAGTTGTTTTCTTGAGTCCGTAGAGCGCTGGCCGACGGCGCCCGCAGTGGCGATTCAGCGGCAGCCGGGAGCGCCTGCGCCACAGTCGGCACTGTCCAGCGTCATGACAGCTGCCGATGGGCATACCATCGAGAGCTTTACCTATCAGCAGCTTCGCCGCGTCTCCGACGGCGTGGGGCAGTGGCTGGTTGGTTCCGGCATTGGCGCCGCGGGGGGCGTGCGCTGTGCCGTGCTCGCTTTCAACAGCCCGATCTGGGTCGCGACCTACCTTGGCATCATGGCCAGCGGCAATATCGCAGTCCCGCTGGACACGGCTTTCAACGCGTTGCAGGTAGGAAAACTGCTCGACGACTGTGGCGCGACCCTGCTCTTTGTGGATGAGCGCAGCCTTGCCATCGCCAGTGAAGCGGTCGCGGGCCGTCCGGTTCAGTTGGCAATGCTGGACACCCCGCACGAGGGGCTGCCGTACGTGCCAGACATCGTGTTGGCGGCGCAGCCCGGCTTTGCTCCGGTTGCGTTGAAGCCAGATGACGTTTCGGCCATTATCTACACCTCCGGAACCACCAGCGACCCCAAGGGCGTGATGCTCACCGACGGGAACCTGACCGCCGAACTGGAGTGTATTCGGAAGTTCATCCCCATAGGGCCGGGCGATGGTTTTCTTGGCGTGCTGCCGCTGTTTCATGTGCTGGCGCAGATGGTCAATATTTTCCTGCCGCTCGGCAATGGGGGCAAGGTCGTCTTTCTGGATTCGCTGAACACGCAGGAGTTGATGATTGCATTGCGTGAGCGCGGCATCACGATCTTCTGCTGCGTACCGCAGTTCTTCTACCTTATTCATGAGCGCATCTTCGGCGAAGTTGCCAAAAAAGGGCGGCTGGCGCAAAAGATTTTTGGGGTCATGCGGGAGCTGAGCGCCGCATCGCAGAAGCTGGGCTTCAACCTGGGCAAGGTGTTATTCAAGAAGGTCCACGCTCAACTCGGGCCGAACATACGCTATTTCTGCACCGGCGGCTCGCGCTTTGACGCCCAAGTCGGGCGCGATATACAGTCGCTCGGCTTCCCGATGCTGCAAGCATATGGCTTGACCGAGACAACCAGCGGCTGCCTCTGCACGCCACCGGACGCCAACGTAATCGGCTCGATTGGGCCTCCGCTGCCGGGGTTGCGGGCAAAGCTGGTAAATGCCAAGGTGGACGAGAACGGACATCTGGTCGGTGAGATCGCCTTTGCCGGCCCCACGGTCATGAAGGGCTACTACAACCGTCCGGAGGCTACCGCCGAAGTTCTGAAGGAGGGATGGCTGTACACCGGCGACCTTGCTTATGTGGATGCCGGGGGCAACTACTTCATCACGGGGCGGGCCAAGGATGTGATCGTTCTCAGCTCCGGCAAGAATGTTTACCCCGAAGAGATTGAGGCCTACTACCTGCGCTCACCCTGGATCAAAGAAATTTGCGTGCTGGGCCTGGAGAGCCGCAAGCCGGGCGAGCCGCTCAGCGAGCGCCTGCACGGCGTGATCGTGCCGAACTTCGAGGCTCTTCGCGAGCACCGGATCGTCAACATCCGCGAGGTGATTCGTTTTGACGTCGAGAGCATCTCGGCAACCCTGCCGGCGACCAAGCGAATCCTCTCCTACGACATCTGGCAGGACGATCTTCCGCGTACCACCACGCGCAAGCTGCGCCGCCGGGAGATCGAGAAGAAGCTGCGCGCGCTCCATGCCAGCGGCAAGGCTGTAGAGATTACCCCCACGGAGCGCAAGTTCTCGGACGAGGACCGCGCCTGGCTCGCATCCCCGGAGGTGCAGAGCGCGTTGTCCGTAATCGCCGAAGCCGGCGAGCGAGATCAAAAAGAGATCCATCCCGACGACAACCTGGAACTCGACCTGGGGCTGGATTCGATGGAGCGGGTCGAGTTGCTGACCGACTTGGCCCATCGTCTGGGAGCCGAGGTTGAGGACTCCGCCGCGAGCGAGGTTTATACCGTTCGCGAGCTGGTGGAGCTGGTTCGCAAGAACATCGGCACCTCGGCGCGACAGGCACCCGGCTGGAAGACGGTGTTCGAAGCAGAAACTACCGATCCCCAGGTGCTAGCCATTACCGATGAGCGCCCGGTGGCGAGCTTCTTCTGGTGGCTTTTTGGCAAATTCGTGCAGTGTGCCACGCACTTTCTGTTCAAGTTGCGCGTGGAAGGAATGGAAAATCTGCCGGATGCGCCTTATATCCTCTGTCCCAACCACTCCAGCTATCTGGATGCGCCGATTCTGACTGCTGTGCTGCCCTGGCGGGCATTTCACAACGTCTTCTACGTGGGAACGAGCGAGATCTTCGGCACAGGATTGATGCGCAAGTTTGCGCAGTTCATTCGCCTCATTCCGGTCGATCCCGATTCAAACCTGGTACGGGCGATGCGCGCCGGAGCTTATGGGCTCCGTGCCGGGAGAATCCTCGTTATGTATCCCGAGGGTGAGCGTTCGATGGAAGGGCCGCCGAAAAAATTCAAGAAGGGGGCGGCGATCCTCTCGCACCACCTGAACGTTCCCATCGTTCCGGTGGCAGAGCACGGCTTCCACCTCACCTGGCCGCGTGGTAAAGGCTTTCAGGGTTTTCATCGGCTGCGGATTCGCGTCGGCAAGCCGATCTATCCGGAGCTGAGTGAGCCGCCGGAGCAGGCGTACGAGCGTCTCACCGAAGAACTGCGTAACCGGGTTGTGGAGATGTGGGACGATCTGGACAATGAATCCAAGCCAAAGACGAAAAACCCTGCTGAACTGACTCACGCATAGCCAAGAACTCCTGCATTGATGCCGCGCTCAGCGGCTCGATGCAGGAGTCTCCCCTTGCAACCTGCACGCCAAGAGAGTGCTCCAACGCACAGCCAGCTTGGTAAGGATACTCGCTTGTGTTCCTGTTCTTTCCGCTACCGGAGCTCTGGAGAACGCTTTTAACCTCGTTCATTGGATTGCTGACCCTGGTCGGCATCATGACTCGACCATTTCGCTGGAATGAGTCACGCATTGCTATGACAGGAGCAGCCGTTCTCTTGTTTCTGGGATTGATCCGGCCTGCCGATGCCGCTCTTACTCTGCTCAGGGAATGGAACACGTTTTTGTTTTTTCTGGGGATGATGGCACTCTCCGCGCTGGCAGAGCGTGCCGGGTTGTTTGATTGGCTCGCGGTACACGCAGCGCGAATGGCGCGCCGAAGCGCGGCGCGACTGTTCCTGAATGTATTTCTGCTGGGAACTGTGATTTCGATGGTCTTCTCCAACGATGCGACAGCACTGATATTGACGCCGGTTGTCTACGTGCTGGTAACAAAACTGCGGCTTCCCGTGCTTCCATACCTGTTTGCGTGCACATTCATCGCGGATACCGCGTCCTTCCTTCTACCGGTCAGCAATCCAATCAATATCATCATCCTGTCGCGATATCCGCTCGGTCTGGTCTCCTTTCTGCGCCTGCTGTTTCTTCCTGGGTTGGTCGTGATTACGATCAATATTGGAGTTTTTTATCTGCTCTATCGCTCGCAATTGCAGGGAAGCTTCGACCCCGAGCTCCTGCCCACCGCTGAGGTGGCGGTTACCCACAAGGAGTATTTCCGTTACACATTGCGAGTGCTTGCGGTGGTTGCGCCATGTTATGTGATCGCGTCTGCCTTTCAACTGCCGCTTTCGTTGGTGGCAGTCGGTGGCGCGCTAATGCTTTTTGCGGGCGCACTCCATTGGGAGCGGTCAACGTTGCGCGCGGCGGGAAGGAGAATTTCGTGGTCAATCTTCGGGTTCATCGCCGGAATGTTTATAGTGGTTCGCGCCATTGAGGAGACCGGACTCACGATGAAGCTTGGAGAGTTGCTGCTGCGCCTCTCCGGCGGGACAAGCTTTGGAGCGGTGATGGTAGGCACCTTCGGGAGCGCACTGGGGACGAACTTAATCAACAATGTGCCTATGGCAGTTGTGATGAATTCGTCGCTGGCGAGTGTTCAATACGCAGTTCCGGCAATCAGAAATGGTTTTGTGGCGGCCACCATGTTCGGATGCGACCTGGGGCCGAACCTCACCACGGTCGGCTCGCTGGCGACGATGCTCTGGCTACTCATTCTGCGCCAGCGCGATGTGGACGTTTCGGGGTGGGACTACTTTAAAGTCGGTGTGCTGGTAACGCCGGTGATGCTGTTTGCCGGCGCATTGACGATCTGGTTGTTGCTGTAAGCAAGCAAGGCCATGATGTGAGTCCGTCCATTCATTCCATCTTTGCGCGGGGATGCGTTTTGTCGTAAACCTCTAAAACCTGCTTGGTAGTGAGTTGGGTGTATCTCTGAGTAGTGGAAAGTCGCTCGTGGCCGAGCAACTCCTGAATAGCGCGCAGGTCCGCTCCCTCCTCCAGCATGTGGGTTCCGAAGGCGTGGCGCAAGGTGTGGGGATGAACTTCGCTGGGCAGGCCGCCTGCGATCGCAACAGACTTAACGATTCGCCCAACGCTGCGGGTTGTGAGGCGCGTTCCGCGCAGGTTGATCAGCAGTGCGGATTCACCGGTTCGCCTGTGCTGCTCTAGCACAGAGGCGCGCTGCGGCAGGTAATCGCGCAACGCAATCTGCGCGGAATCTCCAAAGGGGACAATGCGCTGCTTCTTGCCTTTCCCGCGCACCAGAATCGTGCCCTGACGCATATGGATATCGTCGAGGTTGATGCCGGTCAGTTCGCTGTTGCGAATGCCGCAGCCATACAGCATTTCGAGGATCAGATGATCGCGCCCGGCAAAGGCTGCTTCTTCCGGCATCTTGGCATCGAGTACGGAGTTCATCTCCTCCATGGTGGGCACGCGGGGCAGTTTCTTGGGAAGCTTTGGAGCCGTGACGAGCAGAGCGGGGTTTGATTCAATCCTGTGCTCGCGGCCCATCCACTTGAAGAACGAGCGGATGGAGGAGAGCGAGCGCGCGACCGATGCCTTGCTCAAACCGCGCTCATAGAGTTGCCCGAGAAAGGCGCGGATCAAAAGATGATCGATGCTTTTGAGTTCCTCGGGACCGACGAAGACGACGAACTCCGC
Organism: uncultured Acidobacteriota bacterium; assembly: GCA_963738165.1. Taxonomy (GTDB): domain Bacteria; phylum Acidobacteriota; class Terriglobia; order Terriglobales; family Acidobacteriaceae; genus TOLSYN. Next base: position 507,194 of record CAVTVE010000018.1, read on the forward strand.
CAGATCGGTGCGATAGGCCTTGATGGTGTGCGTGGACGCGTTGCGCTGGGTTAGTGCGCACAGGAAATCGGAGAGCGCGGCAAAGACTGGAGTGGGCGCGGAATCAGCTGAGTTGGTCGTGGCTCTCACTTGTTTTTGTCCTGCGGGTTACGCGCGTGCGCTCGCGGATGATGAGCTGCGTACACCTTCTTGAGGCGGTCAAGCGCGACATGGGTGTAGACCTGCGTGGTGGAGATGTCGGCGTGGCCGAGAACGGTTTGCACCGTGCGCAGATCGGCTCCATGGGAGACCATGTGTGTGGCCGCCGAGTGGCGGAGCATGTGCGGCGAAGCGTGGCGGCCAGCGGCTTTGGAGGCCTGATCCACGATCATGCCGATGCGCTGGCGTGTAAGTTTGTGTCCGCCGCGGGCGAGAAAAAGCTCCGGAACCTTCTTGGGGCCGGTAAGCACGGGGCGGGCATGGCACAGGTAGGCACTGAGCGCCTTTTGCGCGGGCGCGCCAAGAGGAACGATGCGCTCCTTGTCTCCCTTGCCGCGCACCAGAATGTAGCCGAGTTCGAGCTTGGTGTCTTCGACGCGCGCATCCACCAGCTCGCTGACACGCACGGCGGCGGCGTAGAGGACTTCCAGCATGGCGCGATCACGAAGGGCGAGTGCCTGCGTCGTGCGCTGCGCGATCGTCCCTGCGGCAGAGTCGTGCGGGCCGGCGCTTTCGACCAGGGCGGTGATCTCCTCTTCGGAGAGCGCTTTGGGAAGTACCTTCCACTGTTTGGGGCTGTCGATGTCGAGCGTGGGATCGTACGCGATCAGCTTGTCCAGCAGCAGGTATCGGTAGAACTGGCGCAGGGCAGAGAGTTTGCGGGCGATGGAACGCGAATCCATGCCGTGGCCGAGCAGATGTTGCACCAGATCCTTGAGGTCTTCGCGTTGCGCGTTGAGGACGGTTTTGTCACGCCGGGAGAGGAATTCCGCCCAGAGTTCGAGATCGCCGCCATAAGAGCTGACAGTGAGCGGGGCCAAGCCTTTATCTACCCGGAGGTAGGTGGCAAAGCTGGCCAGGGCTCGGTCCTGCGCGCTGGAGGTCACGGCTAAAGTATGACTGCTTCCCCGTGGTGGCGGAGTTGGCATCTTTGGTTCGCCCTGCGGCTGGAATGAGGCCCGAAAGTCAAAAAAACGAGCAACTCTCAAATTGGACGCCTCATCCAAGGAAACGTGTTATTGTGCTTACCCTTGAAAGGAAGGTGACCTCGGCGATGCGTGCGCAACAGTTCTCGAATCCATTTGGCAAGCCACGGTTGAGCGGTTTTGCGCCGCCGGCTGACCGAGTTGCGGAGCGTCACATCACAGCCGTGCACGGATTGCTGGTCGCATGCGCACTGGCGATACCGATCTGGCTTGCGCTCTATCTGCTGCTGCGCTTAGTGACCATGTGAGTTGAGGATGCGCGTAGCATCTGCTCAGGTATAATAGCTACTGCGCGCCCGTAGCTCAGCTGGATAGAGCGAACGCCTCCGAAGCGTTAGGTCGTGAGTTCGAATCTCGCCGGGCGCACCATCTCTTTTTACCCTGAACAAGTAGGCGGAAGCTGTTCTCCAGGAATTCCTTTCGCAATAGAAACGGCGCCGCATCTTGCGATGGACGGCGCCGTTCCATGGCCTGAATAGAATTCCGACTATTTTTCCAAGACGATCAGTTCGAAAGCGCCGGGTTTGCCACTTGCGTCAGCGGCGGCGCTAGCCACCGAGTACGCAACATGCTTGCTGGAGTCGAGTGCCATCGTTTTGGCGCCCTTCTGCGTCACAACATTTGCAAAGCTGGTGTACTTGTCGGGGCCCTCTTGCTGAATGATCGAGATGTTACCTTCGCCGTTTGAGGTAAAGACGAGTCCGGCCTTTTTGTCATAGGCGACGGCATCGACTCCGTTGCCGATGGCAAGCTTCTGCAGGCTGCGGCCATTGTCGGCGTCCACCACAAACAGGGCACCGTTGTGGCAGCCGGAGAAGAGGCGACGGTTGGCGCCGTCCAGCGCGAGCCCGGTGGGCTCATCGCAGCCGTCGAGCGGCCAGGTCGTCACCACTTTGCGCGACGCGACATCGACGACGGCAATCATGTTCTTATCTTCCAGGTTGACAAAGACCTTGCCCTTGCCATCGGAAACGCCCGTCTCCGGTCGGCCGGGCAGCGCAATGGTGCCCACGGTTACGGCCTTCTCGGGATCGATCATGGTCATGTCATTGCTCTTGCCATTGGAGGTGATGACCATGCCGCTGAACTTGTCGAAGAGGATGCCGTCGGGCTTGCCGCCGGTCTTTACCGTAGCAATGGGAGCGAGCGTCTTCAGGTCGAAGATGGTCGCGGTGTTGTCCTTGCCATTGCTGGTGATCCCGCGCCCTAACTTGTGCACCAAGGCCACGCCGTGCACGCCGTTGGTGTTGGGGATCTCGCCGACCTGCTTGCCGCTATCGACGTCAACTACCATCACCCGGGTGGCACGCGCGACATAAAGACGACGCGCTTCGCGATCAAACGTAAGATAGTCCCATCCACCTTCGCCGCCGAGAGTAACGCGCCGGGAAACCGTATACCCCGAGGGTTTCTGCGCCTGGGCCATTACGCCAGCCAATGACAGCATGAGAAATGTAAGACACAAAGTGCGGTAGAAACGCATGCATTCTCCTAGTTGGTTGAATGTACTTAGGCCCAGTGTTTCACACATCCGCATGGGAGAGTTCCAGCACACTCTCGATTTCATCGTATTTTCTCAGTTCTGCATGTTGTCGAGAACCTATTGCCTACACCTTAGAACCCTGTGCATGGTGCGCGAGAGGCACCCGCAACCTATGTGCTGTTTTTGACTATTCACATAACGTTCACGCGACTTTGACAGCAACTTATCAAAACGATGCTGAACTCATATTGTTCTCTGCTTTTTATTCTGCGGCTTCCTTGCGAGGCCGCATGGCTTTCGGTCTTGCTCGCCATCCGGCGTGCGAATGGAGAAATATGCTTATGCGTCGAACATTGTTATCGACACTGCTGTCTCTGCTTTGCTTCTGTCTCATTGGAACCTTTGCGTTTGCGGTATCTGAATCGGGTAAAGGATCGCTCAGCGGGCGTGTTGCGGATACGGCAGATGCCGTACTGCCAGGCGCGCAGGTTGAGCTACTGCCCCGTGCCGGCACCGTGAACACCGATGGACAGGGCGAATTCACCATCACCAATCTTGCTCCCGGCACTTACACGGTCAAGATCACCTACGTAGGATTTGAGCAGTTTACGCAGGAAGTAACCATCGTCGCCGGAAAGAACACGCAGTTGAAGGCGGTCATCCAGGTCCAGCACAAGAGCGAAGAGGTCACGGTGATCTCTGAGCGCCAGACCGGTGAAGCGGAGGCCATCAATCGCACCCGCACCGCGGATAACATTCTGCAGGTGCTGCCTGCGGAGGTCATCACCAGCCTTCCGAACGCCAACATCGCCGACGCCCTGGGCCGCATGCCTAGCGTCACCATCGAGCGCGACGAAGGCGAAGGCAAGTACGTTCAGATTCGCGGCACCGAGCCCCGCCTGAGCAACGTTATGGTCGATGGCATCACCATCCCCTCGCCGGAAACCGGCGTGCGCCAGATCAAGCTGGATACCATTCCATCCGACCTGGTCGATTCAGTTGAGATCAACAAGACGTTGCAAGCCAACATCGACGCCGATGGCATCGGCGGCTCGGTGAACCTGGTCACCAAGACCGCAAGCGAAGTGCCGACTATTAACATCTACGGACTCGGCGGTTATACGCCGATCTCAACCAATGGCCGTGACGTCATGCAGACCGGAGGCACATTAGGCAAGCGCTTCGGCGCACAGAAAAAACTCGGGATCCTGCTCGGCGGCAGCTACGATTACAACGGCCGCGGCATCAACGACATTGAGCCCGTGCCGACTACGGATAGCCTAGTCCCGCACTATGACAGCATGGATATTCGCGACTACGTCTACGATCGCACCCGCTGGGGCGCGACTGCCAGCGCGGATTACAAGCTGGGTGAAGGCTCCAGCCTTTACATGCGTGGCCTCTTCTCCAACTTCCGCAACTGGGGCCACAAGTGGACTTACACGCTGAATGATGGCGACGTGCCGAAATACAGCCAGGACTGGCGCCGTCCGAATATGGCGATCGGCAACCTGACGCTCGGCGGTAAGCATGTCTTCAACAGCTCATGGTTTGCGTGGGATGTGGCGGCGGGCCGTTCGCGCTCCGAGGGTGGCAGTGGCAGCGCGAGTTATAAGTGGAACGGTGATCCGAATATCAACTGCTTCAACGATCAGAGTGTTGCGGCGAGCGTCTATCGTCCCGGCTGGAGTGCAGGTTGCTTCGGAACGGGCGCAGACAATGCGGTCGACAGCAACAATTACTACCTCAGCAAATTCTCTCTGCCGAATAACGGCCAGAGCGCCCAATTGAATCTGACTGCTTCGGCTTCTTACGCGAAGAACTACCACGTCGGCACCCACTTCGGGACCTTCGAGTTCGGCGGCAAGATTCGCAATGCCCACAAGTACGATGACAGCTATCAGTTGTCACCAGATCTGAGCAAGTACAACGGCAGTCTCCTGGTGTCAAGCAACAGCGCCTGGGCTAGCAATTTCACCGACCCGAACTACTATGACAAGACGTATCACCTCGGTCCTGTAACGGACTATAGCGCGGTGCGCTCCTGGGTGTATGCAAACGGCTTGCCGCTTACTGGTTACGGGGTCAACTCCGCAAACTACGATTTCGTCGAGCGCATCTCGGCAGGGTATGTGATGAACACCATCGACCTGTCATCGCGGCTTCGCCTGGTGACCGGCCTTCGCTTTGAGGCCACGCACATGAATTCATTCGGCTTCGACACGACGACTAGCCTGGTGGACCAGAAGATTAACGGCGACTATCTCGACGTATTGCCGAGCGCTTCGCTGCGCATCGCTCTGACCAAGGATTCGGCGCTCCGCCTGGTCTACGGTCGTGGTCTGGCGCGCCCCGATCCACAGGACATCGTACAGGCTTCCAGCCCAGTGGATAACTCGGCAACTCCAGCCCTAGTCACGATTGCTAATCCCAATCTGAAAGCGGAACACGCCAACAACTACGACGTGCTCTTCGAGCAGTACCTGAAGTCGGGCGGTATGTTCCAGGCTGGATTCTTCTATAAGGACCTGACGGATCCGATTGTGAACGGCCAGAGCCTTGTCTCCAACTATACGGACCCGCAGGGCACTAGCTGGGGCGAAACCATGGTATCGCAGGTGCAGAACGTGGGCAGCGCGCACGTGCTGGGCTTTGAAGTGGGATATCAGCAGCGGCTTTCCTTCCTGCCGGGCGTTATGCACGGACTGGGACTGTCGGCCAATTACAGCTACACCAACTCGCAGGCCAATGGCTTGCAGAACCTGCTGCGCACGGACAGTCCGGCGCTCCTGCGACAGGCACCGAACACTTGGAACATCAGCCCGACCTACGATACGAAGAACTTCTCGATGCGTGTCGGTATGACCTACAACGACGCGATGATCTACGCCTACCAGTATCAGAACCTGGCGTTGAACTCATCGAACGTGCTTGCTCCCGTAGATCCTTCCACGCAGCCGCTGGGCGCCAAAGGCCCTGCCGGTGACAACTACCTGTACGCGCACTACCAGATTGACGTACAGGGCAGCTATAAACTGCCGTACGGTCTGCAGGTGTATGCGTACGGATTGAACCTGAATAACGAAGTATTCGGCTTCTACAACGGCAACCCGAAGTACGTTGTGCAGCGCGAGTACTACAAGCCGACCTACGCGGGCGGTCTGCGTTACACGTTCAGCCGCGAGCGGTAAGAAAGTACCTTTCTGGCTGGGTTAACCTTCCCAGTCAGGAATTAGCAGGAGTGGCGCGGCTACGGCTTCGCCACTCCTTTTACTTACGGTTGCCAGCGTAGAGGCACGTTCCGGCAACTTATCCCGCACGTATGAGTTGCTCTCCGTCTATTTAGAAAGAGCGCGTTAATAAGAGCGCGATAAAGAGGAAGCACGATGACGAAGTTCGATGAATTCTCCCGTAGACGATTCCTTGCAGGCGCAGCCGTCGCCGCTGGGAGCGCACTGATTCCTCAGGAACTGCTTGCCGAGCGTCAGGCGCAACTTCCGCTCCAGCCCGAGCTCGTTCCCGAGCGCATTATCCTGAGCCTGACGGCGGACCCGGCGCACAGCCAGGCTGTGACATGGCGAACCGAAAAAGTAATGAAAGCCGCGCAAGCCCAGATCGCACTGGCCTCCGCGAATCCGGACTTCGCAAAGACGGCAGCAACGGTAAGCGCTGGGGCCGCGCAGGCCGATCTTGCCGATGGCAAAAGCGCCGGGGTATACACAGCACAGTTTGACGGTCTAACTCCCAATACGCGGTATAACTATCGCGTCGGCGATGGCACCACCTGGAGCGAGTGGAACTCGTTCCACACGGCGAGCGATAAGCCCGCGGCATTCCGGTTCCTCTATCTTGGCGATGAGCAGAACAACATCAAGTCTCTCTGGTCGCGCTCGATACGGGATGCCTACAGCAAGGCGCCCGATGCACAGTTCATCATTCACGCCGGAGATTTGCTCGAGGAAGGCTATGATGACAGGCTCTGGGGAGAGTGGTGCGCTGCCATGGGCTTCATCAGCGCTGAAGTGCCAAGTTTCGCGACGCCGGGAAATCACGATCTGCATCGCGCACGCGGTAGCGCTGACTCCAAAGAGGTGCTCAGCGTTTCGTCATTGTGGAGACATCACTTTGCGCTCCCGACGAATGGTCCGAAGGGCGTAGATGAGCTCAAGGAGCAGTCCTACTACATCGATTACCAGGGAGTTCGCTTCATATCGCTCGATGTGAACGTGTACTCCAATGAAGCGTTCGCGGAAAGTGCGAAACAGCGCGTCGGCGGAAAACAATTGGCATGGTTGGAAGAGCTGCTTAAAAACAATCCCAACCGCTGGACGATCGTGGTTCAGCATCAGCCGATGTATCCGCTTGCCAAGGGACGCGATTACGTTGAGATGCGCAGGGCCCTGTTGCCCTTGTATGACAAGTACCACGTTGATCTAGTCCTGCAAGGGCACGATCATACTTATGCGCGAACCCACAAGCTTGTGGGTGATAAGGTTGTTGCTCCGACGCAGTCCGGCACGATCTACGCCATCTCGGTAAGCGGCCCCAAGATGTACGAGATCGAAGACAAATTTACGCCTCTCCGAGCCAAGACTCTCGCCCATACCCAGGCGTTTCAAGTGATCGAAGTCGATGGAGACAAACTCACCTATGACGCTTACGCGGTTGAAGGCGAGCGGATCGATCAGTTTCAACTTGTGAAGCACGGTGATGGACCGAGCACTTACATTCATTCGTAAGGGACCACGGCATTCAGCAGCCCACAATCGCCGACTGCGGCGGTTGTGGGCCGCCGACGCTCGAAAGTGGTTCGTCATCCATGACGTGCAAACGGCGGCGTCTTCGGCCAGGGATTTCTTACTTCTAAGGTGGAGACGATTGCACAAGACATCCGGGTAGCTATTGAGTAAGCTGTGCATTCATTTTTTGCGGGCAAATAGTCCGCCGGGAGTTTTTTATGAATGCAGATGTTGAAGCAACTTTGAGGCTGCTAGATGAGGCGCTGGGGCGGTACGTTCGTCCGGACACCTTTCCTTTAGCCATCAGAATGATCAAGCCGGGGGAGGCGCTTCCCGAAGGCGTGAAGGTGCCCAGCAAGAGCATGGGCGAGAGATGGATTGTGTGCCAGGCGGTTGGCGTCGCGCGGCGTTACGGCTGGGGAATCGCGGTGGGAAAGGAGGACGTCATCTGCCCGATCTCGGCCATTGCCTTTGGTTTTCACAAGCCTAATGAGGAGTACCTGAAAGGCTCCGCAGCCCTCGGGATGTACTGCAAGGACGAGACCGCAGCTAGCAATATGGAAGCCCAGAGCTGGAGATTCGAGCCTGGCACGTACGAGTATCTCTGCGTGATGCCGCTGAGCCGGACCACTTTCGAGCCGCATGTCATTGCCATGTACGGCAATAGTGCGCAGGTATTGCGGTTGGTTCATGCCTCGCTTTACAAGCGTGGTGGGCGATTGGTTTCGAGCAGTGCCGGGCGCTTAGTTTGCGCCGAGATGGTTATCCAGACCCTTACCACCAATGAGCCCAAGGTGATCCTTCCCTGCAACGGCGATCGCGTCTTCGGGATGGCCCAGGACCACGAGATGGCGTTCGCGTTTCCATGGACGCATGCGCAGGAGATCGTCGAAGGGCTGGAAGGCACTCACAAGGGCGGTACACGTTACCCGATCACGGTCGCGATGCGCGAAACGGTGACCATGCCCAAGTCGTATCAGGAACTCATGGAGACGCTGGTGAAGCGTGACGAGCAGGAGACCGCGACTTAGCTAATCCTTCTGCATATCTCGAACGATACGGCCGGCAGCGCTCGCTTATTCATCGATGAGTTGCATGAGGTATCTGCCATAGCCGCTTTTCATGAGAGGCTGGGCTAGGCACTCGAGTTGGGCGGCGGTGATGAAGTCCATGCGGTAGGCGATCTCTTCAGGGCAGGCGATTTTCAGGCCCTGGCGTTTTTCGAGGGTGGCGATGAAGCTGGAAGCCTCGAGCATGGAGTCGTGGGTTCCGGTGTCAAGCCAAGCAGTGCCGCGTCCGAAGGTGACTACATTGAGTTGGCCGCGCTCGAGATAAAGGCGGTTGAGGTCGGTGATTTCAAGCTCGCCGCGAGCGGAGGGCTTCAGGGATTTCGCGAGGGCGACCACCTGCGAATCGTAGAAGTAGATGCCGGTGATGGCGAAGTGCGAACGGGGGCGGGCAGGCTTTTCTTCCAGGCTGACGGCGCGTCCGGTGGAATCGAATTCGACGACTCCGTACGAGCTTGGGTCCTGCACCGGATAGGCAAAGATGGCGGCGCCGCTCTCAAGGCCGGCGCTGGTCTGCAGTAGCTTTGACATGTCGTGGCCGTAGAAGATGTTGTCGCCGAGGATAAGCGCGCAGGGCTGGCCGTTGATGAAGCTCTCGCCGATGAGAAAGGCCTGCGCGAGACCTTCGGGCTTGGGCTGCTCGGCATATTTAATCTTGAGTCCCCACTGCCCGCCGCAGCCCAGCAGTTCGCGGAAACGCGGCAGTTCGCAGGGTGTGGAGATGAGCAGGATTTCGCGTATTCCGGCCAGCATGAGAGTGCTGAGCGGGTAGTAGATCATCGGCTTGTCGTAGATGGGGATGAGCTGCTTGCTGATGGCAAGGGTCGCGGGATAAAGACGCGTGCCGGAGCCTCCGGCGAGAATGATGCCCTTCAATTTGCACCGTCCTTCAATTTGTACAGCGTTGCCATGCGTTATTTTGTACCGCTGGCGCCACGGGATTCGTAGTTGGCGGCGATCCAGTGGCGATAATCTCCGCTAGTGACTTCTTCAATCCAGGCAGAGTTGGAAAGATACCATTCGATGGTGCGGCGTATTCCGGTGGCGAAGGTTTCGCTCGGGCGCCAGCCTAGCTCGCGACTGAGTTTGGCAGCATTGATGGCGTAGCGGCGGTCATGGCCGGGGCGGTCTTTTACGAAGGTGATGAGGCGGTCGTGCGGCGCGCCGGCGGGATGAACCTCGTCCATGATGGAGCAGATGGTGGTGACGACATCGATATTGGCCTTTTCACTGTCACCGCCTATGTTGTAGGTTTCACCGATGGTGCCTTGATCGAGCACGAGAGCAATCGCCTCGCAGTGGTCTCCGACGTAGAGCCAATCGCGAACGTTGAGTCCGTCTCCGTAGATGGGGAGCGCCTTTCCGTTGAGGGCGTTGAGAATGACCAGCGGGATTAGCTTCTCGGGAAATTGAAACGGACCGTAGTTGTTGGAGCAATTGGTGGTGAGAGTGGGCAGTCCGTAGGTGTGCTGGTAGGCGCGCACGAGGTGATCGCTGCCTGCCTTGGAGGCCGAGTAGGGGCTGTTGGGCTGATAGGCGTTGCTCTCGGCAAAGGCGGGATCGGTATTAGAGAGGGAACCGTACACTTCATCCGTGGAGACGTGGAGAAAGCGGAAGCGGGCCTGGGCCGCAGAGGGCAGCGCGCGGTAGTAGGCGAGCGACTCGTGTAGCAGGCGAAAGGTTCCGACGACGTTGGTGAAGATGAACTCTTCGGGGTTGGCGATGGAGCGGTCGACATGGCTCTCGGCGGCAAAATTTACCACGGCGTCGGGCTGATGGGTCTTCAGCAGAGACTCGACCAGCGCAGAGTCTTCTATGCCACCCTGCACGAAGACGTGGCTGGGATGGTCCTTAATCGCGGCAAGATTGCCGAGGTTACCGGCGTAGGTGAGCTTGTCGAGGTTGACCACGCGGTCACCCGCACTGACGCGTTGCAATACGAAGTTCGAGCCGATGAAACCGGCGCCGCCTGTAACTAGAATCGTCCGTACCACCTGCAAACCTCCAAAAGCTCTGTGATTATTCTACTTGGTTTCTGAAGCGAGGAGAGGGGGAAGGCGACCAGTTCAGAACTCTAAGTACAATGGATGTAGTCGTTGGCAGCGCCAGGAACTGGGCAACTCCGCACCGATTGGCACCCGATATGGTAGGCTTTTTACTGGTGCGGTGTGTGCGGTTGGGCGCCCGCAAGCGCGTGATTTTTGACCGAGCATTTCCGCCGGTAAGTATCTGAAGGACAAAGCATTGATTAATTCTCTGATCGCCAAGGTTTTCGGGACTCACAACGAGCGCGAAGTGAAGAAGCTGCTGCCCCGTGTGGGGTGCATCAACGCGCTGGAGCCCGAGATAAGCAAGCTGACGGACGCCGAGTTGCGCGCCAAGACCGATGAGTTCCGGCGCCGGGTGCAGGAGCGCATGGCACAGCTGCAGGAACCGGCGGATGAGGAGATGGATGCGGACCGCCGCAAGCTCTGGGACAAAGAGCAGCAGCGCGCCATAGAAGAAGTGCTGGACACGGTTCTGGAAGAGGCGTTTGCCGTGGTGCGCGAGGCCGGCCGCCGCGTCCTCAATATGCGCCACTTCGACGTGCAGTTGATCGGCGGCATGGTGTTGCACTCAGGGCGCATCGCCGAGATGAAGACCGGCGAGGGCAAGACCCTGGTCGCTACGCTGCCGGTATATCTGAATTCGCTGGCCGGACGCGGCGTACACGTAGTCACGGTGAATGACTACCTGGCAAAGCGCGACTCGGAGTGGATGGGCAAGCTGTACAGCTTCCTGGGTTTGACAGTCGGCGTTATCGTCCACGACCTGAGCGATGAACAGCGCAAGGCCGCCTACGCCGCCGACATCACTTACGGAACCAATAACGAGTTCGGCTTCGACTACCTGCGCGACAACATGAAGTTCGACATGAAGGACTGCGTGCAGCGCGGACACAATTTCAGCATCGTGGACGAGGTGGACTCGATCCTGATCGACGAGGCGCGTACACCGCTGATCATCAGCGGCGCAAGCGAGGAATCGACCGATAAATATGCTCGCGTCAACGTGGTCATTCCCAAGCTGGTGGCGGGCGAAGAGCTGCCCGGGGCGGAGCCGACCGAGAAGATCTACACCGGCGACTTCGTGATTGACGAAAAGCACAAGACGGCGATGGTGACCGAAGCAGGCTGGGAAAAGATTGAAAACCTGCTCGGGATCGAGAACATTGCGGACCCGGAGAACTGGGACCTGAAGCATCACGTGGAAGTTGCGGTAAAGGCGCACCATCTTTACAAGCGCGATGTTGAATACGTGGTGAAAGACGGCGAAGTGCTGATCGTGGACGAGTTCACGGGCCGTCTGATGCCGGGGCGCCGCTGGTCGGATGGTCTACACCAGGCCGTGGAAGCCAAAGAAGGGGTGAAGATCGAGCGCGAGAACCAGACGCTGGCGACGATTACCTTCCAGAATTACTTCCGCATGTACAAGAAGTTGGCGGGCATGACGGGCACGGCGGAGACGGAAGCGTCCGAGTTCGAGAATATTTACAAGCTCGAAGTGGTGGTGATTCCGACTAACCGTCCCATGTCTCGCAAAGAAAACAAGGACGTGGTGTACCGCACGGAGAAGGAAAAATACTTTGCCGTGGCGGATGAGATCGCGCGCATTCACGAGGAGAGTCAGCCGGTGCTGGTGGGAACCACCTCGATTGAAAAGTCGGAGCGGCTGAGCGAACTGCTGAAGAAAAAAGGGATCAAGCACGTGGTGCTGAACGCCAAATACCACGAGCGCGAAGCCGAGATTGTGGCCCAGGCCGGACGCTACGGGATGGTCACGATTGCGACCAACATGGCAGGTCGCGGCACCGACATTCTGCTGGGCGGAAACCCTGAGTTCATGTCCAAGCAGGAGGCGCTGAAGCGCGGACTGGCGACGGCAGTGAAGGCAGTGTCAGGCGACGTAGAAGCGCGTCCGGACGATCCGACCACAGCGTACTGGTACTACCAGGGGCAGGAGTTCAGCATTCCTGCCGAGGCGTGGGCAAATCTGCTGTCGAAATACAAAGCGGATACGGACGTGGAGCACGACAAGGTGATCTCCGCCGGCGGACTGTTCATTCTGGGCACGGAGCGCCACGAGTCGCGGCGTATCGACAATCAGTTGCGCGGACGCGCGGGACGCCAAGGCGATCCGGGCGCGTCACGCTTCTATCTGTCGCTGGAAGACGATTTGATGCGCATCTTCGCCAAGGAGTGGGTTTCAAACCTGTTGCGGCAGCTTGGCATGGAAGAGGGCATTCCGATTGAGTCGGGGCTGATCACGCGGCGCATTGAAGCGGCACAGAAGGCGGTGGAAGGCCAGAACTTTGAAGCCCGTAAGCATCTGCTGGAGTACGACGATGTAATGAACAAGCAGCGTGAGGCGGTCTATGGACTGCGTCGCCAGCTGCTGGAAGGCAACGAACAAAAGGAGCTGATTCAGCAGGATTATGTGCGCGACCTGCTGGGCGGAGTCCTGGAGAAATTTGCAGGCGAGCAGGTACGCCCGGAGAACTGGGACATCGCCGGGATGAAGAACGAGATTTATGGCCGCTTCGGAGTGGACTTCCTGGCCGAGGGTGTGGACCCGGCGTCGCTGAACCATCACGAGCTGGGGGATGCGATCTTCGAGCGGCTGATCGCGCGCTATGACGCCAAGGAAAAACTGATCGGCGCCGAGGCGATGCGTCAGCACGAACGGGTCATCATGCTGAGCGTGCTGGACCAGCTATGGAAAGACCACCTGCTGCAGATGGACCACCTGAAGGAAGGCATTGGGCTGCGCGGTTACGGACAGCACGATCCTTTGGTGGAGTACAAGCGTGAATCGTTCAACCTCTTTGAAGAGATGATGGAGCATTTTGAGGAAGAGACGGTGCGCTACTTGTACTTGATGCGCGTGGTGGACGAAAACGGCGACGAGGTCAGCTACGCCGTCACAGCTGGAAGAAGCCCGCGGGGGCCGATGGCGGCAGATGCGCAGCGCTCCGCTCCGGTTTTGGATGCAGATGCCGATGAGCAATCACCGCGCCGAATGCAGACTTCGCTGGACGATGTGGAGAAGCAATTCCAGCGGCGCAAAGCGCGCGAGCTGGAGCAGGCACGCCGCGCCGGCGCCGGGGTGGCCGAAGCCGTGCAACAGGTAGTTCGCGGAGAAAAGGTCGGACGCAACGACCCCTGCCCATGCGGCAGCGGCAAAAAATATAAGAAGTGCCACGGGGCCAACGAATAAATACGTGGGAAGATTCGTCGCGCTCCGCCTTGTGTAGGCGGAGCGCTTTTTTTGCGCAGTCAGCTCATGCTCCAGTGGCCAACGGCTAACGTTTGCCGGATTGTTCCGGAATTGATTGTGGCTGAGCCGAAGCAGGTATACTGCAGCTATCGGACAGCTTTCATTGGGCAGGAACGAAACAATTCCTGCGCTCAGGGTTTCATGAGTAGAGGAGAACAGAACATCATGAGGGCATCGCTGCGCTTCACACTTTTCATTGCACTTACATTGCTGGCAGTCAGCGGATTGGCAGCCGCACAGAATGCGTTGAATGCCCCCCAGAATGATCTCCAGAACGAATCTCAGAACGATCCTCCAAGCCGCGTTGCGCGCCTGCAATTCATCGAGGGGCGGGTCTCGCTGCAGCCGGGCGGAGTGGATGATTGGATCGATGCCAGCCTGAATCGTCCGCTGACAACGGCAGACCGGGTCTGGACGGATCGCGACTCTCGCGCGGAGCTGACGATGGCTTCGGCAGCCCTGCGCATGGGCAGCGAAACCAGCCTGATGATCACGAATTTAAACGACAACACAGCGCAGATCGAGTTGGACCAGGGAACTCTGAGCCTGTCGGTGCGCTATCTGAATCAGGGCGACATCATCGAGGTTGATACCCCGAATTTTGCGTATACGGTCTTCAAACCGGGCGAGTACCGCTTTCAAGTGCAGCCTGATAGGGATCAGAGCTGGATTTCGGTGCGCCACGGTGACGGCGAAGCGACCGGGGATGCGGGAAATGCTGTTCGTGTGTCCAGCGGACAGGAGATCGCTTTCAGCCAGGGACAATCGCTTTCCCACACAGAACCCGATCGGCCCGGCCGCGATGATTTCGATCGTTGGAGCGAGGTGCGCGAGCAGCAGGAGGCGGAATCGGCTTCCGCCCGCTATGTGGCACCCGGAACCGTGGGCTATGAGGATCTGGACGCCAATGGCTACTGGGAGCCTTCGCCGATCTACGGCACGGTCTGGTATCCGAATGTGCATCCGGGCTGGGCGCCTTATCGCGAGGGACACTGGGCCTGGGTGGAGCCGTGGGGATGGACCTGGGTGGATGACGCGCCCTGGGGATTTGCTCCCTTCCACTATGGCCGGTGGGTTTTTGCGCGCAACCGGTGGGGATGGGTTCCGGGACCGATACGGGAGCGTCCGGTGTACGCTCCGGCGCTGGTGGCCTGGGTCGGCGGCCCTAGCGTCGGAGTCTCGTTTGGAATCGCGGGCGGCGGAGTGGGCTGGGTTGCGCTGGGATGGCATGATCCGTTTATTCCCACCTATCATGTGAGCCCGGTGTACGCACGCAATGTGAACATTTCGAACTCGCGGGTGGTGAACGTCACCGTCATCAATAACTACTACTCGACTACAAACGTCACAGTCCGGAACACGACCGTTAATAACATTCAATACGAGAACGCGAGGGTTAGCGGAGCAGTTGTAGCGGTTCCGAGCGCCGCGTTCGCAGCTGGTAGACCGGTAGCAAAGGTCGGAGTTGTAGTGCCGGCAGGTGCGGTGGGACGAGGGAGCTTCGTCGCTGCGGCCAATGTGGTTCCGGCGAGGGCGGCAGTTCTCGGCGGCCACGCTCCTGTCGCCGCTCCAGAGCACCTGATTGCACCCCGGCAGATTGTTGCCAGGAGACCGCCTCCGCCGCCTCCGGTGAATTTTGAGAAGCAGCGTCCGTTGCTGGAGAAATCTAACGGGGTTCCGTTGAGCCCACAGACCCGGGCAAATCTAAGGACGGCCAGTTCCGCACCGGCAGTCCGGGGCGGGCACAATCCGTCAATGACCAATCAGCCGGGCGGACATACGATGCCCCCAGCGAACGCAAACCCGAAGAGCGCTTCGCCGGTGATAAACCCGAGCGGCAACAACGCGAACACGCAGCCTCCTGCGGTGCAGCGGCCCTCGGTGCAGCAGACTCCAGCGCAGCAGACTTCGCCGGTACAGCGGTCTCCAGTATGGACAAATGAAAACATCCGCCACGCTCCAGCTACGAACGCTCCTGTGACAAATGCTCCGACTATGAACCAGAGTGGACAGAATCATGGGCGAGGCAGGGATAACGTTGCTACCCCGCACCCGGCGACGCCACCGCCGTCACAGGCACGCGAGGTTGCTCCAGTGCGCCCGGCGAGCCCACCGGTTGCACCGCCCCATGCAGCGGAGCCGACTTCGCAGCAGCATAAGAATGCTCCTCCGGCGAAAGACAACAGGGAGCAGGACAAGGGTAAAGAACCGAAGGGACACTAGAAGGAATTTGGAGAAATGGCGGGCCTGGCGACGAGCCCGCCGTTTATTCGGCCTTATTGGCGCGATGGGCGCGCAGTTCCGCACTCCTCAAAAGTCATATTCTGGGCGCAGCTGCCGTTGCGCTCCTTCCATTTGGAGAAGAGTTCGGGGTAGGAGTCGGTGATGTAGTCGCGCGGGCTGACATTGACGGCCTTTGCGGTCTGGTCGATCCATTGGGGCGGACCTTCGATTTCGGCAAGGTTGCCGATTGGAGTGTGGTCGATGACGACATCGCCCGTGCCGTCGCTCCACTCGGCGCGGTACTTGTCATAACGGAAGGACGGGCGAAAGCCGAGAGCGGTGAGGATTGCGTGCATTTCTTCGCCATTGGAAACCGCGGTCTCGTGCTCGATGCGCTTCTTATGTTTACCGGCGGAGCCGCGCGATTTGTGGGTGAGCTTCCAGCGATCGCCATAAAGGCGCAGGCGCAGGATCACACCGGCGCGCCGAAGATCGCCGGAGTTTGTGTCATAGAGGGTGTTGGACTCAAAGGTGGAGGGAGTTCGTTCGCGGAATCCTGCTGCTTGCAGGGAGCGCACGAGAGCCCCGACATCGTGCACCAGGAACTTGATTTCGACCTCGTTGTCATCGTGGGTGGTCATAAGCGAATAAGTGTACCCGCCCGCTCTCATTATTGCCAAAGGTGTGAGTCGAATTCGCGCATTCGCCAGCACTGAATCTTTGTTGCCCGTGAATTCATCTCCAGATCCAACCACACCAGCAAAGAAGCATTTCAGCTAAAGAGCCTTTCGTCAAAAATCTCTTGCAAACCGGACAAGTCCTCTGCCACATAACTCACCTCACAGCGTATTCATGCTCCGTCACACCCACTACCATCTCGGCCACAGTGATCAACGAATGCCGTCGTCTATAGCGTCGATTCAACGTCGAACCCCCAAGCCTCCAAAAGATATTCTGGAATGAATTTCGAGGCCTTGTTGTGACGCGCCCATTCGCGAAGACGAGTCGAGTGGATGTACTGATCGGGTTTCAAATTGAATTCGCGAGTGACCCGCTCGAATTCAGAAATAGTTGGAATCACCGGTCCCGCCGCCTCCGGCTTGCCCCAATTAGGGTTACCGCGCCTGCTTGCCATAATTGAGATGTCTCCTCCTAAGCCCATCTGAATTGCTGGGCGTATTGCCAAACGCCAGAATCACATGTGAGGGCGGGCCAGTCGTTGTTCCAGAGCAATCTTGTACCGCCGAATGGCGAGAAGGGAGGGCAGTGGTAAAGCGAAACGGCAGTGGTAAGGCGAAGATAAACTGAAGTAGTCAGGCAGCGGAGCGGGACAGCCGCTCCGGATAGCGGAGCAGGACAACCTTGCCGCGACTCTTCAGAATGGCACCCTTGCGCTGCCACTCGCCTAGTATGCGGCTGGTGGTGAAAAGCGTGAGGTTTGCGGCGCTGGCCAATTCTTCGTTTGTGACCTCGAGTTCAGTTCCATCATGAACCTTCTGGCCGAAGTTGCGGGCAAATTCATACAGCACCTCTGCGAGCCTCTGTCGAGCGTCATGGCAGCTCAGAGCAACGTGAGCTGCAACAGCGAGAGTCAAATAGTCAGCCGCGGTTAGCAATGCGTTCTCAAGTAATCTTGGGTATCTCTCGGCGAGGCTTAGTGCGGTGCTGCGGTCCCACATCAGGACGCAACTGTCCTTCACCATTTCGGTACTGGCGAGATAATTTGAAGGGTTCGCCAACAGCGCGAAACCGCCGAATGTCTCCCCTGGTCCAAACCAATGAAGAATCAGCTTTTGGCCGTCTTGTGTGACGAAAAAGTATCTGCCTCGGCCTTTCGTCAGCAAGAAATAGTAGTTCGCTGGTTGATCCTGGTTTGTCACGATAGTGCCGGCGGTGTATTGGCGCGGGGTCGCTCTCGACAGGATGTACTCGAGATCAGTCTGCAGGAGTCCCTCGAGAAATCGAGATTTTACGTTTAACTTTACGACAGCAGCCGACGGGCTAGTCATAGACATCTCCCCCCGAAAAAAGGACGTGTTGTAAATATCGCAGGCCCCCTGCTTGCACAAACAATGAAGTGATCACTGCGGTTAGGCAACCGTCAAAACTACGAGTCCGCCACCAGCCCCGTGGGCGGATGACCACTTCATCGCTGCTACCCCGATTGGCAATCACCAAATTGCTCCAGGGCAACGACTGCTTCAATTTGAGATGCAATTCTGTGTATCGAGAAAAATCGGACGCCGAATCGGCTGTCCGCCGTGCGAGGCTTTGCCGATGCTCTCTCTCAGGAGTTACGGGATGTGCGAACTGTGCAAGCGCACGAAAGCAGAAACCGGGAAGAAGCTATGCACGGTTTGTGGTGAGAGCATCA
Organism: uncultured Acidobacteriota bacterium; assembly: GCA_963738165.1. Classification (GTDB taxonomy): domain Bacteria; phylum Acidobacteriota; class Terriglobia; order Terriglobales; family Acidobacteriaceae; genus TOLSYN. The sequence goes on from CAVTVE010000018.1 coordinate 525,580, forward strand.
TGCGTCTCGCCGAGGCGGTTCGTGCAATTGAAGCGCTGCCACGCCTGATGGATGCGGCGCGAGTTCATTCAGCGCGACGGTGACGCTTCGGCTTCCGTGGGGCGGTGAGAAGATGGAGGATTACTATGCTTACGGTTCTCTGTGTTGACGATAATGTGACGGCGTTGTACGTCCGGAAATTGGTATTGGAGAGCGCAGGCTACTCTGTTTTAACAGCCGACGATGCTAAAACCGCGATGCAGCTTTTCACTTCCACGGATGTCGACATTATCTTGACCGATTACTTTCTGCAGGGAACAACCGGGGTGGAACTGGCGGCTGAGATGAAGAGACTCAGGCCGAGGATCCCGATCGTGATCCTCTCGGGATCGGTGGAAATTCCAGAGGGTGTTCTGCTACACGCCGACCTGTTTCTCTGTAAGACGGAAACACCTGCAACCGTGTTGCAGAAGATTGCTGAATTGATTAGCCGGGCATGACTGAGCTTCCGTCAACCGTTCGGTTCCGCGGGGTGGTTGTAAGCGAGCGCGTTTCGAGTTGACTAGCCCCGGTGAGCAAGCATGATCCGGTCGGCAGTGACGGCAAACAGAATCAGCATGGAGATGAAGCCGTTAGTGGTAAAGAACGCGGCATTGAGTTTGCTGAGGTCATCGGCCTTGACGAGAGTGTGCTCGTAAAGCAGAGCTACCCCCGTGATGGCTACGCCGATGACGGCAAGGTGGCCGAGGCCGAAGCTGAAGAGCATCCAGGCGAAGAAGGCGAAGGCGATGACGTGGAAGAGGCGGGCAAGGCGGAGCGCACCGGCGATGCCGAAGGCGCGCGGGACGGAGTGAAGTCCGCTGGCCACGTCGTAATGGTAGTCCTGGCAACTGTAGAGAATGTCGAAGCCTCCGCCCCAGAACATGACCGCGGCGGTGACGATCAGCACGCGTGCATCGAGGGTTCCGCGAACCGCGACCCAGGCGGCGGCGGGAGCTATGCCCATGGCGAGGCCGAGAAAGAGGTGCGCCCAACGGGTGAAACGCTTGGTGTAGGAATAGGCGCACACGATGATAAGCGCCAGCGGCGAGAGCCGAAAGGCGAGGGGATTCAGCATCCAGGCGGCAAAGAAGAGCAGGGCCGCAGCTGCTATGGTGAAGCAGAGAACGAACTGGCGGGTGAGCAACCCGGCGGGCAGGGCGCGAATCGAGGTGCGCGGATTCAGCGCGTCGATATCGGCATCGACCAGGCGGTTAAAGGCCATAGCGGCAGAGCGCGCGGCTATCATGGCAACACAGATCCAGCCCAGGGTGCGAAGCGGCGGGATACCATTGGCAGCAATGACACCGCCGGTGAGTCCGAAGGGGAGCGTGAGGAAGGAATGCTCCCATTTGATCATCTCAAGAGTTACGCGCGTGTTATGAAGAACGCCACGAAGCATGTCATGAAACCTTTGCTGGAGCAGGCACAAAGTTATTGTATCCGGTGCCTGGAACGTTATGCACCCTGGCGGATGAGGCGTCATCTTAAAAGAGATGGGAGACAGCTCTGATGAAGAAAAGACAGCTCGGTCATTCTGGAATTGAAGTGCCTACGCTATGCCTCGGTGGCAACGTATTTGGCTGGACGGCAGATGAGCCGCGCTCGTTCGAAGTGCTGGATGCACTGCTGGAGAGCGGGCTGAACTTTGTGGATACGGCGGACGTATATTCGCACTGGGTTCCAGGGCACCAAGGCGGTGAGTCGGAGACGATTATAGGCAACTGGTTCAAAGCGCGTGGGAATCGCCGCCAGGTGATTCTGGCGACCAAAGTTGGCCTGCCGATGGGCGAGGGCAAGCAGGGATTATCGAGGAATTACATCCGGCAGGCGGTGGAGGCTTCGCTGCGGCGGTTGCAGACCGACTACATCGATCTGTACCAGGCGCATCGCGACGACGAGAGTACGCCGCAGGAGGAGACGCTGGGCGCTTTCGCCGAACTGATCCGGGAAGGAAAGGTGCGCGCGGTTGGAGCGTCCAACTTTACGGCGGAGCGGCTCGAATCGGCGCTGGAGGTGAGCCGCAAGGGCAAGCTCCCGCGCTATGAATCATTACAGCCGGAGTACAACCTCTATGATCGCGCAGGATATGAATCCGCACTGGAGCCGGTGTGTGTGAAGTATGAGCTTGGAGTGATTCCATACTTCTCGCTGGCAAGCGGCTTTTTGAGCGGCAAGTACCGCTCGGCGGCCGATGCGGCGAGCAGGCCGCGGGCGGCGATGCTGAAGAAATATTTCAATGAGCGTGGGATGCGGATTTTGCAGGCGCTGGACGAAGTGGCGCGCGAAGTGAAGGCGAAACCGGCGCAGGTGGCGTTGGCATGGCTGATCGCGCGGCCTAGTATCACGGCTCCGATTGCCAGCGCGACCTCGGTGGAGCAACTGCACGAACTGGTCGGGGCAACGCGGCTGGAACTGCCGCACGGGGCGATCGAAAAGCTAAACGAAGCGAGCGCCGAGACCGTGACAGCGTAGAGCGGCAGGTTGAGTTGCGATATCATACGAAGATGCCCGACGTTCAGTTTCCCGAGGTTCGGTTTCCAATGGTTGCCGCGCGGCACAGCTTCTGCAGTGAGGACGCGCGGCTCAACTCGATCCACGAAAAAGTGATCGCTCACGAACGTCTCGACGAGAGCGACGCGCTGGCGCTCTATCGCACTTCGGACATGCTGGCCCTGGGCTGGCTGGCCAACCACGTACGCGAGCGGATGCACGGCAACGCCGCCTACTTCAATGTTAATCGTCACATCAACCACACTAATGTCTGCGTAGCCGCCTGCCGGTTGTGCGCGTTTGGGCGCAAGAAGGGAACGGAAGGCGCCTACACAATGGCCCTCGAGGAGGTCTTCGAGTCGGCAGCGACAGGCTACACCGAGGCGGTGACAGAGTTCCACATCGTCGGCGGACTGCATCCCGATCTCCCATTGCAGTATTTCCTGGATATGCTGACGGGGCTGAAAGAGCGTTTTCCGCAGGTGCATTTGAAAGGCTTCACCATGGTGGAGATCTCGTTCTTCGCCAAGCTGAACAAGATGACGATTCGCGAGGTGCTGCTGAAGTTGAAGGCCGCGGGACTGGATTCCATGCCGGGCGGAGGAGCGGAAATTTTCTCCGAGCGGGTGCGCGCGATTATCTGCGATCACAAGATTGACGGCAACGAGTGGCTGGATGTGGCGCGTGAGGCGCATCTGCTGGGGCTTCGCTCGAACGCGACGATGCTGTACGGGCACATTGAAGGCGATGAGGACCGCGTCGATCATCTGCTGAAGCTGCGCGCACTCCAGGATGAGACGGGTGGCTTCCAGACATTCATCGGACTTTCCTTTCATCCCGACCACACCGTGCTGCAGCATCTGCCGTGGACGACCGGGATGCTGGATCTGAAGCAGATTGCAGTGGCCCGGCTGGTGCTGGACAACTTCCCACACATCAAGGCTTACTGGCAGATGCTGACTCCGAAGATTGCGCAGATTGCATTGCGCTTTGGCGCCGACGACATAGATGGAACGGTGGTGGAGGAAAAGATCTATCACGACGCTGGAGCGACGACACCGCAGGGATTGAGTCGCCAGGACCTGATTCGGTTGATCGAGGCGGCAGGCCGGGTTCCGGTGGAGCGCGATACGCTGTATCGTCCGGTGACGCGTACGGCGACTTCGGTAACTGTGGTGGAGTAAACAGGGAGCGTGATTCGGGAATGTGACGAAGATGGCGTCCCATCCTGGGTCACGATTCTTACCTTAGCCCATGTGATTGCGCGCTTTTTCCTTGTTTCTTTTTCTCGTAGGAGTGATAAATTCTTGGATTAGGACCGTACCTGTCGAAGGCATCGATCTTTACGAGGCTCGCAGATGAACGTCCATTTTACTTACAAGCTGGATAAATCTCCCACCGCCGAGCAATACCTCCAAACACAAATTGACAAACTTGGGCCACGGTTGCACGTATTCAATCCGGACATGATTTCCTTGCGTGGATTGATTGAGGCAGCGCCGAAATCGGGCTTCAGGGTGGGGCTGAATCTGCGCTTGCCTGCCGGGCAGATGACCGCCCAGGCGAGCGCCGAAACGCTCCACGGAGCGATCCGAATTGTCTTTGACGACCTTACCGAACAGCTCCGCAAGCATATGGAGCACCTGCGGAGCCAGTATCGGTATCCCAGGGTTCGCGGAGTGGAGCGGCACCGCGTTGAACAGCAGGTTCCGTTCGAGGACACGGTCGCGGTGGTGAAGCCGGAGAAGGTTTCTAACCTTGACGTGACCGGATTTGTGAATGCGAATCTGGACCGGCTGCGCCGCTATGTGGATCGCGAATTGCGTTTCCGGCGCGACGGCGGGCAGCGCCGGTTGGAGGAGGTCAGCATCGAAGAGGTCATCGATGAGGCGATTGCGAGTGCCCTCGATGAGCATCGCCCGCGTCCGGAGAAGATTGCGCTGGAGCCATGGCTTTACCGGTTATCGCGCTCGGCCATGGACCGGCTGGGAAATCAGATAGACTCCGGCGCGCATCCTGCCCGGGCGAATCATGTGGAGTCGCGCCCATCGCTCGACGCACGCGACGAGGAGATGCTGCAGTTTTATCATCCAGATGAAAGCCCGGCCAATGATGATCTGGTTGCGGACCTGCGCAGCAGTACACCAGAGGACGAAGCCTCTCGCCAGGAGCTGATGACAATGGTGGAGCGCGCGCTGCGTGGGGCCACGGCGCAACAGCGTGAGGCGTTTCTGCTCTTCACGCTGGAGGGATTCCGTCTGGCCGAAATCGCCGCAATCACCGAGCGTAGTGTAGATCGGGTACATGCTGATATCAGTGCTGCGCGTGAGCATCTGAGGCGTTCGCTGGTTGCCGCAGGAGAGCGCAGGCAGAAGCTGGTTTCCGATCGCGCATCCAGCCGTTCACGAAGTGCATAGCGAGGTCTTCGATACTCGCCGCGGTTGCCAAGCAGCCGCGGCATTTTTGTCTGCAGCGGAAGTTCGGCGCGGGGGCCACGTACAAGAACCATGAAGGCTTTAGAGAAGGCGGGTCATGAACTCGCCGATGCGGTGGCCGAGGCGGGCACGAAGGTGTTCTACGGCTTTGGCGTGAATCTGAGAGACGCGGGACTCGGTCTTGCCGATCGAGTGAGCGATCCGCAGCATGGTCCAATTCTTGAAGTAATAGAGAATCACGACGTTTGCTTCATCGGGCGGAAGTTGCGCTATGAACTTTCGAATCTCGTCGCGTGACTCATTCTGATGGCAGATGGCGTCGGGCCGCTTTTCGGGGTCATCTGCCACGCTCTCCTGCACGGAGCGGCATTCGCTGTCCTCCTGCGGCTCGAACTCAACTTCATGGTGCTCCTGCACCGCCTGAGCAAATTCATAGAAGGTGTTCAGGTCCATGCCCAACGAATCGGCTACCTCATTGCTGTCGGGCTTGCGTCCCAGTTTGGATTCAAGGGCACGGGTTGCATTGTCGAGTTTCTGCTGGCGAGTGCGGAAGTAACGCGAGGCCCAGTCGAGTTCGCGGAGGCTGTCGAAGATGGCGCCGGTAATGCGGATACGGGCGTACTGGCGGAAGGGCAGGTTCCGGTGCGAGCCGAAGCGCCGGGCCGCATCGATCAGGCCAAGCGAGCCAGCCTGAATCAGATCGTCGAGTTGCACGGAGGCGGGAAGTCGGCGAATGATCGATCGCGCGACTTGCTTTACCTCCTCCATATGGCTGAGCACCAGCTCTTCCTGCTCGGCTTCCGAAAGTCCTTTAAGGGGCGGGGTTTCCGGAGGCAGTGTTTCCGGGGCTGGCGGCGGAAAGAACGGAAATGGAAGCGGATCAGAGTGAAGCGGAACGCTGCTCACAGCCTGTCCTTTCCGCCATGGTGATCAGAGCATCTGACCTCTGATCGGAGTGCCGGCTCGGGCGAGATGGACCGGGATGTACTCTCATAGTGACTGACTCCTGGCCGAAGATCCGGGACGAGAGTTGAAAGTGGATTCGACCATTGGGAGTTTTATCGGCAAGGGTTATCCGCAGCTTGAGTGCGTAGTGGATTGCAGGGCTGGGGTGAAAGGATGAGGTAAGTTGCATTCCCCTCCGTGAAGGGATGTACTATTGACGGTTCGAGTCCGGACGACAGAGGAACTGAAGAGTGAATCCCACAGATCAACGCGAGCAAGTAGGACAGGAAGTCTTAGAGACACGGGAATGGCTAGACTCGTTAGACTACGTTTTAGAGAATGAGGGAACAGAGCGAGCAGGGCGTTTGCTGCAGCAGTTGGAACTACACACGGCGCGCTCGGGCTACCGTCTTCCGTTTTCCGCCACCACTCCTTACGAGAATACGATTCCGTCTTCGGAGCAACCCCCGTTCCCAGGCGATCAGGAGCTGGAGCGCCGCATCAAGAGCCTTGTGCGCTGGAACGCACTGGCGATGGTGATGCGGGCCAACAAGCGCGAGCAGGGCATCGGCGGACACATTTCCACCTATGCATCGGCGGCCACGCTGTATGAGGTTGCCTTTAACCACTTCTTCCGGGCACAGACTCCGGACGGAGACCGCGACCTGGTGTACTTCCAGGGACACGCCTCGCCGGGAATGTATGCACGCGCATTTCTGGAAGGGCGAATCACAGAAAAGCAGCTTGAGAATTTCCGCCGCGAGCTGGCCGAAGGGGGGGGGCTGAGCTCCTATCCGCATCCCTGGCTGATGAAGGATTTCTGGGAATTTCCAACCGTCTCGATGGGGCTTGGCCCGATCCAGGCAATATACCAGGCGCGCTTCAATCGCTATCTCGAGAATCGAGGATTGAAGCATTGCAACCAAGGCAAGATCTGGGCGTTTGTGGGAGACGGCGAGACGGACGAACCGGAGTCGCTGGGCGCAATTACCCTCGCCTCGCGTGAAAAGCTGGACAATCTGATCTTCGTCATCAACTGCAACCTGCAGAGGCTCGACGGCCCGGTACGCGGCAACGGAAAGATCATCCAGGAGCTGGAAGCGATCTTCCGCGGCGCGGGCTGGAACGTGATCAAGGTCATCTGGGGCAGCGACTGGGATCAGCTGATTCAGCAGGACCGCGACGGGCTGCTGGTGAAGCGCATGGGCGAGCTGTGCGATGGGCAATACCAAAAGCTATTCATCGAGAGCGGGAAGTACTTTCGTCAGAACTTTTTCGGCAGCGATCCGCGCCTGCTGAAGATGGTGGAGCACCTTAGCGACGAGCAGATCGAGAAGATGCGCCTGGGCGGCCACGATCCGATCAAGGTATATGCCGCCTACAAGGCCGCAGTCGATCATACCGGTTCGCCGTCGGTAGTTCTGGCCAAGACGATCAAAGGCTACGGCCTTGGCGAGAGCGGCGAAGGTAGGAACATTACCCACCAGCAGAAAAAGATCAATGACGAAGAGTTGATGACCTTCCGCTCGCGGTTTGGGATTCCGATCGAAGATGAAAATCTGCACGACGCGCCGTTCTACCGTCCAGCTCACGACACGGCGGAGATCGAATACATGCGCGAGCGCCGCAAGCAGCTCGGTGGGTATTTGCCGGAGCGCAAGATGCGCGCGCCAAAGCTGGAGCCGGTGAGCGAAGAGGTCTTCAAGGAGTTCCACAGCGGCACCGGAGACCACCAGGTTGCAACCACGATGGTGCTGGTGCGGCTGATCGCGAAACTGCTGCGCGACCCAAAGATCGGCAAGCTGATCGTGCCGATCATTCCGGACGAGGCCCGCACCTTTGGCATGGAAGCCCTGTTCCGCATGGTGGGCATTTACTCCAGCGTGGGACAGAATTATGAGCCGGTCGATATGGATACCTTGCTGTATTACAAGGAAGCCAAAGACGGGCAGATTCTGGAAGAAGGGATCACGGAGGCGGGTGGAATCTCCGAGTTCATTGCAGCGGGCACCTCGCCGGCAAATCACGGGATCAACACGATTCCATTCTTCGTCTACTATTCGATGTTCGGCCTGCAGCGTGTCGGCGACCTGGTGTGGGCGGCGGGCGATCAGCGGGCAAAGGGTTTTCTCTGTGGAGGAACCGCGGGGCGAACCACGCTGGCGGGCGAGGGTTTGCAGCACCAGGACGGCAACAGTCATATCCTTGCCTATCCGGTGCCGAACCTGCTGGCCTACGATCCGGCATTCGCATATGAGATTGCGACCATCGTGCAGGAGGGCATCCGCCGCATGTACGTGGAGCAGGAAGACATCTTCTACTACATCACGGTGATGAACGAGACGTGGGCGCAGCCAGCTATGCCGGAGGGCGTTCGCGAGGGCATTCTGAAAGGAATGTACCGCTTCCGCAGCTCAGAAAGAACAGACCTCAAGCTGAAGGCGCAGTTGTTCGGCTCGGGCGCGATCATGATGGAGGCGTTGAAGGCCGCCGAGATTCTGGAAACGAATTACAAGGTTGCCACCGACGTGTGGAGCGTGACCAGCTATAAGGAACTGTACCGGGACGGCAACGCCTGCGAGCGCTGGAACATTCTGCATCCGGGAGAGAAGCAACGCGAGCCGTTCGTGGCCTCACAACTGAAGAGCACCGAGGGGGTACTGGTGGCCGCTTCCGATTATGTGAAGGCGCTTCCGGAGTCGATCTCACAATGGATGCCGCGCCCGTTAATCGCGCTTGGTACCGATGGCTATGGCCGTTCCGAGAGCCGTGCGATGCTGCGCGATTTCTTCGAGGTGGATGCCAAACACATTGTGCTGGCTACATTGACCGGTCTTCTGCGCGAAGGCAAGATCAAAGCCGCCGATGTGAAGAAGGCGATTGCCGATCTCGGAATCAATTCCGAAAAAGCTGATCCGTTCGCGTCGTGATGGCGTAGGTGGTTCAGGCGTCTGGAGCAGCCACTTGCAAAGCGGGCTCCGGGCGCGGAGATTCCAGGCACGCGGCAGTTGGGCCGCAACCGTTGAAAGGAAACCTTGTGGCATCAGAATTCAGACTCCCGGAGCTTGGTGAAAACATCGAAGCTGGCGACGTGGTTCGAGTCGCTGTCAAAGGTGGTGACACGATCAATGAAGGCCAGACGGTGGTTGAGCTGGAAACCGATAAGGCCGTCATCGAAGTGCCTTCGACGGTCAATGGCGCAATTGAAAAAGTTGTCGTGACTCCGGGCCAGCGCGTGAAGGTAGGGGATGTGCTGTTCACCTATTCGACGAAAGAGCAACCGGCGAAGGAGCAACCGGCAAAAGAAGCCATCGCAAAAGAACCTGCTCCAAAAGAGCCCGCAGCGAAAGATGCCTCTGCGAAGACGCCAGTGTCGAAAGAGCGCAGCGGGGGCGACGTTTCCGCCACCGCGGCCGAGACGCGCGCCGCCGCTGCAACTGCATCGGTGGCTGAGTTCAGGTTGCCCGAGCTGGGCGAGAATATCGAATTCGGCGATGTGGTTCGAATCACGGTGCAGCCGGGCGAGGAGGTGACTGCCGGCGAGACGGTGCTCGAACTTGAGACCGACAAAGCGGTCGTGGAAGTTCCTTCGACGTTGAGCGGAACGGTCAAGGAAGTAAAAGCGCAGATGGGCCAGAAGCTGAAGGTGGGGGATCCCGTGCTTACGGTCATCACGAAGACCGCACCGGAAGCTCCTCCTCCCGCGACGACAACGGCTCAACCAAGCTCGGCAGCGGTCGAGTCGGGGAAGGCCGCGACAGTGGACGATCACTCTGACGATGGGTATATGGCGATCACCCGGCACAGCTTTCGCACGGCACGCACCGCCGAAGGCAAGAGTGAGCAACAGGCGTTTCCGCCCGATGCTCCGCAGGAGATGCAATTTGGGGCTCCTACGGCCGGGCAGGGCAAGCCCGCGGACCAGGAGCACCGCACGGTTCCGGCGGCGCCGGTCGTGCGAAAGTTGGCGCGCGAAATCGGAGTGGACATTTACTCTGTGAAGGGAAGTGGCCCAGGCGGACGCATAAGCGAGGCCGATGTGAAGGCTTACGCTAAAAATGCGTTTGCGAAGATGGCCGATACGGAGGCTTCGGTTCGCGTGGCTTCGCTGGCGGGGACCGCGGTGGTCAAGCTGCCTGACTTCAGCCGCTGGGGCAAGGTCGAAAAGGTTCCGCTGCGCGCCGTGCGTCGCAAAACAGCCGAGCACCTGGCGCTTGCGTGGAACGTCATTCCGCACGTTACGCAATTCGATAAGGCAGATGTCTCTGAGCTGGAAGAGTTGCGCAAACGTTTCGCGCCCAAGGCAGAAAAAGCCGGCGGTAAAATGACGATGACAGCCATCGCGTTGAAGGTCGCGGCTTCCGCGCTGAAGGCGTTTCCGCAATTCAACGCCTCCATCGACATGGCGAGCCAGGAGATCATCTACAAGCGCTATATCCACATTGGCGTCGCGGTGGATACAGACCGCGGGCTGCTGGTTCCGGTGATTCGCGATGTGGACAAGAAAAATATTATCGAGCTGGCGGTTGAGCTTTCCTCTATCTCTAACAAAGCTCGCGATAAGAAACTTGCGGCCGAAGAGATGGAGGGCGCTTCGTTTACGATCACAAATCTGGGAGGAGTGGGCGGTACGGCCTTCAATCCCATCATCAATTATCCAGAGGTTGCGATTCTTGGAATGTCGCGGTCGAGGGTGGAACCGGTGTGGATGAATGATAAGTTCGAACCACGCACCTTGTTGCCGCTCTCTGTCTCATACGATCATCGCATTATCGACGGGGCCGACGCGGCGCGGTTTACGCGCTGGATCGTGGACGCACTGGAGCAGCCATTCCTGCTTTCAGTGCAGGGATAGGGACCGTGAATTCACTGATTGTTTGGGCTTGTTCCCAACCGAACGTGAACGGATTTTGAAACTTCTTATTAGACGAAGCGCTCTTTGATATTGAAGCTCAAATAAGTTTTAGGTGCGGTTGGTTCGACATTTTTGAAAAACAGAAGCTGAAAGCGAGACGAAAGCGAGACATGGCGAACACGAACGCGAAAGTTGCAGTGATTGGTGGCGGCCCTGGTGGTTATGCCGCTGCCTTCCTCGGCGCCGACCTCGGCCTCGACGTTACTCTCATCGATCCTGAAAAGAATCCCGGCGGAGTTTGCCTTTATCGCGGCTGCATTCCATCAAAGGCGCTCTTACACGTGGCGGCGCTGATCAACGAAGCCAAACATTCGGCGAGCTGGGGCGTGGAATTCGCCGATCCGAAGATTGACGTGGCGAAGCTGCGCGCTTTCAAAGAGGGCGTGGTGAATAAATTGACAGGAGGCCTTGGCATCGTGGCCAAGCAGCGCAAGGTCACGTACGTTCAGGGCGAAGCCAGCTTCGTGAATTCGACTACGCTGAAGGTAACGAAGAGCGCGGGCGGTGAAGAGACGCTGCAATTCGACAAGGTGATCATCGCCACCGGATCGTCGCCAGCGCGCCCAGGGCCACTGGCTGCGAGCGGGGCGAACATTCTCGACTCGACCGGGGCGCTGGATTTGAAGGACGTCCCCAAAACTTTTCTGGTCATCGGTGGAGGCTACATCGGACTCGAACTGGGTACGGTCTACGCCACGCTTGGGTCGAAGGTGGACGTGGTCGAGATGACGCCGGGACTGCTTCCGGGCGCCGACCGCGACCTGATTCCACCCTTGCAGAAGAGGCTGGAAAAGCTGTTCAGCAAGATCATGCTGAACACGGCTGTGACGGCTGTAAAGGATGAGATCGCAAAGGTGAAGGTCACCTTCAACCTTCCCGACGGCACGGTGGAGGAGAAGAGTTATGACAAGGTGCTGGTCTCGGTGGGGCGGCGGCCGAATTCGAAGATTCCTGGACTTGAAAATACCAAGGTGAAGGTGAACGAGCGCGGATTCATCTCGGTGAACAAGCAACTACAGACCGACGATCCCTCGGTCTATGCGATCGGCGACGTTGCAGGCGATCCGATGCTGGCGCACAAGGCGTCACACGAAGGGCGTACCGCGATGGAGCACATTGCAGGGCACAAGGTGGAGTTTGCGCCATATGCGATTCCCGCCGTGGTGTTCACCGATCCTGAGATTGCGTGGGCAGGGCTGACGCAGGCGGAGGTGGAGGCCAAAGGCATGGACGTTGAGGTCGTCCGCTTCTCCTGGGCGGCAAGCGGACGCGCGGTGACGCTGGATCGCACCGAGGGACTCACCAAGCTTCTGATCGACAAGAAGACCGAGCGCGTGCTGGGCGGAGCAATCGTGGGGCCAGGAGCGGGCGACATGATCGCGGAGATCGTTCTCGCGATTGAGATGGCAGCCACGGCGTATGATCTGGGACACACCATTCATCCCCATCCCACGCTCTCGGAGACCATCATGGAATCGGCGGAGATTTTCTATGGAACCTCGACTGATCTTTATCGCCCGAAGCGCAAGTAAGCGGCTGCATCAGAAGTTCACGAGCCCGGCACCGCTGCCGGGCTTTGTTCTGCGCGTAATCTGGAGAACCGATTCCGATAGGGGTTTCAGCTTGCGAACTTCTGATTTTCTGCAAACTTTGAGCTCTGTTTCGCATCAAAATTGGAAAGATATGGTGCCCAAGAGCCTGCGCCAATAGCGACTTAACCTCTTTTCCAGCATTGAATGCGGGAACTAGATTATCCAAGCATAGGTGGGGAGGTAGCGTGCGAAGAATCGCTTTTGGACTTTCGGTCTCGGCGCTGCTACTTATCGTGGGCTGCGGAAGCGGCAGTCACCAAACCGGAACTACGTCGGCTGCAGGCGGGAACACGATTGTCGCGCTTGGCAGCAGCGACAACGTAGCGCCACTGATCGTGGATGGCGGTTTGTCTAACACGACGTCGAACGTCTCCTACACCACCGTCGTTGTTTGTGCGCCGGGAACTTCCAATTGCGCGATCTTCGATCACATTTCGGTTGACACCGCGTCGACGGGGCTTAGGATTCCAGCGACTGCGTTTCCGACCGTTGCCAATGGATCGGCGGTGCTCGCGGCCTTGCAGAACGTCAACCCAGGAGCGCCCCTTGCAGAGTGCGTTGAGTTTCTAGATAACACCTTCTTCTGGGGCAGCGTACGATCTGCCGACGTAAAAATGGGTGGGCCCAGCAACACCGGCGAGGTCGCGAGTTCCGTACCAATCCAGGTACTCGGCGACCTGCCCTCTTCCTCGATACCAACGGCCAACTGCACTGGAACCGAGCAGGATACGATCGGAACATTGCATGAGAATGGACGGCTCGGTGTAGGAACATATCAATATGACTGCGATGCCCTCGGCTTCCCAAACCAGTGCATCTCGTCCAACACCCTGCCCCCGGGAACGTATTACACCTGTTCGGGTTCGACTTGCAGCAATTCCAATTTGTCGGTGCCCCTCAATCAACAGGTTCGCAACCCGGTGTCTCTGTTTACGGCCGATAACAATGGTGTGATCCTGGAGATGCCCTCCGTTCCCGCCGGCGGCGCAAAGGGCGTAGCTGCGGGGCAGGCCTCGCTGGTCTTTGGCATCGGTACACAATCCAACAACGGGCTGGGCAGCGCAGTCGTCTTGCCGCTTGATTCCGACCCGAGTCATGCCGCCTGGTCGGGAATTACGACCGTATACAACGGGGTTTCATACCCGGATTCGACACAGGACAACACGCTTCTGGCGAATGGTTCACATACATTCGGTAGCTTCATTGACAGCGGTTCGAATGCTATTTTCTTTTTGGACCAACCGCTCTCAGGAATTCCGGACTGCACCTTCAATGCTGATTTTTATTGCCCCAGTGCTACCGAGAACCTTACGGCAGTGAACCAGGCGACCGCCGGCACCAGCAATACAGTTCAGTTCAGCGTGTTCAACGCCGACGCGCTTCCTGCGGGTTTCACCGCCTTCAGCGGGCTGGCCGGGCCGCATACGACCGACAAGGCGGGTGTCCCGAATGCCTTAACGCAGGCACACGATGGGTATTTCGACTGGGGACTGTCCTTCTTTTATGGACGGAATGTCTACACGGCAATTTGGGGAGTGACACCACCGAACGGTGTCCCGCAGGGTCCGTTCTGGGCGTACTAGCTTTTGTGCAGCGCAGGCTGCATGAGAGTTCCGTAGTCGCCGCCGGTCTTCTCGCAAGCTCAGCGGGAGGCTTCGAGCGGGACATTGCGCAGAAATTCCAGTGCCTGTGCCACGTTCATCTTGGCCACTGGGCGATACTCCCACGAAGTTTCAATTTCTTCAATTCTTAGCGACTTGACGACGAGAACGCGGCCCTCGAACTTCAGCTGTATCCGGGTGACGCACCAGTGCTTGCCCGCTACTTTGGATCGCGTGATTTCAATGGACCCCCCGCGATTGAGCTTTCCCAAGACGCCCCAACCGAAGTTGACGTCTTTGAAGAGAGTTCCCTCGAGCCCACTGATTCGCTTATCCGCGCGGTCGATCAGTATCACGGTCTTCATTCCCTGCAGCACCTGTGATTCGTAGTTCGGGGGAGAGAAATGCGGATTGGGCGAACACTCCAGGCGCAGGTTGCGATTGTCCTGTGCGTCGGCGTACTCGCAATGAAAGGCGTCAGGAAGCGCATCAAAGACGCGTTCGATGTGCTGCTGATCCTCATGCTGCTTTCTTGCTTTCTGGCGCATGATTGCCGGGTCGAGAAGGCGGTTGATGCGCTCATCGTCCTGTTGTCGCTCTTCCGGGGTCAATGGGCGGTCATCGTATGAGACGATTCGGGCCAGAATTCCCTGGGGGGTGTTCACCATTATCTTGGTTACGCTGCCGCGCGGTTTCTTCACCCGGTCCATCCATGCGTAGTAATCTTCTCTGCCGTGGATGTTTTCGTTGGCGATGGCCTGACGGAGCAGATCGTTCGCGGTGGGCTCGACCGTATCAACAGGGCTGGCCAGCGCGGGGCAGATCAGGGCAATCGCCGTGAGGAGAATCAACCCTGCGCTTCCCAGCTTTATGCGCCTGCTGAAGCTGCTGTATGTAGTTTGAAAACCCATCTCCTTCAATTATCGCGGATGCGGACGCAGCTCTCAACAAGTAGGGTGCAAAAGCGAGGAACCGATTCGAAGGTGCGGGTGCCACCGCAGAAATTGCTATGCTTATGATGAACTGCGGTGGTATGCGTTTTAGAGGGAGAGTGCGGTGAGATTGGACGGCGATGCGGTTCACGGCTTTGGCGCTCCTGTGCTGGCCGTATGCGGATTTTCGGGCTCGGGAAAGACTACGCTGCTAGAGGCGGCGATCCCGAAGTTGGTGGAGCGCGGGCTTGCGGTCGCGGTGGTGAAGCATGACGCTCACGGTTTTGAGGTGGACAGGCCGGGAAAGGACTCTGACCGGCTCTTTCGCGCCGGGGCCACCGTCACGCTGAGCAGTGGCCAGCAGCAGTTCGAGCGGCGGGGAGCGGCGGCGATACTCTCGCTTGAAGCTGTGTTGGCAAGGCTGGGCCGCGACCACGACCTGCTGCTGGTGGAAGGGCACAAGGATACCGCCTTACCGAAATTCTGGCTGGAGAGCGCGGGTAGACAAGAGTTGCCGGCCAACGACGTGCCGGAGAACGTCACGAATATCGTGGGCAGGCTGGCCTGGAACGGCCCTCGGCTGAACGCGTTTATGGAATACATCGATCACTGGCTTCCCAAGGCGTGGAATGCGCGGCCACTCTTTCGCGGATTGTTGATGGGCGGCACGAGTTCGCGGATGGGTTCCGTCAAGCAGGTTTTGCACTTTGGCAAGCGGACATTGGGCGAGATTGCGGCAGATGCTTTGGCTGGGGTCGGGAACGATCCGCAGGTCGTGGTCCTGGGGCCGGGAGTATTGCCCGAAACGCTGACGACTCTTGTACAACTGCCGGATTCACCGGACTTTGCCGGGCCGGGAGCCGGGTTGATCGCCGCCCATCGCTGGGCTCCGGGAGCGGCTTGGATTGTGGCCGCGTGTGATCATCCATGGTTGCGCCCCAGTCACATTGAATGGCTCGCCGCCCAACGACGTCCTGGATGTTGGGCGGTAATTCCGGAGCAGTCGGATGGTCATCCCTACCCGATGCTGGCGTTGTATGAGCCGCAGGCACTGGAGTTTCTGGAGCGGCAGGCTCAGGCAGATCACGAACACAATGCGCGTGCGGCGGTTTTGCTGGATTCGCCTCGCACGCTGGTGCTGGCGCCTCCGCCCGAACTGGCCGACGGATGGAAAAATGTGAACACGCCAGAGGAGCTGCGCGCGGAAGAAGAACAGATCGCGCCTGTACACAAGACGATAGAAAAATAAAACGGAGTCACGGCCGCAACAGCGCGGAAACTACATCGTGCAGGTTTTTTGTCAGCTCGTCGGGCGCAAGTTGCGGATCGGGACGAATCGGTTCGCCGATGCGGATTTCGAGGCTGTGCGAACGGAACCAGCCTCGCCTGCGTTGTTTGAGTTCGCCCAGCCCCTTCAGTCCGACTGGAAGAATCCGCGCGTTCGACTCGCGCGCGAGTAGAGCGATTCCGGCTTGGAACGGTTGCAGCGCGCCATCCGCGGAAATGTGGCCCTCAGGAAATGCGAGCACGTGATAGCCGCGGTCCATAGCTTTGCCGATATGAGCAAAGCTGCGCCGAAATCCCACGCTGCGCGGAAGCGGGAAGACATTAAAGAGCGCCGTGAGTAATAAGTATTCAACGGGTGCAAGCAGGTTCAGCAGCCAGTTGCCTTGTTTGCGCCCATTCCGAAAATCCTCAAGCAGTTCACCGGCCATGGCAATCGCCACCCTGGAGCGCATTGGAGCGGGAAGCGCATAGAGCACCAGCGACGCGTCAAATGCGGTCACGTGGTTCGCGATCAACAACAAAGGCTCGTCCGTACCGCGAAAGTTGCCGCGTTGCGAGACCGCAGGGGCAGCGAGAAACCAGACCAGCGGACGCATCACCGCCTCCTGAAAGAGCACTCGCAAAGCGTGTACGGCGGGCCACCAACTCCACTCCGGATAGATGAAGCGGAGCGGCTCGGTGACCTGCTCACTGGCCACAGCAGGATGGGTTTCGGAAAACGCACTGGTTGGCTCAATGCCGGGTTGGCTTCGCTCAACGCCGAGCCGAGCGCGCAATTGCCCGAGGGTTGTAATTCGCTCGAACTCCTCGTCGCCGATGCTGACGCCCATTCGCTGTTCGAGTTCGCTCTGCAACTGCACGCGGGCGAGGCTGTCGAGATTAAGGTCGCGGTCAAGGCGCACGTCATCGTCGAGCCTTATATGCTGACTTCGGGTGACGGCTGCGATCAGCGTGGTTATTGGGTCTGGCGAGGTAATCCCGGAGTTGTGAGCTACGAGGCTTTCCTGATCTACCACGGCTTCCTGGCCGATCCATTCCGTGATCTTCTGGCGCTGGATCTTACCGAGCCCGCCGCGGGGGAAATCCAGTTGCGGCCAGAGCTTCCAACGCCGTACGCGCTGATATTCGGCAAGGCCGGCGTTTGCCGCATCGACAGCCGCCTGAGCCTGTGCAGGGCTGCCGTGGAAGATCAGAACAGCCACCGGTTCCGCACCGGCGAGCGTGCGAAGCGGGACAACCGCCGATGCTTGAACCCCGGGCTGCTGGTTCAGTGCTGCTTCAATGTCTTCGGGATGAACGTTGAGTCCAGCCGGGGTCACGATGGTTTCGCTCTTACGACCGAGAAAGTGAAGCTGCCCCTCCCTGTCCTGCTCGACCAGATCGCCGGTCGCCAGCCACGGCTCGGGACGCATCTGCATCCGCCCATTTTGCCATCGTGCAGAGGACACCATCTCACCACGCACCAGCATCTCGCCATCGTCGCCGATACGAATCTCTCGGCCAGGGAGTGGCTTGCCGATGCTGCCCCGGCCAATGTGAAAAGGATGATTGAGGGTAATGAGCGCTGCGGTTTCCGTCATCCCATAGCCCTGGATGAGCGCGAAGCCCAGATCGCTCCAGAAGCGTTCCAGTGCCGGAGGGAGTGAGGCTCCGCCGCAGACGAAGGCCCAGAACTTGAAGCCGAAGGCGCGATGCACATCCCGGAAGCTCCACCAGCGCTGCCATATCCGCAGGCCCCGCGAGGATTCCAGCCGCGCCGGAAGATCGCGAAAGCCGGCTTCCAGATGAGACTTGAGCAGGTCGAGGACGCGCGGTACAGCCGCCAGCACCGAGATGCGCTGATCGTGGACCAGTTCCATCAAGCGAGGTGCCTGAAGCCGGCTTTCAAAATGTACTTCGGCGTCAAGCAGCGGCGGAATCCACAATCCCATGAACTGCCCGAAGACATGGCTCAAGGGAAGTGTGTGCAGGAAGCGCAAGGGGTGAAAGATCCGCTCGTAGCGCAGATAGTGCTGCATCTCGCGCTCGATGGGCTCAAGGCTTGCGAGCACGTTTCGGTGGGTGTGGACGATGCCCTTCGGGTCAGCGGTTGTGCCCGAGGTAAAGAGAATCTGCAGAGGCGTATCCGGCCCAAGGCTCGGCTCCTGCAATGCGGCGTCTGAGGGCGGGAAGGGAAGCGTGGCCGCAAACTCTTCGAAGGCGATATGCGGGACGTTGCTGGGTGAAAGGCACGCGAGTAACGACTGGTCGCCGGCGAGCAGGTGGGGTTTGGTTTCGGCGATGACACGCTGAGCGAAGTCGAGGCCTCCGGCGGCGTCGAGAGGAACGGCGAGTACACCGCGAAGCACGCAGCCGAAGAATGCCGCAATCCACTCCGCGCTGTTTTGTCCCCACAGGACGACGCGCTCGCCGGGGGCGATCTGCAGTCGAATCAACTCGGCGGCGAAGCGCCCGGCGAGCATTGCGAGATCGGCGTAGGTAGAAACCTGCTGGCGATTGCCGCGATGGACTACCACGGCTCGTTCGGTGCCGAGACGGCGGTAGTCGTCGAGGAGCGTGGCCAGATGAAGGCGCACAATGGACTCAAGTATGCCACACGGCTTGCCCGGAGTTGCTCTTCTACTCCGGGAGATCGAACCCCACGTAGTACAGCTCTCCGGCGCGCTCGAGGGTGAGCACCACCGCGTCTCCGGGCTTCAACGCAGCCAGGGACTTGCGCAGCGTTTCCAGCGAATCAAGCGGAGTGCGATTCAGAATATGCAGCACATCTCCGGGCTGAAGACCGAAAAACGAGGCGTTGCCTCCGGCAGTCAGCGCCGTTACCAGGATGCCTCCCGGAGTGCGCGTGGGTGGGATCAACTGCGCGACTGAATCCGTAATCTGAATGCCAACAATCCCCAGCTTGGGGATGATGTTGCTTGCCGACTGTGTGGGATCGAGAATGCTCTCCGGATCGCCCTCGCGCTCGGTGACCGGGACCTTCAGCGACAAAATTTCGGTGCCGCGCAAGATTTTAAAATCGGTGATATCGCCGATCCGCTTCTGGAACAGTACTGCCGATAGCGCTCGCGGATCTTTAAAAGGCTTGCCGTCCACGGCCATCAGGATGTCTCCTGGGCGCAAGCCTGAGTGGTCTGCGGAGGAGTTTGGCACCACGTCTTCCAGAATGACTCCGGACTGTTGCGCCAGGCCAAGACCGCTGGCGAGCGTGGGCGTGATGTCGCGGGCGATGATGCCGATCGATCCCCGGCGCACGTGGCCATGCTTGCGCAACTGCTCATAGACGAGCCGCAGTGTGTTGGATGGGATCGAAAAGCCCACCCCCTCGCTGCCGCCCGATTGCGAGGCGATCATGGTGTTCATCCCGATGACCTCGCCACCGATATCGACCAGGGGGCCGCCCGAGTTTCCAGGGTTGATGGCCGCATCGGTCTGCAGATACATCACCGGGATGGAGGGTTTAAGCTGGCGCTGCGTCGAGCTGATGACGCCCAGGGTTACCGTGTTTTCCAGGCCGAGCGGGCTGCCAAAAGCCAGAGCAAGCTGGCCGACGTGTACCTTGTCTGAGTCGGCAAGTTTCAGCGCAGGCAGGCCGTCGGCTTCCACCTTGAGCAGTGCCAGATCGGTCAGCGCGTCACGCCCCAGGATGGTCGCGGTAAAGCGCTCGGCATCTTCAATTCCGCCCTCCGGCTGGTTGCGATGCCGGAATACCAGAACTGAAACTGAAGTCGCGTGTTCCACGACATGGGCATTGGTCAGGATGTAACCCGAGGGATCGACGACAATGCCCGATCCGACGCCTTGCTCTTTTGTGATATAGGGCGTCTGCCGCGTGTTGGGGTCCTGCACCGTTGCCAGCCCGCTGACATCGACGGTCACCACCGCCGGCCCGACGCGCTCAGCCAGTCCCTGCAGATCAGCATCCAGCGCCAAGAGACCGTGCCGTACGGGAGGCGGGGTAGCCTTTCCCGCCGGAGCGGAAACCTGAGCAGCGGCAATCGCCGCGCCCAGAAAAATGACAACACAAGCGGAACCACGCACGGGAACCTCATTTCACACGCATACTTGAATATCGTCAATATTATCGTCGAATCGCCGGTCAATTACACACAGCTTCTACATACACAGACCTCCGGCAGAACAGCGCGCGAAAACCGCGATGCTCGACTGACTGCGGACGCATCGTTAAACCTGCAGTATTGACTGCGGAAATGGAACGGTCTATAAACAAAGCCATCATGATGCTCTGTTGCCAAACGTGTCGCACCTGTGCCGGCTGTTGTAGCTGTAGGTGGCCCTCTGGCGAAAACGACATCGTGGAATAAAGATTAGTTCAAGAGGATTTCACGAACCGCCGCCAGAGACTTTGGGCGGTTTTTTTATTTAGTCCCAACTAGTTGTAGCGCATCGGAATACGTTAGGCGCTGTACAATTTCCCTGCCGTGCGGTTTGCAATAAGAAAGCCGCCTCCAGGCGCTGTGATTTTTTCGTGGCTCGCCGAGGCGGCCAGATGGAGAAGATATGGCAATTGCAAACAGCATCACCGAACTGATCGGAAAGACCCCGCTGCTTTACCTCAACAAGATGGCCCAGGGCGCGCACGCAAGGGTAGCAGTGAAATTGGAGAGCCAAAATCCACTGGCCAGCGTTAAGGACCGCATCGGAGTTGCCCTGATCGAGGCTGCCGAACGCGATGGCAAGATTCATCCCGGCAAGACCGTTCTCATCGAGCCCACCAGCGGCAATACTGGAATTGCGCTGGCGTTTGTAGCCGCAGTGAAGGGCTACGAATTGATCCTCACCATGCCGGATACGATGAGCCTTGAACGCCGCGTGCTCCTGCTGGCCTTCGGCGCCAAGATCGTGCTCACCCCCGGCCCCAACGGTATGAAGGGCGCAATCGCCAAGGCTGAAGAGATTCTCGCCAACACGCCGAATGGATTCATGCCGCAGCAGTTCGACAACCCTGCCAATCCGGAGATTCATTTCGCCACCACCGGCCCTGAGATATGGAACGATACTGACGGCAAGGTAGATATCCTGGTCTCTGGTGTGGGCACCGGCGGAACCCTCACCGGCGTTGCTCGTTATATCAAGCCGAAAAAGCCGTCTTTTAAGGCAATCGCCGTCGAGCCGACCGACAGCCCGGTGCTCTCCGGCGGCAAGGCGGGACCCCACAAAATTCAGGGAATCGGCGCCGGCTTTGTCCCGAGTGTGCTGGACACCAAGTTGATGGACGAGGTGATCCAGGTCACCAACGAGGAGGCGCTCGAGTACGCCCGCCGTTTGCCGAAAGAAGAGGGGCTGCTGGTCGGCATCTCTGCCGGAGCTGCTGTCTTTGCAGCCTTGAAAGTGGCCCAGCGCCCGGAGAACGCAGGCAAACTGATTGTCGCCATTATCCCCAGCTTCGGGGAACGCTATCTGAGTACAGTTCTCTTTGAGGAGTTGCGCAAGGAAGCGCAGGCGCTACCGACCCACACGGTCAGCGAGCCCGCCAAGGCGTAGCTGCGGCGAGCAAAGCACTGCGAAAAAAAGAAGTCCCAAGGCTCAGGCGCTTGGGACTTCCTTGTGTATTTATCTGTATTCTGCTTCTTGCGAAGATCAGGCGCGTGAGATGCGCATGCCGCCCCAGGCCAGGCCTGAGCCGACTACTGCCATGTGGATCACCGTATTGCGCAACTCGTCCCAGTTCTGCGAGAGCACGGTGGGCGCGCCCGCCGCGCCACAGTTGCCGAACATGGCGATATTGGCGTAGTGATCTCCCGGCGCAATTGAGGTGCGCTTGCAGACATTCTCCAACATGCGCAGATTGGCCTGATGCCCGATGAAGATCTGACGCCGATTCTCCGAAGGCGGCACCGATGCTTGCAAGCATTTCACGATGTCGGTTGTAGTCCGGATGGCGAAGACCTGGACCGCCGGACCTTCCTGCGCGAAGTGTCCGCCGGTAGGAATGATGATCTGGTGCTGTCCCGAGGGATCGCTATCAAAGCTGGTTTCCGAGATAACCGAAGGCGCAGGCACGCGCGAGGAGACAATCGCCGCTGCAGCCGCATCGCCGAACAGTACAGCCTGACGCCGGTCATTGTAGTTGATGGTGTGGGTAAAGCATTCGCTGTTGATTACCAGCACGTAATCGGGCAGCGCCTCAGGGCGCATCTGATTGAGAAAATGAATCTGTGCTGCGAAGCTCGAACAGGCTGACTGCAGGTCAAAGCAGGTTGCGGCGATGCCAAGCTCTGCGGCAACACGGCTGGCATCGGCGGGAATCTGCATCTCGGGTGAGCATCCGCCAGAGATGATCATGCCCACTTGCGAGGCCTCGATCCCGGCACGCTCCAGTGCCATCTTCGTGGCCCGCGCCGACATCTGGCTTGCCGTGGTGTGTGCCGCCTCGGCAGAGGCGCGCGGGTCCTGGTTGCGCGTCTGCCGAAGATAATCCAGCGGCAGCGTGGTGCGCCGCTCAACGATGCCAACCCGGTCCTCAATCCATTTCACGTCTACCCCGATGTCCAGAGATGACAGAAAGTGATTGTCCAGAACCGTCTCGGGATGAAAATGTCCAAGAGCGTGGAGGTACAGCAAAAAGCGTTCTCCTGTATGTGTGCCTGCGAATATACCCACCCAAAACTCAGGCGTCGATACTTCGATCCGACAGGTCGCAGCGGGTCAATGTTCCGAAGTTTAACCGCAGTTGCCTCTGGGGGCAATGGGCAGATTCGCTTTGCGGGAGCTGTAAACCGTTATGACAGAACTATTACTTTGTACCTCGGGCTGGCTCACCTTTTTTCGGAACTCGATTGTACTCTGCTGTCAAGATCAGCAGCGCCGAAATGTTGAGAGGTTTTCAACACGAATGTGGAAATATCTTAAGAAATTATAATAAGCGAGCCGCAAACCTTTGTTGTCACAAGCCATTCTCCACCTTGCACCGACCTCAGTGCGAACCGCGCTCCCGACTCGCATTTTTCAATCGTCAGGTGGTGCTTTCGAGGGGCCACCCTCCCTTACACTGTTCCTATGAAGAAGAAGCTGTCCGCAGCTCTATTGCTAAGCGTGTCGAGGCTGGCCCTGGTCACGTTGATTTCGGTGCGCGGCCTGACGGCCGGCGGCGCAGCGTTACCGGCAGGCTGGGATCGCTCCGGTTTCCCCGCAGTCTATCTAGGATTCGATCGCAACGACTATCCCGGCGATGCCAACCTTCCGGCTCTGCGCAAGAGCTTCGCCTTCACCGGCTACTGGCTGAACAACCCGCCCGGCTCCCGCGCCAATAGCTGGCAGGGCAAGCGAGTAACGGTCGAGCGCGCGGGCTTCGGCTTTCTTCTGCTTTTTAACGGTCGCGCCTACGCCGAGTTGAAGGGTGCGGTCAAACCCGGCGCCACAGATGGCGCGGCGGCCGCGCGGGTGGCAAGGACCGAAGGCTTTCCCCGCGCAAGCGTGATTTTTCTTGATCAGGAGCAGGGTGGGCGAATGCTCGAAGAGCAGAAAAATTACATATTCGCCTGGGCCGATGCGGTGCGGCGCGCCGGTTTTCGTGCTGGGGTTTACTGCTCGGGGATCGAGGTTACGGAGCCGGACGGGAGCGTGATCAGTACGGCGAGCGACCTGCATAGCTCGGCGGCAGGGCGCGAGCTCGTCTTCTGGGTCGCCAACGATGCCTGTCCGCCCTCGCCCGGTTGCGCTTTTCCCAAACAGCCTCCGCCACTCGCAGCCAGTGGAGCGCCGTTTGCCGAGATCTGGCAGTTTGCGCAATCGCCGCGGCGCGCGCAGTTCACCGCCGCCTGCGCGGCCAGCTACAACGCCGACCAGAACTGCTATCTACCGAATATGGATGCCGGGCAGAAGGTGCATCTTGACCTGAATGTGGCGCGCACCTCTGACCCTTCACACGCCCGCCACTAGTGCCGCGGGAGCAGCGAATCGCGCCGGAGCTTTGTCAATGCGCTTCTCCGATTCATAAGAATCAATAAGTTAAGCTAGAAAAAATAATGTTGACCTTGGCTCTACAAAGTTTTAATGTACAAATTGTCCGCCGGCACCATGGAAGGGTGAGTTCGTCCGGCCGTTCATCGCAGCCCGAAGCTCCATGGGCTAGGGCAAGATCCTCCAAGCAAAACAGGTTCAGGTTACTGATCTCAGGAGGTTACCCTTGTTGCGTCCTGTGAATACCTGACGCGTGAGGGTCGGGAGTCAGCCAATCAGAGGCATTGTTCTGCTTCAGATTGAGCGACGCACCATAAAGGCTTCGCATCTATCAAGAAGAAGCGATACGGCTGGCAGAGTCTATCGTGCACAGCGAAACACACACAGCCAGTTACGTTGACCTTGGAAACGGTGTTGAACGCCAGCAAGGTTGATGCATAAGGAGAAGTCATGCGTTCAGATAAAGTCTTTGAAGCTTTACATACCTTACAGAATCGTTATATGCTCTGCCAGATTGCTTCCAAGGCAACTCGCAAGTTTCACAAACCGAATACCCGCATTCAGGACACGACGAACGATGTTCTGAACCGCATCTCCGACAATGAGCGCGCCAATGTGATGGCCGATCCGGTGAATGCAAAAGAGGCGCAGCGTCGCGCCGCTTAGCGGCTGGAATTCCAGAATTTCACCTTGCGGTATGCCGCATCAACGGCAGCCGCAAGGGATAGCAATAACAAGGGATAGCAACAGCAAGTACGAAATACGAAGTTTGTAGGACCAGTTCGCAGCATCAGCCGTGAACCCCCCACCGGCCAATAAGGGCTTCGGCCGGTTTTCCAGCCAAATGGTTGCTCGTGAGCCGAGCCCGGTTTAACGGTAACCACATTCCCGGCGCTTTGCGGCGCACCTGATTCCTTCCTCTCGAAAAACATTCCGTAGGTGGACATGACGATCGCTGAACTCAAAGAAAAAAACATTACCGAGCTGACCAAGATCGCTCGCGAACTCGACCTCCCTGGTTCGAGCGGCCTTCGCAAGCAGGATCTGATTTTCAAAATCCTGCAGGCTCAGAGCGAAAAAGAAGGCCATATCTTCGCCGAAGGCGTGCTCGAAATCCTTCCCGACGGCTACGGCTTCCTTCGCTCCCCGGATTACAACTACCTGCCAGGCCCCGACGACATCTATGTCTCGCCCTCCCAGATCCGCAAGTTCGACCTGAAAACCGGTGATACCGTCAGTGGTCAGGTGCGGCCCCCCCACGAGGGAGAAAAATACTTTGCGCTGGTCAAGATCGAGGCCGTTAACTTCGAGTCGCCCGACGAAGCCCGCAACAAGATTCTCTTCGACAACCTGACGCCGCTTTATCCGCAGGAGCGCCTCAAACTGGAAACCGTGCGCGACAACATGAGCGCTCGCGTCATGGACATGCTGATTCCCATCGGCAAGGGCCAGCGCGGTCTCATCGTCGCCCCGCCACGCACCGGCAAGACCATGCTGCTGCAGAATATCGCCAACTCGGTTACGGCAAATCATCCGGAAGTGGTGCTGATCGTTCTGCTCATTGATGAGCGTCCCGAAGAAGTCACGGACATGCAGCGTTCGGTGAAGGGCGAAGTCATCAGCTCGACCTTCGATGAGCCCGCCGCCCGTCACGTTCAGGTCGCGGAGATGGTGATCGAAAAGGCCAAGCGCCTGGTCGAACACAAGCGCGACGTGGTGATTCTGCTGGATTCGATTACGCGTCTGGCGCGCGCCTATAACACCATTGTTCCGCCCTCGGGCAAGGTGCTCTCCGGCGGCGTGGACTCCAACGCCCTGCAGCGTCCGAAGCGTTTCTTCGGCGCCGCGCGCAATATCGAAGAAGGCGGCTCACTCACCATCATCGCCACGGCGCTGATTGAAACCGGAAGCCGCATGGATGACGTGATCTTCGAAGAGTTCAAGGGCACAGGCAACATGGAAGTCATTCTCGACCGCAAGCTCAGCGACAAGCGGGTCTTTCCGGCCATTGACATTCAGCGTTCGGGCACCCGTAAGGAAGAGCTGCTTCAGGCCAAGGATGACCTGCAGCGCATCTGGGTCTTGCGCCGCGTTCTCAATCCTCTTTCGCCGGTCGAGGCCATGGAGTTGCTCATCGACAAACTCGGCAAGACGCGCGTCAATGGCGACTTCCTTTCCAACATGAGCAGCCTGTAGCCGTCTTTCTGGTGCCCCATATCTGCCGTAGTCAGCAGATGTGGGTCTGTTACTCTGCTTCACGCAATCGCCCGGCCTCGGCCGGGCGATTTGTTTGGAACACGGTTGTCGCGCTGACGATGCACCCCCAGTCAGAGCTGCTGTCCGATCCTGCGCGCCCGCCGCAACACTCGCGGCGAAAGCTGAGCGTTCGCGCTCTGCGCCGCCAGTCCGATCCAGAGCCTTGCCACCGGACGCGCCCCGAGGCAGTTGGCCGCGATGCGCAGCGCCCTGGGAGCTCCAGTGGCGAGCGGCAACAGAAAGCCCGGAGCCGCAGAGGATGCGATGAGCACCGCCTTTCGAGGCAGCGCCTTCGATCGTGGTTGCGGAGATGCCTGTCCCCAGGGCCAGTACACGCATCCGACCAGCCGCTCGAGGAAGGTGCGGAATACGGCGGTCACGTTATAGAAGTTCACCGGAGAGCCCAGCACCACGGCATCTGCGCTTTCGATCTCATTGAGGATCGCCGCCATATCATCGTGAATCGCGCATTCGCCTCGCGCCTTGCCCTTCGCCTGGGTGCAAGCGCGGCAATTAAGGCAGTATTCGATGTGCTGGTCGCGAAGATAGATTTTGTTCGAGTCTGCTCCGCGCTCGCGTGCGCCGGCCAGCACCGTGTCTACCGCCGTGTCCACAGTACCGCCCTTACGATAGCTGCCAACGATTGCGACAACCTTCTTCGCCATGGCCGTTCCTCTCGCGCCCGCAATTGTAGTCCGTAGCAGAGCAATTTCTCTGTGACGCTTCGCTCCTAAGCTTCCCGGTATAATCTAAAGTTGCTAACGTTACGACGAGGAAACCTGCTTTGCACATGCATGCACATTCAAGCGGTCCGCAGCCCGAGGGGCCGCAGTCAATCCCCGGTGTTAAGTCCATCATTGCTGTCGGTTCCGGCAAAGGTGGAGTCGGCAAAACCACGCTCGCCGTCAATCTTGCGCTGGCGCTGGCGCGTCTTGGATTCAAGGTGGGACTGCTTGACGCCGACATCTATGGGCCGAACGTTCCGCTGATGCTGGGCACAACCAGCGATCCTGAGCTGACGGCGAACAACAGCATCGTCCCTCCCGAGGTTTTCGGAGTTCGCGTGATCTCCGTCGGCTATCTGAACCGTGGCGATAAGCCGCTGGTCTGGCGCGGTCCCATGCTGCATGGGGTGATCCGGCAATTCCTTCAGCAGGTGGCCTGGGGCGAACTCGATTATCTGGTCGTCGATCTTCCTCCCGGCACTGGCGACGTAGTGATCTCGCTGACCCAAACCGTGCCCTTGACCGGCGCGATCGTGGTCACCACACCTTCCGGCGTTGCGCTGCAGGACGCGCGCAAGGCCATCGAGATGTTCAACCAGGTGCGTGTCGAAATCCTCGGCATTGCCGAGAATATGAGTTACTTCATCTGCCCGCACTGCAATCACGAGATCGATGTTTTCTCCAGCGGCGGCGGTGAGCGAACGGCCAAGCAGTACCATGTGCCCTTCCTCGGACGCATTGAACTCGATCCCACCATTCGCGAGGGGGGAGACTCCGGCCATCCCGTAGTCCTGGCCGGCGAACAGGCGAACAATGCCAAGAGTCTCTTCGCATTCGCGCGCAAGGTTCTGGCTCGGGTTGAAGAACTGAAGAGCAGTGGCGGCGGCAGCGTTCTCAGCATCGACTGATTCCGGCTCAATCGCGCAAGGAGAACCATGGAGAGCACCACGCCCGGCACTGCAGGCGACGGCACGCCCGGCGGTGGGTTGAATGTCGCGATCGCGCCGGAGAATCATCCCATTCCCTATTGGCATACCGCCCTGCTGCTGCTTGTGCTGGGCACCTTCAGCCTGCTGAACGCCAAGAGCGGTCACGGCGCACACTCCGGCCATGCGCCGGTGCGCATCTACATTGCAACCATGATTTACGAGTGGCTCCTCACCGCGTATGTGTGGTGGGGGCTGCGCCGCTCCGGTCTCACCTTGCACGAACTGATTGGCGGACGATGGAAGCGCATCGGAGATTTTTTCAACGATATTGCACTGGCCGTCTCTGTCTGGTTCGGCACCTTGCTGGTGATTGCGGTGGCGGCCATCGCCATGGGCATGGACCACTCCGGCAACCTCGACGAAGCACGCAAGCAAATAGGTTTCCTTGCACCGCGGAGCGGACTCGAAGTGGTTCTGTGGATCTGTCTGAGTGCTACGGCGGGCTTCTGTGAAGAGATTATCTTTCGCGGTTATTTGCAGAAGCAGTTTACTCGATTGCTGCGCAACCGCTGGACTGCGGTAGTGGTCGTGAGTATTTTGTTCGGCCTTGGGCATGGATACGAGGGGTCGCAGCGCATGCTGCTGATTGCTCTGCTCGGCCTTGCCTTTGGCATCATGAGCCTGCTGCGAAACAGCCTGCGTCCGGCAATGATGGCACACACCCTGCAAGACACAATCTCAGGATTGCTGCTGAGAGCGTTGCGTTAGAGCCTGCTAAACGAGTTAATTTCGAGACGCGAGCGTGAAAGATACGCTCGCCTTTTTCTTTTTTCTCTTGACATGGATTTGTAATCAACATATACAACTAGCAATTGCAACGTTTGCGTTGCAGTTACAATCCAAGATTGTTCAAGGGAGAATAGTCATGGCTACGAAGAAAGCTGCGAAGAAGGCCGTAAAGAAAGCCGCCAAGAAGGCCGCAAAGAAGAAGTAGCAACATTCAACGAAAAAGGCTACACGAGAGGGGAGCGCGACAAGCGTTCCCCTTAGTGTTTATGCGGGTAAAAACGCACCTCACCATCAATCCAGAATCGCCGCCGCTGCGGCCACGGCGGCAATCGCCGCAGTCTCGGCGCGCAGAATCGTCGAGCCCATGGTCACGCTGCGCCATCCTGCGGAATCGAACTGCGAGAGCTCCTCGTCTGCCCATCCACCCTCCGGTCCAATGGCAAAAATTACCGGCATGGCCGCTTCCGACAGTGCTTCGCGAATTTTTTTACTGCGCTCATTCTCGTTGAGAAGCAAGCGCGTCGGAGCTTCCAGTATCAACGCGGATTTCAGCTTCACCGCTTCATCGATCTGCGGCGGACGCAGACGCCGCGATTGCTGTGCCGCCTCATGCGCTATACGTCGCCAACGCTCCACTCGCTTATTGGCCGCCGCTGCGAGATGTGCGTCCGTGCGGCGCGCGATTACCGGAACTATCCGGGTCGCGCCCAACTCGGTGCATTTCTCAATCGCCCACTCCATGCGGTCGAACTTGTAGATGGCCATTACCAGCACAATCTCACGCTCGCATCGTGGCTCGCTTGGTTCATCGAGACGCTCCGATAACGCCTCTCCCAAGGCAAACTCCACGCGTTCTTCGGAGACCGACTCGATGATTCCCAGGCGCACCCGCTCGCCGCAAACAATGTCGTACTCCTGCCCCACGCGCGCACGCAGCACCTTCGCCAAGTGCGAGGCATTCGGTCCCAGAAGTTCAGCGTGATCGTCAGAGAATTTGTCGGCAATCCAGCGGCGGCGTGTCATCTCTTCAGCCTAAAGCAAGCGGCGGGAGCTTTCCATTGCTCTGGATCAGATTCGTACGCTGGAGTCCACCGAAGCCGTTTGAGACGGGATGAGCGGCATCAGCCGCTTTCGGTGAGGGAAGTGGCATTATGCCTGAGCCCGAGCGACCTGCGCCGGGAGCTTGCGGGAGCAGTGTAGTTTCCCATCTGATCAATTAAGCCGTTGTCCACAGACCTTTTCCATAAACGTATTCATATACTGACGGAAGCCGTCATGCATAATCTTGGTCTGGTGGCTCTGCCACATGGCGCGAAAAGGCGGACGCTTCGCGACCTCGGCCATGTTAGTTACCCATGGGTTGAAGTAATCGTCGGTTAACTGTCTCTTCGAATGACTGAACCAGGCGATTTCAAAAAGGCTAAGCTGCATTAGGTTATAAAAGTCGCTGCGAATATCCTCCGGCGGGGTCTCTGCAGGCAAACCAAGGCCCGGCTTTGCCAAGGCAGGATCGTCCACCACCATCTTCCGTAGTTCCAACTGGAGTTTGACAAGTTCGGTGAAATTCGTCACGTACTGTGCGGTCCGCCACCCCCGGAACTGCAAGGCCGCGTAGATCAATCCGACGGCTACGGCCAGAGTAGAGATGGCTTGAACCAATAGCTGAAACATTGCGCTGTTCATGATGGTTCCTTTTCTTGCTTGCTTCGGTCGTTAGTCACATGGGGCGACCAATGCTGACGCGCAGTGGCGCGCTGCACCTCCAGTTTGCGCAGTTGCTTCAGACTCTAAAACCATGGTCAGGATCTTGTTTGTGACCCATGCGGCGGCCGCGGACGGCTGACCACCCGAACAGAGATGCCGCCCACCCTGGCTGGAGATGCCGATACTGGTTTGGCCTACGATTGGCACCACGCAGCACAAGCGATTGACTGCCCCGCCGCTCAACTGAAAAGGAAAGGGCGCGGAGAAGTTCCGCGCCCTTCGATTCTGATCAGGACTGTTTAGTTGAACATGTCCTTCACTTTGTTGAGCAGGCTGCGTTTCTGGGGCTGATTCTCTTGCCCCAGGGTCTGCGCCAACTGCTCCAGCAATTCGCGCTGCTGCCGCGTGAGCTTCTCCGGAGTGGTGACCTTCACTTCCACGTACAGGTCGCCGCGCCCGGTGCTGTTAAGCACCGGCATGCCGCGCTTGCGCACGCGGAAGCTGGTCCCACTCTGCGTCCCGGCGGGGATATCGAGTGTGGCTTCGCCGTCGAGCGTTGGAATCGTCACCTTGGCGCCGAGAGCGGCCTGGGTGAAGGAGATAGGTATGGCGCAATGTAAGTCCTTGCCGTCGCGCTCGTAGAACGGATGCTCGGTCACGTGCAGCACGACATAGACATCGCCAGCAGCACCGCCGTCGAGGCCGGCATTGCCGTGTCCAGTGTAGAGGATGCGGGTTCCGTCCTCCACGCCTGGCGGGACCTTCACCTGCAAGGTGTGGGTGTGGGTCACCCTGCGATGGCCTTTGCATGTGGTACATGGACTCTCGATCATGGTACCCGTGCCCTGGCAGACCGGACAGGTGCGCGCCACGCTGAAGAATCCCTGTTGATAGCGTACCTGACCATGACCATTGCACTGGCGGCATTGGCTGGGGGCCTTGCCTCCGGCGGCGCCTGTGCCGTTACAGGCGTCGCATAACTCGTGGCGACGGATCGTAACTTCCTTCTCCACTCCGAATGCCGCGTCTTCAAAGGCAATGGTAAGGTCTTCGCGGAGATCCGCGCCGCGTTGCGCACGCGAACGGCGTCCGCCACGGCCTCCAGCGTTGCCGAACAGATCGCCGAAGCCAAACATCTCTCCAAACAGGTCGCTGAGATCCACCTGCTGGAAACCACTCTGGCCCTGTCCGCCGCCGCCATTGGTGAAGGCGTCATGGCCGAAGCGGTCGTAGGCGGCGCGCTTCTGCTGATCGCTGAGCACGGCGTATGCTTCGCTGCACTCCTTGAAGCGCTCTTCGGATATGTCGTCGCCAGGATTGCGGTCGGGGTGATGCTGCAGCGCCATCTTGCGATAGGCGCTCTTGATTTCGGCATCGGATGCGTTGCGGCTGACGCCGAGAACTTCGTAATAATCGCGTTTTACGTTAGTAGCCAGTGTTCAAAAAAGACCGCCGGAGCGGTCGTCCTCCGTGGCGCAATAGAGCGCCGGATCCAGATTATTCGTTCGGTTTCTGGGCCACGCGCACCATGGCAGGCCGCAGAATGCGGTCGCGAAGGCGGTACCCACGCTGTAATTCATCGATCACGTGATGGTCCGGAACTTCGCCGGTTTCCACCATCTGGATCGCCTGGTGCTGGCTGGGATCGAAGGGCTGTCCCTGGGCCGTAACCGGTGTCACCCCAAGCCGTGTCAGCACGTCATGGAACTGGCGGTCGATCAACTCCACGCCGGAGCGGAGGTCCTCAGTGGAGATCCCTTCCGTCTTCAGCGCGCGATCCAGGCTGTCCAGAATCGGAAGCAGTTGCTTCAAAGCTTCGCTGAGCGCATATTCGCGGAACTCCTGCTGATCGCGCTGACTGCGTTTGCGGAAATTTTCGAACTCCGCCTGCAGGCGCGCCAGACGGTCGAGATAGAGCGCGTTCTCCGATTTTAACTTGTCGATCTCGGTCGGCTGCGTGCTAACCGTATCTTCGCTTCCGTCGGCCTGTGGAAGTTCATGCTCCACATCGATCTGTGTATTCTGAATGTCTTCTTTTGTCATGATGTTTTATTCCGAATCGTTTAGTAGCTTGTCGAAAAGCCGTGCAATGTAAGACACGGCGGTGATCGTGTGTTGATAATCCATTCGCGTTGGGCCGATGACGGCCAGTCGTCCCAGAATCTCCTGCCCGCTACGGGCGGGCGCGCCGATGAGCACAAAGCTGCTCAGATCCGGCATCGTTTCATCCAGTCCTATGATCACGCGCACCGCTTCCTGACGTGTATCCACATAGGAGGAGAGCAACTCGACGATACGTGTCTTCTCCTCCAGCGTCTTCAATAACTGGCGCAGACGTTCGGTATCATTCTCGCTGGAGACAAGGTTCGCCGTTCCTTCTACGAAGACCTCAGCCGCTTCGTCCTTCGTGGCCAGCGCCCCGCTCTGGTATAGCTGAGCCACCGAGTTCATCAGCTGGTCGTACTCGCTACGCTCTTGTTCGATGCGCCGCTCCAACTCGTGGCGCACATCTTCGATCAGCCAGCCGCGGAAATTGTCATTGATGTAACGCGCGGCCAGGTCCAGTTCGGCTTGACTCACATCACGCGGGATACGCAGCACCCGGTCATGCACCACGCCACTGCGCGTAACCACAACGGCCAGTACGCGCTGCTCGCCCATCCGCTGGAAGTGAACGTGTTCCAGCGCCTTGCGCGGGCCGGTCGAGGTCACGGCCACGCCCACCCCTGAGGAGATCAGCGAGAGAACATGCGAGGTGCGCTCCATAAAATCCTGAACTTCGTTTACGCCCTGAAAGTATCGCTGAATGGTCTGTTCGTCATCCGGCTTCAGGCTCGCCTCGCCGGAAAGTCTCTCGGCGTAGTAGCGATACCCTTCCACCGACGGCACGCGCCCCGAGGAGGTGTGCGGCTGGGCCAGCAATCCGGCCTCTGCCAAGTCCGCCATCACATTTCGAATCGTGGCCGCGCTCAGTCCTTCGCGGTTGCGCCGTGCCAGCGTGCGCGAGCCAACCGGTTCACCGGTCGAGATGTAGGTCTCGACGATGGCGGTTAGAATCTCTTGCTCACGTCTGCCGATGGTCGCCATTGCATATACCTCACCCTCATCCTGACGGGGTGCGTCCCACCAGAAGGGCCATCTCATTTAGATGCAGCAGGTTAATCTGCGATGCGGGCTGAAGGCCCATTCCGGCTTCAGGGCTGCATCAAGTTTAGCAAAGTCGGCTCAGGTTTGCGACGATGATTCTGCCGGACTTAGAAACCTTGGTGCGGGTGAGAACATGCCTGTAGAATTACCAACGAATTCCCAAAGCACTTGCGATTCGCGGGCAAATTGAGTTGTGGCCTGCATGAGGGTGGCATTTTTATGCTCTTCAAGACCCTGAGCGCGGCCGTGTACGGCATCGACGCGAACCTGATTGACGTGGAAGTCGATGTCTCCGGCGTCAAAATGAATGAGGACCATTTCACCACCGTCGGTCTGCCGGACACAGCGGTGCGCGAGAGCCGCGAGCGTATTCGGGCCGCCCTGAAGAATTGCGGATACGACATTCCTCCCACGCACATCACCATCAACCTGGCTCCCGCAGATTTGAAAAAGGAAGGCTCGGGCTTCGATCTGCCAATGGCCTTGGGAATCCTCGGCGCCTATGGCGGGCTGAACAAGCGCGAACTCGGCGACTTCGTGATCGTGGGCGAGCTCTCGCTGGGCGGTGGGCTGCGCCCGGTGCGCGGTGCGCTGCCGATCGCTGTGGCGGCACGCGCCGGCAAAGTTCCGAACCTGCTGGTTCCAGAGCAGAATGCCCGTGAGGCCGCCGTCGTGGAGGGCGTGAAGGTCTTTCCGATGAAGAGCCTGCTCGACGTAGTGCGCCTGATCAACACCGGACAAGGCCCCGAACCGCTGGTGGTGTACAGCCAGGCACTGCTGGAACAGGTCGAGCACTATGCGGTGGACTTCAAGGACGTGCGCGGGCAGCACACGGCCAAGCGCGCCATGGAAGTGGCCTGCGCAGGCGGCCACAACATCCTGATGATCGGGCCTCCGGGCGGCGGAAAGACGATGCTCACCAAACGCATGCCGACGATCCTTCCGCCGCTCACCTTTGAGGAAGCGCTGGAGACCACCAAGATTCACAGTGTCGCCGGAGTGTTGGACGGTGGCTCGGGATTGGTTGGTGTCCGGCCGTTCCGCTCGCCTCACCACACCATCAGCGACGCCGGTCTGATCGGCGGCGGAGCCGTCCCGCGGCCCGGAGAAGTTTCGCTGGCGCACAATGGCGTGCTGTTTCTCGACGAGTTGCCGGAGTTCCCGCGCAATGTGCTGGAGGTGATGCGGCAACCGCTGGAGGATGGAACGGTTTCGATCGCACGCGCCGCAATGTCGCTGACCTTTCCGGCGCGCTTTATGCTGGCGGCGGCGATGAACCCGTGTCC
>CAVTVE010000019.1:0-160066 GCA_963738165.1 uncultured Acidobacteriota bacterium
GCTCTCGCAGCAGCGCGTACCCCGCTATTCGACTGTAACCGACTTTGCCAGATTACGAGGCTGATCGACGTCGCAGCCACGGCGCACCGCGATATGGTAGGCGAGTAATTGCAGAGGCACAATTTCGAGAATCGGCAACAGTAGTTCCGGTGCTTGGGGAATAAAGATCACGTGATCGGCGGACTCACGAATATCTTCATCGCCTTCCGTGGCCACCGCGATCACCCGGCCGGAGCGGGCTTTCACTTCCTTCAGATTTGAGATCGTCTTCTCATAACGCAGCACTGAGCCTGGATCGTTCTTGTCCTGCGTGGCAATGATTACGACCGGAAGATCTTCGTCGATCAGGGCGTTGGGACCATGCTTCATCTCGCCGGCGGCGTAACCCTCGGCGTGAATGTAGGAGATCTCTTTCAGCTTCAGCGCACCTTCTAGAGCGATCGGAAAGTGGATGCCGCGGCCAAGGAAAAGGAAGTCCTGCACGCGCTGGTAGGTGCGCGCGAGTTCCTCGATCTCCTCCTCGCGGGAGAGCACGGCTTCCAGCCGCCCCGGAAGTTTCGAGAGCTCCTGGGTCAGCTTGATCGATTCAGGATCGCAAATCGTGCCGCGCACCTGCCCGAGGCGTAGCGCGAACAGAAACAGCGCAACCAGTTGCGCCGTGAACGCCTTGGTCGAGGCAACGCCGATCTCCGGGCCTGCGTGGGTATAGATCGTGCCGTCGGCTTCACGCGCGATCATGGCGCCGACCACGTTGCAGATGGCAATCGTTTTGGCGCCGCGCGACTTCGACTCACGCTGCGCGGCGATCGTGTCGGCGGTCTCACCCGACTGGGTGATCACCATCGTCATTTCATTTTTTTCGATCAGCGGATTGCGGTAACGGAATTCACTCGCGTAGTCCACTTCGACAGGAACCCGCGCCAGGCGCTCGATCATATATTTCCCGGCCAGTGCGGCGTGCCAACTGGTGCCGCAGGCGGTGATGTACAACTTGCGCAGATTGCGGAACTCTTCATCGGAAACGTCCATCTGCTCAAGAAAAACCTTCCCGGTGTCGAAAGAGATGCGACCCATCGCGGTGTCGCGGACGGCGCGCGGCTGCTCATAAATTTCCTTGAGCATGAAGTGCTTGAAGCCGCCCTTCTCCGCCATGATGGGGTCCCACGTAATGTGCTGAACCTCGCGCTGAACGGGCTTTCCGTCGAAGTCGGTGAGGGTCACGCCTTCCGGGGTAAGCACGGCGAGGTCGCCATCTCCGAGAAAGAACAGATCACGGGTGTGGTAGAGAATCGCAGGCACGTCGCTGGCCACAAAATACTCGTCCTTGCCCAGGCCAATAACAGCGGGCGGGCCATTGCGTGCCGCGATGATCTTACTGGGTTCCGTACTGCAGATGACCGAGAGGGCGAAGACTCCATTCAACCGCTTCACCGTCATGCGCACCGCTTCTTCAAGAGAGATCTTCTTATCCGGATTTTCAAGGATGAAGTATTTCTCGATGAGATGTGCGATGACCTCGGTATCGGTTTCGGTCTTGTAGGTATGACCCTCTTCGCGGAGCTGCTTTTTAAGCGCGAGATAGTTCTCGACGATGCCGTTGTGGACGACGACAATAGTGCCGCTGCAGTCGCGATGCGGGTGCGCATTCTCCTCGCTGGGGCGGCCGTGCGTTGCCCAGCGGGTGTGCCCGATGCCGTAAGTGCCATCGATGTGGTTGTGGCGAATCACCTCTTCGAGGTTGCGCAGTTTGCCTTCCGCGCGGCGAATCTGCAAACCCTTATCTCCGCCTGCAACTGCGATTCCCGCGGAGTCGTAGCCGCGATACTCAAGGCGGCGCAAGCCATCCAGAATCACCGGAACCACTTGTTTCTTGCCGACGTAGCCAACGATCCCGCACATAACCTGCTCCTTAGCTGACTAATCCTCGATGGAGTAATGAAACTCTTCAATCACCGGATTGGTGAGAACTTCGCTTGCCATGCGCTCCACTTCGGCACGCGCCGCATCACGGTCAAGGCTGCCATCCAGCGAAAGCTCAAAGTACTTGCCCTGCCGCACATCGGCCACGCCCTTGTAACCCATCTTGGACAACGCGCCCTGAATCGTTTTGCCCTGCGGATCAAGAACACTCTTCTTCATTGAAACGTAAACGTAGGCTTTCATCGGTTCCTCAATTATACAGTGCCGCCGGCGGGCATCTGCCGGCGCAAAGACTTCTCGCAAGCCCTGAATTTACAAGCCAAACAGATCGCGCAGCCGCCGGGTCTGGGCGCGGCTGACGGGAATTTCCGTCTGTTTCTTATCGTCCATGCGGATCTGGTAGCTGCTCTTGAACCAGGGCACCACTTCCTTGATCCGGTTGATATTGACCAGATAGGAGCGGTGCGCCCGCCAGAAGAAATTTGCGTCCAGCGAAGTCAGCAGCTCCTCCAGCGTGCGGCAGTTCGACTGCCCCTCCATGTTCTGGGCCACCACGGTGATCACGCCATCTTCAATCGATGCAAAGCAGATCTCTTTCTGATCGACTAAGAAGAGACGGTTGTTGGCCTTGAGCAGAACCTTCGTGGTTTGCGGCTTCTGCTGCTCCAGCAATTTCACCAGGGTGTCCAGCTTTTCGCTGGGTGGCACGTCTGAGTCCTGCGTCCTGCGGGCTTTCTCGATCGCCTGAAAGATGCGCTTCTTCTCGAACGGCTTCAGAATGTAATCCAGCGCGCTGACCTCAAAGGCCTTTACCGCGTACTGATCGAAGGCAGTGGAAAACACAATGTTGGGCAGCGGAATCTTCTTCTCCAACAGCTTCTTGATCACTCCAAAACCATCCAGACCGGGCATCTGCACATCCAGAAAGACCAGGTCCGGAGAGGTTTCCTTAATCAGGTTCACCGCTTCCACGCCATTCTTGCCGTGGCCAATGATGTCGATGTCGTCCACATCCTGCAATAAATAGGAGAGTTCATCGCGAGCAAGTTGTTCGTCGTCCACAATGATGACGGATAGCGGCATTCTGTGTTCCTCTTCAGTACAGACGAGTATAGAACGCGAAAGGTTGCAGACAAAACACATCGTCTCATTTTTGCAACGGGAGCTAAGCGCCCGTGCCGTACACTAAAAGGATATGAGCGAAGTGATCTACGGCATCCATGCCGTCAATGAAGCGCTAAAACGTGGTGGCCGCCGCTTTGACTATGTCGCGGTCTCGCGCGACCGCACCGATAACCGTTTGCAGAAGATTCTCGACGACTGCCGTGCGCAGGGCGTCAGCGTGCGCTTTGTCCCCCGCGAAGACATCGACCGCGAAACCCGCACCAACACCCATCAGGGAATCATGGCCGTCACCTCCCGCAAGGAGTACACCGGGGTGGGGGAACTGCTCGAGAACAAAAACGGCGAATACAGCTTCCTGCTGGTGCTCGATGGAGTGGAGGACCCGCACAATTTAGGCGCGCTGATCCGCTCCGCCGACGGCGCCGGGGTGGATGGTGTGGTCATTCCGGAGCGCCGCGCGGCTGGCATCACGGGAACCGTGGTCAAAGCATCGGCCGGAGCCAGCGAGCACCTTCCCGTGGCTCGCGTCGTCAACATCGCCCGCACCCTTGATGAACTGAAGCAAGAGAACGTGTGGGTGGTCGGCCTAGACGAGCGCGGCGACAAGAGCTACGACGAGTTGGACTACAACATGAATTGCGCCATCGTCCTCGGCGCGGAGGGCAAGGGGCTGCACGACCTGGTCCGCCGCAAGTGCGACATGTTGGTTTCCATTCCCATGATGGGTGCGATCTCATCGCTGAACGTCTCCGTCGCCGGTGGCATCGTGATGTACGAAGTGCAGCGGCAGCGCCGGCAGGCTCGAAAGCCAGCGGCTAAAAAAACCGCCAGGAAGAAGAAAGAGGAGTAGCTTTGCGCCGTCTTGCGCTCGCATTCCTCTTGGTTGCGCTGGCCGCGCTGCCGGCCATGGCCTTGGACCGCAATGCCTTCACCTTCACCCGCTACGATCTCCGGGTTACCCTGGAGCCGCACCAGCATGGGCTCGCAGCCGAAGGAACGCTTGAACTGCGCAACGACTCGCAGCGGCCGCAGCGTGAAGTCTCGCTCCAGATTTCAAGTTCTCTGCGCTGGCTTTCGGTGCTGGCGGACGGTGGCGAAGTCGAGTGGCTCGTGCAGAGCTACACCAGCGATATTGACCACACCGGGCTGCTCAATGAGGCAATCGTCAAGCTTGATAAGCCCATTGCACCGGGCGAAATGCTGCGGCTCAACGTGCGCTATTCGGGCACAGTGCAGAGGGACACAACCCGGCTCGAACGGGTCGGAACTCCCGCGGATGTTGCCCGGCGCAGCGATTGGGATGAGATCAGCGACAGCTTCACCGCTCTGCGTGGAGCTGGTTTCGTAGCCTGGTATCCGGTTTCGATGGACGCGGCCAATCTGAGCCAGGGCAACGAACTCTTTGAGATCCTGCGCGCCTGGCGCGAACGCGAATCTGCGTCGGTGCTGAGCGTACAGCTTTCAAGCGCGGCAGCGCCGGAGGGCGGGGAATCGAAATTCATCTTCGTAGCCAACGGCTCCCCCGCTGCCGACGGCACCCAACGCCCGGCCAGTCCGGCGTTCAGCCAAGAGTTTCGCGGCGTCGAGCCCGTGATTGTAATGCTGAGCGATCCCGCAGAAACCACTGACCGCCCTCAGGTGGACGCCTACTACACCGCCGCGCATACACAATATGCGCGCGACTACATGGCCGCCGCAGAGACGGCGATTCCCACCCTTGAGGAGTGGTTCGGCGCCCCCCGGCGCAAGCTGGTTCTGGTCGAGCTGACCGACCCCGACGCCCTGCCCTACGATTCCGGGCCGTACTATTTCGTTCCCATGCGCAAACTCCCGCCGGATGCAGCGGAGGTGGCTCTGGCGCGTCCGCTGGTCCACGCCATGATCGATTCGCCGCGGCCGTGGATTCGCGAGGGGCTGGCCGGCTTCGCGCAGGCCTTGGTCCGGGAGCGGCAAGCAGGACGGCGCGCCGCCCTCGACTACCTGGGCCAGTTCAGCTCCGCGCTGGCCGTCGCCGAGCTACAGTCCCATGCCTCGCCGCCCTCGCGCGATCCCAGTTCCGACCCGGCCCCGGAGCTCCCCGCAATCGGCCCCCAGTCGCTGATTACGACTGCCGATGAGGTGTTTTTTCGCACCAAGGCTGCCTACGTATGGTGGATGCTGCGCGACATGGTGGGCGAACGCGCACTGCAATCGGCGTTGGCGCATTATCGTTCCTCGGAGGACCGCGACACCGCATACATGCAACGGCTGATCGAAAAACAGGATTCGCCCAAGCGTGATCTCGAAGCATTCTTCGACGACTGGGTCTACCGCGATCGCGGCCTGCCACAGTTGCGCCTTCACTCTGCTTATATGCGGCAGACTCTAGACGAGCGGACGGTGACTGCGGTCACGGTTGAAAATCTCGGCGAAGCCTGGTGCGAGGTTCCGGTCTCGGTACACTCGCCCAAAGGAATGAACTCGGTGCGCGTGGCGGTTGCGGGCAAGAGCAAGGCCACGGTGCGCGTGCCCTTCGAAGGCGCTCCCATCACAGCCGAGGTGAACGATGGCAGCGTTCCCGAAGCCGAGCGCCGCGATCATGGAATTGCGGTTACCGCAACTTCTCCGCCAGAGCACTGAGTGCGCGGCTGGGGCATTCCCATTGCGGGATTGTGAGATACTGGGCCTGTTTTGTTCAACAATCGTGGAACTCTGCCGTGATTCGGCGTAAAGTGCTGATGTGAAATTCCTTACAATCGCCGTCATGATTTCTACCGTTTTCTTGTTCGCGCAGGACAAAACGCCGCAGACGGAGCGCGGCATGGTTTGTTGGCCCCTGCACTTCGCAGGCATCACTGTTGGCGTCAACGATGATGCCGAGGCCCGACGCCTCTTGGGCAAGGGCATCTTTCGTCCCGATGAAGGACATACGGGCGGTCGATATTATCTCGACGCGAAACGTACAGCCACGCTTCATATCGTCAATGGTGTTGACAAAGTCGTCGAAGAACTTACGGTCAGCAGCGGCATCGACCATGCGATCAAGCCTAGTGAACAAGCCGATGCGGTAAGCAACTGGTTCCATCCGCAGGAAGGATTCGGCAACTGGCACGCACTGCGCCTCGGCTCAACAGAGAATGAAGTTCTGGAAAATCTCGGTGAGCCTAAAGAGAAAGTGAAAGCCGACAGGTGGGTATACGAAACTAAATGCGAATGTGAATTGCCCGAATATCTTACGGTGAAATTCAGCAAAGGCCGGGTGGTCGAGTTAAACCTCTACGCAGGCGAGTAGAACGGTAGCAGGCGCATAATCGCCAAGGCACTCACTATCCTGAAATGGACTCCTGGGGGATCGAAGCACAACTGCGGTGCGTCTTCTTGAGCGGCAGAGTGTTTCTTCACAAGCGGCAGGTTAGCGTTGCGCTTGCTCGATTGTTTTCCTAGCAGCGCAAGCTCTCGTAATTCGCCAAGGCCGCCAGACTGGCGGGC
Organism: uncultured Acidobacteriota bacterium; assembly: GCA_963738165.1. Taxonomy (GTDB): domain Bacteria; phylum Acidobacteriota; class Terriglobia; order Terriglobales; family Acidobacteriaceae; genus TOLSYN. The sequence goes on from CAVTVE010000019.1 coordinate 6,514, forward strand.
GCCAGCAGGTCACCACCGTGACTTAGCTCTGGCGTCAACGCGCCTTCCCCCGCCGGCTCGTAATCGTACTTGACTCCCTCGTACTTGCGAATCTCGACCCCCTGCTCGTTGATGGCGAGATACGTCGGGTTGGCGTCGATCCAGCTTCCGCTGTTGTAGTAGTCGATGCCGTGGCGGTTCTGGTGCGAGGCCACGTGGGTGTGTCCGCAGAAGATGCGATCCACCCGCCCGGCTCGGGCGTAGAGCAAGGCGCCCTCGGCCACTCTGGATTCCATGCGAAGCCATCTCGTGTTGACCCGGTCGATGAAGCGCGAAATTCGCTTGCGGCTGCCGTCGAGCTTTTGCACTTCGTAAAACAGGCGCTCGCCGAAGCGGCCAAGAAACTCGTTCTTGCTGCAGAACGGGTCGAACTGGTGTCCATGTACTGCCACATGGCGCTTATCCTGGTAGTCCCAAACGTAGCGCTGATACACCGGCACGCCCACCAGGTGCGACATGATCTTCGAAAGCCCCTGGTCGTGATTTCCCTCCACCCAAACCACTTCCACCTTGCGCTTGGGGTTGGAGAGCTTGCGGATACGCGAGAGAAACTTCCAGTGATCGCTGGTCAGGCGGCGGAAATTCAGGTCGCTGAAGATATCCCCCAGCAGCACCAGCCGGCGGAAATTCATCCCTACCAGCAACTCGCTGGCCTCCCGGGCGCGGCTCACCTCGCTGCCCAGGTGCACGTCGGAGAGGATCAGGGTGTCCATTGCCTGCTCTGCCATAGCGATACCATCTTGATCCGGCGCGGTTAACCAGCGATAAAGCAGGTGTGAATTTTGCATGAAAGATAGTGCAATTCTCGATTTGTTCTGGGCTAAGGTCCCCCGCCGTCAGGCTCAGCAAAAGGACTGCTGTTCTCTCATTCACCAAAGATTTACACTGGTGTCATGAGCCCGAAAGCAACTCGTGGGCAAAATGTAAACACTATGCCCCACGGCACCACCACACCGACCTCCCCGGCTCCATTCGCGAAACTCGGGAAGCAGATTCCCTGGGCGCGTCCATTTCTTCCCATCCGCCGGCTGGATCGCATCTACGCCGGTGCCCTGGCCCATACAGATGGAACCGTCTTTGACGGCATCCTGCGCGAGATGAATGTCGAGTACACGGTGCGCGAGGGCGATCTCAAGCATGTGCCTCTGGAAGGCCCCGCAGTAGTCTTCGCCAATCACCCCTTCGGCATGCTGGACGGCATTTTGATGGCCTCGCTTCTGCTGCGCCTGCGGCCCGACGTAAAGCTACTGGCGAACCAGTTGCTCGGCTGCATGAATGAGCTTTCGCAACACTGCATCCTGGTGGACAACATGATGGGCGAGGGCCACGAGTCAGCCAATCGCCGCGGCATTCGCGAAGCCCTGGACTGGGTTAAGCAAGGACATCTGCTGATCGTCTTCCCCGCCGGGGAAGTCGCCTCCTGGAGCCGCCATCACCGCCGCGTGCTGGACCCGCAATGGAATCGCAACATGGCGCGCATTGCGCGCATGGCCGGAGCCAAGAGCATTCCGGCCTTCATCTCCGGCGCCAACAGTGTCGGCTTCCATCTGGCGGGAGTCATCCATCCCCGTCTCCGCACTCTTTTCCTGCCCCATGAACTGCTCAACAAGCGCGGCCGCCGCATGGAGATTCGCATCGGCGCCCCGGTCGAGGGCGAGACCCTCAAGGCTATCCATGACGACGAAAAGGCCATCGATCTGCTGCGCTGGAACAGTTCGCTGCTCGCCTTGCGCGATCGCATCAGCTCGCCCCGCATGCGTTTCTTTCCTGGCAACTGGTACCCCAAGCACGCGGTCGCTCCGGCGGAAGATCCCACCGTGCTGCTGCGCGAGTTGCAGTCCCTGCCTGCAGATGCTTTGCTGGAGTCGGTCGGCGACATGCGCGTCTATGCTCTCACCTCGCGTCAGGCGCCGCGCATCGTGCGTGAGATTGGCCGCTTGCGTGAGCTTACCTTCCGCGCCTCCGGCGAGGGCACCGGCAAGGCCCGCGACCTTGACCGCTTTGACGCCTATTACACCCATCTCGTCCTGTGGAATGACGAGCGCCAGGAGATCGCCGGCGCTTATCGAATCTGCAATGTGCAGAAGGTTCTTCACCGCTACGGACTGCGCGGCCTCTACACCACCACGCTCTTCCGCTTCCAGCCGAAATTCTTTGCCCAGGTCGGTCCGGCATTGGAGCTCGGACGCTCCTTCGTCCACCTCGATTATCAGCGCCAGTACGCGCCCCTGCTCGTTCTCTGGAAGGGAATTGGCTCCTACCTGGTGCGCCATCCCGAGACCCCGGTGCTCTTCGGCGCCGTCAGCATCAGCGCGGATTATTCGATCGCTTCGCGCGAGGTGCTTACCAAGTATCTGAGCGCGCATACCGTCGATGCCGAACTGCTCAAGATGCTGCGGCCAAAGAATCCGCCGCGGGCTCCGGCCGAGAACGTGAACCAGCCCGAGATGTTCGCCCGCGTCTTCTCTCTCGACGACATCTCCGATTGGATCAGCATGTTTGAGAGCGACGGCAAGGGCGTCCCCGTACTGGTGAAGCACTACATGAAGCTCGGAGGCAAATTCCTCGGCTTCAACGTGGATGCGAAATTCTCCAACGTCCTCGATGGCCTGCTGCTGGTGGATCTGCGTGAGGCGAAGCCGGAGTTGCTGGCGCGCTATCTCGGCAAAGAGGGCTCAGCTGGATTCCTCCGCCTGCATCAGGCCACAGCTTCGGCAAAGGCCGCCGCGCGGCCCGCGCAATAATCCGTCTGCTTCCGCGCTGTTTGCACGGCAAAGCAGAGCAGCGTGCGATTTGCCCCGGAAGTCGGAAATGTCGTATCGTTTCGCCGTGGAGACAGAAAAAAGTAGCCAGTTCAACCCATCTATCTTGAGCATACGTCTTCTCTCTCTGATCGAGGCGAAGGCTGATAGCAAGCGCGATGTACATCTGCTGCGCACCACCATCCGGCGCCTCGAAGTGCAGCTCCCGAAGCCTCCCGCAAAGGTTGCAAAGTCCCTCAAAAGTTTGCGCAAAAAAGCGGGCGAGGTGCGGGACATCGACGTGTACCTTGACCTGCTCGAAGCGCCATTGGCTCCCGCAAGATCCGCCAATCGCGCTGTGATCTCGGCCGCACAGGACGAGCTCCGGCAGATCCTGCAAGACAGGCGTGACCGTTATCTCAGCGCGCTCCAGAATGAAATCGCCGATGCCAGGCCGCTGCTTGAGAGGCGGCTCCCCGCCCTCGCTGAGAGCGCCCCTGGCGCACCCAGCGCCCGCGAAGCCCATCACAGAACGCAGCAGGCCCGCCGGCGTTATATGCAACTGACGCGCCGCGTCCCCACAGATTCGGAGCAACTCCATCGGCTGCGCATCGAAACTAAAAAGCTGCGCTATGCACTGGAGCCGCTGGAGGCATTCGAAGACTCCGTCGAAGCTGTCGCAAAGTTCAAACAGGTGCAGGACGCAATTGGAAATTGGCATGATTGGGCAACCCTGGCGCATTTGGCGCAACGCAAACTGCCGCGTTCGGCTGCACCGCTATGCGCCGTGCTGGAGGCTCGCGCCGGGCGCGAGTACAACAAGGCTCGCCGTTCCGCTCAAAGCGTGCGAAGCTGGATTGATGGAAGCAAGCCTGTGGCGTCGGCCGGAGCCGCCGGTACTCTAAGATTGATCCCTAAAGCAGGTTAGACGAATGGCGACGCTGGCCGCGGTAGATATTGGCGCGAACTCGGTGCGGTTAAAGATTGCGCGCGTGGTGCGCAAACGTCTTCAGGTGCTGCATGAGGACCGCGAGGTGGTGCGCTTGGGCGAGGGAGTCTTCCTCACCGGAGCCTTGGATCCGGCCGCGATGGAGCAGACCGTACGCGTCCTGAAGCGGTTTAAGAAAGCAGCTTTGGCCCACGGCGTCACCAAGGTACGCGTGGTGGGAACCAGCGCCCTGCGCGACGCCAACAACAGCTCCGCCTTTGTCCACTGGGTCCATGCCGCCATCGGCTGGCACGTCGAAGTCGTCACCGGCGTGGAAGAGGGCCGCCTGATTCACCTCGGCATCATGGCCAATACCCGCATCGGCGCCGGCCGCCTGCTGCTCATCGATCTCGGCGGCGGCAGTTGCGAGCTGATCGTCTCCTACAGAGGCCAGATCGAGCATATCTACAGTCTGCCCCTCGGAGCCGTACGCCTTACCCGCGAGTTTCTCCAGCACGATCCACCCACTGAAACCGAGTTGGACCAGCTGCGCACCTACATCGGCGAAGAGGTCAGACGGGTTCGCCGCGAGCTCACCGAGCACAAGATCAACCTCACCGTCGCCACCTCCGGAACCCCTGCGGCTCTCAGCGAACTCTGGGCGGCCGCGCAGGAGAGCACCAGCCCTATGACCGTGCCGCGTGCCGGCTTGCTCCGCCTTACCAAGAAGCTCTCCGTCTCCACCGTCGAGCAGCGCCGTGCCTTAAGAGGCATTGGCCCGCGCCGCGCCGAGATCATCGCCGCCGGAGCGCATGTCTTCTCCGAGCTCCTTACCGAACTGGGGCTAACCAGCTTTCGTTACCTGCCCTTCGGCTTGCGCGATGGCATCCTGGCGCAGATGGCCGCGGATGATGAAGACATCGGGTTGCGCAAGCAACTGGCGAGCGAACGCGAGAATTCGGTTCACAACCTTGTCAACCACTTTCATGTCGATCTGCGCTTTTCCACCCGCGTTGCCGAACACACCCAGCGCCTCTTCAAACTTCTGGCCCCCGTGCACGGCCTCCCGCCCGAGTTCGCCACGCTCTTGAATGCGGCCGCCATGCTGCATGAGGTAGGTTCGTTCATCAGCCGCGCCGGCCGTCGCCGCCATGCCTGGTACATCCTGGCGCACTCAGAGCTGCTTGGCTTTAGTCTGCCGCAGCGCCGCCTGATTGCGGCCATCACGCGCTATCTTGGAAAATCGAAAATCACTCCAGCCAGCCAACCGGTCCGCCTGCTGAGCCCCGAAGACCGCCTGCGCCTGCCACGAGCCGTGCTGCTGCTGCGCCTGGCCCGGGCGGCAGAGCAGGGAAGGCGCGGAGCCGTGATGAGTATGCGGGCCAGGGTGGAGGCCAACGCCGTGTGCCTCACCCTGGTCACGCGTCCCAGTGGAGCCGAGCTGGAGTTGTGGGCGCTTGAAAGGGAGCGGGATTACTTCTCCGAGGTCTTTGGCCGCGAGCTGATTTGCGCCGAGGTATAGGCAGCTTTGATCATCCGCGGGGTGATCACCCAGTTCAGCGTGCTGCGCTTGGAACTCACTTCCACGCGCGCCACGCTGCCTTTCTTCATCTCAACTGCCCAGTCGCTCTGCCCGCCTGTGATCAGCAGTGAGAGAAACCTGCTCATATTCGGATTGTGGCCGACCAGCATCACCGACTCCAGTCCGCTGATCTTTTGCAGCAGACCGCGGAAGCTCTCGTAATCGGTGTCGGGGCGCAGCGCCGGGGTCAGCTCGATCCGCTGCTCATACGCAATTTCATTTCCTACAAAGGCGGCTGTCTGCGTCGCGCGCTTCAGAGGGCTGGAGAGAATCTGATCCACATGCGTGTCCATCGCGGTCAACCATCTGCCTACGTAACGGCACTGCTCAATGCCTTCCTTGTCGAGAGGCCTCCTGGCATCCAGAACCGGGTTCAGCCGGCTCTGTCCGGCACTGGCGTGGCGCAGAAAATATACGATCATCGGCTGGTAACCTTCACGCGAGGTTTAGCTACGCGGGGTTTTGCGATGCGGCGCGGCGGTCTGGGGGGCACCACCGGGATTGCTGAGAGGTCGCGCCTGCCCTCGGCCACGTCAATCAGAAAATCCTGCGAACTGAATGGCGCAGCCTTGCTCTTTAAGGACTCGCGCACGTAGCTGCCTCCGCGCTCCAGAATGCGCGCCTTCACATTATCGGCCAGATACGCAGCTAGAATCTCGTTCTTCACGCGATCGCGTAGCAGGGGATCGCGCAGCGGGAATACCACTTCCACGCGCTCGTGCAGATTGCGCGGCATCCAGTCGGCGCTGCCCAAATAGATCTCCTCGTCTCCGCCGTTCTGGAAGTAATAGATGCGGCTGTGTTCAAGAAAGCGGCCTACAATGCTGCGCACCCTTATGCGGTCGCTGATGCCGCGTATGCCTGGACTCAGCGAGCAGATGCCGCGCACAATCAGGTCCACCTGCACCCCTGCCTGTGAGGCGCGATACAGCTCCTGCACCACGTTCTTGTCGAGCAGTGAATTTACCTTGGCGATGATGCGCGCCGGCTTGCCTGCCCTGGCATGGTCGGCCTCGCGCGCAATCAGGTTGGCCACCCTTTCCGCAAGATCCACCGGAGCCACCAGCAAAGGATTGTAGTTGGGCTGCTCGGAGTACGCGGTAAGAAAATTGAAGACGTTATGGACCGCAAGCGTCATCTCCGGGTTCGCCGTCATCAGGCTCAGATCGGTATAGAACGCGGCGGTCGTCGGATTATAGTTTCCCGTGCCCAGATGGGCGTAGCGGCGCATCGTTCCATCCGGGTCCTTGCGCACGATCAACGTCAGCTTGCAGTGCGTCTTCAGTCCCACCAGCCCGTGGAAGACCTGCACTCCCGCGTCTTCAAGTTCGCGTGCCCACTTGATGTTGGAGGCTTCGTCGAATCGCGCCTTTACCTCCACCACCACCGTGACTTCCTTTGTTGCCGCCGCCTGCACCAGCGCCTCCACAATCGGTGAATTGTCGTTCGTGCGGTAGAGCGTCTGCTTGATCGAGAGCACGGCCGGGTCCTGTGCTGCGGCTTCGATAAAAGAAACGACACTGTTATAGCTATCAAAAGGATGGTGTAGCAGCACATCGCGCTGGCGCAGCCCGCCCCAGATGTCACGTCCCTTCGGCAGCGACCACTCGCGCGCCTGGAATGGCTTGAATTTCAGATCGGGACGGTTCACCGCACTATACAGGTGCATCAGCCGAGAAAGATTCACCGGCCCCGGCGTGCGATACACCTGCCAATCCTGCAACTCGAACACCGTCTGCAAGCGTGAGACAACATCGGTGCTGGCGTCGGATTCAATCTCCAGCCGGACCGCATCTCCCTTGCGGCGGTTATGCAACTCAGTTCGCACCGACTCCAGCACAGAGCGCGACTCTTCTTCCTGCAGATACAGATTGCTGTTGCGCGTGATCCGGAAAGCGCCTTCGCTCAGAATCTCATAGCCGCGATACATTCGCCCTGCGTGCAGCCCCACCAGGTCTGCCAACGCAATAAAGGAATCACCCTTTGCGTCCGGCAATCTCACCAGCCGCGGCAGCGAGCGCGGCACCGTCACCACGCCCATGTAATTTGCCGTCGAGCGACGTCTTCGCCGCAGCAGCAGTGCCTGGCAAAGCGCCTTATGAATCACCCGCGGAAACGGATGCGCCGGATCGACCGTCACCGGAGTCAGCAGCGCGTCGAGTTCGTTGCGGCAGTAGTCGTCCACTACCGCCCGTTGCGCATCGTCCAGGTCTGCCAGCGAGTGTACCCGGATGCGATGTTCGGCCAGCGCGGGCAGAAGCTTCCCATTCCAACACTCGTACTGCTCGCGAACGAACTTGTGTGTAGCCTCGGCTACCAGTTCCTGCTCGTCCATCGGAGTCAGGCCGTCGGGGCCCGGTTCCACCTGGCCTTCTTCAAGATGTTGCAGCAGTCCGGCGATCCGGATCTCGAAAAACTCGTCCAGGTTGCTCGCCGTGATGGCGAGAAACTTAACCCGCTCCAGCAGCGGATTACTCTCGTCTTCAGCCTCCTCCAGCACCCTTCGATTGAAGGCAAGCCACGACAGGCTTCGATTCAGATAAAACTCCGGATTAGATAGTGCGCGCGGCGGCATAATCTCCCAGTGTACTGCAACGGCCATCGCATCTGTGTGAATTCAGTGAGTAACGGGCTTGGCATTGCAACGCCTCTCCGCTCCGCTCTGGTAGGTGGCTCGCTCTAGCTTTTGTTATGTTCGTGCCGCAGGTAAGGCGAAGGATGTTTGTGCGGCACTCCTCCGTGCAGATGGCGATGCGAGTGAATCAGGTTCGCCGCCTCCAGCAGTACGGTGTTGGCCAGCACCTCGGCGGGAGTCGAGTCTGCCACCACCGCGCCGTGTTCCAGCACCACCGCGCGCTCGGCGATCTCACTCAATATCTCCAACTGATGCGTCGCCGTAATAATCGTCTTCTTCCCGTTGTTCCACGATTCCAGCAACTCGATCACCTGGCTCTGGCTGCGTGGGTCCAGCGACTCGGTCGGCTCATCCAGCAGCAGCACATCGGGATCGAGCACGATCACAGAAGCAATCGCCACCCGTTTCTTTTCCCCGCCGGAGAGACGGTACGGAGCGCGATCTTTCAAGTGTTCCGCGCCAATCCACTCCAGCGTCCAGTACACGCGCTCCAGAATCTCTGCCCGCGGCCAACCCATCTGCAGCGGTCCAAACGCCACTTCGTCAAATACCGTGGGATTAAAAAGCTGAACGTCCGGATTTTGAAAAACCAGCCCCACCCGCCTGCGGAAATCAAGCGCAAAGACGTCGTCCTCCATCGCGCTCTCCGTCAGCACTGAGCCCCGGAAGCGCATCGTTCCTTCGCTCGCAAAGTGCAGCCCATCCATCAGGCGCAGCAGCGTGCTCTTGCCGCTGCCATTGGCTCCCAGCAGCGCAATGCGCTCCCCGGCCCGCACCTGCAGCGAGAGTCCCTGCAACGCAACGATGCGCTCATACTCATAGCGCACCCCGGCGGCTTCAAACTCAGCTTCCATGGGTGGCCCACATCCGCCCGCGTTTGGCGAATGTGGGGTACGCGAACACTCCACTCCGTCAGTTGGCAAACTTTCCGGCACGCGCTCTTCCTCTTTCATCTTCCCGCCATCGCCGTCGCCACAACCGCGGCCGCAAAACCGGAGATCGCCACGTAGTCCCACCCGCGCAGCCGGAACTCGTGCAGCAACCGCACCTCGCCACGAAAGCCCCGCGCCAGCATCGCCAGGAATACCTGGTTCCCCATCTCCAGCGTTTTGCTCATCAGCACGCCGCCGGTGTTCACCATCAACCGCCTCTGCTCTCCGCCGTTCAACCGCCCCACCAAGCGGCTCTGCCTCGACTCGAACATCGCGTTGGCGGTCTCTGTCAGCAGCACCACATAGCGATGCGTCATCGCCAGCAGCATGATCACCTCCGCCGGAACCAGCAGCGTGCGCAGCGCCTTCAGCAGATGCATCCACGGCGTCGTCAGCACCAGCAGCGTGCTCAGTGTCACCGCGGTCTCCACACGCGCCACCAGCACCAGCGCAGACCGCACTCCCTGTGCGGTAATGGCCAGCCACCCGAACCTGTACACCGCATCGCCAGGTGTCAAAAACAGCGCCGGTGCCGCAATCATAAAGGTAAAGGCGAAGGCCACCAGCCACACTCGTTTCGCCATCGACCACAAACTCAAACGCGAGGCCACCGCCAGCACAACGCCAAGGCCGAACAGCGCAGCCATCACCGCAAGCCTCCGCGACAGCGCCGCCGCAACCACCAGCGCCAGCAGTCCCACAAGCTTCACCCGTGGATCGAGCGCCTGCAGCAGTCCGCGCTGCCGCGCGCACTCCTCGGACTCCAGCGTATGCGCCAGTGCCTCGGTAAACCCCCGAACCGTCTTTCCGATCACACCCGCGCTCATGGCTCTCTCCGCTGCGGCGCAAGTTGAGATTTGTTCGCGGCAGGTGGCCCACATCCGCCTTCTGTTGGCGAATGTGGGATGGGATGTCTCGCGGGTGCCCCACCTTCGGCGCCGCTGTTGCGACTAAGGTGGGAGAGCAGGACATTCAATCCCTGAAATTGCGCCACGCGCTGCACAACCCACGCCGCAGCCAGAATCATTCCCACGCCAAACATCGCCGAGAGCAGATATCCAAAGCCCGTGCTCTTTACAAAGTGCGGCGCATAATCCGGCAGCGGAGCCGTCCACAGCTTCGCCATTCGCGCCAGCCCCAACGGCGCGGTCGCTGGCGGCGTAACGCTTCCGCTCGCCGCCGCAATCCTGGCCCGCGTCGCCGCCTCTGAGAAATCCTTTGCCGCCCACTCGCCCCACGCCGCACCGCTCGCCACAATCCCTAGCGGCGTCAACAGCAGCACCAGGGCCAGCACACCCCATAGCCCAGCGCCCGCGGCCGGAGCGGCGTCCGTTGCCGCGTACCCGCCAGCGCCCGCGTCGGAGACCGGGTGCCCCACGTTCGCCTTCTTTTGGCTAACGTGGGATAGTTGACTTTGACCTTGACCCACCAGCGCCGCTTCATTGCGCCGCAGATAGCTGAACAGTCCCGCGCTCATCAGCGCCTCGGCCACGCCTGCAATTGTCAGGTGTCCGGCCATCATCGCCGGGATGGCGATGCGCAGCGGATACGGAGCGTAGAGCGGCGCGCCCGTCGCATCGTGAAACAGCATCGGCTGAATGCCGAATTCAATCGCCGCCAGCAACGCGGAAAGATTGATCGCGCCATATCCCGCCAGCGCCGCCGCGACCACCCTGCGCCGCGACTCCGCTGTGGCTCCCAGGCTCACCAGCCGGTAAATGCCCCACGCTGCAAACGACCCCGCGATCGCCATGTTGAAACAGTTCGCCCCCAGCGTCGTGATGCCGCCATCGCCAAAAAACAGCGCCTGAATCGCCAGCGCCAGTGAGATCGCCAGCAACGAAGCCCACGGTCCCAGCACGATCGCCGCAATGCCCACGCCAACCGCGTGCCCCGTCGTCCCGCCCGGCAACGGCAGGTTGAACAACATGGTCACAAACGAGAAAGCGGCGAACAGCGAAAGCAGCGGCAGCGTGCGTCCAAACAGCGTCTTCCGCGTCCTCCGCAGCGCCGCCCACCAGCACGGGGCACTCGCCGCGTACATCACGGCGCAGGTCGAAGGGCTCAGGTATCCGTCGGGAATATGCACGCAGCGCGCTCCTCTGCCTAGTGTACTGGATGGCGCAAACCTCCCCGCGTGCCGCCCTTTTCGCCATAACGTAAAAACGCCTCCGTCTCCGGAAGCGTTCTCACCCACTATCAGCACTACCGAATCAGCGTCGGCATTGCCTTCGGGAACGGTTCTCTATCGTCTAAGCTGCGTCTTCATCAACCACCGGGTCAGGAATGCTCGATGGGGGGTCGCTCGCCGGGAACGATTCCGCCAGCGTCTCATCGAGCGCTCTTTCCATGGCCATACGATGCTTGTTCTGCGCAATCTGCTGCGCTACCGCTTCGCGCCGTTGACGCGCTTCCTGATCACGCGCGGCCTGGTCGCGCACAGAACTGCTCTGCTCAAACTCACTCGAATTGCTTTTCTGTTCTCTCAGCTCTGCCATAGCTCCTCTTCTGCAATCCCATTGCAAAATTCACAAGCGTGCACGAATGCACAACGTTGGCGAGAGCGTGGTTCACGCCCTCAGTGGAATGAATGCTTACAGATGCTTACCAAGGTTTGGATGCGAGCCGCAGGGCCCACGGTGCAGGGCCTTTAACAGCTCAGTGAAGCTGCATCGCCGCGGGCCTCGCCGGAGCACATCAGCGCCGATGTTACTTTCAAAATAATTTCCTGGGGCGGAATCGGCTTGGTCAGCAGTTCAAAGTGCATCCCATTCTGCTCGGCCCGCTTCAGCAAATCCAGCGTGCCGGTCTGTCCCGAGAAGAGCAGCACCGCGATCTCCGGCAACGTTCTGCGGATCTCAATCGCCATGCTCACGCCGTCCAGCACCGGCATCATCACATCGCTCAGAACCAGATTCGGCTTCAGTTCGCGTGCCGCCTCCAATCCGAGCAGTCCGTTGTAGGCGGTGAAAGCCTCGTATCCCACGCCGCGAAAGATCGCTGCCAGTGTGTCGGCAATTGTTCGTTCGTCGTCCACGATCAGGATCTTTGCAGCCATAATGGACCCATTATATCTACTTTGCAGGGCAAAAGACAGCCAGAAATGACCAGCGACAAGTTTTTTTTTGTTTCTTCTAAAGCCCCGTTCTGAGTTTGACGCCTGATCCGCCGGGCATTGTTGCCCCGCATTGAGCACTACCGCACCGTGCCGGCTTCGTGTTAGCCTGCGGCCATCTCACGCTCTGCCGGATCTTATGACCCTCTCGCTTTTGGATTGGCTGGTCATCGCCGCATACCTCGCCATCACCATCCTGCTCGGCTTCTGCTTTCGCAAACGTTCCGCCAAAAGCGTCGATGATTACTTTGTCTCCGGACGCAGCGTGAACTGGTGGCTGGCCGGAACCTCCATGGTCGCAACCACCTTTGCCGCCGACACTCCGCTTGTCGTCACCGGCCTCGTCTACGCCCAGGGCATCAGCGGAAACTGGCTCTGGTGGGGATCGTTGCTCTCCGGTATGATGACCGTCTTCCTCTTCGCCCGCCTCTGGCGTCGCAGTGGATTGCTCACCGACGTGCAGTTTGCCGAGCTGCGGTACAGCGGCAAGCCTGCTGCCTTTCTGCGCGGCTTCCGAGCCGTCTACCTTGGCCTGCTCATGAACTGCGTCATCCTCGGATGGGTCACCAAGGCAATGACCAGCATCGTAGCCACAACCCTCGGCGGCACTCCCTTGCTGCTCGCCGTTGGCCGCTGGGTCGCACCCCTTGGCGGCATTTGGGCCGCTCCGGATGGCGCTGCGCTCGCCGTCTGCGTCCTCTTCCTCATTCCATTTACCGGTGTCTATGTCTCGCTCGGCGGCCTCTGGGGAGTCCTCTGGACCGACCTCTTTCAGTTCGTGTTGAAAATGTCCATCGTCATCGCAATTGCCTTTTACGCCGTGCGCGCCGTCGGCGGCATGTCTGCCCTCATCGCCCGGCTTGGATTCATGCAAAGCGCAATGCAAAGCTCCACGCCATCCCATATTGTCGGCAATCCGCTCGCCTTCTTTCCCAATCTCTCCGCCGGCCTCACCACTGAAACGCTCTGGACGATCCCGGTCGCAACCTTCCTCGTCAACATCGGACTGCAATGGTGGGCCTTCTGGTATCCCGGTGCCGAGCCCGGTGGCGGCGGATACATCGCGCAGCGCATCTTCAGCGCCCGCGACGAGCGCCAGGGCCTGCTCAGCGTTTTGTGGTTCAACGTCGCTCACTACGCGATTCGCCCCTGGCCCTGGATTCTCACCGCCCTCTCGGTCATCGTCCTCTACCCCGGCCTGGCGCACCCTGAAACCGGCTTCATGCTGGTGATGAACAACTACCTGCCGCACTCCATGCGCGGCCTCGCCATCGCCGGATTCCTTGCCGCCTTTATGTCCACCGTTGCCACCCAGCTCAACTGGGGAGCCTCGTACCTGGTTTCGGATTTCTACCGCCGTTTCCTCAATACTCACTCGGACGACGCTCACTACGTCACCGTCTCGCGCCTTGCCACCGTGCTGCTGGTCATCGCCTCGGCCTGGGTCTCCGTCAACCTGGAGTCCATCGCCAGTGGCTGGCAGGTGGTCATGGAGATCGGCGCCGGAACCGGTGCCGTCTATCTTCTGCGCTGGTACTGGTGGCGTATTAATGCCTGGTCGGAGATCTCCGCCATGGCCTGCTCTCTCGCCGTCACCGTCACCCTCAACGCGCTCCGTCCCTTCCACGGAGCTTCGCCGGTCGTCTTCGCCAAAACCGCCATGACCACCACGGCCATCACCACCCTGGTCTGGCTCGTTGTGACCCTGCTCACCCCCGCCGAGCCCTTCGCCACCCTCGAATCCTTCTACCGACTTGTCCGCCCCGACGTGCGTGGCTGGCAGCCCATTGCCGCACAACTCGAGTCCAACGCAGCCGAGCGCATGGCCCCCACCCGCGATCTCGGCCGCAACCTCACCGCCTGGCTCCTCGGCTGCGCCATGGTCTATCTGTGTCTCTTCGGCACCGGCAAACTTCTCCTCCACCAACCCGCTCTGGGACTCACCCTGCTCACCCTCTCTGCCCTCAGCGCCTTTGCCCTCTACCGCACCTTCGTCACCAGCTTTAGTCAGGAGCCCGATGTAGCCGCGGAAACGGCCGCCGTCGTGCAGTCGCGCGGCTCAGCCTAGGACATCGCCACACCTTTCCGAATTGGCGAGAAATTGAATGACTACTCTGGCCCGCCCGACTACCATGCTCTGATGAAGGAGATCGCATGAAGTTCGTGAGCGGAAAATTCCTGATGGTTGGGCTCGGAACCGGAGTTCTGGCGGGGATTCTAGTGTAGTGCGTCACACAGATGAGCTGTTATTGAGATAGGCCCTGGCGCGTTTGACCTTTTCGAGGATGTCATTGGCCTTAGCAGTCCAGATGAAAGGCTTGGGGCTGCGATTATGTTCTTCGATATAGGCGAGGATGGTTTGTTCGAGAACTTCAACGCTGGTGAAGACTCCGCGCCGGAGCTGATTTTCGGTCAAGTCGCGAAAGAATCGTTCGACCATGTTGAGCCAGCTGCTGCTGGTCGGAGTGAAGTGAAAATGAAAGCGCTTGTGGCGCTCCGCCCAGCGCTGCACCGCCGGATGTTTATGGGTGGCGTAGTTATCGACGATGAGGTGGAGCTGTTTGTCGGCGGGTGTTTGGTGATCGATGAGACGTAGGAACTTCAGCCACTCCTGATGACGATGACGTTCCATGCAGGTAGCCATCACGCTGCCATCAAGCGTGTTGAGAGCAGCAAACAACGTAGTGGTTCCATTCCGCTTGTAATCGTGGGTCATCGTCTGGGCGCGGCCCTTCTTCATGGGCAAGCCGGGCTGGGTACGGTCCAGAGCTTGGATCTGGCTCTTCTCGTCGAGCGAAAGGACCAGCGCGTGTTCGGGCGGATTCAGATAGAGCCCGACGATATCTTCCAGCTTCTCGGAAAAATGGGAGTCGTTGCTCAGCTTGAAGGTTTCCATGCGGTGCGGTTTCAGGCCGTGACTGTGCCAGATGCGCCGTACGCTGGCCTCGCTAATACCGGCCGCGGCGGCCATGGTGCGCGTACTCCAGTGGGTTGCATGCGGAGGTTTTTCCTTCGTGGTTTTGGTAATCACCATGCGCACCAACTCCGGCGAGATGGAGGGCGTGCGGCCGGGCCGTGGCGCGTCGTGTTCCAGTCCGGCAATACCGTTGCGCAGAAAACGCGAGCGCCAGCGTGCGGCGGTGCGCGGCACGATCGAAAGCAGGCGGGCAATCTCGATGTCCTGCTTGCCTTCAGCGGCCAGCAACACGATCTTGGCCCGCAACACAAGCCGGGCGGGTATCCTGCGGCCGCGCGCATAGGTTTCCAACTTCGTCCTCTGTTCGATTGTCAGAACCACTTGAGGTGCGATTCTCATCCGCCGTGTCCCCTTGTATAAGAACCCGGCTAAACGATAAATGTTTCTATATATGACGCATTATAATGTTCAGTCATGAGCAAACAGCAATCGATGGGAAAGTGTTATCTCTGCGGAGAGATAGTCGCCAAGGCGTCCATGACACGGCATCTACTCGCGTGCGGCCATCTGGGATCTTCTTCCGGACCATTGCCGACTTCGAAGAAGCCGACTGGCCAGAGCTTCCATTTACTTGTCGAAGGGCGTGAGGCGAAGGCGTACTGGATGCATGTGGCGCTACCTATTGCGTCCCCGCTAAACAAACTCGACGATTTTCTCCGCCATACCTGGCTTGAATGCTGCGGTCACTTGAGTGCGTTTGAAATAGGCGGCAAACGCTATGCTTCAGAGCCCATGGATGAAGACGAACTCATGGATGAGGAACTGGACATGGGTACGCGGTTGAACCAAGTGCTTGAGGTGGGAATGAGGTTCTTCTACGAGTATGACTACGGCTCCACAACCGCTCTTGCGCTAAAGGTTGTTGCTCTTTGTGAACGAGGTTCAGCGAAAGTGCAACTGTTGGCCAGAAACGAGGCACCGCAGGTAACCTGTCAGCGCTGCGGGAACGAACCAGCTACTCAGATCTGTACCGAATGCGCATGGAATGGGGAGGGCTGGCTTTGCAAATCGTGCGTCGTTGCACATGAGTGTGGCGACGAAATGTGCCTGCCGGTCGTCAACTCTCCTCGCGTTGGAGTGTGTGGATATACCGGGTAGGCACTATAACTGTTCTGACTTTCATCGCACTACACTAGCAGGATTGGTGGGGATCGCCGGAGGCGTGCTGATCGTGCCATCGCTGGTGTACTTCTCAGGCTTCAATCAGAAGATGGCGCAGGGAACCTCGCTTGCGGTGCTGCTGCCGCCCACCGGAGCCCTCGCCTTCTGGCAGTATTACCGGACAGGAAATGTGGACTTGAAGATGGCCGCGCTGATCTTCGTCGGATTGCTGCTGGGCGGCTGGGTGGGCGGCTCCTGGGCACAAGAACTCTCCAACACCGAGTTACGCAGAGGCTTCGCCCTATTCCTGTTGCTCACTGGCGTCCACATGCTGTTCAGTAAGTAGATCGCAGGTTGCGGGCAGGTGGCCCACATCCGCCGAGCGCCTCGAATCCAAATCTCGAATGTTTGATCGCAAGAGGGTGCCACCCTTGAAGGATTGCCGAGGAGATCATGAAATCTACCGTTGACCAAATTCGTGAACGCTTCGATAAAGATGTTGAAAGATTCTCCAATTTGGAAACTGGACAGCTATCAACTATCGACGCCCCGCTGGCTCTTGAGCTAATCACGGACGCTGCTGCTGCAGTCAACCCGCACGCGACCCACATTCTCGATATTGGTTGTGGAGCAGGCAACTATACGCTGAAACTGCTTCAGGCGCTGCCCAACCTTAGTGTGACATTAGTGGACTTGAGTCGGCCGATGCTTGAGAAGGCGGTTCAAAGAATCCGCCCCGCCACAAAGGGGGATATCGCGACCGCTCAAGCCGATATCCGGGAGTTGTCATTAGGGCAGGCGCGGTTTGACATCATCTTCGCTGCTGCCGTTTTTCATCATCTGCGCACCGATTACGAATGGAAGTCCGTGTTCGCCAAGTGCTATGCCGCTTTGAAACCAGGCGGTTCTGTGTGGATTTCCGACCTGATTGAGCACTCCACGCTGTCGATTCAGACCATGATGTGGCGGCGATATGGGGAATACTTAGCGCAGGTGAAAGATACTCAATACCGCGATGACGTCTTCGCATATATCGAAAGAGAGGACAGTCCTCGCCCACTCCTATTCCAGATAGATTTGTTGCGTGAGGTTGGTTTTCACTCAGTAGAGATACTTCACAAAAATAGCTGCTTTGCATCCTTTGGCGCTCTCAAATAAACGCGCGCGGCCCCGCGTTTGGCGAATGTGGAGCTGCGTAGAACTCACGTCTCCCGCTATTCCCCTTCTGCCTTCGCCTTCGCTCTCCGCTTGGCCCCGTCCGCACCTTCCGGCTCAAACACCGCGCGATTGTTCGGGTCGGCTGCCATGCTGCGGCAGACGTTCATAAACGCCACTCCCGCGTGCGAGAGCTTTGCCCCCTTGCGAGTCACCAGCCGCAGCGTGCGATCCAGCCTCAGGTCGTCCACGGAAACCGCCACCAACTCCCCGCGCTCCAGTTCGCCTTCCACGCTCATCCTCGGAACCAGCGCTACTCCATTGCCCATGCGCACAAATTCCTTGATGCTGGTCAGCGTTGGCAGCTCCACATCAAGATGCAGTGTCGTACGCGTCTTCTTGAACGCCTCCACCACCTTGACCCGCAGCGGCGAAGTCACGTTATGCGCCACAAACGACTCCGCTCCCAGATCGTGAATCCGCACCTTCTCCGCCGACGCCAGCGAGTGCCCCGGATAGACCACAAACACCAGCTCGTCGCGATAAAAAATTGTCGAGCTCAACTGATCGTCCTCCGGCTTGAATGACAGAACGCCGAACTCCACCTGGTGCATCAAGATCTGCCGCGGAACATCTCCCGCCAGCGTGCGCTGAACCTGTATCTTGATCGAGGGATGCATCCGGTGATACTGGTGCAAGGCGGGCAGCAGGCACAGCGAGGTGAATTCGTTGGCCGCAACCGTCAACTTGCCTTCGTGCAGGCTGCGCAGCTCTCCGATTGCATCCTGCGCACGTTCGCGCAGATTCAGCAGCTCCTCGGCGTACTCCAGCAGCACCTTTCCCGCAGCCGTCAGTGTGCCGTCGCGCGAGGATCGTTCGAACACCTTTTCGCCCAGCGTATCCTCAAGTTTGCCGATCGTCTGGCTCACCGCCGACTGCGTGCGATGCAGCCGCAACGCGGCCCGCGAAAAGCTGTGCTCCTGCGCAACCGCAACAAACGCCTCAAGTTGGTAAAGGTCCATATTAGCCATCCCGGATCGAAAATAAGGATTGCTTATTAAATCATAGTTTTTAATTCCCGCGAAAAGAAAAGTAGTTTGACTAATGCGCCGGGAACGTTCAAGGTAAGTGAATGGACATCGACGTAAGAACCCCCTCTGACCAAGTTCTCATCTTCGACACCACCCTCCGCGACGGCGAACAGTCTCCTGGCTGCAGCATGAACACCGATGAAAAACTGGTCATGGCGCATCAACTCGAGCGTCTTGGCGTAGACATCATCGAGGGTGGATTCCCGATCGCCTCCCGAGGCGATTTCGAAGCCGTCCAGCGCATCTCCGCCGAGGTGCGTGGACCCCGCATCTCCGCCCTTGCTCGTTGCGTCCGCATCGATATCGACACCGCGGCCGAAGCCCTGAAGGGTGCGGCGCGTCCGCGTATCCACACCTTCCTTGCCACCAGCGACATTCATCTCGGCTTCAAGCTGAAAATGTCCCGGCAGGACGCTCTGCGTACCGCCCGCGAGTGCGTGGCCTACGCCCGCACACTCTGCGATGACATCGAATTCTCGCCCGAGGACGCAACGCGCTCGGACCCCGACTTCCTCTGTGAGGTGCTCCAGGCCGTCGTCGATTCCGGTGCCACCACGCTCAATATTCCGGACACTGTCGGCTACACCATGCCCGAGGAGTACGGCCGCCTCATCCGCAAGATCCGCGAGACCGTCAAGGGCGACAACATCGTCATCTCCTCGCATTGCCACAACGATCTCGGTATGGCCGTCGCCAACTCCCTCGCCGCTGTCGCCGCCGGAGCCCGTCAGGTGGAGTGCACCATCAACGGAATCGGCGAGCGAGCCGGAAATGCCGCCCTCGAAGAGGTCGTCATGGGAATCCACGTCCGCGCCGACGTTTACCCGTATCGTTGCAGCGTCGACAGCTCCCAGATCTACGCCACCAGCCAGATGCTCTCCAAGACTCTCGGCTTCACCGTGCAGCCCAACAAGGCAATCGTCGGACGCAATGCCTTCGCCCATGAGGCCGGAATCCACCAGCACGGCGTGCTCAGCAACCCGCTCTGCTATGAGATCATGACCCCGGAATCGGTCGGCATGCCGCTCGACCGCATCGTGCTTGGCAAGCACTCCGGACGCCACGCACTCCAGCATCGCTTCAACGAACTGGGCCTCACCGTTGCCCATGACGAACTCAACGACCTGTACGCCAAATTCATTCATCTGGCGGACCGCAAGAAAAAGGTTTACGATCAGGACTTGATCTCGATGGTCCTGACCCATCGCGGTCCGCTCGGCAACTCGCCAGATAGGGTGGTCGTACAGCAACAATGAAGTTGAACATCGCGGTTCTTCCCGGGGATGGAGTTGGACCGGAGGTCACGCGTGAAGCTGTGCGCGTCCTTCGTGCCGTCTCGGACTTCTGTGGATACGACTTCCGCTTTGAAGAGGCTCCCATCGGTGGCGGAGCCTCGCTCAATTTTGGCTCGCCTTTTCCGCCGCAAACCCGCGAACTTTGCCTCAATTCCAGCGCCGTTCTCCTCGGCTCCGTCGGCAGTCCGGAGTATGATTCGCTTCCATCTGCGCAGCGTCCCGAGGCTGGCCTGCTCGCCCTGCGCCAAGAGCTCGGCTGCTTCGTCAACCTGCGTCCCGCCATTGCCTTTGAGTCGATTGCCGGCTGTTCTCCCCTGCGTCCCGAGCGCATCCTTGGCGCAAATCTTCTGATCGTGCGCGAACTCCTCGGCGGCATCTATTTCGGTGAGCCGCGTGCCCTCGACACTGCCGGCAAGTGTGCCTGGAACACCATGCGCTACAGCGAGCAGGAGATTGAGCGCATCGCCCGCATCGCATTCATCCTTGCCCAGAGCCGCAGCAATAAGCTCGCCTCCGTCGATAAGTCCAACGTGCTGGAAACCTCGCGCCTCTGGCGTCAGGTGGTCACTCGCGTCGGTGCCGATTTCCCCCAGGTCGCGCTCGAACACGCCCTGGTCGATTCATTTGCCATGAGCGTCATCACCAACCCCACCCGTTACGATGTCGTGCTCACGGAAAATCTTTTCGGAGACATTCTCTCCCACGAGATTGCCGTCATCGCCGGCTCGCTCGGCATGTTGCCCTCGGCCAGCGTCGGCGGCAAGGTGGATCTTTATGAGCCCGTCCACGGCTCAGCCCCTGACATCGCAGGGAAGGGAATTGCAAACCCTATCGGCGCTATTGCTTCCGCCTCCTTGTTGCTGCGTCACACCGCCAAGCTCCATGCCGAAGCCAATAGCGTCGACGCTGCCATCGAGCAGGTGCTCAAGTCCGGCATGAGGACTGCCGACCTGCTGCCCCCCGCCGAACGTTCCCGCGCCTGCAGTACCGAAGAGATGGGCCAGCGCATTGCCCATGCCGTGCTCGATGCCCTGAACTCCCGCATGGCATACTTCGCCGTATAAGTTAAGCTTTCCAAACTCGCCGCTCTCCACTCGATGTGTCACTCCGAAGAGATGTCATTCCGAAACGCAGTGAGGAATCCCGGTGGACCTTGGCGGGTGCCCCATATCTGCCCGTCGTTGGCAGACGTTGGTTGTTGACGTTGTTCTTGCGTTTGCATTTGATCTGAAACCTCCAGAACTTTGCCCCTCCTCTCCCTTTGAAGTACCATCTCTCATGCATAAACTAGATCGCAAGCGCATCGCTTTCCAGGGAGAGCCGGGAGCCTTCAGCCAGATCGCTGCGCGCAAACTGCTCGGCGACGCCGTCCACACCGTTGCCTGTCCAACCTTCGAATCACTCTTCAGCTCCATCGCCGAGGGCCGCGCCGACCTCATCCTCGCTCCCCTGGAAAACACCCTCGCCGGCCCCGTGCTGCGATGCTACGACCTTCTCTACCAAGGCTCGCTCAGCATGATTGGCGAAGTCGTGCTGCGCATCAGCCACTGCGTCATCGGCCCTCCCGGTTCTTCGCTCGTCTCCATCCGCCGCGTCCAATCGCATCCTGTCGCCCTGGCCCAGTGTGAACGCTTCTTCGCCGCCCATCCCGGCATCACCAAGGCCGTTGCCGAAGACACCGCTGGCAGCGTGCGCGAGGTGATGGACGCCGGCGACCCAACCCGCGCTGCCATCGCCAGCGAGTTCGCCGCCCGCGAGTACGGCGCCCAGATCCTCGCCTCCGAGGTCGAGGACGACCCCAAAAACTTCACCCGCTTCGCCCTGCTCGCCCCCGAATCCGATACCGCCGAAGTGATCCCCGATGCCGACGCCACCACCCTCGTCCTCACCGTCGCCAACCAGCCCGGCGCTCTCTTCCACTCGCTTGAGCCCTTTGCCTTAAACAACGTCGATCTCATGAGCCTGGTCAGCCGTCCGCTCGTCGGAACCCCCTGGCACTATCGCTTTTTTCTTGAAGTCGCCGCCGCCGCATCGGACCTGCGCATGGTCAAGGCTCTCGCCGAACTCCAGCCCCGCACCGTCGAACTTCGCGTCCTCGGCTCCTACCGCTCCGGCAAATAGGTTGCGGTCGTGGTGCCCCATATCTGCCGCTGTCGGCAGATGTGGGGTTGTTGACCTTGTGTTTGCTCTTGCCCTTGTCGTCGCCTTTCTTTCCTCGCGATTTTCCTTATGTACCCGCTATAATCGCGCCCATGAGCGCAACTCAACCTGTCCTCTGCGGCTCTAAACCCGAGCGTCTCATCTCCCTCGACGTATTTCGCGGCTTCACTATCTTGCTGATGATCGTTGTCAATGCCAGCGGCGTCGGCTCCTTCGCTCAGTTGCAGCACTCGGCCTGGAATGGCTGGACGCTCACCGACCTCGTCTTTCCGTTTTTTCTCTTCATCACCGGAGTCTCGCTCACCTTCTCCTTCGCCTCCCGAATCAACGCCCCGCGCATCAATGCCTCGCCCGGCACACCGTCGCGCCTCAAACTTCTGCCGCACATCCTGCGCCGCTCCGCCATAATCTTCGCCATTGGCCTGCTCATCAATGCCTTCCCCCACTACCACCTCGCTACCTGGCGCGTACCCGGAGTCCTCCAGCGCATCGCCCTCTGCTACCTTGCCGGCTCGGTGCTTTATCTGTGGACGGGCGCGCGCACCCGCTGGGCCATCATCGCCGCCCTTCTTGTCGGCTACTGGCTTCTCATGCGCTTCGTCCCCGTCCCCGGCTTCGGAGTTCCCCACGTAGACATCCCGCTCCTGGATCCCGATCGCAACCTCGTCGCCTGGCTGGACCGCAAGCTCATGTGGGGACACCTCTACGAGCGCGTGCGTGATCCCGAAGGCCTCCTCAGCACCCTCCCCGCCATCGCCAACGTTCTCTTCGGCATCGCCGCCGGCGAGTGGATTCGCAATCTCCGCGCCGACTCCGCCAAACTGCTCCGCCGCCTCGTCGTCGCCGGTGTAGCCTGCTTCGCCGCCGGAGAGCTCTGGGGCCTCATCTTCCCCATCAACAAAAAGCTCTGGACCAGTTCCTACGTCCTCCTCACTGTCGGACTTTCCATGCTTGTGCTCGCCGCCTGTTACTGGCTCCTCGACGTCAAAAAACTGCGCGGCCGCTGGACCATCGTCCCCAACGTCTTCGGCACCAATTGCATCTTCGCTTACGCATTTTCGGAGTTTGCCGCCACCGCCTCGGTCGTCTTCAAGTTCCGCTTCGATGGCAACCTCATCAACACTGAAAATCTATTCCGCTCGTTCACCTTTGATCACATCTCCCAGCCCCAGTTATCCGCGCTAGGCTATGCGCTCTTCTACGCCGCCTTCTGCTGGGCAGCCACCTGGCTCCTCTACCGCCGCAAAATCTTCCTCAAGATTTAAGTCGCTCATGACGTTGTTTGTCTGCAAAAGCAAAAAAGGTCCGCGCGCCAGCGCGGACCTCTCCACCTTCCAATCTCTACTTCGACGCGCTCGCTGCCGCCGCCCCCACTACGAAGCTGTCCTTTGCTTCAAATCCGCCCTTCTCATCCAGCCGGTACATCGTCGCCTTCAGCACGCCGTGTTCACTCACAAACTTCACATAGTGGAAGTTCGGGAACGCCGAGTCCTGATACTTGTCGCCTGCCGTGCGCGACACCGGATACGGCCTCGCCCCACCGCCGCCGCTGACCAGGTACACCACGCCGCCACGCTCAAAGCGCTCATAGTTGTGGATGTGCCCGGCAATCACGATGATCTTCGCCGAAGTCTGCTTTGCCACCGCCTCCAACTGCCGTGCGAGTGCATCCTCATTCGCACGCACATCGTGGGAGGAGTCGCCCACGATCCCATCCGCCATCGGAGGATGATGCAGCGAGACGAATACGTATTTCGTGCCCTTCGGCAGGCCCGCCAGTTGATTCGCCACCCACGCCGACTGCTGCCCACCCGCCTTCAAATCCAGGTTGCTGTCCACCGTGATCACGTACGCGTCGCCCATCTGGACCGAGTACCACCGCCGTCCCCTTAGCTCCGGAAACGTATTCCACCAGTTCTCCACACCGCCGCTGCCATGCAACTCATGGTTGCCCATCGCCGGAAACACCTTCAGCCCCTCCGCCCGCCACGCCGCTGTCTCCTCGCGATACACCGCCCAATCATTCGCCACGCCTCCGTTCAGCGGCACGTCGCCGCTCAG
Organism: uncultured Acidobacteriota bacterium; assembly: GCA_963738165.1. Classification (GTDB taxonomy): domain Bacteria; phylum Acidobacteriota; class Terriglobia; order Terriglobales; family Acidobacteriaceae; genus TOLSYN. The sequence goes on from CAVTVE010000019.1 coordinate 30,326, forward strand.
CAGCAGCAGCTCCGGCCTTTCGGCCGCAACCTTTGCCACCAGCGCCCGCCGCGCCACCGGATTTGTATCCTTCGTGTTGCCCGGATCGGTAAAACGCATATCGCCATATGCAATCAACGTCCACTCGCCCTTGGGAGCCGCCATTGTAAAGGTCGGCCCCGGCCCGCTCAGCAGACCGGCCTTTTCGCCAGCGCCGAATGCCGGCGCTGCTATGCAGCCCATCGTCAATGTCAGCGCCATCGCCAGTCGCAACGTCCAGAATCTCGCCTTCATCTTCGCCATCGTCCGCTCTTTCTGGAGCTGCCAGAGCTCCCGTCCCACTCACGTTGCCGTCCAGCTACTCAAGCATAATCTCGCGACCACGTATTCTGTGCACGCAACCTTTTGATCCGTACTCTGAGCCGGGCTGAAAGAATTCCTCTGCTCGGCTCCCAACCGGGCATCGTATATAAGCAGCTGCGAGGATGAACGAAAATCTTAGCAAGGAGCCGCAGCACCGGAGGTGCTCAGCATGAGTCCCGACAGCAGCTTTGAAGCGCGCAGCCTCGAGGCGAACAACTTCGACGCCAGGACCTACCACAAGGTTGACATCCGTTTAGTTCCATTCCTCTTTTTCTGTTACATCCTCGCTTATCTCGACCGGGTCAACGTTGGCTTCGCCAAACTGCAAATGCTCAAAGACTTGTCCATGAGTGATGCGGCGTTCGCAACCGGGGCTGGAATTTTCTTTATCGGGTATTTCTTCTTTGAAGTCCCCAGCAACGTGTTACTCAAGAAATTCGGCGCACGCAAGTGGATCGCCAGAATCATGATTACCTGGGGCATCGTATCGGCTTGCATGATCTTCGTGAAAGGCGCAACGTCCTTCTACGCCTTGCGTTTTCTCCTCGGTATCGCAGAAGCCGGATTCTTCCCGGGCGTCATCTACTACCTGACTCTGTGGTACCCCTCAAGGCTCCGCTCAACCCGAACCGCATGGTTTGTAGCGGCCATCGCAGTCTCCGGTGTCATCGGCAATCCCATCTCCGGCTTCATCATGGATAAGTTCACCGGCGCGGGCGGGCTGGCGGGATGGCAGTGGTTATTCCTGTCAGAAGGCATTCCGTCGATCATCGTCGGTATCTGGGTGATCTTTTATCTCGATAGCAGCATTGAAGAGGCAAAGTGGCTCAACCCGGAGGAAAAAGCTCTGCTTGCGGGGAATCTTCTCGCGGAAGAAAAGGATAAGTCCGAACACAGACTCATCGATGCCTTTAAGAGCCGCACCGTATGGGTGTTATGTATCATCTACTTCACCCTTATGATCGGCCTCTATGGCATCGCCTTCTGGTTGCCGACCATTGTGAAGGCCATCGGCATTAAGGGATACTTAGGGGTCGGATTGGTGACTGCCATACCCTACGCTGTCGCTGTGATTGGAATGGTCATTCTAAGTCACCATTCCGATAAGACGGGAGAGCGGCGGCTGCATTACACCCTCACTGCCATCGCCGGAGCGATTGGTTTGATCTTAAGTGGAGTCTTTGCCGCCAACCCTGTTTTGGCCATCCTCTTTCTCTCCATAGGAACCCTTGGAGTGATCGGAGCCATGCCATTATTCTGGCCTCTACCCTCGGCGTTCTTAACTGGAACTGCCGCCGCCGCCGGAATTGGAATCGTGAACTCTGTGGGTAACTTGGGTGGTTACTTCGGACCCAATATTCCCATCTGGGCAAGACACATCTCCTCCGATCGATCGGCTGCGCTCTACATCATTGCAGCAATTTTGATCTTCGGAGCGTTGGTGACTTACTTCTTCGTTCCCAAAAATCTTCGCGTCAGGATAGGTGCGCCTCAACCCATCCCTTTCAAGAAGGCTGCATAGCGGTGCCCCACATCTGCCGCAGTTAGCAGATGTGGGTTCACCGGTGTCACACGCATATCTAGATTACGTTTTTCTTTCTCGATCCCGGCGCACGGAAACACCGCCGCTGCCGTTATACATGTACAGCGCCTTGGGAAAGAAGCGGCGGCGCAACCTGGCGGAGAGCCGCGAAAAGAAGTGATACCACTGCCACTGCAGCGCGCAAGGTTTTCTGTTCGGATGCAGATTCAGTCCAAAGTTGCTGCACATAACGCCCTCTTCGACGGATATCTTACCCCGTATTCATCTCACCCGCCCCGCTCACACGAGTCACTGCTCGTACCAGATCATCTCCACCTTCTCCGGAATTTCGTTCTTGATCGGTATGGTCAATAACGAGGGTGCTTCGATCCCTTCAAACTTTGAAACCTCGAAACTTTTTAACCACTGTGAATTCCCGCTCTTTCCAGCTATCCTGTTCCACGTGGCAGTCTCGATCACAGTCCTGGCCTCCGGCAGCGGAGGCAACGGCACACTCCTCGCAACTTCTCAGACGCGCGTGCTCATCGACTGCGGGCTCTCCTGCCGCGAGATCTGCCGCCGCCTTGCCGCGCAGGGCATCGCCCCGGAGTCTCTCTCCGCCATCCTAATCACTCACGAGCACTCCGACCATGTCGCAGGCGTGCACGTCATGGCCAAAAAGTTTCGCCTCCCCGTCTACATGACGGCTCCCACTCACGGGGCATGGGAGCGCCAGTACAAGGACTCCGCAGGCAACCGCGTCCGTGCCGAGCGCCTCGAACTATTCTCGCCGGGTAAAACCTTCAGCGTCGGAGACATCGAGGTCATGCCGTTCACCATTCCCCATGACGCCGCCGATCCCGTCGGCTTCCGCTTCCTCGCCGAGGGTGTGCGCCTGGCCGTTGCCACCGACCTCGGATTTCTCCCCCGCAATGTTCGCGACCAACTACGCGGCTGCGACGGCCTTATGCTGGAATCCAATCACGACCTGGAAATGCTAAGGGTTGGACCTTATCCCTGGGCGGTGAAACAGCGCGTCATGTCCCGTGTCGGGCATCTCTCCAACGAAGCTCTCGCAGAATTCCTTAACACGGACTATGATGGTGGTGCAGCGTTCCTGATTCTGGCTCACTTGTCAGAGCAGAACAATCATCCCGACTTGGCCCGTATCACAGCCGAGCGGGCGCTGGGGATGCGACCGGGGCTGTGGGGCAACCGTCTGGTTCTAGCTTCGCAAGACGAGCCCCTCTCAACCCTCACGCTATAAATTGATATGAGTCAATGCATCGATCCATTCGTCGGCAAGATCCTCGCGGGTTGGCGCTATGACATCACCGGTATCGCGCCGGAGATGAGCGGAGACTACGAGGCGCATCTCGCCGAATGCACCCACTGCCGCTCTCGGCAGAAGATCCATCGCACCATCGATATCGCCCTGATCGCGCTGGCCACAGTTTCGGCCATCGTCTTTGTCTTTGCCTTCGCCGTCATCCACCACTTCAGCCCGCCGCACGCTCTCCTCTTTGAGTTCGGCTCGTTCTGCGGCTTTACCTTCTCGGCCCTGGTCTGGCTCATCGTCGCCGTGGCAACTCCGGCGCCGCTCGTCGTCAAGGACGCGGCCCTCTCCGGAGCGCGCAATCTCCATGACCGTCTCCCGGAAAATCTCCGTGACCGTCTTCCGGAAGAGCTTCGGGTAAAAATCTCCGGCGGCCACTGAAGCATGATCAGCGTACTTGCGATTGATGTTGTCGTTTGTGGGTCATTCTGAGCGCAGCGAAGAACCCCAGCGCCGCCCAAATATCAAGAGCCGCTTCAAAGGCATTTCAGCCAATGCACCTCATAAAGCTGTCCACTGTTACCGCAAACTCGCCGGGCGATTAGCCCAGGATCAATCCGCCTCGTAAGCTGGCTACGCTTTCGATATGCTGCTCCAAACACCAGCGTCCAAGTTGGTTGACCAGCCGTTCGCAAGCCCTCGGATCCCAGAAGTTCGCCGTGCCCACCTCCACCGCGCTTGCCCCCGCAAGCAGAAACTCCACCACGTCCTCCGGTGTGCTGATGCCGCCAATGCCGATCACCGGAATCTTCACTGCCTGCGCCGCTTCGTAAACCATGCGCACCGCGATGGGCTTGATCGCCGGACCGCTCAGCCCCGCCGTAACGTTGGAGATGCGCGGCCGCCTTGTCACCGGATCGATGGCCATGGCAAGGAACGTATTCACCAGCGAGACTGCGTCCGCACCCGCGTCTTCAGCGGCCCGCGCCATCCTTGCAATGCTGGTCACGTTGGGCGAGAGCTTTACGATCAGTGGCCTCCGCGTGACCGCGCGTGCTCCGGCCACCACATCGGCAAGCAGCGATGGGTCTTGCCCGAAGACAATTCCGCCATGTTTTACATTCGGGCAGGAGACGTTCAACTCGTAGCCCGCAATGCCTTCGCCCTCGTTCAGGATGCGGATGGTCTCCTGGTATTGCTCCGTGCTGTAGCCGTAAACGTTGGCGATCACGACTGCGTCTTTGATCTTCGCCAAGTGCGGCAGCTTCTCCTCGATGAATGCCCGCGCCCCAATGTTTTGCAGGCCGATTGCATTCAGCATTCCCGCCGCGGTTTCAAACAGGCGCGGCGGCGGATTGCCCGCCATCGGTTCGCGCGACAGTCCCTTCACCACAAAGCCGCCCAGCTTATCCAGCGAGACGATGTCCTCGAACTCCACCCCATAGCCGAATGTCCCCGAGGCCGCGAGAATCGGGTTCTTCAGCCGGATCCCGGCAACGTTGACGCTCATGTCGAGTGTAAGCGGGCCGCGCTGGTTACGGCTCGCAGTAGTGGCGGGAGTGGGCGCAGAAGCCGATCCCGGCTTTTCGATCTTGCTCACGGCTTCTACTCCCTGCTTCGAATTCTTCAAACTCATTCCGTCATTCTACTTCGTGCCCGCCGCCTCGGCGACTCAGGTGCGATCCGGGCTGATGGCACTGCCGGCGAAGACCCTGGTTGTTTTCCGCTGCTCGCCTTCAATCCGGCGTTCTTGATATCCTTAATCCTTATGCTTGATCTTGCCTTTGTACGTGAGCACTTATCCGTGGTGGAAGAGAAGTTGCGCAGCCGTGGTGCGAAGCCTGAAGAAGTGCTGGGCAACTTCCGTGAGATTGATACGCGCCGGCGCGCGCTTACCCACGAGTTGGAGACAGCGCTGGCCCGCCGCAACGAGCTGAGCAAGAAGATTGGCCCGCTCATGGGCGCGGAGAAAAAAGGTTCGATCACGCCGGAGCAGAAGGCGGAGCTTGAGTCGCTGAGTACCGAAGTCCTCAAACTGAAGGAAGGCATTCCGGCCATGGAAGAGCAGGCCAAGGCCGCCGACAAAGAGCTCTACGACATTCTGGCGACCATCCCGAACCTGCCGCACGACTCCGTTCCGGTGGGCACCGACGAGACAGCCAACGTTGAGGTGAAGCGCTGGGGCACGCGGCCCATCTTCGACTTCACTCCCAAGCCGCATTGGGAGCTGGGCGAGCAGTTGGGCATCCTAGACTTGGAGCGGGCGACCAAGCTGACCGGAGCGCGCTTTGCCCTCTACTGGGACCTTGGCGCAAAGCTGGAGCGCGCGCTGATGAACTTCATGCTCGACCTGCACACCCGCGAGCACGGCTACACCGAGGTTCTGCCGCCCTACCTGGTAAATTCCGATTCGATGTACGGCACCGGGCAGTTGCCGAAATTTGAGCAGGACCTCTTCAAGGTTCCGCAGGGCGAGCGCGACCTGTGGCTGATCCCTACCGCCGAAGTTCCGGTAACCAACATCTTCCGCGACGAGACGCTGGAGGCCTCGCGCCTGCCGGTATTGCTGACGGCATTCACCCCGTGTTGGCGCAGCGAGGCGGGATCGTACGGCAAGGATGTGCGCGGCATCATTCGCCAGCATCAGTTCCAGAAGGTGGAGCTAGTCAAATTCACCAGGCCCGAGGAGAGCTACGACGAGCACGAGAAGCTGACCCGCGCGGCTGAAACCGTGCTGGAGCGCCTCGGCCTCCATTATCGCCGCATGCTGCTTTGCACCGGAGACATGGGTTTCTCTGCGGCAAAGACGTACGATCTTGAGGTCTGGCTGCCGGGGCAGGGACTCTTTCGCGAAATCTCCTCCTGCTCGAACTTTGAGAGCTTCCAGGCGCGGCGGGCCAACATCCGCTACAAGCCTGAAGGGAAGAAGGGAACCGAGCTGGTACACACGCTGAACGGCAGCGGACTTGCGATTGGCCGCACCTGGGTTGCCATCGTCGAGAATTATCAGCAAAAGGACGGCAGCGTTGTCATTCCCGAGGCTCTAAGGCCTTACATGGGCGCAGAAAAGATCGAAGCTCGGAAGCTGTAAGGCGATCCCGCAATTGAACTAGACTGGATATGCGATGAAAAAAGTGTGGGAGACAATCAAAGGCTATGTGTGGTGGACCTATCCGCGAGGATCGTTCCACTACGATGTAATGGTTACGCTGATTCTGCTGTTCATTTTTATCACCCCGCACTTTATCAACTATAAAGACAAGCCTGCCGAGCGCCTGCTGCGTCGCAACAGCGTGCTGGTGATGCCCGACGGAGACAACGGACTCATCTACCGCGTCGATGCGCGCGACGTAAAGGGCGTAACACCGGACGAGCGACAAGCCGATCTGATGCGGGTGATCGAGCCGATCAGCGGCTACGTGAAGATCAAGCATTGGGCTCCGGAACAAGACAGCAAGGGCAACCTGGTGGGATACACTGTGTGGGCTCGGCGTTAAGAAGCGGGCTGCTCTGGGAGCGAAGAGAGAGTCGAATGAGAAAGCTGATGCTGGTGGCTTGCGTGGCGGCGCTGTTGGCTGTCTCCGCGTTTGCGCAGAGCAAGCAAGGCAGTTTGGAAGAAGTCTTGAATCTGCTGGACAAGACCAGCGCGAGTTTCAAGAGCGTGCAGACCGACTTCGTCTGGGACCAGTATGAAAAAGTCGTCGATGAGCACGATCTACAAAAGGGCGTCATGTACTTCCGCCGTGCGGACGGCAAGGTGGAGATGGCCGCCGATATTCGGGAACCCGCCCCTAAATACGTACTGTTTAACGGCAACGAGTTGCAGGTTTACCAATCCAGGATCGACACGGTTACTGTCTATGAGGCGGGCAAGAACCGCGCGGATTTTGAGGCTTACCTTGTGCTTGGCTTTGGCGGACGCGGCCATGACCTTCCGAAAAATTTTGACGTAAACTACGCAGGCACAGAGAATGTGAATGGCAAGCCGACCTACAAACTCGAGCTGGTGCCAAAGTCGACCAAAGTAAAGAATATGTTCAGCCTGATCACGCTCTGGATTGATCAGCAGACGGGAATGAGCGTGCAGCAGAGGTTCCAGGAGACTGGCGGCGATTATCGCACCGCAACGTACACGTCAATCCTCGTGAATCATCCGCTGCCGGCAGACGCTTTCAAACTGCCGACGACAGGGAAGACGAAGAAACTCTATCCGAACAGCAAGGGGTAACGGAGGTTGCTCTTTTGCCTTAGTTCTGCAACCGGGAGCATCACCCCTGCGTCTCATCAGGAGAGGTAAAAATGGTTAAACCCAAAGTGGTGATTATTCCGGCGATGCCAGACCCCAGTGGACGGGATCGGGTACGCACGGAAGATCCTCGATACATGGACGGGCAGCGCGTGTTGGTGGATGCCATGAAGTATCTTCTACAGAGTGATCGTGAGGGCAACCGGGAAGCCGCCGAACTGCTCAGCGAACACGTACGCACGATGTTCCGCATGAGTGACTCGCCGTTCCAAAGTGCCCAACATCAAGGCATTCAAAGGCAGCAACCGTAACGCGCTCTCGAATGATTTCAACAAGGCCGGTGCCCATGGCTCCGGCCTTGTTGTATCAGCGATGTGCCAGCGTCGCGTCTGGTTGCGACGCAACGTGGCTCTGCTCACAGCGAGTGTGCCACCACGTTAGAAATCCAGCGGCGAGCACCAGGACGAAGGGGAAGCACTCCAGAGTGTAGCGATCCTCCGACATCCCGGTGGTGGCGAGAAACAGCGAGCGCACGATCGGATAGGTGAGCAGCAGGGCGAGATATTTGATTCGCCTTCGCATCAGCCATGCCCCGGCCACGGCGGCAGCCAAATAAGCAAAGTTGAGCACGGCGAGCGCGATGGCACACCAGGCATCGTGCGGGTCGGCGTGAATCTCCCAGAAATGAGTGTCAAGCGGCAACATTTCAATCCGTGGCCGGAACCACATGTCCAGCATGCGGGCCGCGGGCAGCAGTAGATGATTGCGGATGGGATGGATACGAATGTTCTCCGCCGCCAGCTTTGCAAACACGCGGTCCATCTCCGGCGTCATCTGGTGATGCACGTTGTACTGATCGACCAGCGAGTGGACGAGCGCGCGCTGGGCCTGCGAGGTGTAGGCGCGGTCGGGTATGTCACCCACGTCGATGGGCAGGCCGGGAACCTGGAAGCTGACGTCTTCGACGCTCGCGTAGTCGATGATCCAGGTCTGGAGCCAGCGCTCCCATCCGAGCGTCACATACTCGCCGGGATCATTGGCGTGAGTGGTGACCAGCGGCTGAAAAACGTGAAAGACACGCCAGTTGCGAATCGTCCACGGCATCAGAGGAGACAGCGACACGGAGGCGAGCAGAAGGCCCGCAGTCAGGAGCTCTTGCCTCCGCGCGGGTTGGCGAATCATCAGCAGGAGCATGGGCAGCCCGATGCCGCCGAGGATCAGCCCACCGTCGGGACGAAGCAGAATGGCACCCGCGCAAGCGGCGCCGCACAGTGTCCACCAGCGCAAGCGGCGAGTATCCAGGGCAATCACAGCGCAGTCGATGGCGGCGGCGATGAAGAAGATTTCCAGGCACTCGGTAAGCGGGCTGGAGACGTAGCTGATTAGAAACGGGCAGAAGGCGGCCAGAAGGAATGCGGTGCGCGCGGCTGCATCGGAGAGGACGCGACGTGAAATGTCTGCTACCAGAAAGCAGGTCAGCACGTCAAAGATAAGCTGGAACAGCATCGCGCCGAAGTAGTGATCCTGGCCAAAGATCAAGAACGTGGCGGCGAGAAACAATGGATACCCCGGCAAACGCATCAGGGTGGGCTCCCATCCCGAGACCCTCTCTGTGCCGAACATATGCTGGTTGATCAAGGATTTCGCGATGTCGCCGTAGACGAGCGAATCACCGGCGATGACAGGCAATTTGAAGATGAAGAATAGACGTAGCAGCACCGCTGCGATTGTTACGGCAAGGAACCACCAGCGATGCTTGTTGATAACGGTGAGCACGACCGAATATATCAGAAGCTGGGGATTGCGGGCACCTGCGCCACCCGGAAGCAAGCACGGAAGCTTGATTGACGGCATGGTGTGCGAACCATACGATAGAGAGACGAATGTCCAAGCCCATTTTCTTTGATCCCGACCGGCGGCGCTGGAAGCGGATCCGCAAATCGATCGATGTAACAGTCGTGGTACTCAGTTTGCTGGTCGTGTTTTTCGCCCTCACGGTGGTGCGCAAGACAAATATTCCCACCATTCTGCTCGCTGATCAGAAGAAAAATTATCGCGCCCTGAAGCTGAATGAGCCAAAGAAGCCGCTGCGCAGGGGCACTCATCGCAAGACTTTGATTCCGGCCTCGCAGGTGGTGTTGAACTCCGGCGAAGGAATTCGCGGCGCGTTCTATGTGACCTGGGATGCGGCCAGCTTTAGTTCGCTTCGCGAGTACATTCACCAGCTCGATTTCGTGTTTCCGGAATGGCTGCACGTTTTGGGAGCGGATGGGCGCCTCCAGGCGGTCAGCGAGAGCAATACTCTCTATGACGTGATCAGGAACGGCCATGCGGCGGATATTGATCCCAAACTGATGCCGATGATCAAGAGCACGAACGCGCAGGTAGACGTGCTGCCGATGGTGAACAACTTTGATCCCATCACCAACGAATGGCGCAGCGACATTGCAAAGATGCTGGATTCCAAGGAAGGGCGCGAGCGCTTCCGCCAGGAGGTAAGCACTTTTCTGGCCAGCGACAACTACAAAGGTTTAACGCTTGATATCGAGGGCTTCGATCAGAAGGCGCAACCCGGCTATCGCACGCTGATCGCCGATCTTGCCTCAGACCTGCACCAGCGCAATCAAAAGCTCTACCTCAGCGTACCGGTCGGAAATCCCGACTTCGATTACGCATTTCTGTCGAACAAGGCCGATGGCTTGATTCTGATGAACTACGACCAGCACTATCCTGGAGGCGCGCCGGGCGCGATTGCCGGGCAGGACTGGTTTACGCAGAATCTGACCAAAGCGCTCAAGGTGATGCCTCGTGAAAAGATCATCTGCGCCATCGGCAATTACGGCTATGACTGGACGACGGCCAAAAAGGGAAAGCCCGGGATGGCCGGCGTTCACAACGTCAGCGTGCAGGAGGCCTGGCTCGAGGCGCGCGATTCAGAGGCCGATGTCGACTTCGACTCTGACATGTTGAATCCGCACTTCAACTATCTGGACGGCGACAACAACCGGCATGACGTATGGTATCTGGACGCAGTTACTGCGCTGAACCAGATGCGTGCGGCGCGCGCGCTGGGCATATCGACCTTCGCACTGTGGCGGCTGGGCTCCGAGGACCGCGCGCTGTGGAAGGTCTGGGATTCGCCGCGTGAGGCGGATGCGATCGACAAACTGAAGGTGGTGGATCCAGGTCAGGATGTTGATATCGAGGGAGAAGGCGATATCCTGCGCATTGCGAGCAGGCCGACGCCGGGCATGCGTGACCTTACGGCAGATAACAGCGGCCTGATTACAGACGAAGTATTCCGCGATCTGCCGAGCCCCTATGTTGTCGATGCCTACGGAGCGCCCGGCAAGCAGGTGGTGATCAGCTTCGACGACGGCCCCGACCCCGAATGGACGCCGAAAATTCTCGATGTCCTAAAGCGCTACAACGTGAAGGCGACGTTTTTCGTCATCGGCCTGGAGGCGGAAAAATATCCTGGCCTGCTCAAGCGCGTCTATCGCGAAGGTCACGAGATCGGCAATCACACCTTCACTCATCCGGACATCAGCAACATAAGCGCGCAATACGCGCAGGTTGAGCTGAACCTGACCGAACGCCTGATGGCGGCAAAACTCGGCATTAAGCCGGTGCTCTTCCGCCCACCGTATTCCATCGACCAGGAGCCGGATACCGCCGACGAAGTGCGCCCGCTGGAGTTGACCCAGAACATGGGCTACATCACCGTGGGCGACAAAATTGATCCCGATGACTGGCGCGATAATCCCCGGCCGTCCCCGGAGCAGATCACCAAGTCCGTGATGGATCAGCTCGGACACGGCGGCTCGGTCATTTTGCTGCACGATGGCGGCGGCAACCGCGCCAACACCGTGAAGGCACTGCCGATGATCATCGAGGCGCTGCACGCACGCGGCTACCAGATCGTCTCCGTACACGATTTGCTGGGCAAGAAGTATGCCGATGTGATGCCGCCGATATCGAGGAACGAGCGCTTCTGGGCCACCGTCGATTCCGCTGGGTTTCTCATCTTCGGAGCGGTGAACACCTTCATTGTTTTTGTCTTCTTCGTCGGCGACATTCTGATGAGCGGACGCCTGGTGCTGGTGGGCGTGGCGGCGGTCTTTGACCGTCTGCGGCGTCATCGCACGGAGATGGCCACGGGCGAATCCGGATACCAGCCCCAGGTCGCGGTCTTGATTCCGGCCTACAACGAAGAGAAGGTCATTTGCCGCACTATTCACAGCGTGCTTAAGTCCACGTATCCGAATCTGCATGTCGTGGTGATCGATGACGGCTCCTCGGACCGCACATACGAGGTGGCCCGCGAGGAGTTTGCCGAAGCCATTGCGCGCGGCCGTGTGACCGTGCTGCGGCAAGAGAATGGCGGCAAGGCCAAGGCACTGAATTACGGCCTACAATTTGTGAACGAGGAGATATTTGTCGGCATCGATGCCGACACCCTGATCGCTCACGACGCGATCTCCTACCTCGTGCCTCACTTTCAAGACTCTCGGCTGGGCGCCATGGCCGGCAACGCCAAGGTAGGCAATCGAGTCAACTTGTGGACGCGTTGGCAGGCTCTGGAGTACATCACCAGCCAGAACTTTGACCGACGCGCGTTGAATGTTTTTAGTGCGGTTTGCGTGGTGCCGGGCGCAATTGGTGCCTGGCGTACCGGGGCCGTGATCGCCGCCGGCGGCTACAAAACCGATACTGTGGCAGAAGACGCCGACCTCACAATGGCGCTGCTGCAAAACGGCTACAAGGTCGAGTATGAGGACCGCGCCCTGGCTTACACCGAGGCTCCAACTTCCGCCAATGGATTGATGCGGCAACGCTTCCGCTGGTCATTCGGAATTCTTCAGGCGGTCTGGAAGCATCACTCGGCCTTCGCGCGCAAGGGGGCGCTGGGCTTTGTCGCACTCCCGAACATCGTAATCTTCCAAATCCTGCTGCCGCTTGTTTCGCCATTCATTGACATTATGTTCGTCGTGGGAACGCTCAAATACCTGATCTGGGACAAGCACTTCCATCCCGAGACCGCGGACCCGGCGAGCTTTGATCAACTGCTGCTGTTCTTCCTGATGTTCCTGGTCATCGACTTCATCGCCTCTCTGATTGCCTTCTCATTGGAGCGCAGACATGGGCGGGATCGCCGCGACTGGTGGCTGCTGGGACACGTCTGGCTACAACGTTTCGCCTACCGCCAACTGTTCTCACTCGTGCTGATCAAAACCTTGCGGCGGGCCATCGATGGCAGGCATTTCTCCTGGGACAAGCTGGAGAGAACGGCGACCGTAACCGAGCCGAAGCCGCGGGTTGCCGACAGCTCGCGCTAGCAGCAAGGGCGAGAACTCGAACGCGGTTGCTGGGACAGCGCGGACTCAGCAACCCCTTGCATCAAGCCCGCCGCGGTGCGAATCTTACTGCTGCGAATTGTGAAAAACTTGTCCCGGCAAAAGACCAATCCTGAAAAGAGCGAATGTGCAGAGGCAATCTCCGCCTCGGCGGCCAAGCTGCGCCTGCTGAAAAGCTTGAAGTGCACCACCAAGTTTGAAAAAGCGGCGTGGGAGAGCGGCGCGCAACTGGTGGCTGGCGTGGATGAAGTGGGGCGCGGCTCGCTCTTTGGTTGCGTCGTCGCCGGAGCCTGCATTCTCAATCCCGCGGATCGCATCCGTGGATTGCGCGACTCCAAGCTACTGCCTCCAGAGGAGCGCGAAAAGCTCGCAGCGCGCATCCGCCAGCGCGCTATCGCATGGGCCGTCGCGGAGGTGGACGTGGGGAGGATCGACCAGATCAACATCTACCACGCCAGTCTGCTAGCGATGAAGCTGGCGGTCGAGCGCCTGATTCCGCGCCCAGACTTTCTGCTGGTGGACGCCGTTAGCGTGGACTTTGACTGCGCGCAGAAGAAGATTATTCATGGCGACGCGCTCTCGGCTTCCATTGCCGCGGCATCCATCTTAGCGAAGGTACACCGCGATGCGATTGTGCGCGCCTGGGACTCGGTCTATCCTCAGTATGGTCTGGCCAGCAACAAGGGATATTCAACGCCGCAACACAAGCGTGCTCTGCTCGAATATGGGCCCTCCCCCATGCACCGGCAAAGCTATGCCCCGGTAGCCGCTGCCGCCGGAGATCTGCCACCTGAATTCGAGTTCACGGACGAGGAATTGAACGAGGAAAGTGAATGTTGAAGCTGCTCTGTGTGACCGCGCACCCCGACGATGAAGCGGGGGCCTTCGGTGGAGTTCTTTCGAAATATTCTGAAGCCGGCGTCGAGTGTTCGGTGATCTGCCTGACCTCCGGAGAGCGGGCCACCAACCGCGGCAGCGCAGCGCATGACGAAGCGCTGATGGCAACCCGCCGCAAGGAATTCGCGGACTCCTGCCATCATCTCGGCGTCGCTCACTGCGAGGTGCTGAACTACGCCGACGGCGCGCTGGATCGCGAGGACTTTCACGAAGTCACGTGCACATTGGTGCAATTCCTCCGCACCCTGCGCCCGCATGTGGTCCTCACCTTTGGAGCCGACGGCTACGTCACCGCGCATCCCGACCACGGCATGGTCGGAATGTTCACCTCGGCTGCCTTCCAATGGGCCGCACGCAACAATCGCTACACCGAACAACTGGATCGCGGGCTGACTCCGTGGCAGGCCCGGAAGCTCTACTACGTGACTGCTGAGTTCTCTTTGAAGGAGCGCCCCGTGGTCTCGCTGCCCCCGGTCACCGCGCGAATCTCCGTCGTGCCGTACCTCAATCGCAAGATCGAGGCCTTCGCCAAACACAAAACCCAGCATCCGCTGCAGCCCATCTTCGAGCACGCGCAGCGCCAGGCGGGAGATCACGAACTCTTTCATCTCGTCGCCACTGCCGAAGTAACGCCGATGCGCATGGAGCACGATCTGTTTGAGGGAATACGCGAACTGTAGTGCCGCTCCCCTCGGTTGTTGGATACTAGGCGATTTCTGGACAACCGCCGAGAGGACTGCCGAGCACCCACGCCGGCTTCTTTGGGGTCACTTCGTCTTGCGAGACTTCCACACGAGCAATAGAATCGCGCCGGGAGTGGCCACTATGAGCGCCCAGGCGACAGCAGCCAAGTTGCATAGCCAAACTCGTCGGACGCGAAGCCCCCAACGAGCAATAGTAAAGGGACGACACCCCCCAGAATCAGTAGGCAAGCGAATATAGGGGACGTCGGATACCAGGGCCATTTCTTCATCTTCTTTCCGGTTCCATGCATTCCATGCGAGAACTTTACGCCGCTTCACGACCAAGTTCCACGTTTGTTAGCGACAACAGGGCATCTATCCAACTCTCTGGGAACGGGAATCATGCCAGTCGTCTCCAGCGCAAAAGCGAGCGCCCTGAATCTTATCAGGGCGCTCGCTTTTGCCTTAGAAACCTTGAAACCTACCGCGCCTCACATCCCCGGCATCTTCATTCCCGCCAGCCGTTTGGCGAAGCTCGGCTTGGACATGGACTTGAACATCTTGCGCATCTGCGCGTACTGCCGCAGCAGATTGTTCACCTCCGGCACGCTGGTGCCGGAGCCGCGCGCAATGCGCTTGCGGCGCGATCCGTTGATCGCCTCGTGATGCTCACGCTCGTACGCCGTCATCGAGTTGATGATCGCCTCCACGCGGCCCAGTTGCTTCTCATCGACCTTGTCGCTGGCCTGGTGCATCTGCGCGAACGGTCCGATCTTGGGCAGCATTCCGATGATCGACTGCAACGAGCCCAGCTTCTTCACCTGCCGCAGTTGGTCGCGGAAGTCCTCGAGTGAGAAGCCATCGCCGCTCATCGCCTTCTTGGCGAACTCCTCGGACTTCTTCTTGTCGAGCTTCTCCTCCGCGTTTTCGATCAGCGAAAGGATGTCGCCCATCCCCAGGATGCGGCCGACAATGCGGTCGGGATGGAAGGGCTCGATGGCGTCGTACTTTTCTCCCACGCCCAGGAACTTGATCGGCTGGCCGGTGACGGCGCGGATGGAGAGTGACGCGCCACCGCGGGCGTCGCCGTCCATCTTGGTCAGCACCACACCCGTGAGGGTGAGCTTGTCATGGAATTCCTTGGCCGAGTTCACCGCGTCCTGGCCGGTCATCGCGTCGGCCACGAAGAGCACTTCCTGCGGAGTTAGCAGCTTCTTCAGCGACTGCATCTCGTCCATCAACTGCTCGTCGATGTGCAAGCGTCCGGCGGTATCGACGATCAGCACGTCGCAGCCATTGATGACGGCTTCGCGCCGCGCTTCCTTGGCCAGCCTCACCACGCTTTCGGTGTTGCTCTCCACGCCGGAGCCTTCATACAGATGCGCGCCAATGGCCTTGGCCACCACCTTCAACTGCTCGCGCGCCGCCGGGCGGTAAACGTCTACCGAGACCAGCATGGGCCGGTGTCCGCCCTTCTTGAACCAGCCCGCCAGCTTGCCGGAGGTCGTCGTCTTACCGGAGCCCTGGAGTCCGGCCATCAGAACTACGGTCGGGGGCTGCGAGGCGAACTTGAACTTCGCCGTGTCGCGCCCCAGAGTCTCGATCAACTCGTCGCGCACCACCTTGATCACCATCTCGGCAGGGGAGAGCGAGGTCATCACCTCGGTGCCAATTGCTTTGGCCCGAATGTGGTCGATCAGATCCTTGACGACCTTGAAGTTCACGTCCGCCTCAAGCAGGGCAAGGCGGATCTCTTTCAAGGCTTCGTCCATGTTCTCCTCGGTCAGGCTGCCCTGGCCGCGAAGGTTCTTAAATGCGCGCTGGAGTTTGTCTGTTAAATTCTCGAACATCGAATAAGTCCGGGGAGCCGCGCAAGGCGGTCCATCTGTGAAGTTTTGTCAGTAAATGGCAGGCGGGCCCGCCGAAGCCTCAGAATATCACGCCGGATAGGTGACGCGTTCGGGTTCGGGGAACGCGCCGAGGCAGCGGCAGATCATCATCGCCCCAATCTGCCGGCCGGTGCGGTCGAGGACGGGGAAAGCCGTCGCCTCCACCGGCGAGGCGGCTTGCTCCTGGCGCACCAGCAGGTTCACGCGAACCGTTTTGCCCTGGTAGGCGGCCTGCGCCAGCGGCAGTTCATGGGGATCCAGCATGCGCTCGCCCTGGTAGTCGAAGATGCCCAGGGCCTCTGGGCAATCATCCATGCTGTTCTTGTCCATGTCGATCTCGCCGAACAGTGTTTTGGCCGCGAAATTGGCATAGACCATCTGCCCGCACCCATCGCAGGCAATCACGGGGTCGGTCATCAGAGCGGTGACGGTCAACAACTGCTCAAGTTCGCGGGAGACTCTTTGCACGGTACACCTCTCCTATCCGGGCGATTGCAAAACTCCCACCAGCGCTGGACCCTATTCGAAACAAAAACATCAACTCGACTGGGTAGATGCCGATGCATCTCTGTGCGCTGTATATATCTTAATTTCTAAGAGTGATTTCCTCAGACTGTCTCGATTGTACCGGGAATCTTGAGTTGCGGCGCGAGAAAATCCCCGCGTAGCAGTCGCGCCACTATCGGAAAACTTCCTTTGCCGCCAGCACCGTGTTCGCGTGGATCGTGATCGTGTCTTCCGGGTTCTCGGCATAGCCTCCGGCGAGGGTTGCCATGACCGGGCAATTGAGGTCGCGAGCGAAGTTGAAGACCATGAGGTCGCGTTTCTTCAATCCCTCAATGCTCATACCCAGTCCGGCCAGCTGGTCGCCCCGGTATGGGTCGGCCCCGGCGATATAGCAGATCAGCTCAGGATGAAAGCGCTCCCGCGCACCATTCAGTGCAGTCTGCAGCCACTCCAGATATTCGGCATCGTTAGTCCCGTCGGGCAGGTTGACGTCGATCGAAGACGCTGGCTTCCAATGCGGGTAATTGCTCTCCTGATGCAGCGAGATCGTGAACACGTCGCGAGACGCACTGGTCTTGACGTTCGCCGGGCGCTTAGGAGCGAGCAGCGAGGCCGACCACGACGGACGCGGAAACGGTTCCGGGTCGCCGGTGCCAAAGATCGCCGCCGTGCCGTTTCCCTGGTGGGCATCGCAGTCGATCACCATGGCGCGTGCAATGCGGCCGTCGCGCTGCATGCAGCGGATGGCGATCGCCACGTCGTTAATCAGGCAAAACCCCTCCCCGTGATCGGCGAAGGCGTGATGGAAACCGCCTCCAATGTGAACACAGCATTGATTCTGTAGCGCCTCGCGGGCTGCAAGGACGGATCCGCCGGCAATGTACCAGAAGGCCTCTACCAGCTCTCGGCTGAAGGGGATCTCCAGCTCCAGCTCCTCGCGGATGCTCAGGGTTCCACGCTTCACCTTGTCCACCCAGAGCTGGTTGTGGACCAGCAGAACATCCTCATCCTGGCAGGGCGGCGCAGAGATAAAATCGCTCTCCGCAAAAGCCCCGGTCTGCAACAGGTGCTCCTGTACTCTCAGGTACTTGCTACCGCGGAAGAGGTGGTCGCCAATCGGCAACATCTCTTTTTTCGAGTAGACCAGCCGCAATGGAAGAACGCTCATCGAAGTTCTGTCCCGCTTGCCTTGCCGTAGTTAAGCTCTTAGTTCCAGGGCAGGATTGTAATGCAAAATAAGCCTCTTGTACGCACTACTTCCGAAGGAACCGGCGAAATAGTCCTTCGCGACGAGCTTTACAATTCCATTTCGCTATACTGTCGGCATCGTGCGATTCACCCTGGCCGCCCCGGTCGAAGCCTCGCGCCCCAAGGGCGTAAGCCTCACAGCGCTCGCCATGGTGGCATTGGCCATACCTGCCGCGAAAACCCTTGCCGCTCAATTCCATACCCAAGGTCTCCTGGGCTTCTACTATGCCGGCCTGGTCCTGGCGTTTGAGCTGTACATTGCCTGGAGCTACTGGAAGGGCCATCACTGGGCCCGCATCGTTGTGATTCTCGCTTCGTTCGTGATTGTGGCGGGGGGAATCTCAGAGATCTTTGAGCGCGGAGACATCGTTGCGCTGATGAGCCGTCCGGCATTCTTTCTCAGTTTTGTGCTGGCGGCTTTCCTGCTTTATTGGCTGAATACCCCTCCCTTGCGTTCATGGTTCAACAACTCCCCCACGGCTGCCGATCTCATCGCCCAACGCCTGGTGGGCAGGCTCTGTACGGCGGTCGAGAGGAGCGCAACGCCTCCCGATCCACAATGGCGTCTCGCCTTTGAGCATGATGCCGAACTCACGCTCAACTGCCCTTGGCGCGTTGTCCTCGACGACAACCTCGCATTCGCCAGCAACACCCCCACCGGCGCTCCCATATCGGAGTCTCCCGCCGATGACCTACAGCCCTGGCAGCTTCTACAGAATCTCCGCGTCAAAGCCGTGCGCGTCGCGCCGCGTACCTCCGATCTTTTTCTCTCCTTTGAGATGGGCATTGAACTTCAGAGCTGGAGCGTCGATCCCCGCTTGCTGCAATGGAAATTTTCCGATCCTACACTCACCGTGATTGCCGACTCGGTGGGAGTCACCCCGCAGGCCATTGCCGCACGCATTGCCGGAGAAGACTCGGCTGAGAACGACTAACCACGCGCTCCTATGCTAGGATTTCAGAGTGCGGTATCTGCTGCCGTGCACAAAGTCGGGGCGTAGCGCAGCCTGGTAGCGCACCTGCCTTGGGCGCAGGACAAACGTCGCCACTCGCTGAATCAACAACTTACAAGTGATTCCCCCCAATTTACATACCTGCCTTGGAGGGCTTGTGAGTTTTGAGCAGTTCATCAAAGAGCGGCAGTACCTTCAGAATGTTTCACCAAGAACAGTCCAGTGGTACGGCGAGAGCTTCAAGTGGCTCGGTGTTGAAAGCCCAGATAGCGCAGACCTGAAGAGCTTCGTCATGCGGATGCGTGAGCGTGGATTAAAGCCTAGCTCGTGCAATAACAGAATTCGCGCCGTGAACGCATACCTGAAGTGGTCTGGGTCTGCGCTGCACATTCAGAAGCTCAGGGAGGGGCAGAGAGTATTGCCCACGTTCTCTATTTCTGATGTGTCCAAACTCGCAGCCTGGAAGCCCAAGGGGTTCTACGAGTGTCGTCTGCACACGCTCATGTTGACACTGGCTGATTCAGGATGCCGAATCGCGGAAGCACTTGGACTCAAATGGTCTGACTGTGACTTCGACAACCTGCTCCTGACCGTTCTCGGCAAGGGCAACAATCAGAGAGTGGTTCCGATGTCTTTTGAGCTTCGCAGATTTCTATGGAAGTTCCAAAAGTCCAAGACCAGTGATGTCCTCGTATTCGCAACGAGAGATGGTCGTAAACTTGGTCGCCGCGACGTTCTCAGGGACGTTAAGAGCCTATGTGGTCGGCTCGGCATCAACACGCCTGAGAGAACGCTGCACGCTTTCAGGCATTCGTTCGCAATCAACTACCTACGGCAAGGCGGGTCGGTATTCCATCTTCAAAAGGTTCTTGGACACTCCAGTCTTGAGATGACTAGGAAATACGTTAACCTGCTCACTGAGGATTTGCAGCAGATTCATCAGAAAGTGTCGCTCCTGTCAACGGCGATGGCGTGACGCTAGGCTCCGAGGTCAACTGTGCCCGAGGTCATGAAGACAGGTAGCAGCCCGCATCCGGCTGGCTGTTAAGTGCAGGCGTGGACAGAGAGCCAGATCAACCAACAACCAACAACAGATGGCCACTTTGGCCACAAGGAAAAGAATGGCAACGCACATCAACATTTTTCGCGCAGGCGAGTACAGCACGTTCGCTATCGCCCGCGAGACGTTCAACAAGCTCCTGTATGCTCCGAAAATAAAGCCCAGCACGGTGGTTCTCTACCTTTACCTACTGCGTGAAGCCAAGCACCCCTTGCTGCGTCTGCATACGCCGACAATCACCGAACAAACGGGGTTGGATCGCAAGACCGTGCGGCGGGCAGTACAGGATTTGATTGATCTGAAGCTGTTGCTCATTGATCCAAACGAAGAGTCCGCGAAGGGATTTGTGCTCTATGAACTATTGAACGAAACCGGTGGCAAAATTCCACTGTCGGAGAACTGGGTTGAATTCAAGGAACTGACCGATCAGCAGGTGGAAGCCTTTTACGCTGACCGGCTTGGAGTGTTGAAAGCGCCTGGGTACAAAGAAGGCCGCGATGTTCTCTTGTTCAAATGTCCGTTTTGTGCGCACAGCCCCAACAAACATCCGTTTCAAGTAACCCTAAACAAGGGCGGCGACTACCACGGCCATTTTCTGTGCGGGAGCAAGAACTGCGGGAAGAAAGGCGGCATGATTCACTTCCAAGTTCTGTTGGAAGGAAAGCGTGGGAACATGATGTCTGGGCCACAGGCAGGCCGATTGGTTCGGGCTTTCCTGACCTCCCAAATCAAGGGTGAAGACGCACCGCATCCCGCCTTGTTGGAAATGACAAAACCAGATCCTAAGGGCGCAGGCGCAATCTGACCATCTGGGGATTTATTCCCCATTAAGCCTAGCCGTTCTGGGGATAAATTCACCAGCAAACTAGGTCATGTTGTACATATGAAGAGAGTTACCGCTTAAGATATTGCCCTTCTAGATACAGATGTCTGTTTCTTCGTCTGTTCTTAATCGTCTTGTGATTATTGCTTGTGCTTCATCGTTTGATTCTTTCGTCTGTCTCTTCCGTTGATCTTGCTCGTCTGGGCTTGCACTGGGCATAACCAGTGACCTTCACAGACTGAAATACCAGACCAGGAACAGAAATTGTTCCCGGTGGCCAGCCGCTCTGACATTCTCCAGAGTGACTAGCAGTGAGCGGTATCAGTGCCGCACCTTGTCGCCGGTCACTATGTGTCACAGTGTGCGCGATCACCCTCAATGATTCACGCTGGCTATATCCCATGCACGCGTCCAACCGCAAGGTCGTTGACTGTGCATGGTGTGCAGTCCGTCGCCGTGCCTGCTCCGCTGGCGAGTGCAGCAGGGCACGTTCCTTCTGCCCTACACACGCGTCGAGTGCAGAGTGTGCGCCCAGTGTTGGCCGCATGCGCATGCGATCCGGCACCGACAGCGGTGACCGGGATGGCGGTTCGGATTACTAGGAAGCCTCGTCTGGATGCAGACCACGGCGAGCCACGCGCACACAGCCGCGAAATCGAGTTGCTGCGCCGCCAGGGCCACAATCGCGCCAAACCATTGTAAATACAGGGCAGCATGATCCTCGGGTATCAATTTTCATGCAAGGAAATGGGTCAAAATCAGGGCCACAATCGGCCTCGGTCAGCCGTAATTACTTCACCATCACGTCGTTACGTTTTGACGTTGTTACGTCTTGACGCCATAACGTAGCACTGTTACATTTACCTCAACGAACGTAGAAGCAATCGTTCCAGAGGGCAATCATGGCAAACGGTAGTTTTGTGGCGTACTACAGGGTGAGCACGGCAAAGCAGGGAGCGTCTGGATTGGGCTTGGAAGCCCAGAAGTCGGCTGTGCAGTCCTACCTGAGCGGTGGACAGTGCGAACTGGTTGAGGAAGTCACAGAAGTTGAAAGCGGGAAGCGCAACGATAGGCCAGCACTCGCCCATGCGCTTGCACTCTGCCGGATTCACGGCGCAACGCTCATCATTGCCAAGCTGGATCGGCTGGCACGGAACGTAGCCTTCATCTCGAATCTAATGGAAGCTGGAGTTGAGTTCACTGCCGTAGACTTCCCACAGGCGAATCGTCTAACCATTCACGTCCTGGCTGCTGTTGCAGAACACGAAGCAGTGATGATTTCCCAACGCACAAAGATGGCATTGGCCGCAGCTAAAGCTCGTGGAGTGGTTCTGGGTGGAGATCGAGGAATGATCGCGTCTCAGGCTCTCACAGGCGCAAAGGCGAGTGCTTCTGTGCGACAGGCGAAGGCTAGAAAACGCTCCAGCGATCTTCTGCCAGTCATTCAAGCAATCAAGGCAGAGGGCGCATCGTCGCTGCGGCGTATTGCCGCGGTTCTGAACGAGCGGAGAATCCCGACTGCGCGTGGTTGTCAATGGAACGCTGTACAGGTTCGCAGAGTGATGGCTTAGAGGAGAGATCGATGCCGAAAGCAAAGAGCACATCAGCGGTGACACCGATGGAGCGGGAGCGGGGTAAGAATGAAACGGTATCGCTCACCGTCCGACTTCCGCGAGAGGAGTGGAAGCGACTGCACATGCTTGCCATATCGGAGGGAGTAAGCCTCCAGACATTGGCAGTCCGTGGTTTCAATCACGTATTCGCGGAGATGGGCCAGCGTAGCATCAAGGTTTGACTGCACCTGCGCTGGCTACCTGGTCGCCACGGCAATTCCCGCAATGGGATAGTGAGATACTGGGCCTGTTTTGTTCAATAATCGTGGAACTCAGACCAAAGTCAGCGTAAAGTGCTGACTGTGAAGAGAACCCGCGCCACTCTCGCTATAGTTGCTCTGCTGTGGGGTTGCATCGGTATCAGTGCCGCTGCCCAAACGGAAATCAAGATTGTGCGACCATCGCAGGACGTGGATGTTCCTTCGGGGATACTCCAGAAGTTATCCGCTGCCGATACGGAGGCGTTCCTCGTCCTCTCCAATCGAGACGCGATACTCGTCTACGACACAGTTCGTGAAAAGCCTGACACTGCGGATTTCATGGACAACCGTCCTCACGTTGCCGTGTTCTCGCAAAGCGGTGCCGTAGCCGTTGATATCGACGCATTGGCTCTCGCTCCTTCCGGCCCAATTCGGTTCGATGGTATGGCCATCATGCCTGTATCGGATGGCACACCCTTGTTGGCATGTGCGTTCACGTTGGGAGTGGACGGGGCGGGAACGTTCTTCGTTTTTGTCGGACAGGAGTCTGGAACGTACAAAGTACTTGCCACATTGCAAGGTGCACAAGCACAACTACGGCTCAATGCGAAATCGCCAGAGCGATTTGAGTTCTGGACAGCAGATGGTCAGGTTAGCCGTAAACCTGACAAACAGTGCGTGTGGTGCCCGAAGCACTACAAGACGAAGCTGTATGCATGGCGTAACCAAAAACTCACGCGATTGTCAGAATCAAAAAGCAGCCGCGGCTATGATCCTGAAACCTTTGACGATAGACGCTTCATGGTGAAGTGAAGTCGCATTGTGGACGATACATCGCCTTTCGTCTCACTACCTCAAGGCAGACCGAACGACAGAGCCGGTTACGGGTTTCCAAGATGGTGCTGCATACCTGTGTTAGAATTTTCAGAGTCGGAAGCACAATTGTAAGCAGTTGATTCTTCTACAAATGTCGGGGCGTAGCGCAGCCTGGTAGCGCACCTGCCTTGGGCGCAGGGGGTCGCTGGTTCGAATCCAGTCGCCCCGACCATTTTCTTCTTTCCTTGAGGTGAGCGTCGCTAATGCTCTTGCGCGAAGCCTCTGGGTTGACATTCCCGCTCACTTCGCTCAGAATTTAATAATCTATGGCGCTCCCGAGCACAATTGCGCAACCGCAGCCGCGACCGTCGGTCGAGGGCCCGCGTGCACGGAGAGAGCTTCAGTACTAAGATTTCGCTTAGCTATCATCTCCAGGCCCGCAGGCATACCGCTGCGGGCCTTTTCACTTGAGACGATTTTACAAAAAAGGACCCATGAATTCATTCAGCGAAGAAGTCACTCTCGAAGGACACATTATCGACTCCTGGACCCTCCCACGCGCCTTTGACGCCATCATGGACATGGGCGGAGCCTTTGACGTTCAGGAGATACAGGTTGGCCGCGCCAAGGACGAGGTCTCCTTCGCCAAGCTCAAGGTTCGCGCCGATACCGAGGCCAAGTTGGAGGCCATCCTCACGGCGCTGCAATCTTTCGGCGCGGTGCTGGCCTCGCGCGACGACGTGGCTTATGCCCCCGCGCCCGCCGACGGTGTTCTGCCGCCCGAGTTCTACTCCACCACCCACCTGCCCACGCAGGTTCGCCTCAACGGGCGCTGGGTCGAGGTGAAGAACACCGAGATGGACCTTGCAATCGTCGTCAGCCCGGCCTTCTCGGAAGCTCGCATGATCCCCTCCTCCGCCGTCTGTAAGGGAGAGCTGGTGGTAGTCGGGCATGAGGGCATCCGCATCCTGCCGCCGCAGCGCTCGCGCGAGCGCGAAATTTTCAGCTTCATGGGCAGCAACGTCTCCTCCGAGCATCCCAAGCGCCTGGTGATCGAGGAGATCGCCAAGCAGATGCGCGAGATTCGCGCCCACGGCGGCAAAGTCCTGATCGTTGCCGGCCCGGCCATCGTGCACAGCGGCGCCGGCCCTCTGCTCGCCAAGCTTATCCGCGATGGCTACGTCCAAGTGCTCTTCGGCGGAAACGCCATCTGCACGCACGATGTCGAGAGCGTTCTCTTCGGCACCTCGCTCGGCGTCGCCCTCCACAACGGTCGTCCGGTCCCCGGCGGACATCGCAACCACATGGCGGCCATCAATACCATTCGCGCCGCCGGGTCGCTAAAGGAGGCCGTCGCGAAAGGGATTCTGAAGGAAGGCATCATGTACGAGTGCGTACAGAACAATGTGGACCTCGTACTTGCCGGCTCGGTTCGCGACGACGGGCCCATGCCTGACGTGATCACAGACACCGCAAAGGCGCAGGTCCGGATGCGCAATGCGCTGGCCGGGGTCGAGATGGTGCTGATGATTGCCACCATGCTCCACTCCATCGCCACCGGCAATATGCTGAAAGCCTCGGTGAAAGTAGTGGCCGTCGATATCAATCCCGCCGTGGTCACCAAGCTTGCCGACCGCGGAACCTTTCAGGCTCTGGGGCTGGTTACTGACGCCGAGCTTTTCGTGCGCGAACTGGCAAACGCCATCGCCGTGGGCGAGAAACTCGAAGCCCCCGAATTCCTGGAGACCGAGACGCTTTAAATTTCAGCAAGCGAGGGTGCCCCACATCTGCCGCAGTTAGCAGATGTGGGTTTGCAACGTCTGCCGCAGTAGCAGATTGGGTTCACGCCACGCGCTCCTCGCGCTGTTTTATAATAGATTTTTGGAATTGCGAGGAGTGCGCGAACATGTCCGTCAACCCTACTGAAAAAATCTGGCATAACGGAAAACTCATCGACTGGGATGACGCCAAGATTCACGTCATGTCTCATGTCGTCAACTATGGGTCGGCCGTTTTTGAGGGCGTTCGATGCTATGAACTGCCCACCGGCCCTGCGATCTTCCGTGCCAAGGAACACATTCAGCGCCTTCTTGACTCCGCAAAGGTCTACCGCATTCCGGTGGAATTCACCTGCCAGCAGCTTGTCGATGCCATGGTGGAAACCATCAGCGCCAACGGCGTGTGGCCCTGCTACATTCGCCCGCTCATCGTGCGCGGCTATGGCGAAATTGGCGTCAACCCCATCGGCGTTCCCACCGAGTGCTATGTCGCCAACTATCCCTGGGGCAAGTATCTGGGCGGCTCGGAAGATGTAGGCGTCGATGTCTGCGTCTCCTCCTGGACTCGCCTTGCGCCCAACACCCTGCCTTCCATGGCCAAGGCCGGTGCCAACTACATGAACTCGCAGCTCATCAAGATGGAAGCGGTGCTCAACGGCTATGTCGAAGGCATTGCGCTTGATGTCAATGGGTACGTCAGCGAAGGCTCTGGCGAGAACATCTTCCTGGTGCGTAACGGCAAGGTTTTCACTCCGCCGCTTGGTAATTCTGTGCTGGCCGGCATCACCCGCGATTCCGTGTTGCGCGTAGCGCAGGACCTCAGCATCACAGTCGTGGAGCAGGTCATCCCCCGCGAACTTCTCTACCTTGCCGACGAGGTCTTCTTCACCGGCACTGCTGCCGAGGTCACGCCCATCCGCTCGGTCGATAAGATCACCGTAGGCGATGGCGCTGTGGGCCCGGTCACCAAGGCGATCCGCAAGGAACTCTTCAGTATCTTCGATGGCAGCAAGCCTGACCGTTACAACTGGCTTACCCCGGTTCCAGTGCGCCAGAAGGTCGGCGCGTAGCACGTTCGAATACGCACGTCCGGTACACTTGTAGAGCGCGGGTCTGGGATGAAGAATCCAGCGCCCGCGCTTTTTCGTTCCGGCATCCATCGGGTCATGTACGATCCTTCATTGCGCCCGCCCCGGCAACGTGGTACTTTCGGGTAAATTCCTTTTCAAAGAGATCCATTCGATGACTATCGATGATCTATTGCGCATCGCCGTCGAGCGCAAAGCGAGCGATCTGCACCTCAAGGTCGGCAACTATCCCCACGTGCGCATCGACGGTGAACTTGTGCCGCTCACCGATCAGCCCCGCGTAACCGGCGAGGACATGCTGAACATGGCTTTCAGCATGATGTCCAACCGCCAGAAGCAGAAGTTCAAGGAGTGCGCCGAGATCGATTTGGCCTACGGTGCTGCCGGACTGGGGCGATTCCGCGTCAACGTCTTTCAGCAGCGCGGCAATGTCGGCATCGTTCTGCGCGTCATTCCCACCAAGATTCGCGCTCTGGAAGAGCTTTTTCTTCCCGCGGTCACCGAGCGGATCTGCGAAGAAGCGCGCGGCCTGGTGCTGGTCACCGGCGTCACCGGCTCAGGAAAGTCCACCACGCTTGCGGCCATGATCGACCGCATCAACTCGTCCCGTCCCGAACACATCATCACCATCGAAGACCCGATCGAATTCCTCCACCGCGACAAAAAAGGTTTCGTCAATCAGCGCGAGGTGGAAGTCGATACGCCAACCTTCGGCAGCGCTCTGCGTGCCAGTCTCCGCCAGGACCCCGATGTGATCCTCGTCGGCGAAATGCGCGATCTGGAAACCATCTCCACCGCGCTCCACGCCGCGGAAACCGGCCACATGGTATTCAGCACCCTGCATACGCTCGATGCCATCGAGACCGTGAACCGCATCATCAGCGTCTTTCCGCCTCCGGAGCAGAAGCAGATTCGTCTGCAACTGGCGGCGACTCTACGCGCCGTGATCAGCCAGCGCCTGGTCAAGCGCTGCGACGGAACTGGCCGTGTGCCGGCCGTCGAAGTGCTCATCTCCACCGCCTATATTCGCGAGTGCATCACCACCCCGGAGAAGACTCGCAACATCAAAGATGCGCTCCAGCAGGGAACCTCGCAGTATGGAATGCAGACCTTCGACCAGTCGCTTTACGATCTGCTGCAGAAGGGCTTGATCTCCTACGAGACCGCGATCGAGAATGCCAGCAACCCGGATGACTTCAAACTCCGCGTGCAGGGAATCTCCGGTACTGCGGAATCGACTCGCGATACGCTCTCGCAACAATTGGGCCGCTTCTAAAGCGAACTAATCTTTGGGCGGGTGGCCCATTCAAGCCCTCTTTCGGCTTGAGTGGGGCAGTTGACCCTACACTTGCTAATTTCCTCCATCGGTCTGAAACTGTTCTAGCCATGGCATGGAAGAAAAGCGCGGCCAAAAAGATCTACACGGAAAGCTCCCTCTATGCGTATGCGGTCGGCGCACTGGGCCGCAGGATGCGCACCGTTGCCGAGCTAAAGCGGCTGATGCGGGCTCGTGCCGGAGAGCAGCCCGATTGCGAGGCCCTTGTCGAAGCCGTCACCGCGCGGCTCAAAGAGCAGCGCTATCTAAACGACACCAGCTATGCAACCTCCTACTCAGAAACCCGCCGCGACACCGAAAAGTTCGGCCCTATGCGCGTGGTGCAGGATCTCAAAGCCAAGGGCGTGCATGCGGATGTGATCGGCAAAGCCATCGGTGAGACCTACCGCGAGGTGGATGAGCAGAAACTTGCCAACGAGTTCGCCGCGCGCAAGCGTCTCAAGCAGCCTCAGGATCAGAAGCAAGCCGCGCGCATCTTTCGCATGATGGCGCGCGCCGGATTTTCCAGCAGCATCATCATCAAATTTCTGCGCAGTTGGAATGTGGAAGGCGAAACTCTCTCCGCCCTGGAGCAGGAGCGCGAGATGGCAGAACCAATTCACTCGGGCGAGGACGAAACTTGAACTCCAAGCCGCAGCCGGAGTGGTCCACCGCCATCGAACATCTTTCATCCGCCGATCCCAAACTCGCCGCGCTCATCACGCAGGTCGGCCCCTGCACCATTCAGATCCCGCACCACTTCAGCATCTTCTATTCGCTGGCCCGCTCCATCATCTATCAGCAGCTTGCCGGTGCGGCGGCCGCGGCCATTATGGCGCGGGTCGAGGCGCTTTTTTCCAAGGGGCGCATGACCCCCAAAAACCTGCTGAAGTTGCCGGACGCCTCATTGCGTGCCGCTGGATTGTCACAGAATAAACTTGCTGCCCTGCGCGATCTTGCCGCCAGGTGCATGGACGGCACCGTGCCAGATAAACGCGCCCTCGCTCGCATGACTGACGAGGAGATCATCGAGCGCATCTCCCAGGTGCGCGGCATCGGGCGCTGGACGGTGGAGATGATGCTGATCTTCCGCCTAGGCCGTCCCAACGTGCTGCCGGTGGATGACTACGGTGTACGCAAGGGCATGCAGCGCCTCTATCGATTGCGAGAGCTTCCGGGCAAGGATGCCATGCGCCGCCGTGCCCGCAAGTGGGAGCCATGGTGTTCGGTTGCCAGTTGGTATCTGTGGCGCTGCGCAGAGCTTCCGGCGAAGACTCCTCCACCCAGCAAGCCGCCAATCAAGAAAGCCGCAAAGAAAAAGCCGGTTCGTCAACGGCCCTGCCGATCCGCTGAATAAGCCCCACTATTTCAACTGCACACTGAACATTGCGTGGCAATGCACGTCGGGCTTGAACTCCAGAGTCTGCAGCTTGTCACCTTTGCTCACGTAGATATAGATCGGCTTCTTCGGAACCTCGGGCAGACCGATGATCTTGACTTGCCCTTTGGCACTTGTGTAGGTCTCCAGGTCGACCTTCTTCAGCGCCATAAAACCATAGTGAACACGAGTCGTGACTTTTACGTCGAAGATCGGCCTTGAGTCTGCGCCGGTAACGGTGATCAATGCCGAGCAGCCACCCTGCCCGGCGGATATCTCGGTGGGAGGGACTTCGTCCGTACTCTGGGCGCGTCCCTGGTTCGCACAAAAAGCAATCAGGCTGAAGATCAACAGGGCAGAAGAGAGTAGGTTGCGCATACCCGTTAGAGTACCGCAATACGGCTAACCCTGCACGCTCTTCAGTGCCTCTGCCAGCCTCTCCATCGCGTCGTTTAACCGTCCGATCATCTGCACATCCACCAATGTGTGATTCTTTTCCAGCCGTTCCCGCAGCGCCATTACCAGTTGATGAATTTTATCCAACTGCGCTCGTGCTTTTACCTTGTTGGCATCCATTTCGGCAGGGTTCAGGGAAAGCGTTTGTAGAAGGTTGTTCAGCTTTTCTTGTCCATCCCAGCCCAGGTCGCACCATTCCAATCCCATGCCGACCGTGGCCCGAGAGCTGCGCACCTGTGCCACGCCGTTAATCTGCACCCCGTTCACCACGAACTGTCCGCTCACGGTATCGCCCTGCTCGGCAGGGTTCACACATTGCACATAACAGCCGCCTGCGCCGATGTCGCGCAGCGAACCCCAGATTGGCGTGCTTAAAGTCGGCGTATGCACGGAGGCCGAGCCGTTGCACGGATAGCGCTCATTACCCCGGCGGTTGTCTCCCTTGATCTGCATCGTTTCGCGCCAGGGGCATGTACCCTTTTGCAGGCAGTGCAGTCCAGCCTGATAAGTTCCATCCCCATTCGGGATGATCCAGCTCACTTTGAAGCGGCACTTCTCTCCGCCGCTCTGCAGGCCCACAATGTCGCCTCGATTGAGCTTTGCCGCCAGTCCGGTGACCCGAACGCCGGACATGCTGATATCGACCGTCACCGCAGGTTGATGAAAGGGTTTGCCGTTGGCGTCAATGCCCAGTAAGCGGACGTCCAGCGTCACCAGGAGACGTGCTTCGCGGCGCTTGGGAAGTACCGGAACCTGATTGCCCGGTTTGACTGCGTTTTCCATTGTTTGCCTCGAGTTCCGGAGGCTAGTATCGCCCCCCATTCTCGAAATGTCGCGATATTTTCGCGATTCACGAACGGGTCTTCGCAAAATTGGGCAACTCACAATACCACAGTTCCATTTTGGCAGCCTAGTTCCGACGTTGATTCCGGGGATGTTAGAATCGTCTTTTCGTCTCCAATGGGCGTCTGCCGCCGCGCATCAGGCGCGGCTTTTTGCCGGCCTTGGGACTCATCGAAAGTGACTCGTATGATCACCGGAAACGACGTTCGACGCATGTTCCTGGACTTCTTTGTCCAGAGGGGACATCGCCAGGTACACAGCTCCTCGCTGCTCCCCGCCAACGATCCCACCCTGCTGTTCACCAACGCAGGAATGAATCAGTTCAAGGATGTCTTCCTTGGCGTCGAAAAGCGCGACTACTCGCGCGCCACCAGCTCCCAGAAATGTGTCCGGGCCGGTGGCAAGCACAACGACCTCGAGAACGTAGGCTTTACCAACCGCCATCACACCTTCTTCGAGATGCTCGGCAACTTCAGCTTTGGCGACTACTTCAAGAAGGATGCCATCGCCTACGCCTGGGAGCTGGTTACCTCGCCCCAGTGGTTCAACATGTCGCCCGACAAGCTTTACGTCACCATCTTCAAGGGAGAGAACGGCGTCCCTCGCGACAGCGAGGCCTACGATTTCTGGATCAAGGCCGGCGTCAAGCCTGAGCGCATCTTCGAGCTCGGCATGAAGGAAAACTTCTGGCAGATGGGCGACACCGGCCCCTGCGGCCCCTGCTCGGAGATCCACTACGACATGGGCATCGCCTCCAGCGACAAGCATCTCCCCGAGTGCGCTGCCGGTGAATGCAAGTTCCCCTGCGAGTGCGGCCGCTACGTCGAGATCTGGAACCTCGTCTTCATGCAGTTCGACCGCAGTGCGGAAGGCGTTTTGAACCCGCTCCCCAAGCCCTCCATCGACACCGGAGCCGGACTCGAGCGCGTCACCGCCGTCATGCAAGGCGTGGTCAGCAACTACGACACCGACCTCTTCATTCCGCTCATCCATCGCGCCGCCGAGTTGACGGGTGTCGATGAGAAAATCGATCAAGAAGAAGAGAAGGCTCACCGCGCCGGCTCGCTCCGCGTCATTGCCGACCACAGCCGCGCCGCCACCTTCCTCATCAGCGATGGCATCCTCCCCGCCAACGAGGGTCGCGGCTACGTGCTGCGCAAGATCATCCGCCGCGCCATCCGTCACGGACGCCTCCTCGGCCAGACCCAGCCCTTCCTTTACAAGATGGTCGATGCCGTCGTGAAGGAGATGATCGGCGCCTACCCCGAACTCGGCGATAGCGCAGCTCGCGTAGCCAGGGTGATCGAGAGCGAAGAGACCCGCTTTGCAAACACGGTTGCAATCGGCCTCAACAAGCTCCAGGATCTTCTCGATCACGCCGAGAACAACACGCTGCCCGGTCGCGAGGCCTTCAAGCTCTACGACACCTTTGGCCTTCCTCTGGATTTCATGACCGACGCCGCGCGCGACCAGGGTGTGACCTTCGATCAGCCCGGCTTCGACGCCGCAATGGAAGAGCAGCGCACAACCGCTCGCGCCAGTTGGAAGGGTGGCTCGCAGAAATCTGCCTCGCCGGTCTTTGCCGCGCTGCCTCCAACCATCTTCGAAGGCTACACGCAGGAGCAGTCAGCAGACTGCGAGGTTCTCGCCATCGTCGTCGACGGAAAAGGCGCGCAGCAGTTGCTTCCCGGCCAGCACGGTGAACTGGTCCTCGACCACACTCCCTTCTACGCCGAGAGCGGCGGTCAGGTTGGCGACAAAGGCTGGCTCTACTCCGCGGATCACACCGTCGTCGTAGCCGAAGTCGAAGGCGTTCACTCCCCGGTGCAGGGCGTCCGCGCGCACAAGGTCGTTGCCCGCCAGCCCATCGCGGTCGGCGAGCGGCTTATCGCGGTCGTCAACTCCGATCTGCGCTCTGCCACCCGCCGTCATCACACGGCAACCCACTTGCTCCACGCCGCGCTGCGCCAGGTGCTTGGCACGCATGTCAAACAGGCCGGCTCTCTCGTCTCGCCCAACTATCTGCGCTTCGATTTCTCGCATTTCTCCGGAGTGGCCGATGAGGAACTGCAGGAGATCGAGGACATCGTGAACCGCGAGGTTCTGCGCAACAACACGGTGCAGACGATTCCGGACGTACCCATCGACGTTGCCGTCAACGAGTATCACGCCATGGCGCTCTTCGGCGAAAAGTACGGCGAAAAGGTGCGCGTGATAAAGATTGCCGACTTCTCCACCGAACTCTGCGGCGGCACCCACGTTGGGGCCAGCGGCGAGATCGGCCTCATCAAAATTCTAAAAGAGGGAAGCGTCTCCAGTGGCGTGCGCCGCATTGAAGCCGTCTCCGGTGAACATTCCCTCCACCGCTTCCGTCAGGATCACGAGCTCGAAGGACTGGTCTCCACCCTGGTGGGACGCAGCGAGCTCAGCCCCGCCGAAGCTCTCCGCCAGGAACTTGACCGTCGCGAAGACGAACTCAAGAAATTGCGCAAGGAGCTTGACCAGGTGCGCATGAAATCGGCTGCTTCCGCCGTGGCCTCTGCCGATGAGAACGTCAGGGAAGTGAAGGGCGTCAAGGTTCTGGCCCACCGCGCCGACAACCTGGACCGCACGCAACTGCGCACCCTGGTCGATAACTTCCGCAACAAGATCGGCTCCGGAGTCGTCATCGTCGGCTCGGTCGCAGATGGCAAAGTCGCGGTCATCGTCGGCGTCACCAAGGACCTCACCGCAAAACTCCAGGCGGGCAAGATCGTAGGTCAGGTGGCACAAAAGGTCGGAGGCTCCGGCGGAGGCCGCCCCGACATGGCCGAAGCTGGCGGCAAAAATCCTGAGGCGCTCGACCAGGCACTGCGCGAAAGCTATGCCACCGTCGAAGCCTTGCTCGGCTAGTCGAACGCAATCTCGAAGATCCCGGACGCGTTAAGCACTGGTGCCCCATTTCTGCCTTCATTTGGCAGAAGTGGGGTAGTTGACTTCGCCGTTGTCCTTGCTCTTGCCCTTATCCTTGCTCTTGCCCTTGCCGTTGCTCTTGCCCTTGCCGTTGCTCTTGTTTTTGTTCCTCGTTGTCATTCCGAGCGCAGCGAGGAATCCCCGCGCCGCTCAAATATGCAACCCCGCCCAGAGGCAATTCAACCACCGCCTTCCACGTTCCGCGCACATTCAGCCATGACCGCCCGTAACCGCACATTCGTGCAATGAGCCCTTTCTCCTGTGTTTGTACGTGTTTTACCCCGTTCACTTACTGGATTCCCTGTGTCTCAATGATTGCTGTCCAGCTTTCATCGGCCTTATAATCCAGTCACTCTGGGACAACGCCACTGCATCTGCGTCGGATTGGGTAGTCCCAGTGATGAGTCTCAATATGCGGACATTCCGAAACCCGGCGCACCTCGTTCGTCACCTGGCGTCAGCTTCGGTGGTGCTTGCGTTTGCCTCGTTGCTATCGGCGCAGGCGCTCCAGCCTGTTTCGCAAAATGGACGCATCATCTGGACCAACGACGCTCCCGTGCAAGTCACTCAGCGGCAGTCGGAGCTGTCTTATTGGAGTAACGTCGAGCAGCGCTGGAAGCCGGTGCCTCGGGCAACTGCCCGGGCCATGCGCTCCGCACGCGCCATCGCCGGTGAGGTATCCAACTACATCGAGTCGCGTCCAGCGCTTGATTCTAGCGCGCCGAAGATCAAAGGCAAGCTTGCCGTCCAGGATCCCAACTACTCCCACGCCGCCGGCAACCGCTCCGTAAGCGCCGCCGAAATCGACCGTTATATTAATGAGGCGGCCGCGCGTCACCATGTCGACCCGAATCTGGTCCGCGCGCTCATCAAGGTGGAATCCAATTACAATCCCGGTGCCGTCTCCCCCAAGGGCGCTATGGGACTGATGCAGTTGATGCCGGCTACCGCGCGCAGGTACGACGTGCGCAATCCTCTTGACGCTGCGCAGAACGTTGAAGCCGGGGTTCGCCATCTGAAGGGGCTGCTGGAAAATTTCGGCGGAAACGTTTCGCTCTCACTTGCCGCTTACAATGCAGGGCAGGGTGCTGTCGAACGCAGCGGGGGTATCCCACCCTACACGGAAACTCGCAACTATGTGAAGCGCATCACTAGTCTTATGGGCAGCGGCTCTGATGTTGCCGTCAGCAGCCTGTCAATCCCGATTCAGGTCAGCCGCGATGCGCGCGGCAGACTGGTGATCACCAACACAAACTAGCGGTCAGCTTTGAGGATGATGCAGTAGATGACGGGTCCAATCTATAAGCGCGCATGGAAGCTCTGGCTGGCCGCGTTTTCCGTGCTTTGCCTTCTTGCATCGCCCGCCTCCGCCGCAAGTCTTCAGCTCAAGAAGCAGCAGGCGCGCTCGCAGTTTGAAATCGCCGAGCGAATGCGCGAAGAGCTCAACGGCCTGCCTCAGCGTGAACGTTCGCGCCGCGACTACCAGCGCGTGACGGATGCCTACCGTCGCGTCTACTACTCCGCTCCCAGCAGCAGTAAGGCGGACGCCAGCGTCGTCGCCGTAGCCGAGTTGCTCGCTGAAAGCGGCCGTTCCTTCAATGATGACAAGGCCCTGCGCGCTGCCATCTCCCAATACGAGTTCCTCCGCCGCGAATACCCCGGCAGCAAATATCGCTTTGACGCACTCTTCACCATCGGCCAGATCTATAAGGATGATCTGGAGGAGAACGATAAAGCGCGGGAGACTTTTCAGGAGGTGATCCACCGCTACCCGCATCTGCAACTTTCCGCCGATGCGCGCGATGCGCTCGCCGAAATGGACCAGCAGGCGCGCAGCAAGCAGAAGCCGTCCCGCACTTCCGAATCCAAGTCTCAGGAAACCAAGGCGCAGGAAGTAAAGTCCGGCGAGGGCGCCAGCGATACGCCCCACAACACTCTCCCGCTCGTCACCGGAATCCGTCACTGGTCTACCCCTGACTACACCCGCGTCGCCATCGATCTTGAACAGGAAGTAAAATACGAGGCCGGACGCGTCCCCCACCCGGACCGGATCTTCTTTGACCTGCACGATACCAAGCTGGCCTCCACGCTGGTTGGCAAAACCTTCGAGGTCTCCGACGGTTTTCTGCGGCGGGTGCGCGTCGCCCAATTCCAAAAAGGAATGGTGCGCGTCGTGCTTGAGGTCGATGATGTCTCTGACTACTCGGCATTCTTGCTGCCCAATCCGTACCGCCTCATCGTCGATATCCACGGACGCAAGCCCAATACTCCGCAAACTCTGGTGGCACGAGCCCAGCAGGAGGGAGAGAAGAGAGTTCCGTCTCCGACACAAGAGTCGAAGCCGGAAAATTCCACCCCCTCCGCGCTCCCGCCAGTCGTAGGGCCAACCCAGCCTGCGTCGATCAATCCGGAAGCTGCGCTCGCCACCCCGCCAACGTCCTTGATCCCCGCAGCGAAAAAGCCCGTCGCCGACTTCGGGCCGAGATTGGCCGACGGCAGCTTCCTCTCGCAACAGTCCGCGGTGATAGAGACCCTCTCCCCGCAGAACGCCGCGAAGAATATTGCAGCGAACGACAAAGCTCCATCCTCGCAAGCTCCCAGTCCGGTCGCGCAAACCATCGTGCAAACTGAAGCTCCGAGCCCCACTACGGCCGACCCTGCGCCCGCCGTTACCACCACCCAGGAGTCCACTCAATCCGAGGTTGCCAATCTCAACGGTCCGGAGCTCAAGGCCACCGATAAGCCGACCTCGCAGCCCACCGTGCAGGTGGTCGCCCCCCGCGGCCCGCAGAAGACCACCATGGCTTCCAAGAAGAGTCCGCGCTATCCGGAGATTCGTCAGGCTCAGCCCACCGCCGATGGCCAGCGCTCGCTCATCCGCGCTCTTGGCCTCAAGGTCGGCCGCATCGTCATCGACGCAGGACACGGCGGCCATGACACCGGAACCATCGGCCCCAACGGCCTGCTGGAAAAAGATCTCGTGCTTGATGTCTCGCTGCGCCTTGGCCGCCTGCTCCAGGGCAGGATGGGGGCCGACGTGATCTACACCCGCGACGACGACACCTTCGTTCCACTTGAGACGCGCACCGCGATCGCCAACCAGCAGCAGGCCGATCTGTTCATCTCCATCCACGCCAACTCAA
Organism: uncultured Acidobacteriota bacterium; assembly: GCA_963738165.1. GTDB lineage: Bacteria > Acidobacteriota > Terriglobia > Terriglobales > Acidobacteriaceae > TOLSYN. The sequence continues at coordinate 66,711 of CAVTVE010000019.1, forward strand.
GCCAGGATGCTTCGGCGCGCGGCGTGGAGACCTACTACCTCAACTTCAATCCCTCGCCCGATGCTCTGGAAGTTGCCGCCCGCGAAAACGCGGTCAGCGAAAAGTCTGTGCACGAACTCGGCGACCTGGTGAAGAAGATCGCCTTGAAGGAGAAGGTCGAAGAGTCGCGGGAGTTCGCCGCCGACGTGCAGCACTCGCTCTACCAGGGGCTGGCCGGAAAAGATAACTCAATGCGCGACCGTGGCGTGAAGAAGGCTCCATTCATCGTGCTCATCGGCGCCAACATGCCCTCCATCCTCGCCGAGATCGCCTTCGTCTCCAACCCCGGCGACGAGCGCAAACTGCAAACCCCCGAGTACCGCCAGAAGATCGCCGAGTCTCTTTACAAGGGAGTCGCGCGCTACATCAACGGCCTCAGTGGAGTGAAGGTCGCCAGCAAGAACGTCCTAAACGAAGGGCAGCAATAACAGAGGGCCAGCCGATACCGCCTTTTATGGGCACGCGCCTTGGGCTACCCTTAGCACACTCCGAACTAGAGGCAATCGCCAGTGTCGATGAAGCTCATGAAGAAGAACCTACACATGAAGAAGCGCCTGGTGCCGTTGTGTAGGTTTTTATGGCTAACTATACCTGTGGCACCTCTTGCTCTTGGTTTTTTAGCTCGCGCCTTAAAGTGTCAGTTTTTCTGGCCCACTATATGTGTAGCACCCTTCATAAGGTTTTTCTTCTTTGCCTACTATGCGGCAAGCTCGTTTGCCCTTCTTTTCTATCTCGTGCCTTATGTGCCCAGGGCGTACTGCACGAAGTGGTATGACATTTCGAACAAGGGCTGGTTAGGGGATATTAGCTGGCAGGAAGTATCTGGTAAGTTGGCTCTCAGAGAGCCGCTTACCTATAGAAGCAGATGTCGGTACGGATGGCCGGAGCAATTTTGCCGAGATTCAATAATTGCAATTCTCGTCTGCACAACTTGGATATTAGGGATCAAAGCTCTGCATTTTGTAGGCTCGAACATTCAAGAGCGAAGCAAATATGCGGCGGCGGTGGCTGCGATTGCAAGCGGCATATTCGCAATCGTCAAAGTGTCTTACGACCAGCGGCTGAAGGCGCGCTCACAAAACCGCCAAAACTGGATCAATGAACTTTGTGACACCATCGCGGCACTAATCGAAAATCTTCCGTTACCCGATGACTATCTGGAGGTCAAGCAAAGCAAGGGTAAGGAGTACTTTCGCCTCCATGGCAAGCTTGAGCTGTTGATCAACCCCCACGAAAAAGACCATCGAGCGTTGATGGCTATGATTCGGCACGTGTACGGCTACCCCGAGGTTGCGATAGATGCAATCCCTCGCCGGAAATTGAAGCTGGAAGGGCTTGACCCGCGCGAGAATGATGATTTTGGAAAGTTGAAATCACGGATTGTTCGGCTCTCAAACGTTATGTTGAAGCGAGAATGGGAAAGAGTGAAGCACATTCAGTAGCACGCAACAGGCGGGTGCCCATTCAAGCTCGTCGTTGGCTTGAGTGGGTCGGTTCCGACGAGAAACAACCATTGATCGTAAACGCAATCGTTTTTGGAGCCAGATCGTAACCAGCCAGGCAATCCTTCCAGAATTCCCTGAAACGATGTACTACACGGACACGGGGTGGGCCTCCAACGATTGACCCAAACGTAAATCCTCTCCGCTCAAGCTCTACGCGAGCACCCCTTGAAACTCTTCGTACGATCCCTTGAAGTCGGTGATGTTGTGATCGCTCTCAAAGTGCCAGATTCTGGTTGCGACCTCATCGATCAGGTCGTGATCGTGCGTGGCGATCAGCACCGTCCCCTGGTACTTCTGCAGCGCAATGTTCAACGCGTTGATCGACTCCAGATCAAGGTGGTTGGTCGGTTCATCCAGCACAAGTACGTTGGGCTTTTGCAGCATCAGCTTGCAGAAGAGCAGCCGCGCCGTCTCTCCGCCGGAGAGCACGTCGGTGCGCTTGTTGCCTTCGTCGCGGGCGAACATCATCTGCCCCAGCAGTCCGCGAATCTCTTCATCGGCCGCGCCCGGGTCCCACTGATGCAGCCACTCAAAGGCCGACATCCCGGGAGCCACCAGTGCGCGATGATCCTGCGCAAAGTATCCCACCGATGCCTCGTGTCCCCAGATCACTTTTCCGGCGCTCAGGAACTCGCCATCGTAGCCGCTCGTCTCGCGCAGCTCTTTCATCGGAGTGGTCGGCGAGTTGGCCAGCACGGCATTGATCAGGGTTGTCTTTCCCGCGCCGTTCCGTCCCATCAGCCCGATCTTCTCACCGCGAGTCACACTCCCGGTGAAGCCGCGCAGAACCTCAACATCCTCGTAAGACTTGCTCACGCCTTCCAACTCAAGAATGTGCTTTCCGGAAGCTCTCTTCTGTTCGAACTTCAGGTATGGCCGCTGAATATTCGACTTCGCCAGATCCGTTACCTGCAGCCGTTCCACTTCTTTGCGGCGGGATTGCACCTGGCTGGATCGCGTACCGGCCGAAAAGCGCGCGATGAAATCGTTGAGCTGCGAGATCTTCTTCTCGCGCTGCGAGTTCTGCGCCTCAATCTGGGAGCGCACCTGCGTCTTGGCCAGCACCATCTCGTCATAGGTTCCGGTGTAGGTGATGATGGTCTGGTAGTCGATGTCGGCGATATGGGTACATACGCTGTTCAGGAAGTGGCGGTCGTGTGAGATCACGATCAGCGTCCCATCGTAGTTGTTCAAGAAGTTCTGCAGCCAGTGGATCGAATCCAGATCGAGGTGGTTCGTCGGTTCGTCCAGCAGCAATGCTCCAGGATGCCCGAACAAGGCCTGTGCCAGCAGCACGCGAACCTTCTGGCCGCCCTGCAATTCGCCCATCTTGCGCTCATGGAGATCGTCCGGCAGATCAAGTCCCTGCAGCAGCAATGCGGCATCGGTGTCGGCGGAATATCCGTCTTCCTCGCCCACGATGCCTTCCAACTCGCCCAGCCTCATGCCGTCGTCGTCGGTCAGCTCCGCCTTGGCATAGATGACTTCGCGCTCTTCCATCGCGGCCCACAGGCGCCTGTTGCCCATAATCACCGTATCGAGCACGCGATAAGCATCAAAGGCAAACTGGTCCTGGCTCAGCACGCCGAACTTGCGCGGGCGCACGACGGTGCCCTTCTGCGCCTCCAACTCACCGGTCAACAGCTTCATGAAGGTCGATTTACCGGCTCCATTCGGACCCGTCAGACCATAGCGCTTGCCCGGCGTGAACGCCGTGGACACTTCATCGAACAGAATTTTTGCGCCGTAGCGCATGGAAACACTGGAAACTGAGATCATAGTTTTCTGGGTAGTGCTAGAACTGCCGGGGGGCGGTGATGCACTTCGTACAGTTAGAATATCACGCCATCGGCTCCGGCCAATATTCCTGCCTGGAATCGATCGCCCGGCTCCGCAACTTCTACTCCTTCGTCGTGGTCTAATAGATAGTGAAGCCCATGAAACCACTGCATCGATCTTTGTACGTTGCGCTGCTGGCAATCTTTTTCGCTACGTTCTTCGCAGTTCCCACCTTGTTTTCACAGGCCAAGGCTCCTGCCGCGATTTTGCCTGAAGCCTTTGCCGGCTGGGAGCTCAGCGGCACCCCCCAGCATGGCACCGATCCGCGCAAAATCGACAGCGCCTCGTCCAGCGTGCTCAAAGAAGATCGCCTCTCAGATTTCGAAATAGCCACCTACAAGTACGATGACCGCACCATCACGGTGAAAGCCGCGCGATTCGAAGATGCCGCAGGCGCCTACGCCGCCTTCACCTTCTATCGCCAGCCTCTGATGCGCGTCGAAGAAGACATAGGAACGCTGGCCGCATCGCTCAACGAACGCGTGCTCTTCTTCTCCGGCAATATCCTCGTCGATGTGCAGTTCGACCGTCTCACTGGAATGAGCGGAGCTCAACTGCGTGAACTTGCCGCACGTCTGCCGAAGGCCGAGGGACCGGTCGCGGTGCTGCCCACCCTGCCTTCTCATCTTCCACGCAAGCCGCTGGTGGCAGAGACTGCGCGTTATCTGATTGGCCCTGCCGCATACTCCGCGCTCAACCTCGATTTCAGTCCCCAACTCATCGACTTCAGCAAGAGCCCTCAGCTTCTCTGGGCGCGCATCAACGGAGAAGCTTCGAGTTCCGCTGAGATCCTTCTGGTTGAATATCCCACGCCTCATATTGCAATCGACAAACTTCCCGCCTTCGAGCAATTGGATCCGCCCTTTAGTGGTGCTACGAGTGTGGCAAAGCGCAGCGGTCCCATCATTGCGCTGGTTCGCGGCGACATCTCTCAGAGCGATGCCAATCGAATCCTCGCCAGCGTCAACTACGACGCCAACGTCACTTGGAACGAGAACACCGGCCAGGGCAAGCGCGACAATATCGGCAACGTAGTCATCGCCGCACTCAGCCTGGCAGCCATTCTTTTCCTGATCTCGGTCGGCGCAGGAGCTGTTTTCGGCTTCGGGAGGTTCTACCTGCCCCGAATTCGGCGAAAGAAACTAGGTGAAACACCCGATGACGGAAAAATGATCCGCCTTGATCTTCGCTAGCGAGATGTACCCGTAAGCTGACCACGCGCAACGGGTTAGGCGGAAGAACAAAGGAAAGTGACATATTGTGTCACTCGGTGAATCTTGCCCGAAAAAGTTAAGTAATTGATTTTAAAGACATTTAATTCCGAGAATTCGCTTGACACCCGGTTTTAAGGGCTCATAGTATTTCTTCAGAAAGTTTTGACGGTCTAGCCTCCGTTGGAACTATTCTCCCTTGAAAGAAAAGGTCGCCCAGTTGCCGGGCGGCCTTTTCGTTTTTGGTCATCGCTCACGTCGCAAGCATTAGAGTCACGAACGTCGTGCGAGATAAAGGTTCGTCGGTCGTTCAACGATTCTTTTCATCCCTACCTCTGCACACGCACTCGGCCTTAACGAGACGCTTCGAGAGAGCTGAAGAGATATCAGGTGCGAATATTGATCGAGAGAGTTCAGTGCAAATTGAAAAGGGCGCTCACCAGGAGCGCCCTTTTGAAATCTCTGGAGCCGACGAGCGGGATTGAACCGCTGACCTGTCGATTACGAAATGGCTCAGTTTTGCGCATGTTGTTGTTAGATGGAAGTGGCTCCGGAGCGTTCCAAGGTGTTCTGGGGCGTTCCGGGGACTATTTGTCCAGCACTTTGTGCAGCTCTTTAAAAAATGTGCAGCAGTTTGTGCAGCGCCCTAAAACGCCGGAAATGTTCGCTCCACGCCGCTCGTGCGGGACGAACTCAAGCACGGTGGAGTCGATGGTCACGCCGAAGGTCTTCCAGCGGAACTGGGTGCCGAGGCGCAATTCGCCGCGTAGGTCGGGTTGGTCTGTTTCTTCATATGGACGTTCGAGTTGTTCGGGTACCAAGTCGGCCAGAGGCCGGCGGCAGAGCCGTGCCAACTCGCTGAGTTCCACTTCGAAGGCAAAATGCGACCGCACATCATCTCCGCTCATCCAATGCCAGTTGTGAACGGCGGAGGAAAAGGCAGTGACGGTTATTCTGGTGCTCGCAACGTTTGTAATGTTCTTCGTGGTAGAGAGCTTCACCCACAAGCCAGCTTCCGAATATGGACTTCAGACCGCTGCTCGCGCCGAGGGTGGAGCACGTACGGCTCAGCCCATAGTCGCGACCTATGTACTGACCGAACGACGCGGCCTCCACCAAATTCGCGCCGGGGTTGACCGCCGCCAAGCTGAGCGACGAGGCCGAGGAACTCAATCTGCTGCATGATGTATGCGACCGATGGTCCCGTTCTCTATACTGCTTGCACATGTGTGGACGCTTCCAATTTTCCCGTGCTTCCAAACTCGCCGAACGCTTCGACACCCTATCTTTGGAGTTCCTCTTCTCGTAGTCACACATGTTCTCGTGAAAAATAACTGCTGGGGCCTCGCATGTTGCAGGTCGTCGTGCAGTATATCCTTCCGCTGTGTCGCCCGTTGCGCCATCCGCTCCTGCCGGACGAACTCAAGCACGAAAACCGAGGGTCTTCCCTTGGAACTCGGTGTCGAGGCGCTGGCGTTGAACTCTGGCCGGAACTGTAGCATTGAACCGATACTCTCGAAAATATTTGACTACCCTGAATTCTGCGCTGCCGAAAGCGATATACTCGCGTCAATTTCCTAAACCGTATTGCTGAATCTAAAGCTCCAAGCCCCCGCGTAGTTCGGCTGGCTGTGCTCCGCATTTTCAGCCAGAGCAAATGGTGATGCGGCGATATTAGGTGAGTAGCCGGGTGAATCTGATCATCACCTTTATGCCGGAGTCCTCATGTCATCCTGTCTCGCGGTTAAAGGCAGGAACTCTTCGAGCAGAGACCTGTACTGGGGCGACAGGCGCAGTTCCTCGCTCTCCTGCCCAAGCAGCTTGTGTGGATCAGGCACCCTCTTCAGTGCGAACCGCAGGTACGACAACCGCATGAGCCAGAGAGCATGGTTGAGGTCTTCGTCGGTACGGACATGAAAAGTGATCCACCCCGAACTGGGAACATGGTGGTGCACTTCAGCAAGCCCCCCTGCCAAGAGCGCATCGCGAATTGAGCGAGTGAAGGGGATGTCAACGATTCCGCCATTATGGATGTGGCCGACCTCAGCATTTTCGAAGCGGAACTCTCTTCCGCCAAAGCGGTGCGGGTGAACTGAAACATGCGGCCATGTGGAGATTCGATCTTCGAGTTTCTTCAGGTGATTCATCATCTAAACTCCGGTGGCTGTATTTTCTGATGCCTCGGGATGACGGCTCGATTCTGCTAACCCGCTTCGGGCTCTGCTCAGACGAAGGTTCACGACAGCGGTGGCGATTTGACTCTCACCTACGAACGATGATGACGGCTCTTCGAAGACAGCACGCGGTATTTCGGTTCTACGCCGAACTGAACGATTTCCTGCTACCCGCCCGGCGCTTTGCTTCCTTCGTGCACAGTTTTGCACTGCCCGCCTCCGTGAAAGACATGATCGAGTCCATGGGCGTGCCGCACACTGAAATTGACCTCATCTTGGTCAACAGCATTCCAGTAGACTTCTCCTACCTGGTGCAGGACGGTGATCGAATTGGCGTATACCCTGCTTTCAAGTCGCTGGATACGCTCTCTCTCCTGCAACTACGCCCACCCTTGCACGACCGCCGCTTCGTTCTGGACACACACCTCGGGAAACTTGCGAGATATATCCGCATGCTGGGCTTCGATGCTGATTATGAGATTGACCGGGAAGACGAGGAACTGTCACGGGTCTCACATGATGAAGAAAGGATTCTCCTCACTCGTGACCGCGGTCTGCTAAAGCGGAGCAAAGTGGTTCATGGATACTTCGTCAGAACTACCGAGCCGAAGCAACAGGTTATCGAGGTTGTCAGGCGCTTCGATTTGTTCTCCGCCGTGTCTCCGTTCCAGCGCTGTCTGCATTGCAATGCGCTGTTGAACTCCGTCGCGAAGGAATCCATCATCGGCAGGCTCCAACCAAAGACGTGCCGACATTACGACGAGTTTCGGCTGTGTCCTACTTGCAACCGCGTCTACTGGACTGGCTCCCATCACGAGTACATGCAGCGTTTCATACGGCGCATTCTCGGCTATGCTGGGTGACAGATGCAGTGGAGGGACGCCCGCCCCCACGTAGAATTTCTGTCGGCCATATGAGGCTCTACTACGTGCTCGCGTGTGCGGTGATGGCCGTCCACGCTTTCTTCATTCTTTGGGTGATCTTCAGGGCAGCCGTCACCGGACGCCATCGACTGCTCCGCTTGCTGCACATCGCCTCAGTGCTCTGGGGGGTATGGATCGAAGCCGGGCCTTGGCCATGCCCGCTTAATTGGGCAGAAAACTGGCTTGAGCTTCGAGCCGGGGTTGGTTCTTATCAGGGCAGCTTCCTACTGCATTACCTCGACAGGATCGTCTATCCGCACATTCCGCCTCTCTGGCTCACTGAGGCCGCTGTGGTGGTGTTCATCTTCAACTTAAGCGTGTATGCCCGGCGATATTACCGGGCAAGGAAAAGGAATTGAAGCTCACGACCTGTGGCTCGACCACAGTGTAAGAAAGCAGTGCGCAGAATGTAAAAAGGAACCCACTGCGCCCCGTTATTCGTGTCCGGAAATCTTGTGTCCCAAGCGCCGACTGTTGAAAAGCTTTTATGGCAATTCAGACACTCTCAATCTTTTCAGGGATTTCCGGCATCTTGGGACAATGCCCACTTCTTCGCATCTGTGTGCGGAGAAAGGAAGCTGAAGTGCAAACAGCTACTCTCGAAGAGGGACGATGAGCACCTCCATATTTGAGACAACCGCACTTGACTTGCACACTCTGGACGAGGAGCACGCCGAAATTTGCCGCCGTTACGAGGGGCTGGAAGAGGTGATCCTGCGCCGAGGTAGTATGCATAGTATTCACCGCATTTTGGCAGCCGCAGACAGCCTTGTACACCTGATTTTGCTGCACTTTACTCATGAGGAGCAGCTCCTCGTGAAGTTCTCCCGCTACAGTCTTCAGAAGAGGCACCGCGAGACCAACATGAAAATCGCCACCCAGCTCTTCGGCATCAAAGCCGAACTTGAGCAGGGCAAGATCGCCCCTGTTTTCCAGTTGCTACGCCTCGGCAAGGTCTGGATCAAAGAACATATGCATCTGGAGAGCGAAGGGGGCGAGTGCGAAGGTTCCATTGACAAAGAGAGATTTTTCTTTGTCCGTCGTGCGCTCGTTGATCATCCCTCGGCAATCACCGGGAACGCCGCAGGTTATGATCATCCATCATATCGATTGTGGCATGCTACTCCTGAACACAACAGGTAACCAGCATGTTTGGCTTAATGGGGTTCGTCCTTCTGATAATTGTCTTGCGCCCGCTAAACGTTGGCCAGCGTTGAAGCTTCCGCCCGTCCAATGGTGGCTCCAGTTTGCGTGGATTTCGCAAACCGTTACTAATTTCTCGACTGAAAAGGAAAGCTATGAAGAATCTCTTGTTGTCTGCCACCGCCGCTTTATTGTTGGTCACAGGCTACGCCTTCGCCGAAAGAATCCATGATTGGCACGACCTCGATGCCGTGCATAATCATGTTGAAGCAGCGATTCACGAGATGGAGCACGCCCGTGCGGCAAACCACTACGATATGGACGGGCATGGAGCGAAAGCGGAGCAGTTGCTGCACCAAGCCGAGCATGAACTGAATGCGGCAGTCGAGTCGTCAAAGCGAGCGAGGTAGACAATGCATCGTAAGCAACTCGCCGGGGGCAATCCCCGGCTTTTTTGTGCCTCGTCAGCATCAGGTATACTGCATTCCCACTATTTCCCCTCAGCCCAGCAGCGAGTGCGGCAGCGGGGTTTCGAAATCAAGCGGCATCATAGCGTTTAGTACCACCTGACACTACGACTCGCTTTTTAGAAGTTGGAGAGCCTCACGAATCGATATCCCGCCGCTTGAGCATTCTCGATAATTGCTGGCAACGCTCCGACGCTGCTCGACCTATTTCCTCCAGAATCGTGCAGCACGAGGATGGCACGCACTTTTTCCAGCACTTTCGGCGTGAACATCGGGTCAGGGCCGTCATCGAAGGTCAGTGTAACCTGTGGCCAACAGATGATAAGGCAGACGACGCCCGCAACGCTCATTGCGGTTATGGCAATCTTCTTAAGCATAAGGTGCTTGGATGCCACCAGACGGCCTTCAGCGTAGCTGATTCCAACACACTGCGCTCATGCACGCCGCCTCGTACCGTCGAACGCCCAGCACTGCATCGTTAATCGTCCAGCTCAAGCTGATTGGCGGAGCCTCATCTTGCCAGCAGCGAGCTCTCGTTCCGCCAACTCGCGCAAGACCAGCCGTGCCGAAGCGACCATTAGATTGCGATGCTCTGGGAGAATTTGCTCCCAAGAAATGCAGCCTTCGCTGCTCTGGAATCCGAATTCAGAGGCCAGCGTATCACGGTAGCTATAGAACAACTTTGCCAATTCCTCAGCGGAAATATTCTGGGGTTTCTGCATATATTCTCCTGTTCGTGTCTAAATATTTCGCAAACAAATCAAAACGGCTCACGATCATTGCCGTGAGCCGTTCGGAAAATCGATGCTAACTTGAAAATCTAACTTCGATTATTAGCCGCCTTTTCCGAACCGACCACGGCAATCCGTAGCTGCGCTACTAGCGCCAGTACGGCTACTGATACGGTGAGGAGGTTAGCGACCAACATGCGGGTTAGATTACTAGCACTCAGTCCGAAGGGTCAATCGCAATATTCTGATTCGGTAATCAGGGATACTTATGCTGGCGAATGTGAAGAACGGGGACGCGGCGTGTGGGGAGCCTGTCGTCAGGGCGGGGGCGGCTGGCGTGTGAGCCTCGCGAACCGCCTGTTCCGACCGATGTGTCGCCGTTCAATGCCGCTGCCTTCCACTTTCATGAAATGGGGAGTCGCTTGCTGAGATGTTGACCGCGAAAAAGTGTTGCCGTCCGAAGATTAGGGCTTCTTCTTGCTTGGTAAAGAAAACATCCACAACCGGGCGAAGCTCATCCGCCGATGTGGTATCTACGAACTGAGCCAGTCGCCCCTTCTGGTTGTGATCGAGCAGCACGATGTAGTCATTGATTCGTGCATCCAAATTCCGCTGTGCAGTCGGAGAAAGGGCGATGCTGAGCACCTTGTCTTCGGGCAGGAGATGGTTGGGGGCGGCGTAAGACTCGGTCGTTTTCTGGCCAGTAACAAAACTGCCCTGCCCCGTAAATGCTGTCACCTGTACAGCGGTCTTGTGCCGGTTCAGGAACCCCAGTTTCTTTTCTGTGTCCTGTAACTGAAGTTTGGTTTGCTGAAGTTCCTTACCCTGCTCAGTAATCACGCGCAAGAAGCGTGCCTTGTCTTTTCGGAAGCGCACGGTATTAGCCAGCACTGCGCTTCCGGCAACCAGTAGCACGACAATCAATATTTTCATCGTTGGCCACAATCGCAACTTCGGCAAATTAGCACCTTTGAATGGCTGAGGCACAGTTGTTCTGGCTGTGTCTCAAGAATCTGTTGTATGCAACTTTCCGGTTGGGCATCGGCTACAAGTCAGCATTTACTAGGCCATTGCATCAGTACGAATCGATAGGATGTAGTGCGTTGATTAAGCAGGAACTTACAATGAGGGCACAATAGAGAACACAGAGCGGTCATCACCTGGATGAAAACGTTCTTCCACGATGATAGGTAATTTGTGCTGCCCTCACGCTTTCGTGTTTTCGCAAGACAATGCCGAGGGTCACGCCTTTAACTCGCCGAATTCACTGCCCAGCTTGTCCGGTCAGTCGTGTCCTTCCGGTGCAGATGTTCCGGCAATGTGGAGCGCGGGAAGCCTGTGTTGAATGGCGAAACACCCACCGCCCCCGATTCGTCCTCTGCCAATCAATCCTCCAACGTCCTCCTGCCACCGGAGCCCACACGAGCCGCTTCAGCGGTGTCCCCTTCACATGGTGATACAGCACCGCCGTTTCGCACCGCTGTTCGCATCCACAGGCGGATATTCATGGTGCCGGGGGCATAGTCTCCGAACAGTTCCGTCGTCCAACTCTCGCGCACGCATTGGGCGATTCTCACCGAATGGGGTCGAGTGACGGTGAGTCTCCGGACACACAAGATTCATGGGCTCGACCGAAACGACTTCATCATGGCAGCGAAGGTTGATGCGCTTGCCCCTGAACCATTAGGCTCCATGCGGAACTCATTCCAGTCCGATGAACTGAGTGTCGGGGCGACGAACTATGCGGCCTTGCGAGTGCTCCTATTCCGACTAATCTCTTCTTCGGCGCGGAGCCAATCTTCATTATCGTGACCGTCTTCACCTCCGCGCTGTAAATACAACTCATACGCTCGGGCGCGAATCTCGTCTTCGGCAGGAACGCCGGAGGTCATCGCACTTACCTTCTCTGAAGGACGTTTGATTTCTTGGGGCTGTGACATAGGTACTCTCCAACCTGATATTTTTGTTTTTAGCCATACCACTAAACCTGTGCCCATTCAATGCCGAGTCGTGGCATTCTGCACGGTCATTTCATTACGGCCTGTGGATGCGGGCATCATTCCCGCGCACACCTCGGGCGGGGAAGGTTGGTGGGGATAGATTCGGGGATACTGCGGATTGGAAGGTTACTCTTGAGTATGCAGTCCAGTTACAGGACTGCCGAGTTTGTGGAAAAGCGCCCGGTGTTCATGCTGTTATCTAAGTAGACGCTAGGCAGTTCTGAAAGGTTGCAATAAGGGCGATAAATTGTCGGCGAATGCGGCTGACACCCGTACAATCTAAGCGCAACTTTGGTGTTTAGGCTTGAGTCAGGTTCAACGCACGCTACCCTTGCCAGCAAATCTTACGGGTGAATCGGCTTTGCCAACAACTCAAAATTGTACCCCTGCCGCCGAACCCCTTCGAGCATCTCCATAGTGTTGGCGCTTCTGGAGAACAGCAGAACCTTACAGGCTGGGTGACGCTCTCGGATGAGCACAGCCATGTCAATGCCGTCGTTCATTTTTGGGCATCACAAAGTCGCTTATAACCAGTTCAGGGCAGCACACTGCGGCAGGTGTGTAAGAACTTCTTGCAACGCTCCGTTCAAGTGAACCCCGGCCACCGTGCCTTCGAGCATCCAAGCACATGACGATTTTTCACGGGAGATGTTTATGTCAGAGAGAGCCTTCACAATTCCAGAAATCATGCTCATAGCAGCCACCCGCGTTGCGCTTGGCGCAGGATTGGGCTTGCTGATTGCTGGCAAGCTTAGCCCCGATACCCGGAAGGGCGCAGGGTGGGCGCTTCTGGCGTTCGGTGCCGTAAGCTCGATTCCGCTATTGATAGACGTGGCCAGAAAGCCTCGGCTCATCGAAAAACGAGCGGCATAGGATTTGACTGAAAGGCGGATATTCTCTCCTCCGCCTTACTTGAAGTCTGCGTAAACGAACCCGTCCCGGTTGACGATCTTGCCAGCCTCCACCTTCACGGTTCGTGAACATCAGCCCGTTATAGACGACAATAACTTGCGGCTGCAAGGCATGCGTGGTATCCGTATCGCGATAGTTCGATGATTCCGCTGCTGCCCCTCAATTGAGGCGAACGGCAGCGCAGAAAGGAAGGTAAGCACCATGTCCGGAAGCGCACGCATTCACAAATCGACCTTACTTAGCGATGCCAGCAATAAAAAAGTGAACCACTCCTCGCAGGAACAACACACTCAGGACGCGACTCCTCTGATGCAGATTGAGCGGCGTATTCACGCCGACATTCGAGGATCTGTGACCCCTATCGAGCACGCCATGGACATTGCACTTGGCGACGAAGGGGAACCGTGTGTTGAAAGAAGAAAAGCAGCTTAGGCTGGACATACTGTCCAAGCGGGCGGGTTCTCCTGCGCTATTTGAAGTCGGCGTAAACGAACCTGTCCCGGTTGACCTCCCCAGCCTCCATCTTGACCGGGTTTGTGAACTTCGACCCCCAATGCCTTCGTTGTAAACTCCATTCAGCGAACGTCATCGTCCGGCACGCTGCGGTGAACTCGCGCATGAGCCTGGCAGTCAGGCTATTTCAGATTCAGTTCACCGTAGGAGCGACTGCTGTGGCTGCACCAGAGGTCTGAGCAATCAGCACCCGGATTATCTCTCCGGCGACCTCGCTCTCGGGCTTCATCCGCCGAGCACAACCATCGCACAGCCAGACATAAACTATATTCCGCTGATGCACTTCAGTCGCGCTACTAATCTCAATCTCAGCGCAAAAGAGCTTTCCTTTGTCTGGATGGCGCGAAACGGAACAAGAGGGGTTAGCGCATCTGTCGGACATGGCGTGGAGCCTCTTTCTAAACCTAGAAGAAACGGACGTTCCAGCGTTTAGGTGCCTAGCAAACCACAAGCAAGGTGAGTCTCAGTGTCCAGCGACGTAACGTGAAGTCGATTGTACAGCGAAAAACGTTGTTCGGGGGATTGCTTGCGGACTGACTGCGGATTTCTAGGACATCCACTCCAACACCCTCGCCGTGAACTCCCGCAGGGGCATGCCCAGCGAAGACAGAGACATCGTTCGAGCCCGTTGCATCCAACCCGTGAGCACAGGATTGCCGGGGAGATTCCATGAGTGAACATCTAAAGCTGAAGGCCGAAAACAGCCATGAACTGGATGCCTACGTTTCGGCCCCTGCTGGTGAGCCAATTGCGGGACTGGTGGTTTTGCAGGAAGCTTTTGGCGTCAACCGACATATCCGCTCCGTCGCCGATGGCTACGCAAAGGACGGCTTTCTGGCTATTGCTCCGGCGCTCTTCGACCGGATTGAGCGTGGTGTGGAACTGGGCTATGAGGGAGAGGAGATGCAGCGAGGAATTGGTTTAGCCCGCCAAAGTAATCCCGCAGATACGGAAAAGGACATTGCTGCTGCATTGCAGTACGTGCGAGAAAAGACCGGGCTGAAAGCCGGGGTTATCGGCTACTGCTATGGTGGAACAATGGCATGGCTTTCGGCTACACGGCTCGACCCCTCCGCCGCAGTGGGCTATTACGGTGGCCAAATTGCCCGCTTCACAACTGAAACCCCGGCATGTCCAGTGATGCTGCACTTCGGCAAGCTAGACCAGCACATTCCGAAAGACGACGTTGATAGGGTGCAGGCTGTGCATCCCGAGGTCTCGATATTCTGGTACGACGCTGGACATGGCTTCAACTGCAACGACCGTGCGAGCTACAACGCGGACGCCGCAAAACTGGCTCGTGAGCGTTCGCTGGAGTTTCTGAAGAAGCACTTGGCGGGGTGATGTTCGCCAAGAGCAATGACGGCCTGTGGACTCCGACCGACTTCGAATCTCGCCCCGGCACCTACGCCCTTCTGCTGTCGTCGGCGACGAATGCTGTAATCCGTCGGGCGACTGGGCGACATCCAACTCTAGCCGGGATTCTGCCGAGCGTCCCCACTGGCACATCGACTACCTGCGTTTCCACACGACACTGGAGGAAGTTTGGTTCTGCTACGACCGGAAATCGCGGGAGCATGGGCGGGCGAGGTGCGTTGCCGGGATGCGGGGTGCGTCGTGCCGCTGGCCGGATTCGGGTCTTCAGACTGCGGCTGCGAAACGCATCTGTTCTATTTCAAGAAATATTCGGCGAGGGCAGAGGTAGACTCTCGCATGGACGTCGTCCTCGGCCAAACTTCAGCGCCTAACCAATTTCGAATGGAGCTTGGATGGTTTCCGGAGAAGGCGTGGCTGCATCTTCTGTTGTGATGATTAAGCTTGGCTCCGCATCAGCAAGGCGCTGGAGTGCGTCATTGGTCGTGTCCTCAATCCGAGTATTGCTTTTGTGAAGCAAGCGAATAGCTTTGAATGCTTCGTGGCACAACACAAAGCGGTTCTTTGTTGCTAGGGCATCAAAAACGATATCTGAACGCATCGCTGTCACCTTCCATGGGACTGGGAGAATCGACGTTCGTTGTGATGTCCTCAAGAAAAACAGCGGAAGGCATCGGCAGGAGTTCTGAGACCAGAATAGGTGGGTATTGTGACCCAAACAAGGATATGAATCACAAAACGTCAGTATTTCCTCGTAAGCACGGCTTCATTCATGTACCCCGGTAAAACCGTGACGGCGACGTGATCGACTGGACACACCTCGGGCTGGGAGGTTGGGCGGGAATGAACTGCTGGGGATACTTCGGTTTGGAAGGTCTCACCTTGAGGAAGCAGCCTTACAAAAAAGCTGCCGAGTCTGCGGAAAAGCGCGCGGTGTTTATGCTGTTGTCCGAGTAGATGCTCGGACACTCTGGAAAAGTTGCCCGGTCGAAGTAATAGGCTCAAGCCAGTTCCTACGGCTGGAGGTTCAACGCTATTGCAGTGGCAGGAATCCAGCTATAAAAAGTTAAGGCCGGGAGGGCTCTGTTTTGAAAGAGCCTGTCCGGCCTGAAGTCTTCATCAGGAGGTTGCAAATGATAGACGCGCCTCCAGCAAAAAGGTTGGCAAAAAGCTCGGTACGCCCGGACGTCACCGCCGCCATGAAAACACTGGGAACGAAAATCCAGTGTGCAGCAGTTGTGTAGAAAACCCCGCCGGGAGGCGGGGCTAAGTACTTGAAAATATGGAGCCGACGAGCGGGATTGAACCGCTGACCTGTCGATTACGAATCGACTGCTCTACCAGCTGAGCTACGTCGGCGAAACCTTCCCTATAGTAACGGGAGCTTCGCACATTCGTAAAGAGCCGCGGCCATCATCTGACGAGGCTGCTATATCCAGCATCCTTTGTAGGGAAAAGTGAACGGCGAAGCCACACATCTCCCGAGCTGCACTTTGCATTGTGCATACCTTTGTAAACTTGCGCGTTTGTCAAGTGAGTTTCGATATTCCCCTTGCAATTCAACGTTGATGATGGCGATAATTATTCCGAACGGCGAACAAAACACAGTGAATTATTTCGAGCGTTCGGACTTACTCAGGATTCTGCGAATTACTGCGCGGCAACTCAGCGGATGGCAACGAGCCGGTCTGGTCGCCGCCACTGATACCTTTTCTTTTTTCGACCTCCTCCAAGTAAAGAAAGTGCGCGACCTGCGTGCCAAGCGGGTTAAGAGTGCAGCCATTCTCGCCTCGTTACAGGCAATGCAGGCGCGAGTCGCGGGGATGGAGAACCCGTTTCTTGAGGCTGGTTCGTTTTCTGTCGGCTCCCGCGTTGCCTTCCGGACCGGAGGCAAGGCGCTCGATCCCATCGACGGGCAGTTCATCATGGACTTCAGCAATTCGGGGCAGGTGTTAGAGACCAACGCCCGCATCCATTCGGGATTGTCTGACGAGACCGCCATGGACTTCTTTGCCCGCGGCGTTGCGCTGGAGGAAGACCCGGCCTCAGCGGCTGAGGCGATAGCCAGTTACAGCAAGGTTTTGGAGCTCGACCCCGATTACGCTCCCGCGCACATCAATCTCGGCACGCTCTACTACAACCGGTCTGATTACGAATTGGCGGAAGAGCACTACCGGAAAGCCATTGAATGCGATCCGCGTTACGCGCTGGCCTATTTCGATCTGGGCAATGTGTTGGATGAAACGCAGCGCCTGGATGAGGCAATCGCCGCCTACAATGCCGCGCTGCAACTTGCTCCCACCTACGCGGACGCGCACTACAATCTGGCGCTTGCCTATGAGCGCTCGCGTCAGTCCCGGCTCGCGCTGAAGCATTGGCGCGCCTACCTGAAGTTGGATGCGCGGGGCCCCTGGGCTGTGCACGCTCGCGCTCAGTATAAGAAGCTGATGGAATCCGAAAAGCTCAAACTCGTTTACCGCCGCTAGTTCGCCGTCGCGGCCTTCCTTCTCGGTCCCTTCGTTTCTGAAACTGATACAATCGCCGATCGGTCATCATTTCATTAACGAGTCAGGATCTCCCATGTCAACTACCAATGCTCGTGAGTTGCCGCCTCAGCCATTGCTCGTCTTGACGGAAGATGAGCAACTCTTTCGCGATAGCATCCGCAGGTTCGCCAATGAGTCGATCCGTCCCCTTGTCAGAGAGATGGACGAGCGCGGCTCGATGGATCACGCGCTGATCGAGCAGTTTCATCAGCTTGGGCTCATGGGTATTGAGATTCCAGAGGAATACGGCGGCGCCGGCTGCACATTCTTTGAAACCATTCTCGCCGTCGAAGAGCTCTCGCGCGTCGATCCCTCGGCTGGAGTCCTGGTAGATGTGCAGAATACACTTGTAAATAGCGCACTGATCCGTTGGGGCACCGAGGCGCAAAAAAAGAAGTATCTGCCGAAGATGGCCGGCGAGTGGGTCGGCTCCTATGCGCTGAGTGAGACTGGCAGCGGCTCGGATGCCTTCGCACTCCAGACTCGCGCCGAGGACAAGGGCGACTACTGGCTGCTCAACGGGCAGAAGCTGTGGATCACTAATGGCAAGGAATCCAACCTCTTCCTCATCATTGCCACCGTGGATCCCTCGGCTGGGTACAAGGGAATCACCGCCTTCATCGTCGAGAAGGATTTCCCGGGCTTCAGCGTCGGCAAGAAGGAGGATAAACTCGGCATTCGCGCCTCCAGCACGACCGAACTGATCCTCGATGACTGCAAGGTTCCGAAGGAAAACCTGCTGGGCGAGGTCGGCAAAGGCTATAAGGTCGCGATTGAAACTCTCAACGAGGGGCGCATCGGAATCGGAGCGCAGATGCTTGGGCTGGCGCAAGGCGCTTGGGAGTGTGCCGCGAAATACGCGCAGGAGCGCAAGCAGTTCGGCCAGCCGATCGCGAACTTTCAGGCGGTCTCGTTCCAGCTTGCTCAAATGGCAACCGAGATAACGGCGCTCCGCCTGATGGTGTACAACGTTGCGCGGATGAAGGGTGCCGGAGTAGCTTTCTTGAAGGAAGCGGCGATGACCAAGCTCTACTCCTCCCAGGTGGCCGAGCGCGTAGCCTCGCAGGCAGTCGAAATCTTTGGCGGCTACGGTTTTACCAAGGATTATCCAGTGGAGAAGTTCTTCCGGGATTCCAAGATCGGCAGCATCTATGAAGGAACGTCGAACATGCAGTTGATGACCATCGCAAAGCTCTGCTTTGGTGGAAAGTAGAGGGCTGTTAAGTTTTCATGCAAGAGCCAGATGGTTCTTCCAGTGAGGAGACGGCCAATGCGGTGCTGGCCGCTGGTGAATCGGTTACAGGTGAGCAAATCTCAACCGTAGCTTCGCACTACGAAGTTGATACGCGAGCCGTCATCGCGGTAACCCTTGCCGGCATCGGCGTGTTTCTCAATCTGTACGCAACCCAGCCTTTGCTGCCGCTCTTCGAGCAGATCTTCCACGCCTCCAAGTCCGAGGTCGGACGCACGGTCAGTGCTGCGACCCTCGGTGTCGCACTCAGCGCACCCTTTTGCGGAGCGCTGGCCGAGCGTGTCGGACGCCGCAAGGTCATCGTGCTCTCGATCTTTCTGCTCGCGCTGCCCACCATCCTGGCAGCGACCGCGAGTGGGCTTTCGCAGCTTGTCTTGTGGCGATTTCTCCAGGGACTCGTGATGCCCGGAGTCTTTGGAGTCACCATCGCCTACATCGCCGAAGAGTGGCCGCGCCATCGCGTGCCACAGGTGATGTCGATCTACGTCAGCGGCACCGTGCTTGGTGGTTTTCTCGGGCGCATCATTACCGGGGTCGCGGCCACGTATCATCTCATTCCGTTCGTCGCGCCCAGTTGGCGCAACGGTTTTATCGCCATTGCAGCCTTCGACATCGTCTTCGGGCTTCTCCTCTTGCGATGGCTGCCGCCTGACACGCCCATCCCCGCGGAGGCCCACGAGGAGACCAGTGTGATCCGGCACCTCCGTAACCCGCAGCTTTTGGCAACCTTCGCCGTCGGATTTAACGTGCTCTTCACCCTGGTGGCGACTTTTACCTACATCACCTTTTATCTCGCCGCTCCGCCCTTCGGACTCTCTTCTGCGCAGTTGAGCGCGCTGTTCATGGTCTACCTTGTGGGCCTTGTGATTACACCCATAGGTGGCATCTGGATCTTCCGTGTTGGTTCGCGCGCCGCTCTCATCGTCTCCGTTATAGCGGGCATCATTGGAGTCCTGCTGACTCTGATCCCAAATCTTCTTGTGATCTTGCTTGGGCTGGTGCTGTGCTCCTCCGGGGTCTTCGTCTGCCAGTCGGCGGCCACTACGTACATTCATCGTGCTGTACATTCCGGTGGCCGCTCTTCAGCCGCTGGACTCTACGTGATGTTTTACTACGGTGGCGGCAGTGTAGCCGGAGTCCTACCGGGAATGTTGTGGCGTTATGGCCAGTGGAAGGCCTGCGTTGCGCTGATCGTTTTCGTGCAATTGGTAACCGTGGCCATTGCGGGAGGAATCTGGAAGGGCAAGGAAGCTTGATGAAGAAACTGTTGCTTGTTGTCGTCTTATTCTGCTGCGCCGGGTTGGCAAGTGCGCAGGAGATTGTGGTCGCCGCGGCAGCCGACCTTGCCTCTGTCTTTCCGCAGGTCGCCGAGAAGTTTCAGAAAGCAACCGGCAAGAAGGTCAAGTTGAACTTTGGCTCCTCGGGCCAGTTTCTGCTGCAGATTGAAAACGGAGCTCCCTTCGACGTTTTCTTCTCCGCCGACCTGCAGTACCCGCAACGGCTGGAAGCCGAGGGACTGACGCAACCTGGTTCCATCTACAAATATGCGGTCGGGAAACTCGTCCTTTATGTACCCAATGGTTTCGGCGTGAATCCCTCCCAAGGGCTGCGTGCACTGCTCTCACCGCAGGTAAAGAAGATTGCTATCGCCAATCCGCAGCATGCTCCTTATGGCCGCGCCGCCGTCGAGGCCCTCAAGAATGAGGGGCTCTATGATGCGTTGCAGAGCAAACTGGTCATGGGAGAAAACATCTCGCAGGCGGCGCAGTTCGTGCAATCGGGAAGCGCGGACGCAGGGATCGTTGCACTTTCGCTGGTCTTAACTCCCGCGATGAAATCGGCTGGTCGCTTCGCCGAACTTCCCGCCTCCAGCTACACGCCCCTTCAGCAGGCTGCGGTTATTCTGAAGAGTTCCAGGGACAAAGTCACCGCCGCGCTCTTTCTCGACTACATTCGCAGGCCAGAGATCGTCAGCTTGCTGTCGCAGTACGGATTCACCGCACCCATCGAAGGCGGAAAGCGCGGCTCACTTCCAGGCAATCGCTCCGATGCGAAATAAGTACCGGGTGCGGAGCTCGGAGTGCACCGCCCTGCTCTGCCGGATCAACTCCCGCAACTCTTGCACGGTATAGGCCTGCCGCACCGAGGCCAGCCCATCCCTGTATGCGATGGGGCTGCGGAAGATTGGCATTCCGGCATATACCAGTGCCAGGTGCAGCCAACTCCGGCGCAGATCGTTGATCAGCAGCGCTCGCCGTGCTACCGTCAGCGCTCGGTCCACAAATGCAATCACCTGCTCCGGGGCAAGATGATGCACAAAAATTCCGCAGCTTACAAAGTCAAAACTCGCAGCAGGGAAGGCTAGCTCCAGCGCGTCTCCAACCACGGCGCGCTCGCAGCAGTGGGCTTCACGGCATAATGCACGCCGGTCCAGGCATACTGGCTTTACGTCGAGGTTCTCTTCACGCAACCGCTTGGCCGCCTCCGCGATTGAGTATCCATCGCCCGCGGCCACTTCCAGCACGGAAGCCGAGCGTAACCCCGCGCATCGCATCGCGCGCCGCAGCAGATCGGTGGTAGTGCTCACTCCGCCAAACCAACGATTCACCCGCCGTAGATCCAGCAAGGATTCCATCGCCGCCTCCGCGCTTAGCAAGAGGTCGTCCAGCTCCTCACGCTGCGGAATTCGCTTCAAATCCCCTCCCATCGCCGCAGTGCCAGCACTGCATTCAAGCCTCCGAAGGCGAATGAGTTCGAGAGTGCGAGGTGAATCTTCATCTGGCGAGCGATGTTTGGAATTACGTCAAGGTTGCAGTCTGGGTCGGGTTGGGAGTAGTTTGCGGTCGGTGGCAGAACGCCATCCCGCAGCGCCATCAAGGTTGCGAATGCTTCCAAGGCTCCGGCGGCGCCCAGCGCGTGACCGTGCATGGACTTCGTCGAACTGATCGCCAGCCGCTCCGCGTGCGTGCCAAACACCTGCCGAATCGCTTTTGTCTCGGTTGCGTCGTTCGCCACTGTTCCGGTGCCATGCGCGTTGATGTAGTCCACCTCTGTGGCGGCAAGCCGCGCATCGCGGAGCGCCGCAGCCATTGCCGCCGCCGGCCCCTGCACCGAGGGTTGTGTGATGTGCCCGGCATCGGCTGACATTCCAAATCCAACCACCTCACCCAGCACTTTTGCGCCTCGCGCAACGGCTCGCTCCGCATCTTCCAGGAACAGCATCGCCCCGCCCTCACCGAGCGTCAGCCCCTTGCGGTCGCGCGAAAACGGACGGCAGACTTCAGGCGTCACCACCCGCATCGCCTCCCACGCCCTCAGAATTCCGGGACTGAACGGCGCCTCGCTGCCGCCGCAAATCGCAGCGTCCACCACCCCCGAGCGTACCATCCAGAACGCCTGCCCAATTGCGTGGGTTGCGGAGGCACAGGCGGTCGCGATGGTGAAGGCCGGCCCGGTGATACCCAAATCCATTGCGATCTGGCTTGCTCCTGCGTTGTACATCGTCAGCGGAATCGTGAATGGATGAGGGCGTGGCCTCCCCTCTTTGTAGATCGCAGCAAAGCCGCGGTCCAGGCTAGTCTGCCCACCCATCGAGGTCCCGGTAATCACCGCAATCCGCTCCCGGAATAGGCGGAAGTCCGCTTCGCCGGAAACATCGGCAAAAACATTTGTGCCAGCGCCGGATTCGCATGCTGCTTCCCGCACCGCCTCGCGTGCCGCTACCACCGCGAACTGCGCAAAGCGATCCATCAGGTCGCAGTTCGCCGCATCAAAATGCTCCTCCGCCCGGAATCCGCGAACTTCGGCTCCATTCTGGAAGCGAAGCTCGCATACATCTGTGGACTGAATCGGCGCGATCCCGCTACGCCCATTGCGCAGTGCGCTCCAGCACTGCTCCGCGCCGGTTCCCAGCGCACAAATAATCCCCGCACCCGTGACCACTACGCGCCGGGTGGTCACCGCCCTCAACTCTGTGCCCCGGATTTTTCCGCCATGATCTGTTTCACGCCCGCAACCACGCCGCGCACGTCCTGAATTGAGGTCGCCGCCTCATCTGGAATCGAAATGCCCAACTGTTCTTCAAGCGCAAACAGCAGGTTCATCGAATCCAAGCTGTCGATAGCGAGCTCTTTGAACGTGCTGTCGATTGTAATGCTCTCGACCGGAATCCTTTTGACTGCGGCGATCTGAGAAATCACCTTCGTCGCCAAAACCTCGTCCATCTCAGCCCCCTCCTTCTGCCCGATCAATGCAATGCGTTAGTGTATCCGATCGCGCAATTCTTCCCGGGCAAGCGCGATTGTTCAATGTACTCTGATGTGAAAGGAAGGTCTGGGGAGGGAAAAAATCTGGTGAGAGCGGCAGGATTCTATTTTTGGGTCGTTCGGGGATTACTTCACTTTTTTGCCTGAACGTTACTGCATGTCAGCTAACTCTTTCTCAATATTTTGCAGTTCCGCGATGATGCGTTCGCATTCCTCGGTCGCCTCTTTCAAATCGCGCTCCGCGGCGTCAACTTCGGACTGGAGCGGCTTGGGAAATCCGGGCGTGCGCTTTGCCACCTCTGCAATTTGCACTCGGTCCTGCGCGTACTGCCGTCGGGTCTCCGCACCTTGCGAGCCATTCTGCTGGTTCAATAACTCTTGTTTTCGCTGCAATAGTTGGTTGCGACGTTGATTCTCCATTTCGCCAGTGTGGCCCCATAGGGTAAGTTCGTCAACATCTGGAACGTTCAGACCGAGAGAGCCACATCGGCATTACCAAGGCTGTCTCTCGAAAATTTCATAACACTCGTACTCAGAGACTCGGCCCAGCCAGAATTGCGCTCCGCAAAATTCGTGCCTTCTTACGAAGTGCCTCTTTGCAAGCTGCACCCTTGCGAGCTCGGACTTCGCAAGTTTCATAGAAGACTGGCCACCAGTAGGAACTACAACAAGCGCATTGCTGGGTGGGGGCTCATAGAGTATGCGATTCGATTCATAAGCTCTTCGAGTGGACCAGGTCCAGAATGCCGTAGGCCAGTCGACGAAGATATTCCTGTCGTAATATGCCTCCACACCGGTTCCGTAGAATTTCACGCAATAGATAGGTCTTTTGCCTACGTAGGGACGAAGAAACTGAGCAGTAGCTTTTGCACCAGAATATGGACCTTGCACTTCAGCGCGAACCGTTTCCGCCGTTGACGGTAATTGGAGAACCAGTAACACAGCCAGCGAGAATGCAAGAAGTCGTTTTGGAGTTTCAAGCAATCCCCGGGCCGGCCATGCTCCCCACACTGAAACCAGAAATGCCGTCAAGGCCATTCCGTAATGCCACGGCCGAGACCAAACCAATCCCATAGCGAAAACCGTAAAAAGATAAGGAAGAGACCAAGCTAGGTGCTTTACCGCAACAAACCAGCACAGCACCAGAATTAGCAGAACTACTCCCCCACCGATGCCGAAGAAAGTCATATTCAGGCCGAGCGCTGTGCCCAGTTTCGGAAGGCCATCCAGTACCTTGGCGATGCTCCCTGATGCGGTTTCCTTTTGAAGTTGAGTCGCCGCCCTAAAACTGCAGTCTGGAAACGGAGTCGCGAGAGACCTTGCAATCGCCGCGGAAGCCAGCACGAGGACACCGGCGATGCTGATTTGTAAAACCTGCACCGGTGAAAGACGCTGCTTGCGAAAGTCCCTGATGCATTCCCACGCAAACGCGCAGGCAATTCCTCCAGCTATCATGAATCCGTGCATGTTGGTTTGTGCCAGCAATGCCAGAACCAATCCAAATAGGATGACGCGAACCGGCTTCGCTCTCCAGAGCGCAACAGCCGCAAACGCGAGGAACGTCGACAATGCGTAACTTCGGGCGACAACCGCGTACTGATACTGGTAATAAAAGGTGAATGGAACTAGCAAGCGGACGTAGGCAGGAAGCGGACTCCAGCGCAACCAGATATACATGGCAGCCGCTACCAGGGTAAGGGACACGGCTCCCAGCGCCGCATAGGGCAGGTGCAGGCGAGTCAGTCCCCAGAGTAGAAGGTGCCAGAGCGGGGGAGTGCCTTCGTACCCCATCTGATGCAGAATTCCGCGAATGCCGAGGTCGCGCGCGATGAGCCAAGCTTGCGCCTCATCCGCCCAAGGTTCGTGAAAGCAGACTGCCACGGCTGCTATCGCCGTGAACGTGAGCAATACCATGCACTCAGACAGTGACAGCCCAGCGAAACGACGGTCCACGAGCTTTGTCTTCAGTCGGCGCTCTCTTCCAATCGATGTGCGCGCAATCATGCGGAAATGAAATCCAAGATAGTCTGAGTGAGTATCGGAAAAATGGTAGGAGCGGCAGGACTCGAACCTGCGACCCTCTGCTTAGAAGGCAGATGCTCTATCCAACTGAGCTACGCTCCCACGGGGTTGAGCTGGCGCTCGCATCTATTTTAGCTGAGTTCTTGCGATTTGGCGCAGCCTTCGTGCGGCCGCAATCTCAGTACACATCCGGCGGCAAAGTCCATCGCACGCTCCCAGCACTCGGCGGCTTTCTCCGGAGAGCCACCATAAGCCGAAACGAAGAGTGTCATGCAGTATCCGGCATCGGAGTCCTCGCTATTGCCGCAGTGGAAATAACAGCGGCGCACCACGATCTCAGCCGTTGCCTCCAGCGTCGTGTCTGTTTTCAACGACTGCGCCAACTCTCGCGCCAGCCGTTGGTGAGCTTCCAGGCTGCAGCGCAACGCTGTTGCTCGACCGGCGAGCACGATGTCGACATAACAGCTCTGCTCAAATCCACGGTTCTCCGCAGCCTCGGTTTCGTCCAGCCACACATCGCACTTCGCCGTCTGCCAATCACTTTCCGGCGAATTCACTGCGATGAGATAGCGCCCGAGGGCAGGGAATTGCTGCGCCTCTGGAATGCGGTCGACGTTGCCATGCAGCGAACCGGGATCGTTGCACAGCTCCACGTAATGCAGCCGCCCATCTGGATCCTGCCACGGGATCTCGAGCGCAGGTGCAGTAGGGCCGAGCTCGACGCTGTAATCCGCATCCATTCAAGATCCATTCTAGCGAACTCCTGAGCCTTCCATTTGCGCGAGAAATTCTGTGGCCTTGCGTTCGGCCCAGCGCCCATCGTCGCCGCCATCGACGCTCGGCTCGGCGAGAAACGCGCAGTGTCCGCCATGCCTGGTATGAAGGAATGTCGCGTTCGGATTCTCCATTAACTTACGCCGGCTCTCGGCAGAAATCACAACGAACGGATCGTCTTCTGCGTGGATCACCAGCGTCGGTATGGCAATGCGGTCGAGCACGTGCGACGAGCTGGCTTTATCGTAATAGTCCGCCGCGCCGGCAAAGCCCATGTATCGCGCGGTGATGTGCTCATCGAAATCCCTTACCGAATGCACGTTCTTCAGCAGCGCAGGATCGTATCGGCCCGGCCAGAGTTCGGCCTTGCGGCGAAAGCTCTTGCGCAGCGCGGCGAGAAACCACCACTCATAAAGTACATTTGCCGGCGCGTGAATCCGGTCCGCTGAAAGTGCCAGATCGCAGGCAGGCGAAATCACAGCGGCCCCGATCAGTTGCGGAGGAGCGTGCGTGCCCCACTGCCCCACCGCGCGCAGCACCTGGTTGCCTCCCATCGAGAAACCTGCCAGCGCCACGTGCTGCAATCCATCGCTCGCAATCATCTCCGATACCAGCTTTTCCACGTCTTGCGAGAGTCCGGAGTGATAGAGCGTTGCCGAAAGATGCTCGGTGCCGCCGCAGCCGCGGATGTTCATCCGAACCACATTCCAGCCGCGAGCCCAGGCACGGTTGCCGGTTCCAACCACGTAATGCGAGTTGCTCGAACCTTCCAGTCCATGCACGATCATCAACGTCAGCCGGTTGCGCCGGTCAGCCTGCCAGTGGCAGTGGCACAGAATCCGTACGTCCTGCTCAATATGGAAGAGCCGTTCCTCTGGCTGCGGCAGGCTGCTGGCGCGCTTCAGAAAGTTTCCCGCAATCGTCTGGGCATTGCCTCCACGCAAAAAACGTCGCGGCACAAAGTCGTTGGCGAAGGGTGCGATGAAATTGGAGAGGATTTCCGTGCTGGACATGGAGCCTTTTGGTGGGCCGGTTGCACCCGTATAATGAATGTATCAGTTCGCCGTAGCGGGTAGCTGAACCATCGCGCGGCGCTGCTCTGGAGTTGTGATGCCGATTTTTGAATATATTTGTAAAGGTTGCGGCAAAAAGTTTGAAGCCATTGTCTACGGCTCCAAGCAGTCCGAGTGTCCTTCCTGCAAGAGCACCGAGTTGGAACAACAGCTCTCCACTTTCGCCGCGCATGGCACAGACAGGTCTTCCGCCTCTGCTCCCAAGTTGCCCTGCGGCATGCCCCCCGGCTCTTGCGGCGGCGGTGGCTGCGGAATGAACTAACCAGTGGAAACCATGCAGCAGTCTGAGCAGCGCCCCGCCCCTCCGCCCGGCAAGCCGCCGCATCCCTGGGCCAAGCGCCTCGGGCCGCTGGCGCCGCTGGCTCTGCTGCTTGCCAAGGCGAAGACCCTGCTGTTTGCGCTCTTCAAGCTCAAGTTCCTCTTCAGCTTTGCTGCGTTTCTTGGAATTTACTGGGCGCTCTACGGAGCCTGGTTCGGCATCGGTTTTGCGGTCATGATCCTGCTCCATGAGATGGGGCATTTCGTCGAGGTCAAGCGCCGCGGCCTGCCGGCCGATATGCCGGTCTTTCTCCCCGGCCTCGGAGCCTACGTCAAATGGCAGGCGCTGGGAATCTCGACCGAAGTGCGCGCCTTGGTCGCGCTCGCCGGTCCTGCCGCGGGGCTGCTCGCGGCATTCATCGCGGTGGCGCTCTTCTGGCGCACCGGAGATCCTCTCTGGGCTGCGCTGGCCCATACCGGAGCGTGGCTCAACCTGCTCAATCTTGCTCCCGTGTGGATGCTGGATGGAGCCGGTGCAATACAACCGCTCGACAAAATGGGACGCGTCAGCCTGCTCGTCTTCAGTCTTCTGCTCTTCTGGTGGAGCGGTCAAGCGACGCTGCTTCTACTGGCTGCGGGCTTCGCCTGGCAGCTATACAGAAAGCCGATTCCAACCGATGGTTCGGTTGCGGTGCAGTTGTATTTCGCGGCACTCCTCGCCGCTCTCGCCTGGCTGCTTCACGCCACGCCTCTCACATCTTTGCCGAGGCCGTAACCTGGCGAGGCATACTTGCGCAGCAAGTAAGTAGGCGACGGCTGCTAGGCGGCCTTCGATTCGCGCTCCTCTCGTAGCATGGAGCGCAACTGTTCACGAAGTTCGGAAGTGTTTTGGTGTCCATGGGATTGAATGGCATGCTGTACAGCGACGTCGAGCACCTCTTCTTCGCTTCCCGAGATTGCGACGTCACATGGATTTTCAGTTGGAAACCAGCGGCAATCAATAACCTTGCGATTTGTAGCCATGACTCACCCCCTGCAACGATGTTGGCGCATAGCTTAGCCTCGTTCAGCCGCAACTTCAACGCTGCTGTTTTTGCAGAGAAGAGATTGGAGAGGTGAGCTTGGAATTTCAGCGGTGGCGGGAATCGATCTTTTCGGCCAGCACGAAGAGTACTTGATGTTGGATGCAGATGAAACGGGGAATTCCGTGATGCGGCGGGATGCTTACCGGCCCGTTTAGTAAGGTGAGACCCTTAACGGACGCTTGCTAGCTGAAAGGTTTCTTGGGGTGGGTAGTGGGACTCGAACCCACACCATCCGGTGCCACAGACCGGCGTTCCACCATTGAACTATACCCACCACGAACCGAGTCTGATTATAGCAGACACTGCGCATCGCCCCGGAACAGCCATCCCGCTCCTTGTGGAAATTAGCCCCAAGGAGGCGAAAAAAACGGCCCGGATCAACTCCGGGCCAAAATTCAGGTCGCTGTATTAGTGAAAGACGGTACGCTTGAGTGAAGACGATTCGCTCGGTTCTATGCGTGTCCGCGGCCGATTCCCAAGTACTCAAATCCCAGTCCGCGCAGCCGGTCGCAGTCGAGCAGGTTTTTCGTATCCACAATCAAAGGGCGGCGCAGCAGGGTCTTCACCCGCGCAAAGTCCAGGCTGCGGAACTCCGGCCACGCCGTCGCCAGAATCAGTGCGTCGGTTCCTTCTGCGGCCGTGTAGGCCGAATCGCAGAAGGACACCACCTGCCCCAACTCCGGCTGTGCGTGGATCATCGCGAACGGGTCATAGGCGCGCACCACCGCGCCGTTGTGCGCCAGTTCACGGGCCAGCGCAACCGAGGCCGATCCCGCGACCGAACTGGTATGCGGCTTCATCGCCAGCCCCAGGAGTCCCACTCGCTTGTCGCGCAGCGTCGGCATTACTTCGGTGATCTTCCGCATCGTTCGCTCGGCGTGTTGCTGGCTCACCGACTGCGCCGCTGCAACCATCCGCAACTCTACCCCCTTGCTCTGTGCCAAAGAGGTAAGGCTCGCGATGTCATTCTCCACGAATCTGCCGCCCATCCCGACTCCTGCCTGCAGGCAGCGCGGCGCAATGCGTTTGTCGAGCCCCAGCGCCAGCGAGAGATCCAGTGCATCGGCGTTCACTCGTTCGCAAAGCTCGGCCATTTCGTTGATGAACGAAATCTTGGTCGCAATGTATGCAGTGGCTGCCTCGCGAACCAGCTCCGCTGTTTCGGGACTGGTGACGATCACTGGAGTGCCGCGCATCACCAGCGAACGATAAATAACCTTCAGCGTCAATATCGCCTGTGTGTTGCTGGTGCCGAAGAGGAGCCGGTCGGGCCAGTTAAAATCCTCTACCGCGCAGCCTTCGGTGAGCGAAACTGGATGCGCCACAACGGTTGCGTCGTAGCTCAGCTGAGATAGCTTGTGTGCGATCCGTCGCGTGGTTCCCACCGGCACCGGAGTGCAGATCACGAGTAGGGCTCCGGGCCGCAACTTCGAGGCCAACTTGAGCGCAATTGCTTCCGTTTCACACGCATCGTCCTCTGCCAGGTAGATCACCTGCGAGCGTGCAACCTGAGAGTTGATCTCGGTCGAGTAAGTCAGCCGTCCAGCCCGCGTATTGCGGCGGATGATCTCTTCCAGGTTCTTTTCATAGAAAGGGATCCGTCCCTGCGCGAGATTCAGAATCTTCTCCTCTGCTGAATCGCAGCACACGATGGGCGTTCCGAAATCGGCAAGGCATGCCGAGACGATTGTCCCGAGATATCCAGCGCCATACACCAGAATTTGCATGGTAACCTCATCGCCAACTCCTCCGAAAGCGCGGCCCTTCATTCAGTCGGGAGGCTTTGGCGTATTCCAGGCAAGCGCCGCGCTGACTACATTAGGCTTGGAACCAGTTGGATTTGCAAGGTGAAAGACGGTCAATGGCCAGTCGTGCTGTGGCGGCTGGGCTGGCGCAGCCGGGTATTACCGCCGGGGAGCCGAAAGATCGATTTCGGCCAGGTCGGTCCAGGTATGTTCGTGTCCGCGCACAAACGTCAGGCGTTCCACTGCGATACTGTGTGATCCCGGGTAGTTTTGCCAGCGTATTTTGCTGGTCCGCAGCACTTCCGCGGCACGCTCGTTGCTGTTCAGTTTGGCGACTGTAACGTGTGGCATGTAGGGCAGCGATTCGGTATAGGCCAGTGGGTCGCGGTTCATCAGATCGTGCAGCTCGCGCATCCTGTACCCCGCGAAACTGACCCGGATGAACACCGTAGGGGTAATCGGCAGGAAGCTTTCTACCTCGCCCAACCCTACCTGGAAGGGTGCGACCGTCGCGGCCAGCTGGCGCAGCATAGTCACCGCATCCTCTTCCGTTCCTTGCAACGGGCGCGGTGGCAAAACCGTCAGGTGAGTCGGCAGGTGCGCGTGCTCCGGATGGAGTTCGCGGCGCAGAGCCTCTACAAAACCTCCGAGCTCGTTTTTTACGTACGCAACCAGCGCATAACACTCACAAGACATAGCAATTCTGCTAATTATAAGCGCCATCACCCAGAGTGCAAACGCCATCTTCCCGGCGTTCGCCTCTTGCGTGTTTTTCAGTGACGTTTAATTCACCGCCGAGCCATTGCTCTTCGCGGCGGCTGTCTTTTGCGCAAAGCCCTTTACCTCATCTCCGCGGAAGTACTTTACCTTATCCTGGCGCATATCCGGCATCGCCGAGTACGGCTTACTGTAGTCGTTGTTCGCGTTCCAGAACAGAAAACCATCGGCTCCCTTGCCGTGTGAGACCGCTACCTGAACGCGAATGTACTCTGGAGAGTAGCTCTTCGTCCTCCAGCCAAAGGCCTGCAGCCACGGACGCAATACGACGCCGCTCTCCGCCGTCACCTTCTGAAAGCGTTCCATCGACTCACCGATGAAGTGCTCCGGCGCGTCTCCCGGTGAGGTGTAGCCGTCCATGCCGTAGAAGTGCGACGGGTAGATCATGGGAGAGATCACATCGCAATACTTCGCCATCTGCGGTATATCCTGCCCGGTGTGTGAGAGGTCGATCGGCCGCTGCCAAGCCATCACTCCAAAGACATCGAGTGAGAACAATACGCCCATCGGCTTCAGTTCGGATTGTGCCTTCTTCAGAAAGGCCGTAATCGCGTCTGCGCGCTTCCAATCCGGATGCTCGGATTCAAAGAGGAATTTCGCGTCCTTCTGGTCGCCCTCGGCCGGGAAGCGCACGTAATCAAACTGAATCTCGTCCGCGCCATTGGCTGCGGCAAACTTCGCCAAGGCAATGTTGTAGTCCCACACCTTCGGGTTGGAAGAGTCGGTCCAGACCAGCTTTCCGTTTTCGCGCCAGGCTCCCCCTCGGCGCGATTGCACCGCCAGTTCCGGATGCTTGGTCACCAGCGCGTCATCGCGGAAGATTGCAATGCGCGCGATCGCGTGTAATCCCTGGGCGTGGAGAAAGCCGGTAAACTTCGGCAAATTGCGAATCGGATAGCTCTTCTGTTCCGGCGCCAGGGGCAATCCGGTCGGAACGCTCACCGAGCCGTCCGAGTCTTTAATATCAAACACTACGCTGTTGCCGCCAGCCTCGCGCCAGGTGCGGATGATATCGAGTCCCTTGGCGCTGCCTGCCATCGTGCCTGTGAGATAGACGGCACGCACCTCGAAGTTCTTCGGCACAAGCACGGACTTCTCCGCCCAGTTTTCCCGGTAGGAGGGGATCACGACCTCCGATCCCGGCTTGGGCCACAGTCCCTTGATCTCCGGATTTGCCGTCCGGATCGCTCTCTCCAGTTCGCTGCCGGTCTGGAACGTTGTCAGCGGCAGGTAATGGTGCACAATGCCGGGTACACTTTCTCCCTTGGCAACCGTGTGCAGCTTACTGTCCACTGGGACGGTGTGCGCCGGGGTTGCCGTGGTGGCCGACGGCTTGACGTCGGGTGCAGGCGAAGCAAATGCGGCTGCACTAGCCGTTCGCGCGACGGCACGCGCGCGCAACGGAAGTTTTTCTAACATCGCGAAGAGTAAGAGTAGAACCGCTCCAGAGGTGAGAACCGACAGAGAAACCGATTTCCGAGACATGATAGGTGATCCAGAGTTCCTTCTGAGCGGATACTAGCACGCATCTTTGCTTAGCAAAGAGAGTAGATCACCTGA
Source organism: uncultured Acidobacteriota bacterium (assembly GCA_963738165.1). Lineage (GTDB taxonomy): Bacteria > Acidobacteriota > Terriglobia > Terriglobales > Acidobacteriaceae > TOLSYN. The sequence goes on from CAVTVE010000019.1 coordinate 98,899, forward strand.
GTTCCTCAATTTTTTTCAGCTTCAGTAATCAAAAGGGTTCGTACTTGGGTGCCTCTCCGAAGTCTGGACGTGCCTCGCGCCTTTTGTTGCGCTTCCGCATCTAACGTCACAGCGACGGGATGGAGGTAGTTTCAAGGCCTGTCCGATTCTTCGAGGATGCTGTTTCGAAGTCTCTGATACAACGCCGTATATCGATTCCTCCATCTCAGAATTCCTGTAGCTTGGATTTTTGGACAAGGTCAGACATGAAAACCGGACTCAACGCGATCCTCGACCCCTCCCGCCGCTCCAGCGACGCGCAGGATTTTGACACTGCCATTCGGCGCAAAATTGTGGGCCAGGACGATGCCGTTGAAAAAGTCACCGGGATCTACCAGATGTTCCTGGCCGGTCTGAATGCTCCCGGACGCCCTGTGGGCAATCTCCTCTTCCTGGGGCCGACCGGTTCCGGCAAGACCCGTGTGGTCGAAGCAATCGCCGAATCTCTCTTTGGAGACGCTCGCGCGATCGTGAAGATCGATTGCGCCGAATTCCAGCATTCTCATGAGATTGCGAAGCTCATCGGCTCGCCCCCGGGCTATCTCGGGCACCGCGAAACCCATCCCCTGCTCACGCAGGAAGCGCTCAACCAGTGGCACACGGATCGCCTCAAGCTCTCGCTGTTGCTCTTTGACGAGATCGAAAAAGCCAGCGATGCGCTGTGGCAGCTCCTCCTTGGAATTCTGGACAAAGCGACGCTGACGCTCGGCGATAACCGCCGCGTGGATCTTTCCCAGTGCCTCATCGTTCTGACCTCGAACCTGGGTGCGGGCGAGATGAATGAGCTGCTCAATGGCAACATGGGCTTTGCTCAGCCCACCGGCGTCATCGATAACAAAATCGATGCCAAGATGCAGCGCGCCGCCATTGATGCAGCGCGGCGCAAGTTCTCTCCGGAGTTTATGAACCGCATCGATAAGGTTGTGGTTTTCAAGACCTTACGGAGTGAGCATCTGGAGAAGATCCTGGAGATTGAACTCGGCCTGGTGCAGCAGCGGATCTTGCAGGCGACCGGGAATAACCAGTTCGTCTTCAGTTGCTCTCCGCGGGTCAAGGCCTTGCTGTTGCAGGAAGGGACAGACCCCAAGTACGGCGCCCGTCACCTGAAGCGCGCGATTGAGAAGAACATTGTCTTTCCGCTGGCCAATCTGGTGGCAACCGCGCAGGTCAGGCTCGGAGACTTTATCCGCATCGATCTCAACGATGAAGGCGTCATGACCTTCGTCAAGGAAGCCGAAGGTGCATTGGTTCCCGTGCTCTTGGAGAAATACGGTCCCGAGTTCACCTCGCAACATGCCGCCAAAGCAGGCCGGGCCGCACGCCGTGACGCTGCCGTCTCCGGCGGTCCGCTGCTCGATCACAAGTAGCTAAGTGCCCCACATCTGCTGCAGTCAGCAGATGTGGGGCTGCCGCTGGGATCCCCATTCGGCCGTTCTTTCATTTATAGAAAATAGACAGCAGCAGCCGCGCCGCCGTGAGAGACTAAACCACTATCCCGAGCTGCTGCCGCAACTGCGCCAACGCCGCTTCCGCAGTCAGGCCGTATTTCTTGCGCAGCTCTTCCGGTTTGCCATGTTCGATGAACTGGTCCGGCCAGCCGATGCGGAGTACCGGCGTACCCAGTCCCTGCCGGTTTAACTCCTCCATCACCGCGCTCCCGAAGCCTCCAGCCAGAACATGGTCTTCCAGCGTCACCAGGATTTCAGCCGATTGCGCATACTGTGCGACCATCCTGGTATCGATGGGCTTGGCAAAGCGTGCATTGATGACCGCCGATGCAACGCCTTCGGAAGCCAGCGCCCCGGCAATCTCCCGGGCCAGCGGCAGCATGGCTCCCAGCGAGAAGATGGCGACGCGGTCATTGCCGGTGTGCTCCAGCAGTTCGGCTTCGCCGATCTGGAGCAGAACCGGTTCATCTTTGACTGGAGTCCCCGGACCGATGCCGCGCGGATAGCGCACCGCCGACGGGCCGTCGTGGTGCAGAGCGGTAAACAGCATGTCCGCTAGCTCGTCCTCGTCCTTCGGATTCATGTGCACCATGTTCGGAATCGCGCGCAGATAGCTGATGTCGAACAGGCCGTGGTGGGTAGGGCCATCGTCTCCGCTCAGGCTGCCCCGGTCCATGCAGAAAACTACCGGCAGGTTCTGCAGGCACACGTCATGTACGATGGGATCAAAGCCGCGCTGTAGAAATGTGGAATAGATGGCGCAGAATGGCTTGAAGCCCTTGGTGGCCATCCCCGCAGCGAACAACACCGCGTGTTCCTCCGCGATCCCCACATCGTAATACTGAGCCGGATGTACCGCGCGGAAGCGGTCGAGGGCTGTGCCGTTGGGCATGGCGGCGGTGATGGCAATGACGCGATCATTCCCGGTCGCCAGCTTGGTCAGCGAGTCGGCGAAGACCTCCGAAAAGGTGCGCTGTGCCAACGGCTTGGTCTCGCCCGTCTCAGGATTGTACGGCCCCAGTCCGTGGAACTTCTTCTGCTTCTCCTCGGCCGGCTCAAAGCCCCGCCCTTTCTGGGTGATGGCGTGCAGCAGCACCGGGCGATCCAGAGCCTTCACAAACTGGAAGGTTCGGATCAGCGAGGCAATATCATGTCCATCGACCGGCCCATAGTACTTCAGTCCAAACTCCTCGAAGATGACCGAAGGCCATAACATGCTCTTGGCGGCCTCTTCGGCCTTTCGAGCAACCTGTGCCGCCGACTTGCCGCCGACCTTTTCCACCAGCTTGGCCGCCCGCTCGTGCAGGCCATGATACTGCGGGCTGGTGACTATCTTATTGAAGTAGCTGGCAATAGCTCCGACGTTCTTGTCGATCGACCATTTGTTGTCATTCAATACGATAATCAGCCGCTTGGTCTGCGAAGCAATGTTATTGAGTGCCTCGTAAGTGATGCCGCAGGTGAAGGCGGCGTCTCCGGCCAGCGCGACCACGTGCTCTTTGCCACCAAGCCGGTCGCGGGCTACGGCCATTCCGAGCGCCGCCGAGAGCGCCGTGCCCGCGTGGCCTGCGCCGTAGCTATCATGCTTGCTCTCGGTGCGCAGCATAAAGCCGTTCAGCCCGCCCGGAGTTCGGATCGTTGAGAAGCGATCTCGCCGTCCGGTGAGCAGCTTATGTACGTACGCCTGATGGCTCACGTCGAAGAGGAAGTGGTCGGTCGGCGTGTCGAAGACGTAGTGCATGGCGAGGGTCAGCTCGACGACGCCAAGATTGGGGCCGAGATGCCCGCCAGTGCGCGCGAGCACCGTGATGAGTTCGCTGCGAATCTCCTCCGCAAGCTGAATGAGCTCGGCAACGGACAAGCACTTTACGTCCGCCGGGGAGTGGATGGCATCAAGAATGGGCGTCATGCTGATCGATGTTACTGCCTAATGCCGTTCTGCACGGACTGTTTTTAGGTGAACTCACAATAAAAAGGCGCGCAGCCGTGCCACGCCTTCCAGAATCGGTGGATAGACCTCTCCCTAGCTGCTCTTCTCCGCCTTAGATGCAGCTTCGGATGTGGATTTGGAGCGTCCAGCGGTGCGCACAGAATTTGCCATCGGTGATACCTGCGAAAATACCCGATTGAAGATTTTGTCTACATTCCGGAGCTGCCGCTTCAGGTCGAAGGCGCGATCCAGCGTCTTGCGCTCGACCCGGGAGGTAATCTCCGGATCCGCCGAGACGAGCTCGCGAAAGTTCTTCTCCTCGCGCCAGGCCTGCATGGCATTGCGCTGCACAATCCTGTAGGCGTCCTCTCGTAACACTCCGGCCTCCACAAGATCCAGTAAAAGCTGCCCGCTGAATACCAACCCGCCGGTGGAATCAAGGTTGCGCAACATGCGCTCCGGATAGACCAGTAAAGTGTCCACCAGAGTTGTGGTCTTCGCCAGAAGGTAGTCAAGCAGAATCGTCGAATCGGGCAGGATCACACGCTCCACCGAGGAGTGCGAAATGTCGCGCTCGTGCCACAGGGCAACGTCCTCGAATGCCGGCCCTACGTTGCCTCGGATCACCCGTGCCAGGCCAGAGATCTGCTCGCAATTCACGGGATTCCGCTTGTGCGGCATCGCCGATGATCCCTTCTGCTTTTCGCTGAAGAACTCTTCCGCCTCGCGCACCTCGGTCTTCTGCAGGTGGCGGATCTCTGTGGCAATCTTGTCCAGCGTACACGCCACAACCGCCAGCGTGGCGACGTAGAAGGCGTGGCGGTCGCGCTGAATCACCTGTGAGGAAACCGCAGCCGGCGCCAGGCCGAGGCGTTCGCAGATCAACTCCTCATACTCCGGTTCGAGGTGCGCGCCGGTGCCGACCGCACCGCTCAGTTTGCCCACGCGCATCTGCTCGGCCGCGAAATCAAAGCGCTCAAGATTGCGCTGCATTTCGCTATACCAGTTGGCAATCTTCAAGCCAAAGGTAATCGGCTCGGCGTGAACGCCGTGAGTCCGCCCAATCTGCGGGATATGCTGGAACTCCAACGCCCGGCGCTGCAATACCGCCAGTAGCTTTTCAATATCGGCACGCAGCAGCGCTGAAGCCTGCTTTACCAGCAACGCCTGCGCCGTGTCCACCACATCGTTCGACGTAAGTCCGTAGTGCAGCCAGCGCGACTCCGGACCGACTTTCTCCGCCACCGCCGTGGTGAAGGCAATTACGTCGTGCTTCACCTCGGCCTCAACCTGGTGAATGCGCGCCACCTCAAATGCCGCGCCCTTTATGCGGATCGCTTCGGCAGCCGACTTCGGTACGATTCCTGCTTCGGCGAGGGTCTCGCTCGCGGCGACCTCAACCTGCAACCATGTGCGGAACTTGTTTTCGTCACTCCAAATTTGTCCCATCTCGGGGCGGGTATATCGAGGTATCAAGGCGAACTCCTTACCTGCTAAATATTCAGGGCTGAATTCCTTATTGTATCAATATTGGCGCGGAGATTAGGAATTGGCGGGAGGCAAAAAATGGCCGGGTTGCCCCGGCCAAATCAGGAGGTCCTCTTCTCTATTTCGATTCTTACCCGGCGGAAAAGGAATACCGGTCGTACGAACTTTATCGGCAACAAGGAGAGCGATCGTTAGCTGGTGGAAACACCAGTGCCGAATACGATCACACCCATGTTTAGTAGATTCTCCCGAGAGCCGGAAGTTTCAGAAATTAAGGAAATTGACTTACAAAGACCTTACGTATTTACCAGCGCAGAAGAACGCCGCCAGGATTCCGGCGGCGTTCTCTCGTTCACTCACGGTTCGCTTTAGCTCAGCAGCAGAGCACCGTCTGTCTTCTCTTCGCCCACTTCACGGTAGAAGAGCTGATTGTTGTCGAGATAGACCTCGACGAACGCGGGGCGAGTCTTGATGCTGCCCTGGATCAGTGCCTCTGAGAGCGGGTCCTCCACATACTTCTGCAGCGCGCGGCGCAACGGGCGAGCTCCGTAGCTGCGGTCCGTAATGGTCTTATCGAGAATCCACTTGCGCGCATCTTCGGTCACCGTGATCGTGATCGCTCTCTGCGCCAGGTTGTGATTCAGCTGAGTCACCATCAGCTCGACGATCTGGTTCAGATCGTGTTCGCTCAGGGCATTGAAGACCACAACTTCATCCAGACGGTTGAGGAATTCCGGATTAAAGGTCTTCTTGACCTCGCTCCTTACCATCTCTTCAACCTTGTCGCTGATGCTCTCTTCCTTGTTTGAAGAGAAGCCCAGCCCTTCGCGCTTGATCATGTGACGCGCGCCGATGTTGGAGGTCATGATGAGGATCACGTTCTTGAAGTCCACGGTGTTGCCGAGGCCATCCGTCAACTGCCCATCCTCAAAGACCTGCAACAGAATGTTGAACACATCCGGGTGTGCCTTCTCGATTTCATCCAGCAACACAACCGAATACGGCGCACGCTTGACGCGCTCGGTGAGCTGTCCGCCTTCTTCGTAGCCCACATATCCTGGAGGCGAACCGATCAACTTGCTGACCGAGTGTTTCTCCATGTACTCGGACATGTCGAAGCGTATCAGGCTCTTCTCACTGCCAAACATGAACTGCGCCAGTGTGCGCGCGGCTTCCGTCTTACCCACACCCGTCGGGCCCAGGAAGAGGAAGGAGCCAATCGGACGCGCCGGGCTCTTCAGTCCAGCGCGCGAGCGCCGGATTGCACGGGCCAGGGCAGAGATCGCCTTCTCCTGCGAGATCACACGTTTGTGCAGCTCTTCTTCAATGCGCAGCAGCTTCTGCGATTCTTCTTCCTTGATCGCAGCTACCGGAACCCCGGTCCAGCGCGAAACTACTTCCTCAATGTCCTCGCGCTGCACGATTCCCGTAGCGCTGTCGTTGAGGTGGAATTTCTCGCGAAGCACGCGCAGGTTTTCGCGCTCCTTGCGCTCCTCGTCCGAGTAGAAGCGCGCCTTCTCGAATTCATGGTTCGCAATCGCGTTTTCCATGCGATGAACGATGAACTTGATCCGCTTCTGAACCTCGGTGATCTCTTCCGGCAGCGCAGACTGGCGTAGCTTCACCCGCGCTCCAGCTTCATCAATCAGATCGATTGCCTTGTCCGGCAGGAAGCGATCCGGAATGTAACGGTTCGAATGCGAGACCGCAAAGTTGATCGACTCGTCGGTGTAGCTGACGGCGTGGAACTTCTCATAGCGGTCCTTGATCCCCATCAGGATCTTCACCGAATCCGGCTCATTCGGAGGCGGAACCTTTACCGACTGGAAGCGCCGTTCCAGCGAACGATCCTTCTCGATCGACTTGCGGTACTCGCCGGGCGTGGTAGCGCCAATGCACTGAATTTCGCCACGCGACAGCGCCGGCTTCAAAATGTTGGCCGCATCGAGCGAACCTTCGGCCGAGCCCGCTCCCACCAGCGTATGAAGCTCATCGATGAAGATGATCGAGTTCTGGTTTTCGATCAGCTCCTTCATGATCGTCTTAAGTCGCTCTTCGAACTGGCCGCGATATTTCGTACCCGCAACGATTAGCGAAAGATCCAGGGCGAGCACCCGCTTGTCGGCCAGGAACGAAGGCACCTCGCCATCGGCGATGCGCTGCGCCAGACCTTCTACAATCGCGGTCTTGCCCACTCCGGGCTCCCCGATCAGCACCGGGTTATTCTTGGTGCGGCGGCACAGAATCTGAATTGTGCGATCCACCTCGCCATCGCGCCCCACCAGCGGGTCCAACTGATTTTCCATTGCCGCCTGGGTCAGGTCGCGCGAGAACTCCGCCAGCAGTGAAGACTCGCGGTTCGCTGCGCGCTGCGGCTGCTGCTGCACCTTCTCCTGCGTGGTGCGCTGTAGCTCCTCGCGGATGGCCGCAATCTTCAGCCCGCGCTCGGCCAGAATCTCCGCCGCGAAACACTTCTCCTCGCGCAACAGCCCGAGTAGTAGATGCTCCGTGCCGATGTGCTTGTGGCTGAGCCGTTCGGCTTCTTCGGAGGCATAGGCCAGCACCCGCTTGCACTCATTGCTGAGCGGCAGGTCCACGCTGGTCGATACCTTTTCGCGAATCGTCGTGTGGGCTTCAATCTGTTTACGAATAGAGTCCACCGACGAATGCTGGCGAAGGAAGCGATTGGTTAGAGCCTTGTCTTCGCGCAACAGACCGAGCAGAAGGTGCTCCGTCTCAATATACGGAGAGCCAAACTGGCTGGCTTCATATCGTGCAAAGAAGATCACGCGCCTTGCTTTTTCGGTGTACCGTTCAAACATTGTGTGTCTCCAAGTCTCTCCGCCCCAGCCATTACCGGTAACGGGAGACTTTCTCCTTGCTTCACCTCTGGTTTCACCGGAAAACCAAGCTTCCAGGAACCGCGATAGGACCCTTCCGGACCCCAATCGGTTGGTTTCAACCCAACCGGAGCAAAAATGCCCTGTCTTTCACTACCGCGAAATAAGCGGCCAAGTCTTGCAAGTCGTGCTGTGCTTTTCTGTTACGCCAACTATGCCACTAAAAAGACGATCCAGTAAGAAAATAAACCCTAGGATTGCGATAAAGACTCTGGAGTTACCTCAATAACGGTACCGTTTTCCAAAGAGAGAATGCGGCTGCAACGGCGTGCGAATGCAAGATTATGAGTCACAATGATTGACGTGAGCCCATAACTGGCATGCAGTCTGGAAATTAGCTCAAACACGGACTCCGCCGTGCGGGTATCCAGATCCCCCGTGGGCTCGTCTGCCAGCAACATCCTGGGAGCGGTCACAAGCGCCCGCGCCAGCGAAACGCGCTGCTGTTCGCCACCGGAAAGCTCTCCTGCGCGATGATGCCCGCGATCGCCCAATCCCACTTCTCCCAACCACTTAGCCGCCATTGCCTCTGCCTTGCTGCGGTTTTCACCTCGCAAATATAGCGGCATCGCTACGTTCTCCAGTGCAGTGAACTCAGGCAGCAGGTAGTGGAACTGCCAAACATACCCAATCTGGCGATTTCGGAACTCCGCCGCCGCCACCTCGGACAATGACGTCAAGCGAATCTCGTCAAATAACACCTCGCCGGAGCTGGCCGTATCCAATGCGCCTAGAATGTGCAGCAGAGAAGACTTGCCTGCCCCACTCTGGCCCACAATTGCCAGCATCTCCCCCTCACGTACCCGGAAAGACAGGTTGTCAAAGAGCACAAGGTCCGTACTTCCAGAACGATAGACCTTGCCGAGAGCCTCGACTCGGAGGATCTCTTGCTTCTCCATTGGATGCACCTCGCGTTCTCTCTGGTGCAAAATCCCGCGCTCTTCAGCAGCCTTCTCCATTCGCGCGGCTCCGCTCAAAGGCGGTGTTTACACCCTTCAATTAAACCACGTCGCGGTCCTCAGGCGCTGTGACGGGCAGAGCTGCACCTGGCTCCAGCGATATCTGATTTCCGCAAATTCTGCCTAGCCGTCGCCACAGCACGCAATCTACTCGTAACGCAGAGCCTCGGCAGGCAGCACCCGCGCCGCCGACTGCGACGGATACACCGTGGCAATGAAGCTGATCGCCAGCGAGACGATTGCCACCAGCACCGCATCCAGAGCGCGCGGCGCGAACGGAACGTAGTCGATGGAATAGACCTCGGCCGAAAGCGAGATCCAGTGATAGCGTCCCGCTAGAACTGCAATCGTATAGCCCACCAACAGCCCCAGCGCGGTCCCTATAATGCCGATCAGCAGCCCCTGCCAGATGAAGATTCGGCGTACCTGTTCGCGGCGCGCTCCCATTGAAACCAGCACCGCAATGTCGCGCGTCTTTTCCATCACCATCATAATCAGCGAGATCAGGATATTCAGCGCTGCGACAAAGACGATCAATCCGATGGTGATAAATGTCACCACCCGCTCCAGCCGCAGGGCGCGGAAGAGTGCCCGGTTCTGCTCCATCCAGTTCGTGGTCTGGAATCCCTTGCCCGCCGCGGCTTCGATCTGATTTCCGATCGCGGCCGCGTTGTAGATGTCGTCCACCTTGAATTCCAGCACACTGGCTACATCGCCAAGGCTGAACAGCCGTTGCGCATCGCCCAATGAGCAGAGCGCCCAGGTCGAGTCGTAATCGTAAAATCCCGACTGAAAGATGCCGGTGACCCTGAATCGCATGTAGCGCGGTACCATGCCAAATGGAGTCAACTCACCCTGCGGACTGGTGACCAGCACCACCGACCCTACCGTCGCTCCCAAGGTCTGGGCCAAATCTTTGCCAAGTACGATCGGCGGCATGGCCGCGATCCGGTCGGCCGCCCCCTGCAGCGAAGAAGGGTCGGAGTCTTGCGGCGATGCGGCCTTTTCTGGAGTGCATCCCCCGTCAAATTGGCTCAACAGAGAGGTGCGTGCCTTGGCTGCGCAATCGCTCCGGGCCTGGGCATCGGCTAGCGGCTGCGCGCTGCCCTCGTGGACCGAATCCAGCATTGCGGTGACGCGCCGTTCATCCGCCGGGACGATTCCCTTCAAGACCGCGCCACCCGCCCGCGCTCCGCGGGATATCAATACCTGCTCATAGATCGCCGGTGCCGCCGCCCGCACATGCGGCAGCTTCTCCAAACGTTGCAACAGTGCTGCCCAGTCGTGGATACCATCATTTTCCACCCGCATCAGATTCACATGCGAAGTGGAGCCGAGCAGACGCTGCTGCAGGTCCTGCCGGAAGCCGTTGTTGATGGCCAGCGCGATGATGAGCGAAGCAACGCCGGCGGCAACGCCCAGAATCGAGATTCCGGTGATGACTCCGATCACCGCCTGACGGCGCTTGGCGCGAAGATAGCGGGCAGCAACGAAAAGCTCAAAACGCATTTCTGCATTATAGGTGAGGAGGCAAAGCAAACGGTTCCTCTCCCTGTCTGCTTATTAGGTATTTCTCCTTTGATCCCGCGGCATCTAACCCCTCGGCATCGGGAAGATTGCCGGAGTGTGCGCGCAATATTCCTCCCATGCGGGACCGAATCGCTGATGCAGTTCGCGCTCCTCGAAGAGGATCATGATGGCTCCTGTGACCACGGCAAATGCGAACAGTCCATAGCAGGCCACGGTGCCGGAGCCGATCGTATACCCGAGCATCGTGCAAAGGTGTCCGAGGTACATCGGGTGGCGTACCATCCGATGTACGCCAGAGGTCACCAGCATCTTCGGCTGGCCATAGGGTTCCAACTCATCCCGCCCAATCACGCGCATCAATGACAGTCCGCGTGTGGCGTTCACATACAAAAATACGGAGACTGCCCAGAGCAGAGGCGCGGCGGCCCAGGTGAATGGGTTCTCATACAGCAGTGTGTTGCGCCACGGATAAGAGACGCCCCAGGCGATGCACCACATCACACCCCACGAAGGCACCAATAACGTGAGCCTGTAACGAGCCGCGCGCCAGCTTTTTGCAAACGGATGCACCATCATCCAGTAAGCCGGGATCGTGGCATAGATCCCGCAGACGAACCATGCGGCGTTGCGCAGGGTTTGTATCATCGCCCTCCGTCGCAAAGCACTTGCTTCTCGTCGCGGGAAGACCGCTCGCATGTACACGTAGTCTGAGCAATAACGATTACGTCCAGCAAATGCACTGTCGCAGCGATCCTCTTCATATTAGATTCATACCGATCTATGAAAGGGAAAGACTAGCAGAGGAGCGTGGCAGGAAAAAGGGGTGTCCATTCAGATAGAAGTTTCTGAAATACGGACATAGGCTTCGGTTTTGTAGCGCATCACTGTTAGCCATGACATTGATCACCGACAAAAAAATCAAATTAGCAGACTGTGTTACCGAGTCGGCGACCCCGGGTTGTTATCTGTCTCTATGGGGATGGATGACATCACGCTGACGGGGTGTTTCGCCGATGAGTCTGCGGAATGTGTTGAGTGGCTAAGCGAGGTTGAGAACCAGCGCCACGTGCGCTTCTCACGCAGTTGCTCCCGAACTCTTCGGAAGGTCAGCTTTTGGAGGGCTTATGCGAGCACTGATAACACGGGCTGTTGCATTCATCCTGCGGAATCGCATTGGAACGTGGCTTGCGATCATTGCTGCCACGCTCCTGATCGGATTTTCCGATTTTGAAGAGTCGCATTGGCTTCTTGCTCGCGTCCCTGCGCGTATAAATTGTGCCGTGCAAGCGACCATTGTTTCCCTGGGTGCGGGAGTCGCGCTTTGGCTGATTTTGCGTGGCGTCATCGATCGGCGCAGGATCATGGAAGATGAATTACTTCGAGTCGCCGAACTGAATCACACCCTGAGAAATGCCCTCGAAGTAATCGTGCTCGCGCATTACAGCGGAGCCGATCCCGAGCACAAGGATATGGTGCTGGAGTGCACAAACCGAATCGACCAGAAGTTGAAAGAGTTATTTCCGACGATTGGCGGATCTAGAATTCAGATGAAAAACGGAAAGTGGGAAATTAACAAGTCCTGACAACAGGAGCCCGGGTGGGGGCTCCTGTCCATTCATGCGGAAATAAACACTTTAACGGCATAGAGCGGAGACTGTGGACTTAGTGTCTATCGTGCTCTCCATAGCCTTCCTTATAACCCTGTTCGTACCCCTCCTGGTATTCGCGCTCGTAGTCACGCTTATCGCCGAACTCGTTACGGTAACCGCGATCCGGATGCTTGTAGCCGGGGCCGTAGTGCCACTTCCGGCCCGCCTCGCGATCCCTCTCGCCATCGGTCGAGCCGTCCTGGAAGCCTTGGCGGTAACCAGGGTTTCGTCCTTCGAAGCGTTGATCGTGCTCCCAATCGTGATCGTGATCATGATCATGATCTTGCGCCGCAGTTGGCATGGTCGGGTAGCCTTGAGAGCCGGGAACTGCACGGACGGAGCTGGACAGCAACGCCATGCAGAAAAGGGCAACTAACATCCAGCGAACTTTCATGCTTCTCCTTGCAGACGATCATGAAGCTTCGATCATCAAAGGCCTTAAGCTGCATGGGATGCAGAATGTCAAGCTAGGGATTTCCTCACTGGATTGCTGATCACTGGAAGTAAGTCGGAAGGTCGCGAAAACCGCGGAACTAGCATCTATAATGGGTGCCGGAGGCTCTGGCCAGAGTCGGGGGTGCATGTTATGTCACCACGGAAAACTCTCAATTTAGCGGCCGTGCGTCGTCACTCGGTCTGCTGTGTGGCCCTGATTTACCTTTGCCTTGCATTCGCGCCGGCGGCATCGTTGGCTCAGGCAGGAAATTCATCCGCACAGGATTCCCCGAATTCAGCCGGACAGAAGCAGCAGATACCACCCGAGGCAGGTGGTCCCGAGAGCGAAACTGAACCCTATGCGATCCCGAAACTAGCCCCGGACAGGCAGCAGGAGAGACCCGCTCCTCCGCCTCCCGCACCGAAGCCTGTCGAAGCGATGCCCAGTTACTCCATCAACGTCGATGTGCCGCTCGTCTCGGTGGACGCTCTGGTTCTAACCAAGGATGGCCAGTTTATTCCCGGACTGCAGAAAAATCAGTTCCGTATTCTGGAAGATAATGTCGTGCAGCCCATCCAGAGCTTTGGCCTTACCAAGGCAGGTTACACGGCGGTACTGCTCGTCGAGTTTGCATCCACCCCAGCCTTCCAACTCAGTCGCAGGCAGTTCTTGATAGATGCCTTGCACGCATCGTATGCCTTTACCGACCAGTTGGAGAAGAATGACTACGTCGCTGTGATCAGCTATGACATGAAGCCGAGCATCCTGGTGGACTTCACCTCTGACAAGCAGGCAATTTACGGCGCTCTGAATTCTCTGCGTATCCCAGCATTCAGTGAAACCAACCTCTTCGACGCGCTTTATGACACGCTTGACCGCCTGGAGCGCATCGACGGACGAAAAGAAATCATCCTGGTCAGCAGCGGCGTGGACACCTTCAGCAAGATGACCTACGACAAGGTTCTTAAGAAGATCAAAGCGACTCCCAACGTGACAATCTATGCGATCAGCACCGGTTATCTGTGGCGCACTTATATGGAGGCGCACTCCAGCATGGGAATGGGGGCCACCATGCGCCAGATGGACTTTCTTCAAGGTGACAATCAAATGAGCACATTCGCCAGGATGACCGGCGGACGTTGGTTCAGCCCGCGCTTTGAGTCCGAGTTGCCTGAAGACTTCCGCGAAATCTCCGCGGCCGTGCGCAATCAATACACCCTCACCTTCCGGCCCACCAACACCAAACAGGATGGCACCTACCGCAAACTGAAGGTGGAGGTGGTGGAACCGGGAACCGACAAACCGCTAATCGTGAGAGATCAGAAGGGAAAAGAGCTGAAATATCAGATCCTCACGCGGGAGGGTTACACCGCCAAACATGAGGTTGACTAATCTCTTTTGGAAGGGATGCTGCGCGCCGCTTTGCGGGGATGCGGGTGGACAACTCCCGAAATGCGACGCCGTTTAGCAGTGATGAATGGCGTTGTGGCTGGTACTGGCAACCTTCCCGCCTTGCGTCAGCCCTGAGGATAAATCCCTGACTTCATTGCGGGCTTCGGTCTCAGCGATCTCTAAGGTTGGGGCGTGTCCCCAAGAGATCATTTCGTCGGGATTGGCCTCCCGGCAAATCATCCAGTGATAGCGCGTCTTTTTGCGGAAAGGTTGCGCCTGAATTGAAACCACATACCGGACAGATTCTGGATTCATTGAAAGTGAGCCTCCGTTTGGGCCTAGCCGTTGCCACCGATTCGTGTGCCGCCGATCGGGTCCGCACTAAAGTATTTAGCCTAATGATACCTCCTCGACGGTTTTTCTCGCAGTGAGGGAGGTCACCACCGAGTAAGATGGGCTACATTCAATCAGTTTTATTGTGGACTGAAATGAAACGATTGTGCTTGCTTGCCCTTGTGCTGCTCTCCCTCACCCCGCTTCTGCTGGCGCAGCCGGGTCTTGGAAATTCACGCCCCTCACTTGACATTTGGGCTGCGGCTATTCAGGCCGACTTAGATGGCCACGGCGACCGCGTCCTTGGCAAAGGGCTGTATGGCTGGAGTACCCGGCTGAACAAACTTGAAGAGTGCCGCGCTGAATTCTCGGTTCGGGTCACCAGCAACACGGGAGAGGCCACCGTTCGCACCGAGACTGTCAACTTCTCCCTCGGTGCCTTGCAACCCTACAACATAGAGTTGCAGAAAAATTGGCTGGCATTGTCCTGTGTGGGAGGGGAGAGATGCATCTTCTCCACATCTACGTGTAGCAGTAAAACCAAGGATGGGATCGTTATCAACTGCGCCACGCCGAGCCAGAAGCGGGTGGAGTCTATCAACTTGGAATTTGATGGCGATCTTGCCGCCGGCTCGCGCCTGGAGCAAGCCTTCCGCCAGGCTATCGATTTTTGTCGCGCGCCTAAGCCAGTGAATTTTTAAGACAACATGCTTGGAAGACTTTTTTGTTATCCATTCGTCGCACCGCATCGCGTAGTCCAAGCTGGCGTTATAGTATGAGTAAGGCGAGGGGCGCTCTCCTCTGCCGAATTCTGATCATCAGGAGAATGTGAAGACGAATGGCTAAAGATAAAACGCCTTCCAATGCGTCCACTCCAAAGAAAAAAACGGCCGCCAAAAAGAGTGCGGCTAAAAAAGCACCGGCGAATAAACCGGTAGCGGGCGAGATCGTCGCGGCGGCTGCAGCTTCATCTTCTGCCCCAACGTCCTCTGAGCATACCGCTCAGCCCTCGGCCGCGCGACTCCATGAAGAAATTCGACATCGCGCCTACGAACTCTTTAGCCAGCGCGGTGGTCAGCACGGGTCACATGAGGCAGATTGGCATCGCGCCGAGTCAGAAATTCGCTCAAAATATCGGCATAATAGGTAGTCAATGCTCAAGGTTTTGATGGTCGATGACGATCTCAGCCAATTGCAGATTCGAGAGATCGTTCTGCGCAACGCCGGGATCGACGTACAGCTTGCAACCGACGTGGATGGCGCGATCACCATCCTGCGCACCGCGGGAGAGCAGATCGGTGTGGTCATTACAGACCACTACCTGAATGGATGCACCGGTGCGGACCTGGTCCGCCACCTGCGCCTTACCACGCCGTCTATGCCTGTAATGGTGCTCAGCGGTATGCCAGGAATCGAAATCGAGTACGAAGGACTGAACGTGAGCGTGTGGCTGAAGCCTTTGCATCCCGATGAATTCGTTCAGGCTGTAAAGAATTCGTTGTCCTAAGAAGTTCCTGCGAGAAAAAACTGTCCAACGACTCCAATCGTTACAGCTAGACAGCTCATAATGACGGATTGATTGGCAACTGCCCGGTATCGATGCCGTCCCCAGACCGCTTTGTGGTGCTGCTCCGTTCCTGGCTCCCATGCCAATTCGTAATCGAATCCTTAACAACGCGGAAGATCGATCTTCGATTTTGAACGATGAGCTTCAGCCATTGCCAAGCGCCCTTTTGGGGAAAATAGATTCCGCGGAAGCAGAGCCGGGACGCCAGATGGTTGATTTTCCAGGGCGCTGGTTCATTCGCGATTGAATCCAGTGCTTTCTCCGTTGCCTCAGCACTGTACGAGTTTGTCCATGCATACCGCACCTCATCCTGTATCTCAGCTACGGTGATGTTCAGCGGTCTGTGCGCCATCTGGAATGGCGCAAAATCAAGCCAGTGTTTCGGCCGCGTCAGTCGTCCCTCTTTTTCCAGGCGCGTGTACAAAGGAGTTCCCGGGTAGGGCGTGATTTGCCCGAAGACGGGCAGTACCGGCGGCCATTCGCGAATCTTGGCCAGCGTGCGCTCGGCCACGCCGGGGGTGTCGTGATCCAGTCCGAAGATGAAGGACGTTATTGCGTATACGTTACGTCGCGCCAGCCCCTGGAGAACGCCCGCGTATTCCTCCGGCTTGTTGAACCCCTTGTTGACGCTGGCGAGATTGGCTGGATCAAGCGACTCCATCCCGACGAATATCCACTGTCCGCCCGAGGCCGCGATCAAATCCAGCAGTTCCTCGTCCCGCAGCAGGTTAGCGCTGATTTGCCCCACCCACCAAAGCTCGGCTCCCGCGGCAATGATGTCGCGCAGTAGGGACTTGGTGCGCTTCACGTTAATCGCGAAATTGTCATCCACAAAGAATACGGCGACCCTGCCATGGCTGTCGCGGGCGCGCCGTTTGATTCTGAGCATCTCATCCACAATGCTCTGGTTCGATCGGAAGCGGATGGAATCGCCGAAGAACCCGGTGACCGTGCAGAACTCGCATCCGTAAGGGCAGCCGCGTCCGGACTCAATGGGAATAATGTGAAATGTCTCCCATGCGCGCCCCCGGAGCCGCATGATCGAAGCCACAAATCCTGGAATTCGATTGAACTGCTGCAGGTCGAGAGACTCCCAGGGAATCGCCGGATAATCCTGCAACGTCGGCTTGCTGTCATTTCCGACTGCATCGGTCGCTGTATAGATTTCCTTCAGTTGGCCACGCGCCGCGTCCTCTACAATCCGCGGCCACGTTTCATCCGCTTCGCCCAGGGCCACTGCGTCTGCATGGCGTGCCTGTCCGTTGCGCCCGAGCGCTTCATCGGGAGCTTCTGTTACATGCGGTCCGCCCATGACAACTGGAACACCTGCGGCACGGATTAAATCCGCTACGCGGTACGCCTTGGCGATCATGCGCGTCATGGCTCCGATGCCGACCAGTCCAATTCCTTCGGCGACAATGAACTGGACCAGTTCCGCATCGCTCAAGGGTCGGGTGTTGCCATCGATCAGTACAACTTCATGTCCGGCAGGCGTCAGCGCCTGCAACAGAAACATCCAGAGGTGGGGCATGAAGTTTTGCGTGACGCCGTTGTCGGGGTTATACAGAAGGATTTTCAGTTTGCAGGTCCCAGTCGCCAAACTGATGCCGGCGACTTTCTCTCCCGGCAAATTGTCCGCTGAGCCACAAAATGAACCGGATCAGCCGCCCGAGCGGGAGTGACGGGAACCCAAGTTTAGCATTGTTTCCCCCGCCCCAAGCGCTTCACAAACAAATGTTGCAGCAGAATTCTCTGAGCATTAACGTCGCTTATTCTTCGCCTGCGCTTTGCCGTCTCGCTTCTTGCTCCGGTCGAAAGGCCGCTTGACTCCATAGGTCTTCTTGGCCGGCGAGGGGCCTTTCTTTTTGAGCTGCGCGGGCTTCCGGTATGTGCCAGGATCTTCCAGCACCTCAGGTGCAGGCAGTTCTTCGCGGCGCATGCGGACAAGCACGGCGGCGAGTTGTTCGGCGCTCCGCTCTTGCAGCAGCGCTCTGGCTGCCGCCAAGTCGTCCTCTGCCGCGGCGTCCGCCATGGCGACGATCTCCCGCACCAGGTTCTCTTCGTCGCGCGCGCGAATCGCGTCAGCAGAGGGAGCAGTTGTCCAGACTGCCTTGATCTTTGCCGATGCCAACAACCTTTCTCCGGCTCCCCGATGCTGCGCCGGTACGATCATCACCGACAATCCCTTGCGGCCCGCGCGTCCCGTGCGGCCGCTGCGATGCAACAGTGCCTCCCTGTTCTGCGGCAGGTCGGCATGGATGACCAGGCCAAGTTCGGGCATGTCCAATCCGCGCGCGGCTACGTCGGTCGCCACGCACACGCGAGCCCGCCCATCACGCAATGCCTGCAGAGCCGTCGTACGCTCGTGCTGCTTTAGCTCTCCTGAAAGTGAAACCGCGGAGAATCCACGTTCGCGCAGGTTCGCGTGCAAGTGCCGCACGGCTTCGCGCGTTGAGCAGAACACTAGCGCACCTTGCACGTCGAAGTAGCGCAGAGAGTTGACTACAGCGTGTTCAGCATCTCGCGGAGCAATCAGGAACGCACGATATTCAATATCGCCGTGGGGCTCGTTCTCCGACGATAAGGCCATGCGCAGAGCATCGCGTTGATACAGCCTTGCCAATCCTAAGATCGCCTTCGGCAGCGTCGCCGAAAACATCATGGTGCGCCGTTCCGGCGGAGTCGCGTTCAGCAGCAGCTCGAGTTCTTCGCGAAAGCCGAAATCAAGCATCTCATCCGCTTCATCCAGCACCACCGCGCGAATCTCCGACAAGTCCAAGAATCCACGATCCAAATGGTCCGCCAAGCGCCCCGGCGTACCGACTACCACATGGGCTCCCGCCGCCAGTGCGCGTTGCTCGCGACGAATGTCCATGCCGCCTACGCAAGAGGTCACGCGCCCGCCTGCCTCGCCGAACAACCACGCCAGCTCTCGATGCACCTGAAGCGCCAGTTCACGGGTCGGCGCCACAACGAGCGCAAGTGGCTGTTTTGGCCGCTCGAATCGCGGCGCATTCCCAAGTAGCGTCTCCGCCAGCGTAAGGCCATACGCCGCGGTCTTCCCCGAACCCGTCTGCGCTGATACCAGCAGATCGCGTCCTGCTGCTTCAGGCCGAAGTACGGCTTGTTGCACGGGTGTGGGTTCGGTGTAGTTTCGTGCTGCAAGCGCACGGAGCAAGCTGGGGTGAAGCTCAGGAAAGGGCATAGATGAAGTATAAGGGACTGCCGATTTTCTTGTTGGGTCTCCCCTGCATAAGGACTTGCGGTCGCGTTCTTTAGAGCGCTGGGCCGCTCGCCACGCCGGCGGACTTCAACTGATCCAACGCAGTCAGTACGTTTCGCCAGCTTTGCTGGTCCTTTTTTGTCTCAATGGGCATCGAGAGGTCGGAATAGAACTGCAAAACGTTTTCGCGAAGCTCCGGCGATGTGCGGTCAAACTTATGTGCTGATAGGCGGACCAGCAACTTTGCATAGGTCTCGTCGGCCAGTGAGTATTCCGCTGCCGTGGTGAGGTTTCCGCTATCGAGGTCACGATTCGAAATCGTGAGAGAGTCTGTCTTGACTTCTTCTAGAAGGGCCCGATAATGATCGACCGTGGTGTCGATGCTCTTGATATACAGGTCTTCAGTTTGCGGTGTTGGGGTCTTAAAAGCTAATCCTTTGAATGGGCCGATCTTGGGCACGCAACGCAGCACCGCTGACAGAATGCGCGTGCCAATGCCTGGCCTCTCGTAATCCTTTCCCCATTCCTTCTCGTAGCTGGCGCGCGAAAGACGATACAGGAACAATCGTTTCGCAGGATACTGCTTCTCGTGCACCGAGTCCTTCTTGTGGGCTTGCAGCGCGACTTTGGTCATCTTTGGGATAACCTGGCTAACTCCGAAACGGTAGGAACCAACCGCAAGGTCTTCATGGGTTAGCACTTCTTTCAACTCCACGCCGTATACGACAGGAAACACCCGCTCCAGTAGGGGCTTGGATACTTGGAATCCGATGAAGTCATGATACTGCTGCGAGGCGTAGCGATTCTTCGCAACCTGCACGGTGTCAAAGCCAAACTCTGTCTTCAGGTGAGCGGTTGTGTCCTGGGCATACCGGACCGATTTTCCGTACTTAGCTCGCAGCTTCGGATACTCGATTGCCACCGCCTGATTGACCGCCGGATGACCTGAGATATCTGCTGCGTAGTGAGACAATGCGCCCAGGGCAAAAGCGTACTCGTTCACATCGTTGCTCTCGCTCAGCAGCTCACGAACAAAGTCTCCGCTGCGAACGTAGTGCACCAGGTTGCTGAATTCTTTACTGCCGAAAGGATAGTAGCCGAGATCCTGAATGACGGCGCCACCGTAAGCATAGGCATGGGCTTGCCTGATCTGCTCTTCGGTCAATCCCGGGTAGCGCGTCAATAGCAGGGAGCGTATTTCAACCGTCCATAGCAGATCGACGATCTCCTCATGGGTTAGAACCGAGTATGAAGACGCCCCGGAAACACACATGAGTACGACGAGAAAGAGTGCTATACCGCGAACGAACAGTCGCCAATGATCAATCATGAACATTCACGATCTCGACGGCCACCGCATGGATTTAGATCGCCCCGAACAAAGCGCGACTTACACTGCGCGTCGCCCGGTTACAAGGTTAATGATGAGCACCACCAGCGCCACCACCAGCAGCAGATGGATCAGGCCGCCTGCGACGTGAAAGCTGAATCCCAGCAGCCACAACACCAGAAGAATCACAAAAATTGTCCAAAGCATATTTACCTCTCTCCTCTTCACCTCGAACCGTAATCTGCTCCCTGCATGCTGGTTGCAACCCGGCCGGATTCGTGCTCGCCAAGGCAGCGGCTTAGATTGACGGCGGTGTTCACCAATCCGACGTGAGAGAACGCCTGAGGAAAATTGCCTAACAGACGTTTTGCGTGCGGATCATATTCTTCAGAAAGCAGCCCGACATCGTTGCGAATCTTCAGTAATCCTTCAAACAGCCGCTTGGCATCTTCAATACGATTCTGCAGGACATAGTTGTCCGCCAACCAGAAGGTGCAGACGATGAACTTGGATTCTCCGTGAGGCATGCCATCCACCGCTGAGTGCGGCGAGTACCGCGCAACAAAACCGTCTTCCATCAGGTGAGTCTCAATGGCTTTGATGGTCCCCGCGACTCGCGCATCGTTCACTGGGAGGAACCCTACGAGCGGCATCATCAGCAGGCTTGCATCCAGTTTCTTGGAACCGTAGTACTGCACAAACGAGTTCAGCTCCGCATCGAAGCCCTCGCTGCAAACCTGCTTGTGAATTGTCTCTCGCAGCATCTTCCACCGTGGAATGTCCCCATCGAACCACCCCTGCTCAGCCGCCCACACGCCACGATCGACCGCCACCCAGGCCATCATTTTGGAATGGGTAAATTGGCGGCGCGGACCCCGCACCTCCCAGATCCCGTCATCGGGCCGTTCCCACCCGGTCTCAAGAAAATCAAGCAGTGCCCGTGCCACATTCTCGGGATCATTCGCGGAAGGGCCGAGCCCAGCCTGGCGGCAGAGATACAGAGTGTTGGAAACTTCTCCGAAGATATCCAACTGATACTGTTTATAAGCCGCATTGCCGGTGCGTACCGGCAAGGACCCCTCGTATCCCGGCAGCCAGCCAAGCTCCAGCTCCGTCAGCCTGCGCTCCCCACGCAGTCCATAGACAATGTTCAGTTCAGAAGGATTGCCGGCAACCGCGCGTAAAAGCCATTCACGCCATTCGCGCGCTTCGGCATGATATCCGGCGTTCAGCAGCGCGCTGAGCGTGAAGGATGCATCGCGCACCCAGCAGAAGCGATAGTCCCAGTTCCGCACGCCTCCGGGCAGTTCTGGCAGTGACGTCGTAGGCGCCGCCGCAATCCCGCCTGTTGGTAAGAACGTAAGAGCTTTTAACGTGATCAATGAGCGCAGTACCGCATCTCGCCATCCGCCCTGATAACCGCACCGGTCAGACCACTCACACCACCAGTCCTGTGTATCTTGAACCGCCCCATCTACGTTTAGCGGCGCAGGTTCGTTCTCGCTGGAGGGATACCAGGTGAGATCGAACGGTACCTTCTGACCTTCGTTCACCGTGAATTCTGCGATCGTCTTAAAGTTTTCGCCACGTATCGGCAACGTCGTCCGCAAGCTGAGCATGTCAGGACCCGCAATCGCCGAGATGCCCGTCCGGGTGCGCCGAACCCACGGAACAATCGATCCATAGTCGAATCGGATCACTATCTCCATCTTCATCGGAACCTGTCCGCGCTTTCCAATCACCTGACGCAGCACCTCCGGCGATTTGCCGCGCGGAGACATGCAATCCACGAGCATAACCGACCCACTCTTCGTCTCAAACTCAGTCTCAAGAATAAGAGTCTCTTCGCGGTAGCGGCGGCGAACGCTAAGAATTGGCTCCGCGGGAGAGATCAACCAGCGTCCGTTTTCCGGAGTTCCCAGCAGCGCAGCGAAACAGGCAGGAGAATCAAAATGCGGGAAGCACAACCAGTCGATTGATCCCTCCTTCGAAACTAGGGCCGCCGTGTGGCAGTCACCGATCATCGCGTAATCTTCAATCCGTCTAGACAGAGATGATGACCTCCAATTGCGGGGAATTGAACTCCCTTAGAGTTGATTTCGCAGATAGTGAGATGAAAGAGAAGCATCAGATGAGGTGCCATCTTCGGGGGGTATACTCTTTTTTTTGCAAAACAAGAAGACAGGAAATGCTCAGAACAGGTGTAACGCACAGCCCACCTTCAAATGCGCGGGCTGTGCGAAACTGGTCCAATTTTCGGCCAGTCACTACGGGTTTGTCGTGCCGGTTCCAGGCGTCCCCGCTCCTCCTTGTGGAGTCGTCCGACCGGGTGTTGTAGTGCCCGGCTGAGCAGTGGTGCCAGGGTTCGGTGAAGTCGTTGTGGGCGCACTCATGCTCCCCGGCGATGTACCTGTCGTGCCTGCTCCCGAAGGACTCGCCTCATCCGGCGTCTGACCCGCTGTTTGCCCGGGCGTCTCGGTCGGCTGCCCTGCAGTACCAGTGCTAGGGGCAGTTGAGGACGGCATATTGGTTCCTCCTGGCGCTGTTCCTGAGCCCGGAGTTCCGGTAGCTGGGCCCGGAGTGGCAATTGCGCCTCCGGGAGTTGCACCGGCTGGCGGTGCTCCACCGGCTCCCGCTGCCGCCTGTGCGAGCGCAACGGATGTGCACAACGCCAAGGTTGCTGTTATCAGTAATGTTCTCATCTTCACAAACCTCCTTCATCCAGTTGCTATCCCAATCGACGGCGCAGCGCACTCTCGAATCGCGGCACGGCGAACAGGGATGCGTGGGGCCAAGCCTGTAGTTGTCGCAGGCGAGCCCTCCGGAGAAGCGCTTCAAGATAACTGGCGAGTAAACCCCGCCGCAAAAATCACACTCTAATTTGCAAAACGGAAAAGCGTATGTACGAGCAAAGGGGAGATGGGTTGGTATGAGAAAAAAAGTTCCCGCGTTACTGGTGTTCGTGCTTCTTCTCGCAATCTGCGGGTGGGCACAGGCTGATGACGAGAAGAGCAAGGCGATCAAACGGTTGGACGATGCATCTGCAGATTTGAACCGGCTCACGAATGCCCCGGACGCCGGTATTCCACAAACGATTCTCGAGAAAGCCAAGTGCGTCGCCATCATTCCCACTCTCAAGAAGGGCGGCTTTGTCTTCGGCGCTGAATTTGGGCGTGGCGTTGCCACCTGCCGCGTGCAGGGCGAGCGATGGAGCGCACCTGCCTTCTTCACCCTTACCGGCGGTAGCTGGGGAGCGCAAATTGGCGGTGAGGCCGTCGACCTCGTGATGCTCTTTATGAACCAGGAAGGCGCTGACAAGCTCCTGCAGGCAAACTGGAAGATCGGCGCCGATGTCGGAATCGCAGCAGGGCCGTGGGGTCGTCAAGGCAGTGCCAGCGCCGATTGGAAAATGAACTCGGGTATTCTGACCTATTCCAAGGCAAAGGGTGCTTTTATTGGCGCTACCCTGAACGGGGCCAATGTTCACGTAGATGACAAAGCAATGCAAGCATTCTACGGTAAGAGCCCTAACTTCCGTGAAGTCTTGTTGGGCAAGGTGCCAACCCCGCCGGCGGCACACCAGTTCTTGGCTTCTGTCCGGCATGATTTTCGCGAAGCTTCCGCCAGTAAGTAATGGCTGACTAAGCAATCGCCGGTACAGGTGAACAAGCAGTTTCAGCCCACCTTGCAATGACTCGGCTGAGACCACGGAGGATGAACGATGAAACGCCGCATTCTGTTAGTGGACGACGAACTCCGAATCCTTCTCACGTTGAAAGCAGTTCTTGAGATGAATGACTTTGACGTAGATACAGCGTCCTCGGCTCGCGAGGGCATTGAAAAGCTTGCGGATGGTCCGTACCACATGATCATCACCGACATGAAGATGGAGTCCGACCGTGCCGGATACGATGTCATCCGCGCCGCCAGACTTCAGGAGTATGACCCGGCGATTGCCATCCTGACCGCCTACGCATCACTCGGCAGCGACTGGCGCTCCGAAGGCGCCCAATCTCTGCTGGTAAAACCAATTGGAATGGAAGATCTGCTGCGCCAGGTAGAAGCCTTGCTCATCGCGCACGAAGACCACAAGCAGAATGCAAAGGCAAAGAACCAGCCTCGGGCTGTAGAACCCCGGGCAAGGCACGTCCGCAAAGCAAGCTAACTGGATGAACGGCGGGTTCCGCCTCCAGCGGCACCCGCCACGAGTATGCGCAGCGTAATTCTTTGTTCCGTCCGCCGTCGGCTTTCTCAAATCCCGGAACAGAACTGTTCGCAAGTCGTCCTGTACTGGTTCTCCAAATCGCTGAACATTAGCAATGAGATGCACGGTTTTTCGCAAGAAGCTGATACAACCAAAAGTGTACTGAGGTGCATCTCATGACCAAGTCGATGTTTCCCTTCGAGTCACAGGACTACTTAACATTACATTCCACATTCTAGTGTGGCGAGATTGGTCTCTCCTATGCTCTCAAAGTGTCTTAATTCGCGATGTTCCGCAACCTTCCGATACTTTGGGCAAGGTCGCCTGTTCCGCGTTGACTTCACTGACGTGGGTCGAAAACGTGCGCTGAGTGGCAAAGAGGTCGTTCCGTCCATTCGTAGCAAGGCTTGCCCCGTTGAACACTTCTGGCTTTGTAAGGATTGCGCGGAAACCATGACCCTCGGGCTCAGCGAAGGCGGCGAGATTCGCCTGGTTCCCCGTGAATTTGCCGACCATAAACCCATCGTAGTCGCTTCGCCTCGGGCCTACTCCGTAAGAGAAGCAACCGCCTCCTAATTGGAGGCGGTCTGTTTGCGCCGAAAGCAGCTCTGGTGGGTTACGTTAAGCCTTGTTTGTTTCCTGCCAGGACGGTTCCCGGTGTCGCTGCAAAAAACTCAAACGTGGGGCGCTCGTAGCGCTTCATCATGCCGTTCATGCGAATCATCAGCAACTCATAGAACATCTTCACGCCGTCCACGATGGGGTTGATCTTGGAGCGGTCATCGTTTGCCCACTCCACCGCAACCTCAGTCATCTTCAAGCCGAACCTGCGCGCGATAAAGAGCAGTTCGGGATCGAAACCCCACCCTTCAATCTGCTGACGGGTGAAGATGACCTCGGCGGCCCGGCGGGTGCAAGCCTTAAAGCCGCACTGGGTGTCCTTGTAAGGCAGCCCGAGCACAACGCGCAGCAGAATGTTGTAGGCGCGGCCCACAAACTGCCGAAGCAGCGACTGGCGTCGCGTTTGCGTCTCCGCCAAAAGCCAGCGAGAGCCAAAAGCAATATCGGCGCCCTGCTCGATGGCGGCAATCAACTTTCGGGATTCGTAAATGGGAGAGGACAAATCGGCATCGCTGAATAACAGGATGTCGCCGCGCGCATTCAACATTCCATTGCGCACGCTGTAGCCCTTGCCGCGATTGCCGGGATTTTCCAGCAGCCGGAGTTCCGGCACATCGTGCATAAATTGCCTGACAATTGCAGCAGTATCATCCCGCGAGCCATCATTGACGACGATGATCTCGACATTCCAGCGCTGTTCGCGAACGAACGCCAGTGCCTTTTCCAGGCTCGGACGGATGCGTGAGCCCTCGTTATAGGCGGGCAGAATGATCGAGTAGAGCAATGACATTAGGCAATAGCAATTCGGACGCTAGATTAAGATATAGTCAAATTGTAATTGAGTTGTCACAACAGGAATAGTAAAAACCGCGTCAATTATGCGGCGTGTTCGCGCAAAGCAAGCATCGAGACAAACTCGGCCACGATCGTTCCATCCCAAAGCCCGCTTTCGGCTTCCGAGCGCATTGTCTCCAGCGCCTGCTGATGCGTGTGCGCAGGCTTGTATGGGCGCTCGGTGCGCAGCGCGTCGTACACATCCACCACCTGAAGAATGCGCGCCAGCAGAGGAATCTTCTCGCCTGCCAGATGATCTGGATAGCCGCTGCCATTCCAATGCTCGTGATGGTGGCGAATGATGGGCAGCACCATGCGAAGCGAGCGTAGAGGCTTGCAGATGTTTTCCCCAATTAGCGGATGCTGATGCATCAAGCGCCAATCATCGGCCGAGAGTAGACCCTGCTTTTTCAGCACCTCGTCCGGAATGGCGATCTTCCCCAGGTCGTGCAGAAAGCCGCCTCGGCGCAGCGCCAGCTGTTCTTCATCGCCCAGGCCCATAAAGCGTCCCAGCTCGCTGGCGTACGTGGCTAGGCGCTCGCAGTGGCCTTCCGTATAGGGATCGCGCGACTCCACGCTGCGGCCCAGGGTACACAGTACGTTGTCTGCGGTCTCCAACTCGTCCGTGTACTCCTTCACCCGCAGCAACGAGGCGACGCGCGCAAACAACTCGACCGGAAAAATCGGCTTGTTCAGGAAATCGTCGGCTCCGGCTTCAATGCCGCGGATCTTGTCTTCCATATCGCTCAGCCCGGTAATCATCACGATCGGAATCAGGCGGGTCTCAGGGGAACTCTTCAACTCACGGCACAGCTCGTATCCGCTCTTTCCCGGCATAATTACGTCGAGCAGCACCAAGTCCGGCGTCGTATGATGCATGATATCTTCTGCGTCGAATGCATTGCCGGCGGTTAGCACTTCGTAGCCTTGACGGCTTAGCAGTTCGCGCATCAGCAGTGTGTTGTCGAGATGATCGTCTACAACGAGAATTCGTTGGGAGCGATGCCGCATGGACTCGGACATAAACTCTATTTGAGCACTGAACGGCAAACTTGGTTGCACTAAATTAGTTGAAAAGAAACCAAGTTGTGGAAAACGCGAATTGCGGAAAATCCATATCAGAGCTAGCCTGCTCTGGTGATGCTCCCTCAAAAGTTCTTTCCCTCAACTCTGCTGCTTTTGCTGATGCTTGCCCCTCTGTTTGCAAGCGCCGCTGGCAAACCACATGCCATTACCTACGGAAAGACTTTGGCGGTCCGGCTCTTCCTCGGCCCGGATGAAGAGCATACCGCGCCCATGAAGGTGCGTGCGCTGCTGGTGGATGCCAAGCTCAAAGAATTTGTGACCGGAGAAGCTCACGACGTGACCGATCGTCTCTTCGTCGTGCGCCGTGCCTACCGCTTAAACAACAATCTCCCCACTGATTCAAGCAAGCCTCCCAGCTGGGTGTGGGAGCGCGGCGGATGGTTGATGGTCGACCGGCTCACAGGGCGTGTGTCGCAGCTTTCGCTCAATGAGTTCGATCCCTTCTATTCGGAGGCAAGCTGGTTCCGTGACTATGTCGCCTACTGCGGAGTCAGCGATAGCGGGGAAAAGCTCAGCGCTGTTGTTATGCAATTGGGACGGAAAAAGCCAGTCCTGAAAAAAGATTTGGGTAACTCTGGACAAGGTGAAACGCCCGATTCAGAGTGCAACCCGCCGCTCTGGGAAAAGAAACCGACGCGAGTCACCTTTCTACCGAAACACGGTGAAAAGCAGACCTTCTCAATCTTCGGTCACGCCTGGGACTCCGCCCCTGGATCGGATGAGGAGTGACCCAGCTATCCCTCCCGCAGCGCAAGATCGGCGCGCTGCGTCAGGACACAATTTCGCTACCTCTGCGGCTGCGGAGTATACCGCTGCTCCTCCTCAGGCACGGGAGGTGCTGCGGATGGCGGAGGCGGAGCCGCATTGGCATCAGGTCTCGTCTGTGGTTCCGGCGGAGGCGGAGTGGGACTGGGCGTGCCAGGCTTGCCAAACTCAATTTTCAAGCTGCGATTGGCCACAACGTACACGCGCTCCTTCTGTACGTCGTTCCCGATGCGCTGCTCGATTGTATAGGTGCCGGGCTTCAGATAAATCTTCTTGAGATCGTGCGCGCGGCCGGCCAGTGCGCCATTGATGTAGATTTGCGCATTGGAATCCGGGCTCTTGATCTGCACCTCGCCAACGGGGCGTCCATAGCCATAGCCGTAGCCGTAAGGGCCATAGGCATAGGGTCCATAAGGCCCATAATATGCCGGGTATCCCCATCCGTACGGGTATGCATAGCCGTATGGCCCATAGTACCCGTAGTAGCCCCAGGGAAAGATAGGCCCAACACCCACGCCGAAGACAACGCGCGCTGCAGCCGAGAGAGGCACAAGTACCACGAGGGCCAGTGCCAACACAAGGAAGATTCGGGAAAGCCGAATGTGTGACATACCACGCTCCTAACCCGGAGCTTTAACTTTGGACATTGCTCCGCTCTCCGGTTGCCCAGAGTGCTACCACCCCAAACCCCGTTCGTCGTGGTTAGTTGCGCAGGCGCGTAAAGAATTTGTGAGCCGCAGATGCTCAGGGGCGAAGGGTCAGCCGGTACGGCGGGGTTCAGCGAGGGCTTCGTTCAGAGCGCGATCCAAGGCGTTACCAAGGTTCGAGGCGCGGCTTGTATATTCGCTCTCTATTCCCTCGTACTTACGTTTCAGCTGGTAATAGTCGTCAGCGATGTTGATGGCGGCCAGCACGGCAACCCGGAGCGAATCCACGGTGCTGGTGTGCTGGGCCACGGCACGCATCTTGGCGTCTACGATCTCGGCCAGGCGCTGGATGTAAGCCGGGTCCGTGCCGCGAAGATTGTAGTTCTCGTCGTAAATCTCCACGCGAATGCTGTTGTTATCTTCCGCCACCTGGTCTCTCGCTTTCGTTCCTGCTACTGCTCCAGAATCGCGTCCACGTCACCAAGAAGTTTTTCCACCCGCGAGCGAACTTCGGCGCGCTCCTGTTGCAGGGCCTGGAGTTGCTTGCGCACCGCCTCGGTCTCGGCAGCCTGGGCGTCCAGCAGATCGCGTGTGCTTGCCAGCTCCGACTCGGCGGCGGCTTTTTCGGCCCGCGTCGTTTTCAGCAGTTCTATGGTGCGATAAATCTTTTCCTCCAGCGAATGCAAATCACTGGAGGTGCCTTCAAAAGAGAACCGGCCTTCAGCCATGGAAGCCATGAATACCCTCAAAACGTCTTCGAACCTGGAAAGCTCGAACTTTCGGCAGTATAACGGAAAAACGGCAAGGAATCAGCAGCACAGTGAAGGGAATTAGTCGCAGAGAGACAAGGAATAGCAAATGTGAAATTCTTGCGCAACAAAGTTTTGTACAACCCCCGACGCTGAAGTAGTTCTAATATGTTGAGGTGCAGTCCGATCTCTTCCAATGATTACTAAAATGAAGTTCGCGCTGTTGCTCCCGCTGACCTTCGCCTTGGCCGGTTACGGACTTGCCCAGAGCCAGGCAGGTCAGAGCCACCCGGCTGCCGCCAGCGCGCCAGCCGATACGACGCCGCCGCCATCGGAAGAGGCCAGCGCGTCAGCCGGCAAGATCATCCCGCCCGCAGACAAAGACAGCACCGCGCCAGCCGAGAGTCTCGCTCCGGCGGACCCCGCCAAAGGCAACAAACCCCAGAAGAACGAGTTGGATTTTCCCCACGACGGGAAGATCGACGACGTGAACGCGATCGGCAACCGCAATGTCGGCTGCAGCAAGGGCTTGGGTAACTGGTATTCGCTGGAAAAACAGGTCGCGATGGGCAAGGCCTTTTCCATGCAGGTTGAGCAGAGCGCAAAGCTGGTCACCGATCCGGTGGTGAATGAGTACATCAACCGCTTGGCGCAGAACATCGTGCGCAACTCGGATGCCAAGGTTCCTTTCACTGTGAAGGTGTTGGACGACGATACGGTCAATGCGTTTGCGTTGCCTGGAGGCTACTTCTATGTGCAAACCGGGCTGATTCTGGCGGCGGACAACGAAGCCGAATTGGCGGGCGTAATGGCGCATGAGATTGGTCACGTGGCCGCCTGCCATGCGGCCCGGCAGCAGACCCGCGGCAATCTGGCCAGTCTGGCGACCATTCCCCTGATCTTCGTCGGCGGCGGCATCGGATACGGAATCTATGAGGCAGCCGGAATCGGAGTGCCGCTGACCTTCATGAAGTTCCAGCGCGGCTTTGAGGCGCAGGCGGATTACCTCGGGGTGGAGTATCTATACGCCAGCGGATACGACCCGGAGGCCTTCCCGGAGTTCTTCGAGAAGATCCAGGCAATGGAAAAGAAGAAGCCGGGCTTCGTTTCCAAGGCATTTGAAACCCATCCCCCGACTCCGGAGCGGATGGAGCACACCCAGCATGAGATCGCAACCATCCTGCCGTCCAGACCGCAGTACGTGGTGGATACCTCGGAGTTCCAGGACATTAAGGCCCGGCTCGCAGCCCTGGAAAACCGCCGAAAGCTCGATCAGGGCAAAGATAAGGGGCCGAGCCTCCGCCGCGCCTCAACCAGCCAGGGAGACAGCACTACTTCCGACGACAACAAGAAGAGCGCCGACGACCGCCCCACCCTGAAGCGGCGCGACGATCAGTAAGGATCGGTCAAGGAGGAACAATCGACACTTCCGGTTCCGCGTTCCGCTGCAAACGCTTCGTTGCGTAACAGGGGACCATTAGCGTACGTCCTGCCCCCAAGGAGAAACGCAATGCCAACCAAGCACGATATTCACGAAGGTCATTCCCATCAGCATGGCAAGAGCTGCGGCCACACCGCAATTGTTCACAACGATCACACCGACTACCTGCATGACGGCCACCTGCATTCCCCTCACAACGATCATGTGGACGAGCATGTGCTGGAGGTGAACGCCACCAACCCAGGAGGCTGTACGTCAGGCCACAACTGCAGCGGCCACCCCGCCGGACACAAGCACGGCGCTAACTGCGGACACGAGGCCGTTCCGCACGGAGACCATGTTGATTACCTGGTCGATGGCCACCTCCATCATCCCGATGGAGACCACTGCGACCATCACGGCGAGGTCAAAATCGCTGCGTAAGAGTGTCTAGCGCATCGTCAGTGATGCCGGGTGCCCCATCTTCGCGCCGTGTGTTTCCGGCGCTAAGCTGGGAGTCCATACCGCTCCCTCGGCAACAGGGTCTTTTGAAGCAACATCAGCCCGAAGGTGGCCCACCTCCGCACTGCATTTAGGCGAATGTGGTGTCGGCCTCACAGCCCCGCTTCAATCCGCGAGCGCGGGTCTAGGTAGTCGCGCATCGCGTCCCCGACGAAGTTGAAAGCCAGCACCGCTAACATCACAGCAGCGGCAGGGAACAGGATCACGTGTGGCGAGTCGAACAGATGCGAGCGGCCATCGTTCAGCATCGCTCCCCAGCTTGGCACCGGAGGTGGAACACCCAGCCCAAGGAAGCTCATCGTCCCTTCGGCAAGGATGGCACCGGCCATTCCGATTGCAGCCTGCACAATGACAGGCTGCATGATATTGGGCAGAATGTGGCGGCCCAGAATGCGCCAGTCGCTGGCTCCCAGAGCGCGGGCCGCCTCCACATATTCACGCTCGCGCGCCGCCAGCACCTGGGCGCGGACCAGCCGGGCGTAGCCCACCCATCCGCCCACGACCAGCGCCAGAATCAGGTTCCAGAGGCCGGGGCCGAGGAAGGCCACGAAGGCGATGGCCAGCAGGATGCCGGGAAAAGAAAGGAAGGCGTTCATCACAATGACATTGATGAACCGGTCCAGGCGGCCGCCGTAATATCCGGCCAGCGAGCCGACCACAGTTCCGAGCAGGAGCGATCCGGCGACCACCGAGGAGCCGACCAGCAACGAGATCCGCGCGCCATAAAGGATGCGGGAGAGAATGTCGCGGCCAAGTTCGTCGGTGCCGAACAGATGCTGCGGCGAGGGTGCCTGCAGCCGCGCCGCAAGATCGATAAACGCTGGATCGCGTGGCGCGATCGCCGGACCGAAAATGGCGCAAAAAACGAACAGAAGTATGAGCCCGCAACCAAAAAGCGCCAGAGGATTACGCCACAGCATGCGGACAGGCTTGGAGATCACCTTGTGCACCGTCTCCTCCTACGCCACGATGTACGTCGTCACATCGAATCCCATGACAACGAATCGGCTGAAAAGCGAGTGTGTGTGCGCGATTCCCACGATAAAGATCCCGCCCGTGTAGCCTTCCATCTTCTTTCGAACACTTCTCAACATCTGCTCCTCACGGGCGTTCTCGGCATCCAGCGGACCATACTCATACAGCATACAAGGCGCTTCTGGATCATAGGGCAAGGTGCCGTCGTGGTCCGGATGACTGATTTGTGGCCAGAAAGTGCGGAACGCATCTTCGTCCGGTGTCCCGACGTATGCAAACTGAAGTCCCAACTTCGGCGCGAGCTCCTTTGCTAACGATGGTCCTTTCTCCTCAGTCCATTCCTCCATCACGATCTGCACATGGAATTTGCGGCTGAGGTACCTGAGGCACTCTTCCAGCCGCGCATTGCCTGGGTCACCCAGAGGTTGATACTTGTGAAAGGTGCCCAGCAGGACGACTTTCTTTCTCTCATTCATTGTCTGATTCTCGGATTCAGCGCAGAGTAGACGAGGTCGGTAAGGAAGTTCACGGCCACGTAGGTGAGCCCAATACACAGCAGGCATCCCTGCACCAGCGCGTAGTCACGATTGTTGATCGCGCTGATCGTAAGCCGTCCGATGCCGGGCCACGCAAAGATCGTTTCCGTAACGATGGCCCCGGCCAGCAGTGCGCCGAATTGCAGCCCGATCACCGTGACAACCGGGATCAGTGCATTGCGCAGCGCGTGGCGATAGACAACGGCGCGCTCCGTGAGTCCCTTGGCGCGAGCGGTACGGACGTAGTCCTGCCCCAACTCCTCCAACATGCTCGTGCGCACCATGCGCGTGAGAATCGCGGCCAGCGAAGCGCCCATGGTGACCGCCGGAAGTACCAGGCTGCGCCAGCTTCCCGAGCCCGACACCGGAAGCCAGTCCAGCCGAATCGCAAAGAGCAGGATGAGGATGGGGCCGAGGGCAAAGTTCGGGAATGAAAGACCGAGCAGACTGACAAAGCTGAGCGTTCGGTCGTCCCATCGGTTGCGTCGCGTCGCCGATCGCACCCCCGCCGGAATCGAGAGCAGCACAGCCACCAGCAGCGCCGAAAGCGCAAGTTTTAGCGTAGCCGGATAGGCCTGCGCGACCAGTTCCTTCACCGGTTTATCCAGCCGCAGCGACCGCCCCAAATCGCCGTGGACAACGTCTTTCCAGTAGCGGACGTATTGCGTGCCGAGCGGAACGTCGAGGCCATAGGCATGGCGTGCCGCCTGAATGTCGGCCCCTGCAGCGCCTTCGCCGAGCATTGTCTGAATCGGGTCTCCCGGCACCAGATGGATCAGCAGAAACACCACGCTTACGACCAGCCAGATCACCGGCAGCATGTACGCAAGTCGAGCCAGCACGTAGCGGATCATGCTTCCTTCATCTCGCTGGCGTTCGTTACCAGGTCAACTTTGACCGCTTCAACGCGGCGGCCCTCCATCTCCAGAACCGTAAAGCGATGCTGCTCGTAGAGGAACGAGTCCCCCGGCTTGGGAATGCGCTGCAAGTTCGCCACTACAAAGCCGGCCAGCGTCTCAAAGCCATGGTCGCGCGGCAGGTGCAGATTGTATTGCGACTCCAGATCGCGAATGTTCAGCGCGGCATCCAGCACCAGCGACGCTGGATTGCCCTGTTCGGTGCGCGCCACCACGTCGAACTCATCTTCAATCTCGCCCACCAGTTGCTCCAGCACGTCTTCCACGCTCACCACCCCGGCCGTCGAACCGTACTCATCCACCACCACGGCCAGGTGGCGGCGGCGATTCTTGAACTCGGCCAGCAAGTCGGGCAATGGCTTGGTTTCCGGAACCACCAGAACGTCTCGCATGATGTGGCGGATCGCCAGCGTAGGCGGCGCGGGGTGCGGCTCCGAGGAAGACTGCGTACGCTGCAGGCGAAACTGCATCCACCGCATCAGGTCCTTGGAGTAAAGCACGCCGATGATCGCCTCCGGTCCGCGGGCGGCATCGTACACCGGAACCCGCGAGTGCTGCTCCTCCACCACTTTAGCAACAGCCTCCTCCAGCGGCATGTCGCCCGGTAAGGAGAAAATATCCGGACGCGGAACCATGACCTCGCGCACCGAAATATTCTCCAGATCCAGGGCGCGGTGCAGCAAATCCTGCTGCGTCTTGGTGATCAGCCCGTAACGGTAAGAGGCCGTGACGCTCAGCTTCAATTCTTCGGGCGTATGCACCCCGCCCTCGCGGATGTGGCTCCATCCAAACGTGTGCAGCACCCAGCGCGAGGACGCGGCCATGGTGCGCGTGACCGGACTGAAGATGGTGATAAACACATCGAGCGGCCCGGCCACCGCCAGCGCCACCTGCTCGGCCTTCTGCAGCGCAATCGACTTCGGGACGACCTCACCGAGGATGACGTGCATGTAGGTAATGCTAGTAAATGCGAAGACCGTGGCGAGCCCGTGCGCGTAATAAGCCGAATGCGGCAGCCGCGCCAGCGGAACCTCCAGCAGCCGCGCCATCGACTCTTCACCGATCCAGCCCAGAGCCAGGCTGGCCATGGTCACGCCAATCTGGATTCCGTTCAGAACCTCATCCAGCTTGTTGTGCAGCTTGCGAATCGTGCGCGCGCCGATTCGCCCGGCGGCGATCAACTGCTCCACTCGCGTGTCACGAATGCTGACCAGGGCGTATTCGCCGGCGGCAAAAAAAGCGTTGGCCGCTACCAGCAGGATCACGGCGATGATCCGCATCAGCACGAACGTGAACAAAACTCTATAGCTCCTGTGACCCAAAAAGAACTGAAACAGTGGTATTGGATTTTAGCATCGCGCAGGAAGTCAGGCGGGTGGCCCACATCCGCCTTCTTTTGGCGAATGTGGGAGGGAGCGAATGTGACGCGATTCGAATCCTGACTCAGCTCATGGCAGACAAGTTTCATTCATGACAGAATCATCCAGTGTACTTTGGCTGGCTGGTGGCCCATATCCGCCGTCTGTTGGCGAATGTGGGGGCGGCTTGCAACTTCAGGAGGAAGACTTGGCGGAGACGCGCATCATCACACTTACCACCGACTTCGGCGCATCGGATCACTTCGTAGGCACCATGCGCGGCGTGATCCTCGGCGTCAACCCCGCGGCAAAGATCGTCGATCTGTGCAATGCGGTGAATTCGTTTGACGTGTTGGACGCGGCCCTGACCCTCTCGCAAGCCTACCGATATTTTCCCGCCGATACGATTCACCTTGTCGTGGTCGATCCCGGCGTCGGATCGCCACGCAGACCGCTGCTGGCCGCCACCTCGAAGCATTACTTCATCGCCCCGGACAATGGCGTGCTCTCGCTCGTTCTCGAACAGGAGGAGCGCGTCTCGGTGCGCCACATCACCGCCGAACATTACTTCCTGCAGCCGCTCAGCAATACCTTCCACGGACGCGATATCTTTGCCCCGTGCGCGGGTTGGATGAGCAAGGGCGTCGAGGCGGAAAAGTTTGGCGAGGAGATCACCGATTACGTCCGCTTCTCCCTGCCCAAGCCGAAGCCGATTGCCGCCAACGCCCTGAAGGGCGCGGTCTTGAAGGTGGATAAATTCGGCAACCTGATCACCAACCTCACGCCCCAGAACGCGCCCGCCGTCTTTGCCCCAGACGCCAAACTTAAGATCACCATAGGCTCCGCGCCGGTCGCCGGCCTGCGCAGTTCTTACGCCGAAGGCCAGCCCGGAGAGCTCTTCGCCCTGCTCAACAGCATGGGATTCCTGGAGATTGCCTGCAATCGCGGCGCTGCCGCGCAGGTGGCCAAGGCAGGCCGCGGAGCCGAAGTGCTCGTCGAGTTCTAACCAATCCGGGTTCCGAGGAGTTCTAGCCCCAATCCTGGGTCGAGGGATTGCGTGGCTTCACCCGGGCGTAGTTGTCCATCTTCGCCGTCCACAGCAGGAAGCGCCACATCTGGCGATGCTCATGCCGCATGATCCCCACAATCTGGACGAGACCGATCCTCTCCATCTTGAGTCCGGTGTAGGTCTCCAGTCGCCACTTGATATAGGGGCTGCGCCAGGGGGCAAGCCGATGGCCGCGAGTCGCGTTCCAGAGAAACCGCACGATGTACCACATTGCCTCAGTATATCCGCGGGCACAGGGTTGTTCTTGCTGTGCTCCCCCCTCCCCCTATATTTCCGGCTAAAAATTTGAAAAGAAAACGGTTAGGAGTCACTCTTCCGTGCTCCTGATTTCAGAATAGCAAATTTGGAGGCTGATCCCCTCAGATGGCGTGGAACTCTATGTGTTGTTGATTCAGTGAGTTGGAAGGAATGTTGGAGAATTCTGGCTTGACACGGTGCGAGAAGGGACATTTGCGGGAGCGGAATCGTGAGATTTGGGGGCGCGACGTGCGATTTGGGGCCGCTTTTGGGGAGGATCGAAACGGCGGTTTTGGGGTGTTTGCACTGCTAATGGTGCGGTAGCGGTCACTGAGTGAGTAATGGTTGGAGGTTGCTGAGTTACTGAGTCGGCAATTGTTTGCTGGCGACGATCCGAGTCTCACCGCAACATCAGCCAGATGGCGGCGAAGTGACAGGCGCTTCCGCCGAGCACCCAGAGGTGCCAGATGAAGTGCATGTATTTGCGCTTGCAGGCGTAGAAGGGGATTCCTGCCGAGTAGCAGAGGCCTCCCGCGAAGAGCAGGATGAAGACAGGATGCGCCAGGAGCACGTACATGGACTTGATGGCGAAGATGCAGACCCATCCCATTGCCAGATACATCGTGGTGGAAACCACTCCCCACTTGCCGGCCGCGAACGCCTTGACGATGACGCCGATCAGGGCGCAACTCCAGACGATGCCGAAGAGCGTCCAACCCAGCGGGCCGCGCAAGCCGAGCAGGCTGAAAGGTGTGTAGGTTCCGGCGATGAGCAGGTAGATGGAGCCATGGTCCAGCGAGTGCATGACGCGGCGGGCGCGAGTGTAGCTGAGCGAGTGGTACAGAGTAGAGCTCAGGTAGAGCAGGATCGCCGAGGCGCCGAAGATGGCAGAGCAGACGATTGGCCGCGCGCCACCCATTCCCGCGGCTCGGATGGTCAGTAGAACCAGTCCGGCAATGGCCAGGGCTGCACCTATGCCGTGGGAGACGCTATTGGCAATCTCTTCGCCGATGCTTTGATCATGCACATGCACAGGCTTTCACCTTCACACTCATCGTACTCCCGGCGGGGGAGAGCTTCTGTTCGCGCCGGCGAAGATGACAAACAAAATACAACCGGAAGGAAATTGTCGATGCAAAGCAAAACGGACGCCCGAGAGCGTCCGCTGAGTGGATCATCGGTGTGAATTACTTCTTGAGGGCGGCCTCGTAGCGCTTGTTGATCTCAGGCCAGTTGACGACGTTCCACCAAGCTTTCAGGTATTCGCCGCGTCGATTCTGATACTTGAGGTAGTAGGCGTGTTCCCAGACATCGTTGCCCATGATGGGCGCAAGGCCCTGCGAGATCGGACTGTCCTGATTGGGCGTCGAGAGCACCTGCAGGCCGCCGGGACCAAGCGCGAGCCAAGTCCATCCACTGCCGAACTGCTTGAGTCCGGCGTCGTTGAGCTTCTCCTGGAACTGGGCGAGGTCGCCGAAGGTTTTGGTAATGGCATCGGCGATGGCGCCGCTGGGCTTGCCGCCTGCGTTGGGGGCCATGATGGTCCAGAACATGGAGTGATTGACGTGTCCCCCGGCGTTGTTGCGGAGTGCTGCGCGCACGGCCTCGGGGACCGCGGAGAGGTTGGCGAGAATCGCTTCGGCGGACTTGCCTTTCAGCTCAGGGGCTTTCTCGATCGCGGCATTGGCGTTATCCACATAAGCCTTGTGGTGTTTGTCGTGATGCAGGTGCATGGTCTCTGAGTCGATATAGGGCTCGAGCGCCTCGTACGGATATGGGAGAGCAGGAACTTCGAAGACTGCGGTCTGTAGCTCCACGGGTAGAATCCTCCACGTGGATGGATGAGATTGGCAGGGCGGGGGTTTCAAAATGTACTTGCGTTCCGGAGATGGCGACCGGAATTTGGAACCGTTCGGAGTTTCCGGATGTGGGGGCGAGGGCTAAAAGCCAAGGTCAACCGCAACGGCAACTGCAGCAACTGCAACGGCAAAATCAACTACCCCACTTCTGCCAAAGGAGGGCAGAAATGGGGCACCGTGTCTTCAACGTTGGAAAGATGAACCTACCGCTTTATGAACCACATGACCCAGCCTGCAACCAGCACTCCGCCGATGAACCAGGCGAAGCAGTAGAGACCATAGCGGATCATCTGGCGAGTGTTGTCACGCTGAGTGATGCCGAAGACGACCGAAGCGCAGATGGAGAAGATGAGCGCTGCTGTAAAGTGAGAAAAGTTGAGCGTCATTGTTTCTTCCCGATGGCGATGTGGTGAGCGTCAATGGCCGCGATTACATTGAGGAGGCCGCCGCAGACCAGGAACTTGGTGCCGTAATCGGCGGTAGCGCGATAGATTGCGCCCTGACCCCAGTCCATGGAGCGGGCGATGAAATACAGCACTCCGTTGCCGAAGTCGCCCACGAAGCCCAGCATGTCGAGCAGGTCTCCGGCATTGAAGCCGTATACCTTGCCCTGCATTCCGAGTCCGCAGAAAAACATGACGATGACGCTGACAAAGATCAGCGCGCCGCGCACCCAGCGCTTCTGGATGATGTGTCCGGCGCCAGGGATGAGCCAGCCCACGAGCGGGGCGACCACCGGCATGATGCCTGTTTGCGGTTCAGCCGCGTTTGCAATTGTTTTTTCGTTGGCCATTGAGAAGATCACGTTTCTGGTTGATGTATTCTGCTTTCCCACCTTAGCCGTGCAACGAACGCGCGTCGAAGGTGGGGCACCCGGCGGTTTATATATGCTCTAAAAAACCACTAGCTCTTCCTGCTGCCGCCCGGTCACTTGCGCCCGTCCGTTGTGGACGAGCACATCGACTTCACTGCGCACGCCAAACTCCGGCAGATAAATTCCCGGCTCTACTGAGAATAGCGTATTCGACAGAATCTGTCGGGTATCTTTTGTTTCCAGGTTATCGATATTCGCGCCGTTGCCGTGAACGCTGGTTCCGATGGAGTGTCCGGTGCGATGCACGAAGTACTCGCCGTATCCGGCCTTGTCGATTACGCCGCGGGTGACCTCATCGACTTCCCAGCCTTCGAGACGGCGCGAGGCAGCGAAGGCATCGATCACCGCTTGCGAGCCGGCCTTGCGGGCATCGCGAACAATTCGGAAGACCTCCTGATGTTTCGCGGAGGGCTCGCCGAGAACGCCGGTCCAGGTGATGTCGTAGTAGACGGCGCCGGGCGTGTCCTTTTTGGCCCACATGTCGAGCAGCACGAGGTCGCCGGGATGGATGCGGCGGGTGCAGTCGGCGGTGGGTTCGTAGTGCGGATTGCCGGCATTTTCATTGACGGCGACGATGGGAAGATCGTCGGTGACGAGATGCTCGCGCTGGAAGGCTTTGCCGATCCATTGACGCACGCCGAATTCATCCCAGCCACCATTGCGGACGCGGTGTCCAATCTCTTTGAAGGTGGCGGCCATGATCAGGTCCATCGCATCGCGGGCGGCGAAGTGCGTTGCAATCTGCTCCTCGGTGAGCGTGGCCTCGAAGCGCGAGACCAGGTCTGCGGAGGAGCCGACCTCGACGCCGAAGCTGCGGATCAATTCGAGCATTCCACCATCGACAAGCGAGACGTACATGATGTCGTTGTTGGGCGAATACTGCATGGCGATGCGGCGATAGGGCTTGAGGATCGCAGAGAGCTTTTGGTGAAGCTCGCGCCAGCCGCCATAGTGCTGCTGCACGCCGGGAAGCGTGGCGAGATGACAGGGCTCGACACGATGATTCAACTTGACCGGCTCGCCTTTGGCAGGGATCAGATAAAACCAGCGCCGGGTCACATGCAGGTTGGGGAGTCCAAGAATGGAATACGCAATTTCGTCACGATGATGATGGTCGTAGAACAACCAGGCATCGAACTCCTGCTCGCGCAGGGCTTGCTGAATTGCGTTTAGATCCATGAGGGATATTGTACAGCGCGGGTACTGGGGATTCGGGATGACTCCTATTTCTGAACGAGCAATGCATCAACCCTTGTTGGGGTATTAAAGTTTCGCACTAGGTGAAAAATATAGTTCCGCAACTTTGGACAAAAAATTAGGTTAGTAGAGTCATGAAACGCACACTGCTGTTATCCATCGCTACCCTCGCCTTCAGCGGGCTGCTTGCCGCTCCTGGCTTTGCCCAGAACCCCAACACTCAAGGCGCGGGCCCCGGCAATTACGACCCGAACCATCCGCGCGTAAATGAAGTGAACAGCCGCGAGCAGAACCAGCAGAATCGCATTGCAAACGGCATGAAGAGCGGCGCTGTGACGCCGAAAGAGGGCACGAAACTTGAGAGGCAGCAGCAGCACATTGTCAAGCAGGAAAAGAGAGATATGGCCAAGGACAACGGTCATCTGACGAAGGCCAATCAGGCGCAGCTCAACAGGGAACAGAACAGGGCCAGCAAAAACATTTACGCCAAGAAGCACAACAACGCGGTTCAGTAACGCAGCCTCGCTTTTAAAAAAAGAAGATCCCGCCGATAGAGAAATCGGCGGGATTTTTAAATTGCGAGAAGAGCAACAGCAACGACGAAAACGGCAGAGGTGGAGGGCCTTGCCTCCCACCTTAGCGTCGAAAGGCGCGACGCGAAGGTGGGGCACCTGTGATCTTTCAAGAGGTTGTCCATTCGATCAGAACCGGAGAAGCTGATTGTGACGAGCAATCCAGTTTCCCAGGAAAGACCGAATGGACATCCACAAGAATGCCCGACTTACGCTCCGCAGTCGAGAGCGACTAGCCCAGTTTGTACTCTCCGGCCAGACTCTCAGCGCCGCCGCACGGCGCTTTCTGGTGACTCCCAAGACCGCCGCCAAGTGGGTCCGCCGCTTCCGCACCTTGGGTCCCGAGGGGCTCGTCGACTGTTCCTCGCGACCGCTCCGCAGTCCACGCGCCGCACCTGCCGAACTAGTCAACCAGGTCATCGAGCTGCGCCGGCAACATACTCCCGGCTATCAGATCGCACGCGCCACCGGGCTCAGTCCCGCCTCCATCAGCCGCATGCTGCGTCGCGTCCATCTCAGCCGCTGGCGAGATCTGCATCCCGCTCCGCCCGTGGTGCGTTACGAACACCCCTTCCCAGGCGATCTGCTGCATCTCGACATCAAGGGCCTTACCCGTTATCAGAAGGTTTTAATGCGCGCCGACGGTCGCCGCCGCGGCCTGCATGAGCACCCTGGTTTCGAGGCCCTGCACGTGGCCATCGACGACCACTCGCGCCTCGCCTTTACCCAGATGCTTCCCGATCAAAAGGCCGAAACCACCATCGGCTTTCTGCACGACGCACTCGCCTTTTATCAGCGCCACGGCATTCACGTCCGTGCCCTGCTCACCGACAATGGAAGCTCCTATCGCTCGCACCAGTTTCGGTCAGCCTGCAGCAAACTCGAAATCAAACACCAACGAACCCGCCCCTATACGCCCCGCACCAACGGCAAGGCCGAACGCTTCATCCAGACCGCCATGCGCGAATGGGCCTACGCAAAACACTGGGCCGACTCTGACGAACGCGATCAGCACCTCCAGCCCTGGACCGCTTACTACAACTTCGCCCGACCCCATGGTAGCCTCAACTACAACCCGCCCATCAGCCGAACCGAATCGGGTACAACGTCTTGATCATCTACAGGCACCCAAGATTTCTTGATGGCGCAGCAAAAAGGAAACGCCGCTGCGCGGGGCGGCGGCGTTCCGGTGGGTCGAAAAGCAAACTATTTCTTCGGCGGCTTGGGGCCGGCGTTGCGAACCGCATCGGGAACGTCGAACTTCTGGATGTTCTTCTCGAAGAGTTCGGTGAGGTGCGCGGCGGTCTTGTCATAATCGGCTTTGTCAGCCCAGGAGTTGCGCGGCATCAGAACTGCGTCCGGCACGCCGGGG
The DNA here is from genome assembly GCA_963738165.1 of uncultured Acidobacteriota bacterium. Classification (GTDB taxonomy): domain Bacteria; phylum Acidobacteriota; class Terriglobia; order Terriglobales; family Acidobacteriaceae; genus TOLSYN. The sequence goes on from CAVTVE010000019.1 coordinate 140,937, forward strand.
ACATGCTTGGGAACCGAGAGGCCGAAGGCGGGGTCAAGAACGAACTCGCCGTTCTTGATGCTTCCATCGACGGCGGCGGTGACCATGGCGCGGGTGTAGGGGATCGCCATGCGCTTGCCGACGCCATACTTGCCGCCCTGCCAGCCAGTGTTGACCAGCCAGATCTCGGCGCCGTGCTCCTGCATGCGCTTGCGCAACAACTCGGCGTAAATGCGCGGAGGCTGCATCATGAACGGCGCGCCGAAGCAGGTGGAGAAGGTGGCCTCGGGTTCGGTGACGCCGGCCTCGGTGCCTGCAACTTTGGCGGTGTAGCCGCTGATGAAGTGAAACATAGCCTGCGCAGGCGAGAGCCTGGAGAGCGGAGGCAGCACGCCGAAGGCATCGGCGGTGAGGAAGATGACGACCTTGGGGTGTCCGCCGACGCTGGGGATCACGGCGCCGTCGATGAACTCGATGGGGTAGTTGGCGCGGGTGTTTTCGGTGAGCGATTCATCGTTGTAGTCGGGGTGGCGGGCAGCGTCGATGACGACGTTCTCAAGCACGGCGCCGAAGCGCAGCGAGTTCCATATCTGGGGCTCGTTCTTCTGGCTGAGATTGATGCACTTGGCGTAGCATCCGCCCTCGAAGTTGAAGACGCCTTTGTCGCTCCAGCCGTGCTCGTCGTCGCCGATGAGGCGTCGGTTGGGATCGGCGGAGAGAGTAGTTTTGCCGGTTCCGGAGAGGCCGAAGAAGAGCGCGGTGTCGCCCTTCTCACCGACGTTGGCCGAGCAGTGCATCGGGAAGACGTTTCTTTCCGGCAGAAGGTAGTTGAGCGAGGAAAAGATGGATTTTTTCATCTCACCGGCATAACAGGTGCCGACGATGAGGATGATGCGCCGGGCGAAGCTGACGCCGACGAAAGCCTCAGAGCGGGTGCCATCGACTTTGGGATCGAGTAGCAGACCGGGGGCGGCGATAACAGTGAAATCGGGAGCGAAGCCCTGGAGCTCGCTGGCCGAGGGGCGAACGAACTGGTTCCAGACGAAGAGGTTGTGCCAGGCGAGCTCATTGATGAAGCGCACCTTGAGCCGATAGGTGGTGTCGGCTCCGGCAAAGAGGTCCTGGACGAAGAGTTCGCGGCCCCGGAGGTAGGCGAGGGTCTTGTTGTAGATGGCGTCGAAGACCTCCTCCGAGCAGGGCTGGTTCACGTCATTCCAGTCGACCTTGGCGGCCTCGGCGTCCTTGGAGATGAAGCGGTCCTTGGGCGAACGGCCAGTGCGCTTGCCGGTAAGGCAGACCAGGGCTCCGTTGTCGGCCAATTGGGCTTCACCGCGGCGGATTGCGAACTCAACCAGCTCAACGGGACCCAGATTGAGGTGAACCTTTTCGCCACGGATGAGCTCCGAGACGCCTGTTGCCGGTATGGCTGTTGACATAAGAGACCCTCCTAGATGACAAACCTGCGTTAAGCGCTGCCCAAAATTATGATGGCTTACCTATACTTTGGTTGTCCCGCAAAGGCACGGCACCCTTGAGAGATGCAGAACTAACCGGCCAGGACGCCGGCCTCTTTGAGAACTGCATCCACATGTTCGAGGGTTTCGGCGGTGGAAAGCGTGTACAGATCGCGACCACTCTCTTCGCCGTTCTCCAGAATGCTGCGCAGGTAATGCCCGGCGATCTCCACTGCCAGGGGATCGGTGATTATGTTTCCGGTTAGCCGCTGATGCTCGGCCCACGCTGGAAGCGACAGAGCGATCCAGACCGGGCGCCCATTGACAAGGAACTTCACGTCCACGGCATCGGCGTGGCGGGTTGCAATCGCCAGGACGATGCACTGATAGACACAATGAACCGGAGTCCCGGTCCAACGCTCGACGGTGCTGAAATCTTCGTACATAAGGGAAAACTTTATTCCGCGGAAGGAAAATCCGCAATAGATTGCCTTAAAAGTGGCTACCTAGCGTAACTCAAAATCATAGGGCTGGCATCGAAATTTGCATGCAAGAGGGGAGATAGCGCTCTCTGAAGGAATACCCGCATCCGCTACAATCAACCTGGTGAGCATTCAGAAAAAATCCTCTCCTGCAGTTTCGAAGTCCTCAACCCTGAAGACGCAACGCGCTAAACGCGACCGCGAGCGTTCCAGTCCGCGTCCGCGAAAGACTCCAACGATCAAAATTCTTACCTCCGGGAAGCTCTCCGAAATTCCCTGGCTGCTGCACGGCTTCAGTACGCGGCAGGGCGGAGTGAGCAAGGAATACGGCGGCCGGCAACTGAATCTCGGCTTCACGGCGGAGGACTCGCCGGAGAACGTGGAGCAGAACCGGGCGCGTTTGCTGCGCAAGCTGAAGGCACAGGATGCCGCGGGAAAGCCGTGGCCACTGGTTCTGCTGAACCAGGTACACTCGGCGGCGATCCATCGCGTTCATGGCGCGCGTGGGCCGGAGTGGGCGCGGCTCCGCAAGGGCAACGCCGTGGAAAGCGGCGGCGACGGGCTGATCACCAACAGCGCAGGCGTGCTGTTGGGAATCAAGGTTGCCGACTGCTTCCCGGTGATTGTGGCCGACCGCAAGCGCAAGGCTGTGGGTGTCTTCCACGCGGGATGGCGAGGCACTATGCAGCGCATTGTGGAAAAAGGAATCGGCGAGATGCGGCGGCAACTTGGCTGCGATCCGCAGAACCTGGTGGCCGTGATCGGCCCGGGGATCGGAGGCTGCTGTTACGAGATCGGCGAGGAAGTGGAGAACGAGTTTGACTCGCAGTTTGCGTACTCGAAGGAGCTGTTCGAAGACGTCTTCGATAGCTGGAGCCTGAAGACCAAGTATCCGATGCTGTTCCTGAACCAGCGCGCACCGGGACACGGCGAACCGGCGATGTCGCGGCACCTGGATCTGGTGAAGGCGAACTGGTGCCAGCTACTAGACGCGGGGATTCCGGCGGAGAACATTCAGTCGATGAACCAGTGCACGGCCTGCCACACGGATCTGTTCTTCAGCTATCGCAAGGAGCAGGTGACGGGACGGATGCTGGCGGTGGTGGGGATCCGGTAGAAAACCTCCAAGGCTCGATGCGGATGAGATGAAGGGGAAACGGACTGGGTGCCCTGTCTACCTGCACTTTGTGCGGTAGATAAAGTCCGTTCCATTACGCTCCCAACAACCGACGCGTTAGTAGTGATTGCATATCCCGTCGGCCATCTGCGATCAGATAAATGATCACCTGTTGACCTTCAACGCGGTAGATCACACGATAGGGCTTGATCCAAGTCTGGCGGTACTCCTTGATGCCCACTCCTTCGAGTTCTTTTGGATAACCGCCGCGCTCTGGAAATTTCGCTAAGCTCTCAGCAACTGCCATCAACTGATCAAGCACATGGTTTGCGTTAGAAACAGAATCAAATTCAGAGATGTAGTCGTAAATGGATTCCAAATCACGCTCTGCACCATCAGTGAGCAAGACTCCAAACCTGGCAGATGATCTCGCCATCAGCGGGTTTCTGTCTTCGCGCGCAGACGTGCCGCCACGTCCGCCACTGGCTTAACTTTGCCAGCGGCCACTTCCTGATTGCCCAGCGCCACAATCTTGAGTAATGCAAGCGTCTCCTGAGTTTCCTCGAAAGACGCCACATCCTGTAAGACAGCTTTAGCTTCACCGTTTTGTGTGATTACCAAGGGCTCGCGCTGTTCGGCAAGTTTTGCTAAAACCTCGGCGGCGTTGGCCTTGAGGTAGCTGATCGGTTTGACTTGAGATGAGTAGCGCATGCTTAACCCTCGATGCTCGATGAGACCAAATATAGTCTTTTTATGGCCCCTCAACAAGCAACTGGTTTAGTTCTTGGGCAGAAGCTTTTAATCAGGCAAAGCCCGGGGCACCCGGGGCTTACTTTCACTTTGTGACATTTAAGAACGAGGGCAAAAGCAACGGCAAAATCGATTGCTCGTTGAAGTGCCTCGGAAGCGGCACGGGAGATTCGAGCGGTGCGGGGGATTCCTCGCTGCGCTCGGAATGACACCTCTACAATCAAGGGCAAGAGCGTATGGACAAAGGGTATTGCTTCCCACCTTGGCGCCGATAAAGCCGGCGCCAAGGTGGGGCACCCGGCGGAAGGGTAGGGCACCCGGTACCAGAACCAGAACCTTCGCGCTAGGCGTAGATGCCACGGGTGCGGATGGTGGAGGCGACGCGATCGATGGCCAGCATGTAGGCGGCGATGCGGTTGTTGACCCCGTGCGATTCGGCGTAGTGCAGGACATCATGAAAGGCGGTGTTCATGATGTGCCCTAGCTCCTCGTTTACGCGGGACTCCTTCCAGAAGTATCCCTGACGATCCTGCACCCACTCGAAGTAGGAGGCGGTGACGCCACCGGCGTTGGCGAGGATGTCTGGAATGATGAAGACGCCTTTTTCCTGGAGAATGTCATCGGCCGCGGCGGTGGTGGGACCGTTGGCGCCTTCGGCGATGATTTTGGCTTTGATATCTGCGGCGTTATGGGTGGTGATCACGTTTTCCACGGCGGCGGGGACGAGTACGTCGCAGTCGGAGATCATGAGTTCGTTCGGATCGGCGGGCTCGGCTCCGGGGAATCCCTGAATCGTGCCGTTGGCGGCTTTGTATTCGAAGAGCTGCTTGATGTTCATGCCCTTGTCATTGCGAAGGCCGCAGTTCCACTCGGCGATGCCTACGATTTTGAATCCCTGCTCGTGAAGCAGCAGTGCGGCATAAGAGCCGACATTGCCGAATCCCTGCACCACGACGCGGGTGTTCCAGGGCGACATCTCAAGTTTTTTTACCGCCTGGCGGACGACCAGCATGACGCCGCGGCCGGTGGCCTCACGGCGTCCGCGCGAGCCGCCGAGTGCAACCGGTTTGCCGGTGACCACGGCGTTGACGGTCTGGCGCATGTGCATGGAATAGGTGTCCATGATCCAGGCCATGGTCTGCTCATCGGTGTTGAGGTCCGGGGCGGGGACGTCCTTCTCAGGACCGATGACCTCGATTAACTCGGCGGTGAAGCGGCGGGTCATGCGCTCCAGTTCGCCGCGCGACATGTTCTTGGGATCGCAGACGACTCCTCCCTTGGCCCCTCCGAAGGGAATGTTGACGACCGCGCACTTCCAGGTCATCCATGCGGCGAGGGCGCGCACCTCGTCGAGATTTACCTCCGGGGCGTAGCGAATGCCGCCCTTGGCGGGGCCGCGCGCCATGGAGTGCTGCACCCGATAGCCGGTAAAGAGTTCCATGCGGCCATCATCCATTTGAACCGGGATGTGTACGGTGATTTCGCGCTGGGGCTGGCTGAGAATCTTCCAGAGACCCTTGTCGAGGTTGAGCTTTCGTGCGGCGAGTTCGAAGCGGGCTGCCTGCGCCTCCCAGGGATTTGTCTCCATCTGCGGATCCATAGCGATTGGCATACGATCTCCGATTGCATCCGGGAGTATATGCACCGCCCATTGCAACACGCAAGCAGAAGGGGCAAAGATGCAGCAAGGTGCGCATTCTTAGGTGCGCACCTTGAGGGTTTTGGTGGGGGAGCTAATTGCTGGGCGGGGGCGGGGTGGCGCCGTCTTCCGGAGCCGGAGAAGGAGCCGGTGCTTCTCCACAGGCTTGAGGCTGCTTGTGGTGCTGGAAGCCGCCGCGGAAGCCCTCACCGCGCGGACCGCCCTCGGGAGGCGGGAAGTGGCCTCTGGAGGGATGCATCGAGCGCAGCTTCTTCCACTGCTCCGGGGTGAGGACGCGGCGGATGGCGAAGGCCATTTGGGCGTTGGCCTTTTCGAGGGATGCGCGGGAGGCGGTGATGCGGTCGATGGCGCTCATTACAGCACTCTCATCCGGGTTGTCGGCTTCCAGCAAGGGTTGCAGCTTGATCTCTTCTTTTTGCAGGTTGGCGTGGATATCGACGAGTTTGAGGCGGCTGTCCTGGAAGATCTGCTCGATCTTCTGAACCTGGACATCACTGAGCCCGAGGGACTTTACGATTTCGGCGTCTTTCCACCAACGGCCGGGCGGGAGCAGCGGGTGCATGCCGCCCTCGGGCAGCCCAAACTTGCGCTGCGGTCCATCGAAGCCAGGGCCATCATGCATTCCCGGAGCGCCTTGGGGTGGCTGGGCCAGCGCGACTCCGCACAACAGAAGGACTGCAATTAAAAGCTTGCGAATCATTTTGCTTCTCCTTGTCTATTTACGTTTTTCTTTGACGGTACGGAACCGTTGCCGGCGGTTGAACGCGAGGTTTCGGCAGCTATTCGATTGCGTGCGGTGGTAATTGCGCTGACTGGGGCGAGCGCCATCGGCACCTCGCGACTGAGATCGTTGTTGACGGCCTCGAGCAACTCGTCGTCGCTCAACTGGGCGGATGACGAGCTGGATGACGACCCGGATGACGGAGCAGATGATGGGGCAGATTGCGAGTGGGAGGATGGCTGCGAAGCCATGGGACGCGCATCTGGTGCGTGCTGGGGCTTGATCAGCCATAACGTTTGGGCGGTCAGCAAAATTGCCAGCACTCCGGCTCCCGTCCATCGCAAGCGGTGCAGCAATATGGTTTTCCGAGGGACGAAGAATCCGTTCAGACGCATGTTCTGAGCGTGGCCAGCCTGCCGCCGCATGGAGACCGAATAGCGCGAGATACCGCCGCGGAGTCCAAGGGCTTCGGCATGGCATTGCGGGCAGCTCTCAAAGTGCGAGCGCGTCTGGTGGTCTGCTTCGCCCGCCAGCCATGCTGCCAGTTGTTCGTCCGTCAGATGATTCATGGCTTATTCCTTTGCTGCCGTAACGCATTGATTGCGCGAGACAGATGCGACTTCACGGTTCCGATCTCGACGCTCATTGCCTGTGCGATCTCCTCCAAGGAAAGCTCCTCGAGGAAGCGCAGGTGAAAGGCGGTTTGCTGCTGCGGGGAGAGGGTCTTGACCGCTTCCATGGTCCACTGCAATTGTTCGCGGGCGAGCAGGGCACGATCGGCACGGGGGCTGTTGTCCACGGCTGTTTCGCTGGCCAGTTCGGCTTCGCGCGAGTTGCCTGAGAGCAGCCGCAACCAGAAATTCTGGCGGCGGTTGCGCTGATGATCCCGTGCGAGATTGATGGCGATGCGCACCAGCCATGTGCTCACGCTGGCTTCGCCACGGAAGTCGGCGCGGGCACGATAGGCCTTGAGAAAGCAATCCTGAGTAAGGTTCGTGGCCGCTTCATCGTCGCGCAGTTCGCACCACAGGATGCGGTAGATCCGGGCCTGGTGCTCGCGCACGATATCGTCGAATTCGGCGCCGCTCCAACCCGCCTCGCTCATTACCGGTGCTGTCAAAGTCTCTTCCATCGCCGCTCACATCATTCGACGGAGCCGGCACTCACGGGATTACAGCGAATGTATCTTCTTTGGACCAAATATGTGAACGTGGCGCGATTCGATGCGTTCCTGAATAGCTTCTCTTGTGAGTAGCTTCCGGAAACACAACTTGGTATATACTGGATGCGTCCGAGCTGCAGACCGAGAGGGATGCGATGTTCGATGGTCTGCTGGCTCCGCTGTTGGCAAAGGAGGCCAGTCTTCAGCAGTAGCTGGGAGAGCATACCGAGAGGGTGGCCGCAGGCTCCACGGATCGTTGGAGATGCGGTAAAAAGCCTTCTTGCGGCATTATTTCCCTCCGATTGCCGAATCTGCCAATCCTCTCTCTTCTCGATTTCACGCCTTCCAGTTTGTTCCTCCTGTTTAGAATCCGTAGTACCTATTCTGCTGGCGCGCTGTAACGTCTGCGGAGACGTGCTGGCGCGCACGGAAGCCCTGTTTGGCGATGCGTGTTGCGCGGAATGCACCAGCGAGAGTCCAGCCTTTGAACGCGCGGTGAATTACGGAGCCTACACGGGAGTCCTGAGACAGCTGATTCATCTGCTCAAGTATGAGCGGGTGCGCACGGCCGCCAATGTGCTTGGGCGGTTTACGGCCGATGCATGCCTGCAGCTTGAGGGCGACATCGATGTAGCAGAGTTGCTGATGATTCCGGTGCCGGTACACAAGCTTCGCATGCGCTCGCGTGGATTCAATCAGGCGGAGCTGATTGCGCACGCCGCACAGCACGGGATCGAAGCGTCGATTGGGCGGCGGGTGACGCTGGATGTGACCACGCTGCTGCGAGTGCGCTTTGCGGAATCGCAGGTGGCTATGGATGCAGAAGCGCGACGCCAGCAGATTCGCGGGGCCTTCAAGGTGATTGCGCGGGAGCGAGTGAAAGGCCGCGAAATTCTGCTGATCGACGATGTGCTTACGACCGGCGCCACGGCGTCTGAATGCGCCCGCGAACTGCGCCAGGCCGGAGCCCTGCGGGTGTGGGTCGCAACTCCTGCTCGCGCCCTGGGACAAGTTGCGCTGGAGTCGCTCGGGGAGCAGGGCAGAAGCGCACTCGATGTGGAAGCGCTTTCATTCTCGCGCAGTTCATTTGTTGCATCGTCGAATTCATTTTCACCGGGTACGGCGCAGGGAAGCCTCCTCCAGCGCCGTGGCATCCCAACGAGCTATGGAGAGCAGCGAGTTAGCGGGGACGCAAGGCGGTCCCTTCTGCTCTGAGGATTACGCCAATGGAGAGTCACAGAGCATTCCGTTCGCACAACGATCACTCCGAGCGAGGTTACTCGGCGATGCATGCGCCTGTGCTGGTTCTGAATGCTTCCTACGAACCGATTAATATCTGCGCCGCGCGGCGCGCCATTGTGTTGGTACTGAAGGGCGTGGCTGCTACGGAAGAGATCAACGGACATTTTCTGCACTCATCGCGGGTGGCAATACGAGTTCCATCGGTGATCCGGCTGTTGGAGTATCGCCGTATTCCTCACCAGACGCGGGCGCTCTCCCGCAAGAACATTCTGCTGCGGGACCGGAATACCTGCCAATACTGTGGAGTTGTGCTGCCCGCCGGGGAACTAACGCTGGATCATGTGCTGCCGCGCTCTCGTGGCGGGCTCTCGACCTGGGAGAACCTGGTGGCCTGTTGCCATGATTGCAATCGCAGGAAGGGAAATGCGCTGCCGCATGAGTGCGGAATGCGACCCATCAAAGAGCCGCGCCCATTCTCGTTGCACACCAGCCGGCACCTTATGCGGATGATGGGACGCAGCGACGCGAAGTGGCGCAAATATCTGTTCTATTAATTCGTCGCCCTCGCGCCATCCTGGCTCGATAAGCGGGTCTGTTCTGTGCCGTTTCGGGATCGCTAAGATGCCGTTTGTCCTCCATTTGTCCTCCATTTTGTTCAATCTAACCTTAGTACCTCAGTTCTGCGCAGGCGTTCGCATCTAATTCCAAATACGCTGAGTGAAACTGCCCGTTTCCAGGCGCGGTTTGGAGCCCACATGCCAGAAAGCATCATCGACCAAATTGCCGTAGAGATACGGAACAGGGGAGCTCAGTGGTATCCGGAGCGGGGCGAAGCGCGTTCGGTTCGCGTTGTAGGTCACACTCCGAAGTCGGACCATTATATTTACGAGCTGGTAGTTGATTTTGCGAATGGCACTGAGCGGTTGTCCGCCAAGCTCTATCGGGGAAAGAACGGACAGGCGCCCGCACGGCAAATGGCGGCGGCGGAAAATGAGAATCTGCGCTCTATATGGAGCATTGCCACGCAGAAGAAACTTCCGGGCATTCCGCAGCCGATGGGAGATTTCAGTGCGCAAGGCGCAGTCATAAGCGAGAAGCTGGTGGGGATTCCGTTGCAGTCGATCATCATGAAAGCGGCGCTGCTGCCGGGCTATGCGGGTTTGGGACTGCTACAGAACGCTGCCAGCGCGAGCGGCACCTGGCTGCGCGCGTTCCAGAGGATCACGGCCCAGCCGCCCAAGCCTCTGGATGGAGTTGGCCTGCAACTTGAGTTGGAGAAGCTTTGCCATAGCTGCAAAGGAGAAGGGCTGGACGACGCATCGATCCGCAAGATTCTCTCCGGCACGAAGGCGATTCTTGAACGTGCGCGTAAGCCGCTGACGAACTCGGCGGTGCTGAATGAGTTCACACCGCTGAACGTGGTGGTGCTGGAACAGGGAGTCGGCTTCAGCGATTTTGCGCGAATGAAGGAGAGCGGCAGCACCTATGTGGACCCGGCGACCTTCCTGGCCTGTGTGGAGGCGCTCGAAAAATACCCGTTCTGCAACCGGGTGATCACGACCGAGGTACAGGAAAACTTCCTCGACGCCTATGGAGCTACGGAGCAGGAGCGGGAAGTGCTTCGCGTGGTGAAGATGAAAGTACTGCTCTCGATGTTTGCCGCCGGACGGACAGTGAAAGAGAGCGCCGTCCGGAAGAAAGTGATGTGGGCAAACGTGATGAAGAAGTTTATTCAGACGGCAGCCGACCGCTCTCTGCCTGAAGCGGCATAGGCGTCACAGATTTGGACTCACGCTATTTCGCACCTTCCTGCTGCTCTGGCTTCTGGTCCTTGCCTGGCTTGATCTCCTGACCTTCGAAGATGATTTTGGTTTTTGATCCGAAACGGCGGTAGTTTTCGTACTTTACCACCTGGCGGATGTGGACATCGCCCATGCTGAAGTGCAGGTTATCGTCCACCTTTGTGTAGGTTGGAAACCAATACTTTCCGTCGATCTGCTCGCGCCAGGTGGTGAAGCGCGGGAAGAGGTTTTCCTCGCCCTTCCTGGCCTTGATCAGGTCAGGGACATTCTTGCCATAGGTCTTGACGATCTGGAAATCGCGGTCGTCAACCCAGATGCGGCCTTCAAAATATCTCTGGTTCTTCTCAATCTTTTTTGGGCTTAGATCGAAGACGTAACAGTTCAACTCGTCCTCCTGCTGCTGGCCCAGATACTTGACGTTGTAGAAGGGAAGATCGTCGATGGTCATGGTGAAGGGCATGCGCTTCTCGATGTCGTCGAGATCCTCCTGCGTCATGCTGATTCGGGTGAGGGTATTTTGCGGCGCGAACTTAACCTGCTGAATACGTCTGCCGCGGTCGTCAAAGAGCACATCGAAGACCTGCATGTATTCGCCGTCAACGGTGTTGCCCTCCAGCGTCTGAACCTTCACGCTCTGGGTCCATGTGTATTGCTCGCGCGCCAGCTTGAATTCCTTTTCCTTGGATGCGAAGCGCTGGATTACCTCATCGGCGGTGATGCCCTTGGGAGGGATGTTATTGAGCGCGCCCTCGCCCTCCTGGGTGAATGCGGGCAGAGACAACAGGCACAGCACCAACGTACTCAGAAATCGGATCAGAAAAGATCGTGTCATCGCTATGTCTCACTCCCGCTGAACTGAACTCCATCTGTTCAGTTCGATGCGTACTAGCTCGATGCGTTGCGTTACTGGTTCGCGGCCAAGCAGAACTGCCGGGCCCAGTGCCGCGATTTCCATTGTGTCACGGCATACCGTGGAAGACCGGGGAGGAAAGAAGAATTCGGTGCTCTGCATTACAATCCTTATCGAAGCTATGAGCATCGCATCGAGGCTGACGGAAATTCGTGAACGGATCGCTCGTGCGGCGCAGCGGGCAGGGCGCAATCCGGATGAGGTTGCGCTAATGGCGGTTTCGAAGAATCATCCGGCCTCGGCAATCGTTGAGGCCATCAACGCAGGCCAACGCCTCTTTGGAGAGAACCGGGTACAGGAGTTCGCGGGCAAGCGCGACGCGGTGCTGGCGCACTCTGCGGGCGGGAAGTTCCACCTGATCGGTCACCTGCAAGCGAACAAAGCCGGCCGCGCAGCAGAGCTGTTCGATGCGATCGACAGCGTGGATACGCTGCGGCTGGCGGAGCGGCTGAACCAGGCTGCCGAGCGGTTGGACCGCCGCCTCGACGTGCTGGTAGAAATCAACATCGGAGGCGAAGCGGCGAAATCCGGCTTCGATCCCGAGTCAGCGGAGTTGCGCAGTCTGCTCGATGCGCAGGCGCGGCTCAAGAATCTGGTGATTTGCGGATGCATGACAGTGCCGCCCTTTACCGAAGATCCGGAGGGCTCGCGGCGGCTGCTTCCGGCAGCTTCGCGAACTGCGCGACCGCTTGAGAGCTCAAAGTGGATTGGCGCTGGCAGAGCTTTCGATGGGAATGTCTCATGATTTTGAAGTCGCAATCGAGGAGGGCTCGACCTGTGTACGGGTGGGCACAGCTATCTTCGGCGCGCGACATTATTCGGATCCCAATGCGAATCCCAATGCGAACCCCAATTCCGCACGGAACTAGGAGCCTGCACGATGAGATGGCTGGATGCACTATTTGCCTGGATACTGGTACTACTGGGTTCGGCATACTTTTTGGCCGCATGGGTTCCCAAGCTGATTTTGCTGCGCACACCGTGGGCGGCGGGCACTGCCGTGGCCGTTATCTCGATGGGACTGATGAATGCGGTGCGCTCACAGCGAAGGAGCGACTCCTTATTGCGCTGGAGCACCGCAGTGGCCACGGCTTTGACGGCTGGGCTGTGCCTGGTCACGCTGTACCGTTTTTCCGGCAACGTGCTGCACCAGCCAGCGGCGCTGGCCACGGGAGTGCTCGCGGTCTTCGAGCTGTTCTTCACCGTGGCGGGATAGGCCGTGTCCTTCACGGTACGCGACACCGCACAGGGTGCGCAGTTTGCGCTGCGAGTGCAGCCACGCGCCAGCCGTAATGCGATTGCGGGCGTGATGGGCGATGCGATTAAATTGGCGATCACCGCGCCTCCCGTGGATGGAAAAGCTAACCAGGCAGTGATTGAGTACCTCTCGGATTTATTTCACGTGCCAAAGTCGAGCATCGTCATCGTCGCTGGCGAGACTGGGCGGAACAAGGTGATTGCAATTCGCGGACTGAGCGCGGAGCAGGTGCGCAAGGTGATCGGCATGACCTATGTTAACGAATAGCGCCGCTGTAGAGAAGGAAGTTCGCGCGTGATTGGCGGCTTCCGCTGTGCTGTGCTTCAATACATCGCATGTCCAAGCCGGTCGGCTACATTGCGGATCACCTGCGTCATGTTTTGATCAATGGGGCGAGTGCTCCGCACACGGAAGAAGTGCAGCGGTTTTTCAAGGATGAGATCCAGTCGCGGGGCTGGTACACGAATGAGCTGCGCAAGCTGGCGCGACGATTTACCCGCGTGATTCGCAATGAAGAAAGCCTCGACTACCTGGTGGAGGTCGCTGACAATCTGTTTCACGGAAGCGTTCTGGAAGAAAAGATTCTGGCCGTACTCCTGCTGGAGCAATGTGTCGGCGATTTTACTTCGGTGCATTTCAAACGCTTTGAGCAGTGGCTGGATCGGGTAAGCACCTGGGCCGACCACGATGCGCTGGTGCAATACATCCTCGGACCGATGATCGTCGCCGATCCGCGAAGGCTGCGGCGGGTGTTTGTGTGGTCGCGCTCGAAGAAGCGCTGGTTCCGGCGCGCCTCGGCCGTGGCATTGTTGCGCGGAAGCAATCGCGGGCTGTTCTGGGACGAGGTTCAGCAGATTACCGCTGCGCTGCTGGAGGACGAGGACGATATGGTGCGGAAAGGGCTCGCCTGGCTGCTGCGGGAGACGGCACGCTTCGATGCTGCGCGCACCGTTCCGCTGTTGATGTCGATTCGTGGGCGGGCTCCGCGGTTAGTGCTGCGAACCGCATGCGAGACGCTACCTGCGGTGGAGCGCGCTCGCGTTCTGGAGCGTTGAACTGGAACTCCCGCGTTGAAAATGGAGCTCCGTTGAAATGCAGTCCCGGAATCCGGAGCCGCAGGCAATTATCGTGCCGAGCAGCCTCCCTGAAGCAGAATTTGTTGGAGACTCAGCTTTTCCTGCTCACTTCCATTTTTTGCCGCGCTGCGCAGCAACACCTCCGCCTGCTCACAATTCCGCACGACGCCATGGCCTTGCACATACATCCTTGCCAATTCAACCGGAGCCTGCGGGTTTTCCTTGGCAACGGCTTTCCACAACCACATGGCGCGAAGTTCGGCATCGCCCGAATGAGCGGCGCGGTTCATCTCGTAGGCTCCGGCAACCGGAGTGTGTTGGAGATTCATTGCGGGATCTGCTGTGCGAGATGGGCGGTTATTGGAGCGCCGGTCGGAGGCTGCCAGACGATTGGCTTTCTGGCATGTCGGCGACCGGGGAACCCATTGCACGCGGGCTGGTGATTTCTGCTGATCTGTGTGATGAAGTATCGCCCGTGGCGGACTCCTGCGTACGTTCGGTCTGCTGAACAGGGCGGGCGTGATCGGCGCTGGTGCTGCTTTCAATCGCGCGGGGCTCGTCGGCTTTTGCGGGCGTACGGCTGCTGTCTTCAGCGATGCGGGGAGAAGCATTCGGCACTGCCGCATTGCCTGCTGCCGCCCTGGATTCATCCTGTCCGGATATCGAGCTATATAGGAGCAGGCCATAGTCGCGGATGGAGCGCCACTGCCATGCGGAGAGCGAGACCGCGGCAGCGATGAGACAAATCGCAATGTTGCGCCCGAGATGGGACGAGGGGCCAGGCTCCTCATCGTCGTAAGAATAGCTACCCTTATCGGAGAGGCCGAGGAAGCCGCTGCCGACGGTGTTCTCGCCTTCGATTACGAAGCGGTATTTGCTTTCAGGTTCAGCTAGGCCAGAGTTGGCGGGAGCGCCGTCAACCGCATTGTCGCTGGCTTGGCCGTCAACGGCATTGCCGCTGCCTTGATTATTGCCTGTGCTCGCGGCCGCGGCGGTATTCCACCGCAGCGCTTCGCCGCGACTCTCGCGCACGTGTTCGGCGTCGGCAGCTACACGCGCAGTTTCCATCGGTGCGGACGATCCGGCTCTGATTTGCTCGAGCTCCTCCGGGATGCCCGTCGCTCGCGCCAGTTGTGTCCCACACTGCCCGCAAAAGCGGTTGGTGAGGGGGTTCTCCGCTCTACAACTCCTACATATCAGGGCCATTGCGATCTACTCCTTGAATCGTCCAACTCTTTTCTTGAATTGGATGCAACCGGAGTGGAAGCTGGTTAACCGTCGTAAGGTAAGAAAAAGTGGCAAAGATATGAGGTTTGTAGAGGAAAAGCCAGAAAAAATGGGAGGTATGTTCCTGGAAGCGGTAATTGCTAGTCTGCGCTGAGGTTCGCGCTTATGGGCTTTTGCTCGCGCTGCGTTTTCGCCATGCGAAGCAGGACGCGCCAGCCAAGCAGGGCGGTGAGGACCAGAAGATATAGCAGAGGCTCCCGCTTATCGCGTTTCACAAGCCAGTAAAAATGGATGGCTCCGGCAGCCGCGGCGGCGTAGACGAGACGATGGAGGCGAACCCATCGCTTGCCCAGTGAGCGGATTGCCTTTTGCGTGGAGGTAAGCGCCAGAGGCAGAAGGAGCAACCAGGCCAGAGTGCCCATCGTAATAAACGGACGCTTGGCAACGTCATGCACCATGGCGGGGAGGCTGAAGTTCTGATCCAGCCAGAGATAGGTGAGCAGGTGCAAGCAGCCGTAAAAGAACGCAAAGAGTCCCAAAAGACGCCGGTACTGGATAAGCCAGAGAACCCCACTTGCGTGGCGCAAGGGAGCGATGGCGAGAACACAGAGCAGCAGGACCAGAGTGGTCAATCCGGTACGGTGAGTAATGCGCTCGACCGGGTTCGCGCCCAGGGTCCCGGCAAAAACCCCTACGATGAGCGTTGCCAGCGGGAGCAGACAGGCGATCCAGAGAATCGGTTTGACGACGTAATTTCGCCTCACGGCATTTATTGTACCGTTTGCCGAGCAAAAACAGGGTGGGCACTGAGAGCTGAGGCGGTTTCGGGCACCTGTGCGTAAGAGCATGCAAATTCGTCTCTATCCGCTTTGCTCTGAGGTTTGTAGCTGCTTTTTCCACAATGCACCGCTTTTGTGGAATTGACCAAGCCGCTTAGGCGTTCTAGTCTCACAACACCAGCCGACATCCTGACGCGAAGGCAAGGATGTGGAGAGTTCCTCGCTCGAACTACTCCCCTAATCTGTAACTGGAAACCGGGAAGGCTTTGGATGCTGTGAGTTAGCAGGAGAGCTGAGGAAGATCCAGTCAGCAATCCCGAATCATTCGCATCTGAGGGGGCTTGTGCGCCTGCAGTAATGGAAATAAAATACAATATATTGCGGTTCGATATTGACTAGCACAACATAAAGAGCTACTTTCGCATCTCAGCACTTTTAACGATCACCTTAGGGTCGCTGCCCTTAAGGCGAATCGAGAGGTAAGTTTCAGCTGTTTCCGCCCGCATCGCGCGCCGACCTGAGACTTGCAGCACAATATTTGTAAGGAGCATTACGATGGCCGAAGTAACGGAAAAGATCTCTACTGCCCCCACATCCTCTCCGGATGGCGACGGCGTGCATACGGCCTCAGCAAATAAGCGTCAGGCTCCCGGTCTGGCTTTCACGCGCCACTTTACGCAGTCCGGCGTTTCTCCGTATGACAAGCTGACTTGGGAGCGCCGCACCGCGTCGATCATCGACAGCAAAGGCAACGTCATCTTCGAGCAGAAGGACGTTGAGGTTCCCAAGGACTGGTCGATGACGGCGACCAACATTGTTGCCAGCAAATATCTGCACGGGCAGCTTGGCACTCCGCAACGTGAAACCGGGGTGCGGCAACTGGTCTCGCGGGTTGCGGAGACCATTCGCGATTGGGGATTTAAGGACGGCTACTTCCGCAGCGTCGCAGACGCGGAGATCTTTCACGATGAACTGGCGCACCTGCTGCTGAACCAGTACGCGGCCTTCAATTCGCCGGTGTGGTTCAACGTTGGCTGCGATCGCAGCGAGCCGAACTCGGATGCGCAGAACTGGCACTGGAGCCCGGAGTCCAAGCGCATTGAATATGGTGTGACCGGATACCGCTATCCGCAGTGCTCGGCCTGCTTTATTAACAAGGTGGAGGATACGCTGGAGTCAATTCTGACGCTGGCCAAGACCGAGGGCATGTTGTTCAAGTGGGGCTCTGGTACGGGAAGCAATCTGTCTCCGTTGCGCGGCTCGATGGAGATTCTCTCCGGCGGTGGACAGGCCTCGGGGCCGCTGAGCTTTATGAAGGGCTTTGACGCGTTTGCCGGAGTGATTAAGTCGGGCGGTAAGACGCGGCGCGCCGCCAAGATGGTAATTCTCAACATCGACCATCCGGATATCGTTGACTTCATCGAGTGCAAGCAGAAGGAAGAGGCCAAGGCATTTGCTCTGGCGAGGGAAGGATACGAAGCGAACGGCCCGGACTCGGAGGCGTACAGCTCAATCTTCTTCCAGAATGCCAACAACTCGATTCGCGTCACCGATGAGTTCATGCAGGCGGTGGTGGAGGACAAGGAGTTCAGTACGCGCAGCGTGCGCGACCGTGTCCCGGTGAAGAGCTTCAAGGCACGCGAACTGCTGCACAAGATCGCCAAGGCGACATGGGAGTGCGGCGATCCGGGAATGCAGTATGACACCACCATCAACCGCTGGCACACGGCGAAGAATACGGCGCGGATTAATGCGTCGAACCCATGCTCGGAGTACATGTTCCTGGACGATTCGGCGTGCAACTTGGCTTCGCTGAACCTGATGAAGTTTGTGCCCGCCGGAACCTTTGACGTGGAGTCCTACAAGCGCGCAGTGGAGATTATGATCACGGCGCAGGAGATTCTGATCGACCACTCGGGATACCCGACGGATGCGATTGCCCGCAACTCGCACGACTACCGTCCGCTGGGGCTGGGTTACGCCAACCTGGGCGCGCTGCTGATGGCGACCGGGTTGCCATATGATTCGGATGCAGGCCGCGATTACGCCGCCTGCCTGACGGCGATCATGTGCGGACAGGCATATCTGCAGTCCTCGCGCATCGCCGAACTGTGCCCGGCAATGTATTCGGCGACCGAACAGACCGCAGTGGTGGAGCACACCGACGGCGCTTGCCCAGGGTACTTCATCAATCGCGAGCCGTTTCTGGAAGTGATCCGCATGCATCGCGCGGCGGTGGAAAAGATCAGCAAGTCGACTGTGCCGGCATCGTTGCTGGAAGCATCGCAGAACACTTGGGACGAAGCGCTGGCCCACGGCGAAGCATTCGGATTCCGCAATGCGCAGGTCACGGTGCTGGCTCCGACGGGCACCATCGGCTTCATGATGGATTGCGACACCACCGGCGTAGAGCCCGACCTGGCACTGGTCAAGTTCAAGAAGCTGGTCGGCGGCGGCATGATGAAGATCGTCAATAACACGGTTCCGGAGGCGCTGTTTAAGCTCGGCTATAGCCCGGAGCAGGCAGACGCAATTGTCAGCTATATCGACAAGGAAGGGACGATCGAGGGCGCTCCGCAACTTAATCCGGAGCACCTGGCGGTCTTCGACTGCGCCTTCAAGCCAGCCAAGGGCACGCGCAGCATTTTCCCCATGGGCCACCTGAAGATGATGGCTGCGGTGCAGCCGTTCCTCTCCGGCGCCATCAGCAAAACCATCAACATGCCAAACGAAGCCACCATCGATGACATTGCCGCCACATATCTGGACGCATGGAAGCTGGGAATCAAATCGGTGGCCATCTATCGCGACGGCTCCAAGATGGTGCAGATCCTTTCCACCAAGGATGACGAGGCGAAGAAGGCTCCGGTAGCAGTTGCGCAAGAGGAAGAGGACCTGGAAGGGCCGCCACGCGCACGCCGTCACAAGATGCCGGATGAGCGCTTCTCGGTGACGCACAAGTTCAAAGTGGGGTCGCACGAAGGCTACCTTACGGTGGGTCTGTACAGGGATGGAAGTCCCGGTGAGCTGTTTATCACTATGGCCAAGGAAGGCTCGACGGTCGGCGGGTTGATGGACAGCTTCGCCTGCGCGGTCTCCATTGCCTTGCAACACGGAGTTCCGCTGCGCCTGCTGGTCAACAAGTTTGCGCATACCCGCTTTGAACCGAGCGGATGGACGCAAAACTCGGAGATCGGTTACGCGAACTCCATCATGGACTACATCTTCCGCTGGCTTGACATGCGCTTCCTTACGGGAGAACAGCAGAGCCTGTTCGACGACCTGCGCCCGCGCTCGCATGCGCATCCAGCGGTAGCCTCGATTGCGGCGGTCAGTGAACAACCATCGCTGTATGAGACGGGTGCAACCGGGCGAAGCAGAACCGCACACACCTCCGACGCTCTGAGCGAATTGGTAGACATGGGCGACGCTCCCAGTTGCCATCTCTGCGGCGCCATTATGACGCGCAATGGGTCTTGCTTCCGTTGCCAGTCCTGTGGTTCAACGAGCG